>CAVWYL010000021.1:0-222326 GCA_963759225.1 uncultured Acidimicrobiales bacterium | reverse complement strand
CGCCACAGGCCCCGGCGACCCGGTAGCCCGGGGCGGCTACCGGGCCCGGCGGCCCTCGGCCGCGGCCGTCACCGTCTCGGCCACCCGGCGGGCCCGCGTGTCCGGGCGCTTGGCGGTCGAGATCCAGGTCAGGGCCAGCTTGCGGGTCGAGGGCGGGTAGCCGTCCCATGTCGCCCGGGCCGCCGGCGAGGCGTCGAGCGCGGCCTGCAGGTCGTCGGGCACGACGCCGGCCTCGACCTCGTCGAGCGCGGTCCACGTCCCGGACGCCTGCGCCGCCGCCACCGCGGCGAGGCCGGCCGGCGCCATCCTGCCCTCGGCCGTCAGGCGGTCGATCCGGTCCTTGTTGACCCGCGACCACGCGCTCGCCGGCTTGCGGGGCCGGACGTGGATGGCCCACCGGTCGTCGTCGATCCTGCGCCCGGTGCTGTCGATCCAGCCGTAGCAGAGGGCCTCGTCGACGACCTCGTCCCACGACACGTGCGGCCCCCGGCCCTTCTTGTACATGACCAGCCACACGCCGGGCGACCGGTCGTGGTGGGCGTCGAGCCAGCGGCGCCACTCGGCCCGCGACCGGACCTCGACCTCCTCGCGCTCGGCGGCCATCAGCGGAACCGGCGCAGCCGCAGGCTGTTGGTCACGACGAACAGGCTGGACACCGCCATCGCCGCCCCGGCCAGCATGGGCTGGAGCAGGCCGGCCGCCGCCACCGGGATGGCGGCCACGTTGTAGGCGAAGGCCCAGAACAGGTTGCCGTGGATGGTGCGGAGCGTCCGCCGGGACAGCCGGATGGCGTCGGGTGCGGCCCGCAGGTCGCCGCCCACCAGGGTCAGGTCGCCGGCCTCGATGGCGACGTCGGTGCCCGTGCCGAGCGCCAGGCCGAGGTCGGCCTGCGCCAGCGCGGCGGCGTCGTTCACGCCGTCGCCGACCACGGCCACGACCCTGCCCTCGTCCTGCAGGCGGCGCACGACGGCCACCTTGTCCTCGGGCAGCATGCCCGCCTCGACCCGGTCGATGCCGACGGCGGCGGCCACCGTGCGGGCGGTGGCGGCGTTGTCGCCGGTGACGAGCAGCGGCTCGAGCCCGAGCGCCCGCAGCCGGGACACGGCCTCGGCGCTCGTCGGCCTGACCTGGTCGGCGATCACCAGGACGGCCCGGGGGGCGCCGTCCCACCCGGCCACGACGACGGTGGACCCGGCGGCCTCGGCCTCGGCGGCCGCCGCCGCCAGCACGGGCGGCAGCGTCCCGCCCACCAGCGCCGGGCGCCCGGCCACGACGCACCGGCCCTCGACCTCGCCCTCGACGCCCCGCCCGGCGTGGCTGCGGAACCCGGTGACCGCCGGCAGGTCGTCCCCCGACCGCGGCCGCCGCGCCCGCGGCGATGGCCCGCCCCACCGGGTGCTCGGACGCGGCCTCGACCGCGCCGGTGAGGCGGAGCGCCTCGGCCCGGTCGGTGCCCGGGGCGGCGACCACGTCGACCAGGCGCATCGAGCCGGACGTCACGGTGCCGGTCTTGTCCAGCACGACCGTGTCGATCCGCCGGGTCGACTCCAGCACCTCGGGGCCCCGGATGAGCAGCCCCAGCTGGGCACCCCGGCCGGTGCCCACCAGCAGGGCCAGCGGCGTCGCCAGGCCCAGCGCGCACGGGCACGCCACGATGAGCACGGCGACCGCCGCCGCGAACGCCTCCGCCGCCTCCTGCCCGGTCGCCAGCCACACGGCCAGCGTGACCGCGGCCGCCACCATGACGGCGGGCACGAACCAGGCGGAGATGCGGTCGGCCAGCCGCTGGACCGGCGCCTTGCCGGTCTGGGCCTGCTCGACCAGCCGGGCGATCTGGGCCAGGGCCGTGTCGGCCCCGACGCCGGTGGCCTCGACCACGAGGCGCCCGCCGGCGTTGACGGTGGCGCCCACGACCGCGTCGCCCGGACCGACCTCGACGGGGACGCTCTCGCCGGTGAGCAGCGACCGGTCGACCGCCGCGCTGCCCTCGACCACGACGCCGTCGGTCGCCACCTTCTCGCCGGGGCGGACCACGAACCGGTCGCCCACGGCCAGGGCGTCGATCGGCACCCGGCGCTCCCGCCCGGCGGGGTCGAGGACGGCCACGTCCTTGGCCCCGAGGTCGAGCAGGGCCTCGATGGCGGCGCCCGCCCGGCGGCGGGCCCGGGCCTCGGCGTACCGTCCGGCCAGCACGAACAGCGTCACCCCGGCCGCCACCTCCAGGTACGTCTGGCTGCCGGCCCCGTCCGCCATGCCCGCCACCTCCGGCCGGCCGGCGTCGCCCCAGAAGCAGGGCCACGGCCGACCACCCGTAGGCGGCCAGCACGCCCAGCGACACCAGCGTGTCCATGGTGGTGCCGCCGTGGCGCAGGTTGACCCACGCCGCCCGGTGGATCGGCCACGCGCACCACGTCACGACCGGCGTGGCCAGCACGAACGCCACCCACGCCCAGCGGTCGAACTGCAGGGCCGGCACCATCGACAGCGCCAGCACGGGCACGGCGAGGACGGCGGCCACGACGAGCCGGACCCGCAGCGGGTCGGCGGCGGCGGTCTGTCGTCTCTCACCGCGGATATCCGCGGTGAGAGACGACGGACCGGGTTCGACCCGGAAGCCCAGGTCCTCGACGGTGGCGACGAGGGACCGCCGGTCGACGACGGACGGGTCGTGGGTGACGTGGGCCCGCTCGGTCGCGTAGTTGACCGTGGCGTCCACGCCGTCGAGCTCGTTGAGCGCCCGCTCGATGCGGGCCGCGCACGACCCGCAGGTCATGCCCGCGATGGGCAGGTCGGTGACGGTCATCAGCTCTTGACGAGCCGCTCGATCGCCCGGGTGGCCTCGCTCACCTTGTCGGCCGCGTCCGGGGCGCCGGACGCCACCGCGTCGGTCACGCAGTGGTGCAGGTGCTCGTCGAGCAGCCCGACGGCGACGCTCTGCAGGGCGCTGGTCACGGCCGAGATCTGCGTCAGCACGTCGATGCAGTAGGTGTCCTCGTCGACGAGGCGCTGCAGGCCCCGGACCTGGCCCTCGATGCGGCGCAGGCGCTTCAGGTAGTCGTCCTTGGTCATGCTGTAGCCGGGCACGGACATACCCTAGCGGGGTATCAGTCGTGCCGGGCAAGCCGACGGCCTAGGGTGGAGGCGTGCTCATCGGCTCGCATATCGACTCGACCGACCCGCTCGGCACCGCCGCCGCCGAGGACGCCGACGTGGTGCAGATCTTCCTCGGCGACCCCCAGAGCTGGCGCAAGCCGGCACCGCGGGAGGACGCCGACGCCCTGCGGGCCTCGGGCCTGCCCATCTACGTCCACGCGCCGTACCTGATCAACCTGGCGTCGCCGAACAACAAGATCCGCATCCCGTCGCGCAAGATCCTCCAGCAGACCTGCGACGCGGCCGCCGAGATCGGGGCCAGGGCCGTCATCGTCCACGGCGGCCACGTCACCCAGGACGACGAGCCGGGCGCCGGGTTCGCCCGCTGGCGCAAGGGCATCGACACCATCGAGACCGACGTGCCGATCTACCTGGAGAACACCGCCGGCGGCGACCACGCCATGGCCCGCCACTTCGACACCATCGCCGGCCTGTGGGAGCAGATCGGCGACACCGGCATCGGCTTCTGCCTCGACACGTGCCACGCCTGGGCCGCGGGCGAGGCGCTGCTCGACGCGGTCGAGCGCATCCTCGGCATCACCGGGCGCATCGACCTCGTCCACTGCAACGACTCCAAGGACGAGCACGGCTCCGGCCGCGACCGCCACGCCAACATCGGCACCGGCACGATCGACCCCGAGCTGCTGGTGGCGGTGGTCAACACGGCCAAGGCGCCCGTCATCTGCGAGACGGCCGACGAGGGCCGCAAGGACGACATCGCCTTCCTCAAGTCGAACCAGTAGCCGGCGGCGCTCAGCGGCGGTCGGCCAGGAACGGGAACTCGCCCCGCACCTGCGCCACCCGGGCCGGGTCGACCTCGGCCACGAGCAGCGCCTCGTCGCCGGCGGCCGACGCCAGCACCTCGCCCACCGGGTCGACGACCATGCTGTCGCCCGCGTAGTCGAGCTTGCCGCCCCGGCCCACCCGGTTGCAGGCCACCACGTACGCCTGGTTCTCGATCGCCCGGGCCGCCAGCAGCGCCTGCCAGTGCCGGCGGCGGGCCGACGGCCAGTTGGCCACGCACAGGTAGGCGTCGGTGTCCGGCGCCACCGCCCACCACTCGTCGGCGAAGCGCAGGTCGTAGCAGACGAACAGGCTGCAGCGGACCCCCTCGACCGTGACCGTCACGTGGTCGCTGCCGGCGGAGAACTTCCGGTCCTCGCCGCCGTAGCCGAACCGGTGGATCTTGCGGTAGCGGTGCTGGGTGCCGTCCGGCCCGGCCAGCACGAACGTGTTGTAGGGGTGCTCGCCCTCGGCGGCCACCTCGGGGACGGATCCCCCGACCCACACGCCGTGCTCCTGCGCCCGGGCCGTGAGCCACTGCGACGACGGGCCGCCCTCGGGCTCGGCCGTCAGCTCGGTGCGCATCGAGAACCCGGTCGAGAACGTCTCGGACAGCAGCACCAGCCGGGCGCCCGCGCCGGCGGCGGCCGCCACCCGGGGGGCGAGGTGGGCGAAGGTGGCGGCGCGGTCCTCCCAGCAGATGTCGTGCTGGACGACGGCGACTCTCACTGGTGCACCCTTCGGGATGCACGCAGTGAGCGATCGGCACTGCGTGCCGAGCAATGCACTGTGTCGATGGTTCGCTCGCTGCGCTCGCTCACTGATCCACCAGCTTGCCGAGGCGGGCCACGGCCTCCTCCAGCACCGGCGGGCGCTTGGCGAAGCTGAACCGCACGAGATGCCGGCCGGTGGCCGGGTCCGCGTAGAACACCTGGTTGGGGACGGCGACCACGCCGCACCGCTCGGGCAGCTCCCGGCAGAACGCCATGCCGTCGCCGTCGGGGCGCAGCGGCCGGATGTCGACGGTCACGAAGTAGGTGCCCTGCGGGCGGAACACGCCGAACCCGGCGCCCTCCAGGCCCGCGCACAGCAGGTCCCGCTGGGCGGCGAGGCCGGCGGCCAGGTCCCGGAAGTAGGCGTCCGGCAGGTCCAGCCCGGCGGCGATCGCCGGCTGGAACGGGCCGCCGTTGACGTAGGTGAGGAACTGCTTGGCCGTCGTCACGGCCGTGACCAGCTCGGGCGGGCCGCACAGCCAGCCGATCTTCCAGCCGGTGGTGTTGAAGGTCTTGCCGCCCGAGGAGATGGTCACCGTGCGGTCGCGCATCCCCGGCAGGGTCGCCAGCGGCACGTGGTCGACGCCGTCGAAGGTCAGGTGCTCGTACACCTCGTCCGTGACGACCACGAGGTCGTGCTCGATGGCGGTGGCGGCGACGGCGGCCAGCTCGTCCCGGTTCAGGACGGTCCCGGTGGGGTTGTGCGGCGAGTTGACCAGCAGCAGGCGGGTGCGGGGCGTGATCGCCGCGGCCAGCGCCCCGGGGTCGAGCCGGTAGGCGGGCGGCTCCAGGGTCACGAAGACGGGGCGGGCGCCGGCCATGGCGATGGACGCCTGGTAGCTGTCGTAGGTCGGCTCCAGGACGACGACCTCGTCGCCCGGCTCGCACAGCGCCAGGCAGGCGGCGGCGATGGCCTCGGTGGCGCCCGCCGTGACGAGGACCTCGGTGTCGGGGTCGTGGTCGAGGCCCCAGAACCGGTGCTGGTGGCGGGCGATGGCCTCCCGCAGGGCGGGGACGCCCCGGCCGGGCGGGTACTGGTTCTGCCCGCCGCGGATGGCGGCCACGGCGGCGTCGAGGACCTCGGGCGGGCCGTCGTAGTCGGGGAACCCCTGGCCGAGGTTGACGGCCCCGGTGCGGACGGCGAGCGCCGACATCTCGGCGAAGATCGTCGTGCCGAACCCCTGGAGCCGGCTGGTCAGGTAGGGGACGCGGTCGGTCACCCGGAGCAGGCTACGCCCCGCTCCAGCGTGCGGAGGAGGGTCGGGAGCGCCTCGTGGGGCGCCAGGGTGCCGTCGTCGGCCGCCTCGGAGGCGGCGTAGACCAGCGCCCACAGCGTGCGCTCCACCCACTCGGGCGGCAGCGCCGGGTCGAAGCTGCCGCCGGCCTGGCCGCGCTCGATGAGGTCGACGAACGGCCCGGGACCGCTCAGCACCTCCTCGACCACGGGGTGCTCGGCCATGACGGCCGGGTCCTCGAACAGGAAGCGGATGCGCCGGCCGACGGCCAGGTAGCCGGCGGCCAGGCGGCGCAGGGCCTCGACCGGCGGGCCCTGGTCGACGGCGGCGGCCTCGGTGGCGGACACGATGGCGTCCAGCGAGTCGCGGACCACGGCGTCCACCAGCTCGCGGCGGTCGGCGAAGATGCGGTGCAGGGTGCTGCGGTGGGTGCCGGCCGCCGCCGCGATGTCGGCCAGCGTGGCGTCGCGCTTGCGCACCAGCACGGCGACGGCCGCGTCGATGATCGCCTGGCGGGTGCGCTGGCGGGTGGCGGTCAGCTCGGCGGTCACGACGCCACTGTAGCGTTGTGCGACATTCTGCTTGCGTTTTGCGACATTGTTGTCGCAGAATCGCCTCGTGTCCCTCACCCGCACGCTGCTGCTGGCCGGCACCGCCGGCGCCGTGCTGTTCGTCGTCGTGTTCCTCGCCGAGGGCGCGCTGCGGCCCGGCTACGACCCGGCGCGTGATCCCGTCAGCGCCCTGGCTCTCGGCCCCCGCGGCTGGATCCAGACCGCGAACTTCCTCGTCACCGGGGCGCTGATGGGTGCGTTCGCCGCCGGCGTCCACCGCGCCACCGGCGCCGGGCTGGGCGGCGGGCGCGCTGGCCGCCTTCGCCGTGGCGGTGGTGGCGTCGGGGCTGTTCGCCATGGACCGGCCGGGCGCCGCCACGTGGCAGGGCGCGCTGCACGACTGGGCGGGCCTGGTCGTGTTCTCGGCCCTGCCCGCCGCCGCGCTGGTGCTGAGCCGGCGCCTCGGCGAGGACACGGCGTGGCTCGGCGCCGTCTCGGTGGCGGCGGGGATCGCCTGCATCGCGCTGTTCGTCTGGTTCGCGGTCGCCTACGAGGGCGGCAGCCCCACCGCGGGGCTGATCCAGCGGGCGTGCATCGCCAACGGCTGGGGCTGGATCGCGGTCACCGGCGTGGTGCTGGCCCGGTGACCCTCACCTACCGGGGCGTCGACTACGACACCGGCACCCGCTACGTCGCCGGGTACGACTCCCGGCCCGACTGGTCGCAGGACGTGCTGCGGACGCAGGTCGCGACCATCCGCGACGGGCTCCGCTGCAACGCCGTCACCGTGTTCGGGTCGGACGTGGCCCGCCTGCGCCGTGCGACCGAGGTCGCGCTCGCCGCCGGGCTGCACGTGTGGGTCCAGCCCCGGCTGCCCGACGCGTCCGGCGACGAGACCGCCGTCCACCTGGCCGCGGTGGCCGGCGCGGTCGAGCCGTTGCGGGCCGCCGGCGGGTCGGTGCGGCTCAACGTCGGCTGCGAGCTGTCGATCTTCGCCCGGGGGATCCTGCCGGGGTCGGGCTTCGAGCGCCGGGCCGGCCGGCTGCGGTGGGCGTGGCCGGTCCTGCTGCCGGTGGCGCACCGCCGGCTCGACCGCCTGCTGGCCCGGCTGGCGGCCGTGGCCCGGGACCGGTTCGGCGGCGAGGTGACCTACGGGTCCGGGTCGTGGGAGAGCGTCGACTGGCGGCGGTTCGACGCCGTCGGCATCAACCACTACCGGGACGCCCACAACCGCCGGACCCACGCCGCCGCGCTGGCGGCCACGGTCCGCCGGCACGCCGGCACACCCGTGCTGGTGACCGAGTTCGGGTGCACGACGTTCGCCGGCGCCGAGGTCGCGGGGCGCCGAGGGCGACGCCGTCGTGGACTGGCGGGCGGCCGGGGGTCCCCGCATCAGGGGGCGGCTGCAGCGGGACGAGGCCGGGCAGGCCCGCTACCTGGGCGAGATGCTCGACGTCTTCGACCGGGCCGGTGTGGCCGGGGCGTTCGTGTTCGAGTACAGCGAGCCGTCCTACCCGCGGTCGGACGACGCCGCCGTCGACCTCGACCTCGGCTCCTTCGGACTGGTCGCGGTGCGGAGGGACGGCGACCGGTACACCGACGAGCCCAAGGAGGCGTTCCACGCGATCGCCGATCGCTTCGGGCGGGCCTAGGCTTCGGCATGGCCTTCGACCAGCGCATCACCGACGTCGCCGGGCTGCGCCGGCACTACGCCGAACCGCACCCGAACGTGAAGGCGAAGGCGATCGACCACATCGACGAGGGGGCCCGGGACTTCCTGGCGCTGGCCACGTTCGCGGTGCTGGCCACGAACGGGCCGCGGGGCGGCGACGCCTCGCCCCGGGGCGGGCCGCCGGGGTTCTGCGTCGCGCTCGACGAGCACCGGCTGGCGTTCGGCGACCTGTCCGGCAACCGGCGGCTGGACAGCTTCGAGAACATCGTGACCAACCCGGCGGTCGGGCTGCTGTTCCTGGTCCCGGGCATGGCCGAGACGCTGCGGGTCAACGGTCTGGCCTGCCTGACCACCGACCCGGCGGTGCTCGACGCCTGCACGTGCGACGACCGGCGTCCCAGCGTGGCGGTCGGCGTGGACGTCCACGAGGTCTACCTGCACTGCGCCAAGGCGTTCCGGCGGTCGGGGCTGTGGGAGCCCGAGACGTGGCCGGCGCCCGAGGACCGGCCGAGTGCGGCCGAGATCTGGCGGCGGCACTTCAAGCTCGACGGCGTGCCGCTGGAGGCCATCGACAGGGACCTGGAGAAGGGGTACGCGGCGTCGATGTGGACGGTCGGCGGGGACGATTTCTGACGGCGCGTCAGATACAGTCCCGGGCCGTGGACCTGCGGGAGAGCGCCGACGACCGGTCGTTCCGGGACGAGGTCCGCACGTTCCTGGAGGACGGGCTCGGGGGTGACTTCGCCGCCGTGCGGGGCCGGGGCGGTCCGGGAGACGAGCACGCCCTGTTCGACGAGCGGCTGGCGTGGGAGCGGCATCTCGGCGCCCACGGCTGGACGTGCGTCGGCTGGCCCAAGGAGCACGGCGGCCGGGGGCTGTCGCTGCGCCGGCACGTCATCTACCACGAGGAGTACGCCCGGGCCCGGGGGCCGGGGCGGCTGGGGCACATCGGCGAGACGCTGCTGGGGCCGACGGTGATCGCGTTCGGGTCGCCGTCCCAGCAGCAGCGGTTCCTGCCGCCGATCGTGGCGGGCGACGAGCTGTGGTGCCAGGGGTACTCGGAGCCCGACGCGGGCAGCGACCTGGCCAACGTCGCCACCCGGGCGGTGCCGTCGCCGGAGGGCGACGAGTGGGTGGTCGAGGGGCAGAAGGTGTGGACGTCGCTGGCCCACTGGGCGGACTGGTGCTTCGTGCTGGCCCGCACCGCGCCTCCGGGCCCGGGCGAGTCGAAGCATGCCGGTCTCTCGTACCTGCTGGTGCCGATGCGCCAGGACGGCATCGAGGTCCGGCCCATCGTGCAGATGACCGGGGACAGCGAGTTCAACGAGGTGTTCTTCTCCGGGGCCCGCACGGCGGCCGGCAACGTCGTGGGGGGCGAGGGCCGCGGGTGGGCGGTGGCGATGGGGACGCTGGCGTTCGAGCGGGGGGCGTCCACGCTGGGCCAGCAGCTCAACTTCCGCAACGAGCTGGCGCACGTGACGGCGGTGGCCCGGCGGACCGGTGTCGCCGACGACCCGGTGATGCGCCAGCGGCTGGCGCAGGCGCACATCGGGCTGGAGATCATGCGGCTCAACGCCCTGCGGACGCTGGCGGGGTCGGAGTCGGGCACCCTGGGCCGGGAGGCGCTGGTGGGCAAGCTGTACTGGGCGACGTTCCACCGGGGGCTGGGCGAGCTGGCCATGGACGTGATGGGGGCGGCGGCGCTGGTGTCCGGCGATCCGGAGGTCGATGCGCTGGCCCGGGTGTTCCTGTTCAGCCGCGCCGACACGATCTACGCGGGGTCGAACGAGATCCAGCGCAACATCATCGGCGAGCGCGGCCTGGGCCTCCCCCGGGAGCCCCGGTGACCCCGGCCGGTCCGCCCCCGGTGCCGGTCGAGCCGGAGGGCCACGGCCTGCTGAAGGGCAAGGTCGCGGTGGTGACGGCGGCGGCCGGAACGGGCATCGGCTCGGCCACGGCCCGCCGCCTGCTGGCGGAGGGTGCCGAGGTGGTGGTGAGCGACGCCCACGAGCGCCGGCTGGCCGAGACGGCCGAGGCGCTGGGCGGGGTCGTGGCGGTGCCGTGCGATGTCACCGACGGCGACCAGGTCGAGGCCCTGTTCGCCGCGGCCGTGTCCCACCACGGCCGCATCGACGTGGTCGTGAACAACGCCGGGCTGGGCGGGACGGCCGACCTCGTGGACATGACCGACGAGCAGTGGCACCGGGTGGTGGACGTGACCCTCACGGGCACGATGCGCTGCACCCGCGCCGCGCTGCGCCGGCTCTGCCCCCAGGGCAGCGGGGTGGTGGTCAACAATGCGTCGGTGCTCGGCTGGCGGGCCCAGGCGGGCCAGGCCCACTACGCGGCGGCCAAGGCGGGGGTGATGGCGCTGACCCGCAGCGCCGCCATCGAAGCGGCCCCCCACGGCGTGCGCGTGAACGCGGTGGCGCCGAGCCTGGCCATGCACCCGTTCCTGGCCAAGGTGACGAGCGACGAGCTGTTGGAGTCGCTCGCCGCCCAGGAGGCCTTCGGCCGCCCGGCGGAGCCGTGGGAGGTGGCGACGGTGATCGCCTTCCTGGCCAGCGACTACGCGACGTACATGACGGGCGAGGTCGTGAGCGTGAGCTCCCAGCACCCATGAGGCACGTGACCCTGGACGACCTCCGGTCGTCGGTCGGCGAGCCGCTGGGCACGAGCGGGTGGATCGACGTCACCGAGGACATGGTGAGCGCCTTCGCCCACGCCACGGGCGCCGGCCCCGAGTACCTGGCCCTCTCGCTCACGAACAAGGTCCTGCCCGAGATCGTCGAGGTGGCGGCCTCCGCCGGCCTCAACATCGGCACGGACCAGGTCCGCTTCCCCGGCCCCCTGGCCGCGGGCGACCGGGTCCGCGGCCACGCAACGCTCGTGTCGTGCACCGAGGTCACCGGCGGGGTCCAGACGGTCATGCGGATCACGATGGAGATCGAGAACGGGGACACCCTCGCGTGCGTGGTCCTCGCGGTGAGCCGCTGGCTGACCTGATCTGAGGCGGCTCACCACAACGCTCCCTCCAGGCGCCAGAGGCGGTCGTCCGCCACGAACAGGAGGTCGTCGCCGTACGCGGCCGCGGCCACCCGGGCCCGAGAGGCGTCGTCGTCGGACGACGCGGCCGGCTCGAGATGACCGCCGCCCAGCTCGGACAGGTCGATCAGCACGTCGACCTCGCCGGTGTCGACGTCGAGTCGGGAGATGTTGTGGCCGTCCAGGGCCAGCAGCGTTCCGCCCGGGCCGGGGAAGACCCGCCGGATCGGGCGATCGCTGGAGGTCTCGACCCGGCGCAGCCCACCGGACTCGATCACGTAGACCAACCCGTCACCCGGCCCACCGTCGATGGCGTTGGTCGCGAACGCGATCCGCCCGTCGGGCAACCCCACGACGGACGTTCGCACATGGTCCGGCAGACGCACGTCCGCGGGCTCGGGGCTGCCCGCGGGGGCGAGGACGAAGCGATAGGTCTTGTCGAGCGACGCCGCGGCGATGTGGGTGTCGGACAGCGAGCTGACGAGCCACGTGCCGTCCGGCAGGAAGGCCATGTCGGCGTAGCGGAACCCCAGCCCCAGGGTGTCGCTCCAGACGCCCAGGCCGAAGTCGACGTCGGCGTTCCGCTCGGCGGCGGGACCCAGCGGCGCCAACCAGGTGGCCCCGGACTCCCGGTTCATGACCAGGTGACCATCTGGTGCCAGCGCCAGCGACCCCACACTGTGCAGGGGCATGAGTCGCGTCGTGTGGGCGTCGATCTTCCCGTCGCCGTCGACGTGGATCAGGTCCACGGTTGTGAGCAACCACACCCCGCCCTCGCCGTCGGCGACCACGTCCCGGGCCCCTCGGAGGTCGTTGAACGGCAGCCTGTCCGCCGGCAACCCGTCATAGGCACGGACGTCCTCCGCGAGTTCGATGCCGACCAACCGGGCGCCGCCCAGTGTGCGTTCCGTCGGCTCCGCCGGATCGCCGCAACCCGGAGCCACCAGAAGCACAGCAATGGCCAGCACGACCAGGGTGAGCCTGACAAGGCGACGGCTCATGCCTCGTACACCACCTTGTTGCCGGCGCTCGCTGCTGCCGAATGCAGCCCGCGGTAGTCGTCTGATGCTGGACCGGCGGCGGGGAGCTCGGCCCTGAACACCCAGGCGTAGAACGCCTGGCGCTCTGCGGGGGTCATCTGGTCGACCGGTGGCAGGGATGGGCGAGGGTTGCCGGCGGGGTCGAGGAACAGGCCGTCGACCGTTGCCCGGTCGATGTCGAGGTCGAGCGCCTCGACCGCCGACCATGCGGCCTCGGACGCGGCGTGCGGGTCGATGGTGCCGGACTCGACGTGGTGCATCGCGACGGTGGCCGCCAGTGCCCGGTCGGCCAGGAAGATCCGCCTCTGGGCGGCGTCGCCCGCCTCGTCGGCCCGGGAGTCGCCGAACAGCCACTCGCCCGCTCCCCCGCCGGCGCCACCGAGCACGTCGTTCACGGGCCCGACGCCCGGGAGCCAGCTGGCGACGTAGTCCACCACGTCGGCGTTGGCGCCGGCGAGGGCGTCGGCGGCCAGGCCGTTGGCGATCGCCGCGTTGGCGTCCGCCTGCGCCAGCACGCCCATCGTGCGGCCGGCGACCTGGAGGGCGGCGTCGCGGTCGGGGCCCGGTGCCGGCAGCTGCGGCAGGCGGTCCTGGAGATGGTCGCCGGCGGCCGACCGGAGGGTGGCGGCCGCGTCCGTCGTCGCGCATGACCTCGCGGAGGAAGACCGCCGTGTCCTCGAACCGACGCGTGCCCTCCTGCGTGTCGAGCCGGAAGCCGCCGTTGATGCGGGCTTCGACGACGTCCATGCGGGCGGCCGCGCCCTGGGCGAGGCCGGGCTCCATGCCGGGAAGGCGGAGGCGGCCGTCGGCGGCGACGGTGTCGACCACCGCGTGGAACAGCTCCGCGTCCGCACCCGGGAGGCCGGCTGCCCACACCGACGAGGCGCCGTGGCCGAGGCCGATGGCGAGGCGGTCGGCCATGTCACGGTGGTGGAGCTCGTAGTGGGGGCTGAGCTCGTAGGCCAGCAGGGCCTCGGCGTTGGTGCGCCCGCCGGCGTCGGTGCCGGTCAGCCAGGTGGTGGCGGCCGACGGGCAGTTGCCGAGGCCCTCGAGGACGTTGCCCATGGTCGACGAGGCCTCGGGACCCCAGACGAGCATGCCCTCGTGGTTCACCTCGACGATGGGCCCCTCGCCGCTGCGGATGCGGGCGGTGACATGCGCCTCGGCCAGGGACAGCACCGCCCACGACGGCAGCGTCGCCTGCGACACCAGCAGGCTGTGCTCGAACGCGGTGCCGGCGTCCATGCCGATGTCGAGGAAGTCGTCGAGCCAGCCCGGCGGGAGCCGCGACCCGGCCGCCGGGTGGCGGAGCGTGTCGAACGCCGTCGTGAGGACGGCGCCGAACGGAGCGAGCTGGTCGACGCCCCACCCGGGAGCGGGACGGATCTCCGGACCGGTTGACCGGTAGGCGTCGTCGATCAGCCCGACGATGTCGACCATGCCCTGCGGGCCGAGGATCTCGGCGAAGCGGGCCGCATAGGCGGGGTCGTGCCGCCCGCGGCCGATGCCGTGGGCGAGCGCCTCGATCTCGGCCGCAGTGGGCGATCCGTCCTCGAGGGCGCGGCGGATCGCCGCCGCGTCCTGCCGGGCTTCGCGCCGGGCCGTGTCGCGGTCGGCGAAGCCCACCCGGCCCCGCGAGGCGACGCGGCTGTCGGCAGCGTGGACGACACCCGGAGCCAGGGCGGCGCGGTCGCCGTTCCACCCGGCGTTGCCGGCGAGGGCGAACCCGGACCCGACGTCGCCGACGAACGCGTCGAGGTGGGCCCAGTCGCCGGCGAGGTCGGCGACGCGGTCGCCGAGCTCACCGGTGGCGGGTGCGAAGTCCAGCGGGTCGGCGGCGGCACCGAGTGCGGCGAGCGCGTCGGCGACCGCGACGGCCCGCACCCGCAGGTCGTCACTCAGCCACGACGCCCGCGCCGCCGTAGTCGAGCAGCTTGCCCGGATCGGCACTCGACCGGTCCATCGCTCAGCCCGCCTCCGCCAGGTGGGCCTTGCCGTCGTTGCGGCGGACCTGGGCCGCGTTGGCCGCCTCCGCGCCGTCGACGATGGCGCCCGCCTTGCGGACCAGGCCGTCCTCGACGTCGACCGCGGCCGCGGCGAGGCCGGCGTCCGCACGGTCGAACTCGTCGCGGAACCGGCCCGACCACTCGGCCAGCCCGCCACTCATGGCCGACCTCGCCTCGCGGTGGGCGGCGATGGCGCCGGACGCGGCGCTGAGCGCGGACAGGGCCGCAGCCGCCTCGGTCCAAGGAAAGACGACGGGTGCGGCCGGAGGCACCGCCGCTACGCGTCGTGGGAGCTCGACTACCATGACGCACGTTCTAGCAGTGACCCAAAGGGGCCTGCAACCCGCTATAGTGTTTTCAACACACGAGAAAGGATCAAGATGACACGATGACCGACGATCCGTGGCCGAAGAGGCCCTGGTTGGCGGTGATGCCCACCCGGGCGCCGTCGACCTGGCGGCCCTCCGCCTCCCCCCGCAGCTGCCACGCCACCTCGCAGACCTGGGCCAGCGCCTGGGCGGGGACCGCCTCGCCGAAGCAGGCCAGGCCACCCGACGGGTTCACCGGGACCCGGCCGCCGAGGGCGGTCTCGCCCGCCCGGAGCAGATGCTCGGCGTCGCCCTCCTTGCAGAGGCCGATGTTCTCGTACCAGTCCAGCTCCAACGCGGTCGACAGGTCGTAGACCTCGGCGAGCGAGACGTCCTCGGGGCCCAGGCCGGCCTCCTCGTAGGCGGCGTGGGCGATCGAGTCGCGGAACGTGCGGTCGCCCGCGTCCACCGCGACGGTCGAGTCGGTGGCGAAGTTGGGCATCTCGATCACCGTGTTGGGGAACGTGGGGGCCACGGTGGCCACCGCCCGCAGGCGCAGCGCCCGCAGGCTCCGGGACCGCGCGAACGACTCGGAGGTCAACACGACGGCGGCGCCCCCGTCGGACGTGGCGCAGATGTCGAGCAGGCGCAGCGGATCGGCCACGACCGGGGAGGCGGCGACGTCTTCGGCCGTGACCGGCTTGCGGTAGCGGGCGTTGGGGTTGGCGAGGCCGTGGCGGGCGTTCTTGACCTTCACGGCGGCGAAGTCGTGGACCGTGGCGCCGTAGAGGTCCATGCGGCGGCGGGCGTAGAGGGCGAAGTAGGCCGGGTTGGTCATGCCGAGGACGCGGAAGCGCAGCCAGTCGGGGTCGTCCGGGCGGTCGCCGGCGTTGGGGGCGAGGAACCCCTTGGGCGTCGTGTCGGCGCCGACCACGAGGGCCACGTCGCACATGCCGGCGAGGATGCGGGCGCGGGCCGTGTCGATCGCCTGGGCGCCGGTGGCGCAGGCGGCATAGGCGGTGGCGACCCGGGCGCCGTTCCAGCCCAGGGCCTGGGCGAAGGTGGCGCCGGCGACGTAGCCGGCGTAGCCGTTGCGGACCGTCTCGCCTCCGACGACGAGCTGGACGTCGGACCAGTCCAGGCCGGCGTCGGCCAGGGCGGCGCGGGCGGCGTGCACGCCGTACGACGCGAACGGCCGGCCCCACTTGCCCCACGGGTGCATGCCCACGCCCACGAGGGCGACGTCGTTGCTCACAGCGGCCTCCCTCGCCACGTCGCACCCGCGCCCCGACCGGTCCCACGCCCGGCCCGGTGAGTCCGCATGCCCGCGCCCACGAGGGTGGCGTCGTCGGTCATACCGGCCTCCAGCGCCAGGTGGTGCGGGTCGTGCCGTCGTCGTCGGTGTAGAGGGGCTCGACGACCAGCTCGACCTCGGTGCCGACGCTCAGGTCGGCGACGCCGTAGCCGTCGGCGACCTGGCCGAGGACGACCAGGCCCTCGGCCTCCAGCTCGACCGCGGCGAGGGCGAACGGCTCGTACGGGTCGGTGCGGGGGATGTACGGCGGCGGGGGTTGGTAGCGGGCGTCGGTGTACGACCAGACCGTGCCCCGGCGGGACAGCGGGACCTCGTCGAACGCCTCGCCCGAGCATGCCGGGTTGCGGCAGAACGACTCCTCCCGGGGGAAGAAGACCGTGCCGCACGCCCGGCAGCGGGTGCCCAGGAGAGCGGGCTCGGACCCCGTGGTGAACCATCCCTCGACGGCGGGGGCGGCGTCGGGCACAGGGTCCTCCATTCCTGACACACCGTCAGATGCCGTGGGTCGGCAGTTTCGCACATCCCGGGTTTGGGGGCGAGTTGCGCGCCGTGGTAGGCAAGCAAGTCGCAAGTGCCGAAGCCCGGGTTTTGGAGGAGCCAAACCCTTCTATGCAGCAGACCGAGTTCACCAGGACGGAACGCGAGGCCCTCAAGGCGATCTACCGGTTCACCCGGGATGGCTCCGAGGCGCACACGGGCACCCTCGCGGACCGGCTCGGCCTGTCTCCCGGCACGGTGACCACCCTGGTCAAGCGGCTCGCGGACCGCGGGCTGGTCGACCACCGCCCCTACCAGGGCGTGACCTTCACCGGGGTCGGCCGCCAGGCCGCGGTGGCCGCCATCCGCCGTCACCGCATCGTCGAGCGCTTCCTCGCCGACATGTTGGGCTACGCCTGGAACGAGGCGGACGAGCTGGCCGTGTCGTTCGAGCACGACCTGCCCGACGAGGTGACCGAGCGGCTCTACGTGGCCCTGCACCGGCCCGAGACGTGCCCGCACGGCTTCCCCATCCCGCAGCCCGAAGCGGCCGACCTGCCCAACACGCCCGAGCTCTACGACCTCGAGCCGGGCGACGTGGCCGAGGTGGCCGTGTCGGGATCGACCGACGCCGAGATCCTGTCGTTCCTCGGCACGCTCGGCGTGGTCCCGGGCGTCGAGGTGGCGGTGGTCGAGAAGCATCCGTTCGACGGCCCGCTGGTCGTCGAGATCGGTGGCCACACCCGCACCATCGGGCAGCGGGTGGCCCGCCAGGTGTACGTGACCCGCACGCTGAGCCCCGAACCGGGCGCCCGGGTCAACGGCGAAGCAGACAGAGCAGTCTGAGACACAAGGGGAGACGCACGACATGGTGCAGTTTTTCGCCGCCGAGGGCGGCTACCAGGACTTCACCCTCAAAGGGGGTGAGTGGTTCGTCCTGATCGGCTCCGCGCTCACCGCCCTGCTGGCGCTGGGCGTGGGCCTCATCCTGATGCGGGGCGTCCTCGCCGCCGACGAAGGAACGCCGAAGATGCGCGAGATCGCCAAGGCGATCCAGGAGGGAGCGATGGCCTACCTGAAGCGCCAGTTCCGCACGATCGCTTTCATCCTCGTCCCGCTGGCGCTCGTCGTCTTCGTGACGTCGGTGGCGGTCGAGAAGCCCAACGGCGAGACGGCGCTGTCGTTCGCGGCGTCGGGCACCTTCCGCACGCTGGCGTTCCTGGCCGGCTGCTTCATGTCGGGCCTCACCGGCTTCATCGGCATGAGCCTGGCCGTGCGAGGCAACGTACGCACGGCGGCCGCGGCCAGGACCGGCAAGATGGCCCCCGCGCTGCAGATCGCGTTCCGGACCGGCGGCGTGTGCGGCATGTTCTGCGTGGGCCTGGGCCTCATCGGCGCCACGCTCATCATGATGATCTTCCAGAACACGAGCTCGGCGATCCTCATCGGATTCGGGTTCGGCGGCTCGCTGCTGGCCCTGTTCCTGCGGGTCGGCGGCGGCATCTTCACCAAGGCGGCCGACGTCGGCGCGGACCTGGTCGGCAAGGTCGAGGCGGGCATCCCCGAGGACGACCCCCGCAACCCGGCCACCATCGCCGACAACGTCGGCGACAACGTCGGTGACTGCGCCGGCATGGCGTCGGACCTGTTCGAGTCCTACGAGGTCACCCTGGTGGCGTCGATCATCCTCGGCGTCCCCGCCTTCCAGCGGATCTTCCCCGACGAGCCCGCCCTGTGGGCCGTGGGCGCCCTCTTCCCGCTGGCCGCCCGGGCCATCGGCGTGCTCGCCTCGATCGTGGGCGTGTTCATGGTGCGGGCCCGCGACGACGAGCGCTCGGCCATGGCCCCCATCAACCGAGGCTTCCTCACCGCCGGCATCCTCACGGTGGTCGGCACCCTCGGCCTCGCGCTGGTCTACGTCGGCAACCCCGACGGCGAGATCGCCAACGTCGGCCTGCGCATGTTCGGGGCCGTGCTCATCGGCCTGATCCTGGCCCAGGTGGCCAGCCGCATCACCGAGTACTTCACCTCGACCGAGACCCGGCCGGTCCAGGAGATCGCCGACGCCGCCGAGACCGGCCCGGCCACCACCGTGCTGGCCGGCACCGCCTCGGGCCTGGAGTCCTCGGTGTGGGCCGTCATCGCCATCGCCGTCGCCCTGGGCGCCGCCATCGGGCTCGGCGGGGGCGACACGCAGTTCACGCTGTACCTCGTCGCCCTCACCGGCATGGGCATGCTGGCCACCACCGGCGTCGTCGTGTCCGAGGACACCTTCGGCCCCGTGGCCGACAACGCCGCCGGCATCGCCGAGATGACCGGCGAGTTCCACGGCGAGGCCGAGAAGGTGATGGTCGGCCTCGACGCCGTGGGCAACACCACCAAGGCCGTCACCAAGGGCTTCGCCATCGGCTCGGCCGTGATCGCGGCGGTGGCCCTGTTCGCCAGCTTCATCGAGATCGCCGGCACCGAGGTGCTGGAGGCCGACCTCATCGAGACGCTGAAGGACACGCCCGGCGGCATCTTCAGCGCCATCCCGATCAACGCGGCCGACCCCAAGGTCTTCATCGGCCTGCTGATCGGCGGCACCGTGCCGTTCCTGTTCTCGTCGCTGGCCATCCGGGCCGTGGGCCGCACGGCCGGCGTCGTGGTCCAGGAGGTCCGCAACCAGTTCGCCGACGGCAAGATCATGTCGGGCGAGAAGCGGCCGGACTACGCCCCGGTGATCGACATCTGCACCCGGGCCTCGCTGCGGGAGCTGACGACCCCGGCCCTGCTGGCCGTGCTCACGCCGGTCATCATCGGCTTCGGCATCGGCTACACGGCCCTCGGCGGCTTCCTGGCCGCGGTGATCCTGGTGGGCCAGCTCATGGCCAACTACCTGTCCAACGCGGGCGGCGCCTGGGACAACGCCAAGAAGTACATCGAGGACGGCCACCACGGCGGCAAGGGCTCCGACGCCCACATGGCCGCGGTGATCGGCGACACCGTGGGCGACCCGTTCAAGGACACGGCGGGCCCCGCGCTCAACCCGCTCATCAAGGTGATGAACCTGGTGTCGCTGCTGATCCTGCCGGCGATCATCAGCCTGTCGGTCATCGACCCCGACAACGTCCTCAGCTCGACCCCCGAGACCGGCGGGTACATCGTGGCCGGGGTGGCGCTGGCGGTGCTGCTGGTGGCGATCGCGTTCTCCAAGCGGGAGGGTGCCGGCATCGCCGGCGGCAGCGACGACAGCCAGGGCACCACGGTCAACGGGCAGGGCCCCGAGACCGAGGTCGCCGAGGCCGCCACCGCACCTCTGTCCTGAGAACCTGGCATTCTGGCCGCGGGAACGGGCGCTCAGGCCCCGGACCCGCGGCCAGTTCGCGTCATCGGGAGGTACGGGCATGGTCACGATCGACAGGCGCAGGTTCCTGACCGGATCGGCGGCGGCGGCGGGCGGCGCGGTGCTGGCGGGTGCCGGACCCTTCGCCGGGTTCGTCGCCGGACCGGTGGCCGCAGCCCCCCAGCCGGTGCTCGGCCCGGTGCCCGACGACCGCGACGGCATCGTCCGGCTGTGGCTGCCGGCGGGCTTCACCTACCGGTCGTTCCACGACACCGAGCAGACCATCACCCTCGACGACGGCACGATCCTGCCGGGCCGCCACGACGGCATGGCCGCGTTCCGGGCGCCGGGCGGCAACGTCTGGCTCGTGCGCAACCACGAGGTGAACAACCCCGTGCCCGCGTTCGGCGACGCCGGCGCCGCCTACGACCCGATGGCGGGCGGCGGCACCACGACGACCGAGGTCACGCTGGCCGGCGAGGTGGTCCGGGCCTTCACCAGCCTCAACGGCACGCAGATGAACTGCTCCGGCGGCCGCATGCCGTGGGACTCGTGGGTGACCTGCGAGGAGACCATCAACGGCCCGGACGTGGGCCCGGACTTCACCGGCGTCTCCAACATCCCGCTCACCGAGCGCCACGGGTTCATCTTCGAGGTGCCGGCCGGCGGGCAGTCGTCCCGCGAGCCGATCACCCAGGCCGGCCGCTTCGCCCACGAGGCCGTCGCCCTGGACCCCGAGCGGGGCGTGCTCTACCTGACCGAGGACAACTTCGGCTACCCGTCCGGCCTCTACCGCTACAAGTCCAAGAAGGACCCGGTGCGCGCCGGCCGGCTCAGCGACGGCGGCCGGCTGGAGATGCTGGCCATCAAGGGCGTGCCCAACGCGGACCTGGCCGAGGCCCAGCCCGCCGGCGCCACCTACGCGGTGAAGTGGGTCAAGATCGACGACCCGGCGCCCAGCTTCCCCTTCACGCCCGGCCAGACCGCCCCGACGACCAACGACCAGGCCCTCAACCACGTCGGCAGCCAGGGCCAGGACCAGGGAGCGGCGTTGTTCTCCCGGCTGGAGGGCGCCACCTACGACCGGGGCGTCATCTACTTCTGCTCGACCCAGGGCGGCGGACCCGCCGAGCCCGGGCTGTCCGACACCGTGCAGGGGTGGGGGAACGGCACCGGCCAGATCTGGGGCTACGACATCGCCTCCAGCCGCCTCAAGCTGATCTACCAGTCGCCGGGGGCGGCCGTGCTCGACTTCCCCGACAACGTGACGGTCAGCCGGCGGGGCACACTGGTGCTCTGCGAGGACAACGTCAACGACAACTACATCCGGGGCCTGTCGCCGCAGGGCGAGCTGTGGGACATCGCGCTGAACCGCCTCGTGTCGAGCACCGGGGCCAGCCGCTTCAACGACGAGTTCGCGGGGGTCACGTTCAGCCCGAACGGCGAGACGATGTTCGTCAACATCCAGGCCAGCCGGGGTATGAGCTTCGCGATCCGGGGGCCCTGGAGCGACATCGGCGTGTGACGCCGGGAGGGGCCAGTGGCCACTGACAACCGGGCGGCGACGCCGACCGTGCTCGTGTGGGCGGCGCTCGCCTCGATCGGGGCGGGGGCCATCCACGCCACCGCGGTCGGCGTCCACGGCGAGCACCGTCCCGCGGCCGTCGCGTTCGCGGCCCTGGCCGCGTTCCAGGTCGCGTGGGGCGCGCTCGCGCTGGCCCGGCCGTCCCGGTGGGTCATGGTCCTCGGCGCCGCCGGCAACGCGGTGGCGATCGCCGGGTGGATCGCGGCGAAGACCGCCGGGATCGGGGCCGTCGAGGGCCTCGAGGCGGCCGAGGACCCGGGCTTCGCCGACACCACCGCCGCGGCGCTGGCCGCGGTCGCCATGGTCGGCGCACTCGCCTGCCTCGTGGGCCTGGCCGGGCGGGCCCGGCCGCGGCTGCCCGCGTTCCTGAGCCAGCTGCCCGTGGCCACGGCCACCGCCCTGGTCGTGGTGGCCGCGATGGTGTCGTCCACCAGCCACACCCACGCGGGCGGCGAGCACGGCCACGACAGCGCGGCGACGGCCGGCGCCCACGACGACGGTGCGCACGACGACGGCGCCCACGACCACACCGGGGCGGGGACCGAGGGGGCGGGCGGGGCCGCGGCCGCACCGGTGCCGCCCAACGCGTTCGACGGCACGCTGCCGGTCGACCTGAGCGGCGTGCCCGGCGTGTCGCCCGAGCAGCAGACCCGGGCCGAGGCCCTGCTCACCTCCAATGTGGAGAAGCTGCCCCGCTTCGCCGACACGGCCGCGGCCGAGGCGGCCGGCTACACGTCGATCGGCGACTCGGGCACCGGGTTCGAGCACTACATCAACTGGTCGCTGCTCGCCGACGGCCGGGCGCTCGACGCCGAGTACCCCGAGTCGCTCGTGTACCGGGTGGGACCGGGGTCGGCCCGCACGCTGGAGGCGGCCATGTACGTCATGGAGCCCGGGACGACGCTCGACAACCTGCCCGACGTCGGCGGCCCGCTGATCCAGTTCCACGTGCACAACGACCTGTGCTGGTCGGGCGGCGGCGACCGCTACCAGGTGATCCCGGCGGCTCCCGTGCCCGCGCCGTGCCCCCGGGGCACCGAGCGCAAGCTGCTGGAGCCGATGATGCACGTGTGGATCGTGTCCCACCCGTGCGGCCCGTTCGCGGCGCTGGAGGGCATCTCCGGCGGCCAGGTCCGGGAGGGCGAGGAGGTCTCCTGCGACCACGTCCACGGCACCGGGCTGTGAGCGCCGCCGCGTTACAGGTTCACGTCAGTCGTCGCTGAGGGTCAACACGAAGGCCCCTCCGGTGTCAACAGGGGGAGATGGCCGAGGAGGTCCCGATGACGACGACCGACACCGGTGCGGCGCGCACCGGTCCGGCGCTGGCGGCGATGGCGTCGATCGGCGCCGGCGTGATCCATGCGAGCGCGGTGGGGGTGCACGGCGAGCACGGGCAGGCGGCGCTCGCCTTCGCGCTGCTGGCGGTGTTCCAGGTGGGCTGGGGGGCGCTGGTGTTCGCCCGGCCCGGCCGGTGGCTGTACCGCGCCGGCGTGGCCGGCAACGGCGCGGCGGTGGCCGGGTGGCTGCTGACCAGGACGACCGGCATCGGATTCGTCGACGGGCTGGAGGCGGCCGAGGGGCCGGGCCTGCCGGACACGCTGGCCGCGCTGCTGGGCGGGGTGGCCGTGGCCGGCGCCCTGGCCGCGCTGGTCGCCCCCGACCGGCTGCCCCGCCTGTCCGGGACGGCGCAGGCCCCGGTGGCCGCGGCCACCGCACTGCTGGTCGTCGTGGCCATGGTGGCCACCGGCGGGCACGCCCACGCCGACGGGCACGGCCACGACGAGCTGGCCACCGGCGCCCACGCCCACGGCGACGGCGAGGACCACGGGGACGACGACCACGACCACGCCCCGGGCGAGTCGGCGGCCGGGGCCGCCGGGCACGGCGGGGACCACGACCACGGCGGGGCGGACGCGGGCACCGGGGCGGACGGCCACGACGACGACCACGACCATGCCGCCGGGACGCGGCGCACCGGGCCCGGCTCGACGCACGACGACCACGACCACCCGCCCGGCACCGATGGCGACCACGACGACACCCGCCCGGCACCGGCGGCGACCACCAGCACCCCCCGGGCACCGGTGGCGACCACCAGCATCCGCCGGGCACCGACCCGGCGCCGGTGCCGCCCCGGCCCTACGACGGCACGCTCCCGGTCGACCTCAGCGGCGTGCCGGGGGTGTCGGCCGAGCAGCAGGCGTGGGCCGAGGGCCTGGTGACCGCCACCATCCAGCGGCTCGACCGGTTCGCGACCACCGACGAGGCCTACGCCGCGGGGTACCGGGCGATCGGCGACGGCTTCACCGGCTGGGAGCACTGGATCAACTGGCCGATGCTGGAGGACGGCAAGGTGTTCGACGCCTCGGCCCCCGAGTCGCTCGTGTACCGGGTCGTGAACGGCCAGCGCACCCTGCAGGCCGCCATGTACCTGCTCGAGCCGGGGTCGACGCTCGACAACGCCCCCGACCTGGCCGGCCCGCTGGTCCAGTACCACATCCACAACGACCTGTGCTGGTACGGCGAGGAGAACGCCTGGCAGGTCGTGCTGGCCGACCCGCTGCCCGCCCCCTGCTACCCCGGCTACCACCGGCGGGCGGTCGTCCCCATGGTCCACGTGTGGATCGTCGGCACCCCGTGCGGGCCGTTCGCGGCGCTGGAGGGCGCCGGCGGCGGCCAGGTCCGGCCGGGCGACCCGGTCAACTGCGACGGAGGCCCACGGCCACCATTGAGAGCACGGTGAACCGCTCGCCAGGACGGCTGACCCATCACTGAAAACCTTGACTTAGAGCGCACTCCAACCCCTACGGTCGGCGGTGTGACGAGCATCGCCGCCGTGGCCGAGCGCACCGGGATCACGGCCCACACGCTGCGCTACTACGAGCGGATCGGCCTCCTCGCGGTCCCCCGCGACGAGGCCGGCCGCCGCGCCTACACCGAGGCCGACCTGACCCGCATCGCGTTCATCAGCCGGCTCCGGCAGACGGCGATGCCGATACGCGACATCCAGGCCTACTTCGCCCTCGTCGACGAGGGTCCCGGCAACGAGGCCCGCCGGCTGGCACTCCTCGAGCGCCACCGCGACCGGGTCAAGGAGAGCATCGTCGACCTGGAGACCGCCCTCGCCGTCGTCGAGATGAAGATCGCCGGCTACTGCGACCTCACCCTCACCGCCAACTGAAGGAACAACCCATGACCCTCCCCTCCCGCGCCCTCGGGCGCACCGGCCCCACCGTGAGCGCCCAGGGCCTCGGCTGCATGGGCATGAGCTTCGCCTACGGCACCCCCGACGAGGCCGAGTCCGACGCCACGATCGCCCGGGCGCTCGACCTCGGCGTCACGTTCTTCGACACGGCCGACGCCTACGGCCTCGGGCACAACGAGGAGCTGGTGGGCAAGGCGCTGGCCGCCCACCGCGACGAGGTGGTGCTCGCCACCAAGTGCGGCATCACCGTCGATCCCGAGACCTGGGAGCGGACCGTGCGGGGCGACGCCGACTACGTCCGCCAGGCGTGCGACGCCTCGCTGGGGCGGCTCGGCGTCGACCACATCGACCTCTACTACCAGCACCGGCCCGACGTCCGGGTGCCCATCGAGGAGACGGTCGGCGCCATGGCCGAGCTGGTGGCGGCGGGCAAGATCCGCCACGTCGGCCTGTCGGAGGCGTCGGCCGACACGCTGCGCCGGGCCGCGGCGGTCCACCCGATCGCCGCCCTCCAGTCCGAGTGGTCGATCTTCAGCCGCGACATCGAGGCCGAGATCGTCCCCGCCTGCCGGGAGCTGGGCATCGCGCTCGGTGCCCTACAGCCCGCTCGGCCGGGGCATGCTCACCGGCGCGGTGTCCAGCCTGGACGCGCTGCAGGACGACGACTTCCGCCGCACCCAGCCCCGGTTCCAGGGCGACAACCTCGACCACAACCTGGCGCTCGTCGCGGTGGTCCGCGAGGTGGCCGCCGCCCACGGCGCCACCCCCGGCCAGGTGGCCCTGGCCTGGCTGACCGCGCAGGGCGACGACGTGGTGCCGATCCCCGGCACCAAGCGCCGCACCTACCTGGAGGAGAACGTCGGGTCCCTCGGGGTCGAGCTGACCACGGAGGACCTGGACCGGCTCGGCGCGCTCACGCCCGCCGGCGAGCGGTCCGCCATGGCCAACTGGACCAACCTCGACACCCCCGAGCCGGCCTGACGGCTGACCCCGGCCGGGGTGACGGTCACGCGGGCCACCCTTAACGGCTTGGCCATCACCCAGCGCAGCCCGGCCGGATGGGCATCCCCACCGGGGTGAGCCCTAGCCTCGGCCCGTGTCCACTCCGCCCTCCCCCCGCACGACCGTGAAGCGCCAGCCCGACCGGGGCCACTACGAGACCGAGCTGGTCCACGCCGTGCTCGACGAGGGGCTCGTCGCCCACGTGGGCCTGGCCACCGACGACGGCCCCGTCGTCATCCCCATGCTCTACGCCCGCGACGGCGACCGGCTGCTGCTGCACGGCTCCGCCGCCAGCCGGCTCATGCGGGCCGGCCGGGCCACCGCGATGTGCGTGACCGTCACGCTCGTCGACGGCCTGGTGCTGGCCCGCTCCGCCTTCCACCACTCGATGAACTACCGGTCGGTCGTCGTGTTCGGGCAGGCCACGGCGATCACCGACCCCGACGAGCGCCTCGCCGCGCTCGGCGTCCTGGTCGAGCACCTCGTCCCCGGGCGCACGCCCGACAGCCGCCCGCCGAACGACAAGGAGCTGCGGGCCACGCTGGTCCTGGCCCTGCCGCTCGACGAGGCGTCGGTCAAGGTCCGCACCGGCCCGCCGTCCGACGACGACGAGGACCTGGGCCTGTCCCACTGGGCCGGCGTCGTGCCCGTGACCACGGTGTTCGGCGCCCCCGAGCCCGCCCCGGACCTGCGGGCGGACATCCCGGCACCGGCCTACGCGAGCGGCTACGAGCGGCCCGCGAACCCCGAAAGGTGAGCACCCGCCCACCGCCCCCCGGCAGCCGGCGGGCGGGTGCTCACGAAGTCCCCAGCCTGCCACCGCCGGAGGGCCCCGTCATCACGAACGTGTGCTCGCCACCCCGCACGTGAGGCCCCGCTGCAGGCACGACTCGACCTCGGTGCGCAGCTTGTCCGGGTCCCAGGCGTTGAGGAAGTCGGCGTGGGCGCCGTACATGCTGCCCGACGTCAGGGACAGGTCGTGCTCGGCCCCGGCGACCGGGTAGTCGATCGTGAGCAGCAGCTGCGGGACCGGCGCCGGATGCGACGCCGGGCACGCGCCGCGCTCGCTGCGGGCCACGTGGGACCGGTGGTCGGGGCTGTCGAGGTTGCGGCCGTCCCAGCAGTCGGGGAACGCGACGGCCAGGCGCAGCGGGCGCCCGTGCGGGCACTCGGGCGGGAGGCTGTCGGCGCGCCGAGCCGGTGCCGCACGACCAGGCGACGACGTCGAGCGGCTGGGGGCCGGTGGCGTGGGGCTCGCCGGCCAGCATGACCAGCCCGAACGGGTAGGGCTCGACGGTGGCGGGGTCGATCCCCACCCCCGGCCGGTAGTAGGCGACGACCCGGCCGGGGACGACCATCTGCCCGCCGTCCATCAGCGCCGGCGCCCAGTAGGCGGCCCGGTCCAGCTGCTGGTCGCAGGTGGTCGGGCCCTGGGACAGGTCCTCGGCCGTGGACGCGGCGGCCGTGACGGTGCTGCCGAAGAACGTGTGCAGGTGCGACACCCCGGCGTGGCCGGGGTGGACGATGGGGTCGTCGGGGGCGGCGTGGCTGAACCCGCACTCGACGACGAACTGCGGCACCCGGCCCTGGGGCCCGGCGTCGGTGGGCGACAGCCGCACCGCCTGCGGGGCCGCGGGCGCCCCACCCCCGCACCCCGCGAGCAGGGCGAGCGCCAGCACGAGCGCCACCACCCCTCGTTTGTCGTCTCTCACCGCGGCATAGCCGCGGTGAGAGACGACGGACCGTCATGCGGGCCGGTCCGGGACCGCGATCGCGTCGAGGTCGACGTCGGTGGGGACGTCGGTGGCCGGGCGGGCCGGGGCGTCCTCGGCGTCGGGCATGGTGGGCTGCGGGCCGGGGACCGGCGTGACCTTGTAGTCGCCCGACGGCGGTGCGACCGCGGTCATGAGGGCCACCAGGTCGAGGGCGCCGGCCTGCCAGTCGCCGCCGCTGCCCTCGCCCTCGCACGGGGCGAGCGCCTCCAGGTCGAGCGGCGCCGACGTGGCGAACATGTTCTCGGCGAAGCAGTTGCCCAGGCCGGAGATGTCGTCGAGCGAGCCGACGGCGATGTCGGCCAGCCGCGAGTCCTCGACCACGTTGCCGACGACCCGGTTCTCGCGCGGGTTCCAGATCACGAGATCGGGGATCTCCGCCGGGTCGGTGGGGGCGTCGTCGAGGGTCTCGGCGCAGGGCCGCTCGTCGTCCTCCGGCGGCGGCGGGACGTCGTTGGCGTCCTCCTCCGGGAACGGGACGAGGCCGATGCCGGTGCGGTCGTGGTCGAAGACGAGGTTGCGCTCGATCACGTTGCCGACCCCGCCTGCGGGCAGGATGCCGTTGCCCATGGCCAGCAGGGCGACGTCGATGGCCGGCGTGTCGGCCTGCTGGTTCGAGTACACGACGTTGCCGACGATGTTGGTCGACCGGCCCGGGTAGCAGAGCTCGTAGCTGCCGGAGTTGGGCACGATGCCCGCCCGGTTGAAGCGGAACGTCGAGTTGACGATCGTCAGGTTGCCGCCCGAGTTCGTGCCCGAGTAGCCGAGCCCGTTGTACTCGGAGATCACGTCGTCGATGACGGCGTCGCACGGGTAGCACTGGCCGATGTAGAAGCCGGCGTCGGGGCTGCCCGAGGCGTAGCTGTGCTCGAGCAGGCCCTTGGTCGAGTCGAAGGCGTAGAGCCCGTAGTCGCCGATGCGGTAGGTGGTGAGGTACGAGCCGCGGTAGCCCTCGACCCCGGTCCAGAAGAAGCCGTTCGTCGTGTAGTTGCGGGCGGTCATGTTCTCGATCGCCACGCCGTCGGCGCCCACGACCCGGATGCCGTTGTCGAGCGTGAAGCCGCCGTCGAGGATCACCTCGTTGCGGTCGAGGCCCCGGATGGTCAGCTCGTCGGTCTCGACGGTGACGGCCTCCGCGTAGGTGCCGGGGGCGATGAGCACGAGGTCGCCGGGCGCGGCCGCGTCGACCGCGGCCTGGATGGTGGCGTGGTCGTCGGGCACCCGCAGCGTGGCGCCCTCGGCGGCCTCGCTGCCGCTGCCGCCGCTGCTGCCGGCGTCGCTGCCGCTGTCGTCACCACCGCAGGCGGCCGTGAGCGCGAGCATGCCGGCCAGGACGGCGCCGATCAGCCGTCGGGCACTGGGCATCATGGGGTCCCCCAGGGGTGTCGTCGATCTCAGTCGGACACGACCACGGTGCCCACCATGCCCTCGTCGGTGGTGCCGTGGATCGAGCAGTAGTACGGGTAGACGCCGGGCTCGTCGAACGTGGTGGAGTAGGTGGCGCCGGGTGCGAACTCCTCGACGGCGGCGCCCCAGGCGTCGCCCTCGACGGGCAGGACGTCGTGCTCGTTGCGACCCCGGTTCTCCCAGGTCACGGTGGTGCCCGGCTTGACCTCGATGTCGGCGGCCCGGAACGTGTTGTCGATGGCGGTGACCGACGCCTCGGTGCCGTCGACGACGACGACGTCGTCGGGGACGCTGGGCCCGGGATCGCTGCCGCCGTCGGTGCCGAGCCCGCCGGCCTCGGCGTCGCCTGCCGCAGGCGGCCGCGGCGAGCAGCAGGGCGGCGAGAAGGACGGTCCGGCGGCGATTCATCCCCTACAGATTACGCACAACCTTACACTGTCAGGTAATCGGGTCGGTCAGCGCAGGAACAGGCCGGCCGCGGCGGCCAGGCCGAGGCCCAGGACCACGGCCCGGAACACCGGCACCGGCATCCGGGCCGCGCTGCGGGCGCCCACGTAGCCGCCCGCCAGGCTGGAGACGGCCATGGCCGCGGCGGCCGACCACACCACCGGCGCGGCCACCGCGAACACCACGACGGCGATGCTGTTGACCAGCAGGGCGAGCACGGTGCGGACGGCGTTGAGGTCGGCGAGCCGGCCCGGCAGCGTGATGCCGAGCACGGCCAGCAGCAGCACCCCGAGGCCGGCCCCGAAGTAGGCGCCGTACACCGAGGCGACGAAGACCCCGGCCGCCCGCAGGCCGGCATGCCCGCCCCCGCCGCCCCCGCCCCCGTCGTCCCGGTGGTCGACCGCGAGGCGGCGGGCGAGGCGGGGCTGGGCCGCGAACAGCGCGCAGGCGGCCAGGACCAGCCACGGGGCGAGGGCGTCGAACGCGTCCTCCGGGGTGACCAGGATGAGCAGCGATCCCACCACGGCGCCCGCCAGGGCGATCGGGGCCAGGGCCCGCAGGCGGTCGCGCTGGGTGGCCAGGTTGCGGCGGAACCCCGCGGCGCCGCCGGCGTAGCCGGGCCAGATGCCGACCGTGGACGTCACGTTGGCGGCCAGGCTCGGCACCCCCACGACCAGCAGGGCCGGGAACGACACCATCGACCCGCCGCCCGCCACGCCGTTGACCACGCCGGCGCCGAACCCCGCGACCGCCAGGAACGCGAGCTCGGCCGGGGTCATCGCCGCGGGATGCTACCGATCAGTCCCCTGCTCATAGGCGGACAGGAAGGACGGCCACTGGTCGCCGCCGTGGACCGGCAGCGCCACGCCCGTCACGTACGCGGCCGCGGGCGACGACAGGTACAGGCACGCCCCGGCCACGTCGTCGCCCGTCCCGAGCCGCCCCGCGGGGACCGTGGCCGCCACCCGCGCCTGGGTGGCCTCGTCGCCGTAGGTGGCCTCGGCCTGCTCGGTGGCGATCAGCCCGGCCACCACCGCGTTGACCCGCACGGCGGGCGCCCACTCCACCGCCAGCGTCCGCGTCAGGCTGAGCAGGCCGGCCTTGGCCGCCCCGTAGGCGGCCGAACCCGGCGACGGCCGGACCCCCGACACGCTGGCGATGTTCACGATGGCCCCGCCCCCGTCCTGGCCCTGCATGACGCGGTTGGCGGCCTGGGCCACGACGAACGGCGCGATCAGGTTGAGGGCGAGCACCCGCTCGGTGAACCGCTGCGACGACGTGGCCGAGTCGGCCCACGGCGCCCCGCCCGCGTTGTTCACCGCCACGTCGAGGCGGCCGTGGCGGTCCACGACCGTGTCCACGAGGGCGGCGACGGCGTCGGCGTCGCGCACGTCGCAGGCCACGAAGTCGGGCTCCCCACCACCGCCGCCGGGGTCCGTGCGCCCGCACACCACGACGGTGGCGCCCGCGGCCGCGTAGCGGTCCGCGATGGCCCGGCCGATGCCCCGGGTGCCGCCGGTGACGAGCACGACCCGGCCCGTGTGGTCGAGTGGGTTGTCCACGCTGCCTCCTGCGGCCTACCTTGCCACAGCGACCTGACGTGGCGTCAGAAACGCAGCGACGAGGGGCCCTCCATGCCGATCACCACCGAGGTCGACGACGGCGGCATCGCCGAGGTCGTCGTGGACCATCCCCCGGTCAACGCGCTCCCGGTGGCCGGCTGGTTCGAGCTGGCCGCCGCGCTGCGGTCGCTCGGCGAGGACCCGGCGGTGCGGGTCGTGGTGCTGCGGGCCGAGGGCCGGGGCTTCAACGCCGGGGTCGACATCAAGGAGATGCAGGCCACCGCCGGCTTCGACGCCCTCGTCGGCGCCAACCGGGGCTGCTACGCCGCCTTCGCCGCCGTCTACGAGTGCCCGGTGCCGGTGATCGCCGCCGTCCACGGGTTCTGCCTGGGCGGGGGCATCGGCCTCGTCGGCAACGCCGACGTGATCGTGGCGTCCGACGACGCCACCTTCGGCCTGCCCGAGGTCGACCGGGGCGCGCTGGGGGCCGCCACCCACCTGTCCCGGCTGGTGCCCCAGCACAAGATGCGGGCCATGGTCTACACGTCGGCCACCGCCACCGCCGCCGAGCTGCACGCCTTCGGGTCGGTGCTGCGGGTCGTCCCCCGGGACGCCCTGCGCGACGCGGCCCGCGAGGTGGCCGGCCAGATCGCCGCCAAGTCGCCCGTGGTCATCCGGGCGGCCAAGGAGTCGCTCAACGGCATCGACCTGTGGGACGTGAAGCGCAGCTACCGGTTCGAGCAGGGCTTCACCTTCGAGCTGAACCTGTCCGGCGTGGCGGACGAGCACCGCGACGCCTTCGTCGAGGGGCGTGAGACCGACACATGACGGCCGACAAGACCATGACCCCGACCGACGTCGTGTCCCGGCTGCGGTCGGGCATGACGATCGCCATCGGGGGCTGGGCCAGCCGCCGCAAGCCGATGGCGCTGGTGCGGGCCATCGCCCGCAGCGACCTCGAGGACCTGACGATCGTGACCCACGGCGGCCCCGACCTCGGCCTGCTGTGCGCGGCCGGCAAGGTGCGGCGGGCGGTGTACGCGTTCGTGTCGCTCGACACGATCCCGCTGGAGCCGCACTTCCGGGCCGCCCGCCAGTCGGGCGCCATCGAGGACGAGCCCTACGACGAGGGCCTGTTCCACCTGGCGCTGCAGGCCGCGGCGTGGCGGGTCCCGTTCCTGCCCAGCCGGGCCGGCCTCGGCTCGGACCTGCTGCGCGACAACCCGAAGCTGGCGACGTTCCCGTCGCCCGTCGGCGGCGAGGAGCTGGTGGCCGTGCCCGCGTTCGAGCTCGACGCCGCGCTGTGCCACCTCAACCGGGCCGACCGGCGGGGCAACGCCATGTTCCTCGGGCCCGACATCTACTGGGACGACCTCATGCTGCAGGCGGCGCCGACCGGCGGCCGGTTCATCTCGACCGAGCGGATCGTGGCCACGGCCGACCTGGCCGCCGAGGGCTGCATCCACCAGATGCGGGTGTCGCGCATGATGGTGGACGGCGTCGTGGAGGCGCCGGGCGGCGCCCACCCGACGTTGTGCGACCCGGACTACCCCCGGGACGAGGAGGCGCAGCGGGCCTACGCCGCCTCGGCCCGCAGCCCCGAGGCGTGGGCCGCGTTCCGGGCCGAGTGGGTCGACGTCGGCGAGGACGACTACCAGCGGAAGGTGTGGTCGTGACGGTCACCCGGGCCGAGGTGTGCGTGGTGGCGGTGGCCGAGTGCCTTCCGGGGCGACGGCGAGATCCTGGCCAACCCCATCGGCACCATCCCGATGATCGGCGGCCGCCTGGCCCGGGCCACCTTCGAGCCCGACCTGTGCATGACCGACGGCGAGGCCGCGCTCGTGGCCAACGACGCCGCCACCGTCGCGCCCGGCGACCGGGTGGTCGAGTACTGGAACCCGTACCGGTCGATGTTCGACTGGGTGTGGTCGGGGCGCCGCCACGTGATGATGGGCGCCACCCAGATCGACCGGTTCGGCAACCAGAACCTGGCCGCCGTCGGCGACTACGCCCGGCCGAGGGTGCAGCTCCTGGGCTACCGGGGCGCGCCCGGCAACACGATCAACGACCCGACCAGCTACTGGGTGCCCAACCACGGGCCGAAGGTGTTCGTCGAGGCCGTGGACACGGTGTGCGGCATCGGCGGGGACCGGGCGGCCGCGCTCGGCGAGGGCGGCCGCTGGGTCGAGATCCGCCGGGTCGTGACGAACCTGGCGGTGTTCGACTTCGCCACCCCCGACCGGAGCATGCGCCTGGCGTCCGTCCACCCGGGCGTGACCGTCGACGACGTGGTGGCGGCCACGGGGTTCGACCTGGCGATCGGGGACGACACCCCCGAGTCCCGGCTGCCGACGGACGAGGAGCTGCGGCTCATCCGCGAGGTCATCGACCCCGAGGGTGCCCGCGAGCGCGAGGTCCCCGACCCGGGCTGAGCCGCTCGGCCACCAGGTCGGCGACCACGCGGCGGTGGCAGCGGTCGTCGTCGCGCTCGACGCACAGCAGCGCCACCGGCTCCTCGGCCGCCCGGGCGGCGATCCGGGCGACGGCGTCGGCGCCCGGACCGGCGGCGCGGCCCGGACCGGGCCACGACCGGGTCGCCGCGGGGAACACGTCGCGGTTCTCGGGCGGGTTGCCGAGCGACGGCTCGTGGACGTACCCGATGCCCGCCGCGGCCAGCGCGGCGCCAGCCGCCGGCGGGAGAAGCCCGGCTTGCGGCTCACCGGGTGGAGGCGCACGTCGACGACGACCCGCACGCCGGCCCCGGCGGCTCTCGATCAGCTCGTCCGGCGTGCGCCCCTCGTAGCCGATGCCGTGCACCGGTCCGTCAGCCGTGCGCGTCACCTCGTTGTCGGCCACGTCGTAGCAGATCACGGCCGTGACGGTCGCTCCCGGGGGGACGTCAGCGAGCCAGCCCGGGAGGTCCCCGCCCGGGGCCGCCGCCGCCGATCTGCGCGGCGTACGGCTCCGTCGGCCAGCTCGAAATGCAGCGCCACCACGGTGCCGGGCGGCACCACGGTGCCGGCCGCCGGGGACTGCGTCGACGGCACGACGGCCGACAGCAGGTCGGGCGGGGCGGGCGAGTCTCGGATCTCGACGGCGAGGCCGGCCTGCTCCAGCGCCCGCCGGGCGGCCATGCCGTCCAGGCCGACCACGTCGGGCACGGTGAGCAGCACCTCGGCGCCGGGGGTCGGGCGCGACCGGCGCCTCCACGGGACTCGCCAGCGTGGTCTCCGGGTCTCGACCGGCGTCCGGTGCGGTCGTCCCGGCGCCGCGGACGTGTCCGGTATCCGACGCGGCGGTTCCTGGCCCGACCGGACCGGCTCGGCCCCTTCGCCGGCCGAGCCGGCGAGCGCCACGCTGCCGGCCAGCGCCACGGACCATGGCCCGCCCACCGCGCCCGCCCGGCGGCGGCGATGGCGGCGGCGACGCCATCAGGTCGCCCGCCGGGGGCAGGTCCCGGGGGAGGGGCACCTGCCGGCCAGGCGGCGGATCCGGTCATCGGCTGACGTCGTCGAGCTCCTCCTCCGGGATCGCGGTGACGCCGGGCGGCGAGCGTGACCGCCGGGCGGCCGACAGGGCGGCCGACGCCGCCCCCTCGCTGATGCCCATGACGTCGGCCACCTCGCGCTCGCGCAGGTCGGCGACGTAGCGCAGCACGACGGCCTCCCGCTGACGCAGCGGCAGCTCGGCCACCGCCGCCACAGGTCGAGGTCGACCGCGGGGCCGGGCGTCCGCCGGGGCGGGTCGCCGCCGGTGGAGGACGCCCTCCCGCCGGCGGCGCCGCTGCCGCCGCCGCAGGTCGTTGAGCGCCACCCGGTACACCCAGCCGGTCGGCGCCCCCATGGCCGAGACACCGGGACCACCGCTCGTAGGCACGGGTGAACGCCTCCGCCACCGCCTCGCCCGCCAGGTCGGCGTCGCCCCCGATGACGACCAGCGTCCGGGCGACGCCCTCGTGCTCGGCGGCGTACCACTCCCGGAAGTCGAACTCTCGGCTCATCGCCCCACCAAGTCACCGGACGGCCGCAGACCCCTTGGCGCGCTAGTTTGCCGCGCGGTGGGCGAGCGGGAGGATGCGGCTGGTGTTCGGGGAGGACGCGGGGCGCTACGACCGGGCCCGGCCGTCGTACCCGGACGAGCTGGTCGACCAGCTCGTGGCCTGGGTCGGGGCGGGCGCCCGGGTGGTCGAGATCGGGTGCGGGACGGGCAACGCGACCCGGCTCCTCGCCGACCGGGGGATGACCGGGGTCGGCGTCGAGGCCCACCCCGCCATGGCGGCGGTGGCGGAGCGCCACCTCGCCGGCCACGGGCTGGCGGGTCGACGTGTCGGGGTTCGAGGACTGGGCGGCCCCGGCCCGGCGACGTGCCCGCCGACCTCGTGGCCTGCGCCCAGGCCTGGCACTGGCTCGACCCCGAGGTGCGGCTGCACCGGGCCCACGACCTGCTGCGGCCCGGCGGTTGGCTCGCCCTGTGGTGGAACGCGGCCGACGAGGGCGACGACTCGCCCGCTGCGCGTCGCCCTCGACGACGTGTACCGGCGGCTCGAGCCCGACGTCGGCGGGCTGCCCACGTGCGGGGGGCTGCCCCGTCCGGGGCGGGCCGACGACATCCCGGCCGGGCTCGACTTCGGCCGACCCGGTGGACCGCGACATCCCCTGGACCCGGACGTACACGACGGCCGAGTGGCTCGACCTGCTGCAGACCCACTCCAACCACCGCATGCTGCCGCCCGAGCGCCTGGCCCCGCTGCTGGACGAGGTCGCGGCCGTGGTCGACGCCCACGGCGGCACCTACACGGCCCGCTACGTCTGCTCGCTGTGGGCGGCGCCCCGGGCCTAACCTACGGCCCATGTCTGACACACCGTCAGATTCCGGGCGCCTGCGGACCCGGTTCTGCGAGCTGGCCGGGTGCCGGCTCCCGGTCGTGCAGACCGGCATGGGGTGGGTGTCGGGCGCCTCGCCTGACCGCGGCGACCAGCGCCGCGGGCGGGTTCGGCATCCTCGCCGCCGTCACGATGACCGACGACCAGCTCGTGGCGGCCATCGCCGGCGTCAAGGACCGCACGGACGCCCCGTTCGGCGTGAACCTGCGGGCCGACCAGCCCGACCTCGCCACCCGCATCGGGCGGTGCGTGGCCGGCGGCGTGCGCCTCGTCAGCTTCGCCGGCGCCCCCACCAAGGACGCGGTGGCCCGGCTGCACGACGCGGGCGTGCTGGTCATGCCGACGGTGGGCGCCCGCCGCCACGCCGAGAAGATGCTCGACTTCGGCGTCGACGCCGTCATCGCCCAGGGCGGCGAGGGCGGCGGCCACACCGGCACCGTGCCCACCTCGCTGCTGCTCCCCCAGGTGGTCGACGCCGTCGGCCACGCCGTGCCGGTGCTGGGGGCGGGCGGGTTCCACGACGGCCGCGGCCTCGTCGCCGCGCTGGCCTGGGGGGCCGACGGGGTGGCCATGGGGACCCGGTTCCTGCTGACCGCCGAGAGCCGCGTGCCCGACGACGTCAAGGCCCGCTACCTGGCCGCCGCCGTCACCGACACGGTGGTCACGACCGCGCTCGACGGCGCCCCCCAGCGGGTCATCCGCACCCCCGCCGTCGACCGCCTCGAACGGTCGTCGGCCCTCACCCGCCTGCCGCGGGCGCTGCGGGCCGCCCTCGGGTTCCGCAAGGTCACCGGGACGCCGCTGCCCGACCTCGTGCGGGAGGGCGTGGCCATGAAGCGCCACCAGGACCTGACCTGGGCGCAGGTGGCCATGGCCGCCAACGCCCCCATGCTCATCAAGGCCGCGCTCGTGGACGGCAAGCCGGAGGCCGGCGTGCTGCCCACCGGGCAGGTCACGGGCGTCATCGCCGAGCTGCCCACGGTGGCCGACCTGCTGGCCCGCATCGAGGCCGACGCCCTCGCCACCCTCGACCGTATGGGAGGCCGGGCCGACCGGCACGGCCGTGGCCCGAGCGGCCCGCTGCGAAGCAGCAGAGCGGGAAGCACAGTGGCGCAGCGCCGTGGACCTGACCTGGACCCCCGCCGAGGACGCCTTCCGGGCCGAGGCCCGGTCGTGGCTGGAGGCCGCCCTCGCCGCCTGGCACGCCGACCACGGCGGCGAGGCGGCCATCGCGTCGGGCGACACCCGGGCCGGCTTCGCCCAGCACCTCGACTGGGAGCGGCGCCTCCACGCCGGCCGCTGGGCCGCCGTGTCGTGGCCGGCCGCCCTCGGCGGCCGGGGCGCGTCCCTGTGGGAGTGGCTGATCTTCGAGGAGGAGTACTACCGGGCCGGCGCCCCGCCCCGGGTCACCCAGAACGGCATCTTCCTGCTGGCGCCGACGGTCTTCGAGTTCGGGACGCCCGAGCAGCAGGCCCACGTCCTGCCCCGCATGGCGGCGGCCGAGGACCTGTGGTGCCAGGGCTGGTCCGAGCCCAACGCGGGCAGCGACCTGGCCGGCATCCGGGCCCGGGCCCGCCGGGTCGAGGGCGGCTGGCGGCTCGACGGCCAGAAGACGTGGACCACCCGCGGCGCCTTCTGCACCCACCTGTTCGGCCTGTTCCGCACCGACCCGGACTCCGAGCGGCACCGGGGGCTCAGCTACCTGCTCGTCCCGCTGGACACGCCCGGGGTCACCGTGCGGGGGTTCGGGCGGCTGGACGGCGACGAGGGGTTCGCCGAGGTGTTCTTCGACGACGCCTTCCTGGCCGACGACGCGCTGCCGGGGGGTGTGGTGCTCGGCGAGGTGGGCCGGGGCTGGTCGGTGGCGATGGCCACCACCGGGTCGGAGCGGGGCCTGACCCTGCGGTCGCCCGGGCGGTTCCTCGCCACCGCGGCCCGGCTGATCGACCTGTACCGGGACGATCCCCGCGCCGGCCTGCGGGACCGGCTGGCCGAGGCGTGGATGCGGGCCGAGGCGTACCGCCTCTACACGCTGGACACGGTGACCCGGCTGGCCGGCGGGGCCGCGATGGGGGCCGACAGCTCGATCAACAAGATCTGGTGGTCGGAGCTGGACGTGGAGCTGCACGAGCTGGCGCTCGAGCTGCTCGGCCCGGCGGCCGAGGTCGAGGGCCCGTGGTCCAAGGGCTGGCAGTTCGCGCTGTCGGGGCCGATCTACGCCGGGACGAACGAGATCCAGCGCAACATCGCGGCCGAGCGGCTGCTCGGGCTGCCGAGGGCGTAGCGGTGCACTTCGGCTTCGACGACGACCAGCTCGCCTTCCGGGACGCGGCCCGCGACCTGCTGGACAAGGAGTGCCCGCCCGACGCGGTCCGGGCCGCCGGGATCGGGGCCCTCCGGGGACGCTCGACCGCGGGCGTCTGGGACCGGCTCGACGCCATGGGCGTCCCCGCCATGCTCGTCCCCGAGGACCGCGGCGGCCTGGGCCTGGACGAGCGGTCCCTCGTCCTCGTGCTGGAGGAGGCCGGGCGGGCGGCGCTCCCCCACCCGCTGGTGGACACCGCGGCGGTGGCCGCCCCGCTGGTGGGGCCGGACGCCGGCATGGTCGCCACCGACCTCGGCGGACCGCACGTGGCCTGCGCCGCCGACGCCGACCGCCTGCTGCTGCACCGCGGGGGCCGGCTCCAGCTGGTGGAGCCGGCCGCGGTCACGCTGGTGCCCGTCGCCACCGTGGACCCGGCCCGGCGCGCCGCCACGGTGCCGGGGACGTCGCTCGGGACGGTCGTGACCGACGATCCCGGCGCCGTCGCCGCCGCGTTCGACCGGGGGGCGTGGGGGACCGCCGCCGTCCTCGTCGGCCTCGGCCGCCGCATGGTCGAGCTGACCGTGGCCTACGTCGCCGAGCGGCACCAGTTCGGCGTGCCCGTCGGGTCGTTCCAGGCGGTCAAGCACCAGCTGGCCGACGCCCACAAGGACCTCGCCTTCGCCGCCCCCGCCGTCCACCGGGCCGCCCACTCGCTCGCCACCGGGGCCGCCACCACCGGCCGGGACGTGTCGATGGCCAAGGCCCTGGCCTCCGACGCCGCCTGGCGGGCGGGCCGGGCCGCCCTGCAGTGCCACGGGGCCATCGGCTACACGGTCGAGCACGACCTGCACCTCTACCTCAAGCGCACCTGGGCGCTGGCCAAGGCGTGGGGCGACGCCACCTGGCACCGCGACCGGGTCGCCCGCGCCATCGGCATCTAGGAGGACCCATGCCCGAGGCCTACATCGTCGACGCCGTCCGCTCCCCCGTGGGGCGCCGGGGCGGCGGCCTCAGCACCGTGCACCCCGCCGACCTCGGCGCCCACAGCCTGTCCGCGCTCATGGACCGCACCGGCATCGACCCCGGCGCGGTCGAGGACGTCGTGTTCGGGTGCGTCGACACCGTCGGCGGGCAGGCGGGCGACATCGCCCGCACCTGCTGGCTGGCCGCCGGGCTGCCCGACCACGTGCCGGGGACCACGGTCGACCGCCAGTGCGGGTCGTCCCAGCAGGCGCTGCACTTCGCGGCGCAGGCGGTGCTGTCGGGGACCATGGACGTGGTGGTGGCGGGCGGCGTGCAGCAGATGTCGCAGATCCCCATCTCGGCCGCCATGACGACCGGCGCCCAGTTCGGCTTCGCCGACCCGTTCACCGGGTCCGAGGGCTGGGTGGCCCGCTACGGGACCGGCGAGCTGAGCCAGTTCGCGTCGGCCGAGATGATCGCCGAACGCTGGGAGATCAGCCGCGACGACATGGAGGCGTTCGCGGTCACGTCCCACGAGCGGGCGCTGCGGGCCCGGGCCGAGGGCCGGTTCGAGGCCGAGATCGCCCCGCTCGGCGCCTGCACGCAGGACGAGGGGCCCCGCGAGCCCGACTGGGACAAGATCCGCTCCCTGCGCCCCCTGACCGAGGGCGGCCGGGTGACGGCGGCGGTGTCGTCGCAGATCTCGGACGCGTCCGCCGCCCTGCTGGTGGTGAACGAGCGGGGCCTGGCCGACCACGGGCTCACGCCCCGGGCCCGCGTCCACCACCTGTCGGTGCGGGCCGACGACCCGGTGTGGATGCTGACGGCGCCGATCCCCGCCACCGCCCACGCCCTGAAGCGCACCGGCCTGGCGCTCGACGACATCGACCTCGTGGAGATCAACGAGGCGTTCGCGTCGGTCGTGATCGCCTGGCTGAAGGAGACCGGCGCCGACCCGGCCACCGTCAACGTCAACGGCGGCGCCATCGCCCTCGGCCACCCCCTCGGCGCCACCGGCGCCCGGCTCATGACGACGCTGCTGGCCGAGCTGGAGCGCACCGGCGGCCGCTACGGCCTGCAGACCATGTGCGAGGGCGGCGGCCAGGCCAACGTCACCATCGTCGAAAATCTCTGATCCACCTCATCCGGAGCCGCCACCGGCTCCGAATGAGTCCCGGAGCGGTGCTCGCGCTGCGTCTCTGGGGCCGGCGCGGGCGCCCGCGCGGAGCGCCGGCCACGAGGGGACGGCGCGCGAGGTGACATGGGGAGCAGTCGTCATGAGTCCGATCGTTTTCGCAATGCCCGTCATCGCGGTCGTGCTGATCGCCTTCTGGACCGTGGTGGGCAAGCGGATGATGGGCGCCACCGACCGGCGCTACGGCGACTACAAGGTCGGGGCGCTGGCGCAGCGCATGGGCCTGCAGGTGCTCGAAGGCAGCCCGGAGCTCAACATGGTCCAGGCCCAGACCAAGCACAACATGACGACGGCCAGCCGGCCGACCGGGGGTCGGGTGGGCCGCATGCTGGGCGACGCCGACAAGGAGACCCGGGTCCGCATGGAGGGCGCGCCCTACGGGCGGCCCACCCAGTTCGTCTTCTACTCCTACACGAAGGTCCAGGACCGGATCGCGGTCGGGATCGTCACCACGGCCTTCGAGTACCGGCTGAGCGTGCACATCCCCGTCGAGGTCCCGCCGTTCGAGATCGTGCTGCGCAAGGGCGGCGCCCGCTCGGGCGCCTACGGCGTGAAGGCCAAGCCGGAGTGGGACCTGCCCAAGCAGACCTTCGGCGACCCCGACCTCGACGGCGCGCTCTCGCTGACCTGCGAGGACCCGCGGCTCGGGCCCCACCTGGCGCCGGTGGTCGGCGGCCTGACCGGGCACAAGTACGTGCACATCCAGGGCCGGGGCCACCTCCTCAGCTCCCTGGCCGAGGAGAACGCGACCATGTACGCGACCTTCGACATCGAGCAGACCCAGCAGGTGCTCGAGCACATGGCCAACGCCCTGGCCGGCCCCGTCCACCGGAGATGACCTACGCGCTGGGGGTCGACCTGGGGACGACCTACACCGCCGCGGCCGTCGCCCGCCACGGCCGGGCGGAGGTGGCGGCGCTCGGGTACCGGGCGACGTCGGTGCCCACGGTGGTCCTGCTGACCAGCGACGGCCGCTTCCTCGTCGGGGACGCGGCCGAGCGGCGGGCCGGCCACGAGCCGGACCGGGTCGCCCGGCAGTTCAAGCGGCGCGTGGGCGACCCCACGCCGCTCCTGCTCGGGGGGACCCCGATCGCGGTCGACCGGTGCCTGGCCGAGGTCCTGCGCTGGGTGGTCGGCACGATCGGCGAGGCCGAGGGCGGTCCACCCGGCGCCGTGACCGTCACCCACCCGGCCAACTGGGGCGACTTCAAGCGGGACGTCCTGCGCGAGGCGCTGCGGATGGTCGAGATCCCCCAGGCCCGGTTGATGCCCGAGCCGGTGGCGGCCGCCACCTGGTACGCCCAGGCCGAGCGCCTCGCGCCCGGGCGCACGATCGCGGTGTACGACCTCGGCGGGGGCACGTTCGACGCCACCGTGCTGCGGCGGCGGACCGACGGCGGGTTCGAGTCGCTGGGGCGCACCGAGGGCATCGAGCGGCTGGGCGGCATCGACGTCGACGAGGCCGTCTTCGGGTACGTGCTGCGGACGCTGGGCGCCGACCACGAGGCGAGCGAGCCGCAGGACGGCGACCCGGGGCAGAAGACCGCCATCGCGCAGCTGCGGCGGGCCTGCGTGGACGCCAAGGAGGCGCTGTCGTCCGAGACGTCGGTGACCATCCCGGTGTGGCTGCCCCGGCTGCGCCACGACGTGCTGCTGCAGCGGTCCGAGCTGGAGGAGCTGGTGGGGCCGCTGCTGCGGCCGACCGTCGACGCGCTGGCCCGGGTGGTGGCGTCGGCCGGGCTCCGGGCCGCCGACGTCGACGCGGTGCTGCTGGTCGGGGGGTCGTCGCGCATCCCGATGATCGCCCGGGAGGTGTCCGCGGCCTTCCACCGTCCGGTGGTGGTCGACGCCCACCCCAAGCACCCCGTCGCGCTCGGCGCCGCCCTCGACGCCGCCGCCCATGCCACGCCACCCGCACCCCGGGCGGCGCCTCGCCCGGCCGCGGTCGTGCAGGACGCGGTGCCGTACCGCCCGCTGCCGCCTCTCGCGCCGCCCGCGGCCCCCGGTGGAGATGGACAGCTCCAGCCGCCGCATCGTGCTGCTGGCCAGCCTGGCCACGCCCGTGGTGCTCGTGCTGGTCGTCGTCCTGACCGTGCTCCAGGGCCGCGACGACCCGACCGGGACGTCGACCGGCGGCACCGTCGCCCCCCTGACCCCCGGCGCGGGCGGGCCGGGCGAGCAGCCCGGCCCCACTGCCGAGGACGCTCCCGGGACTGCGGTCAACCTCCTGAGCGACCCGGCGTCCGCCCTCGACGCCTTCGCCGGCATCTACGAGACCACGCCCCGGGTGCGCAGGCTGGTGCTGCACGAGGACCTCGCCACCATCGACGTCCAGGTGCCGGGCGAGCCGACCTACGTCGACCAGTACACCGTGCGCGACGGCCAGGTCAGCGGTCCTGCGCCGCAGCAGCTGCTGGAGATGGAGGTCGAGGCCCTCGAGTCCGAGCTGTTCGACCTGTCGGAGGTCGACGCCACGGTGATCCCCGGCACCCTCCAGCAGATGCTGCAGAGCTGCCCCGGCGACGGCCTCGAGCTCTCCCAGATGATCGTCGAGCGCGAGCCCGCCCTCGACGAGCAGGGCCGGGTCCTGATGCTCGTCTACGCGTCACACCCCGTGCGGGGCGGCGGTGGCTACATCGCGTACACGCTCGACGGCACCCCGATCGCCAACCACTGCTGACGGCCACCCGCCGGGCGTCCGGCTGCATGTGACCACTGCCACGGCCGTGGACGCCCTGATCCGCGGTCCCCGCCACGGCCCGCGCCACTAGCGTCGGCGAGGTGGCCGACCCCCCGCCCGGCGCCGCGGCGCCGGTGCTCGCGTGCGCCGGGTTGCGCAAGGTCTTCGGCGACCGGGTCGCGGTCGACGACGTGGGCTTCACCATCGCCCGGGGCGAGACCTACGGGCTGCTCGGACCGAACGGCGCCGGCAAGACCACCACCATCTCCATCGCCTGCGGGCTGCTGGAGCGCGACGGCGGCGAGGTCACGGTCGCCGGGCGGCCCATGTCGCCCCGGGCCACGGCGGCCAAGGCCGCCATCGGGCTCGTGCCCCAGGACGTCGCCCTCTACGACGACCTGACCGCCCGCGAGAACCTGCGGTTCTTCGGCCGGCTCCAGGGCCTGGACGGCCGGGAGCTGGCCGGGCGCGTCGCCGCCGTGCTGGACCTCGTGGGCCTGGCCGACCGGGGCGGCGACCGCGTGAGCGAGTTCTCCGGCGGCATGAAGCGCCGGGCCAACATCGCCGCCGGGCTGCTGCACCGCCCGCAGCTGCTGGTGCTGGACGAGCCGACCGTCGGCGTCGACCCCCAGTCCCGCAACGCCATCCTCACCAACGTCGAGGCCCTGCGCGACGAGGGCCTGTCGGTCCTCTACACGACCCACTACATGGAGGAGGCCGAGCGGCTGTGCGACCGCATCGGCATCCTCGACGAGGGCCGGCTCGTGGCCGAGGGCACCCGCCGCGAGCTGCTGGCCCGCCTGGGCGCCGGCGAGCAGGTGGTGGTGACCGGCAGCGGCGACCTCGACGCGTTCGCCGCCGCCGCGGGCGACCTGCCGGGCACGCTCGGGGTCGAGCGGCGGAACGGGGCGGTGGCCGTCCGGGTCCCCGACGGCAGCACGGCGCTGGCGGGCATCGTCGCCACCGGCGAGCGGGCGGGCGTCACCTTCGAGGGCATCGAGCTGGTCGAACCCGACCTGGAGGACGTGTTCCTCGGCCTCACCGGCAAGGCGCTGCGCGACTGATGGGCCAGGCCCGGGCCGCCGTCCTCATCGGCGGCAACGACCTGCGGCGCCGGCTCCGCAACCGGTCGTTCCTGATCCTGGCGATCGCCGGCCCTCTGGTGATCGCCACCATCATCAGCCTGGCCTTCGGATCGGACGACGGGTTCGAGGCCACGTTCGGCATCGTCGACGCCGACGGCTCGGACCTGGGCGCGGGCGTCGTGTCGGCCCTCACCGGCGACGACACCGGCCTCGACTTCGAGGAGGTCGACTCGGTGGCCGCCGCCCGCGCCGGGATCGAGGACGGCGACCTCGACGCCGTCGTGGTCGTCCCCGAGGGCTTCGCGGCGTCGCTCGCCGGCGACGACCCGGCCGACGTCGAGGTGCTGGCCGACAGCGACGGCCAGGTCGCCGGCGACGTGGCCCGGGCGGTGGCCGGCGAGATCTCGGCCCGGGCCAACGCCGGCCGGCTGGCGGCGGCCACGGCCTCCGCCCTCGGCGAGCCGGTGCCCGACGCCGCCACGCTCGGCGCCATCGACCTGCCCGTCACCGTCGAGGCGGAGGGCACCGGCGGGGACGTGTCGCCCGCCGCCTACTTCGGCCCCGCCATGGGGATCTTCTTCCTGTTCCTGACGATCGGCACCGTGGCCGGCGACCTGCTGACCGACGAGCGCACCGGCGTCATCGACCGCATCCGGGGCGGCCCGGTCGGCGCGGCCGCCCTCCTGGCCGGCAAGGGCCTCGCCGTCGTCGTCACCGGTGTGACGTCGCTCGTGGTGATCTGGGTGGCCACGAGCCTGCTGCTCGGCGCCGACTGGGGCGACCCCGCCGGCGTCCTCGTGCTGATCGTGAGCGCGGCGCTGGCGGTGGCCGGCATCGCCGGGCTGCTGGCGGCACTGGCCCGCACCGAGCAGTCGGCCGCCACCCTGGCCACCGCGGTGGCGCTCGTGTTCGCCCTGCTGGGCGGCTCGTTCCTGCCGACGGGCGAGCTGCCCGGGGCCGTCCAACGGCTGGGGTTGCTGACCCCCAACGGGTGGGCCCAGCGGGGCTTCGCCGAGCTGGCGGCCGGCAACGGCGACGTGGTCGCCATCCTCCCGGCGGCCGCGGCGCTGGTGGCGTGGGGCGTGGTGGCCGGAGCGGTGGCGTCCCGCCTGCTGCCCGCCCGGCTGGGGGCCCGGTGAACGCGGTCGGCGCCATCGTCGGCAACGAGCTCCGGCGCCTGCTCCGCGACCGGGTGGCGCTGCTGTTCGTCGTGGTGCTGCCCCTGGCGATCATCGCCCTCGTCGGGGTGACGTTCGGCGGCGACGAGGGCCTCGACGTCGCCGTGCTCGACCGGGACGGGACCCCCGAGTCGCGGGCGCTCGTCGCCGAGCTCGAGGGGACCGAGGGCGTCCGGCGCTACACCTCGGAGGACACGCTGCGCCGCGACGTCCGCACCGGGGTCGTGTCCGCCGGCCTGGTCGTCCCGGACGGCTACGGCGCCGCCCTCGACGCCGGCGAGACCGCCGCGGTCACGCTGGTGGCGGACCCCACGTCCACCACCGCCGCGGCGGTGCAGGCCGGGGTGCGGGCCGAGGTCGGCGACCGGGCGGTCGTCGTGGCGGCCGGGCGGGCCGCGGCCGGCCCGGACGCGGGCCCCGACGCCGTCGCCGCCGCCCGGGAGGAGGCGGCGACCCTGGCGGCGGAGGTGCCCGAGGTCGGCGTGCGCACGGTCACCGTCGAGGACGGGTCGGGGGTCGGCATCGGCAGCTTCGACTACACCGCGCCGAGCAACCTCGTGCTGTTCACGTTCGTGAACACGCTGGTGGCGGGGGCGGCGCTGGCCAGCGAACGGTCCCAGGGCATCACCCGCCGCATGCTGGCCGCGCCCCTCGGCACCGGCACGATCATCGCCGGGCTGGGCGCGGCCAAGCTGTCGGTGGCGCTGCTGCAGTCGATCCTGATCGTGGCGGTCGGGTCCCTGGTGTTCGGGGTCCCGTGGGGCGACCCGGTGGCGGCGGCGGCGCTCATCCTCACGTTCGCGGTGGTGGCGACCGCGGTCGGCCTGCTCGTCGGCACCGTGGCCCGCGACATGGACCAGGCGTCCTCGATCGGCACGCCCGTCGCCATCGCCCTCGGGATGCTGGGCGGCTGCATGTGGCCGCTGCTCCTGGTGCCGCCGGTCATGCGGACCATCGGACACGTCACCCCGCAGGCCTGGGCGATGGACGGGTGGACGACGGTGATCTGGGACAGGGGCGGGGTGTCCGACATCCTGGTCCCGCTGGCCGTGCTGGCCGGGTTCGCGCTGGCGTTGGGCCTGGTGGCCACGTGGCGCCTGCGTGTGGTGTTGACGAGGTGAGCGTCGCTCGGGGTCGGGGTGGTCCCCCCACCACCACCCCGACGCTCACCTGACGGTCAGCGGAGCTGACCTCGGATGGCTCCCGCGGGGAACGTGGCGTTGTGCACGTTCGCGTAGAAGCCGGCCTCGTTGGCGATGATGGCGTCCAACTCCTCCTGGGTCAGCACCATCGCACTGTTGAGCGACGAGTCGGGCTCGGCCGTGATGCAGTCGGCCGAGACGGGGTCGGGTAGCTCCAGCCCGACGACGATGGGGCCGTTGGCCCCCGCCGGAGCTACGTGGATGTGGGCCAGCGCGGCCGGCTCGATGCGGAAGGCGGTGAGGACGTAGCAGAACGTGTCCCCCGCCGCGAGGTAGCGGAACCGCCCGAACCCGTCGGGATCGGCCGCCGGAACCTCCTGGCCGCCTTCCATCGGCACGCTCCCCAGGGCGATGGAGTGTGTGCCGTCGGCCGTGGACCCCGCTCCCGCCGGTGACGGTCCGAGGACCAGCGCGGCGGCGAGGGCGAGTACGACCAATGGCCCCGCGGTTCTGCGGATGCGCATAGGCATTCCCCTTTGTCGGCATGGCGTGGTGCCCGCCGCCGCGGATGTTATTGCGTGCGCACCCCAGTGCGCACCGTGCTGTTTACGGACGCGTCAGGAGATCTTGGGCCGGGCCCGCTCGACGATCGTCCCGACGTCGACCCCCGGAGGCAGCGTGCCCAGGGCCAGCCCCTCGTCGCGGGCCAGGCGGGAGGCGCAGAAGGCGTCGGCCACGGCCGGGTGGCCGTACCGCACGAGCAGGCTGCCCACCAGGGCGAGGGCCATGGCCTCGACGACCCGCCGGGCCCGGGGCTCGATGCCGTCGAGGTCGGACAGCTCGGCCCGCACCCGGGCCGCGGCGGCGTCGAGGTGGCGGTCGGCGCCCGCCGCCGCGTCCAGCTCGGCCAGGAAGGCCTCGACCGCCTCGGGCTCGCGGGCCATGGCCCGCAGCACGTCGAGGCACATCACGTTGCCCGACCCCTCCCAGATGCCGTTGAGCGGGCTCTCCCGGAACAGCCGGGGCATGATCGACTCCTCGACGTAGCCGTTCCCGCCGAGGCACTCGAGGGCCTCGCCGACCACGGTCGGCTGGCGCTTGCACACCCAGTACTTGGCCACCGCGCAGGCCAGGCGGCGGAAGGCGTCGGCGCCCTCGTCGCCCCGGGCCGACTCGTCGAAGGCCCGGGCCAGCCGCAGCGCGGTGACGGTGTTCGCCTCCGACTCGACGGCCAGGTCGGCCAGCACCACCCGCATGAGCGGCTGATCGGCGAGCGTCCGGCCGAACGCGGCCCGGTGGGCGGCGTGGTGGGTGGCCTGGGCCACCGCCTGGCGGACCGTGGCGGTGGCGCCGAGCACGCAGTCGAGCCGGGTGTGGGCGACCATCTCGATGATGGTGCGGACGCCCCGGCCCTCCTCGCCGACCAGCCAGGCGACGGCCCGGTCCAGCTCGATCTCGCTCGACGCGTTCGACCGGTTGCCCAGCTTGTCCTTCAGCCGCTGGAGACGGAACCCGGTGTTGCGCTCGCCGTCGGGCAGCCACCGGGGCACGAGGAAGCACGACAGGCCCTCGGGCGCGTAGGCGAGCATGAGGAACACGTCGCACATCGGCGCGGAGCAGAACCACTTGTGGCCGGTGAGGACCCAGGCGCCGTCGCCCTCGGCCGCCGGCCGGCTCGGCCCGGGTGGTGTTGGCCCGCACGTCGGAGCCGCCCTGCTTCTCGGTCATGCCCATGCCCGCGAGGGCGCCGGGCTTCTCCCGGGCGGGGACGCTGCGGGGGTCGTAGGCCCGGGCCACCAGCCGGGGCTCCCACTCGGCCGCCAGGTCCGGTGCCCGCCGCAGCGCGGGGACGACCGAGTAGGTCATCGACACCGGGCACCCGTGTCCCGCCTCGACCTGGGACCAGGTGACGAACCCGGCGGCCCGGGCCACGTGGGCGCCGGGCGCCGCGACCGCCCAGGGGGCCGCGTGGAGGCCGTGGCCGATGGCCACCCGCATCAGCTCGTGGTAGGCGGGGTGGTAGGCGACGTCGTCGACCCGGTGGCCGTAGCGGTCGTGGGTGCGCAGCTCGGGCGGGTTCCGGTTGGCGTCGAACCCCCAGGCGATGGCCTCGGCCGACCCGGCCAGCCGGCCGAGGGCGGACAGGTCGTCGACGGCCCAGCCCGCGCCCTCCCGCTCGGTGGCCTCGACCAGGGCGGCGTCGGCCGCGAACACGTCGTAGCCCTCCAGCGGCGGCGGCTGGTTGGTGACCTCGTGCGTGGTCATGGCACCCATGGTGCCCCCGCGCAGGCGCACCGGGTCACGTCCACGGTGCGCCTCCTTCGCGTACAGAACCACCGCGGTCGCCAGTGGCCACGTTGAGGGAGTCGACGCCCGGGGCCAGCGGGATGCGGACCCGGCGGTCGACCGCGCCCAGCGTCGCCGCGGTGAGGCCCGGGCCCTCGGCCCCGACCACGAGGGCGACCCGCTCGGGCCAGTCCACCGCCCGCAGCGGCTCGGCGCCCGGGTCCGGGGTCAGGGCCACGACCGTGTAGCCGTGGTCCCGCAGCACGTCGAGCCCCCCGGGCAGCGGGTCGACCCGGGTCCACGGCACCCGCAGGACGTGGCCGAGCGACACCCGCACGCTGCGCCGGTACAGCGGGTCCGCGGTGGTGGGGTCGGCGAGCACGGCCGCCACCCCGAAGGCGGCGGCGTTGCGGAACAGGGCCCCGAGGTTCTCGTGGTCGCCGACGCCCTCGGTGACGACGACGGTGCCGCCGCGTCCCAGCAGCGCGGCCGGCGGCGGCAGCGGGCGGCGGTCGGCCGAGGCCAGCACGCCCCGGTGGAACGCGAACCCGGCGATCTCCGCCACCTCGGCGTCCGACCGGACCGCCACCGGGGCCCGGTCCCCGACCAGCGCCCGCACGTCGTCGGCCCGGCGGGCCGCGGCCAGCACCGTGCGGATGCGGTAGGGCGAGTCGACGAGCGCCTCCAGGGCGAAGGCGCCCTCCACCACGAAGTAGTCGCCGCGGCGCTCGACCGCCCGGCGGCGCTCGGGGTCGGCCAGCGCCCGGAAGTCGTCGAACGGGTCGCCGGTACCCGTCGCCAGGGTCAGCCCTCCGACCAGGTGAGCAGCTCGCCCTCGCCCTGCAGCATCAGCGTGCCCGGCATGACCCGCAGCCGCCAGGGCGTGAGCCGCAGCCCGGCGAAGGCCGGGCCCGTCGGGCCCTCGTACCAGGGCGGCACGATGATCGGGTCGTAGCCGACCGGCTCGGGCGCCGTGCGCAGGCGCTCCCAGACCGCGGTGCGGCCCTCGTCGTCGAGGATCCACTCGACCCGGCACTCGGCCAGGCAGGTGTCGTTGTTCGGCTGCCAGTAGTTCAGCGACATGTAGGGCGAGTGCGCGAGGTGGGCCTTCTTGGCGGGGGTCGGGCCGGTGCCGATCACGCCCGTGAGCGCGGTCCCGTCCCAGTCCCACACGGGGTGCAGGACGCGGCTGCGGGGGCGCCCGGAACGGTCGACGGTGGCGGCGCTGGCCCACACGATGCGATGGGCCATCTCGACGAAGGCGGGGGCGACGACAGTGAGATCGGTCATGCGTCGCGCACCCTACCCAGCCAGCCGGCGGTCACCACACGCCATTGGCGATGGCGAGCAGCGCCGCCACCGCGGCCACGGTCAGGACCGCGGGGCGCAGCCAGCGGGCGTCGAGGCGGCGGGACGCGAACCTGCTGGCGACGAGGCCGGCACCGATGCCGGGCACGAGCGCCAGGGCCAGGAGGACCTGCCAGCCGCTGACCTCGCCCGCCAGCGCCAGGGCCGCCAGCGAGATGACCGTGCCGACGCCGAACGTCACCGCCAGGGTCGACCGCAGGACCGGGCCCTCGTGGTGCTGGTACAGCAGCGCCAGGGGCGGGCCGCCGATCGACGTCGCCGTGCCCATCGCCCCGGATGCGACGCCGGCCGCCACCGTGGTCGGGCGGGTGACGGGGACGGTGGCGCTGGCCACGCTGACCGCCACCGCGACCAGCACCGCGAGCCCGGTGAGCACCGACAGCGTGTCGGCCGCCACCAGGGCCACGACGGCGACGCCGACCACCGTGCCGGGAAGCCGGCCCACCAGCAGCCAGCCGACGCCCGGCCAGTCGACGTGGTGGCGCTCGGCCACGGTCATCCCCGCCGCCAGCGGGAACACGATGATGGCGGTGGTGGCCGGCACCGCCGCCGGCTCCAGCAGGGCGACGACCGGAACGGCCAGCAGGTTGGCCCCGAACCCGAGCGTCCCCTGCACGGTGGCGCCCGCGGTGACGACGGCCAGCGCCACCAGGTACTCGACCAGGGTGAGGTGGATGTCGGGCACCTACGCTCGGCCGGCGACCAGCTCGCCGTACCGGTCGAGGACCGGCAGCACCTCGTCCCGGCCGGCGGACGGCAGCTGGAACACGGTCTCGGTGACCCCGATGGCGGCGAAGTGGTCGAGCTTGCCCGGGTCGGGCAGGGAGGCGAACGGCACGATCTCCAGGGTGCCCGGATCCCGGCCCGCGGCCTCGACCATTTTCCGCAGGCGGGGGATGGCGGCGGTCATCCCGGCCCCGCCGAAGGGCACCCACCCGTCGCCGTACTCGGCGATGGCCGCGAAGACCTGCGGGCCCTCACCCCCGCCGATGAGCACGGGGACGCGGGCGCGGCCGCCGGGGTCCCGCTGCGCGGGCTTGGGCCACGACCACGACGGACCGAAGCTGACGTGGTCGCCCGCGAAGCTGGCCTCGTCGTCGCGCCACAGCGCCTGCATGGCCAGCACGTGCTCGCGGGCGACGGACCGGCGCTGCCGGAACTCGACCCCGTGGTCGCGCATCTCGTCCTCGTTCCACCCGATCCCGACCCCGAGCGCGACCCGGCCCCCGGAGACGTGGTCGAGGCTGGCCACCGCCTTGGCCGTGACGATGGGGTCCCGCTGGGCGGCCAGCAGGATGCCGGTCCCCAGCCGCAGCGTGGCGGTGGCCGACGCGGCCGCGGCCAGCGCCACCAGCGGGTCGAGGCTGCGCCGGTACTCCTCGGGCAGCCGGCCGTCGGCCCGGCCCGGGTACGGCGTGCGCCGGCTGGTGGGGATGTGGGTGTGCTCGGGCAGCCACAGCGACCCGAGCCCCCGCTCCTCCACGGCCCGGGCCAGCTCGACGACACCGATCGAGGTGTCCGTGGCGAACATCGTGACCCCGTAGCGCATGCGTCCCTCCGGTGGCGTCCGCCAAAAGCTGACGGACCGTCAGATTGTGCCATCATGCCCCCATGAGCGGCATCTGCCAGGGGCGGGTCGTGATCGTGACCGGGGCCGGCCGGGGCATCGGCCGGGGGCACGCCCTGGAGTTTGCCCGCCAGGGTGCCCGGGTCGTGGTCAACGACATCGGCGCCGAGCTCGACGGCACCGGCGGATCACCGTCGCCGGCCCGGGCCGTCGTGGACGAGATCGTGGCGGCCGGGGGCGAGGCCGTCGTCAACGGCGAGGACGTGGCCGACTGGGACGGGGCCCGGCGGCTGGTCGCCGCCGCGGTCGAGACCTTCGGGCGGCTCGACGTGCTGGTGAACAACGCCGGCGTCGTGCGGGACCGCATGGTCGTGTCGTGCGAGGAGGACGAGTGGGACGCGGTCGTCCGCGTCCACCTCAAGGGGCACATGGCCACCGCCCGCTTCGCGGCCGAGCACTGGCGGGGCCGGGCCAAGGCGGGCGAGGCGGTCGACGCCCGCATCGTGAACACGTCGTCGGGCGCGGGCCTCGCCGGGTCGGTGGGCCAGGCCGCCTACAGCGCGGCCAAGGCCGGGATCGCCGCCCTGACGCTCGTGCAGGCGGCCGAGCTGGGCCGCTACGGCGTGACCGCCAACGCCATCGCCCCGTCGGCCCGGACCCGGATGACCGAGACGGTGTTCGCCGACATGATGGCCGCCCCGACCGACGGGGCCGCGTTCGACGCCATGGACCCCGGCAACGTCGCCCCGCTGGTGGTGTGGCTGGGGTCGCCGGAGGCGGCCCACGTCACCGGGCGGGTGTTCGAGGTCGAGGGCGGCAGCGTGGCGGTGGCCGACGGCTGGCAGCACGGCCCCGCGGTCGACAAGGGCGCCCGCTGGGACCCGGCGGAGCTGGGCCCGGTCGTCGACGACCTGCTGGCCAAGGCCCCGCCCCCGGTCCCCGTGTACGGGGCCTAGATCCCGCCGCTCGTCATCGCCGCGGTCATCACCAGGACCCCGGCGGCGATCAGCGCCCCCTCGATCGCGGTCGTGCGGCCCAGCATGCGCCACGCGGCGGGCTCGTCCTCCTTGGCGATGGCCGGGACGAGCACCGAGTGGTTGTAGCCGCCGACCGCCGCCACCAGGCCGACGAAGAACATCTTCGCCACCAGGGCCCGGCCGTAGGGCGTCGTCCACAGTGCGGTGAGCGACGCGAGCTGCGAGTGGGCGAGCACGATGCCGCTGATCATCACGAGCGCCACCGACACGCCGGCCAGGGTGCTGAACCGCTCGACCGTCTCGGCCGTGGTCCGGGCCGTGCCCGAGCGCCGCTGCCGGTTGATCTCCAGCGCCAGCAGCACGCCGCCGCCGAACCACACCGAGGCCGCCAGGATGTGCAGGGACTGGGTGGCGAGCAGGAATCCCCGGGGCTCGCTGGCCTGGGGGTGGCCGACGAACGTGAACGACGCCAGGGCGACGAGGCCGGCGACGGCGCAGGCGACCCGCTCCAGCGTGACCCGGGAGACCGACCAGAACCCGACGAGGCTCCCCTGGGACCCGACGACGAACACCCGGCGGCCCCACCCCCGCGGCGGCCGGGCCACGATCAGGGCGAACAGCACCAGCGCCAGGATGCGGACGCAGGCGGCGTCCCCGAACCGGCTGGTGAACACGAGGGTGAGGACCTCGGGATCGCCGAGCGCCCCGATCCCGTCGCCCGACACGACCAGCGCGCGGAGCGGGAGCGACACGAGGCACGCGACGATCCCGGCCAGCGACGCGGCGAAGAGCAGCCTCTCGGATGCCCCCCGTCCCGTGAGCGGCGGTCGGCTGACGTAGAGGCGGAAGCTCACGCCCCCGATCACGAGGACGGTCGCCAGGTTCTCGACCCAGGTGGCGACCGACAGGACCCGGTCGGCGAGCAGCGACCGGGTGATGGCACCGTCGGCCCCGGTGAGCGGTCCCTCCAGCGAGGGCCGGTCGGGCCACCGCAGGACGACGAGCACGAACGCGCCGACGGCCAGCAGCACGAGCAGCCCGAGCACGACGACGCCGCGGTCGATCCGCCGACGGGTCGGCGAGGTCACCGGTGCCTGCGGCGCGGGAGGCAGCGGCGGCTCGCCGACCGCCCACCCGGGCAGCGAGGGCGCGGCCGCGCCCCGGGGCGCCCGGCGGGCGTCCTCCTCGCGCAGGGCGGCCATGCGCCGGGTGAACCGCCACAACCGGTCCTGCTCGGACGGCGCGTCGACCCCCTCGCCGTCCCGGGCGACGGGCACCCCCGCGGGCGGCGTGTCCTCGTCGTCGTCGTCGGGCCGGTAGTCGGCAGCGATCAGCGACCGCCGCGCCGGCGCCCCCGCCTCGACGTCCCCGTCGGGACCGTCCGCGCCGGTGGGGTCGCCGGATGCCGCGGGGGCGGCCCGGTCGGGGGCGTCCCGCTCGACGGGGGTGGGTGGGGGTGGTGTCTCGTCCCGGGCGACCGGGCCCGGGGCCCGGCTGGCGGGGGTGATCGGGGCGCCGTCCGAGGCGAGCGCCTCCCACGGCGCCAGCGGGCGGCCGGACTGGCTGCGGGGGAGGTCCGCCGTGCTGTTGGCCGATCGGCGCGAGTCGGGGACGATCGGGTCGCGGCGGATCGGGCCCGTCTGTTCGGCCGGGTTCTCCCGGGCCGCCCACACCACCGTGGGGCGGATGGGTGCCGGGCCGGCGCCGTTGTGGTTGCCGTTCGTGCCGGGGCGGGCCGGGGGCCGGACGGGGACGAACCACTCGTCGCTGGGCCGGTCGAACCCCGCGCCGTCCGACAGTCCTATCCCGAAGCGGGTGCTCGGGCGGCCGTCGCCGTGGAACGTCGAGCGCGCCGGGCCGGCATCGTCGTCCTCGTCAGTGGTGTCGTCGACGTCGGGGTCGATACCGGCAGCGTAGAGGCTGGCGGGGTCGACAGGCTGGCCGTTCTCCGGACTCGCGCCGGCAGTGGCGAGCGGCCGCGGCGGGCGCTCGCCGGTGCCGCCGGGGCGGGGTGTCTCGATGTCGTCGTCCCACGGCAGCGGTCGCAGGTCAGACACGACCACCGCCCATCCCGGCGCCGACTCTGCGCCGCCCCGGAGGCGGGGATATCCGCGCCCGGGTCGACGACCGGGACGTGCGGCGGGCGGCGATCGCGGCCAGGACGGCGACCACGACGCCGAGGGCGAGCTCGGGACGCACGTCGAGCGGCCCGGACCGGCGCAGCCAGTGCTCCGACTCGGCCGCGCTCCGCCGCCGCGGTGGCCTCGGCCTCCGGGGCCGTGGCCGTGGCGATGGCGGTCTCGACCGGCACCCCGGCGGGCGAGGTGGCCTCGGGCGGCGCCGGCGCGGGCGCCGCCGCGGCCGGCTCCTCGTGCGGGTGGACGTGGAAGCCGAACGTGCCGGCGACGATGTGGCTGTCGGCCGAGATGATCCGGTAGGCGACCTCGTAGTCGCCCATGACCGGGTGCTCGGAGGCGTGGACCACGCCGACCGAGAGGACCTGGCCGTCCTCCTCGACCCGCACGTCGCCGTTGTCGATGCGGGTGCCGTTCGGGTCGAAGACCGACACCGGGTCGCCTTCGATCGTGGCGGGCTTGGCGTTCATGTAGATCGAGATGCGGTCGGGCAGTGCCTCGACCCGTGTCTTGTCCGCCGGCGCCGTGCCGACGACCACCGCATGGGCCCCGGCCGGCGGGCTGGTGGCCAGGCCGAGACCGAGGAGCAGTGCGGCGGCGGCGACGAGACGGACGACGACACGCAGGTGCCGGCTGGTCGGCGTCATCGTTCCCCCCGTGGATGGCGACCGCTGATGAGGGTGTGGGTGCCGGGAGCGAGCTCCCGGCACCCACGTTGGGGACACGCTTGGTTGCTAGGTCTGGTCGATGTAGACGATGAAGATGCCCATCTGGTCGGTGACGGCTGCGGGCATGTCGTAGTTGCCCGTCATCGTCACGCGTTGACCTCTGGTCAGCGTGGTGACGGGGTTCTCTCTGGTCCCCGTGCAGACCGACATGCCCGACAGGTGTTGCTCGCCGTGGTGCCCGGTGTACAGCGGGCTGCCGCCGTAGCGGGCGCGGGAGTCACACCAGACCTGGCCGTTGGTGGCGACGTTGAGGTTGATGCCGCCGTCGTGGACGTGGCCGCCGGCGCCGATCACCCGACCGGGCCGGTTGACGGTCCAGTTGTACGTCCGCGTGCTGGGGCCCTGGGGCACCCGGATCTCGGACGTGCCGCACTGGTTCATGTCCAGCCACACGGGTTCGAGGCGGGTCATGCCCGGCGTCGTCGCCGGCACCCAGTTGTACGTCATCTCGATGTGCAGGCCGTTCTGGGGTGTGACGTTGTGGTTCGCCAGCTCCCAGATCATGTGCCAGTTCTCCCGGCCCACGAAGTAGCCGTAGCCCGGAGGTGCGATGATCGGCGTGCGCTCGTCGCCGGAGGCGAAGAAGCGCTGGCCCAGCAGGCCGAACAGCGACACGGCGCAGGTGGCGTCGGTCTTGCCGCCACCACCGGCCAGCAGCACCATGTGGTGGAGCTGGGCGTCGGTGTTCCAGCCGGCCGTGCGCCCGTCGGCGTAGACGAGGTTGGCCGTCATGCCGGTCACGTAGCAGTTGGTGCACGGCTTGCGGATGAACAGCGAGAACCGGTTGCCCGTGTGGGCGTGGCCGTGCGGCATGCCGGGCTCCGGGTTGGCCGGTGCCCCCTGGACGCTGAACGGTCCGTACCGGATCTTCGACGTCTGCGAGCCGGGTTGCGGCGGCGAGGTCTCGCTGGTGGAGCTGTTGCCACCGGTCGTGGTGGTGTTGCCGTGGTGCTCGTCCGGACCATCGTGCTCGCCGTGGTCGTCGTGGCCGCCCCATGGTGGTCATCGTGGCCCTGGGCGTCGACGCCCGTGGCTGATGCCATCACGAACAGGACCGTGCCGAGCGCCGCTGCTGCGAGCAGCCGGACTCGTTTCCTAGGTCTCATGTATCCCCTCCTGGTTGGCAAGGGAGCACCGGTGGCGACCTCGGCGGGCTGTGACCTCTGGCTACTCCCGAGTAATAACAACATTACTCTTGTTGAGCAGACAGTCAATAAGAGACCAGTTTAACGACGTTACGGAACGCGAACGACGCATGAACTGGCCGGGAGTGGCACGACAGCCGAGCATTACGGCGTTACGCTGCGTCCGTGACGGCCGTTCCGCAGTCCGAGCCCACAGGTGTCGACGACGGCGTCACGTCCGACGTGTCGACCCGCGACCGCCTCCTCGTCGCCGCCTACGAGCTGCTCATCATCAACGGCTACCAGGCCACCACGCTCCAGGCCGTGGCCCGCCGGGCCGGCCTCACCACCGGGGCCATCTACGCCCACTTCGGCGGCAAGCAGGAGCTGATGGCCCACGCCGTGCTCGACGAGTGGTACCGCACCGACCGCGAGACGCTGAACGAGTACCTCGCCGCCCACGTGGACAGCGAGGACCGTCGCGGCGCCATGCGCACCGACCCGTTCACCCTGCTGCTCGCCCGCCACGTGGCCGCGCCGGCCTCGCCCCGGCACCGGCTGCTGACCGAGATCACCGGCGCCGTCATCCGCGAGGACCTGCGCGAGTCCCCGCTGCTCGTGAGCGTCAAGCTCATCGAGCAGATCACCCGGGCCTCGATCGACGCGGACAAGGCCCGGGGCGCGATCTCGGCGAAGCTCAGCACCGACGCCCTCGTCGCCGTGATCGTGAACCTCTACCTCGGCGCCATCACGTCCAAGTCGCTGGGGCTGCCCCAGCCCGACGTCGACGAGGCGTTCGACGTGCTGCGGGCCGCGACGTCCGGCTACGCCGGCTGACTGCGAAGCAGCAAGAGCGGGAAGTACGGACCACGGTGGCCGCGATGGCGTGCCGTATCCGCGCACGCTCTGAGGCGCCGCCCCCGCCGGTGACGGGCGGCACACGCGAGCGGTGCTCCGCTACGGTCCGGCGCATGGCTGACCGCACGTTCGACACGCTGGTGACCGGGGGCTCGTTCTTCGAGGGGCCCCGCTGGCGGGACGGTCGCTGGTGGGTGTCCGACTTCTACCGGCACACCGTGTTCGCCATCGACCCCGACGGCACCACCGAGGAGGTGCTGACCGTCGAGGGCCAGCCCTCGGGCCTCGGCTGGTTGCCCGACGGGTCGCTGGTCGTCGTGTCCATGCGGGACCAGCGGGTCCTGCGGCGGGCCCCCGACGGCACGGTCGACACCTACGCCGACATCGCCGAGCACTGCGGCGGGCTGGCCAACGACCTCGTCGTGGACGCGGCCGGGAACACGTTCGTCGGCAACTTCGGGTTCGACCTCATGGCCGGCGGGACGCCCCAGGCCGCCAACCTGGTCCGCATCGCCCCCGACGGCACGGTCGGCGTGGTCGCCGACGACCTGCGCTTCCCCAACGGGGCGGTCATCACGCCCGACGGCTCGACGCTCATCGTGGGCGAGACGATGGGCGGCCGGTACACGGCGTTCACGCTCGGCGAGGACGGCACGCTCAGCGACCGGCGGGAGTGGGCGGCGGTCGAGGGCGTCGCGCCCGACGGCTGCAGCCTCGACGCCGAGGGCTGCATCTGGGCGGCCGACGCCCTGGCCAACCGGCTGGTGCGGGTGGCCGAGGGCCGGGGCGTGATCGAGGAGATCCCGGCCCCCGACGGGCTGGGCGTGTACGCCTGCATGCTCGGCGGCCCGGCGGGGACGACGCTGCTGGCCTGCGTCGCCCCCGACTACTTCGAGCACAACCGGACCGCCGCCCGGGAGGCCGAGCTGCGGACCGTCGAGGTCGAGGTCCCCCACGCCGGCCTGCCCTGAGTCCGGTCTGTCGTCTCTCACCGCGGATATCCGCGGTGAGAGACGACAGACGCAGGGTCAGGCGGACCGCACCGCCTCCGCCGGCGCCAACCGGGCTGCCCGGGCCGCCGGGTACAGCCCGGCCACGGCCCCCACGACCAGCGACGCCGCCACCCCGCCGGCCAGCCCGGCCAGGGGCACCGCGAGGCGCCAGCCCCGCATGTCGGCGTAGACCGCGGTCGTCGCCGCGCCCAGGGCGACGCCCACCAGCCCGCCCAGCCCGGCCAGCAGCACGGACTCGACCAGGAACTGCCCCCGCACGTGGCCGCGGGTGGCGCCGAGGGCCCGGCGCACCCCGATCTCGGCCCGGCGCTCCAGCACCGAGATCACCATGACGTTGGCGATCCCGACCCCGCCGACCACGAGGGCCACCGCCCCGAGCCCGAGCAGCAGCGCGGTCAGCGTCTCGTCGGCGCGGGCCCGGGCCGCCAGCGCGTCGCTCGGGCGGGTGACGTCCACCTCCTCGGGGGCCTCGGGGTTGGCGGTCGGGGCCAGCACGGCCCGCACGGCCTCGACCTGGTCGGGGTCGGTCCGCACCCGCACGGTCGACGCCGCCTCGTCGATGCCGAACAGCTCCTGGGCCACCGGGTAGCCGATCAGCGCCGACCGGTCGATGTCCGGGCCCAGCGGCACCGGGTCGAGGATGCCGACCACCCGGAACCACTGCCCGCCCAGCCACACCAGCGGGTCGCCGTCGAGGTCGGTGATGCCCAGCCGGGCCGCCGCCTCCGACCCCAGCACCACCGCGGGCTGCGTGGCGGTGGCGTCGTTGAGGAACGCCCCGCCGGCCACCGTCGCCCCCACCGTGTCCGCCAGCGCGGGCTCGGTGGCCACGACGGCGATGCCGCCGGTCCGGTCGGACGGGATGCGGTCGGTGCGGCGCACGGTCACGCCCTCGACCGTGCGGGTGGCGGCCGCGGCCTCGACCGGGCCGATGCGCCGCACCATGCCCGGTGCCGAGACGGGCAGCCGGCTGTCGTCGCCGAACACGTCCTGCCCGGGCTGGACGGCCAGCAGGTTGGTGCCGAGCTCGTCCAGCTCGGCCAGCAGGTCGGCCCGCGACGACGCCGAGATGCCGACGACCGCCACCATGGCGGCGATGCCGATGGCGATGCCGAGGGCGGTGAGCGTCGTGCGCACCGGCTTGGCCCGCAGCCCCACCGTGCCCACGGGCACGACGTCCGGCCACCGCAGCCGGCTGCGTCCCGGGCCGGCGGGGACGACCGGCCGGTCGCTCGCTTCGCTCGCTCATGCCGCCACCGCCGAGTCGGACTCGACGCGGCCGTCGCGCATCGCCAGCACCCGGGGCATGGCCGCCGCCACCTGGGCGTCGTGGGTGATGACGACGATGGTGCTGCCCGCGGCGTTGAGCCGGCGGAGCAGGTCGACCACCTCGGCGCCGGTGGCGGAGTCGAGGTTGCCGGTCGGCTCGTCGGCCAGCACGACGGCGGGCTCGCCCACGATGGCCCGGGCCACGGCCACCCGCTGGCACTCCCCGCCCGACAGCTCGCCGGGCCGGTGGTGCAGCCGGTGGGCGAGGCCGACCCGGTCGAGCGCGGCCGCCGCCCGCCGCTGGCGCTCGCCCGCGGCGACGCCCCGGTACAGCAGGCCCGCGGCCACGTTGTCCAGGGCGGTCAGCCCGTCCAGCAGGTGGAACTGCTGGAACACGAAGCCGATCCGCCAGGCCCGCAGGGCCGACAGGGCCCGGTCGCCCAGGCCGCCGATGTCGACGCCCGCCACGCGGACCGTGCCCGACGACGGCCGGTCGAGGGCCCCGGCCAGGTGCAGCAGCGTGGACTTGCCCGACCCCGAGGGACCGACCACGGCCAGCAGCTCGCCCGGGTCGACGGCGAAGCTGACCCCGGCCAGCGCCTCCACCGGCGGGTGCCCGGGATACCGCTTGACCACGTCGCTCAGCTCCAGGACCGGCGGTGCCGGGCTCCGGGCCCGGTCATGCCGGCACCTCGACCGTGTCGCCCTCGGCGATGTCGCCGACGACCTCGACCCAGCCGTCGGCGAAGGCGCCGACCTCGACCGCCGACGAGCGTGGTGGTGCCGTCGCCGGCCACCCGCTCGACGGCGTAGCCGCCCTCGGCCAGCGCCAGCAGGGCGTCGACCGGGACCGCCACGACGCCGGTGGCGGCGCTGGTCGTGACCCGCACGATCACGGGCGCCTCGTCCAGCGTGCCGGCGGCGGCCGGGTCGGCGAGCGAGATCGTGACCTCGACGGTCGCCTCGCCCTGGGGCGCGCCGGGCACGTCGCTGCTGTCGTCGGGCAGCTCGGCCACGGTGCCGACCGCCGCCACGGTCCCGCCGGTCACGGTCCCGTCCGGCAGCTCGACCTCGACCGCGTCGCCGGCGGCGACGAGGCTCTGGCGGGTGGCCTCCAGGTCGACGACGACCTGCAGCGTGGTGCCCCCGACCTGGAGCACAGGGCCCGAGGCGGGGCTGCCGAGCGGGGTCGGGTGGCCGACGACCCGCACCGGCCCGGGCCGGACCGCCACCGCGCCGGGCGACAACCGGCCCGTGCCGTCGAGGCCGAGGGACTCCTGCCACGCCTCGACGGCCTCGGTGGTGGCCGAGGTCCACTCCTGGTCGACCGTCAGCTCGGACGCGTCCACCACGCCGAGCGCCACGAGGTTGGCCTCGACCTGCTCGACGTCGGCGCCGTCGTCGACGCCCGGGCCGAGCTCCCGCCACAGCGGCCGCTCGCCGAACAGCAGCGGGACGGGCCGGCCGTCGACCTCGGCCACGGCCTGGCCCCGGTCCACGACGGTGCCGGGGTCGGGCAGGCCGGTCAGCGTGCCGGGGGCCGACAGGGTCAGCTCGGTCGTGTCGCCGTAGCCGAGGGTGCCGTCGAGCTCGACCCGCTCGGCCAGGTCCCGGCGCTCGGCCGTGGCCGTGGCCGTGGCAGCGCCGGCGTCCTCGGCGGCGGCGGCGCCGTCGTCGCCCTCGCCGCCGGCCACGCCCCAGGCCACCCCGGCGCCCACCAGCACGAGCACCGCGGCGGGGACCGCGATGCGGGTGGCCCTCACTCGTCCTCCTCCTCGTCGCCGCCCCGGGTCTCGAAGCGGCCGTCCATGCCGGCCTCTTCGCTGCACTCCTCCATGTCCTGGGTGAACTCGTCGTCGCCGGGCCCGCCGCCGAGCGGGGCGCCCGGACCGCCGCCGATGGTGACGCGGCCGCCCTCGCCGACCTGGGGGTCGGGCATGTCGTGGCCGCGGGCGCGCATGCACTCGGCCATGGCCACCAGGCGGTCCTGCATCTCCGCCTGCTCCTCGGGGGTGAGCTGCATCTCGGGTGCGGCCTCCTCGAGGATCGGCCGGCACTCCTCGTCGGCGGCCTCGAACTCCTCGGACGGGCCGCCGGTGGTCCCCGCCTCGAGCTCGCCGCCGATCATGACCCGCCCGCCACCGCCGTCCGAGTCGAACGTGGGGTCGGGCATGTCGATCCCGTTGTCCCGCATGCACTGCGCGTACTCCAGGGCGGCGTCCTGGAATTCGGACCAGTCGGGGCGGCCGCCGCCCCCGCCCCCGTCGTCGTCGCTGCCGCCGTCCGTCGCCGCCGTCGTCGTCGGCGGCCGACGCCGAGTCGTCGATGCTCGCCACGGCGTCGTCCTCGCCGCCGGCCTCGTCGGCGCACGCCGCCAGCGACAACCCGAGGGTCGCGGCGAGGGCGAGCGCGCTCGCTGTCCTGATGATGGTCATGGCGGCGACCGTGCCGCCCGACCGCTGAGGGATCGCTGAGACGGGCTGAGACCGCTCTCAGGCCCGGCGGTGACATCCGGGCGGGGCCCGAGCACACTGGGTCGCCGTGCGGGTCCTGGTGGTCGACGACGAGGTGCATCTGGGCGAGGCCCTGTCCCGGGGTCTCACCGCCGAGGGCTTCGACGTCGAGCTGAGCCACGACGGGCTCGACGGCCTGTGGCGGGTGCGGGAGCGCAGCTACCGGGCCGTCGTGCTCGACATCCTGCTGCCGGGGATGAACGGCTACGAGGTGTGCCGCACGCTGCGGGCCGAGGGGAACTGGGTGCCGATCCTCATGCTGACGGCCAAGGACGGCGAGTACGACGAGGCCGAGGCCCTCGACACCGGCGCCGACGACTTCCTGTCCAAGCCGTTCTCGTTCGTGGTGCTCGTGGCCCGCCTGCGGGCGCTCATCCGGCGGGGCGCGGCGCCCCGGCCGCCGCTGCTGTCGGCGGGCGACCTGGTCCTCGACCCGCTGGCCCGGACCTGCCACCGCCGCGGCACCGCGGTCGAGCTGTCCCGGCGGGAGGCGGCGCTGCTGGAGGCGCTGCTCCGCCGCGAGGGCCAGCCGGCCCCCAAGGTCGACCTGCTGCGGGAGGTGTGGGGCGACGACTTCGCCGGGGACGCCAACGTGGTCGAGGTGTACGTCGGCTACCTGCGGCGCAAGGTCGACGCCCCCTTCGGCCGCTCCTCGATCGAGACCGTGCGGGGCGTCGGCTACCGGGTCACGGCCGATGGCTGACGCGGGCCGGCTGTGGCGGTCCGTGCGGGTGCGGATCGCGCTGGCCGCCGCCGTCGTGTCCGCCGTGGCGCTGGCCGGGGCGGGCTGGCTGCTGATCCGCTCGGTGGAGGACACCCAGCTCGGGCGGTTGCGGGACGTGGCCGAGGACAGCCTGGACGCGGTCGCCGCCCGGCTGGCGGCCGGGGCCGACCCCCAGGTGGCCGCCGAGGCGGCCCACCCGACCGCGGCGGTGCTGATCGTGAACGAGGACGGCCGCGTGGTGGGCGCCGGGCCCGTCACGGTGACCGGCGGCCAGTTCACGGCCGAGAACCCGGCCGGGACGACCGCGGGGACCCTCGTGTCGCCCGGGCCCGGGGCGGGCCCGCTCGCGCTGCCGCTGCCGCCGGGCGGGTCCGGCGAGGTGCGCATCCGGGTGGAGGGCTCGGACGCCGCGTTCGAGCAGGTCACCCGCGAGGTGACGACCGCCCAGGGCGAGCTGACCGTGATCGCGGGCGCCCCGGTCGACGAGGTCGGGCGCAGCGTCGACGCCGTGCGCCGGGGGCTGCTGGCCGGGGTGCCGCTGGTGGCGCTGCTGGTGGGGGCGCTGTCGTGGGTGCTGGTCGGGCGGGCGTTGCGGCCGGTGGAGGCGATCCGCTCGGAGGTGGAGGCGATCAGCGGGTCGAGCATGCACCGGCGGGTGCCCGAGCCGCCCACCGACGACGAGATCGGCCGGCTGGCCCGCACGATGAACGCCATGCTGGGCCGGCTGCAGGGCGCGGCCCTGCGCCAGCGCCAGTTCGTGTCCGACGCCTCGCACGAGCTGCGCAGCCCGGTGGCCGCCATCCGCACCGACGTGGAGGTGGCGCTGCGGGAGGGCCCGGCCGCCGACTGGCCCGCGGTGGGCCGGGCGGTCCTGGCCGAGGAGGACCGGCTGGAGCGCCTGCTGTCCGACCTGCTGGTGCTGGCGGCGGGCGAGGAGGGTGGCCCGGTGGGGGCGGCGCCGGTCGACCTGGCGGCGCTGGCCACGGCCGAGGCGGCCCGGGCGCGCCGGGTCCCGGTCGAGGTGGCGGCCCCCGCGACGCCGGCGCGGGCCGCCGGGTCGCCCGACGCCCTGCGCCGGGCCCTGTCGCACCTCGTGGACAACGCCGCCCGCCACGCCCGGAGCCGGGTGGTGGTGACGGTCGCGCCGGGCCGGCTGGTCGTCGACGACGACGGCCCCGGCATCGCGGACGACGACCGGGAGCGGGTGTTCGAGCGGTTCACCCGCCTCGACGACGCCCGCGCCCGGGACCAGGGGGGCGCCGGCCTCGGGCTGGCCGTGGTCCGGTCGATCGCCGCCCGCCACGGCGGCACGGCCCGCGTCGACGCGTCCCCGCTCGGCGGCGCCCGGCTCGTCGTCGAGCTGCCGCCGGCGGGTGCGGACGGCGTCTAGTTCGGGCGTCTAGTTCAGGCGCTCGACGATCATGGCCATGCCCTGGCCGCCGCCGACGCACATCGTCTCGAGGCCGAAGGTCTTGTCCTCGTCCTGCAGGGCGTGGATGAGCGTGGTCATGATGCGGGCGCCCGTCATGCCGAACGGGTGGCCGAGGGCGATGCCGCCGCCCTTGACGTTGAGCTTGTCCATCGGGATGCCCAGGTGGCGGGCCGAGGGCAGCACCTGCGCGGCGAACGCCTCGTTGATCTCCACCAGGTCGATGTCGTCGATGCCCATGCCGGCCCGGGCCAGCGCCTGGCGCGACGCCTCGATGGGGCCGAGGCCCATGATCTCGGGGTTGAGGCCCGACACGCCGGACGACACGACCCGGGCCAGCGGGGTGATGCCCAGCTCGCGGGCCCGGGTGTCCGACATCACGATGACGGCGGCGGCGCCGTCGTTGAGCGGGCAGGCGTTGCCGGCCGTGATCTCGCCGTCGGGGCGGAACGCCGGCTTCAGCTCGGCCAGCTTCTCGACCGTCGTGCCGGCGCGGGGGCCGTCGTCCTTGGCGACCACGGTGCCCGACGGCGTCGTGACCGGCGTGATCTCGCCGTCCCAGTAGCCGTTCTCCTGGTTGGCGACGGCCAGCTGCTGGCTGCGGGCGGCGAACTCGTCCATGTCCCGGCGGCTGACGTTCTCGGCCAGGCGCACGTTCTCGGCCGTCTGGCCCATGGCGATGTAGATGTCGGGCAGGCCGGGCTGGGGCTCCCACGAGGCGGCGCCGTTGGTCCGCTCGGCCGAGCGGGCCATGGCGTCGGCGAACTGCGGGTTGGTGGGGCCGCTGTCGGCCATGCCGTTCGAGTAGCGGCTGACCGTCTCGACGCCGGCCGCCACGAACACGTCGCCCTCGCCGGCCTTGATGGCGTGGGCGGCCATGCGGATGGCCTGCAGCGACGAGGAGCAGTAGCGGTTGACGGTGACGCCGGGGACGTCGTCGAGCCCGGCGAGGAGGGCGGCGACCCGGGCGACGTTGAAGCCGGACTCGCCCGCGGGCTGGCCGCACCCGAGGATCAGGTCCTCGACGGTGGCCGGGTCGAGCTGGGGCACCTTGTCCAGGGCGGTCCGGACGATCTGGGCGGTCAGGTCGTCGGGGCGGCACTCGACCAGCGACCCCTTCATCGCCCGCCCGATCGGGGTGCGGGCCGTCGACACGATCACGGCTTCGGTCATGGCGGCTTGCCTCCTGCGCAGGTGCGTTCTGCGATGTCTAGTTATGTTACCGGTCGGTCACCAAGACGATCGTGCTGTGCGTGACCGTGCGGATGGGCGTGCGTGTGCCCGCCGCGCTGCTCCAACCAGCGGCGGAACCCGGCCGCGTTGGAGTGGATGCCGTTCAGCGTCTCGAGCTTCTCCCGCTGGGCCTCGTCCACCCCGTCGAGGTCGGTGGCGAAGTGCTCGGACAGGGCGTCCGCGATGTCGCGGTCCTCCCGCCAGGCGGCCTCCGCCACCTCGGCCCACCGGCGCAGCGTGCCCTCCGCCTCCTCGAGGATGGCCTGGGGGTCGGGGACGAGGCCGTAGTGGGCGAGCGCGATGCCGGCCGGGCGGCGCTCGGCGAAGCGCCGCAGGGACGTGATGGCCTGGTCGAGGTCGAAGTCGGGCGGCGGCGTGGCCGGCCGCAGCACCCCGACGTCGGGCAGCCGCACGCCGACGGCGTCGCCCGCGAACAGCAGGCCGGACGACGAGTCGTGCAGCGCCAGGTGGTGCTTGGCGTGGCCGGGCGAGTCGACGACGGTCAGGGTGCGGTTCGGGGACACGACGAGCTCGTCGCCGTCCTCCAGCACCGTGACCCGCTCGGCCGGGGTGGGCGTGAGCCGCCCGTACAGCGAGTCGAGCAGGTCGCCGTAGACCATGGCCGCGCTGTTGACCAGCTTGGCCGGGTCGACCAGGTGGCGGGCGCCGCGCTCGTGGACGTAGACGGTGGCCTCGGGGAACGCGGCGGCGACGTCGCCCACGCCGCCCGCGTGGTCGAGGTGGATGTGGGTCACGGCCACGCCGGCCAGCTCGCCCGGGGTCACGCCCAGCTCGTCGAGGGCGGCGAGCAGGTGCGGCACCGACGTCTGGCTGCCGGTCTCGACCAGCACCGGGGCGTCGCCGGTGACGAGGTAGCCGGCCGTGACCTGGTGCCACCCGCCCAGCAGCGTGTCGATCTGCAGGACGCCGGGGGCGATCTCGGTGTGCATGGTTCCCTCCGGGCTCCGACCCTACCGTCGTTCGCTGTCGTACCCCCTGGGTACGATCCGCCCCGTGTCCGCCCGTGCAACGGCGCACCCCACCCCAACCTCCCACCCTGTGGGACGACCCCGCCGACCCCACCTGGTCCGTGCCCGAGCTGGGCGAGGCCGTGGCCGCCAGCCTGCGCGTCGCCTTCCCCGACGAGGTGTGGGTGCGGGGCGTCATCCGCAACCTCAACCCCGGTCGCCGGGGCGGCACCGTGTGGTTCGACCTCGTCGAGCCGGCGGCCGGCGGCGACCTGTCCCGGCCGGTGCAGGCGTCGGTGCCGGTGGTGCTGTTCGACACGGCCCGGCGGCGGGTCAACGCCCGGCTCACCGACGCGGGCGGCAGCGTGCGCATGACCGACGGCACCGAGGTGCGGCTGCGGGGCCGGCTCACGTTCTGGGACCGCGGCGGCCGGCTGCAGGTCCAGATGTCCGACATCGACCCGTCGTTCACCCTGGGGCGGCTGGCCGCCGACCGCGAGCGCCTGCTGCGGGCGCTGGCGGCCGAGGGGCTGCTCGACCGGCAGGCGGCGCTGGCGCGGCCCCTGGTCCCGCTGCGGCTGGGGCTGGTCACCAGCGCGGGCAGCGCGGCCGAGCACGACGTCCTCGACGAGCTGCGGCGGTCGGGCCTCGGGTTCACGGTGGTGCGGGCCGACGTGCGGGTCCAGGGGGCCCGGGCGGCCCGGTCCGTGGCGTGGGGCCTGGGCGCGGTGGCGGCCCGCGGGGTCGACGTGGTGCTGCTGGTGCGGGGCGGCGGGGCGACGACCGACCTGGCGGCGTTCGACTCCGAGGCCATCGCCCGGGCGGTGGCGGGGCTCGACGTGCCGGTGCTGACCGGCATCGGCCACGACATCGACCGCTCGGTGGCCGACGAGGTGGCGCACGAGTCGTACAAGACGCCCACGGCCTGCGCCCAGGCGGTCGTGGCCGACGTGCGGGCGGTCGAGCGGCGCACGGTCGACGCCTGGCGGGGCGTGGCGACGGCGGCCCGGCGCCACGGCCGGCGCGAGGCCGAGCGGCTGCGGGCGTGCGGGCGGTCGGTGGCGGTGGCGACCCGGCAGGGCCTGGCGGCGTCCGACCGCGACCTGGCGGGGCGGGGCGACCGGCTGGGCCGTTCCGCCCTGGGTGCGCTGGCCCGCTCGACGGCGCTCGCTCGACCGGGCGACGGGCCACGTCGAGTCCGGGGGCCGGGCCCACCTGCGCACCCACGAGGCGGCGGTGGCGGTGGCCGCGTCCCGGCTGGTCCAGCGGGCCCCCCGGGTGGCGGGCGCGGCGGACCGGCACCTCGACGGGCTGGAGACACAGGTCCGGGCCTACGACCCGGCCCGCACCCTCGCCCGGGGCTGGTCGATCACCCGCGACGGGCAGGGCCGGGTGGTGCGGTCGCCGTCGGCGGTGCAAGCCGGAGACCGCCTGGTCACCACGGTGGCCGAGGGCGAGGTCCACAGCACGGTGGAGGACGCACGATGACCGAGTCGCAGCGAGGCCAGCCCCTGGGCTATGCGGAGGCGCTGGCCGAGCTGGAGGGCATCCTCGACGAGCTGGACGGCGACGAGGTCGACGTCGACGTCCTCGGCGCCCGGGTCCGGCGGGCGTCCGAGCTGCTCCGCCTGTGCCGCGAGCGCATCGCAGGCGCCCGCTTCGAGGTCGAGCAGGTGGTCGCCGAGCTGGAAGCCGAGGTGGAGGCCGCCGCCGGCGAGGACGAGTAGCCGGCCCCGCACCGGCCGACCGGCGGCAGGCGGCGACCGTTGCGCCCGCAACCGGCGTTCATTCGTACCGCTTTGCGACACGTTCGAACGCCAGAGCGGGCAGCCGGGCGCCGCCCCACCCCCGACGCCCGAGCCGCCGAGCGGCGGCGGGTCAGGCGGCGACCGTTGCGCCCGCAACCGGCGTTCATTCGTACCGGGCTGGCCGACACGTTCGAACGCCAGAGCGGGCAGCCGGGCCGACCGCCCGCGGCCGGCCGGGGGCGGGGCCGGGGTCAGGCGGCGTTCTGGTCGGGTTCGGGGCAGCGGGCGACCAGGCGGCCCTCGGCCGTGGGGCCGGTGGGGGTGGGCTGCAGGTCGCCGTCGAGGAACGCCCACGTGCCCTCGACGATGAGCCGGTCGCCCTCGGCCCGCACCTCGCTGATCGTGCCGGCGGCGGCGCGGCGCATGTCGGTGCCGAAGGCGCCCCAGATCTCGCCCCCGCCCATGTCGACCGTGACGCCCGTGCGGGCCGTGCCGCCGTCGCCGACGTCGGCCTCGACCTGGAGCACGACGGCGCCCTGCGTCCCGGCCATCAGCACGATGTCGCCGTCCTGCCCGCAGGCGGTGAGCGGGACCTCGACGCGTGCGGCTGTCGTAGGTGAACCGGGCCGTGTCCGCCTCGAGCCCGTCCCGCGGCCCGCGCTGCTGCCGCCGCAGGCGGCGGCCGCGACCGTGAGCGCGACGGCGACGATGCGGACCGATCGGGGCACGACGCGAAACCCTAGCCAGGCCGTGCCAAACTCCCCCGACCAGTGCGCGTCGGAAGGCACCCGGTCATGTCACTCCCCCCCGATCCCCACGACGACGACGTGGACACCCGGTCCCCGGCCGCCGCGTCCCCACCCCCGCCGCCGCCACCTCCTCCACCGCCCCCGCCGCCGTCGCCCGCGTACACCCCGCCGGCCTCGCCCGCCTACAAGCAGTCCGAGCGGTCGCCGACCGGCGCCGTCACCGGCGCCGCCACCCCGGCGACCCCGCGCACCGCGGCCACGGCGGCCCCCACCGGCGGGACCACCCCGCCGCCCGCCGCCCACCTGGCCGCCGGCGACGGCGACGGGGACGGCGCCGGCCGGCGCGGCGGGCTGATCGCCGCCGCCGTCGTGGCGGTCGTCGCCCTGCTCGCGGTGGGCGCCTTCGTGGTCCTCGGCGGCGACGACGGCGACGATCCCGCCGCCCCCGACGACACGACGGAGGACGGGACCGACTCGACGGAGACCGTGGACCTCCTCACCGAGCCCGTCGACGTCACCCGCGCCTTCTTCGTCGCGCTCGGGGAGGGCGACTGCGCCCAGATGATGTCGCTGCTCACCGAGGGCTCGCTGTTCCCGGCCGAGCAGACCCCCGAGCAGACGCTCGCCACCTGCGAGGCCAGCGTGGACGACGGGTCGATCAGCTTCACGGGCATGGCCGTCGGCGACGTCCGCCTCGAGTCGATGGCGGGCGACGTCGCCACGGTGGCGGTCGACTTCACGCTGACGGCCAGGCCAGCACCGAGCAGATCCAGCTCCAGATGGTCGACGGCCAGTGGAAGCTCGACCTCCCCGGGAGCACCTGAGCCGGCCGCCCGGGCGTAGGGTGCGGCGCATGGGCTCCCGCTCTCCCGCCCCGTCCAGCCTCGGCGCGCTCGCCGGCCGTGTCGACGGGCGCCTGGCGGACCTGCTCGACGGTGAGATCGCCCGCTGGCGGGCCGTCGACCCGCTGCTGGAGGAGCCGCTCCGGGCCCTGGAGTCGCTGGTCATGGCGGGCGGCAAGCGGCTGCGCCCCGCGTTCTGCCACTGGGCGTTCGTGGGCGCCGGCGGCGACGCCGACGACCCCCGGGTCGTCGACGCGGGCGCGGCGCTGGAGATGCTGCACGCCTTCGCCCTCGTCCACGACGACGTGATGGACGGGTCCGACACCCGCCGGGGCCGGCGCACCGCCCACCTGGCGTTCGCCGACGAGCACGCCGCCCGCCACTGGCGGGGCGAGGCCCGCCGCTACGGCGAGGGCGCGGCCATCCTCGTCGGCGACATGGCCCACGTGTACGCCGACGCGCTGATGGGCGACATCCCCGCCGACGTGGCCGACGTGTGGCACGAGCTGCGCCTCGAGCTCAACATCGGCCAGTACCTCGACCTGGCGGGCACCGCCCGCGGCGACCGCGACCCGGCGCTGGCCTCCCGCATCGCCCGCTACAAGTCGGGCAAGTACACGATCGAGCGGCCGCTGCACGTCGGCGCCGCGCTGGCCGGCCGCCGCGCCGACCTCGAGGCCCCGCTGTCGGCCTACGGCGCCCCGCTGGGCGAGGCGTTCCAGCTCCGCGACGACGTGCTCGGCGCCTTCGGCGATCCCGAGCGCACGGGCAAGCCGGTGGGCCAGGACCTGCGCGAGGGCAAGCCGACCCCGCTGCTGGCGGCCGCCGCCGACCGGGCGTCGGCCGAGGCCGCGGCCGTGCTCGACAAGGTGGGGGCGCCGGGGCTGACCGACGCCGACGTCGCCGGCATCCAGCAGGTGCTGGTCGACACCGGCGCGCTCGACGCCATCGAGGCCCGCATCGACGCCCTCACCGCCACCGCCGTCGACGCCGTCGAGGCCGCCGACATCACCGCCGGCGCCCGCGACGAGCTGGTCGACCTGGCCCGCTTCATCGCCGGCCGGGACACCTGAGGGCGCTCACCCCCGGTACTCGACCAGCACGAGGGTCATGTCGTCGTGCAGCTCGAACGCGGCGTGGTCGAGGACGGCCCGGGCCAGGCGCCGGAGCACCTCGGTGTTGGGGATGCCGGCCTCCAGGTTGCGGGGCAGGAGGTCGGCCAGCCGGTCGAGCCCGAACCGCTCGGTGCCCCGGGCCCCGCCCTCGGTCACGCCGTCGGTGTAGAGGAGCAGGTAGTCGCCGGGATCCAGCACGACGTCGTTGAGCACCGGGTCGGTGCCGCCCAGCCCGATCGGCAGCGACGGCCTGGTCGGCACCTCGTTCACCACCCGGCCGCCGCGCACGACCAGCGGGGGCGGGTGCCCGGCGGAGATCCACCGGAACCGCCCGTCGGCCAGGTCGAGCCGCCCGAGGGCGGCGGTGGCGAACTGCACGGTCGGGAACACCCAGCGCAGGGTGGCGTCGGCGGCGGCGTACGCGTCCTCGAGGGTCACGCCGTTCCGGCGGGCGTTGCGCAGGGCGCTCGACACCAGGTGCGACACCATCGCCGACGAGAGGTCGTGGCCCACCGAGTCGATGACGGCCACGTCGAGCTCACGCTCGTTGAGGGCGTAGTCGAACCAGTCGCCGGCCACCTCGTACGCGGGCATGAGCATGCCGGCGACCGCCACGTTGCGGCTGGCCAGGGCGCTGGGGGGCAGCGAGCCCCGCTGCATCTCGGCCTGCAGCGTCATCTCCTTGCGCCGCCGGACCTGCTCGATCACGTCGGAGTGCAGCGCCTTGACGGTGACGAGCTCGGCGGCCAGGGCGGCGACGTGGCAGACGGACTCCCGCACCGCAGGGTCGCCGGCCATGCCGGCCGGCAGGTCGGCGGCGATGACGCCGAGGCGGGCCGTGCCGTCGACGAGGGGAACCCAGAGGCGGGTCAGCTCGCCATGCTGGATCTCCAGGACGGTCTCCAGGGCGTAGCACCGCCCGGCGATCGTGCCGTCGACCGCCGGGGCCTCCCCGGAATCGCCGCCCGGCCCCAGGGGGTGCAGCGACATCTGGTCGTGGTCGGCGAGGTAGAGGCACGACGACTCGACCCCCAGCCGGGCCAGCGCATCCGCCACAGTGCCGGCGAGGTCGGCCGGCGCCAGCTCGTGGGACTCGGCGAGGAGCCAGGCGAGGACGTCGGAGGTTCCGGCGTCCGGGCTGGTCGTCATCCCCCCGGCTTACCAGGCCCGCCGGCCCGCGGTCAGAGGAAAGGCTCCAGGCACCGCTCGGGACGGACCTCGCGGACGCCGGGCTCGGCGGCCACGGCCTCCAGCCACGGGGGCCGGACCACGGCGCACACGGCCAGCGCGGTGTCGAGGCCCGACAGCGTGGTGGCCTGGCGGGCGTAGGTGGCGGCGTAGTCGGCGGGCCGGACGTCGTGGCTCAGCTCCAGCAGGGCGTAGGGGTCGGGCGTGCCCCGCACCGTCAGCGGCTCGCGCTGCACGTACGGCGTGGTCGGCAGGCTGCCGCCGCCGATCAGGCCGGGTCCGTCGTCGAGGACGGCGCCCCGGACCAGGTCCGGGCGGGCCCCGGCGATCATCAGCGCCACGTAGGCGCCCAGCCCGCGCCCGTACACGGTGGCCGGGCCGAGATGCGCCAGGGCGGCGTCGACGTCGGCCATCAGCACCTCGCAGTAGTAGCCGCCGCCGGCCGGGATCGAGGACGCCCCGTGGCCGGTGAAGTCGAGCGCCCACACCGGCCCGGGCCAGGCCGCCAGGTGGTCGGGCACGGCGGCGGGCGCCTGCTCGCCCAGGCCGTGGAGGATCAGCAGCGGCCGCCCGTCCCCGTCCTGCAGCGGGTGCAGGGCGAGCGAGATCCGGTTGTTCCGCACCGTGACGACGCCGATTCGCTCGCTCATCGGGGATCCCCCAGGAAGTCGAGGACGAGCTTGGCGATGCGCTCGGGTTGCTCGATGTGGACGAAGTGGCCGGCGTCGTCGAGCGGCACGAGCTCGGAGCCGCGGGGCAGGTACCGCTCGACCTCGTCGGGCGGCGTGCCCCAGCCCATCCGCTCGGGCTGCATGCCGAGCACGGCCAGCATGGGCGACCCGAGGCCGGGCAGCCGGGACATGGCCCACTCGGGCCGCCAGGGCCCGAAGCCGCCGAACCGCAGCGACGGGTCGATCTTCCAGCGCCAGCCGTCCTCGTCGTGGCGGGCGCCGACCGACACGAGGTAGCGCAGCCAGTCGCGGGGCAGGCGGGGGTTCATGGCCGCCCGCCGCCCGGCCAGCCCGTCGAGGGTGTCGGGCCGCCGCTGCTTGTCCACGACCGTGCGGCGGAAGTCGAGCCAGCCGCCCAGCTCGCCGGCGAGGAGCTTGGTGCGCTCGTGGTCGGGGACGTCGGGCATCGACCGCCGGGTGGGGAGGCCGTCGAGGTTGACGATGCGGGACGCCCGGTGGGGCAGCGCGGCGGCGAACTGGACCATGACGGCCCCGCCCTTGGAGTGGCCGAGGACCGGCAGGGCGCCGTCGGTGACCGTGTCGACCACGGCCAGCGCGTCGCGGAGGTCGGCCTCCCAGGAGTAGAGGGCGGCGTGCTGCGAGTCGCCGTGGCCCCGCTGGTCCCAGGACACGACCCGCCAGCCGGCGTCGGCCAGCAGCGGGGCGAAGACGTCGTAGGTGCGGGCGAAGTCGAAGCCGCCGTGGGCCAGGGCGATCGGCGGCGCGTCGGGGTCGCCCCACTCGTGCACGGCGATGCGGACGCCGTGGGACTCGACGGGGCGGAACCGGTCGGGGGCGCGGGCCCCGGGGAACGTGACGGTCTCGGGCACGGCGCAAGGTTGACCCACGGGTCAAGTCAGCGGCAAGGAGACAGCCGTGTGACTGACGTCATCTGGACAGGCGCGCCGGCGACGGGGTCAGATACCAACGATAACGTAACCGTGTTAGCGCGAGCCCCCGGAGGCCCCCCCATGCTCACGCGCTTCGCCCACCTCGCGACCCGGCGCAGCCGCGGCGTGCTGATCGCCGCCGTCCTGTTCGTCGTGTTCGCCGGCGCCTTCGGCGGCGGGGTCGCCGAGAACCTGACGGCGGGCGGGTTCGTCGACCCGGCGACGGAATCCACCCGCGCGGAGGACGCCCTGGCCGAGCGGTTCGACACCGGCGTGCCCAACCTCGTGCTCCTCGTCACCGCCCCCGGCGGCGACGTGGACGCCCCCGAGGTGACCGAGGCCGGGCGGGCCCTGACCGACGAGCTGGCCGCCGAGGACCACGTCACCGACGTCGTGTCCTACTGGTCGGAGGGCGGCGCCCCGCCGCTGCGCAACGACGACGGCGACCGGGCCCTCGTCATCGCCCACATCCCCGGCGACGACGACCAGGTGGAGGAGCGCATCGCCGAGCTCGGGCCGCGCTACAGCCAGGACGGCGACGGCGAGGCGATCGCGGTCGAGGTCGGCGGCTTCGCCCAGGTCTTCCACGACATCGGCGAGACGCTGGAGGAGGACCTGCTGCGGGCCGAGATGATCGCCCTGCCCATCACGCTGATCCTGCTGGTCGTGATCTTCGGCAGCGTGGTGGCGGCCACCCTGCCGCTCATCGTCGGCGTGCTCTCGATCATCGGCACGTTCTTCGTCCTGCAGGTGATGTCGGGCTTCACCGACGTGTCGATCTACGCCCTCAACCTCACCACCGCCCTCGGGCTCGGGCTCGCCATCGACTACAGCCTGTTCATCGTGTCCCGGTTCCGGGAGGAGCTGCGCGGCGGCCACGAACCCCGCGTGGCCGTGGTGCGCACCCTCCGCACCGCCGGGCGGACGGTGGCCTTCAGCGCCCTGACCGTGGCGGCCTCGCTGCTGGCCACGCTGGTGTTCCCCATCACCTTCCTGCGCAGCTTCGCCTACGCCGGCGTGGCCGTCGCGCTGCTGGCCGGGCTGTTCTCGCTGCTGGTGCTGCCCGCCATCCTGGTCGTCCTCGGCCACCGGGTGAACGCGCTGACCCTGTGGCGGCGCTCGGTCACCCCGCCCGAGGAGGGCTTCTGGCACCGCACGGCCGTCCGGGTCATGCGGCGGCCGATCCCCTACGCCACCGGCGCCATCGCCATCCTGCTGCTGCTCGGCGCCCCGTTCCTGGGCCTGCGGCTGACCCAGCCGGACGACCGGGTCCTGCCGCCCGGCTCCGACGGCCGGGTCGTGGGCGACGTGGTCCGCGAGGAGTTCTCGTCCGAGGAGGCGGGCGCGCTGTCCGTCGTCCCGGCCGGGGACGCCTCGGGCGCGGCGGAGGCGGACATCGACGCCTACGCCGTGACGCTGGCCGGGCTGCCGGGCGTGTCCCGGGTCGACGCCGTGACCGGCACCTACTGCGGCGAGGGCGTGGCCGAGCAGTTCGGCTGCGAGCCGGGCCAGCTCGTGCTCGGGCCGGACACGTCGCCCCGCTACGCCGGGTTCGTGGGCGAGGGCGGGTCGTACCTGTCGGTCGTGCCGGCGGTCGAGCCGCTCTCGCCCGAGGGCGAGGACCTCGTCGAGGCCGTGCGGGACACCGAGGCGCCGTTCCCGGTGCTGGTCACCGGGCAGTCGGCCGTGCTGGTCGACCTCAACGACTCGCTGTTCGACCGGCTGCCGCTGGCGCTCGGGCTGATCGCCGTGATCACCGCCGTGCTGCTGTTCCTGATGTTCGGCAGCGTGGTCATCCCGGCCAAGGCCATCGTGCTGAACCTGCTGAGCCTGTCCGCCACCTTCGGCGCCATGGTGTGGATCTTCCAGGAAGGGCACTTCGCGGGCCCGCTCGACTTCACGGCCACCGGCGGGCTGGCGGCGGCCATGCCGATCCTCATGTTCTGCGTGGCCTTCGGGCTGAGCATGGACTACGAGGTGTTCCTGCTGTCCCGCATCAAGGAGGAGCACGACCACGGGGCCGACAACGAGACGTCGGTCGCGGTCGGCCTGGAGCGGACCGGCCGCATCGTGACCGCGGCCGCCGTGCTGATCGCCGTGGTGTTCCTGTCGTTCGCCCTGGGGCGGGTCAGCTTCATGAAGCTGTTCGGCCTGGGCCTGACGCTGGCCGTGATCATGGACGCCTTCCTCATCCGGGGCACGCTGGTGCCGGCGTTCATGCGGCTCGCCGGGGACTGGAACTGGTGGGCGCCCGGCCCCCTGCGGCGGTTCCACGACCGGTGGGGCATCAGCGAGTCGGTCGACCTCGACGCCCCCGACGGCGAGGAGGCAGCCGATACCCTGGTCACACCCCATGCGCCGGCCGGCTCCGGCAACGGGCGCGATCCTGTCGACATGAACGGAGACCTCACCCGCCGATGACGCCCTCCTCGGCCACCGCCACCGGACGCCGCCCCCGCCTGCCCAAGGGCGAGGGGCGGCAGCTCCGCGCCGAGATCCTGGCCGCCACCGAGCAGATGCTGCTGGAGACGGGCTCGGCCCGGGCGGTGTCGATCCGGGGCGTGGCCGACGCCGTGGGCGTGACGCCGCCGTCGATCTACCGGCACTTCGCCGACAAGACGACGCTCATCTTCGAGGTGTGCGCCCGCCACTTCGTGGCGCTGGAGGACTACATCACGGCCGCCTGCGCCGGCATCGACGACCCGGTCGAGCGGCTCTCGACGATGGGGCGCTCGTACATCGAGTTCGGGGTGGCCAACCCGGAGCCGTACCGGATCATGTTCATGACCCCGGCCGACGTGGCCCCCGAGGAGTTCCAGGGCAGCGTCCTGGTCGACTCGGCGTGCTTCGACCAGCTGCTGGAGTGCGTCCAGGCCTGCATCGACGCCGACCGGTTCCGCCCCGAGTGCGGCGACGCCTACCGCCTGTCGCTCGGCTTCTGGGCCCGGGTCCACGGCCTGACCTCGCTGCTCATCAGCAAGCCGACGATGGACTGGCCCGACGACCCGGAGTTCCTCGACGAGTTCTCCGACACCTGCCTCCGGGGCGTCGTCCGCTGAGCGTCGACGCTCAGGCGTCGTCGGGGTCGTCGCGCCAGTCGCGGTCGGGGGCGACGTAGATCAGCGGCAGGCTGATGGCCGACACCAGGGCCTTGACCGTGAGGTTGACGACGAAGATGTCCCACACCGCGGCCCACGGCAGCGTGAGGGCGTCGTCGGCGAGGAACGGCAGCGAGCCGAAGGCCAGGACCGCGAACAGGGCGTTGTCGACCGGGATGCTCACCGCGTTGCTGACCGCCACCCGGGCCCACTGGTAGCGGGTCGTCACCGACCGGACGAACCAGTGGTACACCTCGGTGTCGAGCAGCTCGCTCACCACCTCGGCGATGATCGACGCCACGACGATGCGCCACAGCGGGCCCATCACCAGGCGGAACTCCTCGTCGAACGGGTAGCTCTCGTGGCTCGGCGCCTGCGCCACCCAGGCCAGGTACGCCGCCATGCACAGGTTGACGGCCGCGGCGGTGACCACCAGGGTCCGGGCCGCCCGCCGGCCCAGCATCTTGTGGACGACGTCGCGCAGCGTGAACGTGATCGGATAGATCCACGTGCCCATGTCGACCGCCCGGCCGAACGAGGTGCCGATCTTCACGCTGGTGATGTCGGCCACCACCTGGGCACCCACGTAGGCGCCGACGGCGACGATGGCCATGCGGGGCACGGTGGCCGCGGCCGTCAGGCGGCGGGGGGACGAGGGCGCGGGCGCGGTCTGCTCGACCGGTTGCATCAGAGGGACCTCCGGTTTTGGTGAGGCGGGTAGCCGGTACCGCCGGCCGCGGAGTGTAGGTTCCGCGCCCGTGACGGATCACCCAGCCGAGCTGCACGAGCGGGCCCGCCGGATGCGGGACCTGGTCGAGCCGATCGCCGCCGCCGTCTACTTCGCCCCCGAGGCGCAGAGCCGGTACGAGGCCCTGGGCCTGAACTACTTCGAGGGCTACTTCTGCAGCCGCTCCGCCTGCCTCGGCGCCGCGCCCTGGCGGGTCGTGACCGCCGCGTTCGCCGCCTTCAAGCCCGCGGTCGTCGAGCGGGCCGTCACCGGCGGCTGGGAGAAGACGACGCCGGCGGCGCTGCTCCAGGCCCGGCTCGACGGTGCCCGCGAGCAGGTCGAGCGCATGGCCGGCGACCACGCGGGCCTCGTTCCCGGAGGCCGCCGGGCGGCTGCTGGCGCTCACCGACGGGGTGGACCCGTCGGGCCGGCCGCTGTTCGCCGGGCTGGCCGGCCTGCCGGTGCCCGGCCCCGACGACCCGGCCGGGCGCCTGTTCCGGGCCGCCGACCTGGTCCGTGAGCACCGGGGCGACGGCCACATCGCCGCCTGGATCGGCGAGCTCGACTCGGCCGAGGTCACGGTGCTGTCCGAGCCGTGGTGGGGCATCGAGCGCGACAGCTACGCCTGGACCCGCGGGTGGGACCCCGACGACGTGGCCGCGGCCCGCGCCCGCCTCGTCGACCGGGGCCTCATCGACGGCGACGGCGCCCTCACCCCCGCCGGCGCCGACCTGCGCGAGCGCGTCGAGCGGACGACCGACCACGCGGCCCGGGTCGTCGTCGAGCGCCTCGGCGACGGCGCCGACGACCTGTTCGACCTGCTCGCCCCCATCGCCGAGGCGATGACCGGCGAGGGCGGCTACCCCGAGTCACGGGCGAACCTGTTCGGCTGACCCCTCGCCGGCGCGCTGACGACCGGCGGGTGCTCCGCTAGCTTCCGCGGCCGTGACCACCCGCTCCCTGGCGGTCGGCGGCGGCAGGGCCGTGGCCGTCGACGACGTCGGCGACCCGGGCGGCGTGCCGGTCCTCTACCTCCACGGCACGCCCGACTCCCGCCTCGCCCGCCACCCCGACGACGCGCTCGCCGCGGCGGCCGGGGTCCGGCTGCTGGCGCTCGACCGGCCGGGCTACGGCGGCAGCACCGCCCTCCCGCCGGGCACGGGCGACGGCTGGCCCGCGGTCGTGGCCGCCGACGTGGCCGCCGCGCTCGACGCCCTCGGCGCGGACCGGTGCGGCGTGCTCGCCTGGTCCGGCGGGGCCCTGACGGGCGTGGCGCTGGCCGCCGACCCCGCCACCCGCGACCGCGTCGCCGCGCTCACGATCGTCGCCGGTCTCGTCCCCCGGCAGGCGTACGCCGACCCGGACGTGGCCGCCGCGGGCGCCGCCCGGCTCGACACGCTGGAGCTGGCCGACGTCCTCCCCGCCGGAACGCTGGGCGAGGCCGTCGCCCCGCTGCTCGCCCCCTACCCGTGCGACCGCGCGCTGGCCGCCGAGCACCAGGCGGACCAGCGCGACCGGCGCCGGCGCCGCGGAGCTGGCCACCGTCCCCGGCGGCGCCGAGCGCATGGCCGACGGGCTGGTGGAGGCCGTGCGCCACGGCCTGGCCGGCGTGATCGCCGACGTCGAGGCCCAGGCCCGCCCCCTGGCCGTGGACCTCGCGGCCGTGCGCGCCCCGGTCGCGCTGGCCTACGGGTCCGAGGACGCGGTCACCCCGCCGGCCTTCGGGCGCTGGTACGCCGCGCACCTGCCCGACGCCGCTCTGGAGGTCGTGGACGGCGCCGCCCACTACCTCGCCCTCACCGCCTGGGACCGCCTGCTGTCCGGCGTCGCGGCGCACGCTCGCCGGCCCCTGACTACGTTGCGGCCATGCCGCGCCTGCGCCAGGTCAGCCGGGACGAGGCCACCGCGCCGATCGTCACCGCCATGTACGACTTCATGTTCGGCCCCGGCCGCGACCCGGTCGCCGACCCGGGCACCGCCACCGGCACGCCCGGCGACTGGTGGACGACGTTCGCGCTCGTGCCCGACGTGCTGAAGCACTGCGTGGACGGCTTCACGCTCTACCGCAGCTCCGCCCGCACCCTGCCGCAGGAGCTGCGGGAGCTGGGCCAGTTCCGCGCCGGCTGGGCCCGCCAGAGCCAGTTCGTCTACTCCCAGCACGCCAAGGCGTGCCGGGCGCTCGGCATGGCCGAGGAGAAGATCGCCGCCCTCCCCCACTGGCCGGTGGCCGACTGCTGGACGCCGGCCGAGCGGGCCGTGCTCGCCTACACCGACGCCCTCGTCCTCGAGGGCGGGCGGGTGTCCGACGGCGTGTTCGCGGCCCTGCGCGAGCACCTGAGCGACGAGCAGATCCTCGAGCTGACCTACATCACGTGCCTGTACGAGATGCACGCGGTGATGAGCCGGGCGCTGCGCACCGAGTGGGACGACCGCGACGAGCCGATCGTGGAGGTCCCCGGCGACCACGCCTCGCTGGCCCCGGAGGTGGGCCGCACCTAGGGCCGGCTCAGCCCGCCGGGGTCCAGGCCGCGGGCAGGTGCTTGATCCCGTTGATGAACCCGGACCGCAGCCGGGCGGGCTCGGCGGTGGCCCGGATGTCGGGCAGCCGCCGCAGCAGCTCGGTGAACATCACCGTGATCTCCCGCCGGGCCAGGTGGGCGCCCAGGCAGAAGTGCGGCCCCGGGCCGCCGAAGCCGATGTGGTCGTTGGGGGTGCGCCCGAGGTCGAACGTCTCGGGGTCGGCGAACACGGCCTCGTCCCGGTTGCCCGACCAGTACCAGAGCACGACCTTGTCGCCCGCCACGAACTCGTGGCCGCCCAGCCGGGTCCCGTCCGTCGTCACCGTGCGCCGGAAGTGGATGACCGGCGACGCCCACCGGACGATCTCCTCGACCGCGGTCGGCGCCAGGCCGTCGATGTCGGCCAGCCACCGGTCCCGCTGCTCGGGGTGCTCGGTCAGGGCCCACAGCCCGTGGGCGATGGCGTTGCGGGTGGTCTCGTTGCCCGCCACCACCAGCAGCACGAAGAACGACGCCAGCTCCTGGGGCGACAGCCGCTCGCCGTCGACCTCGCTCGTCACCAGGGCGGACACGAGGTCGTTGCCGGGATCCTTCTGGCGGGCCTCGCCCAGCTCGTTCACCAGCATGGCCAGCTCGGCGCCGGCCGTGAGGATGGCGGTCGTGACCGCCGTCGGGTCCTCGATGTCGGCCACGTACTCGGGGTCGGTGAAGCCGAGGATGACGTTGGTGCGGTCGAAGACGAACTGCTCCTGGCTGCGGGGGATGCCCATCATGTCGAGGATGATCCGCAGCGGCAGCCGGGCGGCCACGTCGACCACGAAGTCGCCCTCGCCGCGCTCGGCGATCTCGTCGACGATCTCCGCCGCCACCGCCTCGACGTCGGCCTTCATGAGGCCGAGCTGGCGGGGGGTGAAGCCCCGGGACACGATGCGGCGCATGCGGGCGTGGCGGGGGTCGTCCATGTTGATCATCGACCCGAAGAACTCGCGGAAGTCGGGCGGCAGGTCGGCGATGTTGGTGCCCTCGCCGGAGCAGAACAGCTCGGGGTGCCGGCTGGCCTCGACGATGTCGGCGTGGCGGGTGATCGAGTAGTACGGCGTCTCGGCGATGCCCATCTCGGGCAGCCCGGGCATCACCATCGGCGCCACCGGGCGCTCGGCCCGCAGGGCGGCGAAGGCGGCGGCCCGCTCGTCGAGACCGCCGGTCCACCAGTCGAGGTCGCTGAGTTCGATGTCGTCCACCGCAGGGGCCATGCCGGCACGTTAGTGCCGGGCAGGGCCCCGATGACGTTGATGTCAGCGAGGTCTGTCGTCTCTCACCGCGGATATCCGCGGTGAGAGACGACAAACCGCTCAGCCGGACGTCTCCATGGTCTGGGTGAGACGGAAGTTGGTGCCGAACGGGTCGCGGAACGCGGCGTCGACGCCGTAGGCCACCTTCGTCGGCTCCTCGGTGAACTCGACGCCGCGGGCCTGGAGCTCGTCGTAGGACGCCTGGCAGTCGTCCGTCACCAGGAACACGGTGTTGGCCATGCCCTTGCCCATGACCTCGCGCAGCTGGGCGGCCGACTCGTCGTCGAGCAGGGGCGGGCCGGGGATCGGCCATCAGCACGATGCTGACGTCGTCCTGTCCCGGCGGCCCCACGGACAGCCAGCGGAAGTCGCCCATCTCGGCCACGGTGACGTCGGCCCGGACCTCCATGCCGAGCTTGGTCGTGTAGAACTCCAGCGCCTCGTCCTGGTCGGTCACCCAGACCTGCGCACTGCCGATGCGGATCATCGTCGTCTCCTCGGTCGTCGATCTCCTTCGCCGACGAACCTAAGGGGAGACGCCGTCGCCGTCTTCTCGAAACGTGCGGAGTCGGGGGCGGCCGTGGAGCCGCAGCAGGCAGGCCGGGACCTGGGCCCACGCGGCCGCCGGCGGGAAGCCCGCCCGGTACGCCGTCGGCGTGCGGCCGAACATGCGCCCGAAGCTGGTGGTGAACGACCCCACGCTGGTCAGGCCCACCGACACGCACACGCGGGCCACCGACCAGTCGGTCGTCCGCAGCAGGGCCGCGGCCCGCTCCAGCCGCCGGGTCAGCAGGTACTGGTGGGGTGACTCGCCGAACGCCCGCCGGAACTCGCGGCTGAAGTGGGCCGGGGACAGGTGGGCGGCCCGGGCCAGGTCGGTCACGTCCAGCGGCTCGGCGTAGCGCCGGTCGGCGAGGTCCCTGGCCCGCAGCAGGTGGCGGGCGGGCGGGACGGGCACGGGCAGGGCGGCCACGTCCCCCAGTTCAGCGCACGGCGCCTTGACGCGCGATGTGACGTCGTTCACGCTGCCGTCAGGCTGCATCGGAGGGGGTCAGTCATGGGAAGGAACCGTCCCCGGGCGCGGCGCGCGCTGCCGGCCCTGCTCGCCGTCGCCACGGTGGCCGCCGTGGCCCTCGTCGCCCCGGCCGGACCGGCCGGCGCCGCCACGCCCGGGCGCTACGTGGCGCTGGGCGACTCGTACACGGCCGGTCCGCTCATCCCCAACCAGTCGCTGTCGCCGCTGGGCTGCCTGCGGTCGGACCAGGACTACCCGGCGGAGGTGCAGCGGGCCCTCGGCTTCACCCAGTTCGCCGACGTGAGCTGCAGCGGCGCCGACACCGGCGACATGACCCAGCCCCAGGGCGTGACCCCGGGGCCCAACCCGCCCCAGTTCGACGCGCTGACGGCCGACACCACCGTCGTGACCCTCGGCATCGGCGGCAACGACATCGGGTTCTCGTCGATCATCGAGAGCTGCGTCACCCTCAACCCGTTCGCCACGCCGTGCCGCAGCCGCTACGTCGTCAACGGCGTGGACGAGCTGGCGGGCCGCATCCAGGCGACGGCGCCCAAGGTGGCGGGCGTGATCCAGGGCATCCACCAGCGGTCCCCGGCCGCCCGGGTGTTCGTCGTCGGCTACCCGTCGATCCTGCCCGACACCGGCTTCGGCTGCTGGCCGTCGCTGCCCATCGGGTGGAACGACGTGGCCTACCTGCGGTCGACCGAGAAGGCGCTCAACGCCATGCTGGCCGCCCAGGCCGCGGCCAACGGCGCCACCTACGTCGACACGTACGGCCCGAGCATCGGCCGGGACGCGTGCCGCAGCGCCGGCACCCGCTGGGTCGAGCCGCTCATCCCCGCCAACGCCGCCGCCCCGGTCCACCCCAACGCCCGGGGCATGGACGGGATCGGCGCCGTCGTGCGGGCGGCCGTCACCGGGTGATCCGCCGCAGCGCCCGGCCGATCGTGAGCGCGGCCGGGCGCTGTCACGCCCCGGGCGTACGGTCCGGGCATGGCGACATGGACCGAGTTCGCAACCGAGGCTCCCGAGATCGCGGACCTGGCCGAGGCGCGGCTGGCCGCCACCGGGCTGATGATGCTGGCGACCATCCGGGCCGACGGGTTCCCCCGCATCAGCCCCATGGAGCCGGTGCTGGGCGACGGCCGCCTCGTGCTGCACGACGGCCGGCTGTGGCTGGGCATGATGGAGGACGCCACGAAGTCGCGCGACCTGCGGCGCGACGGGCGCTTCGCCCTGCACACGGCCACGGCCGACAAGATGGTCACCGAGGGCGACGTGAAGATGTGGGGCACGGCCACCGAGGTCACCGACCACGACACGCTGACCCGGTTCTCCGACGACATCTTCGCCTCGGTCGGCCACCGGTTCGAGGTCGGCACGTTCGACGCCTTCGACGTCGACCTCCTGGGCGCCTCGTCGGTGCGGGTGGGCGACGACGTGATGACCGTGCGCACCTGGCGCCCCGGCAAGGGCGTGACCGTCGTCGAGAAGCGCTGAGGCTGCGCCGCAGCAAGAGCGGAACAGCAGGGACGCAGCTAGCGCGGCAGGCGCCGCAGCTTGCGCAGCAGCACCTCCTGCACGACCGTGGCCACGTGGGTCCCGTCGCGGGTGAACACGTAGCCCACGCTGACGCCCCGCGAGCTCATCAGCCCGTGGCAGGTGAAGGCCTGCAGGTGCCACTGGTCGGCGTCGACGGGCCGGTGGAAGTAGATGGCGTGGTCGAGGCTGGCCGACATGAACTGGTCGTCGAACGGCAGCTGGGGGTCGGCGTCGGGGTGCAGCGACACCACGGCCTCGGTCGGCAGGTCGTCGGACAGGTACGCCAGCCCGCACGCCTGCAGCGCCCGGTCCCCGGGATCGATGTCGCCCACGACCCGCAGCCATCCGCTGGTCTCGCCCCGGCGGCGGGGGGCGACCCGGCGGTCGAACAGCGCGCTCCAGCTGTCGTCGTCGAGATCCTCGGGCGGCGGCGTGTCCGGGATCGATGGCCGTCTGCACCTCGGGCGCGTCCTCGTCGAGCTGGTACGAGGCCGTCATCTCCAGGATCACGCCCACCGACTGCCGGGCCGTGACGCGGCGGGTCAGGAACGAGCGGCCGTTGCGCACCCGGTCGACCTCGAACCGGATGGGCTCGGTGTGGTCGCCGGAGCGGATGAAGTAGGCGTGCAGCGAGTGCACCCGGAAGTCGTCGTCCACGGTGGACGTGCCCGCCCGCAGCGCCTGGGCCACGATCTGCCCGCCGTACAGCCCGCCCCACGGGTAGCGCGGCCCCGCCCCCACCCACACGTCGGTCCCGTGGGGCTCCAGGGCCATCATCGTCGCGAAGTCCACGGCGGGGAACGTATCAACGAGCCGGTCGGGTAAGGATGAGGCGGTGCCCGCCGACACGTTGCTCGCCGATGTCGTGGCCACCACCGACGCGGTCGTGGCCACCCGGGCCCGGTCGACCAAGGTGGCGGCGCTGGCCGACCTGCTCGCCCGGCTCGACCCCGCCGAGGTGCCGATCGTCGTCGCCATCCTGTCCGGCGCCGCCCGCCAGGGGCGCATCGGGGTCGGCTGGCGGACCGTGGCCGCCGTCGAGGCCGAGCCCGCCGCCGAGCCCACGCTCACCATCCTCGACGTCGACCGCACGCTGACCGAGCTGGCCGGCCTCCACGGCCCCGGGTCGCAGAAGGCCCGGTCCGACCTGCTGGTGGCCATGCTGTCCCGGGCCACGGCGGGCGAGCAGGACCTGCTGCGCCGGCTGCTGGTGGGCGAGCTGCGCCACGGGGCGCTGGAGGGGCTCGCCACCGACGCCACCGCCAAGGCCTACGGGGTGCCGCTGGCCGCCGTCCGCCGGGCCGCCATGCTGGCCGGCGACCTGCCCCGGGTGGCGGCCATCGCCCGGACCGAGGGCCGGGCCGGCCTCGACGCCGTCGGCCTGTCGGTGCTGCGGGGCGTGCAGCCGATGCTGGCCCAGACCGCGGCCGACGTGACCGAGGCCCTCGCGCTGGCGACCGGCGGGGCCGAGGGCGCGACCGCGTCGGTCGAGTGGAAGCTCGACGGCGCCCGCATCCAGGTCCACCGGGCCGGCGACGAGGTGCGCATCTACACCCGCAACCTCAACGAGGTCACCGAGCGGCTGCCCGGCATCGCGGCCCTGGCCCGGTCGCTGCCCGCCACCGCGCTGGTCCTCGACGGCGAGGCGGTCGGCGTCGGCGAGGACGAGCTGCCCCGCACCTTCCAGGACACGATGAGCGCCTTCGGCCGCGAGGACGGCGTGGCCGGCGCCGGGCTCCAGTCCCGGTTCTTCGACCTGCTGCACCTCGACGGCGAGGACCTGGTGGACCGGCCCCTCGTCGACCGGCTGGCGGCGCTGGAGCGGGTGGCGGGGCCGTGGCGCATCCCCGGCGTCGTCACCGGCGACCCCGCCGAGGCCCAGCGGGTGCTGGACGAGGCGCTGGCCGCCGGGCACGAGGGCGTCATGGTCAAGGACGCCGCGTCCACCTACGACGCCGGCCGCCGGGGCGGGGCGTGGCGCAAGGTGAAGCCGGTGCACACGCTCGACCTCGTGGTGCTGGCGGTCGAGTGGGGCAGCGGCCGCCGCCGGGGCTGGCTGTCCAACCTCCACCTCGGCGCCCGCGACCCCGACGGCGGGTTCGTGATGGTGGGCAAGACGTTCAAGGGCCTGACCGACGAGCTGCTCACCTGGCAGACCGAGCGGTTCCTCGACATCGCCACCGACAAGGGCGACTGGGTGGTCACGGTCCGGCCCGAGCAGGTGGTCGAGATCGCGCTCGACGGCGTCCAGACCTCGACCCGCTACGCGGGCGGGGTGGCGCTGCGCTTCGCCCGGGTCCGCCGCTACCGCGACGACAAGTCGGCGGCCGAGGCCGACACCATCGACACGGTGCGGGCGCTACTCCCCTGACACGTCGGCCATGAGGGCGGCGAACGCCTCGTAGCACCGTCGCCGGTCGTGGGCGGGCGGGCGCCCGTAGCCGACCATCACGCCCTCGCCCCGGGGTGGGCCGTGCCACGACGGACCCAGCGGCGTGACCCCGATCCCCCGGGCCGCGGCCTCGGCCGTCACCGCGGCCTCCGTCGTCACGCCGGCGGGCCACCCGACCAGCGCGTGCAGGCCCGCGGCCACGCCGTCGACCCGCACGCGGGGGGCGGCCGCCGCCAGCCGGGCGACGAACTCGTCGCGGCGCCGCCGGTAGGTGCCCCGCAGCCGGGCCAGGTGGCGGTCGAAGCTGTGGCTGCCCAGCAGGTCGGCCGCCACCAGCTGGTCGAGCGACGACACCGGGCTGTGGGGGCCGAGCGCGCCGTCGACCGCGCCCGCCAGGCCGGCGGGCACGACCGCCCACGCCAGCCGCAGCCCGGGGGCGAGGCTCTTGGACAGCGTGCCGAGGTAGACGACCCGCTCGGGGTCGAGGCCCTGGAGCGCGCCGACCGGCTGGCGGTCGTAGCGCAGCTCGCCGTCGTAGTCGTCCTCGACGACGATCCGGTCGCCGGCGCGGGCCCAGGCCAGCAGGGCGCTGCGCCGGGACGGGGCCAGCGGGACGCCGAGCAGCGCCTGCCGGGCCGGCGTCACCACCGCCGCGCCCGCGTCGCCGAGCGCGTCCACGACGACGCCGTCGCCGTCCACCGGCGCGGGCGCGATCCGGCCGCCTGCGGCGGCGACGATCGTCCGGTGGAACCGCAGGCACGGGTCCTCCAGCGCGAGGTCCCGGCGGCCGGTCGCCACCAGCGCCCGGGTGACGACGTCCAGGGCGTGGTCGATGCCGCTGCACACCACGACCTGCCCGGGCCCGGCCACCACGCCCCGGCTGCGGGCCAGGTAGGCGGCCAGCGCCCCGGCCAGCTCGGGCCGGCCCCGGGGCGGGGCGTAGTCCAGCGCGTCCGCCGGGCCGGACCGCAGCACCCGCCGCGTCGCCGCCAGCCAGGCGCCCGCGGGGAAGGCGGACAGGTCGGGGGCGCCGGCCCGCAGGTCGACGGCCGGCGGCGGGACCCGGGGCTCCGCCGCGGGGGCGGCGGGCACCGCGGGCACGGACGCCACGACGGTCCGCCCGCCGGGCCGGGCGACGAGCCAGCCCTCCACCACCAGCTGGCCGTAGGCGTCGACGACCGTGCCGCGGGCCACGCCCAGGTCGGCGGCCAGTGCCCGGGTCGAGGGCAGGGCCGTGCCCGCGACCAGCCGGCCGGCGCGGATGGCCGACCGCAGGGCCCGCTCGATGCCGTCGCGGCGGCCGGCGGACCAGTCGGGGTCGAGCATCAGGTCCACAACTGGACCAGTCAATCGGTGCCGGACTGGTCCGTGCAACTGGTCCATGGCCTGCGTACCGTCGAGCCCGTGACCGCCACCGACACCACCACAGACACGGACACCGCCACCCCGGACACCGGCCGACCGGCCCCGCGTCGACATCGTCCGCCCGTGGCCCGCCGGCTACCGGGCGATGAGCGCGTTCCACGAGGCCGTGACCGACGCCTCCCCCCTCGACGTCACGCTCACCAACCTGGTCAAGCAGCGGGCGTCGCAGATCAACGGCTGCGCCTTCTGCCTCGACATGCACGCCCGCGAGGGCCGGGAGGCGGGTGACGACCAGCGCCGCTACGACGTGCTGTCCGCCTGGCACGAGGTGCCCCACCTCTACACCGCCCGCGAGCGGGCCGCGCTCGCCCTCACCGAGGCGATCACCCTGGTGGGCGAGACCCACGTGCCCGACGACGTGATCGACGAGGCCCGCCTCCGGTTCGCCCCCGACGAGCTCGCCGCCCTCGTGTTCACGATCGTCGTCATCAACTCGTGGAACCGGGTCGCCGTCACGGCCCGCACCCCGCTCCCGCCCGCCACGGGCTGAGCCGTCGGTAGGGTCGGGGGCCACACGGCCGACCCACGGGGGACACGATGGCGCACGAGGTACGCGGGGTGATCGCGCGGGGCAAGGGCGAGCCGGTGACGATCGAGACGGTCGTCGTACCGGACCCGGGCCCCGGCGAGGCGCTGGTGACGGTGCAGGCGTGCGGCGTCTGCCACACCGACCTCCACTACCGGGAGGGCGGCATCAACGACGACTTCCCGTTCCTGCTGGGCCACGAGGCCGCCGGGCTGGTCGAGGCCGTGGGCGACGGCGTGACCGGCGTGAGCCCCGGCGACTTCGTCGTCCTCAACTGGCGGGCGGTGTGCGGCGAGTGCCGGGCCTGCCGCAAGGGCCGGCCCCACCTCTGCTTCGCCACCCACAACGCCACGCAGAAGATGACGCTGACCGACGGGACCACGCTGTCCCCCGCGCTCGGCATCGGCGCCTTCGCCGAGCGGACCCTCGTGGCCGCGGGCCAGTGCACGCCGGTCGACCCCGCGGCCCGGCCCGAGGTCGCCGGCCTGCTCGGCTGCGGCGTGATGGCGGGCATCGGCGCCGCCGTGCACACCGGCGGGGTGGGCCCGGGCGACACCGTGGCCGTGTTCGGCTGCGGCGGCGTGGGCGACGCCGCCATCGCCGGGGCCAAGCTGGCGGGCGCCTCGACGATCGTCGCCGTCGACCTCGACGACCGGAAGCTGGAGTGGGCCCGGGGGTTCGGCGCCACCCACACCGTCAACGCCCGCACGGGCCGACCCGGTCGAGGCCGTGCGCGACGTCACCGGCGGCCTGGGCGCCGACGTGTGCATCGAGGCGGTCGGCCACCCCGGCGTGCTGGAGCAGGCGTTCTTCGCCCGGGACCTGGCCGGCACCGTGGTCCAGGTGGGCGTGCCCACGCCGGACATGCGGATGCCCGACATCCCCATGATCGAGTTCTTCGGCCGGGGCGGGGCGCTCAAGCCGAGCTGGTACGGCGACTGCCTGCCGTCCCGGGACTTCCCCGCCCTCGTCGACCTGCACCTGCAGGGCCGGCTGCCGCTCGACGCCTTCGTGTCGGAGACGATCGGCCTCGACGGCGTGGAGGACGCGTTCGCCAAGATGGAGCGCGGCGAGGTCCTGCGCAGCGTCGTCGTGTTCTAGTGCCCCGTCCGGGGCACTAGACGTCAGCAGGGGATGTTGCGGGGCCGGTCGGGGTCGTGCTGGCAGTCCCACTCGGCCCGCAGGCCGGCCCGGCGCTCGTTCTCGTCGGCGGCGGCGCCGACCGCCTCGTCGAAGTCGCCGGCCAGCCGCCGCAGGCGCTCGGACAGCTCGGTGGCCGACATCTCGGTGTCGGGCCAGGCGATGCCGAAGTCGTCGGCGTAGACCCCGGCCCACGCGGCCCGGGCCTCGGTCGCCGCGGTGGAGGCGACGAGCATCCGCTCGTCGACGAGTGTCGCCATGGACCGGCACTGCTCGGCCGCGGCCACCACGGCGTCGGTCGGGAACGGGAGCGGCTGCATGTGCGACGGGTAGGCCACGCCGCAGACCCTAGGGGCCGCGCCCAGCCGGCGGGCCGCGGTCGTTACGATCCCCGGCCGTGGCGACCAGCAGCGCGGAGCCCGGCAAGCTCCTGGCCTTCGAGACGGCGACGAACGACGCCCTCGCGGGGCTGTACGACCCGGCGCTGACGCTGATGACGGCGCTGCAGACCGTGCGGGGCAATGCCGACGCCCAGCGGTTCATCCCCAGCGTGCCCTACATCGGCTGGGACGTCCTCGACCTCTACGGCATCGGCCGCCACCTGGCGACGTGGGTCGGCGACGTGGGCCGGGCGTTCCAGGCCGCCGACGGCGACGGCGACGGGGTGGTGGACGACAGCGCGCTCGGCTCGGTCCCCCGGCTCGGCAACGGCACCTTCACGGTCATGCACGTCAACGGGCGGGTGGTGATCGACACCGGCGACGGCGACGACCAGGTCACCGTCGAGTCCGTGCCCGGCGGCATCAGGATCACGGTCAACGGGGTCGCGCAGGTGCTGACCGGGGTGGCCGCGTCCAACGTCATCCTCCGGGTGGGCGGCGGCAACGACACCATCGAGATCGGCACCGACGTCGACGTGGACTTCACGCTCGAGGGCCAGACGGGGCAGGACCGGCTGGAGGGCGGGGCCGGCGACGACACCATCCGGGGCGGGGCCGACCGCGACTACATCGACGGGTTCACCGGCGACGACGACCTCGACGGCGGCACCGGCCACGACGTGGTCTACGCCGGCGACGGCGACGACACCGTGCGGGGCGGCGACGGCCGCGACTACCTCGACGGCGGCCAGGGCGCCGACACCGTGCTGGGCGGCCGCCACGGCGACATCGTCTCGGGCGGCGGCGGCGACGACCGGCTCGACGGCCAGGGCGGCGACGACGTCATCTACGCCGGGGGCGGCGACGACCGCATCACCGACCACCACGGCGACAACACCGCCTACGTCCAGCCGGGCTCCGACACCACCGACCACGTGATGGGCGACGCGAGCACCACCGCCATCACGGTCGACCTGAGCGGGCTGCCGGGCGACAGCGCCCTGCGCATCGAGGGCTCGCCCCGGTTCCAGCAGCGCATGCTGGCCGACCTGGAGATGCTGCGCTCGTCGCCCGAGGGCCGGGCGATGCTGCTGGCCATGGACGACATCCACGAGGACACCAAGGCGGTCGCCGCCGACTGGCCGATCCTCGGCGGCATCGCCTACCAGGGCGACACCATCACCATCCGCGAGTTCCCCGGCACCGGCAACTCGACGTCCAGCTACGAGAGCGGCCCGCTGGACATGTGGCGGAGCAACGAGATCGAGCAGAGCCGGGCCATCACCGAGATGTACGGCGGCAGCTACGTCCCCCACCCGACCGACATCGCCTGGCAGGAGGTCCCGCCGGTCGTCGTGCTGTTCCACGAGATGGCCCACCAGTACGACTTCGGCTACGAGACCGCGCTCGACGGCACGTACCCCGAGCCCAACGGCGACGTGAACAACCTCGAGCGCCAGGCGGTGGGGCTGCCCGTCGACCACGACGACGACCCGGCCACGCCCGAGCAGGTCGACCCCGACCACCCCCTCACCTACACCGAGAACGGGCTGCGGCGGGAGATGGGCCTGCCCGACCGCACCACCTACGGCTGGCCGCCGTGACCCGCCGCACCCTCGGCGTGCTGGCCGCCACCGTGGCGGCCGTGACCGCCGCGTGCGGGGGCGGGGGCGACGGCGACGACGACGACCCCGGCGACACGGCGCCGGCGGTGGACGCCCGGCTCGACGTCGACGTCGAGCGGGTCGACACCGCGGTCCACGTCGCCTGGACCGTCACCAACAACGGCGACGAGCCGCTGCTGGTGTTCGACAACCGCCGCGGCGACGAGGCCGAGGGCGAGCTGCTGCAGGGGGCCTACGTCACGGGCGGCGACGACGGCGACCGCGTCGAGGTGTCCCGGCGGGTGTTCCCGGTGCCGGACGACCTCGAGGGGGCGCAGGACTACGTGGTGACCGCGGGCGAGCTCGCGCCCGGCGCCAGCGAGTCGTACGTCGACAACGTGGCCGTGCCACCCCGGTACGCGCCGGCCGCGTCCGAGGGCGGGGGCGCGCCGCTGCCCGACGACGCCACGACGCGCGGTGTTCTGCGTCGGCGTGGCGCCGGTCGGCGCGGTCGCGCCGGCCGTCCCGCTGGCGGCCGCTCCCGGGCGGTTCTCGGTCCCCCACAGCGAGGACAACGCGGCCGCCCAGACGCTGCTGTGCAGCGACCCGTTCGACCTGTAGGCGCTACTCCCAGTCGGAGGCGAGGTCGCGCTTGAGCGACTCGGCGAACCCGGTGAGGGCGCCGAGCAGCTCCTCCGAGGTGAAGGGGTCGCCGGCGTTGCGGACGCCCCACACGACGTCGCCGTCGGCGTCCCGGGACTTGACCAGCATCCACACGGACAGCGGCGTGTCGCCCTCGACGAGGGGCTCGTCGGAGATGGCCGAGATGTGCTCGGCGAGGTCGGTGTGCCCGGGCTCGGTCGATGTCATGGGCGCGATTAGATCACGATGCCCCGCAGCACCACGTCCACCGCCTCGCGGGCCTGCTCGGTGAGGCTGCCGCCGCCGGGGAACCGCCCGGCGAGGGCCGGCAGGCTGACGATGCCGCCCGCGCCGTGCCCGACGAGGAAGTGCAGCGCGGCGGGCGACACGGGCCGGGCCCGCCCGGACGCGGCCAGGCTGCGCAGGGCGAGGTCGGCCACCTGGTGGGCGGGGCGGATGTACTGGTCGTAGACGTGGTCGAGGCGGCCGCCGGGGCGGGCGGCCTCGTGGTTGACGATGCGGATGAGGGCGGGGCGCTCGGCCGTCACCTCGACGTAGCGGACGAGGATGGCCCGCAGGCGGTCGATCTCGTCGCCGCCGTGCGCGCTGGGCGGCGGTGGCCAGCTCGGCGGCCAGGGCCCGGAAGCCGTGGTCGATGGCGGCGTACCACAGCTGCTCCTTGGACCCGTGGCGCTCGTGGACGAGGTTGTGGCTGACGCCGAGGCGCCGGCACACGTCGCGCACGGAGGTGCCGTCGTAGCCCAGCTCGGCGAAGGTGTCGAGCGCGAGGTCGAGCAGGTCCGCATCGGACACGACCGTGGCCACGGCCGCGCAGGCTAGCCCGGCCGGGGCCTGCCTTGACAGTTGTCAAGGGCGGCACCACACTGCGGGGTCATGGTCGCCCTGCCCTCCCTGGGCTCGCTGCCGGTGGTCGGCGGCGCCCTCCGCCAGCAGCTCATGGCCCCGCTCGCCCGCACGCTGTCGGTCGACCGGCTGCCGTTCGAGCAGTACACCGACCCGCCCGGCGACCCCGGCCTGTTCGGTCCCGGGCAGCGCCACGTGGCGGGTCCACGCCGACCCGGCCATGCTCATCGGCGGGCTCGCCGCGCTGCTGCTGCAGACGCTGCACCCCCTGGCGATGGCGGGCGTGGCCGAGCACTCGAACTACCGCTCCGACCCCCTCGGCCGCCTGAGCCGCACCGGCTCGTTCGTCACCGGCACGACGTACGGGTCGACCGAGACGGCCGAGCGCCTGATCAAGCTGGTCAAGGGCATCCACCGCAAGGTGCAGGGCACGGCCCCGGACGGGCGGCCGTACTCGGCGTCCGACCCCGCGCTGGTCACGTGGGTCCACGCCACCGAGGTCGTCAACTTCCTGAAGGCCCACCAGCGCTACAACCCGTTCCCGGTGCGGGGCGACCAGGCCGACCGCTACGTCCACGAGATGGCGGTCATCGCCGAGCGCCTCGGGGGCGAGGACATCCCCCGCAGCCAGGTGGCGCTGCGGGCCTACTTCCGCCGGCAGCGGCCCGAGCTGGCGGCGGGCGAGCAGTGCCGGGACGCCGTGGCGTTCCTGACCCGACCCATGCCGCGGGGCGCCAACCCCGTCATGGCGGGCGCCCACCAGGTCGTGGTCCAGGGTGCCGTCGGCCTGCTGCCGTCCTGGGCCCGGGACGAGCTCGGCCTCGGCCGGCCGGCGCTCGTCGACCTCGCCGTCGTCCGCCCGGCGGCGGCCGTCCTCCTCACCACCCTGCGGCTGACCGCGGGCGAGGCCCCCCTCATCGCCGAGGCCCGCGCCCGCTGCGCCGCCGCACCCGGACGCCCGCCGCTCAGGTCCCCGTGTAGTTCGGGGCCCGCTTCTCCAGGAAGGCGCGGGGGCCCTCGCGGGCGTCGGTGGAGGCCATGACCTCCATGCCCAGCTCGACCTCGCGGGCCCAGGCGTCGCCCTCCGGCAGGCCGTCGGCCGCGAGCACGGACGCCTTGATGTTGCGGACGGCGAGCGGTCCGTTGGCGGCGATGCGGTCGGCCAGCTCGCGGGCCCGGGCCAGGGCGGTGCCGTCGGGGACCACGTGGCCGACCAGGCCGACCTCGTAGGCGCGGCGGCCGCTGATGGGGTCGCCGGTGATGAGCATCTCCATGGCCACCGTCCACGGGATCTGGCGGGGCAGCCGCACGGTCGAGCCGCCCATCGGGAACAGGGCCCGCTGCACCTCGCTCACCGCGAGCCGGGCGCCCTCGGCGGCGACCCGCACGTCGATGCCCTGGAGGATCTCGATCCCGCCGGCGTAGCAGTAGCCCTCGACGGCGGCGATCACCGGCGTGGCCGGCCGGTGCTCCTTGAGGAACCCCTTGTAGATCAGCCCGATGTCGGCCCGCAGCCGCTCCTCGAACTCGTTCTCGGCGGGGGCGCCGGACATGAGGGCGCCCACGAGCCGGTCGAGGTCGGCGCCGGCCGAGAAGTGGCCGCCGGACCCGGTGAGGATCACCGCCCGCACGTCGTCGTCGGCGTCGACCATGTCCCAGGCGTCGCACAGCCGGCACAGCATCTCGGGGTTGAACGCGTTGCGCTTGTCCGGGCGGTTGAGCGTGAGGGTGACGACGTGGCCGTCGCGGTCCACGAGCACGGCAGGATCTGACATGCCGTCAGATTACGAGACGCGACGATCGGGAAGGGGCCTAGACGATCGCGGCCACGACCTCGTCGGGCCGCTCCAGCGGCAGCATGTGCCCCGCGCCGGCCAGCTCGACCAGGCGGGCCCCGGCGAGGTGGTCGACGATCGCCCGGGTCAACGCGTTGACGATGAGCTGGTCCCTGGTGCCGAGCAGCACGACGGTCGGGACGTCCACCGCCCGCAGCCCGTCCCGGAGGTCCATCTCGCCGAGCGCCAGGGCGCAGTCGCGGCGGACGCCCGGCGGGGTCCCGACGAACAGCGCCCGGGTCGCCTCCACGTGGGCCCGGCGCGGCGCGCGGCCGAACGTCCCCCGCACGAAGGCCCGCCCCAGCCGGGGCCGGGTCATCAGCCGGTTGAGCCAGCCCCGCCACAGGACGATGCGCCAGAACCGGTCGCGGCCCCCGCCCGCCAGCCCGTGGGCGGCGGTGGCGACGAGGACCAGCCGGGCCACCCGGTCGCGGCGCACGTCCGGGTGGCGGCAGGCGAAGGCCATGGCGGTCATCCCGCCCATCGAATGGCCGGCGACGACCGCGTCCCGCAGGTCGAGGGCCTCGACCACGGCGGCGAGGTCGTCGCCCAGCCGGTCGACCGACACCGGGTCCGACCCGGTGGTCGACGCCCCGTGGCCGCGCTGGTCGTAGAGCACGACGCGGTGCCCGGCGGCGACGAGCCGGCGGGCGACGAGGGCCCAGACGGCCCGGCTGCCGGTCCAGCAGTGGGCGAGGACGACCGGCGGCGTCCCGGGCGCGCCGGCCGCGGGGCCGGTGTCGGTGACGGCGAGGCGGGCGCCGTCGCCGGTCGTGACCACGAGGGCGCGTCCGGGCGGCAGGGTGAGGTCGTCGTCGGGCGCCGCGGCCGCGGGCGGGACGGCCGGCCGGAGTCGCCACCGCGCTCACAGCGGATGGCGGGCGATGCGCTGCTGGAGCCGCACCGGCAGGAACCGGTGCGCCCACCACCCGAGCCTCGCCTCCCACCCCGACAGGGCCACGGCCTTGTTCACGCGGATGGCGGCGATCACGTCGCGGGCCACCAGCTCCGGCGGGTGGCCGCGGCGGAACACCTTGCCGGCCTTCTCGGCCATCTCGCCGTCGTCGCCGACGAAGCGGGTGGCCTCGATGATCGGCGTGTTGATCAGGCCGGGGCACACGGCGGTCACCCCGACGCCGGACTCGCCCCAGTCGGCCCGCAGGCACTGCGACAGGGCCAGGACGGCCGCCTTGGTGGTGACGTAGGCGGGCTCGGTCGCCCGCATCGTGTAGCCGAGGGCGGACGCCACGTTCACCACCTGGCCGTGTCCCTGCTCGACCAGCGCGGGCCCGAACGTGTGGCAGCAGTGGACGACGCCGTCGAGGTTGACGCCGCGGATCCACCGCCAGTCGTCGATCGTCATGTCGTTGAGGCGACCGGACATGCCGACGCCCGCGTTGTTCACGAGGACGTCGAGCGGCCCGTGCTCGTCGGCCACGGTGTCGGCCAGCCGGTGGACGGCCGCCAGGTCGGTCACGTCGCAGGCGAGGCCGTGGGCCTCGGGGCCCACCTCGCTGCAGGCGACCGCGGTCTTCTCGGCCGTGTCGCCGTGGATGTCGACCGCGAGGACCCGGGTCCCCTTGCGCGCGAGCTCGACGGCGATGGCGCGGCCGATGCCGCTGCCGGCCCCCGTGACCAGTGCCCGCGTCCCAGCCAGCTCGAAGTCAGTGCGTCTTCCCACTCCGCACCCCCCTGTTGAGCGTTGTTCAACAATCATTTCACACGATGTTGACCGCGCGTCAATAGGATCATGGGGTGGCGAACTCCCCTCGTACCCGTCTCGACCCCGAGGCCCGGCGTGCGCAGCTCGTCGGCCTCGGCCTCAAGATGCTGAGCACCCGGCCCCTCGACAAGGTGGCGATCGACGACATCGCGGCCGAGGCCGGCATCAGCCGGGGCCTGCTGTTCCACTACTTCCCGACCAAGCGCGACTTCCACGTGGCCGTGGCGCAGGCGGCCGCGGCCGACCTGCTGGCCCGCACCGACACCCTGGTCGGTTCGAGCCTGATCGAGCGGCTGCGGGCCAACGTCGAGGCCTTCGTCGACCACCTGACCGAGAACCGGGACGCGTACGTGGCGTTCATCCGGGGGTCGGCGGGGGGCGACCCCGAGCTGCTGGCCGTGTACGAGGACACCCGCACGGCGTTCACGGACCGCGTGCTGCGCGCCCTGGGGATGTCGGAGCGGGAGGAGCCCCGCCTCCGCCCGGCGATCCGCGGCTGGGTGGCGTTCACCGAGGAGGTCACCGTGGACTGGCTGTCCCGGGGGCGCGGGTCGCTCGAACGGGACGACCTGGTCGACCTCATCGACGAGGCGCTGGTCGCGCTGGTCACGGTGGCGACGGGCACCCGCCCCGACCTGGGCGACCCGCTCGCTCCCGGCTGAGTCCGCCCGGCGTGGCGCCTGTCATGTTGACACTGTCTACAGGCGGGTAGACAGTGTCTACATGGAACTCTCCGACGCCTCCCGGATCCTGGCGGGGATCCTGCTCATCAGCCTCGTGACCGTCGAGTCCGGCGGCGCCCTGCTGGTCAGGATCGCCCGCGGCGACCAGCCCGCCACGCCCATCCAGCAGTCGTTCTTCCGGGCCGGCCACGCCCACGCCGGCGTGTACCTGATCCTGGGTCTGATCGCCCAGGTCCTGGTGGACGCCACGACGCTGACCGGCGCGGCCGAGTGGGTCGCCCGAGGCTTCATCCCGCTCGCCGCCCTGCTGCTGCCCGGCGGGTTCTTCCTGTCGGTGGCGGGCCGCGGCGTCACGACCCCCAACCGCCTGTTCCTGATGGTCCCGGCCGGCGCCGCCGTCCTGGCCATCGGACTGCTCACCCTGGGCATCGGCCTGCTGACCGCATGACCGGGCCCACCCGGGACCGCCTGCTGGACGCCGCCCGGGAGGTGGTGGCCGAGGACGGTCTCGAGGGCCTGACCCTGCGGGCGATCGCCCGCAGGGCGGGCGTGTCCCACGGCGCCCCGCTGCGCCACTTCCCCAGCCTGGCGTCGCTGCTGGCGGCGGTCGCCGCCGCCGGCTTCGGCCGGCTCGTGGCCACGATCGACACTGCCCTGTCGGCGCTGCCGGCGGGCGCCGGCCCCTCCACCCGGCTGGCGGCGTCCGGGCGGGCGTACGTGGCGTTCGCGCTGGCCGAGCCGGGGGTGTTCTCGGTCATGTTCCGGCCCGAGATGATCGACCTCGACGACCGCGCCTACCAGGACGAGGCGGCCCGCTCGTTCACCCAGCTCGTCGACCTGGTGACCGCGGCCCAGGCCGCCGGCTGGCACCCGGACGAGGACGCCGGCGACCTGGCCACCGTCCTGTGGTCGCACGTCCACGGCCTCGCCACCCTCGCCCTCCACGGCGCCCTCGGCACCCCGACCGACACCGTCACGGTCGACCGGCTCTCGGCCCTGTCGTCGGCCCTGGTCTTCGGCCCCCCGGAGCCCGGCCGCTAGATCTCGTCCGGGTAGACGACGTCGACCTCGGTGATCTCCTTGGAGAAGTCGCGGCGGTTGTTGGTGATGAAGCGGTCAGCAGACGCGACGACCGCGGTGGCCAGATGGACTGCGTCGGCGGCCCGCAGGCCGTACCTCGCCCCCAACGACACCGACATCTCCGCGGTGAACCGGTCCGTCGGCCGAAGATCGAGGTGCCCCAGGATCGCGGTCAGGGCGGCCATCTCCTGGTCGGCCCCCTGCCGCACCGGCTTGATCAGGAGTTCCGGCACCAGCAGCACCGATCCGACGCCGTCGGTCTGCGGCAGCAGCGCCCGGACCCGACGACCCAGCGGGTGACCCGGCGCAGCGGCATAGATGAGGGCGTCGGCGTCGAACGCGTCCACTATCGGTCGAGGGAGCGGCTGCGCTCGGCGCGGATGCCGGCCACCAGCTCATCGGCTCGCTCGGGCGAGAGCGGCGGGACGCCATCGAGGTCCGGGGCGACCGCGTCCAGGGCACGACCGAGAGCCTCCGCGTCAGCGAACGCAGCGTCAGCGCGCCGACGACGGAGTGAGCGCGGCGCCACCAGGACGGCGACGGGTCGACCGTGACGGGTGATCGTCACCTCTTCACCCCGGTCCACACGGTCGAGGAGCTCAGGCAGGCAGGCCCGAGCGTCCGTCACGTTAAGTACAGCCATGTACGTGAGTGTACATGAATGGTGGTCAGCTGTCGCCGGCGGCGGCGCGGGGTGGGAGGGCGGTGACCGAGGCGTGGCCCCGGGATCCGGTCGCGGGGTTGGCGAGGCCGGCGCCCGACAGGCCGGACCACAGGAGCTGGGTCAGGTAGTTGACCAGGTCGTCCTTGGACATCGAGCGGCGCTCCAGCCACCAGCCGGCGCCCGCGAAGGTCATGCCGACGATGGCGAAGGCCCACGGCTCGGCCGCCCCCGAGTCGGCGCCCGCCCGGCGCAGCGAGCTGCCCAGCGAGACGGCGATCGAGTTGGAGATGTCGGAGGCGACCCGGGTCGAGGTCCGGGCCGGGCGCTGCATCGCCGATTGGATCAGGAACCGGTACAGCTCCGGCTCGGACTCGATGAACGTGCAGAACGCCGCGATGGTCGAGCGGACCACCTCGCGGGGCTCGCTGGACGCCGGCGTGGCCAGCTCGCGCAGGATCGTCTCGTTGAGCTGGGTCGCCACCCGCTCGGCCAGCGCGGTGACGAGCCCGGCCTTGTCGCCGAAGTGGGAGTACAGGATCGGCTTGGTGATGCCCGCCTCGGCCGCCAGCTCGTCCATCGACGCGTGGGGCCCGATCCGCCGGATCGCCCGCTCGGCCGCGTCGAGCAGCTCGGCCCGGCGCTCGCCCGGGTCGCGCCGGGGCCCACGGGGTCGCCCGGGACGGGGCTGACCCGGCCGATGGGACCGATCACGGCTGGTCATCGCCCCCGAACGCTACTCCTCGCGCCCGCCGGACACGCTCAGGCAGGGGCCGGCCGGCGCTCATCCCGGTGTCGCCGGGTCAGTCCGGCTCCGGGCTCGTCGGGGTCGCTGCGGGCCGCGGCGACGACGGCGATCAGCTCGTCGCCGTAGGCCGCGAGCTTGGCCGGGCCGATGCCCGGGCAGGTGGCCAGGTCGGCCGTGGTCGCGGGGCGACGCTCGGCGATGCCGAGCAGGTGGCGGTCGCTCAGCACGATGAACGCCGCCACGCCGTCGGCCCGGCTGCGTTCCTTGCGCCACGCCCGCAGTGCCTCCTCGACCCGGACCGCCTCCGGGCCCGACAGCTCGGGGAGCGGGGCGCGCGGCCCGCGCGGGCCCCGGGCCCGGCCGGTGGTGGGGGCGGCCGGGGCCTCGGCCGCCGCGGCGGCGGCGTCGGCGCCGGCCAGCTCCTCCGGCGTGGCGTCGCGGTCCAGCTCGTCGAGGAACGGCGACGGCCGGGACGCGTCCGCCAGGACCGCCACCCGCCCGATGCCGCGGGTGATGGCGACGTGGAACACCCGCCGCTCCTCCTCGACCGCGGCCCGGCCCTGCGCCAGCCGGTGCGGCATGAGGCCGTCGCTGGCGCCGAACACCGCCACCCGCGGCCACTCCCGCCCCTTCACCCGGTGGATGGTCGACAGCGTCACGCCCGCGTCGTCGGCGGGCCGGGCCAGCGCGGCCCGCAGCCAGGGGCCGAGCCCGGCGGGATCGGGGTGGAGGTCCGCCACCTGCAGCAGGGCGTCGAGATCGTCGCGGTGCGACTGGCCCTCGCCGCCGCCCGACGCGTCCAGCAGGTCGACGGCCCGGCCCAGGCCCACGCCGTCGCGCACGTACTCCAGCAGCGACCGGCTCGTGCCCCCGGCCGCCTGCCCGGCCAGCAGCCGCAGGTCGCCGGCCAGCTCGGTGAGCTTGGCCGCCACCTTGGCGTCGTCGATGCGGTCGGCGGCCCGCTCCACGTCGTCGATCGACCGGCACCGGCCCAGCCACCGGTCGATCCACCGCGGCAGGCCCCGGCTGGGCCGCCGGTGGACCTCCTCCAGGTCGGCCGGGTCGATGCGGTCGGGCTCGGCCGCGATGCGCAGGTACGCCAGCGCCGCCCGCAGCCCGGTGCGGGTCAGCACGTCGGGGTGCAGGATCGACGCCACCGGCACGCCCGCCTCCACCAGCGCCACGTGCGGTCCCAGCAGCGACGACCCGACCCGGGTCAGCACCGCGACGTCGGCCGGGGCCGCCTTGGGCTCGGCCAGCCACTCCTGCACGACCGCCACCAGCTCGGCCGCCCCCGCCTCGGGAGCGTGGCGCCGGATCTCGATGCCCCGGGTCGCCGTCGGGCGGGGCGGCCGCCCGGATCGTCTTCGGCACCCGCACCCGGTTGCGGGTGAGCAGGTGGCGGGCGGCGTCGACCACACCCGGCGGGCAGCGGTAGTTGACCTCCAGGGCGTGCGCGTCTGCCCCGGGGAAGTAGTCGCCGAACTCGGTGAGGAACCGCGGCGTCGCGCCCGCGTGGCCGTAGATGACCTGGTCGTCGTCGCCCACGCCGAACACGTCGAACGCCGGGGCCGCCAGCAGCCGGACCAGCAGGACGTGCGCCGGGGTCAGGTCCTGGAACTCGTCCACCAGCAGGTGGCGGTGCCGGGCCTGCTGGGCGCGGCGGAACCCGCCGTCCCGCAGCAGCAGCTCGATGCCCAGCAGCACCTGCTCGTCGAAGTCGATGACCCCCCGCGACGCCAGGGCGTCGCGGTAGGCCGGGAACGCCTCGGCCAGGCCCGGCACGTCGCCCCGCTCGTCCTCGACCGCCAGCGGGTCGCGCAGGCCGAGGCGCACCGCCGACAGCGCCTCCACGTAGGGGGCCAGCGGGTCGGTGTTGAGCCGGCGGGCGCCCCGCGGCACCAGCGGCTCCAGCAGGCGGCGCACGTCCCGCACCTCGAGCACCTCGGGCCGGCGGCCCAGCCCGGCCGCCACGATGTCGTAGCCGAGGGCGTTGAGCGTGAGGATGCGTCCCCCGACGCCGGTGGTGCGGGCCACCATCTCGTCGCGGGCCTTGCGGTTGTACGCCACGGCCACGACCGAGCCGGGCTCGTAGCCCCGGTCGACCACCAGGTGGCGCAGGCGCTCGGTGAGCACCCGGGTCTTCCCCGACCCGGCCGGGGCGATGACCCGGGCCGGCCCGGAGCCGTGGGTCACGGCCGCCAGCTGGTCGGGCGCCAGGTCCGACGTCGGCGTCACCGCCGGCGGGACCGGGGTGAGGCGGCCCGCGTCCACGGACTCGGCGTGCACGAGGGTGCACGCCGGGGGCGTCGCCCCGCGGGCCGCCGTCGACCCACACGACCTCGCCGGTCGGCAGCACCACGTCGCCCTCGGCCCCCGCCGGGGCGGGCCCGGCGCCGAGGCGGGCCGCCTTGCGGGCCCACCACCACACCGGCTCGCCCGGCTCGCGGGCGTCGTACGTGTTGGCCCAGACGAGGAAGTGCAGGCGGTCGTGCTCGGGCGTGAACCCCGGCGGCAACAGCCAGGTGGGCCCGATCTCGTCGTCCGCGTACGACCGCGGGGCCCGGAACCGGCCCGGGTCGACGGCCAGCGCCACCACCACCGGCATGCGGGACGCCCACGCCCGGTGCAGCGCCGCCACCGCGGCCCCGGGGTCGGCCAGGACCCCCTCGTCGACGGTGACGACCTCGGCCCCGTCCCACGCCGCGGGCACCGGGTCGCCCGCGGTCACGATCACGCCGCGCCCGAGGGCGCGCGGTCCCGGGGCGCTCACGGGACGAACAGCCCGGACACGACCGCGCCGAACCCCGGCAGCAGCGGCGAGCCCAGCACCCCGTCGCCCGCCACGACCTCGACCACGTCGTAGACGGGCGCGCCCGGGGCCGACCGCCGGTGGACCGTGACCGTGTGGGCCGCGGTGTCGACCAGCCACAGCTCGGCGATGCCGGAGGCCTCGTAGTGCGCCCGCTTGGCGCCCACGTCGTGGTGCCAGGTGGACGGCGACCTGACCTCGACCACGAGGTCGGGCAGGCCCGCCAGGTCGAGGTCGCCCGGCGCCGGCTTGCGGTCCTCCGCCACCCACCAGACGTCGGGGGCGTACACGTTGCGATCGTCCAGGACGAAGTCGGCGGGCATGCCCGCATGGCCCCGCCCGGGGGCGGCCCTGACCCAGGCGGTCAGGGCGTAGAGGAGGTTGCCCACCGCGATCTGGTGGGGCAGCTTCGGTTCGTTCACGACCAGCGATCCTTCGACGAGCCAGTACCTGAAAGGCGCTTCACCGAGCGCGAGGAACTCGTCGACGGTCATCGTCTGGCCGGTTCTAGCCACGGGCCCCACAGTACCGGCGCCCTGTGACAGCCGGAGGCTGTGTCTCCCGCTCGTGCTGCGTCGCAGCGGGCCGCTCGGGCCACGGCTCCGCCTGCGGCAGAGCCTCTAGTCGCCGGAGGGCGGCAGGTCGTCCGGCGGCACGGTGGCGGGCGGGATGTCGAGGCCGTAGCCGCCGGCCTCCGCGGTCATGCGGTACTCGTTGATCTCGCCCGCCTGGTTGCGCTCCATGCGCCGGGCCAGAGCGGCCACCCGCTCGTCGGACACCCGCGCCGCCGCCTCCTGGGCCATGTGCAGCCCGCCCCGGTGGTGCTCGGCCATCTTGTCGAGGAACAGCGCGTCGAGCTCGCGGCCGCGGGCCTCGTCGAACTGGGCCAGCTCCTCCTCGGTGAGCAGCCCGGGCATGGCGGACACCGGCACCCCCATGTCCATCCACGCCATGGCCTCGTCCGAGCGGTCGTCGCGGGTGTAGCCCCACTCCGCCAGCATCTGGGTCATGACCCCGATCTCGTACGACTGGAACGTGAGCACGTCCGCCGCGTAGCTGCGCACGGTCGGGTCCTCGCCGTAGGCGACGGTCAGGCGGGCGACCCCGAGCGCCTGGTCGTGGTGGGTGAGCATGTCCTGGAGGAACCCCACCTCGGCGGAGTCGGCCGCCGGCGGCCGGTCGCGGGTGACGACGAACCCCACCGCGAACCCGAGGAAGACCAGCGCCACGGCCAGCACGCCGACCTGGAACCACGACAGGCCGCTGCCGCGGGGCTCCTCGCCGTCCGGGGCGGCGTCGGCGGCGTCGGCGTCCTCGCCGCCCGTGTCCTCGGTCGACGGCGGACCGGTGTCGAGGTCGGCGGCCATCCCCCCATGCTCGGCACCCTCGCCGGGCGGCGCAAACCCGGGGCCGTCAGCCGGATCGCTCATAGCGCCAGCCCGCCGGGTCCATGACCAGCCGGTGCCGCGCGCCGGGCGCCTCGAGGTCGCCGGAGGTGTAGCCGGCGTCGCCCTCCCACAGGGTCACCAGCGTGCCGTCCAGCCGCCCCATCCGGGTGAAGAAGCGGTCCACGTCGGCCGCCGCCGCGGCCGCCACGGCCCCGGCGGCCGTGCCCGCCTCGGCCAGGGCCACGATCCGCTGGAGGGTGACCCACGTCGGCGGGATGATCTCGATCTCCCCGGCCGCGTGGCGGGCGATGGCGTCGGCCGGGCGGGTCCACACGTGGTCGCCGATCTCGCCCCCGTCGACGGTCACGTCGGCGACCACGTCGCCGAGGGTGCCCACGAAGAACCAGGTGGCGTAGCGCCGCGGCGCCGTGACCGGCGGGGTCCAGTGGGCGATCGGCACGAGGTCGCCGGCCCGCAGCACCAGGCCCGTCTCCTCGGCCGCCTCCCGCACCGCGCCCTGGCGCGCCCCCTCGAACCCGGCGCCGTCGGCCTCCTCGACCCGGCCGCCGGGGAACACCCACAGGCCGCCGAACTCCTGGCCCGACGTCTTGCGCACCATGAGGCACTCCACCCCGGCGTCGCCGTCCCGCAGCAGCACCACCGTGGCCGCGTCGAGCAGGGGTGCGCTGCCCGAACCGCCGGTGAGGTGGTGCTCCGCCATCCCGGCAGGATGCCCCCTCGACGCCCGCCGCGCCAGGATCGTGTCAGGTCGGGGCGTCGGTGGGCGCGCCTCCCGCGGCGCCGCACCCGGTCGCCGCACCCGCTGGGCGCCGGCCGGCAGGCCGTTCCCGTGGGCCAGCCCGGCCGCGACGCCGTCGACGAACTCGCGGCTCGCCCGCCACCCCACGACCCGCCAGGTGTGGCGGAGCGGGCCGCTGTCGGTGGCCTCCACCACCCACGGCCGCCGGAACACGACCCGGGCCACGAGGCCGAGCACCGTGAGCAGGATCAGCACGGCCAGCTCGACCACGACGAGCACCAGCGGCAGCAGGATGAACACGAGCAGCGCGACCACCAGCAGGATGACGAACCCGGCGAACAGGTCGTCGAGGTCGAGGCAGCCGTCCGGGGCGACGTCGGTCACGCCCTCGCCCCGCCGGCGCACGCTGCGGGCCCGGCGCCGGAACCGGGACCACAGGCGCTCGTCCTGCAGCCGGGGCGACCACAGGCGCCGCACCCGCCACGTCTCACCGCCCGGCGTCGTCACCGTCCTCGCCCGCACGAGGGCCGACGCTACGCGTCGGCGTGTGGGAAAATGCCGGCACCCCCCAGCCGACGAACCGCAGCGAGGAGGTGGGACGCGTGCTGATCGAGCACATCCTCCACCACAAGGGGCGGGAGGTCGAGACGATCCCCACGGAGGCCACGGTGGCCGAGGCGGTGGCGCGCCTGCACGAGCGCAACATCGGCGCGCTCGTGGTCACCGGCGACGAACCGGACGAGGGCACGCCCGCCGTCGTGGGCATCCTGTCCGAGCGCGACGTGGTCCGGGCCCTCGGCGCCGCCGACGCCGACCCCGCCGCCGTGCTGGCCCGGCCCGTGGCCAACCTCATGTCGACCGACGTGGCCACATGCGACCTCCGCACCACGGTCGACGAGCTGATGCGGCTCATGACCGACCGGCGCATCCGCCACGTGCCCGTGCTCGACGGCGCCGACCTCGCGGGCATCGTCAGCATCGGCGACGTGGTGAAGTCGCGCATCGACGAGCTGCAGGAAGAGACGGACACGCTGCACGAATACCTGTCGTCCGGCCGCTGATAGGGTTCCGGCCGAACCACGGTTCCGGGAAGTCGGTGCGAATCCGACGCGGTCCCGCCACTGTGACCGGGGAGCGGACCCCACGATGCCACTGGGCTCAGGCCCGGGAAGGCGGGGCGAGTGCCGATCCGGGAGCCAGGAGACCGACCGTGGGGTTTTTCCACGTGGATGGAGGATCCGCACATGGCAAGCAGCACCCCGAGCGCAACCCCCACGGTCGCCGTCGCCGCGATCGAACCGGGTGTCGTCGTCGCCCCGATCCCCGGGTGGGCGCTCGTCGCCCTCCTGGTCGTCGCCGCCCTGGCCCTGTGGCTGGTGACCTTCGACAGCGGTCAGCTCACCGGCGCGCTGGCGCGGGGCGACCTGTTCTTCCACGAGTTCTTCCACGACGGGCGCCACATCGTCGGCGTCCCGTGCCACTGAGCACGACCGAGTAGGAACCCGAGGACGATCATGCTCGCCCGCTTCGATTTCACGCGCCCGCGCACGATCATCGTGGCGGCGGTGCTCATCGGCATCCTCTCCGGGCTGGTCGGTGCCGTGTTCCACGCGATCGTCACCGAGCCCCGGGTCGACGAGGCCATCGCCCTGGAGGAGGCCGCGGCCGCCCACGCCGGGGAGTCCGGCGAGGCCGAGGAGTCCGGCGACGCGGTGTCGGTCGACCGCAGCGACCAGCGGGGCGCCGGCCTGTTCGGCGGCTACGCGCTGATCGGCGCGGCGTTCGGCCTGTTCCTCGCCGTCGCCTCGCTGTCGCTGCGCACCACCACCGGCGGCCCGTTCCACCGGGTGCTGGTGTCGGGCGTGGTCCTGGCCGGGGCCGTGACGGTGGTGCCGTGGCTGAAGTACCCGCCCAACCCGCCCGCCGTCGGCGACCCGTCGACCGTGGGCGAGCGCGAGCGGCTCTACGTGCTGGCCATCGTGCTGGGCGCGCTGCTGCTGGCCGGCGCCGCCCACCTGTCCGGGCGGCTGCGCCGGGCCGGCTGGCCCGACGACCGGCGCACGGCCGCCGTGGCGGTCGCCGCCATCGTCGCGTTCGCGGTGATGTTCGCGGTGCTGCCCAGCTCGCCGGACCCGGTGGGCGCGCCCGCCAACCTGGTGTGGCAGTTCCGGATCAACTCACTGACCGGCAACCTGCTGATCTGGACGCTGCTCACGCTGGGGCTCGGGGTCGCCTGGACCGAGGCGGCGCGGGCCGCCGCCGCGGCGCCGGCTCAGAACTCGATGCCCTTGAGCGCCGAGATCCCTGCGTCGTAGGCGTGCTTGACCTTGCGCATCTCGGTGACCGTGTCGGCCACCTCGACCAGCTCGGCGGGGGCGTCGCGGCCGGTGGCGACGACGCTGGTGCGCGGCGCCCGGTCGCGGATCGCGCCGGCCACGTCGGCGGCGTCGACCCAGCCGTACTTCACCGGGTAGGTCACCTCGTCCAGCACCAGCAGGTCGTAGTCGCCCGACGCCAGCTTCTCGGCGGCCAGCGCCCACGCCGCCCGGCCCAGCTCGGCGGTGCGCTCCAGGTCGGTCGACTCCCACGTGAAGCCGTCGCCCAGCGTGTGCCACTCGATGCCCAGCTCGTCGGCCAGCTTGCGCTCGCCGGTCTTCCACTTGCCGCCCTTGACGAACTGGATGACGGCGACCCGCCAGCCCCGGGCCCAGCCCCGCACCATGACGCCGAAGGCGGCGGACGACTTGCCCTTGCCGTGACCGGTGTTGACGAGGACGATCGACGCGGCGCGGGCCATGGGCGGGAGGGTAGGCGGTGATCGGGCCGGGGCTGCGCGGCGGGCTCGTCGTCACCGGCACGACGAGCGACGCCGGCAAGTCGTTCGTGGTCGCCGGGCTGTGCCGGCTGCTGGCCCGGCGGGGCGTGGCGGTGGCGCCGTTCAAGGCCCAGAACATGGCGCTCAACGCCGCGGTCACGGCCGGCGGGGCGGAGATCGGGCACGCCCAGTGGGTCCAGGCGGTGGCGGCCGGGGTCGAGCCCGAGGCGGCGATGAACCCGATCCTGCTCAAGCCGACCGGCGAGCGGGCCAGCCAGGTGGTGGTCATGGGCCGGCCCACCGGCGTCATGGCCGCGGCCGAGTACCACGCGGCCAAGCCCGGGCTGTGGCCGGTGGTGCTCGACGCGCTGGCGGACCTGCGGTCCCGGTTCGACGTGGTGGTGTGCGAGGGCGCGGGCAGCCCGGCCGAGATCAACCTGCTGGACGGCGACCTGGTCAACCTGCCCCTGGCCCGGCGGGCGGGGCTGCCGGCCGTCGTGGTGGGCGACATCGACCGGGGCGGGGTGTTCGCCGCGCTGTACGGGACGGTGGCCGTCCTGCCCGACGACCTGCGGGCCACGGTGCGGGGGTTCGTCGTCAACCGGCTGCGGGGCGACCCGGCCCTGCTGGGGGACGCGTGCGCGGACCTGGAGCGGCGCTGCGGGGTCCCGACCCTCGGCGTGGTGCCGCACCTGGGCGTGGCCGACATCGACAACGAGGACTCGCTGGCGCTGGACCGGGCCGACCCGGCGCCGGTCGGGGACGGCGACGTGATCGACGTGGCCGCGCTGCGCTGGCCGCGGGTGTCCAACGCCGGCGACGTCGACCCGCTGCGGCTGGAGGCCGGGGTCCTCGTGCGGTGGGTGCGGTCGGTGGCCGAGCTGGGCCGGCCCGACCTGGTGGTGCTGCCGGGGTCGAAGGACACCCGGGGCGACCTGGCGTGGTTCCGGCGCACGGGCCTGGCGGCGGCGGTCGAGCGGTCGGACGCCGCGGTGGTGGCGGTGTGCGCCGGGCTGCAGATGGCGGGCGACCGCATCGACGACCCCGGCGGCGTCGAGGGCCCGCCCGGGACCGGCAAGGGCCTGGGCTGGCTGCCGGTGGCCACGGACTTCCGGGGCGACAAGGTGCTCGACCGCCCGGCGGGCCGGGTGGAGTCCGGCCCGGGGCGGGGCACGGACGTGGCCGGGTACCGCATCCACCACGGCCGGGTGCAGGCGTCGGGCGCGGCCGCGCCGTGGATGGTGGCGGCCGGCGGGGAGGTCCTCGGCTGGCACGACGGCGGCCGGGTGGCGGGCACGACGCTGCACGGCCTGTTCGAGCGGGACGGCTTCCGGGCCGGCGTGCTCGGGTGGGCGGCCGCCCGGTCCGGCAAGGCGTGGGCGCCCACCGGCGTGGACTTCGCCGCGGTCCGGCTGGCCCGCCTCGACCGCATCGCCGACGCCCTGGAGACCCACCTCGACCTCGACCGCGTGGCCGCCCTGATCGCCGAGGGGGCGCCATGACCGGGTCCGGCGTGGCCGAGGCGCTGGGGCGGCTGACCGAGGTCGCCGACTGGATGCGCTGGCGGGTGGTGGCGCCCGGCGACGCGCTGGCCGCCGGCGAGGTCGAGTGCGCGGCGCTGGCCGCGTCGCCCGCGGCGGTGGCCGAGGCCATCGCCACCGGGGCGGACGCCCGGGGGACCGACGATCCCACCGTGATGGCGTCGCTGTGGTGGCAGGGGTACGCCTACCGGACCGCGGGCGTGGCGCTGGCGTGCTGGCTGCTCACGGGGGTCGCCCCGGACTGCCGGGCCGGGCACATGGCCGTCGGGATCGCCCGGGGGCGGCCGTCCTCCACGGTCTGTCGTCTCTCACCGCGGGTATCCGCGGTGAGAGACGACAGACAGCTGTGCGCCACCCTGTTCGCCGGGCATCTCGACCTCGTGGCCCGCAACCTGCCCCGGATGGGGCGCGGCCTCGTGTGGGGGAACGTGGCCGCCGCCTGCGCGTCCGGGGCCGGGGCCGTGCGGGAGGCCGTCGGGCCCGGGTGGCACGACGGCGTCGCCGCCTTCCTGGCCGCCGCGCCCCACGGGCTGGCCGGCCTCGGCGGGTGGGAGCCCGTGCCCGGCGACGCCGGCGGCTGGGCGTTCCATCGCAAGACCTGCTGCCTGTGGTGGAAGACCACCACCTCGGGCGGGGCGCTGTGCGCCGACTGCTCGCTCCACCGCTCCGACGAGAGGCCCTCCCCCGCATGATCCTGTTCCTCAGCAACGCCGACACCGAGCTGCTGGCGCTCGGGTCGATCGTGCACCGGCTGCCCGACGGGTTCCCCGCCGTGCGGGGCGGCCACCCCGGCACGCTCGTCGACGCGCCCGGCCTCGACGGCGTGGACGCCGTGGTCGTGCGCCTGCTCGGGGGCCGCAGCGCCTGGGAGCGGCCGTTCGACGACCTGCGGGCCGCCTGCCTGGACGCCGGCACGCCCCTGGTCGCCATGGGCGGCGAGGCCGCCCCCGACGCCGAGCTGACCGGCCTGTCGACCGTGCCCGCCGGCATCGCCGCCGAGGCCCACCGCTACCTGGCCGCGGGCGGGCCGGACAACGTCGAGCAGCTCCTGCTGTTCGTGGCCGACACCGTGCTGCTCACCGGGTTCGGGTTCGAGCCCCCGGCACCCGTCCCCCCGGCCGGCGTCTGGTACCGGACGCCCGGACGGCGACCGGGCCGGCGACGCCGACCGCCCGCTGGTCGGCATCGTGTTCTACCGGGCCCACCTCGTGGCCGGGAACACCCAGTTCGTCGCCGACCTGTGCCGGGCGATCGAGGACGCCGGGGCCGACGCGCTCGCCGTGTCCTGCTACTCGCTGCGCCCCGACGCCGACGGCCGGGTCGAGGCGCTCGACCTGTGCCGGGACGCGGGCGTCGACGCCCTCGTCACCACCGTGCTGGCCATGGGCCGGGCGGGCGACGCCGACGGCGACTGGGAGGTGCCCGAGCTGGCGGCGCTGGGCGTGCCGGTGATCCAGGCGCCGTCGTGCAACCGGTCCCGGGACGAGTGGGAGGACGACGAGGCCGGGCTCACGCCGCTCGACGTGGCCCGGGGGGTGGCGATCCCCGAGTTCGACGGCCGCATCGTGGCGCCCGCCTTCGCCTTCCGGGAGGAGGTCGACGAGGGCGCCGAGCTCGGCACCCCGCTGGTGGCCCACCGCACCGACCCCGACCGGGTGGCCCGGGTCGCCGGTCTCGCCGCCCGCCACGCCCGCCTGCGCCGCACGCCGAACGACCGCAAGAAGGTGGCGGTCGTCCTGTCGGCCTACCCGACGAAGCGCAGCCGGCTGGGCAACGCGGTCGGCCTCGACACGCCGGCCTCGGTCCTCGTGCTGCTCCAGCGCCCTGCGGGACGCCGGCTACCGGGTCGACGACGTCCCGCCCGACGGCGACGCCCTCATGATCGGCCTGGCCGACCGCCTCACCTACGACCGCAACACCCTCACCGCGGCCCAGGCCGCCCTCGGCGCCGGGCGCCTCCCCGCCGCCGACTACGAGCGGTGGTTCGCGACCCTGCCCGCCCGCGCCCGGGACGAGGTGACGGCCGTGTGGGGCGAGCCGCCCGGCGACGTCTACGTCCACCGCGGCGAGCTGGTGTTCCCGGGGCTCGACCTGGGCGGTGTGCTCGTGACGATCCAGCCGCCCCGGGGCTTCGGCGCCGACCCCATCGGCACCTACCACGCCCCCGACCTGCCCCCGCCCCACCACTACCTCGCCTTCTACCGCTGGGTGGCCGACGTGTGGGGCGCCGACGCCGTCGTCCACGTGGGCAAGCACGGCACGCTGGAGTGGCTGCCCGGCAAGGCCAACGCCCTGTCGGCCGCGTGCTTCCCCGACGCGGCCCTCGGCGACCTGCCGCTCGTCTACCCGTTCGTGGTCAACGACCCCGGCGAGGGCACGCAGGCCAAGCGCCGCAGCCACGCCGTCGTGATCGACCACCTGGTGCCGCCCATGACCCGGGCGGAGTCCACCGACGACCTGGCCCGCATCGAGGTGCTGCTCGACGCCTACGCCAGCGCCCAGGCCATGGACCCGGGCAAGCTGCCGGCCCTGCGCCGCCAGGTGTGGGACGTGCTCGTCGACGCCGAGATCCACCGCGACCTCGGGCTGGCCGAGGGCGTGGACGACGACGAGTTCGACAGCATGGTCCTGCACGTCGACGGCTACCTGTGCGCGCTGAAGGACGCCCAGATCCGGGGCGGGCTCCACGTGCTCGGGTCCGCCCCCGAGGGCGAGGTGCTGGTCGAGGTGGTGCTGGCCGTGACCCGGCTGCCGCAGGGCCCGGTCCCCGCGCTGCGGGCGGTGGTGGCCGAGGCGCTGGGGTTCGACCCCCGCACCGAGCGCCGCCACGAGGTCGACAAGATCGAGGCCGAGTGCCGCCACCGGGTCGAGGCGCTGGCCGCCGCGGGGTGGGAGCGGGCGCTCGACCCCCAGGACCGGTCCACCGTGGTCGAGCACTGGATCTGCGACCGCCTGGTCCCGGCCCTGGCCGCCACCCCCGACGAGGTCGCCAACACGCTGCTGGCGCTGGACGGCGGCTACGTGCCGGCCGGTCCCAGCGGGGCGCCCACCCGGGGCGCGGCCCACGTGCTGCCCACCGGCCGCAACTTCTACTCGGTGGACCCCAAGGCGCTGCCCTCGGCCCTGTCCTGGGACGTGGGCCGGGCGCTGGCCGACGAGCTGGTGGCCCGGCACGTGGCCGAGACCGGCGCCCCGCCGGTCACGGTGGGCCTGGTGCTGTGGGGGACGGCCGCCATGCGGACCGGCGGCGACGACGCCGCCCAGGCCCTGGCGCTGCTCGGCGTGCGGCCCACCTGGGACGGCGACTCCGGCCGCATCACGGGCCTGGAGGTCGTGCCCCTGGCCGAGCTGGGCCGGCCCCGGGTCGACGTGACGCTGCGCATCTCCGGGTTCTTCCGGGACGCGTTCCCCCACCTGGTGGCGCTGCTGGACGACGCCGTGCACCTGGTGGCCGACCTGGACGAGCCGCCGGAGGACAACCCGATCCGGGCCGCGGGCGCCGAGGACGCCCGCCTGTGGGGGCCGCCGCCGGGCGGGTTCGGGTCGGGGATCCTGCCCGTGATCGAGAAGGGGTCGTGGCGGACCGACGCCGACCTGGCCGAGGTGTACCTCGCGTGGTCCGGCTTCGCCTACGGCCGCGACCGGGCCGGCGAGCCCGCCCCCGAGGCCATGCGGCGCCGCTTCGCCGCCATCCAGGTGGCGGTCAAGAACCAGGACAACCGCGAGCACGACATCTTCGACAGCGACGACTACCTCCAGGACCACGGCGGGATGGTGGCCGCGGTGCGGGCGCTGACCGGCCGCGCGCCCCGGGCCTGGTTCGGCGACACGTCGAACCCGGCGGCGCCCCGGGTGCGGGCCCTGTCGGAGGAGGCGGCCCGGGTGGTGCGCAGCCGCGTCCTCAACCCCCGCTGGATCGGGGCCATGCGGCGCCACGGCTACAAGGGCGCCTTCGAGCTGGCGGCCACGGTCGACTACCTGTTCGGCTACGACGCGACCGCCCGAGTGGTGGAAGACTGGATGTACGAGCGGGTGACCGAGTCGTACGTTGCCGATCCGGAGATCCGGGCGTTCTTCCGGGACTCCAACCCTTGGGCATTGCGCGCGATCGCCGAACGCCTGCTAGAAGCACACTCACGAGGTATGTGGCAAGCCACCGACGCCGCTCGCAAGAGCCTCGTCGACGCCGTGCTCGAGGCGGAGGGCTGGGAGGAACAGCGGACATGACAGGGCGACAGCGATACCCGGGCCGGCGATCGTGACCAGCCTGGCGCGGTTCCCGTTCAGTGCGGTCGTCGGCCAGGACGAGGCCCGGATGGCGCTGCTGCTGGCGGCGGTCGACCCGGGCATCGGCGGCGTGCTGCTGCGGGGCGACAAGGGGTCGGCCAAGTCGACGCTGGCCCGCGGCCTGGCCGGCATGCTGCCCGGAGGCGCCCCGTTCGTGGAGCTGCCGCTGGGGGCGACCGAGGACCGGGTGCTCGGCACGATCGACCTCAAGGCCGCGCTGACCGAGGGCGACACGGTGTTCCGGCCCGGCCTGCTGGCCGCGGCCCACGGCGGCGTGCTGTACGTCGACGAGGTCAACCTGCTGCCCGACCACCTGGTCGACGTCCTGCTGGACGTGGCCGGGTCGGGCGTCAACCGGGTGGAGCGGGACGGCGTCTCGCACTCGCACCCGGCCCGGTTCGTGCTGGTGGGGTCGATGAACCCCGAGGAGGGCGAGCTGCGGCCCCAGCTGCTCGACCGGTTCGGCCTGTCGGTCGAGATCAAGGCGCCCGTCGACCCCCGGGCCCGGGCCGAGGTGGTGCGGCGGCGGCTGACGCACGACGCCGGCGGCCGCGTCGACGGCGGCGAGGGCGACATCGTGCTGCGGGCCCGGCTGGCCGCGTCGATGCCGGCCGACCTGCCCGACACGGTGGTCGACTTCGCCTGCCGCCTGGCGGTGAGCGTGGGGGCCGAGGGCCTCCGGGCCGACCTGGTGCTGTGCCGGGCGGCCGCGGCGTTCGCCGGGTGGGAGGGCCGCTCGGTGGCCACGTCGTCGGACGTCGAGCGGGTGGCGGGCGTGGCGCTCGGCCACCGCCGGCGGCGCCGGCCGTTCGATCCGCCGACCCTGAACACGGGCGAGCTGGAGCGGGCGCTCGCCGTCGGCCCGCCAGTCGTTCGCCGACGCCCACCGGGCCCCGGCGCCGGAGCCGCCGCCGGAGCCGGTGGACGAGGCGCTGCTGGCCGGCATCGAGGACGAGATGGCGGCCGAGGACGAGGCGCGGGCCGGCACCGGCCCCTTCGCCGAGGCGGAGGCCCGGGCCGACGCCGACGACGCCGCGACGGCGGGCGACGAGGGCGAGTCCGGAGCCGACGAGGCCGCACCGTGGAGCGGCCTCGCGAGCGCCGCGGCCGGCGGGACCGGTACCGGCGAGACCGGTGCCCCGGGCGAGACCGGGCCCTGGGGCGGCCTTGCGGGCGAGCCGGCGCCGGGCCGTGGGGCGATCCCACCGGCGAGCCCCTTGCCGAGCCCTGGGGCGATCCCGCGGGCGAGGTCGCCGACACCGAGCCCGCGGGCGACGAGCCCGGGGCCGACGACGAGGGCGAAGCCGGCGACGGCACGGAGACGGGGACGCCGCGGCCGCGACCGGCGACGCCGACGCCGGCGACACGGAGGCCGGCGCCGACGCCGGCGATGCCGAGGGCGACAACGAGGGCACCGACGGGTCGGGCGACGGCGCCGAGGCCGCGACCGACGACGCGTCCGGGGCCGGGGACGGGCCCCCGCCGCCGCCACCGCCGCCGGCGTCGGGCTGGGTGCCGGCCGGGGCGCCGCCCGCCGAGGCCCCGGGTGGGCCGTGGGGGTCGCTGGCCGGGAAGGCGTTCAACGCCCCGCCGCCACCGCCGCCCACGCTGGATCCGCCCGCGAACGACGGCCCCCCGCCGCCGCCCCCGCCGCCCGGGGGCGAGGCCCGGGTGGGCCGGTCCACGTCCGGAACCGAGCCCCGGGGCCGGGTCGTCGGCCATCAGGCGCCGTCCGGCGGGTCGATGACCGGCGTGGCCGTGGCCGCCACCGTCCGGGCCGCGGCCCAGCGCCGCCAGGCCGACCCCGGCGGTCCGGTGCTGGCGGTCGAGGACCTGCGCGAGCCGGTGCGGTCCCGCACCGTGGGCCGCACCGTCGTCGTCGCCGTGGACGCCAGCGGGTCCATGGGGACCCACCAGCGGGTCGAGGCCGCCACCGGCGCCGTGCTCGGGCTCCTGGCCGACGCCTACCTGCGCCGCGACCGGGTGGCGATGGTGACCTTCCGGGGCGACAGCGCCGAGGTGGTGCTGCCGCCCACCGCCAGCGTCGAGCTGGCCCGCACCCGGCTGGCCGAGCTGCCCACCGGCGGCGTCACGCCGCTGGCCGAGGGTCTCACCGCCGGGCTGTCCATCGCCCGCCGCGCCGCCAGCGACGGCTGGCCGCCGCTGCTCGTGCTCATCACCGACGGCCGGGCCACCGGCCACCAGGCCGCGGGCGACCGGGCGCAGGCCGCGGCGGCCGAGGTGGCCGCGGCCAACCTCGACGTCGTGGTGATCGACGCCGAGGACGGGCCCACCCGCCTCGGGCTGGCCGAGCAGCTCGCCACCACGATGGGCGCCCGCCACCTGCGGCTCGAGGAGATGGCCTCGAGCCGCCTCGAGGCGGCCGTGCGCGACGCCCTCCACCGCTGACCGGGGCGATCCGCCGGGGGCGGGCCCCGGGGGGTGTACGGGGGCCCCCGTCCGCCGCGGGCGGACCACCCCCGGTCAGCTCACCGGCCCCGTCGAGCCGGCGTCCGACGGGTCTCCCGTCGCGGAAGCCCCCGGCGCGACCCATCCCACCAGGGCACCATCAGCCGGGCGTCAACTCGGGCAGATTGCATCCTGAACGCCCACTAAGCTTCCGCACGTGTCGCGGCCCTACCGCTACGCCCCATCACGGCCGGGCCGACCTCTGATACGCCGCAGCGCGTTGTTGCGGCGCCTCCAGAGGCGCTGGGATCGTCAATTGACCGTGATCGTCGCCGGTGCCGGGTTCGGCAAGTCCGCCTTGCTGGCCCAGGCGCTCGACGAGAACGCCCTCTCGCCGCGCGGCGTCGATTGCTGGCTCGGGTGCGGGCCCGGCGACGACGACGCCCGCCGGCTGGCCGCCGGGCTGGCCGACACGCTCGGCTCCGACCTGCCGCAGCTCCACCAGCCCGGCGAGCTCGACCCGACCCGGCTGGGGATCACGCTGGCCGGCGACCTGTGGCGCTGGTCCCCCCGGCAGGTGTGCCTGGTGCTCGACGACGTCCACTGGATCGGGCGGGACTCCCAGGGCGCGGCCGTGCTGGCGGGCCTCGTCGACGGGCTGCCGGCCAACGGCCACATCGTGCTCAGCGGGCGCACCGAGCCGCCGCTGCCCCTCGCCCGCCTCGAGGCCCAGGGCCGGGTCGAGCGCCTGGGCGAGTGCGACATGGCGTTCGGGGAGAGCGAGCTGACCAGCTTCGCCGCCCTGCGGGGCCTGCCCCGCGAGCGGCTGGCCGACCTCGGCGGCTGGCCCGCCCTCGCCGAGCTGCGCACCGCCGGGGCCCGCGCCACCATCGACGACTTCCTGGCGGAAGAGGTCATGGCCGCCCTCACGCCCACCGACCGCCGGGTGGTGGCGACGGTGGCGGCGCTCGGCGGGGCCGACCAGACGCTCGTCGACACCGTGCTGGAGGGGCGGATCCCCCTCGGCGCGCTGATGGCCCGCCTGCCGCTGGTGTCGTGCGACGACCACGGCTGGTACGCCATCCACCCCGTGTGGTCCGAGGCGCTGTCCCGCCACCTCGACGACGACGAGCGCCGGGACGTGCAGCGCCAGGCGGGCCTCGCCCTCGCCACCCGCGACATCCGCCAGGCCGCCGACCTGCTGGTGGCGGCGGAGGCCCACGACGACCTGCGGGCCGTGCTCCGCACCGGGTGCCGGGCCCACGTGATGTCGGCCTTCTCCGGTGTGCACCGGCTGTACGCCACGCTGCCCGAGTCGGTGCGCGCCGCGCCCGAGGGCCAGCTGGTGGCGGGCGTGGCCGCCTCCACCACCGACGTCGACCGCGCCATCGAGCTGCTCGGCACCGCGGCCCGGCGCTTCGCCGACGGCGGCGAGCCGGCGGGCCTGCTGACGGCGGTCGAGCACCTCGCCATGTACGCCCACTGGCGCGAGGACCTCGGGCTGTTCGACACGCTGTGGGGCTACGCCAACCGGCTCGACGGGCTGCCGGAGGCCCAGGGCATCGTCACCCTCGGCCACGCCCTCATCGCCGACACGATGGGCGACGCCCGGGGTGTCCTGGCCGCCCTCGACAGCCTCGACATCGACGACGTGGCCCCCTACTGGCGGCCCACCGTGACCTGGCTGCGCGCCACGTCCGAGCTGGCGCTCGGCTTCGCGGACGCCTCCCGCCGCCACGCCGAGCTGGCGGTCAGCCAGGCCAGCCCGGCGCTGCGGGGCGCGCTGACGATGCTCGAGGTCAACGCCCTCGAGGTGTGCGGCGAGTACGACCGGGCCGGCGAGGCGCTGCAGCGGATGCTCGCCGAGCTCGAGCGGTCGGGCAACGACCACACCCGGGGCGTCGGCTACGCGATCGCGGCCGCCCGGGCCGCCTTCGCGGGCGACGTCGACAAGGCCGAGCACCTGCTCCTGCTGGCCCGCGAGTGCGGGGGGACCAGCCCGCTGCCCAGCCTGGTGGCGACCCTGCGGCTGTCCGAGGCCGGGACCGCCATCGCCCGGGGCGACGAGGACACGGCGGCCCGCCTGCTCGCCGAGGCGGTGGCGGGGCACAAGGTGTCGGAGGGCCGCCAGTACTTCAACCACCTGCGGCGCCTGCCGCTGCTGTACGTGCTCGTGCCCGACACCCGCGGGCAGTTCGAGGCCCTGGACGTCGGGCCGTGCTACCGCCCGGCGCTGCGGCTGTCGGAGGCGCTGGTGGCCCTGCGGGAGCGGGGCGACGTCGGCCCGGCGGCGGCGCTGCGGGGCCAGGACTGGGCGGCCGCCCCCGGGTTCCTGCCCGTCGTGTGGATCGTCGAGCTGGCGACGGCGGCCGCCGCGGGCGGGCAGGCCGGCGCCGAGACCCGGGTGGCGGACGCCGGCTCCGCGGCGCGGACCACGCTGCTGCGGCTCGCCGACCGGGCCGACACGCCCAAGGCGGTGCGGACCTGGGCCCGCACGCTGCTCGACTCGGTGCCGCCCGAGCCCGCAGCCCCGCTGGAGCTGTCGGTGCTCGGCCCGACCACGCTGCGCCGCGCCGGCCGGGTGGTCGACCACCCCCACTGGCGCCGCGAGCGGGTGCGGGCGCTGCTGCTGGTGCTCCTCGCCCGGGGCGGCGGCACCCGCGAGGAGCTGGCCGGCGCCCTGTGGCCCGACCTCGACACCCCGGCGCGCGCTGCGCAACCTGCGGGTCACGCTGTCGTACCTGCTGGCGGTGCTGGAGCCCGACCGGCGGGACGGGGCGCCGTCGTTCTTCGTCCGCACCGAGGGCAACACGCTGCGCCTGACCACGCACGGCTGGCTGGCGATCGACGCCTGGCAGCTCGAGGACCTGGTCGACCGGGCGGCCGAGGCCGAGCGCACCGGCGAGCCGTCGGCCGCGCTCGACCTGTACCGGCGGGCGATCGAGCTCTACCGGGGGCCGTACCTCACCGACGCGGGGTACGAGGAGTGGGCGCTGCCCCACCGCGACCGCCTGTCGGCCCGGTTCGTGGCCGCCGCGGTGCGGGCCGGCGAGCTGACGCTGGCGGCCGGCAACCCCGACGAGGCGCTGCGGCTGGCGGCCCGGGCCGTGGAGTGCGAGCCGTGGTCCGAGCCGGCGCACCGGCTGATGGTGGCGTCGCACCTGGCCCGGGGCGACCGGGCGGCCGCCCGCCGGGCGATGGACACGTGCCTCGCCCAGCTGGCCGACCTCGGCGTCCCCCCGACGAAGGACACCGAGACGGTCCTGCGGGCGATCGCCTGACCCGTTCGGTCCGGTTTGTCGTCTCTCACCGCGGATATCCGCGGTGAGAGACGACAGACGTCATCAGGCCGGGGCGCCGTCCGGGTCGACGGCGCACAGCGCCCGCCAGGCCCGCGGGATCTTCCCCCGCTCGATGGCGCCGGCGTCGACGAGCGTGTCCAGCACCGGGCGGCACGCCTCGACGCGGACCTCGACCCGGCCGGGGTGGTTGCGGGCCGCCTTCCAGGTGGCGACGCCGGGCAGGCCCACGGCGGCGAACACGCCGGCGTGGATCATGTTCTCGTACATCTCCCGCACGAGGCCGGGGACGACGTGCCACACGAAGGTCTTGTCGGCGTGGCTGGCCCGCTCCCACGTCTCGGGCAGCAGCATGCGGGCGAAGGCCAGGTGCCGGGCCTCCTCCTGGCGGTGGTAGCGGTTGACCTCCCGCACGAACGGGTCGGTGTCCGGGTGCTCGGCCGCCCGCTTCTGCAGGAGGTCGGGGATCTCCTCGCCGGCCAGCACCATCGTGAACAGCACCGGCGGCCGCTGGATCACCTGGTTGACGATGCGCCGGCCGACGGTCTCGACCACCCGGTTGTCCATCGGGTTGGGGGCCGGCGGGCCCAGCTGCTCCAGCAGGCGGACGAACAGCCGCGAGTGGCGGGTCTCCTCGCCCATCTCGTGCAGCAGGTAGGTGATGCGGGGGTCGGTGTAGTCGTCGGCCCGGGCGATGTAGAGCCCGAACCCGGCCATCAGCCACGCCTCGAACTGGAGGCCGGCCTGCGTGATCGACGCCAGCGCCAGGCGGCTGAAGGTGACGAACCGCTCGTCGTCGAGGGCGTCGTCGTCGAGGCCGGCGGTCGCCATGAGCAGGTCGCGGGGCAGCACCGCCCCGTCGCCCACGCCGCCGGGCATGTCCTTGTCGGGGTCGATGACCCGGGTCAGGGACGCCGTGTTGAGCTTCGTGACACGGCGCCCGACGGCGTCCGTGCGCTCTGTCAGGGTGTCGGTCATGGTTCACCCTTCGGGCACACCGGTGACGATCGCCACTTCGTGGCGACACATCGACTGTGCCTCTTGGATCTCGGTCCGGATGGACTTACCGGTGGTAACAATTTCTAAACGCCCGATGACCCCGCGGCAACGTGACAGTGGGCACCGCGAGCGTCGGGCGCCCGGCTACCAGGACAGCTCGTCGCAGCCCTTGTGCGTGTCCGGCTCGACCTGCAGCGTGGCGTGGTCGATGTGGTTGGCCCGCATGACCACCCGGGCCCGGTCCAGCACCGCGTGGGTGTCGGTGCCGTCGCCCACCATGAGGTGCACCGACGCCACGTCCATCTCCGACGTCAGGGTCCACACGTGCAGGTCGTGCACGTCGACGACGCCCGCCAGGCCCCGCAGCTCGGTCTCCAGCGCCGTCAGGTCGAGCCCCGGCGGCGCCGCCTGCACCAGGATGCGCAGGGCCTGGGCGCCCAGGCGCCAGGCGCGGGGCAGGATGAACAGCCCGATGGCCACGCCGACGACCGGGTCGACCCACGACCAGTCGGTCGCGGCGATGAGCGCGGCGGCGAGGATGACCCCGACCGAGCCGACCAGGTCGGACACCACCTCCAGGTAGGCGCCCTCGACGCTGAGGCTCTCGCTCGACCCCTCCCGCAGCAGCAGGAAGGCGACCACGTTCGCCACCAGGCCGAGGACCGCGACCACCAGCATCGGCCCGGCCAGCACCTCGGGGGCGTCGCCCCACCGGCGGGCCGCCTCCACCACCACGTAGATCGCCACGGCGAACAGCAGGATCGCGTTGGCCAGCGCCGCCAGGATCTCGAGCCGGTACAGCCCGAAGGTGCGCTGCTTGATGGCGGCCGACCGGTCGGCCACGTGGATCGCGGCCAGCGCCATGCCGAGCCCGCCCACGTCGGTCATCATGTGGCCGGCGTCGGACAGCAGGGCCAGCGAGTTCGTGAGGAACCCGGCCACGATCTCGACCACGGTGACCCCGGCGAGCACGGCGAGCGCGCCCAGCAGCCTGCCCTTGTGGCGGGACCCGGCCCGCACATGACGTGGGCATGATCGTGACTCACTGGTGCACCCTTCGGGATGCACGCAGTGAGCCATCGGCACTGCGTGCCGAGTACCGCACTGGGCCGATGATTCGCTCGCTGCGCTCGCTCATCGCACCCGCGAGACTAGAGCCGGAGGTGGACAGAACATGCACGTGACCGACCTGCACCGGCGGAGCGTCGAGTCCTTCGTGGACCGGCTCGAAGCGCTCGACGGCCCGACCTGGACCGACCCGACGCCGTGCCCCGACTGGGACGTCCGCGCCCTGGTCAACCACATCGTCTACGAGGACCTGTGGACCGTCCCGCTGATGGACGGCGCCACCGTCGAGGAGGTCGGCGACCGCTTCGACGGCGACGTGCTGGGCGCCGACCCGCTCGCCAGCGCCCGGGCCGCGACCGACGCCGCCACCATGGCCGCCGCCAGTGGCGTGGTGGCCGGCCGCGCCGTGCACCTGTCCTTCGGCGACACCCCGGCCGAGGAGTACGCCTACCAGCTGGCGGCCGACCACATCATCCACGGCTGGGACCTGGCCGCGGCCACCGGCGGCGACCGCACCATCGACCCGGAGCTGGTGGACGCGCTGGCCCTGTGGTTCGCCGGCGTGGAGGGCCTGTACCGGGCGTCCGGCGCCACCGGCGATCCGCCGGCCGACCCGGCGTCCGCGGCCGATCCCCAGGCCCGCCTGCTGCTGGCCTTCGGCCGGGACCCCGACTGGGCGCCCGGCGGGGGATGACGGCCGGCCCCATCGCCATCGTCGGGCTGCTCGGCGGCCAGTGGTTCGGGCGGGACGCCGAGGCGGTCCTGCGCTCGGCCGACGTGCTGTTCGGCCACGACCGCCAGTTCGCGGTGCTGCCCCGGGACATCCGCGGCCGAGCGGGTGGTCCTGTGGGGCGACCTGGCGGCGGTCGTGGCGGGGGCGGTCGCGGCCCGGGACGCGGGCCGGCGGGCGTGCATCCTGGCTGCGGGCGACCCCGGGTTCCACGGGATGGTGCGGTTCGCGGCCGAGCGGCTGGGCGAGGCCGCGCTCGTCGTCCACCCGGCGCCGTCGTCGGTGGCGCTGGCGTGCGCCCGGCTGGCCACGCCGTGGTCGGACGCCGTCGTGGTGTCGCTGCACGGGCAGGAGCTGGACGAGGCGGTGGCCGCGGTGCTGGCCGAGCCCAAGGTGGCGGTGCTGGTGTCGAAGCGCCGGTCGGCCGGTGCGCTGGGCCGGGCGCTGGTCGCCGCCGGGTGCGGACCCCGGGACGTCGCCGTGTGCAGCCGCCTGGCGGAGCCGGACGAGGAGGTCACCCGCACCGACCTGGCGGGCCTGGCCGCGGGTGGCTTCGACGACCTGTCGGTGGTGGTGGTCCGGGCGATCTGAGCGGTCAGAATGGGCCGGTGCGGACACCTCTCGCGGCGGCCGCCGCGCTGGCGGCAGCACTGGTCCTCGTCACCGGCGCGGACCCCGCGGGCGCGCACGCGACCCTGATCGGCACGGCCCCGGCCGCCGACGAGCTGCTGGAGTCCCCGCCCGAGGCGGTGGAGCTGCGCTTCGACGAGCCGGTCGAGACCGTCGAGGGCGCGGTGCGGGTGTTCGGGCCCGACGGCGACCGGGTCGACACCGGCACGGTCGAGGCCGCCGACGGCGGCGCCACCCTGCGGGCGCCCGTGGACGGCGACGCCCGGGGCACCTACACGGTGTCGTGGCGGGTCACCAGCGAGGACAGCCACACGCTGACGGGCTCGTTCGTGTACCACCTCGGCACCCGCACGGGCGCCGCCGACGTGGACGGGGGCCAGAGCACGGCCACCGCCCTGGTGGGCGGCGCCGGCCGCTGGCTCGGCTTCGCCGGCGCCCTGACCGCGGTGGGCGCGGCGGTCGTGGCCCTGCTGGCCCGCCGGCGGCCGCGGGCGGACCACGATCGGGCGACGGCGCCGTCGCCGGACGGCGACGGGCCCGGGACGCCCCCGGAGCCGGTGGCGGGCGGGGCCGCGCCGCGCCGGAGCGCGATCTCCACCGCCACCCTGGCGCCACCGGTCGCCGCCCGGCCCGAGGCCGCCGACCTGGCCGATGCCCGGTTGCGCGTGCTGGCGCTGGTCGGGGCGGTCGCGGGCGTCGTCGGCGCCACCGTCGCCCTCGTGGCCATGGTGGCCGAGAGCACGGGGCGGAACGCCTACGACGCCATCGCCCTCGTCGGCGACGTCGCCCCCGACACCCGCACCGGGCAGCTCGCGCTGGCCCGCATCGGGCTCGGCCTGGTGGCCGTGGCCGCGGCCGCCGTCCCCGCCCTGTGGCGGCGGACCCCGGTCCCGGTGCTGGTGGCGACGGCGGCGTCGCTCGTCACCGTGACCCTCGCCGGCCACGCGTGGACCGCCCCGGACCGGGCGGTGGCCGTGGTGTCCGACCTGGCCCACCTCGGCGCCGTCGCCGTGTGGACCGGCGGTCTCGTCGCCCTGCTCGTGGCGCTGCCCCTGGTGGCCGACCGGGTGGCGCTGGCCACCCGGTTCTCGGCCCTGGCCCTCGGCGCGGCCGCCGTCGTGGCGGTGAGCGGCACCGTGTCGGGCTGGCAGCAGGTGCGCACGCTCGACGCCCTCACCTCGACCGCCTACGGCCGCCTGCTGCTGGCCAAGGTCGTCGGGTTCGTCGTCCTCGTGGGGCTGGGATGGGTCAACCGGACCCGCCTGGTCCCGCTGGTGGCGCGCACCGTCGAGCCGCTCACCCGCTCGTTGCGGGTCGAGGTGGTCGTGGCCGCCGTGGTGCTCGGCCTGACGGCGGCGCTCATCCACCAGGCCCCGGCGCGGGCCACGGTGACCGAGCCGTTCCAGACCACCGTCGGCATCGAGGAGGCGACCCTCGACCTCACCGTCGACCCCGCCACCGCCGGTCCCAACGACCTGCACCTGTACTTCCTGGATGCCGCCGGCACCGCTCCGCTGCCCGTCGACGCGGTCGAGGTGACGGCCTCCACCACCGACGTCGAGCCCCGGCGCTTGCCCGTGACCCCCGTCAGCACCAACCATGTGACGGTCGCAGGGGCGTCGCTCCCCTCCGCCGGCACGTGGACCATCGAGGTCACGGCGATCCAGGCCGGCGTCCCGCTCGTCTTCACCACCGAGGTACCGATCAGATGAGGCTCCGTTCCCTCCCTGCCGTGGCGGCCGTTCTGGCCGCCTCCGTCCTGCTGACGACCGGCCCTCCGGCGGGCGCCCACGACGGCGACGCGATCATCGTGATGGAGGCCGCCCACCCGACGGGCTCGTCGGTCCACTTCATCGTGCGGGTGACGTGGGAGAACGACGGCCACCCGGCCGAGGACGCCACGGTCACGGCCACCGCCGAGTCGCTGGCCGGCGACCAGCTCACGCCGGTGCCGCTGGCCCCGCAGGACGACGACGGCCGCTACTCGGGCCCGGTCGAGTTCCCGAGCGCCGGGTCCTGGACGGTGCGGTTCACGTCGATCCGGCCCAACGGCACGCTGGCGCAGATCCAGGAGGTCGGCGTCGCGCCCAGCACCGTGCCGACCACGGTCGCGCCCGACGGCGACAGCGAGGTCACGGTGGGCACCGAGGCCGACCCGGGCTTCGCCCCGGAGGACGACGGCACGGGCGACGACGCCGTGGAGGGCGACGAGACCGCGGCCGCCTCGGGCGACGACAGCGACGGCATGCCCGTGTGGCTGATCGCACTGGCGGCCGTCGTGGTCGTCGGCGGTGCGATCGCCGCGCTGGGGACGATCCGCCGCTACCGCAGCGACGCCGCTCCCGCCGAAGGCGCCCCGGACGAGCCGGCCCCCGGGCCCGAGGCCGACCCCGAGGCCCAGGCCGATCCCGACCCCAGGCCGACCCCGGACCCGAGGCGGGGGCGCCCGCCGAGCCCGAGCCCACCGGGCCCGCAGGCGGCGGCCCGCCGTGACCCCCGCCCGCTGGGGGCGGTGGGCGGGCCTGGTCGTGGTGGGCGTGGGCGTCCTGGGCGCGCACGCGGCGCCGGCCGCGGCGGACCCGCCGGCGCCGAGCGACTTCCGGTCGACCGTGACGGGCATCGCGCCCGGGGTCGACGGGGTGCGGGCCGAGGTGGTGGGGGGCGACGCGTTCCTCGAGCTCACCGTCGGCGACGGCCACGAGGTGGTCGTCGCCGGGTACGGGGACGAGCCCTACCTGCGGTTCCTGCCGGACGGCACCGTCGAGCGCAACGCCCGGTCCGAGGCCACGTTCCTCAACGAGGACCGGCGCGGCGCCGTCGAGATCCCGCCCGAGGCCGACAACGACGCCGACCCCGAGTGGGAGGAGGTCGCCGGCGGGGGCACGTACGCCTGGCACGACCACCGGATCCACTGGATGGGCAGCGGCACGCCGCAGGGCCTGGAGCCGGGCGACGTCGTCCAGGCCTGGACCGTCGGCATCACCGCCGACGGCACCCCGGCGGCCGTGCAGGGCGAGCTGGTGCTGGCCGAGGACGTCAGCCCGCTGCCCTGGTTCGCGCTGGCGCTCCTGGCCGCGGCGCGCGGTGGCGGTGGCCGGTCGCCGGCGCGCCGCCGTCGTGGCCCCGGTCGCCGTGGTCGTCGCCGCGATCGCGGCCGTCGTGGCCGGCGCGGGCGAGCTGGCGGCGGCGCCGCCGGGATCGGGGGCCAGCCCGTTCGTGGTCCTCGTGCCCGCCGTCGGGGGCGCGGCCGTGCTGGCCGGTCTGATCCTGCGGGACCGGCCGCCCGCCGGTGCCGTGTGCACGCTGGCGGGCGCCGCCTGCGTCATCGGCTGGGCCGTCCTGCGGGCCGAGGTGCTGTGGACGCCGGTGCTGCCCACCGAGCTTCCCGCCAACCTCGACCGCGGCCTCACCGCCCTGGCCCTGGGCCTGGCGGTCGCCGGCGCCGGGCTGGTCGTGTGGAGCGGCGGCCTGGCGGTGCCCCGACGCGCAGCCGTCGCCACCGCTGGAGGGGGAGATCCTCGGTGACGACGGGCGCCGGGTCAGGTGACCGGTCGATGGCAACAACCGACCGACCGGTCACCCCTATTCCCGAAACGCTAAATAAGGTCCGTCAGGTGGTGCGGCGCCCCCGGACGAGGGCGAACACGGCGATCACCACGCCGATGATGCCGACGACGAGGCCGACGGTGGCCAGCGTGTTGGCGGAGTCGACGTCGTCCTGGCTGGCGGCGGACACGCTGGCGGCCTGCTCGCCCTCGCCGGCGGCGTCGTCGGCGGGTGCCGCGGCCTCCTCCTCGCCCTCCTCGGGCGGGTCGACCAGCGTCAGCTGGGGTGCGGGCCGCTCGGGCTCCTCACCGCCCTCGACGGGCTCGTCGATCCACCGGACGACCTCACCGCTCGAATAGGTCTGGATCGACGGGAACAGCAGGAACTCGCCCTCCTCGGGCATGCGCCCGACCGAGACGTCGAACTCCTCGAACTCGGTGGTGCCGATGGTGCCGCCGGTCCACGTGATCTTGGAGACGACCTCGGTGATCTGCTCGCCGTTGTTCTCGATGGGCTCGTCGAGGGTGCGCTTCTCCATCGTGTAGGTCCAGCCCGTCTTGGGCTTGACCCGCACGCTCGTGAACGGCGCGTCCTCGGGCAGGTTCACCTCGACCGTGTTGGTCGTGGCGTCGTCACGCTCGTTGGGCACGCGGAAGGTGAGCCGGGCGAAGCCCCCCTTCTCGGCCTCTCCTGGGTTGACCGTCACGTGGGCGGCCGCCATCGGCGCCAGGGCCACGAGGGCCACGGCCGCGACGGCCAACGCTCGGGTCACTGCTCGGTGTCTCACTGATCGCTCCTTGGTCCGTGATGATTGTCAGGTCACCGGGACCGTGACCTGGAGGACGGTCTGGTCGATGTCGCTGGTGCGCACGACCACCTCCAGCTCCCAGTCGCCGGCGAAGGGGATCTCGGTGTCGGGAGCCACGTACTCGCCAGGGGCGGCGCCGGGCTCGACCGGCAGGGTGATGGGGCCCAGGTCCTGCGCCGGCAGCGTCAGGGAGGCCCGGACCTCCTCGGGCGTCAGCGGGTTGAGCCCGTGGTCGGTGACCGTGAACGTCAGGTCGGACGTGCCGACCTCGGCCGGCTCGACCTCGATCGCCACCATGAGCTCGTCGCCGTGGACCTCGCTGGCGAACGTGCCGCCCGAGGCGCCGCCGCCGTCGGACGAGGCGGCCTCGCCGGGCACGGCGTTGACCAGCGCCGCCGTCACGGCCAGCACGCCGACGGCCAGCGCCACCTCGGCCGCCACCGACCGGCGCAGCAGCGCCAGGCGGCCCGGGCCGGACTCGGGGGACGCCGCCACCGCGCCGGGCCCGGGGGACAGGGCCAGCGCCCGGGCCCGGACGTCGGCCCGCTGGCGGATCCAGGCCCGGCTGAAGGCGGCCGCCACCAGCATCCCGCCGAAGATCAGGACCTTGACGATCAGCAGGCGGCCGTAGTCGGTGTCGAACAGGGCGTCGAGGCTGCCGAGCTGGCGCCACCCCTGGATGGCGCCGGTGGCCACGATGGCCACGACGCAGGCGAAGGCCACCGACGAGAACGCCCCCACGACGGCGTCGACGTCGTCGAGGCCGTCGTCGCCGGGCGCGGGGCTCCGCCACAGCAGGGCCCCGACGAGCAGGGTCAGCCCGCCCAGCCACACGCTGATGGCCGCCAGGTGGACGACGTCGACGGCGAAGGCCAGCGGCACCAGGTCGCCCGACACGGCGTGGCCGGTGAGGCTGACCGTGACCAGGATGGCCAGGCCCAGCGCGGACACGACCCAGCGGTCGGGCCTCCGGGCGCGCAGCACGAACCCCAGCACGCCGAGCAGCACGAGGCGGGCCAGCCAGGACCGTCCGGTCTGCTCGCCGAGCTGGTCGGCCACGACGGACGGGTCGACGGCGTCGGCCAGCGAGCCGCCGACGGTGTAGGCCGCCTGCAGGGGGATGCACAGAGCGGTGGCCACCAGCGTGACCCACCACGACACGGCCACGATGCGCCGGGCCCGGCGGTCGTCGCGCCCGGCCGGCCACAGCCAGGCCAGGAAGGCGACGGCCCCGACCAGGACGGCGATGCCGGCGAAGGCCGCGAACCGCACGATCCCGAACGTCACGCCGAGCGCCTTGTCGCCGCCGGCGGCGGACCCGCCGAGCACGTCGTCGATCAGCGCCTCGTCGTCCGCCGCGGTCGACGGCCCGGCGGCCTCGCCCACCCGGAAGGTGAAGGCGCCGCCCACGGGATGGCTGTCCGACGAGATGACCCGCCAGGCCACGACGTAGGCGCCGTCGTCCAGCGGCGGGAGCGGCAGCGCCACCGACGAGCTCTCGCCGTCGAGGTGGGTGGCGTCGCCGGTGTCGACCTCGTCGCCCGACGAGTCGAGCACCCGCACCAGGTCGTCGCCGAGGTTCACGGCCTCGCTGAAGTGGAGGACGACCTGGTCGGGCGCGGTGGCGAGCTGCTCGCCGGTGGCGGGCTCGGTCGACAGCAGCTCGGCGTGGGCGTCGGCACGGGCCGGCGTCAGCACCAGCACCAGCGCGGCGACGAGCGCGGTGGCGGCGGCAGCGCAAGCGGTGGCGACCGGGCCCCTGCCCCCGGTGCCGGAGGTCATGCCACGCGGACCTCCGTCGGTGTGCGCACGGTGCGGCGGGCGACCACCCACAGGCAGCCGAGGCCGGCGAGCTCGAGCCCGTGCACGAGCTCGGTGCCGAGCAGCGTGTGCCCGGACAGGGCGTCCATGACCGAGGCGCCGACCATGCACGCCACCAGCACGCAGGCCAGCGGGAACATGCCCCAGGCCCGGGCCGGCATCAGGGCCGCGACCAGGAAGCCGGCGGCCAGGCCCATGTCCCAGGCGGTGAGCTGGTGGGAGATGTGGACCGACGCGTGCCCCTCGGTGATGAAGGCGCCGGGCCACACCACCACGAACAGGGCCGCGGCGATGACGCCGAGCATGATCCGCCACTCGCGGGTGGAGAACAGGCCCCGCGGCGCGCCCTCGGGCGGACCGACCAGCGCGGCCAGCAGCGCAGGATCGAGCCGCACGTCCGGGCGGGGGGCCCGGCTGACCGCGGCGGACAGGGCGCCGGCGGCCGACACCCACGCCCGGCAGTCGGCACACGTGGCGAGGTGGGCGTCGAGCGCCTCGCCGGGCAGACCGGCCTCCTCCCCGTCGAGCCGGGCCGAGATGGCGTCACGGAAGCTGCTGCAATCCATGCAACAGAGTCGCTTCCCCGGGCGATCCAGTTCCCGCGCGACCGTGACGTCATAGGGTTACGGCGAGTAAGTTCGGGGTCCTGGTGGATGACCTGACCGAGCTCGCCTTCGCAGCGAGGGATGGCGACCGCGACGCACTGTCGCTGTTCGTGCGCCGTACGTGGCCGGACGTGACGCGCCTCGCCGCGGCCGTCGCCGGCCGCGACCTGGCCGAGGACGTCGCCCAGGACACCTACATCCGGGCCCTGCGGTCGCTGCCCCGGTTCCGGGGCGAGTCGTCGGCCCGGACCTGGCTGCTGTCCATCGCCCGCCGGGCCTCGGTCGACGCGGTGCGGGCCTCGGGCCGGCGCCGGCGCCTGGCGCGGCTGCTGGCGGAGCGCCACGAGCCTGCGGTCGCGTCGCTCGCCGACGGCGTGCTGACGGATCAGGTGCTGGCCTGCCTCGACCCGGACCGTAGGGTGGCGTTCGTGCTCACCCAGCTCCTCGGGTTCGACTACGCGGCCGCCGCCGAGGTGTGCGAGGTGCCGATCGGCACCATCCGGTCGCGGGTGGCCCGGGCCCGCGAACAGCTCATCTCCGAGATGCGCCTCGAACCGCAGCACTGACCCCGGGATGCTGCCCCGGCTCCCGGTCACCGCCTGCCTCGACGACCTGCGGGCCGCGCTGGACGGGCGCGGCATGGCGGTGCTCCAGGCGCCGCCCGGCGCGGGCAAGACCACCGTCGTCCCGCTGGCGCTGCTGGACGAGCCGTGGCTGGCGGCCGGCGGCGGGCGGATCGTCATGCTGGAGCCCCGGCGGCTCGCCACCCGGGCCGCGGCCCGGCGCATGGCCGCGCTGCGCCGCGAGTCGGTGGGCGACGTCGTCGGCTACCGCACCCGGGACGACCGGGCGGTCGGGCCCGCCACCCGGGTCGAGGTGGTGACCGAGGGCATCCTGACCCGCCGCCTGCAGCGGGACCCGGGCCTCGACGGCGTGGGGCTGGTGATCTTCGACGAGTTCCACGAGCGCAGCCTGCCCGCCGACCTGGGGCTCGCCCTGGCGCTCGACGCCCGCCGCCACCTCCGGCCCGACCTGCGGATGCTGGTCATGTCGGCCACGCTCGACGGCGACCGGGTGGCGGCGCTGCTGGGCGGGGACGGCGAGCCGGCGCCCGTCGTGACGAGCGAGACCGAGGCCCACCCGGTGGACGTCCGGTGGGCACCCCGGCGGCCCCGCGACCACGTCGAGCCCGCGGCGGTCGCCGCGGTCCGCCAGGTGCTGCGGGCCGAGCCCGAGGGCGACGTGCTGGTGTTCCTGCCGGGGGCGGGCGAGATCGAGCGGGCCGCGTCGCTGCTGGGCGAGGCCCTCGGCCCGGACGCCCCCGTCGACGTCCACCCGCTGTACGGGGCGCTGCCCGCGGGCGCCCAGGACGCGGCCCTCGTCCCCGGGCTGCCGGGCCGGCGCAAGGTGGTGCTGGCCACCGACATCGCCGAGACCAGCCTGACGGTGGAGGGCGTGCGCATCGTGGTCGACGCGGGGCTGGCCCGGCGGCCGGTGTTCGACGCCACCACCGGCCTGACCCGGCTGGAGACCGTGCCCGCGCCCCGGTCGTCGGCCGACCAGCGGGCGGGGCGGGCCGGGCGGCTGGGCCCGGGGGTGGCGGTGCGGCTGTGGTCCAAGGTCGAGCACGCGGCGCGCCGGCCGTACGGGGAGCCGGAGATCCGCCAGGCCGACCTCGCCGGGCTGGCCCTGGAGCTGGCCGTGTGGGGCACCGACGCGGGCGCGCTGCCGTTCCTCGACCCGCCACCGGCCCGGGCGCTGGACGAGGCCCGGCGCCTGCTGCGCGACCTGGGGGCGCTGGACGGCGACGGGCGGCCCACGGTCGAGGGCCGGGCCATGGTGGCGCTGCCGCTGCACCCCCGCCTGGCCCGCATGGTGCTCGTGGCGGCCGACCGGGGCGAGGCGTGGCTCGGCTGCCTGCTGGCCGCGGTCCTGGAGGACCGGGACGTGCTGCGGGGCCGCCCCGACGACCGCCCGGCGGACGTGGGGCTGCGCCTGGCCCTGCTCGACGACCCCGACGCCCGCCACCCGCTCGCCGACGGCCGGGCCCTGCGCCGGGCCCGCGACCGCGCCCGGGACCTGGCCCGCCGGCTCGGCCTCGCCGGCGGGGGCGGGGGCGGGTCCACCGCCGCCGGGTTCCTGCTGGCGCACGCGTACCCCGACCGCATCGCCCAGGCGCGGGGCGGACCCGGGCGGTACGTGCTGCGGGCCGGCACCGAGGGATGGGTCGCCGCCGACGACAGCCTGGCCCGGGAGCCGCTGCTGGCCGTGGCCGAGGTCGACGGGCGCCGCAGCCGGGGCCACATCCGGCTGGCGGCGCCGCTCGACCCCGACGACCTGGACGCGCTGGCGGGCGACCAGGTCGTCGAGCACGCCCGGCTCGTGTGGGACGCCGACCGGGACGACCTCGTGGCCCGGGTCGAGCGCGAGCTGGGCCGGCTGCGGCTGGGCGCCGTCGAGCGCCGGCCCGAGCCGGGGCTGGCGGCCACGACCGCGCTGGTCGACCGGGTGCGGGCCACCCGGCTCGCGGCGCTGCCGTGGACCGACGGCGCCCGGTCGGTGCAGGCCCGGGTCGGGTTCCTGCGGGCGGTCGTGGGCGACCCGTGGCCCGACCTGTCGGACGCCGCGCTGCGCCGGACGCTGGACGAGTGGCTGGCGCCGCTGCTGGCGGGGGCCACCGGGCGGGCCGACCTCGGGCGGGTCGACGTGGCCCGGGCGCTGCGCCGCCTGGTGCCGCCCGCGGTGGCCGGCGACCTGGACCGGCTGGCGCCCGAGGCGCTGACGGTGCCGGCGGGGCGCCGGGTGCGGCTCGACTACGGGGCCGGGGAGCCGGGCGACCCGCCGGTGCTGGCGGTGCGGGTCCAGGACATGTTCGGGGCCCACGAGACCCCCACGGTGGCGGGCGGCCGGGTCCCGGTCGTGCTGCACCTGCTGTCGCCCGCGGGCCGGCCGGTGCAGGTCACGAGCGACCTCGCCGGGTTCTGGTCGGGCAGCTGGCACCAGGTCCGCAAGGAGATGGCCGGCCGCTACCCCAAGCACGCCTGGCCCGAGGACCCCGGCTGACCGGTTTGTCGTCTCTCACCGCGGATATCCGCGGTGAGAGACGACAAACCGCAGTTCAGGCCGCCGCCTTGGCCGCCGCCTCCGGGCCGATGTCGGCCCAGGCCAGGAGGTCCCGGCCCACGGTGGCGGCGATGCCGTCGGTCCAGGCCCCGCCGGGGACGAGGTGGCGCCGGGCGTGGCGCAGGGCCACGAGGCCCTTGTGGGTGGCGGCCTCGCCGCCCTCGCCGGCCTGCTCGGCCAGCAGCGCGGTGGCGGTGACCCGGACCAGCAGGTCGCACAGCCGGCCCGCCGTGGCCTCGGCGGCGTCGGGCTCCAGGCCGCCGAGGGCGTCGATGCGCGCCGCCAGCTCGTCGCGACCCGCGGCCGCGGCGTCGACCGCCGGCGCCAGCCACGCCGGCCCGCCGTCGCGGGCCACGGCCAGCGCGGCGTCGACCCGGGCCAGGACCGCCTCGTGGGCGGCGTCCCGGCGGATCGCCCGCAGCACGTCGAGCACGCAGATGTTCTCGCTGCCCTCCCAGATCGGGTGGCACTGGGCGTCCCGCAGCTGGCGGGTCAGGCCCCAGTCCTCGCAGTAGCCGTTGCCGCCGTGCAGCTCGACGGCGAACGACGCCGCCTCGACCCCCAGCCGGCACAGTCGCACCTTGGCCGCGGGGACCAGGATCCGCCGCAGGCGGGCGCCGTCGGCGGCAAACCGGGAGGCGGCCGCGCACTCGAACCCGAGGGCGGTGGCGGCCTCCAGCTCGGCCAGCTGGTCGACCAGCTGCTCGCGGGCCAGCGGCAGGTCGACCAGCGCCCGGCCCTTGGCCTCGCGGTGGTGGGCCCAGGCCGCGGACTCGGCGAAGCAGCGCCGGGCGATGCCGAGGCCCATCAGCGCCACCCCGAACCGGCTGCCGTTGACCATCTCCATCATGCGGCCGAGCCCGCCGGCGTCGGACCCGCCCGACGACGAGGGCGCCGCCGCCCGCAGGGCGTAGCCGAGGGCGCCGTGGAACTCGACCTCACCCGTGGGGACGCTGCGGGTGCCGAGCTTCTGCTTGAGCCGGCGCACCGAGTACCGGTTGGGGGTGCCGTCCTCCAGCACCTTCGGCACCAGGTACAGGCCCAGCCCGGCCGGGCCGTCCGGCGCGCCCTCGGGGCGGGCCAGCAGCACGATGGCGGCCCCGTCCACGTTGGAGCAGAACCACTTCTCCCCGCTGATCTCGACCCGGCCGTCGCCCACGTCGCGCGCCGTGCAGTGCACGGTGCGGCCCAGGTCCGAGCCGCCGTCGCGCTCGGTCAGGAACATCGACCCGTCGACCGCGTCGGCCACGTCGGCGGCCCGGAGGCCGGCCAGCAGCCCGTCCCGCACGTCGGCCGGGGCGTAGGCGTCGACGAGCCCGGCCACGCCCGAGGTCATGCCCAGGCTGCACACCATGCCGGTGTCGGCCTGCGACAGCAGGTAGCTGGACCCGGCCAGCACCACGCCCGGCACCGGCCGGCCCCGCTCGACGGCGGCGGCCTCGAACCCCGACGGGTAGCCCGCCTCCCACAGCGCGGCCTTGGCGTCGAGCATGGCCGGGTGGTGGACCAGGCTGTTCACCTCGGTCGCCCAGCGGTCGTAGCGGACCAGCTCGGGCGGGTGGGCGTCGATCGTGTCGGCCGCCCGGGCGACGCGGTCGCCGATCAGGGCGCCGAACCGGTCGAGCGTGCCGGTCGCCCAGTCGAGGTCGTCGGGCGGGCAGTCGCGCCGCACCCGGGCCTGGAGGTCGGGGTCGAGCCGGTACCAGTTCCGGCCGACCACCGCGTCGATGTCCGTCCAGTCGATCACCCGACCAGACTGGCAGCGTCAGCCGCCGGCGGCCAGGTGACGGACGTAGGCGACCTGCCGGTGGACGTTGCGGACCGCCACCCACGAGCCGACCGGGACCTGGGTGGCGTGCCGGAAGCCGTCGCCCTCCACGTTCACCCGGACGACGCCGACGACGGTCCGCTCCTTGATGAGCAGGAACAGCAGGCCCAGCAGGAACACGAAGAAGAAGATGACCGCCAGCACGATGGCGTACGACGGGATCTCGGTGACCTCGTGGACCTGGTCGCTGACCGTCCACTGGCTGTCCCGCAGCGGGAACACCCCCTCGGGCAGGACCACCCAGTCCTGGGTCACGCCTATGTCGCCCACCTCGACCACGTGCTGGTCGAGGTCGTAGTCCGTCCGCTCCACGCCGCCTCGTTCCCCCGCAGGTACCCCGAGTCCGACACCCTAACCCAGGGGATCAGGCCCCCTTGCCAACGGCGACCGCCAGTGCCTCGGCGCAGGGCTCGAAGGTGGTGAGGTAGGTCACGCCCGCCTCGACCAGGCGGGCCACCTGGTCGGCGAGGTCGGCGGGCGTGCCGAGCAGGACGAACGGGCTGTCCAGCAGCGGCGCGGTGTCGAGGCCGCCCGTCCGCCCACCGGTCGGCGGCCGCCCGGCGGTCGTCGGTGACCTCGACGTGCTGGACCAGCACGGAGAGCTCGATCGCCCCGGACCGCCCGCCGGCGTGGTGGCGGACGTGGGCGATGCGGTCGGCCAGGCCGTCCCAGGTGAAGTGCGACAGGTCGGTGTGGACGCGGCCGGTGCCGGCCGTGAACCCGACCAGGCCGACGATGTCGGCCTCCCGGGCGGCCAGGGCCAGCAGCGTGTCGCCGTTGCCGCCGATCATGACCGGCACCGGGTGCTGGACGGTGGGCAGGTCGAGGCGGGCGGCCGACAGCCCGTAGCGCCCGTCGTGGTCGACGGTCTCGCCGGCGAGGAGGCGCCGGACCAGGGGCACGGCCTCGGCCAGCCGGGCGATGCGGACCGAGGGCCGCTCGTAGGCGATGCCGGCCGCGGCGAACTCCTTCGCGGTGTGCCCGGCCCCGAAGCCGAGCTCCAGGCGCCCGTCGGTGAGCACGTCGGCGGCGGCCGCCTCCCGCGCCAGCAGCACCGGGTTCCAGAACTCGTTGTTCAGGACCTGGGCCCCGAACCGCAGGCGGTCGCTGACCGCCGCGGCCGCCACGAGCGGGGACAGCGGCGGCCACTGGCCCAGGTGATCGGGCAGCAACAGGGCGTCGTGGCCCTGGTCGTCGATGCGCCGCACCCTGTCGGCCCACTCGGCCCGCGTGGCGGCCGGGCCGCGGGTGACGACGCCGGTGCGCACCGGCATCAGCCCGTCTCCCCGAGGGCCAGGCGCCCGGCGCGGCGGGCGGCCCGCACCGCGGCCACCGTGTCGTCGACGCGCGTGTTGGGTCGTGTCCACGACGTGGCGCTCGTAGGGGCCGAGGTCGGCGAACGCCGCGTGCATCTTGCGGATCGGCGCCTCGTCCACCAGGGCGCCCTCGTGCTCGCGGGCCACGGCCCGGGCCAGAGCGGTCGGCTCGTCGGGGCGCAGCACGACGTAGTCGACCGGCCCCGGCAGCTCGGACCGGAAGGCCGGCAGGAACCAGGGGCCGACGATCCCCTCGACCACGAGGTCGTAGCCGCCCGCCGCGAACCGGGCCGCGGTGGCGCCGAGCGCCCGGGTCATGGTGTCGTTCTGGTCCTGGGACCCCGGCAGCCACGGCGCCACCCAGCCGCGCACGACCCGCTCCCAGAACCAGTCGGCCTCGATCAGCGCCGACGGCTCGGCGTCCCGTGCGAGCAGCCGGGCGACCGTCGACTTGCCGGCGCCGGGCGGGCCGGTGACCACGAGCACAGCCATCCGGCCATGCTTACTCCCAGGCGTCCAGCAGCGCCTTCAACAATTCGTCGGACTGGTGGCTCGGCAGCCCGGCGCCCCCGTCGACCACGACGTCCTGCCCCGTGAGATAGGCGGCGTCGGGCCCGCACAGGAAGGCCACCACGCCGGCCACGTCGTCCACCGCCCCGATGCGGCCGAGCGGGATGCGGCGCTCGACCCGCGCCCGCAGCGCGTCGTCGTCCACGACGGCCCGCGTGAGCCGGGTGGCGACGTAGCCGGGCGACACGGCGTTGACCCGCACGGCGGGGGCGTACTCGACGGCCGCGGTCCGGGTCAGGGCCACGACGCCCGCCTTGGCCGCCGCGTAGGGGCCCTCGCCCCGGGTGGGCCGGGACGCCGTGGTGCCGGCGATGCTGACGATGCTGCCGGCCCCCGAGGCCCGCAGGTGCGGCACCGCGGCCCGGATGCCGTGCCAGGTGCCGGTGAGGTTGACCGCCACGAGCCGGGCCCACTCGTCGTCGCTGTAGCGGTCGAGCGGCTTGGCCGCCCCGAAGCCGGCGTTGTTGACGAGGATGGCGAGGCCGCCGAACCGCTCGGCGGCGCCGTCGATCGCCGCGGTGAGGGCGGCCGGGTCGGCCACGTCCGCCGTCCAGGTCGGGTGGTCGCCGCCGGCCGGGTCGGGGTCGATGTCGACGACGGCCACCCGGGCGCCGTCGGCGGCCAGGCGGTCGGCCACCGCCCGGCCGATGCCCCGGGACCCGCCGGTGACGACCGCGCCCCGCCCCGCCAGCGGCCCGGCCATCAGAAGCCCTGGAACCACTGGCCGGCGTTGACGCCCAGGGCCTGGCCGGTGACGGGCTTCGACATGTCGGAGGCGAAGAACACGACGGCCTCGGCGATCTCGGCCGACGGGGGCAGGTAGCGGAGCGCGGTGTCGTCGGCCACCTCCCGGTACTGCTCCTCGGGGGTGATGCCCTTCCCGGCGGCCAGGTGGGCGAAGTACTGCTCGACGCTGTCGCCCCAGATGTAGCCCGGGTGGACGCCGTTGACCCGCACGCCGTGCTCGCCCAGCTCGGCGGCGAGGATCTTGGTCGCCGCGGCCAGCGCCGACTTCGACCCCGAGTAGGCCCCGAACCCCGGCCGCATCCGCACGGCCGACATGGTGTTGATCATCACGATCCGGCCGTCGCCCTGCGCCACCATCGGCCGGGCCGCGGCCTGGGTCAGGCGGAGCGTGCCGAAGAAGTTGACGTCCATGGCCTTGCGCCAGCGGTCGATGTCCGAGTCCAGGAACCGGCGCTGCCCGCCGTCGTGGAACGCGTTGTTCACCAGGACGTCGAGGGTCCCGAAGGCGTCGACCGCCGCGTCCACGGCCGCCTGGCACGAGTCGCCGTCGGTGATGTCGAGCCGCACGGCCAGCGCCTTGGCCCCGAGCCCCTCGACCTCGCCCGCCAGCGCCCGGACCCGGTCCTCGGTGCGGGCGCCGACGACCACGGTGGCGCCCTCGCGGCCGAAGGCCAGCGCGATGTCGCGCCCCAGCCCGGGCCCGGCGCCCGACACGAGCGCCACCTTCCCCTCGAGCAGACCCACCGCGCGCCCTCCTGGTCCGTCAGATCTGACGGTGTGTCAGGTTAGTGCGCCCCCTCGCGCTCCGCGGCCGCCACGCTCGTGCTCGTGGTCGTGGCTCCCGTCGCGGCGCCCGTGGGACCCGTGCCTGCCCCACCTGGTGTTCGGTCCGTGCCGGCCGACCTGAACCTGCTGCCACCGACGTCGTGCTGTTCGCCTCGGGGACCTTCACGGGCGGCTGAACGCCAACACCGGGGCCGTGGTCTGCGTCGACGGCCCCGGTTCACCCCTCCGGCATCAACGGCTTCGTCCGCTGTTCGTGCGCGGCACGGCGACGCTGCCGGCCCTGGCCGCCGGGTCGGGCGCGGCCGTCGACAACGAGGGCACTGTCACGTTCCTGGCCCAGCCCAACGTCAACGGGTCGCGCGTCGTCACCGCGGGGGCCACGATCGTCGTCGAGTCGGGCCTCGCCCTCCCCGCGGGGGTCACGGCGACGAACGACGGCACCATCCAGGTCAACGGGAGCGTCAACTTCGACGGCACCCTCACCACCAACGGGGCGCTGATCGTGGACGGGGTGTTCGTGCTCGGCGGCACCGTGACGACACGGCCGACATGACGGTCACCGGGCAGCTGACGGTGAACGGCCCCGGCGCCCTGACAACGGTGCCGCCTGTCGAGCGACGGGATGATCAACAACGGCGACGTGGCAGCCGGCATCGTCGACCTGGGGACGGCGGGCTGCTCACAACGGCGGCGCCACGATCACCCAGCGCCGACCGGCCTGATCCAGGGCGGCGACTTCACCAACAACGGCTCGGTGCTGGGCAGCGGCCAGTACCTGTCACCGGCGCCACCCGAACCAGGCACGTCACCGGCGACCCGGCCCAGCCGATCGTCTTCTCGACACGAGCCAGACGGGCACGCAGATCTTCGACCTCGAGCTGGGGACGATCCCAACGTGGTCCGCCAGCCGTCCACCCCCGGCCCCGACCAGGCACGACCGCCCCGACGCCGACGACGACACCTCGACGACGAGCACACGTCGACCACCCCACGCGCGACCCCGCACCCCGCGACCAGCGCGGCCAGCCCCCCCGTCACCCTCCCGGCCCACCCCACCCCCCCCACCCCCCCACCCGCTCCCCCCCCCGCGGTGCGACGGTCAGTCGCCTCGCTCGTCCCGGCGCCGCTTCCGGCGGGCCCACAGCGCCTCCGCCAGCTGGCCGAGCACTGCGCCCAGGATCACCGCCACCAGCAGGCTGACCCACAGGCGCGTCTCCACGTTGAAGAACACGAACGTGGTCTCGACCTTCTCGCTGTTCTGGACGATGAACAGGACGGTGATGAGGATGATGACGCCGACGGCGACGAGGCGGCCGACACGGCGCCCCTCGCTGTCCTCGCTCTCCTCGTGCAGGGGGACGTCGCTGCGCCCCGGCTCATAGGCCATGCGGCGCAGCGTAACCCCCGGGTTCCCGCTGGTCGGGCACCGCCCTACCGGCGTTCGTAGCGCGGCTCGCGGTCCTCGGCCCGGGCCAGGCGGTGCTCCCGGAAGTCGTGGGACCCCAGGACCAGGGCCTGCCCCACCAGCTCGCGTCCCAGCGTGCCCCGCACGCCGTCGGCCGCCAGGGCGTGGACGTTCTCGCGCAGGAACCGCACCACCAGCGGGGGCCGCTCGGCGATGCTCTGCGCCAGCTCGAGCACGACCTCGTCGAGCTCCTCGTCCGGGACCACCTGCGACACCAGGCCGAGGCGCAGGGCCTCGTCGGCCTCGATGCGCCGCCCGGTCAGGGCCAGGTCCAGCGCCAGCCCGGACCCGCCGACCTCGAACAGCTTGGCCAGCCCGGCCGAGTCGGGGATCACCCCGTGGTCGATGCCGGGCAGCGCCATCTTGGCGCTCTCGCCCGCCACCCGGATGTCGGCCAGCAGGGCCCGCTCGAACATGGTGCCGAGCGTCCAGCCCTTCAGGGCGCACACGATCGGGACCGGGAACTCGTAGATCAGCCGGGTGCCCCAGGCGCTGCGTTCGAGCAGCTCCAGGTCGTTGGCCGATCCGTGGCCGTTGCCGTGCCCGTTGCGGTCGTTGAGATCGCGCCCGACCGAGAACGAGGGGCCATTGCCCCGCCACACCACGACCCGCACGTCCCGGTCGGTGCGCAGCAGGTCGAGGTAGCGGAAGAACAGGGCGTCCACCGCGTCGCCGGTCACGTTGTGCTTGTCGGGCAGATTGAGGCTGATGACCGCGACGCCGCCCTTCACCTCGAGCAGCACGGGATCGTCGTCCACGCCGTACCTCCCACCTCCAGGGCGGCCCTATCGGGGAGATGGCCGCCTCCGCGCCCACCACGCTACGTCGTCGGCGCAGCGCGTGCTGACAGCGTGGATCAGCGCGCGGGCTGGACGTTCTTCGCCTGCTGCCCCCGCTTGGACCGGGCCAGCTCGAACCGCACCCGCTGGCCGGGCCGCAGGTCGCGGGCCCGGTCGCCGAGGGCGGACACGTGGACGAACACGTCGTTGCCGCCGGGGCGGGTGATGAACCCGAAGCCGCGGTCGGCGTCGTAGGACTTCACGGTCCCCTCCTGCCGGCCCTTCGCCTTCCCACGCGTCGCCGTCCGGGCCGCGGGCGGGGGCCGGGGCCCTCGTCTCGGCGGCGGCGGGAGCGGGAGCAGGCGCGGGAACGGGCACAGGGGCGAGCTCCGGCTCGACGATGCGGCCGAGGTCCGGCTCCTCGATCGGCTCCGAGCGGCCGAGGGCCCGCAGCAGGACGCGGGCGGCCTTGTGCTCGTCGTCGGGGACGAGGGCGACCACCAGCCCGGTGGCCCCGGCCCGGCCGGTGCGGCCCGACCGGTGGACGTAGTCCTTGGCGTCGTCGGGCAGGTCGAAGTGGACGATGCAGGTCACGCCGTCGACGTGGATGCCGCGGGCGGCCACGTCGGTGGCCACGAGGACCGGGGCCCGCCCGGTGCTGAACTGGCGCAGGGCCTGGTCGCGCTGGGCCTGGGTCCGGCGGCCGTGGATCGGCACGGCCTTGACGCCGGCCTGGCCGAGCTGGCGGGCCACCCTGTCGGCACCGTGGCGGGTGCGGGTGAACACGATCGTGGACCCGGTGCGGGCGACGATGTCGGCCACGAGCGGGACCCGCTTGGGCCGGGGCACGGACCAGAAGACGTGCTCGACCTCCGCGGCGTCGGTCTCGACGTCCGCGGCGGCGTGGTGGGCGGGGTCCGTCTGGTAGTGGCGGACCAGCTTGTCGACGTCGCCGTCGAGCGTCGCCGAGAACAGCATCGTCTGGCGGCGGGAGGGGGTCAGGTCGAGCAGCCGGCGGACGGCGGGGAGGAACCCCATGTCGGCCATGCGGTCGGCCTCGTCGAGCACGACGACCTCGGCCCGGTCGAGGACGACGTCCCCGGTGGAGACGAGGTCCTCCAGGCGGCCGGGGCAGGCCACGACGACGCTCGGGCCCTGGGCCAGCATCTTGCGCTGGGGGCCGTAGCCGACACCGCCGTAGAGCGCGGCCACGGGACCGTCGCGGCGCTCGTCGACGAGGGAGGCCAGCTCGCGCTGGACCTGGGCGGCCAGCTCGCGGGTCGGGACGAGGACCAGCGCCCGGGGGCGGCGGGGCCGCGCCGGACCGGCGGCCGCGGCGCGGGCGGCGATGACGAGCCCGAAGGCGAGCGTCTTGCCGGACCCGGTGGGCGCCTTGCCGGCCACGTCGCGCCCGGCGAGGGCGTCGGGCAGCGTGGCGGCCTGGATGGGGAACGGTTCGTCGATGCCGCGGCGGGCCAGGGTGGCGCACAGGGGCGCGGGCACGCCGAGAGCGGCGAACGAGGGGGACATGAGACTCCGATCGAAATGCGGGCAGGCCGATTCGACACGGAATCTCGAACTGGCCCCGTCGGCAGGGGTGCCGACAGATGACCTGAGGACTCTACCGGCGTCCCGCCCGAAACCGGCGTTCGCTCGTTTCGGGGCGGCGCGGCCGGCGGCGACCGAACCGGCGTTCGTTCGTACCGGGAAGCGACACGATCGAACGCCAGAGCGACGGCCGTGCCGGAAACCGGCGTGGCCGGGCTACTCCTCGGCGACCTCGGTGGTGTCGACGACCGGGGCCTCGGTCGTCGTGGTGGCCTCGGTGGTGGTGGTGACGCGCTCGCCGGACTGGGGGATGCTCGGCTCCTCGCTGTCGCCGCCACCGCAGCCGGCGATCGCCAGGGCCCCCACCAGGGCTGCGGCCATGATCGCCGCCCGGCGCGTGCTCGGTGATGCGTCCACTCGGTATCCCCTTCGGTCGTCCTCGGCGCTGAGCCGGTAGAGCTTCGCGCGCCCGCGCCCGCGAACTCACATGCGTACGCTGCCCGCGACATGGACCACGTCCGCTCCGTCGACGGGCACCGGGCCCTCTCGGGCGTCTCGTTGCTCAAGCGCGTGCTGGTCGGGCGCCCGCTCGCCTCGGCGGAGGCCTCCCACGAGCGCCTGCGCAAGCTCGTGGCGCTGCCCATCTTCTCCGCCGACGCCATCGCGTCGACGCGCGTTCGCCACCGAGGAGATCCTCCACGTCCTCGTGCCGGTCGTCGGCATGGTGGCGCTCGACTACCTGGTCCCGATCAGCCTCGTGGTCGTCGCGCTGCTCGCCATCGTCGTCGCCAGCTACCGCCAGACGATCTTCGCCTACCCGAGCGGGGGCGGGTCCTACATCGTGAGCCGCGAGAACCTCGGCACCGGGGCCTCGCTCGTCGCCGGGTCGTCCCTCCTCGTCGACTACGTGCTGACCGTGGCCGTGTCGATCGCCGCCGGCACCGCCGCGATCGTGTCGGCCGTCGAGCCCCTGCGGGACCACCGGGTGGGCGTGGCCGTGGCGCTCACCGTGCTGGTGGCCCTGGCCAACCTGCGCGGCATGCGGGAGTCCGGGCGGCTGTTCGCCGTGCCCACCTACGTGTACATCGCCGTCCTCGGGGCGCTGATCGTGTGGGGCCTCGTCGCAGTTCGCCCTCGGCGACCTGGCGCCGCTGCCGGTGGACGAGGCGTCGCTGCGCGAGTTCACCGGCGACGCCGCCGCTCGCGTCGGGCGCCACGTGGTTCCTGCTGGCGCGGGCGTTCTCGTCGGGCGCGGTGGCGCTGTCGGGGGTGGAGGCGATCAGCAACGGCATCCCGGCGTTCCGGCCGCCCGAGTCCCGCAACGCCGCCATCACCCTGACCTGGACCGGGACCATCCTCGCCACGCTGTTCACCGGGGTGGCGGTCCTCGACCTCGCGCCTGCAGCCGACCCTGTCCGAGGACCAGACGATCCTGTCGACCATGGGGCGGGCGGTGTTCGGCAGCGGGCTCCTCTACTGGGTGCTGCAGGCGGCCACGGCCGCCATCCTCGTGCTGTCGGCCAACACCGCCTACGCCGACTTCCCCCGCCTCGCCTCGATCATCTCCCGGGACGGCTACCTGCCGCGCCAGCTCCACACCCGGGGCGACCGCCTGGTGTTCTCCAACGGGATCATCGCCCTGACGCTGGCGGCGGTCGCGCTGCTGGTGGCGTTCGGCGGCATCACGACGCTGCTGATCCCCCTGTTCGCGGTCGGCCTGTTCGCCTCCTTCACGCTGTCGCAGGCGGGCATGGTCGTCCACCACCACCGCCGCCGGGAGCGCGGATGGCGCTGGCGCCTGGCGGTCAACGCCGTGGGCGCCACGACGACCGCCGGGGTGCTGGCCGTGGTCGTGGTGTCGAAGTTCACCGAGGGGGCGTGGATCCCGACCGTGGTGATCCCCCTGATCGTGGTCGTGTTCCTGGCGATCCACCGCCACTACGACACGCTCCAGGCGGCGACCACGCTCGCTCCCGTCACGCCGGCACCGGTGTTCCGCCACACGGTGGTCGTGCTCGTCGGGCGGTTGCACCGCGGCGTACCGCTGGCGCTCGGCTACGCCAAGTCGCTGCACCCCGAGCACCTGGTGGCGGCGCTCGTGGCGACCGACGACGTGGACGCCGACGCGGTCCGGGCGGCGTGGGACGCCCATCGCTTCGACGTGCCGCTGGAGGTGGTCGAGTCGCCGTACCGGGACCTGACCGCGTCCGGTCCTCGACTACCTGGACGACCTCGACGCCCGGTGGGAGCAGGACACGATCACGGTCGTCATCCCCGAGGTCGTGGTCCACCGTTGGTACACGCACCTGCTGCACAACCAGAGCGCGCTGGCGCTGAAGGCCCGGCTGCTGTTCCGGGACAACACCGTGGTGACGTCGGTGCCGTGGCACTACGAACCGGACGCGGTCCACCGCGAGCCCGGCGGGGAGGTCGTGGGCCCGGAGCCCCCGGCCGCGCCCCGGTCAGCGGGACGACGAGGCCCCGGCCGGTGACGAGGGGCAGGTCGAGTGAGGTGACGAGACCGGGCGCGGCCGCCACCACCGCGGGGATGCTGTTGACCAGCCGCATGGCGGTGGCCTTGAGCCCGGCGGTGTTGTGGTCGCCGTCGCTGCCCAGCATCTGCAGGTCGATCGTGTAGTTGGGCTCGCCGCTGAGCACCACCCGGTAGCCGCCGTGGCCCGTGGGCTGGGGCCAGTCGGGGGCGAGGTCGTCGCGCAGGCGGGTCACGTGCTCCAGCACGAACCGGGCGACGCCGCCGACCATGCCCCGGACCTCGAACCGCATCGCCGCGGTGGTGCCGGCCTCGATGCGCCCGGAGGCGACGTCGAACGCCTCGGGCGCCGGGACCCGGTCGTGCCACTCGACGATCTCGTCCAGCTCGACGTCGAGGCCCGCGGCGATCTGGCTGACCACGCTCCCCCACGCGGTCGTGAGGATGCCGGGCGACAGGATGAACGGCAGCTCGTCGACCGGCTGGCCGAAGCCCATGATGTCGAAGAGCACCGCGGGCTGGTCGTAGGTGGCGTAGTTGAGGACCTCCATGCAGCGGACCTCGTCGATGCGCTCGCAGATGCTCGTGGCCACGAGCGGCAGCCAGTCGTTGGCGAACCCGGGGTCGATGCCGTTGACGAACAGCGACACCCCGCCCTCGGCCGCGGCCGCCTCGACCCCGGCGTACATCGACTCGGGCACCGCGCCCCGCGGGTACTGCAGGAAGACGGGGCTGGACGACACGACGTTGACGCCGGCCCGCAGGAACCGCTCCAGGTCGGCGAGGGCGGCGAACAACCGGTCGTCGGCCCACGCCGTGTGGACGATGCAGTCGGGCCGCAGGGCGAGCAGGGCCTCGGCGTCGTCGGTGGCGGCCACGCCCAGCGTGCGGTCGAGGCCGGCGAGCTTGCCGGCGTCGACGCCGACCTTGTCGGGGTTCGACACCCACACGCCCACGAGGTCGAGGTCGGGCCGGGCGTCGATGCCGGCGATGGCGTGGCGGCCGACGTTGCCGGTGCTCCACTGGACGATTCGGATAACTCATCTGGCGCCCCCCTCGGATCTGACGCACCGTCAGATTGCCACAGGGTCTACAGGCCGAGCACCCGTTCCGCGTTGTGGCGCAGGAACTTCGGCCACACGTCGTCCTTGAACCCGACCCCCGCCAGCTCGCCCACGATGCGCTCCAGCGACAGGCCCATCGGGAAGTAGCCGCCGTAGATGACCTTGTCGGCCCCCCGGGTGTTGGCGTAGTCGACGATGGCCTGCGGGTAGTAGCGGGGCGCGAAGGCGCTGGTCGAGTAGTGCAGGTTGGGCCACTTGAGCATCAGCTTCACGGCCAGGTCGGTCCAGGGCTCGCAGCCGTGGCGGGTCACGAAGGTCAGCTCCGGGAAGTCGAAGCACACCTCGTCGATCAGCTCGACGTGCTGGCACGCGAACGGCACCCGGGGCCCGGGGATGCCCGCGCACACGAACACCGGGATGCCCAGCTCGGCGCACCGGGCGTACACCGGGTACATCTTCTTGTCGTTGATCGGGACCTGGGGGAACATCCCGGCCGGGAACATGGTGACGGCCCGGATGCCCCACGTCTCGTGGGCCTCGGTGATCGACCGGACGGCGTCCATCCCCTTGTTCGGGTCGACCGACAGGCACGGCACGAACCGGTCCGGGAACTGGCGCACGGCCCGGGCCCCGCTGTCGCCGTGGACCCCCACCAGCCCCTTCTCGATGCCCCACAGGTCCATCTCCCGCAGGGTGACGCCCACCGGGTCCACGCCCCCCTCGAGCGCCTTGTCGGGGCTGTCCTTGAACATGTACTCCGCCGGGAACTGGAACTCCTGCGACCCCGCGTCCTTGGTCTGGCGGGTGATGAACGCGTAGAGCTGCTTCATGTCGGCGGCGGGGAAGCCGATCATGGTGTCGATGATCCCGATGTCGAGCGGCGGCGCCATGAGCTCACGTTCTACCGCCCCGACGGGGTAAGAAGGGACCCGTGAGCACCGAACCCGACGACCTCCCGACCCTGCCCGACGCCGATCCCGACGAGATCGACGGGCGCATCGTGGTCGGCGTCGACGACTCCGAACAGGCCGCGGCCGCCCTGCGGTGGGCCCTCGCCGAGGGCGCGATCCGGGGCACCACGGTCGAGGTCGTCCACTCGTGGGCGCCGCCGCTGTCCGCGCTCCCCTTCGGGGCCACGCTGGTCATCCCGGTCGACGAGGCCGCCGTCGACGCCGCCGCCCGCACCTCCGTGGACGAGCTGGTCGACGCGGCGCTGGCCGAGATGGACGCCAAGCCGGCGGAGGTCCTGCGCACGATCCTCCCCGGCGGGGCGGCCACCACGCTGGTCGAGGTGTCCGAGGGTGCCGACCTGCTGGTCGTCGGGTCGCACGGCCGGTCGGGCTTCCGCCGGATGGTGCTGGGCTCGGTCGCCATGGCGTGCGTCAACCACGCCTCCTGCCCCGTCGTGGTGGTCCGCGTTCCGGACCACTAGCGGCCGGGGATAGCGTCGCCGCCGTGCAGACACGATCGCGGCGGGCCCTCGGGTGGGCGCTCCTGCTCGGCGGGAGCGCCGCCGTCGCCGGGGCCGCACTCGGCGGCACCGTGGCAGGCGACCTGGAGCGCGTCGACCGGTACTGGGCGCGGGCGGTGGTCGCCGATGACGGCAGCGCCGCGGTGGTCGAGATGATCGACTACGACTTCGGCAACTCCTTCGGCAAGCACGGGATCGAGCGCTTCATCCCCGGCCAGCTCCCGTCGGGGGCGGTCACCGTCGACTCGCCCGGCGCCCCGGACGGGCTCCAGCTGCTCCCCGAGGTCCGCAACGGCCGGGAGTACACGAACATCCGCATCGGGGACGCCGCCGTCACCGTCAGCGGCCGCCAGCGCTACCGCATCGACTACCAGCTCCCCGGGGTCGAGCGGGACGGCGTCGTCGACTGGGAGGCGGTCGGCGCCGAGTGGCGCGTCGACATCGAGGACGCCGAGGTCCACCTGCTCACGCCCTACGAGCTCGCCGACGCCCGCTGCATCCAGGGGCCGCCCGGGTCGACCGACAGCTGCGAGCTCCGCGAGGTCGAGCCCGGCCACGTCGTCGCCGTGATCGACAAGGTGCCGAAGGGCGAGGGCGTGTCGATCGAGGGCCGCGTCGGCGCGCCCCTGGCCGCCGCCCCCACCCCGCCCGAGCCCCCCGCCACCCCGCCCGACGACCCGGGCACCGGCCTGCTGCCCCCCACGGCCGCCGCGGCCGCCGGGGCGCTCGTCGCCGGGGTCCCGGCCACGCTCATGGTCCGCCGCTCGGGGCGGGAGCGGGTCGCCGCCGGCGGCCAGGCCGACGCCGCCTACGCCGCCGGGCCCGACCCGGGGGCCCCGGTGTCCGAGGTGCGGGTCGACGCCGCCGAGCTGGCCCGGATGGCCACCACCGAGTTCGCCCCGCCCGCCGGCGTCCGCCCCGAGCAGGGCGGCATCATCCTCACCGAGGACGTGCGCCAGGAGCACAAGGTGGCCTGGCTCATCCAGGCCGCCGTCGACGGCGCCGTCGACCTCGACGAGCACGACGGCACGGTCACCCTCACCCGCACCGGCCCGGGCACCGTCGAGGACACCGACGTGCTCGACATGGCGTTCCGGGGCCGGGACCGGTTCGACCTCGACGGCTACGACAAGGACTTCGCCTCGGCGTGGGGCCACCTGTCCCGGGAGCTGGACCGGTGGCGCCTCGTCAGCGGGCTGTGGGACCGGCGGTCCGAGGGGACCCGCCTGTTCGCCCGGGTCGTCGGCATCCTGTCGATCGTGATCGGCGCCCTGGCCGCCGCGGGCGGCGGCGCCCTGTCGGGCCGGTTCGGCTCCATGTGGCTGCCGCTGGCCGCCGCCGGAGGCGCCCTGGCCGGGGCCGGCATCGCCGCGGCGGTCGGCGCCTGGGAGCTGCGGGTGCGCACGCCGCAGGGCTCGGGGCTGTGGCTGCGGGTCGAGTCGTTCCGCCGGTTCCTGGCCGAGTCCGAGGCCTACCACGCCGAGGAGGCGGCCAAGCGGGGCGTGCTGCGCGAGTACACGGCCTGGGCCGTGGCCGTGGGCGAGATCGGGCGCTGGTCGCGGGCGGTGGCCGCCTCGTCCGTCATCCCCGAGACCGCCGGGGTCCACTACGCCTACATGGCCCCCTACCTCCTGACCTCGACCACCTCGGCCGCCACCGCGCCGTCGTCGAGCGGCAGCGGGGGCGGGTTCAGCGGCGGCTTCGGCGGCGGATCGATCGGCGGCGGCGCCGGGGGCGGCGGCGGCGGGAGCTGGTGACCTGATGCCCGTCCGGACGGGGCACTAGGCGGGCCGGGCCAGCAGGACCTGATCGCCCGCGGTGATCCACAGGCGCCCGTCGTCGTCGAGCGCGAGCTGCGAGCCGCTGCCCGTCGCCGGGAGCCCGCCCACGGCCACGCTCGCGGTCCCGTCCGGGGCGACGGCGACCACGGCGCTGCGGCCGTGGTCGAGCACGTAGGCGGTGCCGTCGCCGTCGACCACGACGTCGTGGGGGTCGGTCAGCGACTCGGGCCCGGCCGCGACGCCGAGCGTGCCGTCCGCGTCCACCCGCCACAGCCGCTGGCAGTCGCCGTCGGACGCCAGCACCGAGCCGTCGGGCGCGACCGCCACCCCGCCGATCCGCCCGAGGCCGGCGTCGACCGCGGGGCGGGGGCGCCTGCGCCGTCGCACGACTCGACCCGGCTGCCGGCGACGACCACCGTCTCGTCGCCCTCGACCCGCACGACCTGGGCCACCGTCGTCTGGGGGGTGCCGACGTCGGGCACGGCCAGGATGGCGCCCACGACGGCGCCGTCGCCCGCCGCCACGTCGAGCACCAGCGGCAGCGGCGTGTCCGCGGGCAGCGGCTCGCCCACGGCCAGCGGCTCGTCGGCGGTCGACGGGTAGTCGCCGGCCACGGTCGTCCGGGTGCCGTCCTCGTACCGGAAGATGTCGCTCGTCCCCGCGGTGCCGACGACCGCCCCGTCACCGTCGAGCGCCAGGCTCTGGACGGCGAACAGGCCCGTCGTGTCGCGGCTCGTCAGCTCGTCGCCGTCGATGCGCACGACCTCGTTCCTGCACGCCGACGAGGACCGACCCGTCGCTGTCGACCACGATCGCCCCGGGCGGTCCCTCGAGGCCGGGCCAGTCGCCGGAGGCCGCCAGCTCGGCGAAGTCGGCGGCCACCACGAAGGTGCCCGGCGCCGGATCCTCGACCGGGTCGAGGGCCACCGTCCGCACGTCGGCGTCGGCGCCGGCCCCCGAACCGTCGTCGTCGCCGCCGCAGGACGCGCCGGCGAGCGCCGCCACCACGGCGACGGCCAGCGCCGCCCGGACCCCCGGCCGCATCAGTCGCCGTCGCCGGGGTCGATGGCCATCTCGTCGAGGATCTGCCCGCGGAGGTCGGACTCGAACCCCTCGACCTGGTCGAGCAGCGGCTCGTTCTCCGGGCGGTTCAGCCACTCGGTGAGCGCGGCCTGGTAGGTGGTGAGGTCCTCGACCGTGGCGCCCGGACCGGGCGGGGTCGCGATCGCCGCGGGCAGCGGGACCACCGCACCGCCCGGCGCGGTGCCGTACAGCTCGCGCTGGACGTCCGGGGTGTCGTGGAGGTGGGCCACGAGCGCCGGCCGGATGCTCTGGGCCAGGCCCTCGCTCACGACCTGGGTGGGCGGCATGCCGTCGTAGTCGTGGGCGGACTCGACGAGGTCGGCCCCGAACGAGATGAGCTGGTCGGCGCCGTAGCCGAGGGCGGCCGGGACCGGTCCGGAGGCGGTGGAGGCCCCCATGCCGGTCGTGCTGATGAGCCCGCCGACGAGGTTCAGGCTGCTGGCCATGCGGGCCGCGTGGGCGTCGGCCGCCGCCTCGTTCTCCTGGACGCCGTCGGCCACCCAGCCGTAGAGGGTGGCGACGTCGCGGATCTCGGTGTTGATGCGCGCCGACTCGTCGAGCTGGTCGTAGTCGGCCCCGATGATCTCGGTCACGCCCTCGCCGAGCTCGAGGTGCGCGTAGCCGGCCAGGTTGACCTCGAGGGTGGCCAGCGCGGTCTCGTCCTGGGCGATCTGGGCGAAGAAGCCGGTGATGTCGGCGGCGTCGTCGTGGTAGCGGTCGGTCATGCCGGGCAGGAAGTTGCCGGTGGCGGCGGCCAGGGGCTGGCGCAGCTCGTCGGGGATGTCGTCGTGCCAGTGGTCGGCGACGAGCCGGTCGAAGTCCTGCTGGGCCCACGTGTGGCCCTCGGGCATCTCGAACAGGGCCCGCTCGACGATGGCCGCCGTGCCGGCGCCGATGGCGTACTCGGCGCGGGTGTGGCCGTAGTCGGAGTCGCCGCCCACCAGCCAGTTCGACCAGTCCTCGTCGTGGAGGAGGCGGGCCGACGCCGAGGCGGACGTCGCCGCGATGTTGGCCAGCACCTGCTCGGTCAACACGTTCTCGCCGCCGCGGCCGGCGGCCGCCACGTCGGGCAGGCGCTCGCCCGCCATGACCAGGAACGGGTCGGTCATCGGGCCCGTCTCGGGGCGGCCGGTGAACCGGACGAGCGTGCCGATGCCGGCCGCGGCGAGCAGCTCCTCGTGGAACTGCTGGCTGAGCACCCCGACCGACGGGTCGCCCCCGTCGCGGCCGGGCCCCGACGCCCGCGAGGCGAGGGAGTAGCCGTCGACCATCACGCCCTGCAGCACGGCGGCGCGCTCGACCACGTCGAGATCGACGCCCCGCCCGCGGCGGGTGGCGGCCGCGTTGAGCTGGGAGTCGAGGTCGAGCACCCCGTCGGGGCCCAGGGTCTCGAAGAAGGCGACCATGTACTCGGCGTTGCCGGCGTTGGCCTCGAACCGGTCGAGCGCGGCGAGGAGGTCGGCGTCGGTGGTGTCGCCGTCGTCGAGCAGCTCGGCCACGCGGCGGGCGTCGGCGATGGCCTGGGACCGGGCGACGGTCGAGCCGCCGGACATGGCGCTGATGTAGTTGTCGAGGGCGGCGCCGGAGAGCCCGAGCGACCCGGCGATGGAGAAGTTGAACCCGACCAGCCCCACCCAGGTGTCGGTGTGCTGCTGCTCGCGGGCCAGTGCACCGATGTCGCCGCCGAGGCCGCTGCCCGCCCCCGCCCCGAACGCGGGGCGGGCCCCGGCGAACGCGTCGACCGCGGCGGCCACGTCGGAGGCGAGCGTCTCGACCTCGCCGTCGAGCGCGGTCGCCGACGAGCTGTAGGTCGCGAGGGCGTCGGGATTGGCGGAAGTCCCCATGGCGGCGGTTGTACGCGATCTCCGTTAGCCCCACGGCACCCGCCTGCGGCGGCAGGGGGTGCCTTGAACTCGGGGTGCGGGTCCGGTAGTTCATTGGGCCCATGGCCGATGACGCGCCCAGTATGTCCGTGACGCAGCCCGAGCATGGCGCGGCCGCCGTGCACTTCCCCTACGACCTCGCGTCCACGGCGATCGCCGAGCTGCAGCGCGTCGGGCGGGCGCTCGACGAGAAGGTCGGCGCCCGGGCCGACCTGGCGCTGGGCGCCCGGGCCGACTGGACGGGGCCCCACGCCAACGAGTTCGTCAGCGTGTTCTCCGCCCAGCAGACCCGGGCCGGCGAGGTGGCCGAGGCCTGCCGCACCGCCGCGTCCACCATCGAGACGGCGTGGGGCAACGCCAACGCCGAGCAGGCGCGCCTCAACCGGCTGGCCGAGGAGCGCACCACCGTGTCCCGCCAGCACGCGCCGATCTGACGCCCCCGGAGCAGGGGCGCCAGACCGGGCGGGGCCGGGGGTGACCGGCGGTCAGTCCGTGGCGATGGCCGCCAGGACGTCGAGCCGGGCCGCCCGGCGGGCGGGGCGGACGGCCGCCACCACGCCGACCACCGCCCCGACCACCATCACCGCCGCCACGGGCCCGGTGGGGACCATGAAGGTGGTGAAGCCCTCGCTGGCCAGGGTGTCGATGACGGCCCAGGCCAGGAAGACCCCGAGGGCCACGCCGCCCACGGTGCCGAACAGGGCCACCGTCGTCGCCTCGCCCCGCACCATCGCCCGCAGCTGGCGGCGGGTCTGGCCCACCGCCCGCAGCAGCCCCAGCTCCCGGGACCGCTCGTGGATCGACAGCGACAGGGTGTTGGCGATGCCCATGAGGGCGATGAGGATGGCCAGCGCCAGCAGGCCGTAGACGACGTTGAGCATGGCGTCGACCTCGCCGGCCACCGCGTCGACGTACTCGTCCTGCGTCTGGACGTCGGGCGAGCCGTAGTCGTCGGCCACCGCCTGGATGGCGGACTCGGCCGCGGCGGGCGACGCGCCCGAGGCGAGGGCGATCATGACGACCACGTCGGTCGGCCGCTGGGCGTGGGGCAGGTAGGCCTCCTCCGGCACCAGGACGTCGCCGACCAGGTCGTCGTTCTCGAAGATCGCCGACACCGTGGGCTCGGCGGTGGCCCCGTCGGCGTACGCCAGCTCCATGCGTGTCGCCCACGGCGAGGTCGTGGTCCTCCGCCCAGCTGGTCGACACCGCCACGCCGTCCGGGCCGGTGCCGGCCAGGTCGCCGTCGGTCACGCCCATGTCGAGCATGCGGTCGAGCGTGGCGGGCTCGAACGTGGTGGCGATGGTGTCGCCGCCGTCGATCCGCATCGGGGCGTTGGCCATGGCCGAGGTGGCGTCCACCTCGGGCAGCCGGGCCACGGCGTCGTTCAGCTCGGGGCTGAGCCCGGTGGCGGACCAGCCGTCGGCCACGATCACCAGGTCGCCGCCGAACTGGTCGCGCACGGTGCCGCCGATCGACGACTTGATCGACCCGGCCAGCACGGTGAACAGGGTCACCACGGCCACGCCGATCATGAGGGCCGAGGCGGTGCCGGCGGTGCGCCGGGGGTTGCGCACCGCGTTGCGCCGGGCCAGCGTCCCGGACACGCCCCGGAGGGCGGCGGCGGGGGCGCCCAGCAGGCCGGCGGCCGGGCGGGCGGCCACCGGGCCCAGCAGGACGACCCCCACCACCGTCGCCAGGGCACCCAGGCCGGTGAGCGAGATCTCGCCGTCGCCCCGGGTGCCGGCGAAGACCAGGCCCACGCCCGCGGCGGTCAGCGCGGCGCCGGCGGCGGCCCGCAGCCGCGAGCTGGCCGACCGGTCGACGGCCGCGTCCCGCAGGGCGGCCAGCGGGGCGGTGCGGGCGGCCCGCACGGCCGGGCCCAGGCTGGCCAGCAGCGTGACGACCACGCCGACGACGGCGGCGGTGACCACGCTGGCGGTGCCGACGACCAGCTGCGATGTCGGCATGGCCATGCCGGCGGCGTCCATCAGGGCGATGAGGCCGGTGGCCAGGCCGATGCCCGCCGCGATCCCGGCGGCGGACGCCACGATCCCGGTGGCGAGCGCCTCGACCGTGATCGACCGCAGCACCTGGCCCCGGGAGGCGCCGAGCGCCCGCAGCAGCGCGGACTCCCGGGTCCGCTGGGCGACCAGGATCGAGAAGGTGTTGTAGATGCTGAACGTGGCCACCACCAGGGAGATGCCCGCGAAGGTCAGCAGCGCCTTCTCGAAGAAGCCGAGGAAGTCGGCCTGGATCTCGTCCTCCATCTCGGCCGTGAGCTCGGTGCCGGTCAGGGCCTCGGCCCCCGCGGGCAGCAGCGGCTCGATGCGGGACACCAGCTCCTGCTGGCTCACGCCGTCCTCGGCCGCCACCCGGATGCTCATGGCCTGCCCGGGCTCGGGCAGCAGCAGGCGCTCGGCCTCCTCGGCGCTGAACGCCGCGTAGGTCACCGGGCCGGCGCTGTCGGCGGCGCCGAACGTGGCCAGGCCGACGATCGTGACCTCGACCGGCTCGGGCAGCCGGATGGTCGTCGTGTCGCCGACGGCGAGGTCGCCGTCCTCGGCCGCCCCCTTGTCGATGACGACCTCGCCCGGCGCCCCGGGGGCCCGGCCCTCGGCCAGGTCGTAGGGGTTGAGGCCGTCGTCGGTGATCCAGTTCCCCGCCACGGTGGGCGGCCCGTTGCCGCCGATCGGGTCGCCGTCGGCGCCGACGATGCGGCCGTAGGCCTCGATCTCCGGGGCGGCGGCCGCCACCCCGTCGACGGCGGCGATCTCGCCGGCCAGGTCGGCGGGCACGAGGCCCCGCTCGACGATGTCGGCCTCGCCGACCTCGGTGGCGTTGCGGACGACGGCGTCGGTGCCGGCGTTGGTCTCGTCGAAGAGGTCGCTGAACCCGGCCGACATCGTGTCGCCGAGGACCAGGGTGCCGGCCAGGAACGCCACGCCCAGGGTCACGGCCAGGGCGGTGGCCAGCAGCCGGCGCTTGTGGGCGCCGACGGACTTCATGGTGGTGCGCCACATCGTCTCAGCTCCCCAGGGCCTTCATGTGCTCGAGCACGGACTCGGCGGACGGGGACGCCACGACGTCGACGATGCGGCCGTCGGCCAGGAACACGACCTCGTCGGCGTGGGCCGCCGCGTTCGGGTCGTGGGTGACCATGACGATGGTCTGGCCCATCTCGTCGACCGCCCGCCGCATGAAGGCGAGGATCTCGCCGCCGCTGCGGGAGTCGAGGTTGCCGGTGGGCTCGTCGGCGAAGATCACCTCGGGCCGGGTGGCGAGCGCCCGGGCCACCGCCACCCGCTGCTGCTGGCCGCCCGACAGCTCGGAGGGGCGGTGCCGCAGCCGGTCGCCGAGCCCGACGGTGGCGACCACGTGGTCGAACCAGCCCCGTTCCGGCTTGCGCCCGGCGAGGTCGAGCGGGAGCGTGATGTTCTCGCCGGCGTTGAGCATCGGCAGCAGGTTGAACGCCTGGAACACGAACCCGAGGCGGTCGCGGCGCAGCCGGGTCAGCTCCTTGTCGGACAGGGTCCCGAGGTCGGCGTCGCCGACGTACACGTGGCCGGAGGTGAGGGTGTCGAGGCCGGCCATGCAGTGCATGAGCGTGGACTTGCCGGAGCCGGACGGGCCCATGATGGCCGTGAAGCGCCGGGCGGGGATGGCCAGGCTCACGGCGTCGAGCGCCCGCACCGCGGTGTCGCCGCTGCCGTAGACCTTGGTCGCCTGCTCCGCCCGCACGGCGGCGGCCAGGGTGGTGAACGTGGTGGTCGCAGTCATGGTTCGACCGTAAGGAAGACCGCACGCAGGGTCATTGGAGCGGCCCGGCGTCTGCGGGGTGGGGTCATCCCCACCCCGGTGCGGTAGCTAGCCCGGTGGCTACCGGTAGCGGACCGTGGCACCGCCCTCGACCGTGTGGGCCGAGATGGTGCGGTCGCTGTCGGGCGACTCGTCGATCTGCTCGGTCACCGAGCCCTCGACCGCGGTGACCTCGCTGGCGTAGGTCACGCCGTCCACCTTGGGCAGCAGGATCTCGATGCCGCCCTCGGTCGAGGCCGCCAGCACCGACCGCGGCGGCCCGTCGAACGAGAGGCGCACGCCGCCCTCGATCGCCCGCGCCTCGACCCGCGCCGACGTGATGGCCGTGGCCTCGACCCCGCCCTCGTCGGTCTTGATCGTGAGGTCGCCGCTGATCCGGGCGGCGACGACGCCGCTCGCGTCGCTCTCGGCGTACACCGGGCCCGTCAGGTCGGACACGTCGACGCCCTCGTTGCCGCGCACCTCGACCGCCAGGCCGGCGGGCACCTCGATCGTGTAGTTGACGAGGCAGAACTCCGAGCCGAAGTTGGGGCAGCTGGCCCGCAGCACCAGGCGGCCGCCCTCCTCCCGGCGCAGCTCGTGCTGGCTGGACCGCCACCCGTCGCTGACGCGGGCCCGGATCGTGACCGCGGCGGCGTCCTCCACGCCCACCAGGTGCACCCAGCCGGCCTCGTTGTCGATATCGAGCACGGTCACGCCCTCGGCCGCGACCTCCTCGGTCAGGATGCGCTCCTCGTGGGCCAGCGTGGACGCGGCCTGGTACCAGCCGCCGATGAGCATCGGCACCGCCACGACGGAGCCCACGACCTTCCAGAAGACGTGTGTCATGACGACCTCAACCGTCCAGCCACCGCAGCACCGCCAGCACGCGCCGGTGGTCGTGCTCGGTGGGCGGCAGGTCCAACTTGGTGAAGATGTTGCTGATGTGCTTCTCGACCGCGCCGTGGCTGACGACCAGCTCGGCGGCGATGGCCTGGTTCGTGCGGCCCTCGGCCATGAGGCCCAGCACCTCGCGCTCGCGGGGCGACAGGCGGTCGAGCGGGTCGCGGCGCCGGGCCCGGGCGATGAGCTGGGCCACGACCTCGGGGTCGAGCGCGGTGCCGCCCTTGCCGACCCGGTCGACCGCGCCGAGGAACTCGCCCACGTCCGCGATCCGGTCCTTCAGCAGGTAGCCGATGCCGGCGCTGTCGTCGGCCAGCAGCTCGCCCGCGTAGGTCTCCTCGACGTACTGGGACAGCACGAGGATGCCGGTCCCCGGCCACCGGGACCGGATCTCGAGCGCGGCCCGCAGCCCGTCGTCGGTGTGGGTGGGCGGCATGCGCACGTCGACCACGCACAGCTCGGGGCGGTGGCGCTCGACGACGACGAGCAGGTCGTCGGCGTTGTCCACCGCCGCCATCACCTCGTGGCCGGCGTCGGCGAGCAGGCCGGTGAGCCCGGCCCGCAGCAGGACGGCGTCCTCGGCGATCACGATCCGCACGGGAGCTCCGCCAGCAGCGTGGTGGGGCCGCCGGCGGGGCTGACGACGTGGAGGCTGCCGCCGAGCGCCGTCACCCGGTCCCGCAGGCCCACCAGCCCGGTCCCGGCGCCGACGGTGGCGCCGCCCCGGCCGTCGTCGCGCACCTCGACCACCAGCCGGTCGCCGCCCCGGACGATGGCGACCGAGGCCCGGGTGGCCCTGGCGTGGCGGGCGACGTTGGTCAGCGCCTCGCTGACCACGAAGTAGGCGGTGCTCTCCACCGCCGGCGGCGGCCGTTCGGCCACGTCCACCTCCAGGGCCACGGGCACCGGCGACCGGGCCACGACGGCGGACAGGGCGGCGTCGAGGCCGCGGTCCTCCAGGATCACCGGGTGGATGCCCCGCACCAGGTCGCGGATCTCCCGGAGCGCCGCCTTGGCCTCCTCGTGGGCGTCGGCCACCAGCTGGCGCCCGGCCTCGGGGTCCTGGTCGAGCCGCTCGCGGGCGTTGCCGAGCCCCATGGCCAGCGCCACCAGCCGCTGCTGGGCGCCGTCGTGGAGGTCGCGCTCGATGCGGCGGCGCTCGGCCTCCGCGCTGTCGACCGCGGCGGCCCGGCTGGTCTCGAGCTTCGTGACCTGCGCGCCCAGCGCGTCCTTGCGGCGGGGCGCCAGCAGCAGGCGGGCGATCGCCAGGTTCAGCCAGGCCAGCAGCTTCGTCAGCCACGGCGCCCCGAACACCAGCCCCACCGCGCCGACGACGGCCGCCGCTACGCTGGAAACCCCCTGCGTGATGTCGAAGCCCCCGAAGTGGGCGGTGTCGCCGGGGAGCGTGTCGATGTAGAGCGGCAGGAGCAGCAGGGCGAGCGACCCGGCCCACGCCAGGCTGGCCACGGTGGTGGACAGCACGCCGAGCGGCAGCGCCAGCAGGTGGTGCAGCATCTCCAGCCACCGGGCCGGGGCCTTGACCCGCTCGACCAGCCGGCCCCACCAGCGCCGGGCCTGGGGCCGGGGGATCGGGTCGTCCAGCCGGACGCCGAGCAGGGCCTCGATGCGGGACCGCTGGAGGCGCCCGGCCAGCCGGGACAGCACGAACAGCAGCCACACGAACGGCAGCGCCAGCGGGAACGTGATGAGGAGGCCCACGGAGATCGCCACGAGGGTGACCACCATGGTGAAGGTCAGGGCCCCGACGAAGGCGTCCATCAGCAGGTAGGTCAGGGCCCACCAGGTCGCCGACTCGCGCCAGGGCCGGAGCAGATCGCGGATCACGCTGTCACGGTAAGCACCGCGGGCGCCCGCCACCATCGGGCGGGCGGGTGTCTGGCCGGTGGGGTTGTCCCCACCTGGCTCGTGCCCCGTCCAGGAGCACTACAGCAGCTTGGAGCGGCCGCCGGTGGCGAACCAGCTCGCGGTCAGCTTGAGCTCGGGCGGGCGGGGCTCGATCTCCTCGTAGACCCGCTTGTAGCCGGTGTGGGCGATGCGCCACTCGCCGTCGACCTTCACGTAGCGGTCGTCGTAGAACGACGCGCCCCGCACGGTCAGGTCCATCGCCCCGAGGATGACGAGGTCGTCGAGCGCCCACACGCCCTCGGCCGTGTCGGGCCCGGTCAGGGTGATCTCGGGCTGGTGGACCTTGTGGCTCGTGAGCATCGCCTCGTCGCCCATGGAGCCCTTCCAGGAACTCCATGATGGCGGGCGCCCCCTCCAGGTCGACGGCCCCGCCGCCGTAGCTGGCGGTGGCGTCGGGCACGAACAGGGTGGCGAGCTCGTCCCACGCCTTGGTGTCGATCAGGCGCACGTAGCGGTACTTGAGCTGGTGGATCGCCGCGATCTCGACGAGGTCGTCCGGGGTCATGGCCCGGTGATGTACCACAGCCGCGGTAGGCGTGAACGGTTCCCGGGGACGATGCCGGCCGGCGGCGGGCGCTCTACCGTGCCGGGGGTGGCCGACACCGTGACCACCCGCGCCGCCGGGCCCCCGCCGTTCGCGGGCGACCCTCGGCCCGCCGTGGCGGTCGGGGCGGCGGCTCCCGTCGTGGCTCGGGCTGGTCCTGCCGGTGGTGGTGCTGGCCGCGATCCAGGTCGGGATCACGACGCTGGCGGCCCGCAACCAGCCCGAGGCCCGCGACCTCGACGGCTGGGGCGTCGCGCTGCTGGTGGCGGGCCCGCTGGCCCTGCTGGCGCGGCGGCGCATGCCGGGCTGGTGCATGGTGCTCGCGGCGACGCCGACGGTCGTGTACTGGCTGGCCGACTACCCGCACGGACCGGTGTTCCTGGCGCTGCTCTTCGCTTTCGTCAACGCCGTGCTGCGGGGGCGCCGGCGGGTGGCGTGGGGCGTGCTGGCCGCGGGGTACGTGGCGCTCGCCTGGGTCGAGCCCGCCCTGGGGTCCGGGCCGTTCCCCAACTGGGGGCTGGCCGGCGGGCTGCTCGCGTGGGTCCTCGCGGTGGGGGCGGGGACCGAGCTGATCCGCAGCCGCCTGGAGCGCGCCGCCGACGCCGCCGCCACCCGGGCCGAGGAGGCCCGCCGCCGGGCGTCGGACGAGCGGCTGCGCATCGCCCAGGAGCTGCACGACGTGCTGGCCCACAACATCTCGCTCATCAACGTGCAGGCGGGCGTGGCCCTGCACCTGCTGGACGAGCACCCGGAGCAGGCCCGCCCGGCGCTGTCCGCCATCCGCGACGCCAGCAAGGACGCGCTCGGCGAGCTGCGCTCGGTGCTCGACATCCTGCGGGCGGGCGAGTCCGCCCCCCGGGGTCCGACGACGGGCCTGCGGGACCTGGACGCCCTGGTCGACCGGGCCCGGGGGACCGGGCTCGACGGTCCGCGTCGACGCCCCGGGCGGCACCGACGGCCTGGCGCCGGGCGTGGACCTGGCCGCGTTCCGCATCGTGCAGGAGTCGATCACCAACGTCGTGCGCCACGCCGACGCCCGGGCGGCCACGGTCCGCCTGCGGCGCGACGGCGGCGACCTGGTGGTCGAGGTGGACGACGACGGCCGGGCCCGGCCGGACGCCTCCGACGGGGCCGGGCGGGGCATCGCGGGCATGCGCGAGCGGGCCCGGGCGCTGGGCGGCGACCTGGAGGCCGGACCCCGGCCCGGGCGCGGGTTCCGGGTCCGGGCGCGGCTGCCGCTGGGGGACGGCGCGTGATCCGGGTCGTGCTGGCCGACGACCAGGCCCTCGTGCGGGGCGGGTTCCGGGCGCTGCTCGACGCCCAGGACGACATCGAGGTCGTGGGCGAGGCCGGCGACGGCGACGAGGCCGTGCGGGTGGCCCGGCGCACCGGGCCGGACGTCGTGCTCATGGACATCCGCATGCCCGGGACCGACGGCCTGGCCGCCACCCGGGCCATCGTGGCCGACGAGCGGCTGGCGGGCGTCCGGATCGTGATCCTGACCACGTTCGAGATCGACGAGTACGTGTTCGAGGCCATCCGGGCCGGGGCCAGCGGGTTCCTGGTCAAGGACACCGAGCCGGTCGAGCTGCTGCGGGCGGTGCGGGCGGTGGCGGCGGGCGACGCGCTGCTGTCGCCGGGCGTGACCCGCCGGCTGATCGGCGCCTTCGCCACCCAGACCCGGGAGGCCCCGCACAGCCCCGCCCTCGACCTGCTGACCGACCGGGAGCGCGAGGTGATGGCGCTGGTGGCCGAGGGCCTGTCCAACGACGAGATCGCCGAACGCCTCTACGTCAGCCCGATGACGGCCAAGACCCACGTGAGCCGGGCCATGACCAAGCTGGCCGCCCGGGACCGGGCCCAGCTCGTGGTGTTCGCCTACGAGTCGGGCCTGGTCCGGCCGGGCTGGATCGAGTGAACGCTCAGGGGTCGCTGGCCAGCTTCCACACGCTGACGTCGAAGGCGATGGTGCGGGCCTCGGGGTCGATGGCGGCGATGCGCACGTAGGCCCAGCGGTCCTCGCCGGTGCGGACGCAGAACTGCTGGCCCACGACGGTCTGCGCCGCGGTGATGTTGCCGACCGGCAGCGTGGAGCCCGCGCAGACGCGGGGCGTCGGGGGCTCGGTCACGAGGACGAACTCCGACCCGCTGATCGACGGGGAGCCGCTGACGTACAGGTCCGTGCCGCTCTCGTTGACGCCCCAGTTGTCGGCGTCGGTGTCGAGGTCGATGCCGTGGCCGAACCCGATGGTGACCGGGGTCCCGCCCGTCTGCCGGAGGATCTCGGGCGTGGGGTCGAGGGTGGTCGCCGTGGTCCCGTTGCGCTGCGTCGTCGGGGTGGTGACCGGGGTCGCCTGCGCCTCCTCCAGGTCGGCCTCCAGCGCGGCCTTCTGCTGCTCCAGGGCCTCGATCTCCTGCTCCAGCGCGGCCTTGTCGGCCTCCAGCTCGGACGAGCCGGCCTGGGCCTCGTCCCGCTCGTTCGTGACCTGCTTGGAGTAGAGCCCGAGCGCCGCCGTGGCCAGCACGAGGATCGCCGTCAAGAACGGCAACCAGTGCTTGGTCACCGACGCGAGGAACCCGTCGCCCTCCTTCTTCGGTGCCTCTCCCGGCGCGGGAGGAGGAGGTGGGGGCGTGGTCGTGTGCATGTGTCCGCTCCGCCTTGATCGATGTCCGCCGCCCGGACAGTAGCGAACGTAGCGGCGCCGCTACGCCGCGTTGACACCCGGTGCCACGCCCGTACCGCGGGGGGAGCAGGCGCGAAGCATCCGCCGGGCGGACGACCCGGGGCGGCGCCGGGCGGACGATCGGTGCATGTTCACGACACTTGCCTCCCACTACCACGACGGCTGGGGTTGGGGCCCCGGTCCCTGGGTCCTCGTCTTCCCCCTGTTCTGGTTCACCCTCATCGGGTTCGTCATCTGGCGGTTCCGCCGGGGCGGGCCCCCGTGGCAGCGCCAGAACTCCGGGCAGTCCGTGCTGGACGAGATGTACGCCCGCGGCGAGATCGACGCCGACGAGTACCGCAGCCGCCGCGACGTCCTGGCGGAGGGCCGGCGATGAGCGAGTCCCGCACCCCCGCCTCCACCGTCACCCGCACCGCGGCCGCCCGGGCCGCGGGCGCCACCAAGGTCTACGGGGCCGGCGACACCGCCGTCGTCGCCCTCGACGAGGTCAGCGTCGACCTCGAGGCCGGGCGGTTCACCGCCGTCATGGGGCCCTCCGGCTCGGGCAAGTCGACCCTCATGCACTGCATCGCCGGGCTCGACTCCCTCACCGCCGGCCACGTCTTCGTCGGCGACGTCGACCTCGGCTCGCTGTCGGACCGCCAGCTCACGTTGCTGCGCCGGGACCGGATCGGCTTCGTGTTCCAGGCGTACAACCTGGTGCCGACGCTGACCGCCCGGGAGAACATCGCCCTGCCCGACCGGCTGGCCGGCCGCCGGGGCGACGCCGCCTGGTTCGACGAGATCGTGGCCACCGTGGGCCTCGGCGACCGGCTGGGCCACCGCCCGGCCGAGCTGTCGGGCGGCCAGCAGCAGCGGGTCGCGGTGGCCCGGGCGCTGGCGGGCCGGCCCGACATCGTGTTCGCGGACGAGCCCACCGGGAACCTCGACTCCCGGTCCGGGGCCGAGATCCTCGGCTTCCTGCGCCGGGCCGTCGACGACCTGGGCCAGACCGTCGTCATGGTGACCCACGACCCGACCGCCGCCGCGGTGGCGGACCGGGCCGTCTTCCTGGCCGACGGCCGCATCGTCGACGACCTCGACGGGCCGACCGCCGCCACCGTTCTCGACCGGATGTCCTCCCTGGGAGGTTGACCCGTGCTGTCCCTGACCCTGCGCGAGATGCGGGCGCACGCCCGCCGCCTCGCCGGCACCGGCCTCGCCGTCGTGCTCGGCGTGGCCTTCCTGACCGGCACCCTGGTCCTCGGGTCCACCCTGCGGGCCAACTTCGACGACCTGCTCACCGAGGTCAACGCCGGCACCGACGTGGTGGTGCGCAACGGCACCGCCCTCGACGCCGACGTCCTGCGGGCGCCCATCCCGGCCGAGCTGGTCGACCGGGTGGCGGCCGTCGACGGCGTCGCGGCCGCCGAGGGCGTCGTCCAGGGCTTCGGGCAGCTGCTCGGCGCCGACGGCGACGCCATCGGCGGCAACGGCCCGCCCCAGTTCGCGGGCAGCTGGACGACCGACCCCGACCTCAACCCGTACCGGCTGGCCGAGGGCCGGGCCCCCCGGGGCGGCGACGAGGTCGTCGTCAACCGGGGTGCGGCCGAGGCCGGCGACCTGGGCATCGGCGACACCACCACGCTGCTCACCCCGGAGCCGGTCCAGGTCACGATCGTGGGCCTGGCCACGTTCGGGGACACCGACGGGCTGGGCGGGGTCACGTTCACCGCGTTCGCCCTGGACGACGCCATGACCCACGTGCTCAAGACGGGCGACGCGGTGTCCACGGTGGCCGTGCGGGGCGACGGCTCCGTCGACGAGGCCACGCTGGCCGAGCGCGTCGGCGCGGCGCTGCCCGACGGGGTCGAGGCCACCACCGGGGCCCAGGTCACGACCGAGGCGACCGACGACATCAGCCGGGACTTCCTCGACCTGCTGACCACCTTCCTCACCCTGTTCGCCGGGGTGGCGCTGCTGGTGGCCACGTTCAGCATCTACAACACGTTCTCGATCATCGTGGCCCAGCGGACCCGCCAGGCCGCGCTGCTGCGGGCCCTCGGGGCGCTGCGGGGCCAGGTCATGCGGTCGGTGATCGCCGAGGCCCTGCTGGTCGGGATCGTCGGCTCGCTCGTCGGGCTCGCCGCCGGGATCGGCGTCGCCGGCCTGCTGAAGGGCCTGTTCGACGCGGCCGGGTTCGCCCTGCCGGCCGGAGGCATCGTCGTCACCGGCGGGACGGTCGCCGTCGCCGTGGCGGTCGGGACCCTGGTCACGCTGGTGGCCGGGATCGTCCCCGCCGTGAAGGCGTCGCGGGTGGCACCGCTGGCCGCGCTGCGGTCGGTGGCGGCCGAGCGCACGGCGCCGTCGGTCGGCCGGGTCGTGGCGGGCGTCGTGCTGACCGGCGCGGGCGTGGCCCTGACGCTGGCGGCGGTCCTCGCCGACGGCGGCCTCGCCCTCGTGGGCCTGGGCGCGGTGGCGACCGTGCTCGGCGCCGTGGTGTCCGGGCCCGCCGTGGCCCGCCCGGCGGCCGGGGTCCTCGGGGCGCCTCTGGCCCGCCTGCGGGGCATGACCGGCGGCCTCGCCCGCGACAACGCCATGCGCAACCCCCGCCGCACCGCCGGCACCGCGTCGGCGCTCATGGTCGGCGTGGCGGTCGTGACCCTGTTCACCGTGTTCGCGGCGTCGCTCAAGGCCTCGATCGACCAGTCGATCGACCGCTCGTTCGGCGGCGACGTGGTCGTGTCGTCGGGCCGCTTCGGCGACGGCGGCATCAGCCCGCAGCTGTCGGCCGACGTCGCCGCCCTTCCCGAGGTCGACCTGGCCGTCGGCATCGGCGACGGCTCGGTGCAGGTCGACGGCGACACCAAGGAGGTCAGCGTGGCCGAGCCCGCGGCCCTCGCCGAGGTGCTCGACATGGACGTGCAGTCCGGGTCGGTGGCCGACCTGGGCGACGACGAGGTGGCGGTGGCCGACGGTCCCGCCGAGGACAACGGCTGGTCGATCGGCGACCGGCTGGCGGTCACCTTCGCCGACGGCACGACGCAGGACCTCACGGTGGGGGCGACGTTCGCCTCCGGCGGCCCCCTCGGCAACTACCTGCTGCCCCGGGCGGTGTGGGCGCCCCACGCCGTGCAGGACGTGGACGGGCTCGTCCTGGTGCGGGCCGCCCCCGGCGTGCCGGTCGACGCCGTCGAGTCCGCCGTGCGGGACGTGGCCGCCGGCTACGGCTCGCCCGACGTCCAGGACCGGGAGGCGTTCGCCGCCTCGGCCGCCGGCAACGTCGACATGCTGCTGACGATCATCTACGCCCTGCTGGCGCTGGCCATCGTCATCGCCCTCATGGGGATCGCCAACACGCTGTCGCTGTCGATCCACGAGCGGACCCGGGAGCTGGGCCTGCTGCGGGCGGTGGGCCAGACCCGCCGCCAGGTGCGGGCCATGGTCCGGGGCGAGTCGGTCGTCATCGCCACCTTCGGGGCCGTGGGCGGCATCGCCCTCGGCGTGTTCCTCGGGTGGGCGCTGGTCCGGGTGGCCGGGTCGGCGTCCGGGGCGGTCGACGTGTTCGCCCTCCCGACGGTGCGGCTGGCCGTGGTGCTGGTGGTCGGCGCCCTCGCCGGCGTGGTGGCCGGGCTGCGGCCCGCCCGCCGGGCGGCCCGGCTCGACGTCCTGGCGGCGATCGCCACCGAATGACGTTCAGGTGGCGCGGCGGAGGTGGTCGGCCAGGCGGGTCTCCGCCGGGAGGTCCGTGCGGCCGGCCAGCACCGCCGCCACCGCCAGGTAGTCCCGGACCTCGGCCACGTCGTGGACCCGGAGGAGGGTTCCCCCTCCCCCTCCCACATGCCGTCCGCCTGCGGCGATGGCGTGGCCGACCGCCGCGAGCGTGCCCGCCAGCCGCTCCCGGGGCGGGCGGCCGGTGACGGCGCCCACGAAGTCCTTGCGGGACAGGGCCAGCAGCAGCGGGCGGCCGAGGTCCCGCACCCGGTCGAGCCGGCGCAGCACCTCCACCGTCTGGGCCGGCGTCTTGGCGAAGTCGGGGCCGGGGTCGAGGATCGTGGCCTCGGGCGGGATGCCCGCGTCGGCCGCCGCCGCCAGCCGCTCGGCCAGGAACGCCACCACGTCGCCGACGACGTCGCCGCCGTACAGGCCGTCGTCGAGCACCTTGTGCTTGGGCAGCGCCCGGGTGTGCATGACGACCAGCCCGGCGCCGGCCTTGGCCACGAGCGCCGCCACCTCGGGGTAGAGCAGGCCGCTGATGTCGTTGACGACGGCGGCCCCCGCGTCCAGCACGGCCTCCACCACCGCCGGCCGGTAGGTGTCGACCGACACCAGCACGTCGGGGGCGGCGGCGTGCAGGCCGGCGACGACCGGCACGACCCGGGCGATCTCCTCGTCCACCGGGACCTCGGGCACGCCCGTGATCCCCGACTGGCCGCCGACGTCGATGACCGTCGCGCCCTGGTCCACGAGGTCGAGGGCCCGCCGGACCCGGGCGTCGGTGGTGGGGTGGTCGCCGCCGTCGGAGAACGAGTCGGGCGTGGCGTTGACGATGCCCATGAGCACCGGCTCGGTCAGGTCGACCTCGCGGCCGCGCACGACGAGCGCGGGGGCGGGGCGGTCACCCGGTCAGGGTAGCGACGGGCGGGGACGGGGCCGTCCGGGGCGGGCGCTGCGGCGGGCCCTCCGCGACGGCCGGCAGCGTGGCCAGCGGGGGCAGCTCCGCGAACGCCCGCACGAGCGGCGGCACGCCCGGGCGCAGGAGCGTGGCCGGGTTCTCGTAGCGCACGCCGGACCGGTCGAGCGCGGTCTGCAGCACGGTGAGCGCCTGGGGGCCCAGCTCGTCGAGCGGCCGGTTGCGGTGGACCCGGGTGCCGAGGTCGACCTGGACGAGGCCCGCGGCGCCCACGGCCTCGGCGGCGTCGATGAGCAGGCCGATGTCGACCCCGTAGCCCCGCACGAACGGCAGCCGCTCCAGCAGCTCGCGCCGGCCGCCGAACTCGCCGGACAGCGGCTGGACGATGGTCGACAGGTGCGGGAACAGCGTGGCCAGGATGGGGCGGGCCATCAGCTCGGTGGTGCGGCCGCCGCCGACGCCGCCGAGCGAGGGGCGCTCGTAGTAGCCCTTCACGAAGCTGACGCCGGGGTCGGTGAGCAGCGGCCCGACGAGCCCGACGATGAAGCGCGACCCGAAGTCGGTGATGTCGGCGTCGCACCACACGACGATGTCGCCCTTGGCGGCGTACAGGGAGCGCCACAGCGCCTCGCCCTTGCCCGAGCCGCCGGCCACCTCGGTCAGCACGTCGGCGGCCTGCACCACCCGGGCTCCCGCGGCCTCGGCCACCTTGGCCGTGTCGTCGGTCGAGTGGTCGTCCAGCACCAGGACCTCGTCGACCAGGCCGACGCGGTCGACCAGGTAGCGCCGGACCCGGGTGACGATGTCGCCGATGGTGGCCTCCTCGCCGTGGGCCGGGATGCACAGCGAGACCGTCGCTCCCTGGGCCGACTTGGCGTCGGTCAGGGCGCGCAGGCGGTAGTCGCGGTAGTGGCGGGAGGCGATCGGCGTGGCCGCTCGACCCGGGGCCGCAATCGTCGGAGGCGATCGACGCTTAGTCATCAATCATTCAGACAGAGGGGGGCTCTCGCCCGCACCCTAACCGTCCCACCGACCCCGTCCACCGCGCCGACCCGGGGCGCCGGTTGGCAGGAATCGTCAGGTATTCGTCCTTGCTGCCAACGGGGTCGCGAAGGACCATGTCAGGCGTGGAGTCCCGCCCCGTCGTCGTCGTCGCCTACCCCGGCGTCCAGTCCCTCGACGTGACGGGGCCGGTCGAGGTCTTCGCCGTCGCCAACCGCCACCGCCCCGATCCTCCGTACGCCACGACCGTCGTGGCCCGGCAGGCCGGGACGCTCCGCACGTCGTCCGGGCTCGGCCTCGTGGCCGACCTCGCCGTCGACGCCTGCGACGGTCCCATCGACACGCTGGTCGTGGCCGGGGGCGACGGCACCGCCGACGCGGTGGGCGACGCCGCGCTGGTCGACTGGATCCGGGACGCCGCCGGCCGCAGCCGCCGGGTCACCTCGGTGTGCAGCGGCGCGTTCCTGCTGGCCGCGGCCGGCCTCCTCGCCGGCCGCCGGGCCACCACCCACTGGCGGGTGTGCGACCTGCTGGCCCGGCTCCACCCCGGCGTCGAGGTCGAGGCCGACCGCATCTACGTGCGGGACGGGCGGGTGTGGACCTCCGCCGGGGTCACCGCCGGGATGGACCTGGCCCTCGCCCTGGTCGAGGACGACCACGGCGGCCCGCTGGCGCTGGAGGTGGCCCGCCAGCTCGTCCTGTTCACCCAGCGGGCCGGCGGCCAGTCCCAGTTCAGCGCCCAGCTCGCCGTGCCCCGGCCCGACCGCCAGCCGCTGCGGGCGGTTCTGGCCCACGTCGAGACCCACCCGGACGCGGACCTGTCCGTCCCGGCCCTGGCCCGCCGCGCCGCCATGAGCCCCCGCACGTTCGCCCGCACGTTCCGGGCCGAGCTGGGGACGACCCCGGCGGCCTACGTGCAGGCGGTGCGGATCGACGCGGCCCGCCGCCTGCTGGAGTCGACCGCCCTGTCGACGGTCGAGGTGGCCCGGGCGTGCGGCTTCGGCACCGTCGAGACCATGCACCGGGCGTTCCGCCGCACGGTGCGCACCACCCCCGGCCAGTACCGGCGGCACTTCGCCGTGTCGGCCTAGAGGCTGCGCCGACAGGCGTAGCAATGGCGTGCCCTATCCGGACACGCCCTGAGACATCGGAGAGACCCATGCTGATCGCCATCCCCGTCTACGACCGGTTCACGGCCCTCGACGCCATCGGCCCCTACGAGGTGCTGTCCCGCCTGCCGGGCGCCGAGGTCACGTTCGTGGGCGAGCGCACCGGCCCGGTCCGCACCGACACGGCCATGCTGGCCGTCACCGTCGACGCCCGCCTCGACGAGGTGGACGCGCCCGACGTCGTGGTCGTCCCCGGCGGCCCCGGGAGCCGGGACAAGCTGGAGCCCGGGCCCCTGCACGCCTGGCTGACCCGGGTGCACGAGACGACCGACTGGACGACGTCGGTGTGCACCGGGTCGCTGATCCTCGGCGCCGCCGGCGTGCTGGCCGGGCTGGAGGCGACGACCCACTGGGCGGCCATGAGCCAGCTCGCCCCGCTGTGCGGCCGGGCCGTGTCCGACCGCCGCATCGTGCCCCAGGGCAAGGTCGTGACCGCCGCCGGCGTCTCGGCCGGCATCGACATGGCCCTGTGGCTGGCCGCCCAGATCGCCGGCGAGGACGTGGCCAAGGCCATCCAGCTGGGCATCGAGTACGACCCCCAGCCCCCGTTCGACTCGGGCTCGGTGTCCAAGGCCGACCCCGCCACGGTCTCCCTCCTGGCCGAGGTGCTGACCGCCCGGGCCGGCTAGAGGCGTCTGTCGTCTCTCACCGCGGATATCCGCGGTGAGAGACGACAGACCTCAGGTGGCGGGGCGGGCCTCCCGGGCCGGGCCGGCGCCGGTGAAGCGGGTGTCGGGCGGGTCGACCGCCCAGGCGGCGTCCGCGCCCCAGCGGTCGTCGTAGACGACGTCCCGCAGCGGCAGCCGCCGGACCGGGCCGTGGCGCCCCTCGGGCACGCCGAGGGTGACCGTGGCGGCGATCACCACGTCATCGGGGATGTCGAGGCACGCCCGCAGCTCGCCCTCCACGAAGCCGTGCCACATCGACAGCACCCCGCCGTAGCCGAGCGCCCGCGCCGCCAGCAGCAGGTTCTGGCACGCCGGGAAGACCGACCCGCCCTCGGAGATGTGCGGGGCCCGCCACCGCTGGATGCAGGCCAGCACCACGACCGGCGTCCGCTCGAAGTTGTCGACGAACTGCTGCATGGCCCGGGACGCCCGGGCCTTGGGGGACGTGGGGTCGGTGCCCGAGCCCCGGTCGAAGCCGTGGTCGGTCCGCTTGGCCCCCCAGCCCTCCCGGAAGGCCCGGGCCAGGATCGCCTTGGCCTCGGTGGCGGCGGGCCCGTCCCGGAGGACCAGGAACCGGGCCGGCTGGCGGTTGGACCCCGACGGGGCCCGCGTGGCGTGCCACAGGATGGCGGCCAGGTCGTCCTCCGGGACGGGGTCGGGCCGGTAGCGGCGGATGGCCCGGGTGGTGGCGATGCCGTCGAGCAGGTCCACTGTCCCTCTCCGTGGGGTCGGGGTGTCAGGTGTCGGGGGTGACCACGGCCCGCCCCCGCAGGGTGCCCGCCTCCAGGGCGGCATAGGCGTCGGCCACCCGCGTGAGCGGGAACACGTCGATCTCGCTGCGGATGCGGCCCGCGCCGGCCAGCGCCACCACGGCGGTGACGTCCGCGATGGACGAGCCCTGGAAGCTGAACACGTCGGCGTCGCGGGGCAGGCCGCCGAACCACGGGCGTCGCAGCGTGCCGCCCGCCGCGCCCACCAGGGCGAACGCCCCGTAGGGGCGGACCGCGGCCACGCCCGCGGCGATGGTCGCGTCGGTGCCGACCAGGTCGAGCACGGCGCCCGCGGTCCCGGGCGCGGCCGCCTCGCGGACCTCGGTGACCGCCTCGTGGGCGCCCAGGTCCAGGGCGACGGCCCGGCGGGCCGGGTTGGTGTCCACGGCCACGACCCGGGCGTCCGGCGCCAGCGCCCGCAGCAGCTGCACCGCGAACGCGCCCAGGCCCCCGGCGCCCACCACCACCGCCGTGTCGCCGCCCTCCAGCCGGGGGACGACCCGGGCCACGGCGTGGTGCGAGGTGGCGCCTGCGTCGGTGAGCGGCCCGGCCGCCAGCGGGTCCAGCCCGCCCAGGCGGACCACGCCCCGGGGCGCGGGGGCCACGACGTACCGGGCCAGCCCGCCGTCCCGCCCGTAGCCCCGGCCGGCCAGGCCGTGGGGGCAGGCGCTGTCGTGCCCCCGCCGGCAGGCCGGGCACGTGCCGCACGAGGCCGGCGAGACGAGCGCCACCGCCTCGCCCACCGCGAGCCCCGCGACCCCGTCGCCCAGCGCGGCGACGCGCCCACCGATCTCGTGGCCCAGGGTGAACGGCAGCGACCACCCCAGGGCGTCCGCCACCTCGGCGGGCATGGCCGCCATCGTCACGTCGGAGTGGCACAGGCCGTTGCCGGCCACCTCCACCAGCACCTCGCCGGGCCCGGGCTCGGGGACAGGTGCGTCGGTCAGGCGGGGCGGCTCGCCCCACGCCACGATCCGGTACGCCGTCATGGTGTCCCCCACGGCCAACATCGTGGCATCAACGCCGCCCGCGCCGGGTAAGCAGGGTGGATGCCGGAGGCTCCCTTCACCCACGGCGTCGCCAGCTTCGACCCCACCGCCGACTCCGTCCTGCTGTGGACCCGCGCCGTGGGCGCCGGGCACGTGCGCTGGCGGATCGCGCCGGCAGGCGGCGGTCCCCTCGTGGCCGAGGGCGACGTCGCCGTCGACCCCGACGCCGACCACTGCGTGACCGTGACCGCCGGCGGCCTGTCCCCCGCCACCCCGTACCGCTACTGGTTCGAGGCCGGCGCCACCCGGTCGCCGACGGGCGCCACCCGCACGCTGCCGGCCACCGGCGACGCCCCGTTCCGCATGGCCGTCGTGTGCTGCGGCGACTACTCCCGCGGCCACTTCGGCGCCTACCGGGCCGCGGCCGACGAGGACGTCGACCTGGTGCTGCACGTGGGCGACTACATCTACGAGACCCGGGGCAAGGGCACCGTGCGGCAGGCGCTGCCCGACCACGAGGTGCTGTCCCTCGACGACTACCGCACCCGCTACGCCCAGGCCCGGGTCGACGCCGACCTGCTGTACCTGCACCAGCGCCACCCGGTCGTGGCCATCTGGGACGACCACGACATCGCCGACAACGCGTGGCGCCACGGGGCCAAGCACCACGACCCCAACGAGCACGGGCCGTGGGAGGAGCGGCTGCAGGCCGCGGCCCGGGCCCACCAGGAGTGGCTGCCGGGCCGCCTCACCGACCCCGGCGACGTGCTCCGGGTGTACCGCTCGTTCACGGTGGGCGACCTGGCCGAGGTCGTGCTCCTCGACACCCGCATCGTCGGGCGCGACCCCCAGGCCGACGAGGAGTCCGCGCTCCCCTGGGACGACCCGGCCCGGTCGCTGCTCGGCGACGAGCAGCGGTCCTGGGCCCACGCCCGGGTCAAGGACACGACGCGCCCCTGGTGCCTGCTCGTGTCCGGGGTGGTGCTCAACCGCATGGAGCTCCCGGTCGAGACGGGCGCCAAGCTGGGCGACCTGGCCCCCAGCGGCTACGCCGTCGTCGGCGGGCAGGCCATGTGCACCGACGAGTGGGACGGCTACCCGGCCGAGCGCACGGCGCTCACCGCCGCGGTCGCCGAGCGGGGCCCGGGCGTGGTCACGCTGTCCGGCGACGTCCACTCGGCGTGGGCGTTCGAGGGACCGTGCGGCGAGGACGGCGCCCCCGTGGCGGTCGAGTTCGTGGCCCCCTGCATCACGGCGACGCCGATGGCCCGCCAGCTCCCGCCCGGGTGGCGCAAGCTGCTGGGCCGGGTGGCGGAGCGCCTGCCCGAGGCCCGCTGGTTCGAGCTGGAGCACCACGGCTACCTGGTCGTGACCGTCGACCCCGCCGGCGCGCAGGCCGACTGGCACACCGTCGACACCGAGGACCCCGAGGCCCGCACCCTGCTCGCCGCCTCCTGGCGGCACCCGTTCCTGCGGCCGGGGCGCCTGGAGGAGATCACGACCCAGACGGCGACGCCCCCCACGCAGCGCCGGCGGCAACGCCGCCGGATCGCCGCCGCGGGGGGACTCGCCGCGTTCGTGGCCTTCCTGGGGGTCCTGCGGCGCCGCCGCCGGACCTGAGGACTGTGTCAGCCGATCTCTGCCGGGGACACCATCCCGTGGGCGATGTGGGGCAGCGTGTCGCCCGCCACGTCGGGGAGCATGCAGAACAGCACGTACTCGCCCGGCTCGGCCGGCAGCGCCAGGTCCACGGCCCGGCCGGGGTCGAGCATGCCGATCCCCACGCCGCCCGAGGCCGGTGGCGGGCCCGACCCCGAGGTCATGGCCGCCGCGAAGTCCTCGGCGGTGGCGCCCTCGTCCAGCCGGTAGGCCACCAGCTCGTGGGCCTGGTCGCCCTCGTTGACGACGTGGATGGTCTCGCCGGCCCCGAGCGTGCCCTCGTAGACGAAGCCGAAGTCGACGAGGCGCACCTCGTGGTCGGCGTCGACGCCGGTGGGCGTGGACGCGTCGACCGCGGCGTCGCCGTCGGCGACCGTGAACGGCAGCACCATGCCGTGGGCGGCGTGGGGGGCGCCGTCCTGGCCGGGCAGAACGCAGATGAGCATGTAGTCGCCCGCCTCGAGGACCTGCGTGGTCGAGCGGGTCTCGCCCGGGGCGGCGGCGTTGGGGCCGCCGAAGCCCTCGACGAGCGCCAGCGCCGCGGTCCCGGACGGGTCGGTGGCGGCGGCCGCGGCGAACGACGCGAAGTCGGCGCCCGGCTTGAACCGCATGACCATGGCCTGGTGCTCGAGGGCGCCGTGGTTGGTCAGCGAGATCTCGACGGGGCCGGCCACGAGGTCGGGGGTGGCGGTGAAGGTGAACTCGCCGCCCTCGCCGCCGGGCACGACGGCCTCCAGGGTCTGGACCTCGGCGGCCTCGCCGCCGCTGGCCAGCCCGCTCTCGGCGGCGGGGGCAGCGGCGCCGGACCCGGTGGGGGCGTCGTCGCCGTCACCGCACGCCGCCACCAGGCCGAACGCGGCCAGGCAGGCGACGGCGGCCAGGAACCTGCGGGAGCGGGCCATCACGCCGCCACCGCCAGGCCGGCGAGCATCTGCTCGAGGTCGAACTGGCTGAGGTCGGACGCCGGGGCCCGGTGCGGGAGGCCGGCCAGCAGGCCGAGCGTCCAGTCGATCTGGCTGCCGCGCAGCGTGGGCCCGTGGGCCGAGGTGACGGCCCGGGCCCCGAGGCCGGCGATGCGGTCCAGGTGGCGCTGGTAGCGGGCCGGGTCCAGCCACTGGTGCCAGGGGCTGATGGCCTGCTGGGTGGCCAGGAAGCTCTCGACGTAGAACTCGCGGTCGAGCTCGGTGATGTCCTCGACGGGATGGGGGACGGCGGCGCAGAAGGCGTCCGACGCCCAGTAGACCCCCGACGCGGTGTCGTACAGGCCGCGGGTGGTGGGGCTGTCGAACGCCGGCGGGGTCACGGCCACGAGCCGGCGGTCGCCGGCCCACCAGGCCTCGCCGTCGTTGACGAGGCGCACCCGGTCGAGCGGCACGAGGCCGTCGCCCGCCATGCGCTGGATGCTGAACATCGTGGTCACGACGGTGGCGTCGGGGCACAGGTCGAGGACCGGGAACAGGTTGCCGACGTGGTCGATGTCGTCGTGCGACAGGAAGATCCAGCGCACGTCGGCGGGCTCAACGATCTCGAACGCCCTGGTCAGCCACTCGTCGCGGGTGATGGCGGGGCCGGTGTCCACGAGGACGGGCTCGGCGCCCGTGATGACGGCCGAGTTGACGTAGTGGGCCACCGGGCCCATGCCCTCGCCGAACATCTGGCGCAGCACATAGGTGTCGGGGGCGACACGCTCGGTGTCGATGAAGCGGGCAGGTACGTCCATGGGTGGTGCTCCTGATGCGTGACTCGGTTGCCGTGGTTCGCCGGTCATCGAGCCAGAGCCGTCTTGACGCACGCTTGCGACCCGCCGGTGCAAGCGGTTGTCAAGCGGGTTCCGAGCGCGCCGGGGGATAACGGACGTGTCATCCGCCCAATGCTGGAGGAACACGTCACATGAGACTCGGAGTCTCACTCGCCCAGTTCGGCCGCCTCGCCGACCCGGCATCGGTCCGCTCGGCCGCCGTCGCCGCCGAGCAGATCGGCTACTCGTCCGTCTGGGTGCGCGACCGCCTGCTGGCGCCGGTCGCGCCCCGCAGCACCAACGCCAACTTCCCCAACGCCGAGCTGCCGCCCGAGTGGTCCACGTCGCTCGACCCCGTGGCGACGCTGGCGTACGCCGCCGCCGTGACGTCCAAGGTCCGGCTGGGCACGAGCGTGCTCGTCGCCCCCTGGTACCGGCCCGCGCTCCTCGCCCGGTCGCTGGCCTCGCTCGACGTGCTGAGCGACGGGCGTCTCACGGTCGGCCTCGGCCTCGGCTGGTCGGTCGACGAGTACGAGGCCGTGGGCGTGCCCCTGCACGAGCGGGGGCGGCGCCTGGAGGAGGCCCTCGACGTGATGGAGGCCTGCTGGTCGCCCGATCCCGTGGCCTACGAGGGCCGCGACCAGCGCATCGTCCCCGCCCAGATCGGCCCGAAGCCGGCGCAGTCGCCGAGGCCCCCGGTGCTGCTGGCCGGGTCCACGCCCGAGGGGCTGGACCGGGTCGCCCGCCGGGCCGACGGCTGGAACCCCGTGGGCCTGCCGGTCGAGTGCATCGCCCCGCTGTGGACCACGGTCCGCAACCTGGCGGTCGACCACGGCCGCGATCCCGACGCGCTGGAGCTGGTGGTGCGGGCCAACATGGCCATCACCCCCGACCCGCTCGGCCCCGAGCGGCCCTCGTACCACGGCACGGTCGACCAGGTGGCGGCCGACGTCGACGCCACCCGGGCCGCGGGCGCCCACGAGGTCGTCCTCGGCCTGTTCGGCGACCACTCCCTCAACGAGGCCCTGGAGCACTACGCCTGCGTCGCCGAGGCGGCGGACATGGTGCGCTCCGCCTGACCGTGTGACGCCCGGCGGTTCTCCCCACCCGCCGGGCGCCACGCCCGGGCATTCTCCCGGTCTCAGCCCGCCGAGAACGGGATGCGCGCGATGTCGGCGGGGTGGCTGTCGCGCTCGCCCACGTGGAGCGCGGCCCGCGCCACGTCGGCCGGTCGGGCCAGGGGCTCCAGGTAGAACTTGGCCGTGTAGTCGCGGGCCTCGCCCGGCGGGATCACCGGCTCGGTGGCCCGGAACGGGAAGTGGAACCCGTCGTGGTCGACGAGCGACACGAGCCCGTCGATGTCGAGCGGCCGCTCGGCGCCCGAGTTGTCGACGGTGAATCCGACCAGCGCGCCCGGCATGCCGAAGCCGTCGCCGTGGTCGTGCAGGTACACGACCGACGTGACGGTCCAGGTGGCGCCGCCGAAGAGGGCGTGGCGGGGCAGGCTCAGCTCCGGTGGGGCGGGCTCGATGTCGGACGGGGTGCCGGTGTCGATGTCGATGTCGTCGTCGGGGTCGGGGTCGGTGGGGGCGTCGGCCAGGGCCACGGGCGCGTCCGCGCGCGCCCGCCGGGTCGTCTTCATCACATGCTCCAGCGCGTCAGAGGGGGGACCTTGACGCTCACAGGATGACCGGCCGGGCCGCCCGGCCGAAACGGGGAAATCCCCGGTCAATAGCGCAGCGTGATCCCCAGGTCCCCGGCGGTAGCCACGATGCGGCGGGCGATGCCGTCCGATCCGTGCGAGGTCGCGAGGGCCGCCGCCCGGGCCAGCAGGTCGGCGGCCGCGTCGCCGTCGCCGGACGCCGCCCGGTAGCGGGCGTCGGCCTCCAGCACGAGGGGCTCGGCGAACCGCTCGCCGTAGGTGTCGAGCTCCTTGTAGGTCGCATCCACCGCCGCCCCGGCCGCGTCGAGGCGACCGGCGCCGGCGAGGCCGCTGGCGCGGGCCGCCTTGTAGACGACGACCCCGGTGCGCCCGCCGGCGTCGACGAAGCGCTCGATGGCGACGTCGAGGGCGGCCAGCCCCTCGTCGTAGCGGCCCTGCTCGATCAGCGCGGCGGCCAGGTAGCCGTGCAGGCCCCGGCCCCAGAAGCTGAACGTCGACTCGGGGTCGGCCTCGATGCCCCGGTGGGCGGCCCGCTCCGCCCACGCCGGCCGGCCCGTCACCAGCGCACCCGCCGACGCGAACATCTCCACGAGCGACACCGCGTAGCGGTCGGGGGCGGCGGCCGCCATGCCCTCGAAGACGGCCTCGCCGTCCTCCTCGTCCAGCTTGCCCGTCAGCAGGTGCAGGAAGCGGCCGAACGGGTGCGGCAGCAGCAGCACCTCCAGGTCGAGCCCGAGCGACATCGCCGGGACCGGGGCGCCCGCGCCGACGGTCACCGCCTCGTCGGCCAGCGCGCTGGCCTCGGTCACCTCCCCGCGGTGCCACCGGCTGACGCTGAGCGAGGCCAGCCCGGTCACCCGGGCCAGCGGGTCGTCGCTGCCGCTGCCGAGCTCGTGGAGCTCCAGCGCGATGGCCTCGGACCGCTCGAAGTCGCAGCGGGTGTCGTGGGCGGCCCACTCGGCCCACAGGAGCCGGGCGAGGATGTCGGCCCGGTGGCTCCGCCGGGCCAGGTCCTTGGCCCGCCGCAGGTGGGGCGAGTCGGCGATGCTGGCGTAGCCGTGCACCGACCGCTGGATCGACAGCAGGCGGCTGGCGGTGACGAGCTCGGCCTCGGCGTCGGCCTTCGACCCGCCGCCGGTGCGCCGCAGCTGCACCGCCCGGGACAGCAGGCCCTCGGCCGACTCGAACGCGTAGCGGCGCACGGCCACCTCCGCCGCCCGCTCCAGCGCCTCGGCCGCCCGGTCGCCGACGCCGAGCGGCGCCGCGGCCCACAGGTGCTCGGCCATGATCTCGGCCGCGTCGTCGAGGCCCTCGGACCGCTCGGCCAGCGCGTCGGCCACCGCCAGGTGGATGCGGGCCCGGCGCAGCGCCGAGACGTCGTCGGCGACGACCTCGCGCACGAGCGCGTGCGAGAACCGGAACGTGGCCGGCCGCTCGGGCACCGGCGCCATCAGCCGGTGGACCACCGCGGGGTCGATGGCGTCGAGCACGCCGTCGAGCCCGTTGCCGACGGCGGTGGTCAGCAGGTCGAGGTCCACGTCCCGCCCGATGACCGCGGCCACCTGCAGGACGCCGACGGTCGGCTCGGGCAGCAGGGCGATGCGGCGGCGCACGACGTCCCGCACGCCGGAGGGCACGTCGCCCCCGCTGGCCACGGCCACGAGCGCCTCGGCCTGGCCGTGCTCGGTGGCCACGAGGCGGGCCAGCTCGGTGGCGAAGAAGGGGTTGCCGTCGGCCCGCTGCTGGATGGCGGCGGTGACCTCGGTCTCCACGGGGCGGCCGGCGGCACCCTGCACCAGCTCGGTGGTGGCGCCGAGGGGCAGCCCCCGGAGCTGGATGCGGCGGGTGGCGGGCGCCCGGGACAGCGCGGCCATGGTCTCGACCACGGCGTCGTTGCGGCCCACCTCCAGCTGGCGCACGGTGCACGCCAGCAGCACCGGCGAGTTCACCAGCTGGCCGGACACGAAGCGGAGCAGCTCCAGCGAGGCCGTGTCGGCCCACTGGATGTCGTCGAGCACGAGGACGACCGGCCGCTCGGCCGGCCGCGGCGGAGAGGAGCGCGGTGACGGCGTCGAACAGCTGGAACCGGGTGTTGTCGTTCTGGGTGCCGGTGGCCTCGTCGTCGCCGGCCGAGGTGACCAGCGCCGACAGCTCGGGCCCGATGGCGGCGCCCGCCGGCGGCTGCGCCATGAGCGTGCGCAGCGGCGGCAGCCACGGCCACAGCGCGGGCGCGGCCACGCCCTCGTAGGCCCGGCCCCACAGGACGGTCGCCCCCTGGGCGGTCGCCTCGGCGGCGGCCTCCTCGATCAGCCGGGTCTTGCCGATGCCGGGCTCGCCCTCGACCAGCACCACGCGGGGCGCGCCCCGGGCCTCGTCGAGGGCGGCGAGGACCTGGGTCAGCTCGGCGTCCCGCCCGACCAGCCTCGGCCCGCTCGCCGCCGCCCCGCGGCGGGGCGGTTCCTCGGTCTGTCGTCCCTCACCGCGGATATCCGCGGTGGGAGACGACAGACCGGTGGGGGCTGCGTCGCCGCCGCCGTCCCCACCGCCGGTGCCCGGGGCGAGGTCGAGGGCCGGGTCCTGGCTGAGGATGGCCGACTCCAGCTCGACCAGGGGGCGGCCGGGGTCGATGCCGAGCTGGTTGCGCAGCGTGCGCCGGGCGTCGTCGAGGATGCGCAGCGCCTCGGCCTGGCGGCCCGCCCGGTACAGGGCCAGCGCCATGTGGTGGCGGAGCTGCTCGCGCAGCGGGTGGGCGGCCACCAGCTCGCCCAGCTCGCCGACCACGGCGGCGTGGCGGCCGAGGCGGAGGTCGGCGTCGACCCGGTCCTCGGTCGCCGCCAGCTTGCGCTCCTCGAGCCGGGCCGCGGTCCCCCAGGCGAAGTCGAGGTGGGCGAACTCCAGCAGCGCCGGTCCCCGCCACAGGGCCAGGGCCTCGTCGAGCATGGCGCGGGCCGACTCGTAGTCGCCCGCCAGCAGCAGGCCCCGACCCTGGTCGGCCAGCGCCTCGAACCGCCGGGTGTCGAGCGCCTTGGCCCCGACGACGAGCTTGTAGCCGGGCGGGTCCCAGGCGAGGAGCTTCGCCGCCTCGCCGCGGGCGCCGTTGGGCACGAGCACCCGGCGCAGCCGGGACACGTACGACTGCAGCGTGCCCGCCGCGGAGTCGGGCGGGCTGTGGCCCCACAGGGCCTCGACGATCGACTCGGCGGGGACGACCCGGCCCCCCGCGACGAGCAGCATGGCCAGCACCGTGCGCGGCTGCGTGCCCCCGACGTCGACGGGCGACCCGTCGACCGACACCTCGAGGTTGCCCAGCAGCCTGAACTCCACTCGTCGCACTCCCTCCGGCCTGCCCGCCGAGTTGCGTAACGATCATTCTCCCACGTCAACAGGCCAGTTTACGGATTCTCGCCGCGGTTTCACCCCCTCGTGGGAGCATGCGCGCATGGCGACAAGCGCTCCCCCTGCCGCCACCGCCACCGCCGACGAGCTCGCGGCTCGTCGACGCCTGGTGGCGCGCGGCCAACTACCTGTCCGTCGGCCAGATCTACCTCCTCGACAACCCCCTGCTGCGCGAGCCCCTCACCCTCGACCACGTCAAGCCCCGCCTGCTGGGCCACTGGGGCACGACGCCCGGGCTCAACCTGATCTACGCCCACCTCAACCGCGTCATCCTCGCCCGCGACCTCGACGTCGTCTACGTGTGCGGCCCGGGCCACGGCGGCCCCGGGATGGTCGCCAACACCTACCTCGAGGGCACCTACACCGAGACCTATCCCCGCGTCACCCGGGACGAGGACGGCCTGCGCCGGCTGTTCCGCCAGTTCTCGTTCCCCGGGGGCATCCCCAGCCACGCCGCGCCCGAGACCCCCGGGTCGATCAACGAGGGCGGCGAGCTCGGCTACTCGCTGGCCCACGCCTACGGGGCCGCCCTCGACAACCCCGACCTGCTGGTGGCGTGCGTCGTCGGCGACGGCGAGGCCGAGACCGGGGCGCTCGCGACCGCGTGGCACTCCAACAAGTTCCTCAACCCGGTCACCGACGGCGCCGTGCTGCCGATCCTGCACCTCAACGGGTACAAGATCGCCAACCCCACCGTCCTCGACCGCATCCCCGACGCCGAGCTGGTCAAGCTGTTCGAGGGCTACGGCCACACCGTCTACATCGTCGAGGGCGACGACCCGGCGCAGGTCCACCAGGACATGGCGGCCACGCTCGACGCCTGCTGCGACGAGATCGCCGTCGCCCAGCGGGCCTGGCGGGAGGACGGGTCCACCGAGCGGCCCCGCTGGCCGATGATCGTGCTGCGCACGCCGAAGGGCTGGACCGGTCCCCGGGAGGTCGACGGCGTCCGGGTGGAGGGCACCTTCCGGGCCCACCAGGTGCCCCTCGCCGGGCTGGCCGACAACCCCGACCACCTGCGGCTCCTGGAGGAGTGGCTGGCCGGCTACCGCCCGGGCGAGCTGTTCGACGGGCAGGGCCGGCTGCGCCCCGAGGTGGCGGCCCTCGCCCCGGCCGGCGCCCGGCGCATGAGCGCCAACCCCCACGCCAACGGCGGGCTGCTCACCCGCGACCTCGACCTGCCGGACTTCCGCGACTACGCGGTCGACGTGCCCCGCCCGGGCGGCACCGAGTCCGAGCCGACGCGGGTCATGGGCACGTGGCTGCGCGACGTCGTGGCCCGCAACCCCGAGACGTTCCGCATCATGGGCCCGGACGAGACCGTGTCCAACCGGCTGGGCGCGGTGCTCGACGTCACCGACCGGGTGTGGCTGGGCGAGATCATCGACGGCGACGACCACCTGGCGCCCGCCGGGCGGGTCATGGAGGTGCTGTCCGAGCACCTGTGCCAGGGCTGGCTGGAGGGCTACGTGCTCACCGGCCGCCACGGCCTGTTCAACTGCTACGAGGCGTTCGTCCACATCGTCGACTCGATGTTCAACCAGCACGCCAAGTGGCTCAACGTGACCCGCCAGCTCGACTGGCGGGCCCCGGTCCCGTCGCTCAACTACCTGCTGTCCAGCCACGTGTGGCGCCAGGACCACAACGGCTTCTCCCACCAGGACCCCGGGTTCCTCGACGTGGTGGTGAACAAGAAGGCCGAGGTCGTGCGGGTCTACCTGCCGCCGGACGCCAACACGCTGCTGTCGGTGACCGACCACTGCCTCCGCAGCCGCGACTACATCAACGTGACCGTGGCCGGGAAGAACCCGCTGCCCAACGTGGCTCGACATGGACGCGGCCGTCGCCCACTGCCGCGCCGGGGCGGGCGAGTGGGCGTGGGCGTCGTCGCCGTCGCTGGCCGCCGGCGACCGCCCGCCCGACGTGGTCATGGCCTGCTGCGGCGACGTGCCGACGCTCGAGACCCTGGCCGCCGTCGACATCCTGCGGCAGCGGCTGCCCGACGTGGCCGTGCGGGTGGTCAACGTCGTCGACCTCATGCGGCTGCAGCCGTCGTCCGAGCACCCCCACGGCATGACCGACGCCCAGTTCGACGCGCTGTTCACCGCCGACCGGCCGGTGGTGTTCGCGTTCCACGGCTACCCGTCGCTGATCCACCAGCTGACCTACCGGCGCACCAACCACCACAACATCCACGTGCGGGGCTACAAGGAGGAGGGCACGACGACGACGCCGTTCGACATGGTCATGCTCAACGACCTCGACCGCTTCCACCTGGTCATGGACGTGGTCGAGCGGGTGGCGTCGCCGGGCGTGCCCGTCGGGTCCGTGCGCGACGAGATGGCGGCCCGGCGCCGGGAGGCCCGCGACCACACCCGGGCCCACGGCGAGGACCTGCCGGCCGTGCGCGACCTGGGCCTGGCCGTACTGAGCGGTGCGGGTCCTCGTCGCCAACGCCGGGTCGTCCTCGCTCAAGCTGCGGGTGGTCGACGAGGCCGACGAGGTGGTGGCGCGCGCCGAGGTGCCCGCGGTCGAGCGGCTGCCGCCACCCGGTGAGCTGGCCGGCATCCTCGCCGGCCTCGCGCCCTACGGGGCCGTGGGCCACCGGGTCGTCCACGGCGGCGAGGAGTTCCGCGGGCCGGTCGTGCTCGACGCCGCCACCCGCGCCCGCATCGAGGCCCTGACGCCGCTGGCCCCGCTGCACCAGCCCCGGACCCTGGCGGCGCTCGACGCCGTGACCCGGGCCGCGCCCGAGGTCCCGGCGGTGGCGTGCTTCGACACGTCGTTCCACCTCACGCTGCCCCCGGAGGCGTCGACGTACGCGCTCCCCCGCGAGTGGCGGGAGGACCTGGGGATCCGCCGCTACGGGTTCCACGGCCTGTCCCACGAGTACGCCGCGGGGCGGGCGGTGGCGCTGGGGGCGCGCCCGGGCCGGATCGTCGTCTGCCACCTGGGCGCCGGGGCGTCGCTGTGCGCGGTGCGCGACGGCCGCTCGATCGACACCACCATGGGGTTCACCCCGCTGGAGGGCCTGGTCATGGCCACCCGGTCGGGCTCGGTGGACCCGGGGGCGGTGCTGTGGCTGGTCACCGAGGCGGGCCTCGACCCGGCCGACGTGGCCGAGACGCTGTACCACCGGTCGGGGGTGGCGGGGCTGGCCGGGACGCCGGGCCTCGGCGACGTGGTGCGCCGGGCGGCGGCGGGCGACGGCGACGCCACCCTCGCCCTCGGCGTGGTCGACCACCGCCTGCGGGGGGCGATCGCCGACCATGGTGGCCAGCCTGGGCGGGCTGGACGCGCTGGTGTTCACCGGCGGGGTCGGCGAGAACGAGCCGGCCGTGCGGGCCGCGGCCGCGGGCGGCCTGGGGTTCCTGGGGGTGGCGATCGACCCCGAGGCCAACGCCCACGCCGAGCCGGACGCCGACGTCACGGGGGCGGGGTCGGCCGTGCGGGTGCTCGTCGTCGCGGCCCGCGAGGAGGTCACCATCGCCCGCGGCGTCCGCCAGGTGCTAGTGCCCTGTCCTAGGTCCGCCCGCAGTTTCGGCGAGCACTGAGCGTCGCTCGCAAGGACGCACGACGAGGCGCAGCCGTACTGCGGTGAGGAGGAGGACGCCGCGAGCGGGCTCGCCCGCGAAACTGGGGCATGACCTGCGACTCAGGGCACTCGGCGGCGCTGCCGCAAGATAGGGGGATGGACCCCGCCGACCCGCGCCCGCCCTGGCGCCTCGGGCTGCCCTCCACCGAGGACGTCCCCCCGCCCCGGCCGCAGCGCTTCGACCCCGGTGAGCTGCGGTTCACGCCCCGGCCCGCCGTGCGCTGGTTCAGCCCCGGGGTGCTCACGGCGTCGGCGCTGCACGTGGGCGTGACCTCGGTGTTCGGGTCGTTCCTCGACAAGCGCGAGCTGCAGGCCACCCGCCCGTGCGTCCCCGACCTGCGCTACGCGTCCCACGACGAGGTGTGGATCGACTACGTGGCCGACACCGGCGACGGCTTCGAGGCCACGGCCACGGTGGCGACCACCGTCGGCCGCCGCGAGCTGCGGCCCGAGGGCCTCGACCGGAGCCTGCCCCGGGGCGACATCCTCGTGTTCGGGGGCGACGAGGTGTACCCGGCGGCCAGCACCGACGACTACGAGAGCCGGCTGGAGGGCCCGTGGCGGGCGGCCCTGCCGTGGACCGCCCCGCCCCACCCGGCGCTGTACGCCATCCCCGGCAACCACGACTGGTTCGACGGGCTCACCGGGTTCCTGCGCCTGTTCGGCCAGGGCCGCTGGATCGGCGGCTGGCGGACCCACCAGACCCGCAGCTACTGGGCCGTGCAGCTGCCGCACCACTGGTGGCTGTGGGGCGTCGACATCCAGGCCGACGGCCTCGTCGACGAGCCCCAGCTCGAGTACTTCGCCCGGGTGGCGCAGCGGGCCGAGCGCGGGGACCGCCTGATCCTGGCCACCGCGGTCCCCACCTGGACCCGGCTCGACCGCGATCCCGCCGCCTACCGGAACCTCGCCTACCTGGAGCGGACCATCCTGCGCCCGGCCGGCATCGTGCCGAAGCTGACCGTGGCCGGCGACCTCCACCACTACTCCCGCTACGGCCACCGCGGCGCCGAGGAGGAGATCGGCCCCACCCAGAAGATCACCAGCGGGGGCGGCGGCGCCTTCCTCCACCCGACCCACGTGCTCCCGGCCCGGGCGACCATCGGCGTCGACCCCGACGACCCCGACGACGTGACCGGCTACGAGATGGAGGCCGCCTACCCCGACCGGGCGCGGTCGCGGCGGCTGTCGGCCGGGGCGCTCGGCGTGGGCGTCCGCAACCCGAGCTTCTGCGCCGTGCCGGCGGTGGTGGCGCTCGCGCTGCTGTGGTCGGTGCAGTTCGGCCTGCGCTCCCTGGGACGGCCCGGCGAGACGTGGGCCGAGGCCGCGGGCCGGTGGGGGTACCGGGACCTGGCGTCGGGCCTCGGGCGCAGCTCGCTGGCGGCCGTCATGGTCGTGGCCCTGTTCGGCGGGCTGTGGGCCTTCGCCCAGACGCCGGACTGGGCGGCCCAGGGCACGGTCCGGTGGGTGGTCAAGACCGTGATGGCGCTGGTCCACCTGGTGTTGCAGGCCGCGGTGATGGTGGCGGTGATGCTGGCGGCCCTCACCGTGGCCTCCGGGTTCGAGGGCTGGCCGTTCGCCGTGGTGGCCAGCGTCGTGGCCTTCGCGCTCGGCGGTCCGGCGGGCGCCACCGCGGTCGGCCTGTACCTGGCGGTCGCCATCGCCACCCCGGGCGTCCACGCCCACGCCAACGAGGCGTTCGCGGCCGCCCGCATCACCCGCTACAAGGGGTTCCTCCGCCTCCACGTGGACCGGGACGGGGCGCTCACCGTCTACGCGCTGGGCATCCCCCGGGCGGTCAAGCGCCGGCGGTGGGCCACGGTGCCGGACGCCGCCGACCCGGAGGCCTCGTGGATCGCCCCCGAGCCCGGCCCGCCCCGCGTCGACCTGATCGACACGATCACGCTGCGGTGACCGCCCGTCAGCGGACCAGGCCCTCCCGCCAGGCGATGGCCACGGCCGACGCCCGGTCGCCCACGCCCAGCTTGCGGTAGAGGTTGCGGGTGTGGGTGCGGACCGTCTCGTTGGACAGCCCCATCTGCTCGGCCGCCACCCGGGGCGCGGTGCCCTGGCCGAGCAGGGTCAGCAGCTCGGCCTCGCGGCGGGTGAGGCCGAGGTGGGCGCCGGGCCAGTCGCCGAGGTCGATGGTGCGGGCCGCCATGAGCGTCGCCTCGGTGGCCAGCCGCCGGTCGATCACGACCTCGCCGTCGCGGATGCGGACCAGCATGTCGACCAGGTCCGGCGGCTTGGACGACTTGAGCAGGTAGCCCCGCACACCCACCCGCAGCGCCTGGAGCATGAGCCGCAGGTCGTTGGCGTCGGTGAACACCGCCACGGCGAACGGGGGGTCCTCGGCGAGGACCTTGACCGCGGCGTCGATGCCGCCGGCCGCCCGCGTGTAGGCGTCGATGAGCATGACGTCCACGTACGTGCGGGTGTCGGCGGCCACCACGATCTCGGGGTCACCCTCGGCCGTGGCCACCACCTCGACCTCGTCGTCGTAGGGCGCCAGCATGGCCCGCAGCCCCTCGATGATGATGTGGTCGTCGTTGGCGAGCAGGACGCGGACGGGCTGCTTCGTGCGATCGGGGGCCATGCCCCCGGGATACCCCGCTCTCCGTGGTCGCACACGCGTCACCGGGGGATGGCCCGCTACCGCAAGATGGGTATTCGTGAACGCATCCCCTCGTGTAAGGATGCCCACCGCGCATCGCGCTGGTTCAGGGAGGACACGCTGGACGCAATGGACGGGCGGGCACTGGGGCCCGCTCATTTCGCACCGCAACCGACGGCTCGGGCTGTGACGCGGTGAGTGATCCGGCCCTCGGGCAGCTCACCAACGATCTCGACCCCGCCCTCGGGTGGCAGATCCTCGTGGTCGAGGACGACGACGGCGACGCGCTGCTCGTCCGCGAGCTGCTGTCGATGGGGCTGCCGAGCGCCCGGGTCGAGCGGGTGACCGACCTGGCGGCCGCCCGCCGGGCGGTCCGCTACGTCGACTGCGTGCTGCTGGACATGGGCCTGCCCGACGCCGAGGGCATGTCCGGGGTCGAGGCGCTGGTGGCCGACGCGCCCGACACCGCGGTGGTCGTGCTCACCGGGGCCGCCAGCGAGCGGCTCGGGGTGGAGGCAGTCGCGGCCGGGGCGCAGGACTACCTGGTCAAGGGGCGGGTCGACGACCAGCTGCTGGCCCGGTCGATCCGCTACGCCGTCGAACGGCAGCGGGCGGCCCGCCTGACCCGCGAGCTGTTCGAGGCCGAGCGCCGCCGGGCCGACAACACCCGCATGGAGCGGGCGCTGACCCCGCCGCTGCAGCTGCGGTCCGCCGACGTGCAGGTGGCCGTGCGCTACCGCGCCGGCCGTGCGGGCGCCGAGCTGGGCGGCGACTTCTACGACGCGGTCGAGGCCCCCGACGGCGAGATCGCGGTGCTCATCGGCGACGTCGCCGGCCACGGCCCGGACGCGGCGGCGCTGGCGGCCCGGCTGCGCAGCGCGTGGCGGGCCCTGACGCTGGCGGGGCTCGACCAGCTCCGGACCCTGACGATCCTCGACGAGTTCCTGCGCACCGAGGTCGAGTCGCTGACCTTCGCCACCGTCGCGGTCCTGGTCATCACCCCGGACCGCGAGGTGGGCGAGCTGCTGATGGCCGGCCACCCGCCGCCGGTCCTGGTGGGGCCGCCGTCACGGGCGGTGGGCAACGGCCAGTACGGCCCCCTGCTCGGTGTCATGCCCGACCCGGTGTGGAAGCCGGTGCGGGTCGAGCTGGGCGCCGGCGCCACGCTGCTGCTCTACACCGACGGCCTCATCGAGGGCCGCACGGCACCCGACGCCAAGGACCGGGTCGAGATCGACGGCCTGATCGCCCTGGCCGACGACCTGGCCGGGCGGGGGCTGGCGGGCACCGCGCTGCTCGACGGGCTGCTGGCCGAGGCGGTGCGGCGCAACGGCGGCCCGCTCACCGACGACGTGGCATTGTGCCTCGTGTCGATTCCCGCTCCTGTCGCCGATGGCTGACCCGTCGACGGGGCGCGGGCCGGCCCGCTGGCCGCTGCGCACCCGCCTGCGGCTGCTGCTGGGCGCCGCCGGTGTCCTGCTGCTGGCCACGCTCGTCACCCAGCTCGTCCTCCAGGCCCAGCAGCGGGACGTCCGCAACGACCTGCTGGACCGCATCGACCCCTCCCGGGTGACGGCCGCCGACCTACGGGCCGCGGTCATCGATCAGGAGACCGGGGTCCGGGGCTACTCCATCACCCTCGACGAGCGGTTCCTGGAGCCCTACGAGCGGGGTGGCGAGGCCGCCGACGCCGCCCTCGCCCGCCTGCAGGACTCCCTCGCCGGTGACGAGCAGGTCGAGGACGAGCTGGCCCTGGTCGAGGAACACCTCGACTCGTGGCGGACCGAGTACGCCGAGCCGGCGCTGGCGGCGGCGCAGGCCGGCGAGCAGCCGAACCCGGAGGCGGAGCTCGGCGCCAAGCAGGAGTTCGACGCGCTGCGGGAGTCCATCGACGCCGTCGACCGCCAGCTCGACCGCATCCGCCGCGACGCCCGCGACGAGCTCGACCAGGCGGCCCAGGGCGCCACGGCCGCCATGTTCCTGCAGGTGGTGGGCCTCGTCGCGTCGGGCGTGCTCATCACGGTGGCGCTCGGCCGGGTGGTCACGGGCCCGCTGTCCAAGCTGGGCCGCGACGCCCGCATGGTGGCCGACGGCGACCTGACCCACGAGGTGCGGGGCGAGGGGTCGCCCGACCTGGTCCGGCTGGGCGCCGACGTCGACGCCATGCGCCGGCGGATCCTGGCGGAGGTCGACCAGCTCAACGCGGCGACCGCGGACCTGGCCCGCCAGGCCGAGGAGCTGGCCCGGTCCAACGACGACCTGGAGCAGTTCGCGTACGTGGCCTCCCACGACCTGCAGGAGCCGCTGCGCAAGGTGTCGGGGTTCTGCCAGCTGCTGCAGATGCGCTACGCCGACCAGCTCGACGAGCGGGCCAACGAGTACATCCACTTCGCGGTGGACGGCGCCAAGCGGATGCAGGACCTCATCAACGACCTGCTGGCCTTCTCGCGGGTCGGCCGCACCGCCGAGTCGTTCGAGCGCGTCGACCTCGGCGCCGTGGTCTCGGGCGTCGTGGAGGTGCTCGGTCCCGCCATCGAGGACAGCAACGCGACGGTCACCGTCGGTGACCTCCCGGTCGTCGCCGGCGATCGCCGGCTGCTCGGCGCGACCCTCCAGAACCTGATAAGCAACGCTCTCAAGTTCCGGGGACCCGAGGCGCCCGTGGTCGCCATCGACGCTACGCTCACGGACGGTGCTGCTGGGGACGAGTGGGTCGTCACGGTCGCCGACAACGGAATCGGCGTGGACCCCGCCTACGGGGAGCAGATCTTCACGATCTTCAAGCGCCTGCACAACAAGACCGAGTACGCGGGCACCGGGATCGGGCTCGCCCTCGCCAAGAAGATCGTGGAGTTCCACGGGGGACGCATCTGGCTGGAGCCGACGCCGCCGCCGGGTGCCACGTTCAAGCTGTCACTGCCCGCCGCACCCGGGTCACGACCAGAGGAAGAGTTCACCGATGCTGGCTGAGGCCGTCCGTCCGATCGAAGTGCTCCTCGTCGAAGACGACGAAGGTGACGTGCTCATGACCCGCGAGGCCCTCGAGGAGGGCAAGGTGTTCAACCGGCTCAACGTGGTCGGCGACGGCGTGCAGGCCATCGCCTACCTGCGGCGGGAGAAGCCCTACGCCGACGTGATCCGGCCCGACCTCGTCCTGCTCGACCTGAACCTGCCGCGCCGGGACGGCCGCCAGGTGCTCGCGGACGTCAAGAACGATCCCGAGCTGCGCCGCATCCCGATCGTGGTGCTGACCACCTCGGAGGCCGAGGAGGACGTGCTGCGCAGCTACGACCTCCACGCCAACGCCTACGTGACCAAGCCGGTCGACTTCGACCGCTTCGTCAAGGTCATCCGCCAGATCGACGAGTTCTTCATCTCGGTCGTCCGGCTGCCGTCCACCTGAACGCGACGAGGGCCGGGGCGCCACCGTGGTGGGCCCCGGCCGCTCGCGCCGGCGATCTACTCGCCGTCGTCGTTGGATCCCTGATCCTGGGAGTCCACTTCCTGTTCGACCTCGTCCTCGAGGCTGTTGACGGTGTCCTCGCCCTCCTGGATCTCCTCGTCCGTGACGCCCCCGTCACCGTCCTCGTCGTCACCACAGGCGGCGGCCCCACCCAGGGCCAGCGCGGCGGCGAGCGACAGTGCTGCGGCTCGTCGGATCATGGATCGTTCCTCCGTGGTCGCGGGCGAGCCTCTCGCGCACCGGAGCGCATCCCCAGCGGGCGCTCGCCCTTCGGTGTCGGCCCCCGGCGTACCCGTGCCCGCGGCGGGCCAGACCTCAGCGGGGCGGCGACACCTTGTAGGTGAGCGTGCCCGAGGCGGCCGGGCGGCCCGAGGCGGTGCGGACCTCGGCGCGGCAGAACACGATCGACCGGCCCCGCTGGGTCACCCACCCCTCGGCCACGGCGTCCTCCCGGACGACCGCACCGAGGTACTGGATGTCCATGGTCAGGGTCGTGTAGCCCCAGCCCGCCTCGTAGGCCGCGCCCACCGCCGGCACCACCACCGTGTCGACCAGCGTGGCGATGGCGCCGCCGTGGACGACCCCGAACGGCTGCTCGAGCTCGGGGCGGTAGGGCAGGCGCATGCGGCAGTAGTCGGCCCGCAGCTCCTCGACCTCCAGGCCGACGAGCTTGGGGAAGTAGGTTCGTTCCCAACGCCCGAACGTGGCCCAGCGGGCCGCCACGTCCTCGGGCAGCGGCTCGAAGCGGTCGGCGTCCATCGGCCGAACGTATCCGGCGCGACGGCGCCGGGAAGGGTGGAGGCGATGAGCAACCGGGTGGCATGGAGGATCGTGGGCTCGCTGAGCGGCATGCTCGCCGGCCTGGCCGCGCGCAGGGTCCTGCTGTTGACGTGGCGGCTGGCCCGCCGCAGCGACCCGCCGGCCAACCCGGCCTCGCCCCGCACGACCTGGGGCGAGGCGCTGGCGTGGAGCATCGCGTCCGGGGTGGCGATCGGCGTGGCCCGGCTGTTCGCCCAGCGGGGCGCGGCCGAGGTGTGGCACGCCGCCACCGGCGAGTACCCCGAGGGCATGGAGTCGGTCAGCCCGTAGCCGCGGGCCGCGCCACGGCGCCGGCCGGCGCGTGGCGCACCTCGTCGGGCCCGCCGGCGGGGCGCCGGGTCCAGGCCGCGAACTCCAGCAGGATGCCGTCCGGGTCCTGGAAGTAGACCGACCGGACGAACACCCCCGGGTGCATCCGCTTCGCCAGCCCGTACTCGCTGTCGTCGTGGTTGGCGACCTCGGTGCAGTCGACGCCCGCGGCGATCAGCCGGTCGCGGTACTCGTCGATGCGCTCGGGCGGCACGGAGAAGGCGACGTGGTTCATCGACCCGATGGCGCTGGTCAGCTCGCCCTGGTCGGGCCGGGCCCGGGGCGCCGAGACGCCGGGCACGGGCTCGGGGGCGTCGGGGAACCAGAAGAAGGCGAGGCAGTCGCCGCCGCCGCAGTCGAAGAAGAAGTGCTGGCCCATGCCGAAGGGCAGCTCGATGGTCTTCACGAGGGGCATGCCGAGCACGCCCGAGTAGAACTCGACGGTGCGGGCCATGTCCCGGCACACGAGGGCGAGGTGGTTGACCCCGCCCAGCTCGAACGGCCGCTCGCTGCGCTCGCTCATGGCTCCACCTTCTCCAGCCCGACCGTGCGGGCCCAGATGCGGGTCACGGCCTTGGCCAGCATGTCGACGTCGGCCTCGGCCTGCTCGCCGTGGGGCAGCAGGTGGTCGTAGGCGAGGCGCACGTTCATCGTGTGCAGGGCCATGGCCGTGGTCCAGGGATCGATGTCGTCGCAGATGCCCAGGTCCTGGAGCCGGCGGATCCAGCGCTCGCCCCGCTTGACGTTCTGGACGACCGTCGAGCGGCGGGCGGCCATGACCTCGCGGTCGCCGGGCGCCACCTGCTCGATCGACGCCACGATGCCCGGGTTGCGCACGCACACCAGGAAGTACTGGCGGCTGGCGTACTCGATGTCCCGGATGAAGTCGCCTTCCGTGTTGTCGGGGTCGCGCCGGGGCGCCGCCGACATCTCGGCCAGCACCGCCGCCGCCACCTCGCGGAAGATCTCCTCCTTCGAGTCGAAGTAGGTGTAGAAGGTGCCGCTGGCGACGCCGGCCCGGGCCGTGATGTCGGTGATGCGGCTGTCGGGGAACGGGATCTCCTCGAACACCTGCTTGGCCGCGGCCACCAGCGTCGCCCGGGTGCGCAGCCCGCGCGCCGTGAGCAGCCGCCCGCCGGCGGCCTGTCCTGCCCGTTGCCCGCCCTCGGCGGGCTCGGTGCTCAGCGGTTCGACCTCGATGGCCACGTCAGGAAGGGTAGTGGGCGGGGGCGGGGCGGGAAGGGGTCCCCGCCCCCACACCACGAACGGTGATCAGGCGACGGCCCGGATGCGGGCCCCACCGATCGGGAGGGGGCGGCGCCCGGAGGAGCTCACGGGGCGCCAGCGGCCGCCGGCCGGGAACGGTTGCCTGGGTGCATCCCGTACCGGCAGCCTGCTTGGCGAGCGGTTCGTTGCCGGCCCCGTCACGGTCGTCGTTGGCGTCATCCGCGTCTCCCCTCGCGGCCGGCGACGTCGGGGCCCGGCGCCGCGTGCCTGCGAACATAGTCCGACATGAACCCGACGTCAACATCGCGTGGAGGCAGGACGGGTTCCGGGGCGGTCACGCTCCGTTGCCATGACATCACCACGACAAGCTTGTTACGGTTCAGGGTCAACGTCCGCTCTAGCTGGGTCCCAACGCGAGGAGAGGGATGCTGGACGCCCGCAGCCGATGGGCCACCGTGGCCGTCGCCCTTGCCCTGCTCGCCCTTCCCACGGGCGCCGGGGCCGCTCCGGCCGCGCCCGCGCAGGAGGAGGCGGGCGAGGACCGCTCGCCCGGAGAGTTCGCCCTCGTGGCGGTCGACAGCCTGAGCGCCGCCGGGGTCACCGCCTCGCTGGGCGAGCTGCACGCCGAGGTGATGCGCCAGCTCGGCGCGCTGGGGATGGCGCAGGCGGCCGTGGCCGGCGCCAACCAGTCCCTCGCCGACGCCGACAACGCGCTCGCCAACATCCGGCTCCAGATCTCCGACACGACCGACCTGACCGACGCCGTCGTCATCGACCAGTTCGTCAACCCGCCGGCGGCCAGCGCGCTCGACGTGCTCACGGCCGAGACCACGGAGGACGCCACCGTCAAGCAGGCGATCCTCAGCATGCAGTCCGACCAGGCCGCCGCCGACCTCGACGCCCACGAGGCGGCCCTGGCCGACCTCGAGGTCCTGGAGGAGCAGCAGGCCACGGCCCAGGAGGCCGCCGAGGCGGCGCGGGCCGAGGCCGAGGCCGTGATGGCCGACCTGGACGCCGCGCTCAGCGACCAGGCGTCCTTCGTCACCGAGGTGCAGGCGGCGCTGGCCGCCCAGCAGGCCGCGGCCCCGCCCGCCAGCCCGGAGGAGGCGGCCGCGCTCGCCGCCCGCACGCAGGAGATCATGAACGCCATGGCCGCCGCGGTCGAGGCCCGCGAGATCGCGGCGGCGCAGGCGGCGATCGAGGCGGCCAACGCCCGCCGCCTCGCGATCGGCGCCATGTTCTGCCCCGTCGACGGCGGCGGGCTGCACTTCACCAACACGTGGGGCGCCGCCCGCTCGGGCGGGCGGGCCCACAAGGGCGTCGACATGCTGGCCGCCCGCGGCACCCCCACCGTGGCCCCGGTGAGCGGCGAGGTCGTGCACCGGGGCAGCAGCCTCGGCGGCCTGTCCTGGTACGTCTACGGCGACAACGGCAACACCTACTACGGCACCCACCTCTCGGGCTACGAGAACCAGGGCGTCGGCTGGGTCGAGGCCGGCACGGTGATCGGCTACGTGGGCGACACGGGCAACGCCCGCGGCACACCCCACCTGCACTTCGAGATCCACCCGGGCGGCGGGTCGCCTGTCAACCCCTATCCCTACGTCGCCGAGGCCTGCTAGTCAGAGCACGTGTTCGAGGACCTCCTGGCCCAACCCGGTGTCGAGGAGATCTGCGAGCTTCGCAGCCGCTTCGGGCTGATGGCGCTGCACGGGGGCAACCTCGAACGCGGCACCGACGTGATCGCGGCGGCCGCCGCCGAGCGGGCGGGGGCGTCGCTGTACGCCGTGCGCCAGCCGCCCGGCCTGCGGTGGCACGTGCCGTCGGTGGCGTTCGATCCCGGCGCCTCGCCGGCCCTGACCCGCTTCCTCGACCACGTGGAGGTGGCGGTGGCGGTCCACGGGTACGGGCGGCCGGACATGTGGACCACCCTGCTCGTGGGCGGGCAGAACCGCCCCCTGGCCGCCGCGCTGCGCTCGGCGCTGGAGGGCGCGCTGGGCGACGGGTTCCGGATCGAGGACGACGTCGAGCGCATCCCCCGCCCCCTGCGGGGCCAGCATCCCCGCAACCCGGTCAACCTCCCGCGGGGTGCCGGGGCCCAGCTCGAGCTGCCGCCGCGGGTGCGCCCGGGGACCGGTGCCCCCACGTACCGCCCGGACTACGAGGCCGCCGTGACCGAGGCACTGGTCGCGGTAGCCTCAATGGAGTGGCCGCAATAACGATCTATGACCCGGCGACTCCCCATCGACAGTGCCAATGTCATGTGTGTCGCCGCAGGGTCAGATCAGGTGCATGTCGTGCGCCCGGGCGATCGCTTCCGCCCGGTTGCGGGCCGACAACTTGTGGAGCGCCCGCTGCCAATACGTCTTGACGGTGTTGGCAGCGAGGCCGAGGCGCTGGGCGATCTCGTTGTTGGTGTTCCCGAGAGCCACGAGCCGCAGGATCTCGTGCTCACGCCGGGTGAGCGCCGGCATGCCGGCCGTGGGCAGGCGGGCCCCCTTGCCCGCACCCCCGGGCGGGCCGCGCCGTGACCTGCTGGATCCGCGCCACGACGTGGACGAACGCGTCGTCGCGGGCCGACCCTTCGCCGCGGCGGTCGGGCTCCACGAGCAGCACCCGGGTCTCCGGGTGCCGGGCCCGCAGGGCCTCGATGTCCGCCTCGGTGTACGGACGACCCTCGCCCACCGTGACGAGCACGACGTCCGGTCGCACCCGGTCCACCAGGGCCGACGCCTCCGGGCCCGGTGGCGCGTGGCCGACGATCTGGATCGGCGGACCGGCGAACGCCGCCGCATCGCCGTTGGAGCCGATCGGCCCGTCGTCCACCACCACGACCGAGATGCGTCGCCCTGCAAACGCGTTGTGCGGCCGCGTGGTCGCACTCGGGCTGAAGCCGAACGAATCGTTCGAGTGAGACACGCGATTCGACCGTGATTCGCAGCGTGCCATCTTTCCCCTCCGACACTGTGCGCCCAGCCGGAGCATACGCCTATTTCTGCCCCGCGTCTTTGCCGGGACAATAGCTTTTTCACAATTTCTCAATGCCTGCTCGAAGGGGGTCTCCGAACGGGGGACACCAATCGGGGTCGCCCAAATAGTGATGTGAAATCGACCTCAATTGGTTGATGACGCGTTGTTACTGAACGCTGTATGGTGAGCCGTACGATTTGTGTCGTCGAGGCGGCGCGAGTCGGGGAGACGAGCGACGAGCTCGGTCGGTCGGGCGAGGCCGTACATCGCCAGGGGGGAACAATGGGAACCCGACCATCCGACCGCGAGCGCACAAGTACCGACCAGGAGATCGCCGGTGTGACCCGGCGGCGGTTTCTCCGGGGCCTGGGGGGCTCCGCCGTCGGCGCCGGGGCCTATGCGGTCGCCGGAGGGCCGGCCACTCTCGGTGGTCACATCGCGGGGGCCCAGTCGGGCCCGTCGCAGTCGCCGCTCAACTTCGGGCGCATGTTCCCGGGCCTGCCGCCCTTCGCGCCCGACGGTCCAGCGCTGCGAGCGGCCCTGACGGACATCGGAAAGCCGGGCGGCATCCTCGATGCCCGCGACAACCTGGCGGCCGGTCCCGTCGAGCTGATCCTCGACCCCGCGCTCAGCGTGAACAACCCGAACAACGCGACCCACACCGCCGGGACGACGTTCCTCGGCCAGTTCCTCGACCACGACGTCACGTTCGACGCCGCGTCCCCGCTCGGCGTCCGGACCGAGCCGCGCACGTCGCGCAACACCCGGACGCCCTCGCTCGACCTCGATTCGCTGTACGGCGCCGGGCCGACCGGCTCTCCGCAGCTCTACCAAGCGGACCGGACCAAGCTCCGCATCGAGAGCGGCGGGCTGTTCGAGGACCTCCCGCGCGACAGCGCCGGGCGAGCGGTCATTTCGGATCCGCGCAACGACGAGAACCTGATCATCGCCGGATTGCATGCCGCGTTCATCAAGTTCCACAACGCGGTCGTGGACATCGTGCGGGCCGAGCGGCGCACCCTGCCGAGCCTCGTCTTCACCGAGGCCCGCCGCCGGGTGACATGGCACTACCAGTGGATCGTCGTGCGGGAGTTCCTGCCGCAGATCCTGGGGCAGTCGGTGGTGGACGACATCCTGCGCCGGGGCCGCCGGTACTACCGGCCGCCGTTCAACGGGGCGTTCATGCCCGTCGAGTTCCAGGGCGCCGCCTACCGGTTCGGGCACAGCATGATCCGGCCGTCGTACCGGGCCAACCTCGCCGGCGACAACGGGGCCGCGTTCTTCGGCATGATCTTCGACCCCGCCGGCCAGGGCCAGGCCGACCCGGTCGACATGCGCGGCGGGGCCCGCGCCCCGCGGCGGTTCATCGGCTGGCAGACGTTCTTCGACTTCGGCGACGGGGAGGTGCGCCCCAACAAGATCATCGACGCCCGCCTGTCGACCCCGCTGTTCAACCTGCCGCTGGCCGCCATCTCCAGTGGCGACCCGCCCACCTCGCTGGCCACCCGCAACCTCCTGCGCCACATCACGTGGTCGCAACCGTCGGGCCAGTCGATCGCCCGGGCCATCGGCGCCGCCCCGCTCAGCTCCGGCGACCTGTCCGAGCTCTCGGCCTACGGTCTGGGCCTCGAGAGGAACACCCCGCTCTGGTACTACATCCTGAAGGAGGCCGGGGTGGTCAACGGCGGGCTGCGGCTCGGCCCCGTCGGCGCCAGGATCGTGGGCGAGGTGTTCATCGGCGTCCTCCAGCTCCAGCCCGACTCGTACCTCAACCGCATCGGCTGGCGCCCGACGCTGCCCCGCCGCAACACCAGCTCGACGGGCGACTACCGGATGGTCGACCTGCTCACCCTGGCCAAGGTGGACCCGACCAGCCGCGGCCAGTAGCCGCCGCCCGCGCCGGCGCCGGCGGTCACGCCCCCACGGTGACGGGGGCCAGGCAGTCCGCCACGCGCCGGCAGCGGGGTTGCGGGGTCGTGCGACCCCGGGCGGCCGAGCGCGCCAGGCGGCGGACGAACTCCTCGCCCAGCGGGCCGAGCGAGTCGAACGCCTCCACGAACAGCTCGCGGGCGCGGCGCTGCGGCCAGTCGGCCGGCAGCAGCTCCGGCGGCAGGCCGGGGTCGGACTCGGCGAGCGTGCGCCACTGGTTGCACACGTCCACCCGCGTCACGAGGGCGTCGTCGCCGGGCACCGTCCCGGCCCGGACCCGTGCCACCAGCCGTTCGAGCCGGACCACCAGGTCGTCGTAGCCGGCGCGCAGGGCGGCGAGATCCCACGCCGCGAGCAGGTCGGTACCCCCGGGCCGGGGCACCTCGCTCACCCGGAACACCGCGGCGTCGCGCACCTCCAGCTCCTGGAGCGCCCGGTCGATGGCGTCGAGCGGGGCCCGGGGCGTGATCCAGAAGCCGTCGAACAGGGGCCCGAGGCCCAGGTCCCGCAGCCGCTGGCGCAGGGCCGGGCGCCGGCCCCGCTCCGCCTCGGGGATCGAGAAGACCACGCAGGTCCACTGGTGGTCCCAGGCCCGGGGCGTCCCGAACCGCATCATCCGCCAGCCCTCCGCCTGGGCCCGCGAGAAGCTGCGGGGCGCGAGGCGGTAGGCGGTGTGACGCCCGTGGCGGACCCCCTCGAGCTGCCCGCGGCGGGCCAGTCGGCTGATGGCGGCCCGGGCGGCCGCGTCGCCGACCCCGAACGCCCCCAGCAGGGCGACCAGCAGCGCGGAGGGCACGAACTCCGGGTTCCCGAACCAGTAGGCCAGGAACATCGTGATCAGGAGCTGGGGCGCGGACTCCTCCCGCTGACCCTGGCGGCTCCCTGCGGGCATCGCCCCGGCGCTCCGTCAGCTCTCCGCCCGCGCCGGCCGCTGGAGCAGCTCGATGACGTACCCGTCCGGGTCGCGCGCCAGGCCGACGACCGCGTCCCCCAGCTCGGGGACGGGTGTGGGCTCGCGGGTGACCTCCAGGCCCTCCGCTCGGATCGCCGCCGCCACCGCCGGTGGGTCGTCGACGTAGACGACGACCTTGACCGGGTTGTCCCGGTAGTTCGGGTCGGAGCCGTCGGTCCAGTGCATCAGGGCCAGCGCCGGACCCCGCCGGGCGTCGTAGCCCACGAGGACCTCGTCCATGTACGGCAGCGTGAACGTCGTGAGCTGCCGCATCCCCAGCACCCGTGTGTAGAAGTCCACGGAACGGTCGAGGTCGCTCACACCGATCCCCATCGCGCCCAGGACGCCGTTCGAGGTGGTCGTCGCCATCGGATCTCCTCTGCCCAGCCCTGCGCAGATCGTAGTGACACCGGCGACAGTTAGCTCGCCCGCTTGTGACAGCCCGCTGGCACCGCCGGAGAAGGTCTGACGTGTTCGTTGCATCATGCGCAGTGGTGTGTCAGTTGTCGTTAGTGTCAGTATGGACCGGGAACGGCGGAATCCGCATGTCAGGACAAGATATACGGCATCTCTGAGTCCTCTCGTTCTGAGTTCGTCATAGAAACTTCGCTGTCAAGACTTGAAATCGGCGTCATGTCCGATTACACGGAGGGTGCGGGAGGACAGTCACATTGGAGGGGAACCGATGCCAACGTCCACGCCCTGGCGCCGCGCGCCGGCGGCGCTGCTCGCCGCCGTCCTGCTCGCCGCCGCGCTCGCCACGGCCAGCTCGGCGACGGCGGAGCCCGCCGCGCCCGCGCAGGCCACCTGCGTGACCGCCCGCAACTCCGACCACGTCAGTGCGGGGCGGGCCGTGCGGGTCCTGTTCACGATCCGGGCCGTCGGGTCCAACGACGCGCTCGGCTTCAGCTTCTCGACCACGTCGCTGCAACAGACCGCACCCGGGGTGTGGTCGCGGGTGGCCTCGTGCGGTCCGACGACGACGTCCACCACGACGGGGCCCGGGCCGACGACCACGAACCCCGACCCGGGCGGACGGCCGCCGCTGACCCAGCAGTACACGTCCATGTACGAGACCGACACCCGGCTGCCGGACAACACCGTCTACCGGCCGTCGAACCTGGCGGCCGTCACGCACCCGATGCCCATCGTCGTGTGGGGCAACGGGGCGTGCTCGGGCAACGGCCTGTACTTCCAGGAGTTCCTGACGCCGCTCGCCGCCCACGGCGTGCTCGTCATCTCCAACGGCCGTCCCAACGGCAGCGGCCAGACCAACTCGGACATGATGATCGACGCCATCGACTTCGCCGTCTCGGAGAACACCCGCTCCGGCAGCAAGTACTTCGGCAAGCTCGACACGGGCTCGATCACGGCCATGGGCCAGTCGTGCGGCGGCCTGGAGGCGATCGACGCCAGCAGCGATCCCCGGGTGGACTCCACCATCCTGTGGAACAGCGGCATCTTCGCCAGCGGCGGCATCGGCGGCGTCGGCAAGGACGCCCTCACCCGGCTGCACGGGCCGACGGCGTGGCTCAACGGGGGGCCGTCCGACATCGCCTACTCGAACGCCACCGACGACTACAACCGGGTGCCCTCGTCGGTCCCGTCCGTCTTCGGCTCGTACGGCAACGTCGGCCACTCGGCGATGTTCACCAACGCCGACATCGAGCGGTACATCGTCGGCGTGGCCGCCGACTGGCTCGACGCCACCCTGTACGCCAACGCCGACGCCCGTGCCCAGTTCGTCGGCACGAACTGCGGCCTCTGCCGCAGCCCGTGGTCGGAGTTCCGGTCCAAGAACTGGCGCTGACGCCGGGGGCCGAGCGGGCCAATTGAGGTGCGCGTAAGCACTTCTCCCCATGCGGGGACGGGGATGTCGGACGGACGATCCGTCCGACATCCCCCGCATGGAGAGAAGCCGTGTCGATCCTCACCTCCGTCTCCCGTGACATCGGCGCCTACGAGCGCCACGTGCGCAGGGCCCGCACGGCCGACCTCGGCCCCGTCGCCTGGGTCCTCGCCGCCGCCCTCCACGACGACCCCACCGTGTCGTGGCTGGTGCCCGACGCCGGGCGCCGCCGGGCGACGTTGCCGTCCGTGATGGAGCTGTTCGCCGAGCACGTCCAGCCCCACGGCGAGAACCACACCAACGAGTCCGGCACGGGCGCCGCCCTGTGGCTGCCGCCGGAGGCCGTGGCCAGCCCCGCGGCGGAGGAGTGGCTCGCGTCGGGCCTGGCGGCGCTCGCCGGCGACGACCTGCCCCGGTGGGACCGGCTGAGGGAGATCGGCGCCCACCGTCCCACCGAGCCGCACTACTACCTGATGCTGCACGGGGTGATCCCCGACCGGCAGGGCGCCGGCATCGGCACCGCGCTGCTGCACGCCGTCCTCGACCGGGCGGACCGCGAGCACGTGCCCGCCTACCTGGAGGCGACCAGCCCGCGGAACCGTGCGCTGTACGAGCGTCACGGCTTCGCGGTGACCCGCGAGCTGCGCTGCGACGACTGTCCGCCCCTCTGGGCGATGTGGCGGCCACCGGTCACGCACTGAACTGCGGAAAACGCGCGGGGTGCGGCGAGTAGCCTCGGTGGAGTGACGTTCGCGCCGTCGGTCACAGCGGAAGGATGCTCGGGCTGTGTGCACGAGGCCGCCTTCTACGGGTCGGACGACGAGCTGCTGTCCCTGACCGTGCCGTTCCTCGAGGACGGCCTGTCGGCGGGTGATCCCACCCTCGTCGCCTTCGCCGATCCCAACGCCGACCTCGTGCGGCGGGCGATGCCCCGGGCGACCGGCCTGCGGTACCTGCCGGGCCCCGACCGGTTCGCCCGCCCCGCCGTCGCCCTCGCCCGTTTCCGCCAGCTGCTGGCCGACCTCGTCGACGAGGGCGCCCAGCGCATCCGGATCGTGGGCGAGGTGCCGCACCCGGGCACCGGGGTCCCGTGGGAGGCGTGGCGGCGCTACGAGGCGGTCGCCAACCACGCCTTCCGCGACTACCCGATGTGGGGCCTGTGCCCCTACGACACGCGGACCGCCCCGACCGACGTGCTGGCCGACGCCGTCCGCACGCACCCGTTCGTCGCCACCGCCGACGGCCACCACCATGTGAACGACGGCTACGAGGAGCCGGACGTGCTCCTCGGGCACAGCCCGGTCCCGCCGCCCGACGTGCTGGAGGCACGTCCTCCCGCCGTCACGCTGATCGAGCCGACCGCCGCCGAGGCCCGCCACGCGGTGGCCGACCTGGCGCTGCGGTCGTTCCTCGGCGCCGAGGACATCGAGAACCTGGTGGTCGGCGTGAGCGAGACCGTGGCCAACGCCGTGCTGTACGGGCGGCCCCCGGTCGAGGTCAAGATGTGGGCGGTGCCCGACCGGCTGCTCGTGACCGTCACCGACCAGGGGCCCGGGCCGCAGGACCCGTTCGTCGGCCTGCTCCCCGGCCGCTCGTCCGAGGAGGGGCTCGGCGGGCTCGGCCTGTGGATCACCCACCAGCTGTGCGACCAGGTCACCCTCGTGCGGGAGGCCGACCGGTTCACGGTCCGGCTGGCGGCGTCGCGGCGATGACCGAGAAGGTCGACCTCGAGGGCCTCCCGGACCGGGTCGCCGAGTATGGCCCGGCCGCCTACCTGGTCACGATCGGCGAGGACGGACCGCACGTGGTGTCGGTCGTCGTCGCGCTGGAGGACGGGACGCTGACCATGGGCGCCGGCCGCACCAGCCGGCGCAACGTGGCGGAGCGCCCCGTCGCCACACTGCTGTGGCCGGCCGGCCCCGACGGCGCGTACAGCCTGCTGGTGGACGGCGAGGCGGTGGCACGATCGGCGGAGTCGCCGCTGACGGTGCGGCCGAAGTCGGCCATCCTCCACCGGGTGGCGGGCACCGAACGCCGACGCCGGGCCGACCTGCCTGCCGGTGACGCCGACGGCGTGACGGAGGGCCTGTAGCGGTCGCGTACGTTAGGGACCGATGGGGAAACTGCGCCGGGCGGGGCCACTGGTAGCCGCAGCAGCTGCGGGCGCGGCCGTAGTGGCCGCCAAGCTCGCCCACAACCAACGCGCCCGCCGAACCAACCCCGCGCCAGCGGACCGATCCACCACGCCCCCCGGGGCCCACACGCCGCCCGCGGCCACCGCCCCGCCAACGGCGCCCACCCCCCGGCCACCCGCCCCCCAGCCCACGGGCACCACCCCACCGGCCACGGACCCAGCGCCACCCGCCCCCGCCACCGACGCCACGCGGCACCACCCCGCCACCCGCGCACACCCCACCGCCAGCCCGCCCCCGCCACCCACCCCACGGGCACCATCCCACCACGCGCCCCAGCCCTCGCGCGGACCACCCGCCACCCGCGCACGCCCCAACGCCAGCCGGGCCCGCCACACAGCCGCACACGGCCCGCGCCGCCAGCCGCCCCCGGCCGCCACACCACGGGCGCCGCGCCGGCCGGGCCTGGCGCCCAATCCACGAGGCACCACGCCGAGCCCGCAGCCCGCCGCGCCCGTGCCGGAGCCCGCGGGGTCCCGCCGGGGGTTGGTGGGGGTCCTCGTGGCCGTCGTCGCCGTGGTCGTGCTGGGGGTGGCGGCGCTGGCCGTGGCCGGGTCCGGGGAGGAGAGGCACGCGGGCGGCCGCGGGCGACGTGGCGAGCGAGACGTCGGTGACCACCGCGCCCAGCACGACCACCACCACCCGGCCGCCCACGCCCGCGGAGGCGTTCGCGTCCGCCGCCCGGCGGCTCGAGGAGGCCGGGACCTTCGCCTACCGGGGGACCGCCAACGCCAGCGACGTCAGCGCCGTGCGCCCCTCACTGTGGCTCGCCTTCGAGACCACCGTCGACGGTCAGGCCCAGCTCGGGACCGGCCGCCTGCACGAGGTGGCCGTCGCCGCCAACGGGAAGGCGACCGAGACGGTCGCCGACGGCACCGTGGTCTGGGGCCGGTCCGCCGACCACCGCGACGCGCTCGGGGAGCGGGGCTTCCAGCGCATCCCGGCGCTGTCCACCCCGGAGCCCGCCACCAAGGGCGTCACCAACCTGCCCCGCTGGCTGGCCGCCGCGGTGGCGCCGGCCGAGGCCGGCGTCGACCCGCAGGGCCGGCGCAGCTACGCCGCCACGATCCCCGCGGCCGTGCATCGGCCCGACCGAGCGCGAGCGCCGGGCGGTCGACGCCCAGGTGCTGCTCGTGCTCGACCGGCGGGGCGAGCCCGATCCACGTCCAGGTCACCACCGTGCCGTCCGGTCCGCCGCTGCACCTGGCGCTCGACCTGAGCGGGCTCGGGACCCCGGTCACGATCGCCCCGCCCGCCTGACCGCCCACACGCCGGACGCCACGGCCTCGGGCAGGATCCAGGCTGCGGCGTCGGGCACCCCCGTCCGCACCGCCGTCGCGCTCACCGAGCCGAGGTGGTCGGCGACGTCGAGCAGCTCGACACCCTCGGGCCGGTCGCCGTCGCGCGGGGCCACGAGGACCCGGGGCAGCGCCGCCACCGCCTCGTCGCGGGCGGCGGTCGAGCCGGCGTACCAGGCGGGGTCCAGGACCTGGGCCCACTTGTCCGCCCCCAGCACGACCGACGTCGTACCCGGCCGCGATGTCGGCGATCAGCCGGGCGCCGGTCACCACCACGCCGAGCCACGGCCGGGACACGGCCACCGCCTCGAGGACGGCCCGGCGGTGCTCGACCGGCGGGACCCCGGCCACGGGCTTGCCCAACGCCTCGCGGGACAGCACCAGATCGACCCGGTCGAGCCCGGCGTGGCGCCGCGCCGCGTCCGCCACCGCCAGGTGGGCGATGGTCGGCGGGTTGAACGACCCCGGATAGCAGCCGACCGCCATCCTGCGACTCTACGGTTCGGGCCTGGCAACCTGGGGGCGATGGCCGACATCGGGACCCGGGTGGCGGAGATCTACGGCGGCCCGCTCGACGCCTTCGTGACCGAGCGGGACGCCCTGGCCCGCGAGCTGCGCTCGGCCGGCGACCGCGAGGCGGCGGCCGAGGTCAAGGCGCTGCGGAAGCCCCGGGCACTGGCCTGGGGCCTCGACGCCGCCCGGCTCGACGCGCCGGACGCCGTGGCCGACCTGGCCGGCGCCGCGACGGCGGTCGGCGAGGCCCAGTCCGGCGGCGGGGACCTGCGCGAGTGCGCTGGCCGACCTGCGGGCGGCCGAGCGCCGGGTCGTGGACGCGGCGGCAGGGGCGGCCGAGCGCCATGGCCAACGGCTCGACCCCGTGGCGCTGAGCGGCGCGGTGCGGGCGGTGATCGCCGATCCGGACGCCCTCGCCGACCTGCAGGCCGGGCGCCTGGTCGACACCCCCGACGCGGGCGGCCTCGGCCTCGACTTCGGGAGCGCCAGCGGGACCGTCGCCCAGACCCAAGGCACCAAGGCGGAGCGGTCGAAGGGCCAGGCGGCGCCCGGGCACCGTCGAAGGGGCGCGGCGCGGCGGGGGCAGCAGCTCCCGGGGCGCGGCGACCGCGGGTCGGCGGGGTCGGTCGAAGGGGCGCGGCGCAGGCGGCGAGCCGGGACGACAGTTCTCGGGGCGCGGCGACCGCGGGCGGCGATGGCACGCGGTCGTGGGCCGGAGCGGGGCGCGGCGCGCCGGCTCGGCGGCGGCGGACGAGGGCGCGGCGGATGGCGGAGGGCCGGTCGTCGATCCCGCTGCTGTCGCTGCGGCTCGGCGTGAGCTGTTGGCGGCCGAGCGGGCTCTGCGGACCGCGGTCAACAGTGCGCGGCGGGCTTCGTCGACCGCGGACGAGGTCGAGGCGCGGGCGGCCGCGGCGCGCCGGAAGGCGGACGATGCCGTCGCTGCGCAGGCCACGGCCGAGGAACGCCTCGCCCTGGCCCGGCAGGCGCTCGACGCGGTCGATCCCGCCGACCGCTGAACTGGACTGCTTGCCAGGAGCAGCCGGGGTGGCGTCCAGGCCCTTGCGGTACGACTCCAGGCGGTCGACCAGGTCGTGGGGGTGGGCCAGGGCCGGGAGGTGGCCGCCGGGCATCTCGTCGGGGACGATGCCCAGCCGCTCGGCCACCACGCGGCGTTGGAAGGGTGCCGGGAAGAAGCGGTCGTCCCGGCACAGGATGAATCGTCGTCGGGACGTCCGGCCAGGATTCGAGCGGCCACGGCTTCTCGAACGGGGTGCCCGACTGGGGGCGGCCGCCGCGGGTCATGGCCTCGTCCCGGACGTCGGGGGGCAGGTCGTGGAGGAACAGCGCGACCGGGTCGTCGCCGCTGTCCGCCACCTCGGGGGCCACCGCGTGGCCCGTGTTCTTCCACCAGTCTCCGGGGGACTCGCCCGGGGCCGGGACCATCGCCGCCACCAGGACGATCAGCTCGACCGGCAGCCTGTCGGCCACCAGGGGGGCCGTGAAGCCGGCCATCGACTGGGCCACCAGGATCAGGTCGCGGCGGCGGCCGATGGCCTCCACCACCACGTCGGTGTACTCCGCCAGTCCCGCCGAGTCGTCGCCCGCCGGCAGGTCGGGGGCCACGACGTCGTGGCCCCGGGCCTCCAGCTCCGGCGCCACCAGGTGCCAGTACCAGGAGTCCGAGCCCGCGCCGTGGATCAGAACGTAAGTCGCCATGTGCATAGGACGCTCGCGCGCCCCGTCAGTCATCGGCGGGTGAGGACCAGCACGGGATCGGGCAGGCCCAGGCACGCGCAGCCGGCGTCGCACGGACCGTCGACCGGCGCCCCCGCCAGGCCGGTGGCGGCCGCCCCGAGCTGCGTGCGGAACTCGGTCAGCTCGGCGATCTGCCGCTCGGCGGCGGCGATCTTCGCCGTGACCAGCTCGTGGAACCGGCGCTGGACCGGACCGCACCGGTCGCCGTCCCACAGCGCGACCAGGTCGAGGATCTCCTCCAGCGTGCAGCCGAGCTGCTTGGCCCGGGCGATGAACGCCAGCCGGGCCAGCGTGCGGTCGTCGTAGATCCGGTACCCGGCGGCCGTGCGTTCGGCGGGGACGACGAGGCCGATGCCCTCGTAGTAGCGCAGCGCCGAGGCCGAGAACCCGCTGCGCTCGGCGACCTCGCCGATCGTGTACGTGGTCATGCCCGCCACCGTAGACCTTCGAGCCAGCTCGAAGGTCAAGCGCCGGAACGGCCCGGTGTCGTGCCGGGGTCCGGTGGTGTGGTACGCCACTGCGCATGGGAAGGATCGGCGCGCAGCGCCGCTGGGGTCCGCCCGCGCTCGTGATCACGGCGGTGCTACTGACCGCGGTCGCCGCCGGGTGCGGGGGCAGCGACGACGAGGCCGGGAGCGCCGGCCCCCCGCCCACGCTGCCCACGACCACCAGCACGGTGGTGCTCAACGAGTCCGCGGCCCGGGGGCTGGAGGCGCAGGCGGCCCTCTCCGGCACGCTCGCCGGCCTCAGCGAGGACCCCGCCGCCGCCAGCGAGGAGGCGGACGACTGGACGTCGTGCGGCCAGCCGCTCGCCGCCCCCGACGAGCGCATGCTCACGACCCGGCGCGCGTTCTACCCGCCGGGGACCACCGCTCCCGAGGACCTGCCGCCCGACGAGTTCGTCGAGGTGGTCCTGACGACGGTCGTGCACCGCACGGTCGCCGCCGCGACGACGGCGGTCGCCGCCACGTTCGACCTGCTGGAGTCGTGCCCGGCCACCCTCGACCCGGGCCAGCTCACCGAGGGATGGGCGCCGGCACCGATCCCCGCCGGGGTGTCGCTCGACGCCCGCGCCGCCGGCGCCACCATGACCGTCACCTCCACCGGCACCGAGTTCCCGACCGCGTACGGCTGCGTGACCAACGGCGCCGTGGTCCAGTGCATCTCCGTGTGGACCCGGTCGCCCGAGGCGACGGCCCAGTGGTTCGACAGCACCTTCACCGCCACGTCCCAGCACCTGGCGGACGCCATGGTGACGTGACCGGGTGACGCCGCGCTAAGGACCCGTTGAGTCCGGACCGGCGCCCGTTAAGAGCCGGCGAACCCCGTTCCGGGCGGCCCCTGACCGTCCCACGATGCCCTCACCGGCGACCGCACCCGCTGTCGCCCCCGCCCAGGGGATGAGGACATGGCTGACATCGTGTTCGTGGCGATCACGCTGGCGTTCTTCGCCGTGTGCGTCGTGTACGTCCGCGGTCTCGATCGCATCGTGCGGGCCGCCGCGCAGGCGGAGTCGACCCACGACACCACCACCGGCGAGGACACGACGGCCGAGGTCGTGGCGCCGTGACCGCCGACAACATCGTCGCGTTGATCCTGGCGGTGGCGCTGATCGGCTACCTGCTCGCCGCCCTGCTGTTCCCGGAGCGGTTCTAGATGTCCGCCGGCAACTGGCTGCAGCTCGTCGTCCTCCTCGCCGCGGTCGTCGGCGCCGCCGTCCCGCTCGGCCGCTACATGGCCCGGGTGTACGGGGACGGCGACGGCGGCGCCCCCGGCGACCGCATCTTCCTCCCCGTCGAGCGCGGCATCTACCGCATCTGTGGCGTGGACCCGGAGCGCGAGCAGCGCTGGACCGTCTACGCCTACTCGCTGATCGGGTTCAGCATCGTCTCGTTCCTCGTCCTGTACGCGCTCCAGCGGTTCCAGGGCGACCTGCCCCTGAACCCGACCGGCGTGCCGGGCGTGGTCCCCCACCTGTCGTTCAACACCGCGGTCAGCTTCATGACCAACACGAACTGGCAGTCCTACGGGGGCGAGGCCACGATGAGCCACCTCACCCAGATGGGCGGGCTGGCCGTGCAGAACTTCGTGTCGGCGGCCGCCGGCATGGCCACGCTGGCCGCCCTGATCCGCGGCCTGGCGCGCCGCCGGGCCGGCACCATCGGCAACTTCTGGGTCGACCTCACCCGCTCGACCGTCCGCATCCTGCTGCCCCTGTCGCTGCTGGTCGCCCTCGTGCTCGTGAGCCAGGGCGTGATCCAGAACTTCAGCGGGTTCACCGAGGCCACCACCGTCGAGGGCGCCACCCAGCTCATCCCGGGTGGTCCCGTCGCCAGCCAGGTCGCCATCAAGCAGCTGGGCACCAACGGCGGCGGCTTCTTCAACGTCAACTCCGCCCACCCGTTCGAGAACTCGACCCCGTTCAACGACCTGGTCGAGATGTGGGCGATCCTCGTCATCCCCTTCGCCTTCGCCTTCACCTTCGGCCGGATGGTCGGGGACCGCCGCCAGGGCCGGGCGGTGTTCGCCGTCATGTTCCTGGTCTGGGGCGCGATGTCGCTCATGGCGATGGGCCTGGAGGGCAACGGCAACCCGCGGCTCACCGACGCCGGCGCCGACCAGGCCGTGACCGCCACCCAGTCGGGCGGGAACATGGAGGGCAAGGAGGTCCGGTTCGGGCCGTCCGCCTCGGGCCTGTGGGCCGCCTCCACGACCGGCACGTCCAACGGGTCGGTCAACGCGATGCACGACAGCTTCACCGCGCTCGGCGGGGGCGTCCCGCTGAGCCACATGATGCTCGGCGAGGTCAGCCCCGGCGGCGTGGGCGTGGGCCTGTCCGGCCTGCTGATGATGGCCATCCTGTCGGTGTTCATCGCCGGCCTGATGGTCGGGCGCACGCCCGAGTACCTGGGCAAGAAGATCCAGTCCGGCGAGATGAAGATGGTGGCGCTCTACGTGCTGGCCATGCCGGCCGCCGTGCTCGGCTTCACCGCGGCCTCGATGTTCGTCGACTCGGTGACGAACACGACGATGGGGAACTCCGGGCCCCACGGGTTCAGCGAGATCCTCTACGCCTTCGCCTCGGCCGGGAACAACAACGGCTCGGCGTTCGCCGGGATCACCGCGGCGACCGACTGGATGGACACCACCCTCGGCTTCGCCATGCTGATCGGCCGGTTCTTCCTCATCATCCCCGTGCTCGCCCTGGCCGGTTCGCTGGCCGGCAAGCAGGTCATGCCGGCCACTTCCGGCACGTTCCCGACCCACACCCCCCTGTTCGTCGGGCTGGTCATCGGCGTCGTCGTCATCGTCGGCGGCCTGACCTTCTTCCCGGCGCTGTCGCTCGGCCCCATCGTCGAGCACCTGTCCCTGTAGGAGCGGACGTGCAGACCCAGAACACCCAGCTCACCGCCGTGCCCGGGCGCCGGGACCGGGACCGGCAGCGCCCGCTGTTCGAGCCCGCCATCGTCCGGAGCGCCCTGGTCGACAGCCTGCGCAAGCTGAACCCCCGGGTGCAGGCCCGCAACCCCGTCATGTTCGTCGTGCTGGTCGGCAGCGTGCTCACCACGGTGCTGTTCCTGCGGGACCTGGGCGACGCGACCGCCGAGGAGAACCTGTTCGCCGGCCTGGTGACCGTGTGGCTGTGGTTCACCGTGCTGTTCGCCAACTTCGCCGAGGCCATGGCCGAGGGCCGGGGCAAGGCGCAGGCGGCGACGCTGCGCAAGACCCGGGCCGAGACGATGGCCAACCGCCGGGTCGCCGGCGACGCGATCGAGCAGGTGCCGTCCTCGCAGCTCACCGTCGACGACGTCGTGGTCGTCGTGGCGGGCGAGATGATCCCGTCGGACGGCGAGATCATCGAGGGCATCGCGTCGGTCGACGAGTCGGCCATCACCGGCGAGTCCGCCCCGGTCATCCGGGAGGCGGGCGGCGACCGCTCCGCGGTCACGGGCGGCACCCGCGTGCTGTCCGACCGCATCGTGGTCCGGATCACGGCCCGGCCGGGCGAGACGTTCCTCGACCGCATGATCTCGCTGGTCGAGGGCGCGAACCGCCAGAAGACCCCCAACGAGATCGCCCTCAACACCCTGCTGGCGGTGCTCACGATCATCTTCCTGATGGCCACCGTCACGCTGCAGCCGTTCGCCATCTACGCGGACGCCGAGCAGGACGTGATCGTGCTGGTGGCGCTGCTGGTGTGCCTGATCCCGACCACCATCGGGGCGCTGCTGTCGGCCATCGGCATCGCCGGCATGGACCGGCTGGTGCAGCACAACGTGCTCGCCATGTCGGGCCGCGCCGTCGAGGCGGCGGGTGACTGCTCGACGCTGCTGCTGGACAAGACCGGCACCATCACGCTCGGCAACCGCCAGGCCGCCGAGTTCCTGCCCCTCGCCGGCGTGGACGAGTCCCGGCTGGCCGAGGCCGCCCAGCTCGCCAGCCTGGCCGACGAGACACCCGAGGGCCGGTCGATCGTGGTGCTGGCCAAGGAGCGGTTCAACCTGCGGGAGCGGGACGTGCGCCACGCCACGCTCGTCCCCTTCACCGCCCAGACCCGCATGAGCGGCATCGACCTCGACGGCCGGTCGGTGCGCAAGGGCGCGGCCGACTCGGTGAAGCGCTGGGTCGTGGCGCAGGGCGGCGACGTGCCCGCCGGCCTCGACAGCGCGGTCGAGGGCGTGGCCGTCGCCGGCGGGACCCCGCTGGTCGTGGCCGACGGCCTCGAGCTGCTCGGCGTGATCCACCTCAAGGACATCGTCAAGGAGGGGATGCGCCAGCGCTTCGACCAGCTGCGGACCATGGGCATCCGCACGGTGATGATCACCGGCGACAACCCGCTGACCGCCCGGGCCATCGCCACCGAGGCCGGCGTCGACGACGTGCTCGCCGAGGCCACGCCCGAGGACAAGATGGACCTGATCCGCCGCGAGCAGGCGGGCGGGCGGCTGGTGGCCATGACGGGGGACGGGACCAACGACGCTCCCGCCCTCGCCCAGGCCGACGTCGGCGTGGCCATGAACACGGGCACGCAGGCAGCCAAGGAGGCCGGCAACATGGTCGACCTCGACTCCAACCCGACGAAGCTGATCGAGATCGTCGCCATCGGCAAGCAGCTCCTCATCACCCGGGGCGCCCTGACGACCTTCTCGGTGGCCAACGACGTGGCGAAGTACTTCGCCATCATCCCGGCGATGTTCTCCGGGGTGCTCCCCGCCCTCGACCGGCTGAACGTCATGGACCTCGACACGCCGCGCTCGGCGATCCTGTCGGCGGTCATCTTCAACGCCCTGGTCATCATCGCCCTCGTGCCGCTGTCGCTGCGGGGCGTCCGGTTCCGGGCCGAGAGCGCGGCCTCGATGCTCCGCCGCAACCTCCTGATCTACGGGCTGGGCGGCATCGTCGCCCCGTTCGTGGGCATCAAGCTCATCGACCTCGTGATCACCGCCCTGGGGGTGTCGTGATGCTCCGCCGCCAACTGCTTCCCGCCCTGGCCATGCTGGCCGTGTTCACGGTGCTCACCGGGCTCCTCTACCCCCTCGTCGTGACCGGGTTCGGCCAGGCCGCCTTCGGCGACGAGGCCGACGGCTCGCTCGTCACCGAGGACGGTGAGGTCGTCGGGTCCCGGCTCATCGGCCAGGAGTTCACCGAGCCGCAGTACTTCCACCCCCGCCCGTCGGCCGCCGCCTACGTGCCCGGCGCGGAGGGCGGCGGCACCTACTCCTACGGCTCCAACTGGGGGCCGACCAACGAGGAGCTGCTCGCCCTCGTCGAGGAGGAGGCCGACGCCTACCGCGAGGACAACGGCCTGGCCGCCGACGCCCTCGTGCCGGTGGACGCCGTGACCGCGTCGGCCAGCGGGCTCGACCCGCACATCTCGGTGGCCAACGCCCGCCTCCAGGCCCCCCGGGTGGCGGACCAGCGGGGCATGGCCGTCGACGAGGTGCTCGGCCTCGTCGACGACCACACGGACGGCCGGGACCTCGGGTTCCTGGGCGAGCCCGGCGTCAACGTCCTGGAGCTGAACCTCGCCCTCGACGCCCGGTCCTGACGCCGGGTGTCGGAGGTCATGCTCATCCGCTGGCCCGTCGAGGCCGAGGCCGGTGCCCGCTTCGCGGCGGCGGGCGTCCCGGTCCTCTACCTCGTCGAGCCGGCCGACGAGCCCCCGACCCCGGCCACCTGCGTCGAGGACTGGATCCGCATCCCGGGCGAGGACCGCGACCTGCGGGCCCGGATCGCGGCGCTGGAGCTGCGGGCCGCCGCCCACCGGGCCCCGCCCCACGTCGACGCCGACGGGCTGCTCCACTACGGCGGCCGGGTGGCGCCGGTGCCGAACGAGGCGGTGGCGTTCGCCCGGCTGCTCGCCGAGCGGTTCGGCGAGGTGGTGCCGGACGCCGAGCTGATCGCCCACGACGCCGACGGCGGGGAGCCGCTGCGCGGGCGGATGTCCCGCCTGCGCAGCGAGCTCCGGCCGTTCGACCTGCAGCTGCACCGGGTCCGGCGGCGCGGCTACCGCCTGCAGCGCCGCTGACCGCCGACCCCTGCCCGAGCGCGACGGCGTCCCGTGACGGGACATGTCGCCGGCGGTCTACGCCGCCGTCGCCGGGTCGCCGACCGCCGTGATGGTCCCGGCCCCGACGGTCCGGTTGCCCTCGCGCACCGCGAAGTCGAGCCCGGTGTCGATCGCGACCTCGCGGCCCAGCTCGACCGTGACGGCGGCGTGGCTGCCCGGGGCGACCATGGTGCCGTCGTCGACCGTCAGCGTGCCGGTGACGCCGGCGGTCAGGAAGAAGAACTGGGGCGCGTAGCCGGTGCCGAACGGCCGGCGGCGGCCGCCCTCGGCCGCGGCGAGCGCGTAGAGGGTGGCGGCGAACCGCCGCTGCGGCGTGATCGAGCCGGGCGCGGCCGCGACCATGCCCCGCTCCACCTCGTCCCTGCCGACCCCGCGCAGCAGCAGGCCGACGTTGTCGCCGGCCTCGGCCTCGGCCAGGGTCCGGCGGAACGACTCGATGCCGGTCACGACCGCCCGGCGGGGCGCGCGCAGGCCCACGAGCTCGACCTCGTCGCCGGCGGCGAGCCGCCCGCGGGTGACGAGCCCGGTGACCACGGTCCCGCGGCCGGTGATCGACTGGATGCCCTCGACCGCCAGCAGGAACGGCTGGTCCACGGCCCGGACCGGCGTCGGGATGGCGGTGTCGACCGTGTCCATGAGGTCGACGATCGCCTGCTCCCACCGGTCCTCGCCCGCGAGCGCGCCGGTGGCGGACACCGCCACCATGGGCACGGCGGCGCCGTCGTAGCCGTAGGCGGACAGCATCTCCCGCAGCTCGAGCTCGACGAGCTGGAGCAGCTCGGGGTCGGCGGCGTCGGCCTTGTTGAGCGCGACGACGAGGTGGTCCACACCCACCTGGCGGGCGAGGATCACGTGCTCGCGGGTCTGGGGCATGGGCCCGTCGGCGGCGGACACCACGAGGATGGCGCCGTCGACCTGGGCCGCACCGGTGATCATGTTCTTCACGAAGTCGGCGTGGCCGGGCATGTCGACGTGGGCGTAGTGCCGGGTCGCGGTCTCGTACTCGACGTGGGTGATGTTGATGGTGATGCCGCGGTCGCGCTCCTCGGGCGCCCGGTCGATGTCCTCGAAGGCCATGCCGGTGCCGGTGCCGGCCCGGCGGGCGAGCACCTGGGTGATGGCGGCGGTCAGGGTCGTCTTGCCGTGGTCGATGTGACCCATGGTCCCGATGTTCACGTGCGGCTTGCCCCGCACGAAGGCCTGCTTGGCCATGGCGCGTCTGTCTCCTCGTGTGTGGTCGTCCGGATGCGAAGCCCTCGGGCGGCGTGCCTGAACACCCCCTCCCGGGGGCTTCGGCGCCGAGAAGGGGTCAGCTTCGGGGCTCGCCGGACGCGGTGGGCGCGGCGGCGAGCCCCAGGGTGTCCTGGGACGAGGAGAGCTCGGCGCCGGTCGCGTACCGCACGCCGCCATCGTGGCGGCCGCGCCCCGCGGCGACCAACGCCTTTTCCGCTCCGCCCCCGGGGGGAGCCGCGGATCCGCCCGGGGACGGAGGACAGCCGCGGCCGCCGGTCGTAGCCTCGGGGTGTGGATCTCTGGGCCCGCTGGCGCGCCGACCTGAGGCGACCCGAGACGCCCACGCCCGAGGAGGACCGCAACTACTACCTGGGGATCCCCGTCGCAATCGTGGTGCTGGCCCAGATCACCCGGCCGGGGTCGCTGGTCGAGGTGCTGCTGCTGGCCCCGGCCGTGATCGCCTACTGGCTGCGGGCCTTCCGCGTCCGGCTCCCGGCGGAGCTGTTCGCCGCCATCGTGATCGGCTCGGTGGCGGTGGCGGTCACCTGGGACGGCAACCTGGAGGGCTCGTTCTTCCTCATCGCCACGATGGTCCTGTACTCGTCGTGGACGCTCGGCTCGTGGACCCGGGCCATCGTCATCATGATCGTGGCCACGGTGGCGGAAGCCTGGATCGCCGACGTCCTCATCCCCGAGGAGGGCATCACGTGGGAACCGTGGGCGATGGCCAACCTCTTCACGTTCGTGCTGGGCCGCACCCTGCGCCACCAGCAGGCGCTCATCGAGCAGCTGGAGGCGACCCGCCGGGAGCTGGCCGAGCACGCCGTGGCCGAGGAGCGCCGCCGCATCGCCCGCGAGCTGCACGACCTGGCCGGCCACACGCTCGCCGCCGTGCTGCTCCACGTCACGGGGGCCCGGCACGTGCTGCGCCGGGACGTCGACGAGGCCGAGCGGGCCCTGCGGGACGCCGAGGCGGTGGGCCGGGCCGGCCTCGACCAGGTCCGGTCCACGGTGGCGGCGCTGCGCGCCGACGAGCGGGGCACCGACCCGGCGCTGCCCGGGGTCGCCGAGCTGGACGTCCTCGTCGACGACTACCGCCGGGCCGGGCTCGCCATCGAGTACGAGGTGACGGGCGACGTCGCCGCCCTCGACGGCCCCGTGGGCACGGCCCTGCACCGCATCGCCCGCGAGGCCCTCACCAACGTGGCCCGCCACGCGCCCGCCAACCGGGTCGCGGTCAGCCTGACGGCGTCGGCCGGCACGGTGCGCCTGCGGGTGGTCGACTCCGGCCGGGCCGGGAGCGCGGCGCCGGCCACCGGCCCCCACTTCGGCCTGGTCGGGATGGCCGAGCGGGCCCGGGCCGTGGGCGGCGAGCTCGACGCCGGCCCGTCCGCCGACGGCTGGCGGGTCGAGGCCCGGCTCCCGCTGCCCCGCCGGCCCGAGGCGGTGGCGCCGTGATCCGGGTGATCATCGTGGACGACCAGGCGGTGGTCCGGGCCGGCGTCGCCCGCATCCTCGGTCCCGACGACGGCTTCGCCGTGGTGGCCGAGTGCGAGGACGGCGACGAGGTGGCGGCGGCCGTGGCCGCGCACGCCCCCGACGTCGTGCTCATGGACGTGCGCATGCGCCGGGTCGACGGCGTGACCGCCACCCGCACGCTGGCGGCCACGGGCGCCGCGCCCCCGGTCCTGGTGCTCACGACGTTCGACGACGACGACGTGCTGTGGGGTGCGCTGGAGGCCGGGGCCGCGGGCTTCGTGCTGAAGGACGCCTCGGCCGAGGAGCTGATCGCCGCCACCCGGGCGGTGGCCGGCGGCGCGGCCTGGCTCGACCCCGACGTCACCGGGCGCGTGCTCGGCCGGGTCCGGGGCGGCCGCCCGGCGGCGGTGACGACCCCGGGCCACATCCCCGAGCTGACCGCCCGGGAGCACGACGTGCTGCGGCTCATGGCGACCGGCGCCACCAACCCCGAGATCGCCGGGGCCCTGTACGTCAGCGAGGCCACCGTCAAGACGCACGTGGGCTCGATCTTCTCGAAGCTGGCCGTGCGGGACCGGGCCGCGGCCATCGTCTACGCCTACGACCACGGCATCGCCGGCACCCGGTCCTAGCGCCCGGTGCCAGCGCCTCCCCCCTCGGGGGGAGGCCGAGAACCCGCCCGTGCTCCGATGTGCGGGGCGGGGGCCGGGCGCACGCTGGCGCCATGACGAACACCATGACCACCGAATCCCCGCCGGGGGCGCCGGGCTCGGTCGATCCCGACAGCGTGGTGCGCATCGACGGCCTCGTGAAGCGCTACGGCGACACCGAGGTCGTGTCCGGCGTGAGCTTCGCGGTGCGGCGCGGCGAGCTGTTCGGTCTCCTCGGCACCAACGGGGCCGGCAAGACGACGACCGTCGAGATCCTCCAGGGCCTGCGGCGCGCCAGCGGCGGGCGCGTCCAGGTCCTGGGCCTCGACCCCGCCGTGGCCGGCGACCGGCTGCGCCGCCGCATCGGGTCCCAGCTCCAGGACGCCGCCCTGCCCGCCCGCCTCCGGGTGGAGGAGGCGCTGCGCCTGTTCTCGTCGCTGCACCCCGACCCCCGCCCGCTCGGCGAGCTGATCGAGGAGTGGAACCTCGGCCGCCTGCTGCGCCGGCCCTTCGCCGGGCTGTCCGGGGGCGAGCGCCAGCGGCTGTTCGTGGCCCTGGCCCTGGTGGGACGGCCCGAGGTCGTGTTCCTCGACGAGCTGACCCAGAACCTCGACCCGAGCGCCCGCCGCCAGACCTGGGAGGTCGTGCGCCGGATCCGGGAGCGGGGCACGACGGTCGTGCTCGTGACCCACGACGTCGAGGAGGCCGAGCGCCTGTGCGACCGGCTCGTGGTCATGCACCGCGGCCGGGTGGTGGCCGACGGCACGCCGACCGCCATCGTCGCGGCGCTCGGCGGGGTCGCCACCGTGCGCTTCACCGACGCCGAGATCGACGCCCGGCGGCTGCGGGACCTGCCCGGCGTGACCGCCGTCCACCGCCACGGGCCCGAGATCGACGTCGTCGGCGACGGCCCGATCCTGGCCCACGTCGGCGCCCACCTCGTCGCCGCCGGGCGCCCGGCGCTCGACCTGCGGCTCGACCGCCCCACGCTGGAAGACCGCTTCGTCGCCCTCACCGAGGAGGACCCCTCGTGACCACCACCATGACCACCACCGCCGGCTCGCCGCGACCACCAGACCGGTCGCGGCAACGGCGGGCTGCGCACCGCGGCGCGGCTCACGGCCCTCGACCTGCGGCTGCTGATCCGGGAGCCGGGCGTCATCGTCGGGCTCCTCGCCTTCCCCGCCGTGACCGTGCTGATCCTGGCCGGCGTGTTCGGCTCGGTCCCCGACCCCGAGTTCGCCGGGGTCCGGCCCAACGAGCACTACGTCATCGGCTACATGGGCGTCGTCATCGCCCAGATGGGGCTCGTGACGCTGCCCGCCCACATCGCCACCCACCGGGAGCTGGGCGTGCTGCGCCGCTACCGGGCCTCCGGTGTGGGCGCCGGGGCGATGGTGGCGAGCCAGGCCGCGGTCGGCGCCATCCTCGGCGCGGTCGGGGCGCTCGTCGTCCTCGTCGTGGGCGGCACCGTCTACGGCGTGCCGGCCCCGGACGACCCGCTGATGGTCGCCGGCTGGCTGGCGGCGGGCCTCGTGTGCTTCGTGGCCATCGGCCTCGCCCTCGGGACCCTGATGCCGTCGAGCCGGGCGGCCAACGCCTTCGGGAACCTGGTGTTCATCCCCATGTTCCTGCTGGGCGGCGGCGGCCCGCCCCGGGACGTCATGACCGGGCCCATGCAGACCATCTCGGACGTCCTGCCGCTCAGCCACGTGATCGGCGGCCTGCGGATGTCGTGGCTGGGTGCCACCGACGACCCCCAGGCGCTGTGGTGGCCGGTGGTCGTGGCCACGATGGCGGTCCTCCTCGCGGTCCGGGTGTCCCGCCGCCGGGTCGCCTGAGCGCCCGCCCCCCGCTCCCGGTGGGCCGTCACCTCCCCGTGGCGGCCCACCGGTGGCGCGTGCGGCAACGGCCCCGGGTCAGCCCGGGTCAGCCGGCCGGGCCGGCAAGTGCCCCGCCGTCGAGCCGGTCGAGCTCGGCCAGCACCGCCTCGGTGTCGGCGCCGGGCCGCGGTGCCGTCCGGCGGATCGACGTGGGCGTCCGCGAGAACTTGGCCGCCGGCCCGGTGAGCGGTGCGGTCGAGCCGTCCGACAGCGTGCGCTCGACGAGCATCTCCCGCTCGATCACGTGCGGGTCGGCGGCGGCCTCGGCGAAGGACCGCACCCGTTCGGCCACGACGCCGGCGGCGCGGCAGCTCTCGACGACCTCGTCGACCGGCCGGTCGGCGCACCAGGCGCCGACGAGCTCGTCGACGGTCACCCTCTCCCGCACCCGCTCGCGGTTGGTCGCCAGCCCCTCGCCCGGCTCGACCCCCATCGCCGCCGCCAGGCGCGCCCAGTGCCGGTCGAGCGGGACGGTGACGGAGACGTGCCCGTCGCGGCAGGCGTAGACGTTGCACGGCACGAGCGTCGGCTGCTCGTTGCCGTGGCGTTCGGGCTGTGCGCCCATGGCGGCCAGGCTGAGCAGCCCGTCGGACTGGAACAGCACGGAGTCCAGCAGCGAGACGTCGACGTGCTGGCCCTCCCCCGTGCGGTCCCGGTGGCGGAGCGCGGCGAGGGCGGCCAGGGCGGCGTGCAGCGCGGCGAGGTCGTCGGCCAGGTAGGTCGGCGCCCGCATCGGGCCGCCGTCGCGGTCGCCGTTCAACGCCATCCAGCCCGCGCTGGCCAGCGCCGCCGGGTCGTAGCCGGGCCGGTCGGACGCGGGGCCGTACTGGCCCCAGCCGGAGATCGACACGACGACGATGTCGTCCTTGACCCGCCGGCACCCCTCGTAGCCGACGCCGTAGCCGGCGAGCACCCCCGGCCGGAAGTTCTCGACCACCACGTCGGCGGTGGCCACGAGCCGCAGGAAGGTGCGCCGGTCCGCCGGGTCCCGGACGTCGAGCGTCACCGACCGCTTGTTCCGGTTGACGGTCTCGTAGGCCCAGGACAGGTGGGTGCCGGGCAGGCTGGGGGCGATGACGGGCGACGGTCGCCCGGGCGCGTCGACCCGCACCACGTCGGCGCCCAGGTCCGCGAGGAGGCACGTCGCCATCGGCCCCGACCAGGCGGTGGTCACGTCGAGCACCCGCACGCCGCCCAGGGGGCCGACCCCGTCCTGCCGGGCCCGGGCGTAGAACTCCTGCTTGCTCGTCATGGGTGCGGATCGTACGGACGCCGCCGCCGCCGCGGGAATGCCGCGGAATTGAGGCCGGCGCGGCGCCCGGTCCCGCCTAGCCTCGGACTCCCGTGGACACACGGAGCAACGTTCATCGCGGTGGTCGGCGACCGGTTGCCGCAGTTCGCCGCCCAGGAGTCGATCGAACCGGCCGTCGGGCACGCGGCCCGGGCCCTCGGGGTGGCGCCCCCCGAGGTCCGCTGGGTGGCGACCGACGCGCTGGAGGACCGCGGCCCCGAGCTGATCGCGGGTGCGGCCGGGGTCTGGTGCGCGCCGGGCAGCCCGTACCGCAGCCTGGACGGCGCCCTGGCCGGCATCCGCTGGGCGCGGGAGCACGGCGTGCCGTTCCTCGGCACGTGCGCCGGCTTCCAGCACGCGGTGATCGAGTTCGCCCGCCACGTGCTCGGCCACGCGTCGGCGACCCACGCCGAGTACGGCGGCGAGGGCGAGCTGTTCATCGACGAGCTGCTCTGCTCGCTGGTCGGCCAGACGATGGACGTGGACCTCGTCGACCCGGAGCTGGCCCGCCTCTACGGCGGCGCCCCGCGCCCGCGAGCGCTACTACTGCCGCTTCGGCCTCGCCCCGCGTGGCGGGCGCCGCTGGAGGCGGCGGGGCTGCGGGTCGGGGGCGTGGACGCCGCCGACGGCGACGCCCGGATCCTGCGGCTCGACGGCCACCCGTTCTTCGTGTGCACGCTGTTCGTGCCCCAGACGTCGTCGTCCGAGGCCCAGCCGCACCCGCTGGTGACGAGCTTCGTGCGGGCGGTGGTCCGCCTGGTCGGCGCCTGACCGCGGCGCCGGGGGCGACGTCACGGCCGCCGCGGCGGCCGGTACGATCTGCGCCGGGTGGGCGGAAGCGGAGGCGGAACGTGAGCGCATTCACGGGGCTGACCAAGGCCCTCTGGGGCGTCGGCAAGGGCGGCTGGCATCTGCGGCGGGCGGCCCGCAGGGCCGAGCGCGGCGACGGGGCGGAGGTGATGGTCGACCGGGAGGCGCTCGACATCCAGCCGACGCTGCCCCAGGCGGCGCTGCTCGTGCGGTACATCGCCGGGCGGTTCGTCCTCGGCTGGATGCAGACCGTGTTCCTCACCAAGTACCTGTTCCTGGCGCTGGCGATCCCGTTCCTGCTGGGCGTCCAGTCGAGCCGGTCGGAGGGCTGGTTCATCGAGCGGGACGCGCTCGGCACCGCGTTCGGCATCGCCATGCTGTGGCTGTTCCTGGTGTTCGCCCTCGTCCAGTGGGCGGCCAGCCGGGCGGTGCGCCGGGTCGGGGCGCTGGACAAGCTGGCCGACCTCGACGACTTCGCGTTCGAGGCCGTGTTCGACTGGTGGCCGAACCTGCGGGCCGAGTTCCGCCGGGTGGGGCTGAAGCCGGGGGCGTGGAGCATGCTCAAGCTCGGTGCCGGCTACGCGACCCGCCGGATCTCCGCCGAGCAGCGGGCGGCCCTCGACCGGGTCAACTGGCTGGCGGTCCTCCCCACCGAGCAGCTGAACGACGCCCACCAGGTGCTGGTCCGCGCCGAGGGCACGCCGGCCGACGCCACCAGCTGACGGCCCGGCGCCGCCGCCTCAGTCGCCGCCGTCGTCGGCGACCACCCGGACGTCACGGTCGCCGCTGCCGGTCGCCGGGGCCACGAAGGCGAGCAACCGCGCGCCCTCGGCGGTGACGGCGTCCACGTCGGCGGCCGCCAGCGGCGCGAACGGCCGGACCGTCAGGGCGACGGCACCGTCGTCGCGGGTGATCCGCCAGGTGGCGCGGAGCTCCCCGTCGACGAGCAGGGTGCCGAGGGCGGCGCCGTTCCCGGGCGGCAGGGGGATCGGGTGCTCGTCCGGGTTGACCCGGGTCCGGTCGGCGTGGGACAGCAGGACGTTGTCGTACTCCGGCAGGAACCGGGGCGGCGCGGGCACGTCGGGATCCGGGCGGGGGCCGTCGGGGAGGTCGAGCAGCTCACGGCCCGCCTCGTCCCGGAACGTCCGCAGCCGGTTCCCGAGCCGGGTGGTCACCTCGCGCAGGCGGGTCAGGCCCGACCACGTCTGGACGTCGTTCACGGTCGCCGGCCCGAACGCCGCCAGGTACCGCAGGACCAGCTCGTCGGGCGACAGCGCCGGGACCGGCGGTGTCCCGGACAGCCAGGACGAGCCCGACGCCCACCGGGCGGCGCCGGTCGACCCCCAGACGCCGCGGGGCGGGACCTGCACGACGGGCACCCGGTAGGTGACCGAGTAGGCGAGCGCGAGGTCGTCGTGGTCCGGCCACCGCTCGGCCAGCAGGCGCGACAGCTCGACGCGGGTGCGGGGCGCCGCCGCCAGCAGGTCCCGGGCCGCGTCGTGCAGCGCCCCGGCGTCGACGCCCACCAGGTGGCGGGCGGCGGGGCTGCCGGCGAAGTTGCGATCCAGCGCCGGTTGCACGGCCGGACGCAGGGCGAGGGCGTCCCGGGCGGTCACGAGGTGGATCGTCGCCCGCATCAGCGGCATGCGCACGGCCCGGCGCTCGGTCAGCGCGGCCGCCAGTCCGTCGGGACGGAAGCCGGACGAGGCGCGTCCACAGGCCGACGTAGGGGGCGTCCGGAGCCTGCGCCTGCACGCCGACCAGGTGCTCGAGGGCGTCGTCCAGCGGCATCGTGCGCCGGGCGAGCAGCAGCTGGCGCTCCAGCAGGGCCCGGTTGAGGGCCCGCCGGCCGATCACCGGGGCGTCGGTGGGCATCGCCGCACCCTAGGGACGGCACCCACCCGGTTCCGGTCAGCCGACGACCTTGCGGACCACCCAGCGGTTCTTGCCGATGCGGCGGGCCCGCTCGAACCCCTGCTGCTCGAACATCGCGAGGGTGCCGTTGTGCAGGAACGTCGCCCAGGACCGGTCGCCGATGTCGTCGGGGTAGCTCTCGACCGTGCCGCCGCCGAGCCGCGCGATCTCGTCGAGCGCGCCGGCGAGCGCGACGGTGGCCACGCCGTCGCGCCGGCGGGCCCGGTCGACGAAGAAGCACGTGATCCGCCAGTCCGGCAGATCGTCGAGGCCGTCGAGGTAGGCACGCTTGTTCTTGATCCGCGGCAGCTCGTCGGGCTCGCCGAACTGGCACCAGCCCACGCACCGCCCGCCGTCGTACACCAGCGCGGCGTGCGCCCGACCGTCCCGGACCCGCAGCTCCTTGTCCGCCCGGTTCTGCGCCGCGCTCCGGTCCCGCCCGACGCCCTCGGGGTGGAAGGACATGCACCAGCACCCGCCGAACACCCCGTCGTGCGCCTCGACGAGCCGGGCGAAGTCCGGCCAGGTCCCGGCGTCCAGTGGCCTCGTGCTGTAGTCAGGCATCGCACGTCCCGGCTCGCCGCCCGCCGCGCGATCCTAGGTTCCTGTGCGGGTCTTCCTGAGCTATCGGCGTGAGGATGCCGGAGGCCATGCGGGCCGCCTGGCGGACGCGCTCGTCCAGCGGCTGGGAGCCAGGGGCGTGTTCCACGATGTCATCGCCATCGCGCCCGGCCAGGACTTCATGCAGGTGATCGACGACGGCTTGGACGACTGCGACGCCGCGCTGGCGGTCATCGGTCCGCACTGGGTGACGGCGTCGACCGCGCGTGGCACGAGTCGACTGAGCGAGGCCGACGACGTCGTGCGGATGGAGCTGGCCAGGGCGCTGGAGCGGGGCGTCCGCGTCGTCCCCGTCCTGGTCGGTGGTGCTCGCCTGCCCGCGGCCACCGAGCTGCCCGAGGCGCTCCGCCCGCTGGTCCAGCGGCAGGCCGTGACGTTGCACGACGAGACGTGGCACGACGACGTCAACGGCCTGGTCCGGTCCCTGCGGGGTGAACCGGTCGCACCGGCGAGCCCCACCCGGCGACGCTGGCTGCTGGTCGGTGGCGGGGTGGTCGTCCTCGCGGTGCTGGCCGCGGGGACGGTGTGGTGGACGGGAACCAGAGCAGCCGACGATGACGACACGGAGCTGACCGGGTGCCCCAGTCCGGACGGCGAGGCATGGCACGCGCTCGCCACCGCCGACGATGCGACGGGAGGCCTCGAGATCGACGAGGGCCCGCTGGAGTTCGGCGTCAGGGCCGCCTACTGGCGCGAGCTCGAGCCCGGGACGTGGCAGATGATCCTCGAGACCTCGATGGAGAACCAGACGCCCGGAGAGCTCGAGCACGGCGACTGGTACTACGACGCCCTGGTCGTGGGGCGCCGGGCCTTCACCACGGCGCCGTGCTTCTCGCCGGACGAAGGCCAGGAGTCCGTGGCGCCCGACACGGTCGGCGACGCCCGGGTGGGCTTCGAGGTCCGCTGCCCCCCGGAGGGCAACATCGCCTTGCGGCTCTCCACCGAGCACGGGACGGAGGTCATCGACGTCACGAGCGAGGAGCTCGAACCGTCCGCGTGCTGAGGCGCTGGGGGCCGGGGCGCCGCGCGAATCGGCCCCCGCCGCAGGGATAGCCTCCGGCGATGAGCGTGATCGACGGTCTGCTCGACGGCGACCCGGCCATCCGCTGGCAGGTGCTGCGCGATCTCACGCACGCGTCGCCCGCCGACGTCGCGGCCGAGCGGGCCCGGGTGGAGCACGACGGCTGGGGCGCCCGCCTCCTCGCGGTCGAGGATCCCGACGGGCTCTGGGCGGGCGGCGCCTGCTTCCCGGGGTCCTACACCGGCGGTGGACCGGGCCAGCCCTGGACGGCCACGATGCACACGCTGCAGACGCTGCAGCTCCTCGGGCTCGACCCCGCGACGGAGTCCGCCCGCCGGGCGATCGCGCTCGTGGCGGAGAACGGGCGCTGGGAGCACGCCGGGCAGCGGTACTTCGACGGCGAGGTCGAGCCGTGCATCAACGGCCGCACGATCGAGACCGGGGCGTACTTCGGCGTGGACGTCGCGCCCATCGTCGAGCGGATCCTCGACGAGCGGCTCGAGGACGGCGGCTGGAACTGCGAGGCCGAGAACGGATCGGTGCGGTCCTCGTTCGACACGACGATCAACGTGCTCGACGGCCTGCTCGAGTTCGAGCGCGCGACCGGCGGGTCCGCAGAGGTGCGTGCGGCCCGGCGCGGCGGCGAGGAGTACCTGCTCGAGCGCGGCCTGTTCCGCCGCAAGAGCACGGGGGAGGTCGTCGACCCGGGGTATCTCGAGTTCGCGTTCCCGTACTACTGGCACTACGACGTGCTGCGCGCCCTCGACTACTTCCGATCGTCGGGCGCGGACCCGGATCCCCGGATGGCGGAGGCGGTGGACGTCGTGCGGTCGAAGCGGCAGCCCGACGGCCAGTGGCTGCTCGACCGCATCCATCCGGGTGCTCGTCCACTTCGACCTCGAGGGCGAGGTCGGGGCGCCGAGCCGCTGGAACACCCTCCGGGCGCTC
>CAVWYL010000020.1:0-155883 GCA_963759225.1 uncultured Acidimicrobiales bacterium | reverse complement strand
AGGAAGCCGAGCAGCTGATGCAGGACCTCGCCTCCGACCTGGTCGTCGGCGCCAACGCCACCGCCTCGTCGGTCGACGGCGGTCAGATGGTGCGCATGACGGTCACCGGCGACGTGGTCGAGGTCTTCGTCGTGCCCGGGGTGCCGATCAGCCTCGCGATCAACGAGTCGGCGGAGAGCGCGGTCGAGCGCTTCCGGCCGGCCGGCGACGTCCCGACAGACACCTCGCCGTGACGTCCCCGCGCCCCGCACCGCACCGGAGACGACTCGGGGGTCGTGACCACCGAGATGGTGATCATCCTGCCCGTGCTCATCGGGTTCCTGTTCCTCGTCGTGCTGGCGGGCCGGCTCGTCGACGCCCGCAGCGACATCGTCGGTGCCGCCAACGACGCCGCCCGCGCCGCCTCGCTGCAGGTGAACGCGGCCAGCGCGCAGGTGCAGGCCGAACGGGCTGCGGCCGACACGGTGTCGGGGGAGCGCCTCCGCTGTGCCGGCGGGCCCGACGTCCAGGTCGGGTTCATGGGCAGCCCGGAGACCCTGCCGTCGGCGGAGCTGCCCGGCGACAACCCGCCGAACCTCGGCTACGCCCGGGGCGGGACCGTGTGGGTCCGGGTGACCTGCGAGATCAACACGAGCGACCTGTCCTTCATCGGCGTCGGCCCGTCCGTCACCTACGACGAGGTGGCGTGGGAGCCGATGGATCCGAACCGGAGCGAGTGATGCGCCGGCTGCGCGGAGACCGCGACGAGGGCATCGTCACCGCGTTCGTGGTGGTGTTCGCCGTCGTGCTCATCTTCATCACGGGACTGGTGCTCGACGGCGGGCGCATCCTCGTCGAGTACCGCCAGGCCCGCAGCGTGGCCGATTCGGCGGCGCGCGCCGGCGCCCAGGCCATCAACGAGGACGGGGTCCGCACCGGGAGCCCCGTCCTGCTCGACGCGGGCCGGGCCGAGCAGCGGGCGTGCGCCATCGTCCGCCTCGACGGGTACTCCTGTGGCGGAGACGTCCAGGTGGCCACCAACAACGACTCGGTCACGGTGACGCTCACGACCTCGGTCGACATGTGGCTGCTCGACTCGGTCGGGCCCCAGACCATCACCGTCGAGGGCAACGCCTGCGTCGCCGTCGGCATCGCCGACGTCACGCGCGGCTGCGATCCCTGACCGTGGCGACTGGGCTGGAGGACGAGCTGGCCGTCGCGATGCGGCTGGCCGACGCCGCCGACGAGGTGACGCTCGCCGCGTTCACCGGGGCGGCCGTGGCGCACGACATCAAGGCGGACGGTTCGCCGGTGTCGGCCGCAGACCTCGCCGTGGAGCGGCGGATCAGCGAGATCCTCGCGGTCGAGCGGCCCGCGGACGGGGTGCTGGGCGAGGAGGTGGGCGAGTCCGGGCCGGCCCGGCGGCGGTGGATCGTCGACGGGATCGACGGGACCGTCCTGTTCGTCGCCGGCGTCCGGGGCTGGGCCACCGAGATCGCCCTGGAGGTCGACGGCGAGGTCGTCGTCGGGGTGTGCACCGTGCCCGCCGGCGCCCCCGGCGGGTGGCGGCGGTGGTGGGCGGCGCGGGGGCTCGGGGCCTGGCGGCGGGGCGACGCCACCGGTCCGGGCGGCGAGCCGATCCGGGTCACCGGCACGACCGACGCGGCCGCCGGGACCTGGACCGCCATCCCGCCGCTCGACGCCCTCGACGGCGACCGGCGCCGGCTGGTCGAGCGGCTCGGGGCCGCGGGGGCCACCTACGTCGTGCCCCACGAGCACGGTGCGCTGCTCGTGGCCGACGGCCGGGCCGACGCCTGCGTGCAGACCGGGGGCGGCCCGTGGGACTTCGCCGCCCTGGCCGTCATCGTGACCGAGGCGGGCGGCCGCTTCGCCGACCTGTCCGGCCGGCCGGACATCTACGGCGGCGGCCCGGTGCTGTTCTCGAACGGCCACGTGCATGATGCGGCCACCCGCGCGCTACAACGGGGGGCATGACCGAGCGCAGCGAGGTCCAGAAGCACAGTCGGCCCTGCGCCACGACGTGGCGATTCGCTCACCGGTGCGCCCCAGTGAGCGAGCGACCGCTGTCGGCCATCGTCCTCGCCGCCGGGCAGGGCACCCGGATGCGCTCGGCGCGCCCCAAGCCCCTGCACCGGCTGTGCGGGCGCCCGCTCGTCCGGTACGTCCTCGACGCCGTCGCCGGCTCCGGGGCCGACCGGGCCGTCGTCGTGATCGGCTACGGGGCCGACCGGGTGATCAAGTCCCTCCAGCAGGAGCCGGGCCCGGTCCCCCTCGAGTTCGTCGAGCAGCGGGTCCAGCGGGGCACCGGCGACGCCGTCGCCGTGGGCCTGACCGGCCTCCCCGAGGACCTCGGCGACGCCGACGCCGACGACGGCGACATCATGGTCCTGCCGGGCGACACCCCGCTGGTGCGGGCCGACACCCTCGCCGCCCTCGTCGTGGAGCACCGCCTCTCCGGGGCGGCCTGCACGCTGCTCACCGCCCGCGTCGACGACCCCACCGGCTACGGCCGCGTCGTCCGCGACAAGGAGGGCCGGGTCCGGCGGGTGGTCGAGCACCGCGACGCCAACAGCCACGAGCTGGCCATCGACGAGATCAACACCAGCATCTACGTGTTCCGGCGGGGCCTGCTCGCCCCCGCCCTGCGCCGCATCACGCCCGACAACACCCAGGGCGAGCTGTACGTCACCGACGTGGTCGAGGTCCTGGCCTCGGCCGGGCACCCGGTCGTGTCGCTCGTGGTCGACGATCCCGGCGAGATCCACGGGGTCAACGACCGGGCCCAGCTGGCCGTGGCCGAGGCCGAGCTGCGCCGCCGCACCAACCAGGAGTGGATGGAGGCGGGCGTCACCATCGTCGACCCGGCCGCCACCTACATCGACGTCACCGTCACGCTGGCGTCGGACGTGACCCTGTTCCCCGGCACGGTCCTGCAGGGCACCACCACGGTCGGTGCGGGCAGCGAGATCGGCCCCGCCAGCCGCCTGACCGACACCCGGGTCGGCGAGCGGGCCAGCGTCACCGAGTCGGTCGCCACCCTCGCCGAGATCGGCGACGACGCGGTCGTCGGCCCGTTCGCGGTGCTCGAACCGGGCGCCGCCATCGTTGCAGGCACGCTGACAGGCCCGTTCTACACTGGCGGCGCGTAGCCGGCACCGGGGGAGACGTCATTGGAGCTCGTCACCAAGAAGAAGCTGCACCTCGTGTCCGGGCGGGCCAATCCCTCCCTGGCCGAGGAGATCGCGGCGCACCTCGACGTCGACCTGGGCGAGCCCAACGTCGAGGACTTCGCCAACGGCGAGATCCACTGCCGCTTCGGCGAGTCGGTGCGGGGCATGGACGTGTTCATCATCCAGAGCCACGGCGCCAGCGGCTCCATGTCCATCAACGACGCCATCATGGAGCACCTGATGATGGTGGACGCCGCCCGGCGGGCCTCGGCCAAGCGCATCACCGCCGTCATGCCCTTCTACGGCTACGGCCGCCAGGACCGCAAGGCCGAGCCCCGCGAGCCGATCACGGCCAAGCTGATCGCCAACATGTTCACCGCCGCGGGCGCGGGCCGGCTGCTGTCGGTCGACCTGCACAGCGGCCAGATCCAGGGCTTCATCGACAACCCGTTCGACCACCTCACCGCGATGCCGGTCCTGGTCGACCACCTGCGCGCCAACATGGGCGACGACCTCGTGGTCGTGTCGCCCGACGCCGGCCGGGTCAAGGTGGCCGAGCGCTACGCCAACGCCCTCCACGCCGACCTCGCCATCGTCCACAAGCGCCGGGTCAAGGGCGCCGTCAACATGGTCGAGGCCAAGGAGGTCGTCGGCAACGTGGAGGGCCGCACCTGCGTCCTCATCGACGACATGATCGACACCGGGGGCACCCTCGTCGCCGCCGCCGAGCAGCTGATCGAGCAGGGGGCCAGCCAGGTGTGCGCGGCCGCCACCCACGGTGTGCTGTCCGGGCCGGCGATCGACCGCATCAAGAACTCGATGATCACCAAGGTGGTCGTCACCAACACGCTGCCGTTGCCCCCGGAGAAGCAGATCGACAAGCTCGAGGTCCTGTCGGTGTCGTCGATCATCGCCGACGCCATCGACGCCGTCTTCGAGGACACGTCGGTCAGCGAGATCTTCGGCGGCGCCAACGAGAGCTGATGCTCTCTTAGCGAAGTGGCCACGGCGGCCGTTAGGCTGGCCCGTCCCCACAGTGCGCTCCGGCGCGACGTCAGAAGTAGGAGCATCCCGATGGCTGACGACATCACCCTGGCGGCCACCCCCGGCCGCGCCACCGGCTCGCCCGCCTCGCGGCGGCTGCGGGCCAGCGGCAAGGTCCCCGCCGTGCTCTACGGCCGCGGGGCCGAGCCCCGGGCCATCACGGTCGACTGGCGCGACCTGCGGTCGGCCCTGACCACCGACAAGGGCCTCAACGCCCTCATCACCCTCGACATCGACGGCACCCGCACCGAGGCCGTGGTCAAGGAGATGCAGCGCCACCCCGTGCGGCGCGACGTCCTCCACGTCGACTTCCTGTCCGTGGACGTCGACAAGCCCATCACCACCGACGTGCCCATCGTGCTCGAGGGCGAGCCCATCCTCGTCCTGCGCGAGCAGGGCGTCGTCGACCAGGTGATGAACGCCATCATCGTGCACGCCAAGCCCGCCTCGATTCCCGGCAACCTCTCGGTCGACGTGTCCGCCCTCGAGATCGGCCACACCATCACCGTGGCCGACCTCGTGCTGCCCGCCGGCGTCACGACCGACGCCGACCCCGAGGAGCCCATCGTCATCGCCCAGCTCACCAGCCTGGCGCTGGCCGAGGACGAGGGCGAGGCCGAGGAAGGCGAAGAGGGCGAGGAGGGCGAGACCGCCGAGGGCGAGGGCGGCGAGTCCGCGTCCGAGGGCGACGGCGGCGAGGGCTAGCCCCCGCCCCGTCCTGGTGCCATGACGCTGTTCGGGCGGCGGGGTGCCGCGGCCGAGCGCCGGGGCACCCCCGCCGACCTGCTGGTCGTCGGGCTCGGCAACCCCGGCGGCGAGTACGAGGCCTCACGCCACAACGTGGGCGCGGACGTCGTCGAGCTGCTGGCGTCCCGCCACGGGGGTGCGCTCAAGCGCACCCGCGAGCGGGCGCTGGCCGCCGAGGTCCGCATCGACGGCAAGCGGGTCGCGCTCGCCTTCCCCCAGACCTACATGAACCTGTCGGGCGAGTCGGTGGCGCTGCTGGTCAAGCGCCACGGCATCACCGACCCCGAGGACATCGTCATCGTCCACGACGAGCTCGACCTGCCCCTCGGGCGGCTCAAGGTCAAGCGGGGCGGCGGCCTGGCCGGCCACAACGGCCTGCGCTCCATCAAGGCCCACCTGCACAGCGACGCGTTCGTGCGCGTCCGCATCGGCGTGGGCAAGCCCGTCACCAAGGAGCACGGCGCCGACCACGTGCTGCGCCGGCCCTCCAAGCGCGACCGGCTGGAGCTGGACGTGTCGGTCAACGAGGCGGCCGACGCCGTCGAGCTGATCGTGTCCGAGGGCATCGACGCGGCGATGAACCGGGTCAACACCCGCGCCTGATCACGACCGGGCCAGCTCCCGGGCCGAGGCCCGCTGCTCGGCCACCCACCACTGGCGGACGATGACGGCCGCCACCACCAGGGTGAACAGCTCGCCCGTCCCCCAGAACAGCCCGGCCGCGGTGCGCTGGTCCGACAGGCTCGGGTAGGCGTCCGGCGCCACCGGCGACCCCGCCGACAGCAGCGCCAGGCCCACGATGGCGTGGAACGGCACGGCCACCAGCAGGACCAGCAGCCGGGCCCCGAACGGCGGCCGCCCCGGCAGCGGGTCGACGCCGACGAGCACGGCGAGGAACAGCGCCCCGGCCACCACCACGTGGGTGTGCACCAGCAGGTGGACGGCGCCGTTGCGCACGGACAGGCCCAGCAGGGGGGTCAGGTACAGGGCCACCAGCCCGCCCCCGAACAGGCACCACGCCACCAGCGGCCGGGTCAGGACGTGGACCGGGCGGCTGCGCAGCGCCCCCCGCAGCCGGGCCCGGGTGGCGGGCCCGCCGGTCTGCAGGGCCAGGGTCAGGGGCGCCGCCAGCACGACGAGCAGCGGCACCGCCAGCCCGAGCAGCGTGTGCTGGACCATGTGGACCCACAGGCGGTCGTCCTCGTAGCGGGCGATGCCGGACTGGGTGGCGGCCACCGCGACGACGAGCGCGCCGGCGAGCGCCGCGCTGCGCCACGGGGACCAGCGCCGCCCCCGGGCCGCCAGGCGCCGCACCCCCCGGACGTAGAGCACGCCGCCCAGCGCCGCCAGCACCAGGGCGGCCAGGTCGACCTGCCAGCGGAAGGCCAGATCGCCGGCGCTCGGGTCGGGCACGTGACCGACGGTACCCGCGCGCCGGGTCATGGCTCTGCTACAACGACACCCGTGTCGGTGACCGCCGAGCCGGCCCCGCCGCCGGTGCCCGGTTCCCCCCACGACCAGGCGCACGAGGCTCCCTCGACGCTGGGCGTCGGCGTGGTCGTGTGGCTGGCCTCCGAGCTGATGTTCTTCGCCGGGCTCTTCGCGGCGTACTTCACGCTGCGGTCGGTCAACGACGTGTGGCCGGCCGAGGGCGTCGAGCTGGAGACGGCCCGCACCGCGGCGGCCACCGTCGTGCTGGTGGCGTCGAGCGGCGTCATGCACTTCGCCGTGGTGGCGGCCCGCCGCGGCGACCGCCCGGCCGCGGCCCGGTGGCTGGGCCTGACCGCGCTCATGGGCGCGATCTTCCTCACCAACCAGGTGCTGGAGTACGCCCAGGCGTCGTTCCAGATCGACGACCACGCCTACGGGTCGGTCTTCTACCTGATGACCGGCTTCCACGGGCTCCACGTGGTCGGCGGCCTCGTGTTCATGGGGGCGGTCGTGGCGGCCACCATCGGCGCGTCCCGGGCCCCGGCCCACGAGACGGTCGAGGTGTGCGCGTACTACTGGCACTTCGTGGACGTCGTGTGGGTGTTCATGTTCCTCACGGTGTACGTGCTGCAGTGACCGCCCGGCTGCACCGGATGCTGGTGGCGGTGCCGCTCGTGCTCACCGCCGTCGTGACCCCGGTGGCGGTCGGCGGCGGCCCCGGCCAGGACGGCGACGACGACGACCTCGTCGCCGAGGGTCGCGAGCTGTACCTCACCGGCTGCGCGAGCTGCCACGGTCCCGACGGCGAGGGCCTGGACGCGCCGGGCGAGGGCGTCCGGGGCCCGTCGCTGATCGAGTCCGGCGAGGCCGGCGCCTACTACTACCTGTCGACCGGGCGGATGCCGCTGGCCAACAGCGAGGATCAGCCGGTCCGCAAGCCGCCCGCGTACAGCGACGAGGAGATCGCCGCCCTCGTGGCCTACGTGGCGTCGCTCGACGACGGGCCCGAGCTGCCCGACGTCGACATCGAGGACGGGGACCTGGCCGCCGGGGGCGTCCTGTTCCGGGCCAACTGCCAGGCGTGCCACAGCGCGTCGGGCAGCGGCGGCGCCCTCAGCTACGGCCGGGCGGCCCCCCGGCTGTCCGATGCGACGCCGACCGAGGTGGGGGCGGCGGTCCGCATCGGCCCGGGCCAGATGCCGGTGTTCGGGCCCGAGATCATCGACGACCGGGACCTGAACGACCTGGCCCGCTACGTCGAGTACCTGAAGGACCCGGCCGACCCCGGCGGCATCCCGATCGGGCGCACCGGCCCGATCCCGGAGGGGTTCGTGGCGTGGCTGATCGGCATGACCGCGCTGCTGGTGCTCGTGGCCTGGATCGGCACCCGCAGCCCGCTCCGCCGCCACCCCCGAGTCCCGCGGGCCGGCCATGAGTGACGCCCCCCGGTCCGTCGAGGGCGAGTCCGTGCTCACCCGGCGCGGGGTCCGCGTCGAGCTGGCGGCGGCGGCGTCGTTCGTCGTGGCCATGCTGGCGGCCATCGCGCTGGCCGTCGTGTACTGGCAGGGCGGCCAGCCCCAGGCCGAGGGCGTCCTGCTGGCGCTGACCCTCGGCGGCATCGGCGTCGGCATCGTGCTGTGGGCCAAGCACTTCATGCCGGACGACGAGGTCACGGAGGAGCGCCCGCCGGTGGCGTCCAGCGAGGAGGACATCGCCGCCTTCACCGCCGACTTCGCGGCCGGGGAGTCGACCCTGCGCAGCCGCCGGATCCTCGTCGCCACGGCCGGCGGCGCGTGCGCGGCGCTCGGGGTCGCGGTGCTGTTCCCGATCCGCTCGCTCGGCCCCCGCCCGGGCCGGGGCCTGAAGGAGACCCCGTACCGGCTGGCGCCGATCCGGGTCGTGACCGACGAGGGCGACCCGCTGCGCCCCGCGGACCTGGAGGTCGACGGGTTCGTCACCGTGTGGCCCGAGGGCTACACGGACGCGGCGGACGCCTCGACCCTGCTGATCCGCTACCGGGACAGCCAGGACTTCCAGCCCGAGGCGGGCAGGGAGGACTGGACGGTCGACAACATCGTCGCCTACTCCAAGCTGTGCACCCACGTGGGCTGCCCCGTCGGGCTGTACCAGGCGGAGCTGGGCCTGCTGCTGTGCCCGTGCCACCAGTCGACCTTCGACGTGATGGAGGGGGCCCGGCCCGTGTTCGGCCCCGCGGCCCGGCCGCTGCCCCAGCTCCCGCTGGCCACGGACGAGTCGGGCTACCTCATCGCCACCGGCGACTTCTCGGGACCGGTGGGGCCCGGGTTCTGGGACCGGGGCCGCTGACCGTGGCCCCCCGCGACCCCCGCCGGCTCTACACGCACCGCATCGCCCGCTGGATCGACAGCCGCCTCGGCGCCGCCAGCGTGGTCCGCACCGCCCTCAACAAGGTGTTCCCCGACCACTGGTCGTTCATGATCGGCGAGCTGGGCCTGTACTGCTTCGTGGTCCTCGTCCTCACCGGCGTGTACCTGACGTTCTTCTTCGACCCCAGCCAGAGCCTCGTCGTCTACGACGGCAACTACGAGGCCCTCCGGGGCGTGGAGATGACGGCGGCGTTCCGGTCGGCCCTGGAGCTGAGCTTCGACGTGCGGGCGGGCCTGGTCATGCGCCAGATCCACCACTGGGCCGCCCTGCTGTTCCTGGCCTCCATCGCCGTGCACCTCGCCCGGGTGTTCTTCACGGGCGCGTTCCGCCGGCCGCGGGAGATCAACTGGATCATCGGCTGCACGCTGCTGATCCTGGGCCTGCTCAACGGGCTGTTCGGCTACTCGCTGCTCGACGACCAGCTGTCGGGGACCGGGCTGCGCATCGTGTACTCGATCACGCTGTCGATCCCGCTGGTGGGGACGTGGCTGGCGTCGCTGCTGTTCGGGGGCGAGTTCCCGGGGCCGGACATCATCGAGCGGCTCTACGTCATCCACATCCTGCTGGTGCCGGCGGCCATCACGGTGCTGCTGGTGCTGCACCTGGCCATCCTCGTGCGCCACAAGCACACCCACTTCCCCGGGCCCGGCCGGCGCGACGACAACGTGGTGGGCGAGCGGCTGTGGCCGACGTACGCGGCCAAGGCGCTGGGCCTGTTCTTCCTGACGTCGGCCGTGCTGGCGTTCCTCGGCGGGGTGTTCCAGATCAACCCGATCTGGATCTACGGGCCGTTCGACCCGTCGGAGGTGTCGGCGGCCAGCCAGCCCGACTGGTACATGGGGTGGCTGGACGGGGCGCTGCGCATCATGCCGGGGTGGGAGATCCGCGCCTTCGGGTTCGAGATCCCCAACCCGTTCTTCCCCGGCATCCTGCTGGCCGGGCTGACGTTCGGGCTGCTGTACGCGTGGCCGTTCCTGGAGGCCCGGGTCACCGGCGACTACGCCGAGCACCACCTGCTCGACCGGCCCCGCCAGCGCCCGGTGCGCACCGCGCTCGGGATGGCGACGATCTCGTTCTACACGGTGCTGTTCCTGGGGGGCGCGGCCGACGTGCTGGCCTCGACGTTCGGGCTGTCCGTCAACGCCGTGCTGTGGACGTTCCGGTTCCTGGTGCTGCTGGCGCCCCCGGTCGTCGGCTGGATCACCTACCGGCTGTGCCGGGAGCTGGCCGCCCGCGACGGGGTCCCGACGGGGTCCCGGGTGACATGGCGGGAGATCCCCGGGCGGCTCCGGCGCCGCCCCGCGGCGGCCGAAGCGCGACTGAGCGTTAACACTGCGTTCTCGACACTTGTCGCGACAACAGGTCGCTATTCGTGCTCGCGTCGGCGAAACTCTCAGGATGAGGTCGACCCCGGTACGCCTCGCCTTGGTGGCCGTCGCCTTCCTGGCGGTGGCGGGGTCGGCGTGCGGGGGCTCCGGTTACCAGTACGTCAAGAACGACGACCTGGGCATCTACGCCAGGCTCCCCGACGACTGGACCGTCTTCGACGAGGACGACCTGTTCCCCGACGCCACCGAGCGTGAGCTGGAGCGCCAGGCCCAGTCACTGTGGGTGCGGGTCTTCGACGCCTCCGACGACCCGAGCATCGACGCCGCGGAGAACTTCGACGGCCCGAAGCCGGCCGGCGTGGTCGTCGCCCGCGCCCTCACGATCGAGCAGCGGGAGGCCCTCGACCTGGCCATGCTCCGCGGTCTCGGCGACCCGGCCAGGAACCCGCTGACCCGGGCCGAGACCGAGCCGGGCTACGAGGTCCTGCTGGACGAGGCGGTCGAGTACGAGGGCGGGTTCAGCGGCGTGCACACCGTGTACGTGACGGCCGAGACCGGCAGCCGCGTCGTCGTCGACCAGACGGCGCTGCGGGACTCCTCGTCCTCGGCCATCGTCATGTTCGTGGTCGGGTGCGAAGAGGAGTGCTACGCCGACACGCACAAGGACGAGATCGCCGACCTCGTCGACTCGTGGACGATCCAGGAGGTCAGCTCGTGACCATGATCCCGGGGCCACCGGACCCGCCCGAGGGCGAGCCGCAGAACGGTGGCACGGCCACGGCACCTCCCGACGAAGGCCACCACGAGCACGACGGGCTGCCCGCCCCCGACGTGGTGGGCGCGGGGTCGGGGCCGGAACGGCCGACCCGCAAGCCCCTGCCGACGTGGGACCGCGTCAAGTTCCTGCTGCTGTTCTTCGTCCTGTTCCTGTTCTTCGTGTGGTCCGAGTACTCGGACCCCAACCCCTTCAACACGTTCAGCGATGCCGTCCGCGACACCGTCGACAGCAAGTGGCTGCTCTTCGCGCTGGCCGGCCTCGAGCTGCTCCGCCAGATCCACTACCTGATCTGCGAGCGGTCGCCCGGCTACTACCACTTCTGGACCGAGGGGGTCTTCGGCCGCATCGAGAAGCGCACCGGCCGCATGAACGACTGGAACCGCTTCCGGATGGCGCGGGCGTTCAAGGTGCTGGTCGCGATCGTGGTGCTCTCGATCATCCTGGGCACGATCTACGACGTCTCGCCCACGACGGCGCTGGTCGAGCTGCCCTCCCGCGTGTGGACCTGGCTGCCGATGGTGCTGCAGGTCGCGTTCATCATGCTCATCGGCATCGGGCAGTTCGCGGCGCTGTTCTGGTTCCTGTCGCGGGGCGGCGTGGACACGTACTTCCCCGAGGACATCAAGACCCGGTTCACCGACGTCTGGGGCCAGGATGCGGTGCTCGACCGGGTCAAGGAGAACCTCGTCTTCCTGGACAAGCCGGAGGCCATCGAGGAGAAGGGCGGCTACGTGCCGTCCGGCATCCTGCTCTACGGCCCGCCCGGCACCGGCAAGACCCTGATGGCCGAGGCGGTGGCGGGCGAGACCGGCCGGCCCTACGTGTTCGTCGACCCCGGCGCGTTCATCCAGATGTTCATGGGCGTCGGCGTGCTCAAGGTCATGGCCCTGTTCCGCAAGCTGCGGCGGCTCGCTCTGCGCTACGGCGGCGTCATCGTGTTCTTCGACGAGGCCGACTCCCTCGGCAACCGCGGTGCCCTCGCGCCCGGCGCGCTGGGCGGCGGTCAGATCGCCCGCCCGGCACCGTCCTCGCCGTGGACCGGTGCCGCCTCCGACCACCTGCGGTGGCTGTCGCCCGAGTCGCAGTCGGTCATCCTGTCCGCCTCGGCAGCCCCGTCGTCGCTCGACGGCTCCCCGCCCCGGACCGTCGACCGGATCATCATGGGCGGCATGGGGGGCGGGGGCATGGGCACCCTGCAGGCCCTGCTGTCCCAGCTGTCCGGCCTGAAGAAGCCCCGGGGCATCGTCAACCGCTACGGCCGGCGCCTGCTCGGCATGCGGCCCAAGCCGCCGCCCAAGTACCGCATCCTCGTCATCATGGCGACGAACATGCCCGAGGCGCTGGACGAGGCCCTGCTGCGCCCCGGCCGCATCGACCGCATGTACAAGGTCGGGTATCCCTCGAAGGACGGCCGGGTCCGCACGCTGGAGGGCTACCTCGGCAAGGTGTCCCACGAGCTGACGGACGAGGAGATCGACAAGCTCGCCACCATCTCGCCCTACGCCACCGGCGCCACGATCAAGGACCTGGTCAACGAGGCCCTCATCAACGCGATCCGCGAGGGGCGCGAGGCGATCACCTGGGCCGACATGATGGCGGCCAAGCACCTCAAGGAGCTGGGCCCGCCCGAGGACGTCGAGTACATCGAGCGCGAGAAGCACGCCATCGCCGTCCACGAGGCGTGCCACGCGGTGGCGGCCTACCGCACCCGCAAGCACCTCTCGATCGACCTCGCCACCATCGAGAAGGGCGGGACCTATCTCGGCATGGTGCGCAGCGTGAAGCCCGAGGACCAGTTCACCCGCTGGCGCAGCGAGTACGAGGCCGACATCGTCGTCTCGCTCGCCTCGCTCGCCGGCGAGCGGATGTTCTTCGAGGGCGACAACTCGTCGGGCGTGTCCGGCGACCTCGAGTCCGCCACCACCGTGGCCACCCTCATGGAGGGCTACTGGGGCATGGGCCAGACGGTCACGTCCCACGGCGTCACCCACCGCGTCGGCATCGGCGGCGGCGGCAAGCCCGGCGGCAACGAGGACGACCAGCGCGACCTGCTCAAGGGCAACCTCGGCGAGCGCATCGAGACCAACCTGGACGACCTGCTCGCCCGGGCCGAGCAGCTGCTGGTCGAGAACCGGGCCGAGGTGCTGCGCCTCGCCCACGCCCTCGAGACCCACAAGACCATCGCCGGCGAGGACGTGATCGCCGTCATCGACGGCACGAAGGGCCCGCTGATCGACGGCCGGGCCTACGCGGACGAGGGGTTCGTCGAGGCCATGGAGGCGTTCCACACGTCGGTGGTCGAAGCCCACCGGGCCCACGACAAGGTGGCCATCCCGCTGCCGGCGCCGCCGGCGGTCCACGACGCCGAGCCGGCGCCCGCGTCCCCGGCACCCGCGGCGGTGCCGCTCGGGGTGGGCGTCCTCCTGGAGGACCCGCCGCCTCCGGCGTCCCCGTCTCCGTCCCCGCCGCCGTCGGGCAACGGCGGCTCGTCGGGCGGCGACGGGTCGTCGGGCGGCGAGGGGTCGTCGGGCGGCGACGGATCGGGCAACGGCGCCCACTGACGCCGCGGCGCCTCAGAGCTTGAGCGTGCGCTGGTCCGCCGGGTCGGCGGACCGGCCCACGTGGACCCGGACGGTGCCGCCGGTCGACAGCGCGGTGCGGGCCAGGTCGTCGGGGCCGAGGTCGACGACCACGTTCGTCACCATGCCCGGGGCCACCGTGACCCGCCGGAAGGCCCGGAGCGTGCGCAGCGGGCGGGGGTCCGAGCCCAGCGCCTCGTCCAGGTACACCTGCACCACCTCGTCGCCGGGCCGGGTGCCGGTGTTGACGACGGGAACGGTGATGCGCACGCCGCCCTCGCCGTCGTCGACCGCGGTGATGCGCCCGTGCTCGAAGGTCGTGTACGTCAGCCCGTAGCCCAGCGGGTAGGCGGGGGACCGGCCGGTCGCCTCCATCAGCCGGTAGCCGTGCAGCGACCCGAACCGCACCGCCCGCCCACCGGCCAGGGGCGGCAGCTGCTCGGCGGCGCGGGGCCACGTGCACGGCAGCCGGCCGCCCGGGTTGGCCTCGCCGAACAGGGTGCGGGCCACGGCGTGGCCGCCCTCGGCGCCCGGGTACCAGGCCATGAGGATGGCGCCCGCCTGCTCGCGCCACGACTCGGCCACGATCGGCCCCCCGCCCACCAGCACCACGACCGTGCGGGGGTTGGCGGCCGCCACCGTGCGGATCAGGGCCTCGTCGCCCGGCGACAGGGTCAGGGTCGCCCGGTCGCGGGCCCGGTGGAACGGGCGCTCGCCCGGGTCCCGGAAGCCGAAGCCGGCCACGACCACGGCCACGTCGGCGGCGGCCGCGGCCAGCCGGGCGCCGTCGAGGTCGTCGCCCCGGTGGTGGTCGACGTTGATGACCCAGCGGTCGGCCGCGGCCCGCAGCCCGTCGAGGATCGTGACGACCGGCGGCGCATCCACGGGCCGGGGGGCGCGGCCGCCGTCGAGGGCGGCGCCGGCGAGGGAGCCGAGGACCGCCATCGACTCGACGCCCTCGGGATCGAGGGGCAGGACCGGGGTGCCGGCGGCGGGACCGATCCGCACCTTCTCGTTGCGCAGCAGGACGAACGACCGCTCGGCCACCTCCCGGGCCAGCGCCCGGTGGGCGTCGCCCGCCAGCGCGGCCGGGGTGTAGCGCTCCGGCTCGCCGGCCCGCCCGGTGCGGTCGGCGAACCACACCTGGCGCCGCAGGACCCGCAGGGCGGCGTCCTCGACCCGCTCGGCCGGGACGGGGCCCCACCGGGCCTGGCGCCCGAGGGACCGGAACCGCCAGCGGTACGGCATCTCCACGTCCATGCCGGCGGCCAGCGATCCCGCCGACCGCACGCCGAGCACGAACCCGCTGAGCACGATGCCGTCGAACGCCCAGTCGTCCTTCAGGACGTCGGTGAGCAGGGTGCGGCTGTGCCCGCACCGCTCGCCGTCGAGCCGGTGGTAGGCGGCCATGACCGCCGCCACCCCGGCGTCCACGCAGCGGCGGAACGGCGGCAGGTGGTGGGCCCGCACGTCGTCGTGGTCGATGTGGACGTCGAGCCGGTACCGGCTGTCCTCGACGGACGCGCCCACCAGGTGCTTGACGCACGCCATCACGTGGCGCTGCGTGCCCCGCACGAGGGCGACGGCCAGCTCGCCCACCAGGTGGGGGTCCTCGCCGTAGGTCTCGAACCCGCGGCCGGCGGCCGGGTGGCGCAGCAGGTCGGCGACCACGCCGGCGAACAGGTTGGCGCCCAGCGCCCGGCACTCGACCCCCAGCGCGTCGCCGACCCGGGCCTCCAGCGCGGGGTCGAAGGTGGCGCCGCGGGCGATGGTGGCCGGGAACACGGTCGCCCCGGGCGCGTCGACACCGCCGGCGCCGTCGAGGTAGCGGAGCCCGGGCACGCCCAGGCGGGCGACCTCGCCGGCGACGTAGGGCGGGGCGTCCCGGCCCCGCCACATGTCGGCCACGCCCCGGCGGACGGCGACGTCGCCGGACAGCAGGTGGAGCTTCTCGTGCTCGGTCATCTGGTCGAGGAGGGCGCGGGCCCGGGCGTCGACGTCGCCCGCGGGCTCGTCGCCGGGGTCGGCGTCGAGGGTCCCCCACACCGGGGGCGGCGCCGCGGGCGCGGGGACCGCCTCGGCCCGCGCCGCCACGAGCACGGGGTCGGCGACGAGCGCGTCGATGTCCTCCGCCGGCTGGTCGGCTGAGGGCGCGCCGGCGCCCGAGGTCGCGATCTGGTCCCCAGTGGCCACGCCAGGAGGGTACGCGCCCCGCCGCGGGGCCGCGGGCCGGCCGTACACTCCGCCCTGATGCCGTCGCACGTGGTGGTGGTGCTGCTCGACTCGCTGAACCGGCACATGCTGGGCTGCTACGGGGGCACCGAGTTCGCCACCCCCCACCTCGACCGGTTCGCGGCGCGGGCCACGCGGTTCACCAACCACGTGACCGGCTCGCTGCCGTGCATGCCCGCCCGCCACGACATCCTGTGCGGCGCGCTCGACTTCCTGTGGAAGCCGTGGGGGTCGATCGAGCTGTGGGAGCGCCCGATCACGGCCGACCTGCGGTCCGCCGGGGTCACCACGATGCTGGTCAGCGACCACCCCCACCTGTTCGAGACCGGCGGCGAGAACTACCACACGGACTTCGCCGGCTGGGACTACGTCCGGGGCCACGAGGGCGACCCGTGGCGCACCCACGTCGACACGTCGTGGGTCGGCACGCCGGCGCCCCCGGCCCGGGACGGCGGCTGGTTCTTCCGCAAGCTGTGGGGCGACGGCGTGCAGATCGACCGGGCCTACGACCGCACCCGCACGTTCTTCCGCTCGGAGGAGGACTATCCCGGTCCCCGCACGATGGCGACCGCCGCGGGCTGGCTGCGGCGGGCGGCGCCGCAGCACGACCGCTGGCTGCTGTTCGTCGACGAGTTCGACCCCCACGAGCCGTTCGACACCCCGGCCCCGTGGCTCGGCCGCTACGAGGACGAGCCGTGGGGCGACGACCTGGTGATCTGGCCGCCGTACGTCGTCGGCGGGGTCACCCGGGGCTACATGACCGAGGCCGAGGGCCGCCACGTCCGGGCCAACTACGGGGCCAAGCTGTCGATGATCGACCACTGGTTCGGCGAGCTGGTGGCCGCGCTCGACGACGGCGGCCTGTGGGACTCGACGGCGGTGATCGTGTGCACCGACCACGGCCACTACCTGGGCGACGTGCGGGCCGGCGACGACATCTGGGGCAAGCCGGGCGTGCCGCAGTTCGAGCCGCTGGGCCACATGCCGCTGCTCGTGCACTGGCCGGGCGCGCCGGGCGGCGGCACGTGCGACGCGCTGACCACGAGCGTCGACCTCCACGCCACGCTGGCCGAGGTGTTCGGGGTCGAGCCCCGCCACCGCACCCACGGGCGCTCGCTGGTCCCGCTGCTGACCGGCGACGCCGCCGCCGTGCGGGAGTGGGCGATCGGCGGGGTGTGGGGCAACTGGGTCCAGGTCACCGACGGGCGCCGCAAGTACGCCCGGGCGCCGGTCGGGGGGAACCGGCCGCTGTCCATGTGGTCGAACCGGTGGTCGACGATGCCGCTGCACATCGCGGGCATGGACGACATGCCGCTGCCCGACGACCGGGCGGAGCTCGCCTTCATGCCGGGGTCGAAGGTGCCGGTGATCCGCCAGCCGTTCGGGCCCGGCGACCGCCTGCCGTACTGGGCCGGCACCCGCCCGGTCCCCGACCACCTCTACGACCTCGGCGTCGACCCCGACGAGGCCGAGAACCGCGCCGGCGAGCCCCGCGCCGAGCGCGCCATGGTCGACCTGCTCCGCGCCGCGCTGGACGAGGTCGAGGCCCCCGCGGACCAGTACGAGCGGCTGGGGCTGGCCTAGAGGCTGTCTGTCGTCTCTCACCGCGGATATCCGCGGTGAGAGACGACAGACCCGGTCGGGTCAGGCCAGCGGCTGGGGGCCCCGCAGGAGGCGGCCGGGGCGCTCGCCGGTGGCCTCGTCGTCCTCGCGCACGACGACGCCGCGCTTGACCGTGGCCGCGTAGCCGCGGGCCCGCTGGATCATGCGCCGCCCGCCGGCCGGCAGGTCGTAGACCATCTCCGGCGCCTCGAGCGCGAGGGCGTCGAAGTCGATGACGTTGACGTCGGCCAGGTAGCCGGGGGCGAGCACGCCCCGGTCGTCGAAGCCGTACAGCGCCGCGGTCCGCCGGGTCTGGAGGTGGACCGCCTCCTCCACGCCCAGCCGCCCGCCGCGGGAGCGGTCCCGGGCCCAGTGGCTGAGCATGTACGACGGCAGCGACGCGTCGCACAGCAGCCCGCAGTGGGCGCCGCCGTCGCCGAGCCCGAGCACGGTGCCGGGGTGGACCAGCATCTCGCGCAGGGCGCCGAAGTCGCCGTGCGAGTAGCCGAGCAGCGGCAGGTAGAGCAGGCCGCGGCCGTCCTCGCTGCACAGGTGGTCGTAGGCGATCGCCTCGGGGGTCGTGCCCTGGCGGGCGGCCAGCGCCTGGAGGCTCTGCTCGGGGCCGGGCTCGTACTCGGGCGGGTCCCCCAGCGGGAACAGCTTGTGGTACGAGGACGTGAGGAAGGCGGCGATGCCCTCCAGCTGGGTGCGCTCGGCCAGCATGGCGTCCCGGACCTCGGCGGTGCGCAGGCGGGCCAGGCGCTCCTCGCGGGGCAGGGCGGCGATGTCCTGCCACGTCTGGTGGAACAGGAACGGGTGGGCGGTCGAGTCCCAGCCCAGCAGCAGGCACGCCGGGCGGCCGGCCACCTGGGGGACGATGCGGGCGCCGGACGCCGTCGCCTCGTCGGCCAGCTCGATGAGCCGGCGCCACTGCTCGGGGCGCAGGTCGTCCTGGAGGCAGCCGAAGGTGACGGGCCGGCCCGTCTCGCGGGCCACCGCCGTCATCCAGGCGAACTCGGCGTCGGGGTCGAACATGTCGCTCGCCACCTCGAACACGCCGGCGCCGGCGTCGCCGAGGGCCCGGCCGATGCCGATGAGCTCGTCGGCGCTGGCCAGCGTGCCGGCGGCCAGCTCGCCGTCCTTGGCCCGGTGCAGGATGGTGCGGGTGGTCGAGAACCCGGCGGCCCCGGCCTCGACGGCCTCGCGCACGAGCTTGGACATCAGGTCGATCTCGTCCGGCGTGGCCTCGGCGTTGGCCCCGCCGCGGTCGCCCATGACGTAGGCCCGCACCGCGCCGTGGGGCACGAGCGCGCTGACGTCGAGGACGCGGCGCATGCGGTCGAGCTCGTCGAGGTACTCGGGGAAGGACTCCCAGTTCCAGGTCATGCCCTCGACCAGCGCGGTGCCGGGGATGTCCTCGACGCCCTCCATGAGCTGGATCAGCCAGTCCCGCTTGTCGGGGCGGGCGGGCGCGAAGCCGACGCCGCAGTTGCCCATGACGATGGTGGTGACCCCGTGCCAGCTGGTGGGGGTGACCTCGGGGTCCCAGGTGGCCTGGCCGTCGTAGTGGGTGTGGATGTCGACGAACCCCGGGGTGACGAGCCGGCCGAGAGCGTCGATCTCCCGGCGCCCCTTCCCGTCGACCTGCCCCACCCCGGTGATGCGCTCGCCGTCGATGGCGATGTCGGCCGTTCCCGGTGCCTGCGCCGGCCCGCCGGTCCCGTCGACGACGGAACCGTTGCGGATGACCAGGTCGTGCATGCGCGCTTCCCCCTCCGGATGACACGTGTGTCACCGCCAGCCAACACCACCTTGACCGCCCGGTCAAGGGAACGTGTGTCGGGTCCGGCGACCGAAAGTGTCATACCCCGTTCGTAGGGTCCGGGCCATGGAACTGTGGTCTCCACCCCACGACTCCCCGCACCTGTTCGAGTGGTGGCGTCCCCTGGTGCAGGCGAGCGGCCGCGCCCGGGCCGAGCGCCTGCCCTGGCCCATCCACGTCGACGAGTTCCGCCTGGCCGGGCGCGTGTCCCGGGCCGGGCGCCCCGACATCTGGATCTACGAGCACCACGTCAACGGCGGCTCGCTGTGCGTCGACGCCAGCGGCGACTCCTACCGCTTCGTCGCCACGCCGGGCGGCACGTCCGCCGGGCAGTTCCACCGCTGCCCGCTGCGCACCGCGGTGTGGAAGGCGGGGCTGCACGAGGTCGTGGCCCGGGTCACCTACGGGCGCACGCCCGACGCGGCGCCGCAGGAACGCGAGGCGCCGCCGGAGCCCGGGGGCCCGGCGGCGTCCGCGACCCCGTCACGGGTGGTGCGACGGGGCCATCTCACGCTGGTGGCGTCGGCATGACCACCGGTGTGGGACTAGCCGCCGAGATCGTCGGCGGGGATGTGCCCCATCTTCCCGGCCTGGAAGTCCTCGACGGCCTGCACCAGCTCGTCCCGGGTGTTCATGACGAACGGGCCGTACGCGGCCACCGGCTCGCGGATGGGGCGCCCGCCCAGCAGCAGCACCTCGAGGTTGGGGGTGCGGCTGTCCTGGTCGGCGTCGGCCGCCAGCGTGAGGTGACCGCCCTCGCCGAACACGGCGAGCTGCCCGGTGCGCACCGGCCGGCCCTCGCTGCCCACCGTGCCCCGGCCCGCCAGCACGTAGGCCAGCGCGTTGTACCCCGGCGTCCACGGCACCACCAGCCGCGCGCCCGGTGCCACCGTGGCGTGCACGTAGGTGATGGGCGTGTGGGTCACGCCCGGGCCGTCGTAGCCGTCGAGGCTGCCGGCGATGAGCCGCAGCAGGGCGCCGCCGTCGGGCGAGCGCAGCAGGGTCACCTGGCCGCCGCGGATGTCCTGGTACCGGGGGTCGACGAACTTGTCGGCCGCCGGCAGGTTCACCCACAGCTGCACGCCGTGGAACAGGCCGCCGCTGGCCACGAGGTCGTCCGGCGGGCGCTCGATGTGCAGCAGGCCCGAGCCGGCGGTCATCCACTGGGTGTCGCCGTCGGTGATGAGCCCGCCGCCCCCGGTCGAGTCGTGGTGCTGGAAGGTGCCGTCGATCATGTAGGTGACGGTCTCGAAGCCGCGGTGGGGGTGCCACGGGGTGCCCTTGGGCTCGCCGGGCGCGTACTCGACCTCACCCATCTGGTCCATGTGGATGAAGGGGTCGAGCAGGTGCTGGGCCACGCCCGCGAAGGCGCGGCGCACGGGGAAGCCCTCGCCCTCCAACCCCGACGGGGCCGTCGTGACCGACAGCACCGGCCGGGCCGCGGACACCTGGGGATCGGGCTCGGTGACGACCGGCAGCGTGAGGGGATCGTCGACAGTGATGGCGGGCATCTGGTTGTCCTCCTGGTCTGCCGGGTGAAACCAATTGTACGCGCAACTATTCCCCGTGGGGAAGTCAGTCGCGGCGGCGGGTCTGCCGGACGAACCCACCGAGCCCGAGGGCCATGAGGGCGGCCCCGGGCACGATCACCCACAGCCCCAGCACCAGCCCGTTGGCCAGCGTCGCGGCACCGAGCCCGATGGCGAACGGCCACACGCTGGCGTGGGGCAGGTAGTGCTCGTGGGCGGTGTCGAGGCCGGTTCCCGCGGTGGCCACGCCGTCCGCGGCCTGCATCTCGCCAGCCGCCTGGGTGGCCTCGACGGTCGCCGGGCCCGCGCGCCGCTGCCCCAGCCACAGGAAGCCGGCCACCCACGCCGCCAGCACCGAGCTCAGCACCAGCAACACGACGCCGGTCGACTCGTAGGAGGTGACCCAGTAGATGATCCCGATCACCAGCAGCGCGGCGCCGATCGCGAGGAACACGCGCCACGGCACGCTGCGGTCGTCGACGGGGGGCCGGGCCTCGTGCCCGCCGGGGCCCTCGGTCCCCGGGACGGCCCGCTCGCCCGAGGCCGTCACGGCCTCGGCCCCGGCCGGCTGGCCGTGGTGGAGGTCCCACAGCGGCCGGGACGACCGGATCGGGGGCAGCGGGCCGTCGAAGTTCTCGGGCGGCGGCGGCGACGCCGTGGCCCACTCCAGGGTCTGGGCGCCCCACGGGTCAGGGCCGGCCACCGTGCCGAGCTTGCCCCGCAGGGTCTGCACGGCGTTCCACAGGAACGGCAGCGTCGAGGCCCCCAGCAGGAACGCCCCCACGGTCGAGATCTGGTTCAGGCCGGTGAAGCCGTCGTCGTCGAAGTAGTCCGCCACCCGCCGGGGCATGCCCTCCAGCCCCAGGATGTGTTGCACGAAGAAGGTGAGATGGAACCCCACGAGCGTCATCCAGAACTGGACCTTGCCCCACCGTTCGTCGAGCAGGCGGCCGGTGATCTTCGGCCACCAGTAGTAGATGCCCGCGTACAGCGCGAACACCGACCCCCCGAACAGCACGTAGTGCATGTGGGCCACGACGAAGTAGCTGTCGGTCACCTGGAAGTCGATCGGGGCCGACGCCAGCATCACGCCCGTCAGCCCGCCGAGCAGGAACGTGAACAGGAACCCGACGGCGAACAGCATCGGTGTCGGGAAGACGAGGCTGCCGCCCCACATCGTGCCGATCCAGTTGAAGAACTTCACCCCGGTCGGCACGGCGATCAGCATCGAGAACCCGGTGAAGAACTGCAGCAGCACCGCCCCGGTGGCGAACATGTGGTGCGCCCACACGCCCACCGACAACGCCGCGATGGCGATGGTGGCGAAGATGATGCCGGCGTAACCGAACACCGGCCGGCGCGAGAACACGGGGAAGATCTCGGTGACCACGCCGAAGTACGGCAGCACGAGGATGTAGACCTCCGGGTGCCCGAAGAACCAGAACAGGTGCTGCCACAGGATCGGCGACCCGCCGGCGTCGGCGTCGTAGATGTGCGCCCCGAACTGGCGGTCGGCGAACAGCATCGCCGCCGCGCTCGACACCACCGGGAAGGCGATGAGCACGAGGATGCTCACCACCAGCATGTTCCACGTGAAGATCGGCATGCGGAACATGCGCATGCCCGGCGCCCGCATGGCCACGACCGTGGTCACGATGTTGACGGCCGTGAGGATGCCCGACACGCCGGTCAGCGCCACCGCGATGATCCACAGGTCGTTCCCGATGCCCGGGCTGTTCACGATGTCCGACAGCGGCGAGTAGCCGGTCCACCCGAAGTCCGCGGCCCCGTCCGCGGTCAGGAACCCGGTCAGCATCGTGATGCCGCCGAACACGTAGAACCAGTACGACAGGGCATTGAGCCGGGGGAACGCCATGTCCCGGGCGCCGATCTGCAGGGGCACGAAGTAGTTGGCCAGCCCGAACGCGAACGGCCCCAGGAACAGGAACAACATGATGCTCCCGTGCATGGTGAACATCTCGTTGTAGCGGCCCTGCGAGACGACCTGGGTGCCGGGCTCCGCCAGCTCGGTGCGGATGACCATCGCCAGCGCCCCGCCCACCAGGTAGAAGGCGAAGGCGGTCACCATGTACGAGATGCCGATGCGCTTGTGGTCGGTGGTGGTGAGGAACGCCAGCAGGCCCCGGGCGCGCTCCTCGGGCGGCTCCGGGGGCTCCTCGGAGACCAGCGGCCGGTCCTCGACCGTGGTCATCCGGCGACGCCCTCTCCGCTCTCGTCGACGACCACGCGGACGGGCGGATCGTCGGCCGCCGCGGCCCGCTGCTCGTCGAGCCACTCCTCGTACTCGTCCTCGCTCACCACCCGCACCGAGTAGTTCATCCGCCAGTGGTCGAGCCCACAGAACTCCGCGCAGCGCCCCACGTACTCGCCGGTCTCGGTCGGCGTCACGTCGATGGTGTTGTCGATGCCCGGGAATCAGGTCCCGCTTCGACAGGAAGTCCGGCACCCAGAACGAGTGGGCGACGTCGGCGCTGATCAGCCGCAGCTGCGCGGGCCGGCCCACGGGGATGACCAGCTCGGGTCCGCGGCCCGGCTCGCCGGTGACGACGACGTCCTCGTCGGGGTACGCGAACTGCCACGACCAGCGGAAGCCGATGACGTCCACCCGGGCCGCGGGGTCGGGGCCGACGTCGGTGACGCGGCCCTGGGCCGCCCAGCTCACGCCGAACAGCACGGCCACGATGACGATGGGCACGGCGGTGTAGACGATCTCGAGCGGGATGTTGTAGGCCCGCTGGCTCGGCAGGTCGTCGCCCGCGCGCCCGCGCCGGTAGCGCACGATCACGAAGACGATCAGGCCCCACACCAGCCCGCCGACCGCCAGCGAGGCGAGGAAGAAGCCCTGCCACAGCGAGTAGATGGTCTCGCCCTGGGTCGACTTCGGGTCCGGTGCGCCGAACCCGGGCAACTCGCAGCCACCGGCTCCTGCGGCGACGGCGGCCACGGCGAGGACGCGCCACGCTGCGGGGGGAGGGCGCACGGTGCGACGGTAGCCCACCGCCTCCGCCGCGTGGTCGAGGCCCGACCCGGCGCCCGGCGGGTGTCAGCCCGGCCGGGGCGAGTAGACCGCCCGGACCGTCTCGTGCTCGGCGCCCTCGGGTGTCGGCTGCAGGTTCCGGTACAGGCGGGTGCCGTCGGGGCGGCGCTCGGTGACCTCCCGGTAGCGGGCGGTGCGGCCCTCGTACTCGACGGCCACCTCGTAGGTCATGACCTCGCCGGCGTCGTCGAGCGTGCCGGTGCCCCGGGCGATGCTGCCGCCCATGACGTCCACCCAGGCCGCGACGAACTGCCGGGCGCCCGGGTCCCAGCCGTAGATCCCGTGCCCCGCGTAGCCCGAGTCCGTGACGATGTCGGTGACCAGCCACCGGCCCGCCACCATGCGGTTGGTCGAGGTTCCCGACGTGCGCGCCACGGGCGCGCCGGGGAACGGCGTGATCTCCATCTCGGCGTCCCACACGCCCTCGTCGCCCGCCAGCCAGTCGATGGCGGCCGCCGTCTCGGCGTCGTCCTGGGGCATCTGCGGCTCGGACATCGGGTCCCCTCCTCCGTCGTCGCCGCGGCGAACCTAGCCGGTAGCGTGACGAGACGATGACCCCCGCCCCTGCGAACGCAGAGGCGCGCACGCGCGCGCCACTTCACACCCTCCCGGCCGCCTTGCGCGACGAGCCGGCCCTCGCCCAGGTGCTGGGGCGCACGACCGCGACCCTGGCCGTGCCGGAGGCGGCCCGGGCGCTGGTCACGGCCGGCCTGGCGGGCCTCACCCGGCGCCGGCCGCTGGTCCTGGCCGTGCCCACCTCGACCGAGGCCGAGCGCCTCGCCCACGACCTCGGCGCCTACCTCGGCGACGACCGGGTCGAGCTGTTCCCGGCGTGGGAGACCCTCCCGTTCGAGCGGGTGAGCCCCGGGGTCGAGACCATGGGCCGGCGCCTGCGGGTCCTGTGGCGCCTGCGCGACCCCGAGCGGTCGCCCGACGTCGTCGTGTCCTCGGTGCGGGCCCTCGTCCAGCGCCTCGGCCCCCACGTCGAGGACATCGAGCCCGTGACGGTCACGCCCGGGCCTCCAGGTCGACCGCGACGACCTCGTCGACGACCTGGTGGCCGCCGGCTACCGCCGGGAGGAGATGGTCGAGCACCGCGGCGAGCTGGCCGTGCGGGGCTCGATCGTCGACGTGTTCCCCTCCACCGCCGACCGGCCGGTGCGCATCGACCTGTGGGGCGACGAGGTCGACCGCCTGACCGAGTTCTCGGTCACCGACCAGCGCTCCACCACCGATCTGGGTCGGGTCGACATCTTCCCGTGCCGCGAGCTGCTGCCCACCCCCGAGGTCCGCGCCCGGGCCGAGCGGCTCGTCGGTCTCGAGCCGTGGGGGCGCGAGCAGTGGGAGCGCCTGGCCGAGGGCCTCACCTTCGACGGCATGGAGTCGTGGCTGCCGTGGCTCACCCGCGACGAGCACGTCCTGGCCGACGTGGTGGGCGACGACGCCCAGATCCTGCTGTGCGAGCCCCGCCGCATGCGCGACCGGGCGGCCGACCTGCTGGCCGAGGAGGCCGACCTGGCCGCCACCCTCGCCGTGACCTGGGGCGCCACCGGCGACCGCAGCGCCAACCACGGCTTCCCCCGCCTCCACGTCGACTTCGACAGCCTCCTGCGCCGCACCAAGGCACCGGCCTGGCACGTGGTCAGCGTGCCCGACAGCCCCGACACGCCCCAGGTCCAGGGCTCGGGCTGGGACCCGGTCGTCGGCGACGGCTCCGGCCTGCTGTCCCGCCTGGTCCGGCTCTCGGGCGAGGGCTACCGCATCGTGGTGGGGGCCGACGGCGAGGGCTCGGCCGAGCGGCTGCGCGAGCTGCTGGCGTCCGAGGGCGTGCAGGCCGAGGTGGTGGTGGCCCCGCTCGAGCGGGGCGCGGTGCTGCGCTCGGTGCAGCTCGCGGTGCTGGCCGAGTCCGATCTCACCGGCCGGCGCCGGGCCCACCGCCGGGCCCGCCCCCGCCGGCGCGACGCCGAGGGGTTCTTCGACGACCTCAAGGCGGGCGACTACGTCGTCCACCACCAGCACGGCGTGGCCCGCTACGGCGGCATGGTGCGCCGGGCCATCGGCGGGGTGGAGCGCGACTACCTCCTGCTCGAGTACAAGGGCGACGACAGGCTCTACGTCCCGTCCGACCAGATCGACGCGGTCCGCCACTACACGGGCGGCGACAGCCCCAGCCTCAGCCGGCTGGGCGGCGACGGCTGGCAGCGCACCAAGGCCAAGGTGCGGGCGGCGGTGGCCGAGATCGCCCAGGAGCTGGTCGTCCTCTACCAGAAGCGCCTGCAGGAGCCCGGCACCGCCTTCACGCCCGACACGCCCTGGCAGCGCGAGTTCGAGGACGCGTTCCCGTACCAGGAGACGCCCGACCAGCTCACCGCCATCGCCGACGTCAAGGCCGACATGGAGGAGGCCCTGCCCATGGACCGCCTGGTGTGCGGCGACGTGGGCTTCGGCAAGACCGAGGTCGCCATCCGGGCCGCCTTCAAGGCGGTGCAGGACGGCAAGCAGGTGGCGGTGCTGGTCCCGACGACGCTGCTGGCCCAGCAGCACTTCCAGACCTTCAGCGAGCGCTTCGCCGGCTACCCGGTGCGGGTCGAGGTGCTGTCCCGCTTCCTCACGCCCGGCCAGGCCCGCAAGGTGGCCAGGGACATCGAGGCCGGGGCGGTCGACATCGTGGTCGGCACCCACCGGCTGCTGTCGGGCGACGTCACGTTCAAGGACCTCGGCCTGCTGGTGGTCGACGAGGAGCAGCGCTTCGGCGTCAGCCACAAGGAGCAGATCAAGCAGTTCCGCACCGGCGTCGACGTCCTGACCCTCACCGCCACGCCCATCCCCCGCACGCTGGAGATGAGCCTGACCGGCATCCGCGACCTGACCCTGCTCAACACCCCGCCGGCCGAGCGCCAGCCGATCCTCACCTACGTGGGCGAGCAGGACGACCGGGCCGTGGCCGAGGCCATCCGCCGCGAGCTGCTGCGCGAGGGCCAGGTGTTCTACGTCCACAACCGCGTGCAGGACATCGAGCACGTGGCCGCGCACCTGCGCGACCTGGTGCCCGAGGCCCGCATCGCCATCGCCCACGGCCAGATGGACGAGGGCTCGCTGGAGCGGGTGGTGCTCGACTTCTGGGAGGGCGGCTACGACGTCCTCGTCTGCACCACCATCATCGAGTCGGGCATCGACATGCCCACGGTCAACACGCTGGTGGTCGACCGGGCCGACCTGCTCGGCCTGGGCCAGCTCCACCAGATCCGGGGCCGGGTGGGGCGCTCGGGCCAGCGGGCCTACGCCTACCTGTTCCACCCCCGCGACCGGGCGCTCACCGAGGAGGCCTACGAGCGGCTCAAGACCATCGGCGAGGCCACCGAGCTGGGCTCGGGGTTCAAGATCGCCATGCGGGACCTCGAGATCCGGGGCGCCGGCAACCTGCTCGGCACCGGCCAGTCCGGCCACGTGGCCGCGGTGGGCTACGACCTGTACTGCCAGATGGTGAGCGAGGTCGTGGCCGAGCTGAAGGGCGAGGAGGTCCGCGAGCCGGCCGAGATCAAGCTCGACCTGCCCCTCGACGCCAACCTGCCCAAGGACTACGTGGCCAAGGAGGAGCTGCGGCTCGAGGCGTACCGGCGCCTGGCCGCCGTCACCACCGAGGCCGAGGTGGACGACATCCGGGCCGAGTGGGAGGACCGCTACGGCCCCGTGCCGGACGCCGCCGCCGCGCTGCTGGAGGTGGCCCGGCTGCGGGCCGAGGCCGCCCGCCTCGACATCCGCGAGCTCAACGTGGTGAAGGTCACCGGCATCGGGGCCGCGGTGTGGACCGCGCGCATGAGCCCGGTGAAGCTCAAGGTGTCCGAGGAGATCCGCCTCAAGCGCCTGGTGCCCAAGGGTCTGTACAAGGCGGAGATGGGCCAGCTCGTCATCCCGGTCAAGGGTGGCCGCGGCGTCGCGACCGAGCTGGTCGAGATGCTCTCGTCCCTGTTCCCGGCCAAGGAAGCCGCCTGAGCCGGCGCTAGAACCGGGGGGTGCACGTTCGTGCGCCCCCAGATGACCCGGTGGTAGCTTCCCGCCCGTGGGGGAGCTCGGGAGGGGACCGCGGCCATCGGTGCGCGTGCTGGCCGCATTGGGAGTGGTGACCGCCTGCACGCTGGCGTTCCAGGTGGTGTTCACCCGGATGCTGCGGTTCTCCACCGCTGTGGCCTGGACCCGGCTCAGCGGGTCATCGTCGTGCGGGGCACCGACGCGATCGGGCTGAAGCAGTTCCCCTACGAGACGATCCTCGCCCGGCTGGAGCCGTCGTCGCTGGTGGCCGCGCTGTGCTACGGCGGGGCGCTGGCCCACGCGGTGGCCGGGCGCTGGGCGCCGGCCGAGGACGCCGGTGGGGACGAGCCGGCCCCCGAGGCGCCGGCCGAGGTCGAGGGCGAGCCGGTTCCGGCCTAGCGCCCCGCGGGCCGGATAGCCCGTGCGCCGCGCCAGACCCTACGATCAGCGCCCGTGCCCCGCCGACGCCTCCTGCCCGTCCTCGCCGCCGTGGTGGCCGCCGGCCTGGTGTCCACCGGCTGCGGCGCCGAGCAGTCCGCCGCCCTGCGGGTCGGCGACCAGTCGGTGTCCCAGAGCGAGCTGTTCGAGGAGCTCGAGTTCATCACCACCAACGAGGACTTCCGGTCCGCGCTGTTCGAGGGCGTGCAGCTGAGCGACATGCAGGGCACGCTGCGCACGAGCTACACCCAGCCGTTCGTGGGCGCCATGCTCGACCGGCGGCTGCGGTTCCTGCTCGCCGGCGAGGCGCTCGACGCCAACGGCATCGAGATCACCGACGCCGACCGCGCCGACATCGAGCAGCAGCTCGACGAGATCCCGGGCGCCGACGAGATGCCGGCGGGCTACCGCGAGGACTTCGTCGAGGGCTTCGCCCGCCTGAGCGTGCTGCAGTCGGCCGCCGGCGACGAGGCCGAGATCAACAGCCAGCTGCGCGAAGCCGCCCAGTCGACCGAGATCGTGGTCAACTCCCGCTTCGGCACGTGGGACGCCGACAACCTGATCATCGAGCCGCCCCCCGCGCCGGCCGGTGCGTCCGACGAGGCCGAGGCGGGAACCGGCCCGGAGTGACGGCCACCGCCCCGCGCCCGCCCACCGTGGTCGTGTGCGGGCTGGGCCCGGCCGGGCCCGATCTGGTCACCGCCGGGGTGACCGCGGCCGTGGCCCGGGTACCCCACCGCTACCTGCGCACCACCCGGCACCCGGCGGCCGCCGTCGTGGGCGGGGCCACCGCCTTCGACGACGCCTACGACGCGGCCGCCCGCATCGAGGACGTGTACGCCGCCATCGTCGAGCGGCTCGTCGCCGCGGCCGCCACCCACGGCGAGGTCCTCTACGCCGTGCCCGGGTCGCCGCTGGTGGCCGAGCACACCGTCGAGCGGCTGCTGGCCGACGACCGGGTGGCGGTCGAGCTGGTGCCGGGCCTGTCCTTCGTCGACCTGGCCTGGGTGCGGCTCGGCGTCGACCCCGTGGAGGCCGGGGTGCGCCTGGTCGACGGCCACCGCTTCGCCCGGGACGCGGCGGGGGAGCGGGGGCCGCTGCTCGTGGGGCAGTGCGACGGCCGGGGCGTGCTGTCCGAGATCAAGCTGGCGGTCGGCGAGCTGGTCGACGCGGGCGACGGCGACGACCCCGAGCCGGTCGCCGTCGTGCTCCAGCGCCTGGGCCTCGACGACGAGCTGGTGACCGAGGTGCCGTGGCACGAGCTGGACCGGTCGGTGGAGCCCGACCACCTCACGTCCGTGTACCTGCCCCGGCTGGCGGCCCCGGTCGCCGGCGAGGTGGCGGCGTTCGCCGAGGTCGTCCGCCGCCTGCGGGCCGACTGCCCGTGGGACCGGGCCCAGACCCACCACAGCCTGCGGCGCCACCTGCTGGAGGAGGCGTACGAGGTGCTGGAGGCGCTCGACCACCTGGACGTCGAGGCCGGCGAGGGCTTCGACGCCCTGGAGGAGGAGCTGGGCGACCTCCTGTTCCAGATCGTGTTCCACGCCCGGCTGGCGGCCGAGGAGGGCCGGTTCACCCTGGCCGACGTGGCCCGGGGCGTCAGCACGAAGCTCGTCGGGCGCCACCCCCACGTGTTCGGCGACGCCGCGGCCGGCAGCGCCGAGGAGGTGGCCGACCGCTGGGAGCAGCTGAAGAAGGCGGAGAAGGGCCGGGCCAGCGTCATGGACGGCATCCCCGAGGCGCTGCCCGCCCTGCTGTACGCCCAGAAGGTCCAGCGCAAGGCCGAGTCGCAGGGCGTCGACTGGCGCGACCTCGTGGCCGGCGACGAGCGGCTGGGCCCGACCGCCCGGCGGCTGCTCGAGGCGGTCGACACCGCGGCCCGGTCCGGCGACGACGCCGAGACGGAGCTGCGGGTGGCCGCGGAGCACATCCGGGACCGTTTCCGCGCTCACGAAAAGCACGGATGAACCACGTGAGCGCCTGATCCACCAGTAACGTGAACCACACTCGCAACAGGAGCAACACCCACGATGTCGAGCATCGAGCACATCGCCGGGCGTGAGGTCCTCGACTCACGCGGCAACCCCACGGTGGAGGTCGAGGTGTTCCTCGCCTCGGGCGCCCAGGGGCAGGCCATCGTGCCGTCGGGCGCGTCGACCGGCCAGTTCGAGGCGGTCGAGCTGCGCGACGCCACCGCCCGCTACGGCGGCAAGGGCGTGGCCACCGCGGTCGACCACGTCAACGGCGAGATCCGCGAGGCGCTCCTCGGGTGGGACGCCGCCGACCAGCGCGAGATCGACGGCCAGATGATCGACCTCGACGGCACCGACAACAAGGCCCGCCTGGGTGCCAACGCCATCCTCGGCGTGTCGCTGGCGGTGGCCAAGGCCGCGGCCGACGACGTGGGCCTGCCCCTCTACCGCTACGTCGGCGGCACCAACGCGCACGTCCTGCCCGTGCCGATGCTCAACGTGCTCAACGGCGGCGCCCACGCCGACAACAACGTCGACTTCCAGGAGTTCATGATCCTGCCCGTCGGCGCGGCCGGCTTCCGCGAGGCGCTGCAGTGGGGGGCCGAGACCTACCACGTCCTGAAGGCCGTGCTCACCGAGCGGGGTCTGTCCACGGCCGTGGGCGACGAGGGCGGGTTCGCGCCGAACCTCGGCTCGTCGGAGGAGGCGCTGCAGCTGCTCGTCGAGGCGATCGAGCGGGCCGGGTTCGCGCCCGGCGACGACATCGCCCTCGGGCTCGACGTGGCGGCGACCGAGTTCTACGGCGACGGCGTGTACCACCTCGCCGGCGAGGGGCGGGACCTGTCGCCGTCGGAGATGGTGGGACTGCTGGCCGAGCTGTCGGGGAACTACCCGATCGTGACGGTCGAGGACGGCTGCGCCGAGGAGGACTGGGACGGCTGGGCCGAGCTGACGAAGTCGCTGGGCGACCGCGTGCAGCTCGTGGGCGACGACCTGTTCGTGACGAACGTGGAGCGCCTGACCCGGGGCATCGAGGCGGGCGTGGCCAACAGCATCCTGATCAAGGTCAACCAGATCGGCACGCTGACCGAGACCCTCGACGCGGTGGCCCTCGCGGCCCGGTCGGCGTACACGAGCGTGATGTCGCACCGCTCGGGCGAGACCGAGGACACGACGATCGCCGACCTGGCGGTGGCGACGAACTGCGGCCAGATCAAGGCGGGCGCCCCGGCCCGCAGCGACCGGGTGGCCAAGTACAACCAGCTGCTGCGCATCGAGTCCGACCTCGGCGACGCCGCGGCCTACCGCGGCCGCGCCGCGCTGGCCCGACCAGGCGGCGGAACGCAGTGACCGGTCGCCGGCGGCGGGACGGCGAGCGGACGCCGGACGACCCCGGCGCCGGCGACCCGTCGCGCCCCCGCGTCCAGGGCGCATGGGACACCCCGGCGGTCGTCGTCCGCGCCCCCGACGGCTCGATCGTCGACCCCAACGCGCCGCCCACCACGCCGACGCGCCCGCCCGCCAGCCGCCGTGGCGATCCGGCCGGGGATCCGGCCGACGGGGCGTCGGGTGCCGCGGCCGGTGCGGGCTCGCCGCCGCGGCCCCGGGTCCGGCCCCGCCGCATCCCGGGCGCCCCGGGCTCGGTCCTGGTCACGCCGACGCTGCGTCCCGAGGCCGCCGACGGCCGGGAGGAGCGCCGCCGCCGCCGGGCCGAGGCCCCCTCGGCGTCGGTGACCCCGCTCCCGCCCCGCCCCCCGGCGCCGGACGCCGATGCCCACGACGCCGCGCCCGCCCGCCTGCGCCCGGTGGGCCACGGCCGCGCCCCGGTGTCGGGCCGCGGCGCCCGCCGCCCGACGCCCGCCCACCCGGGCGAGCCCCGCCGTCAGCGGGTGCTGGCGGCGATGTCCGGCCTCACCCTCGACCGCCTGCTCCCGGCCGACGAGGAGGCCCGGGACCGCCGCATCGCGCGGCTGCGCCGGGTCGGCACCAGGGTCGGCTCGGTCACGCTCGCCGCCATGCTGATCTGGGCGGTGTTCCCGATCCGCACGTTCCTCAACCAGCGCGCCGCCACCGACCGGGCCCGCGAGCAGATCGACGTCCTGAGCCGCGAAAACGATCGCCTCGCCGAGCGGGCCGACGACCTCCGCGACGAGGAGACCATCGAGGAGATGGCCCGCCGCGAGCTCGGCCTCGTCAAGCCGGGCGAGGAGTCCTACGGCATCTTCCCCGCCCCCGAGGAAGAGGCCCCGACCACCACGACCACGGCCCCCGACGGGTAGGTCTGACCGCAGACCGGGTTCAGACCGGTTCGGGGACCCTCACCGTCGGGGCGCCCGACTCGGTGTCGGACTCGGCGCGGCGGCGGGCCAGGCGGCGGCCGGCCTTGCCGATGCGGTCGATGCGGGTGCGGAGGGCGTCGCGGGCGCGCTCGGCGGCGTCGGACAGGCCCGTCAGCTCGTCGATGCCCCAGTTTCGCATGACCACCGGCACCAGGATCTGCGCATGGTGGATCTCGAAGTCGTAGATCCCCGCCCGGGCGATCGACCGGGCGTGCGTCTCGAAGTCCGAGATGCCGGTGCCCGGCATCTCGAACTCGCGGACCTGCTGCTCGATGGCGATCACCATGCCGGACGGGTCGATCTCCAGGGCCGCGGTGCACAGGTCCCGGTAGAACAGGTGGTGCCGGTTCTCGTCCGACGCCACCCGCTTCATGACCTCGTAGCCCACGGGGTCCGCGACCAGCTTGCCGGTGTTGTGGTGGGCGATGCGGGTCGCCAGCTCCTGCAGCGCGACGTACACCAGCCCCTCCTGGGGGGTGTCCGGCTCGGGCACCTGGCCGCAGCTCACCTGCGCCATGCGGGCCCGCTCCAGCGCCACCGGGTCGACCGCCCGGGTCACCGTCAGGTAGTCGCGGATGACGATCGAGTGCCGACCCTCCTCCGCCGTCCACCGCCGGCTCCACTCGCCCCACGCCGAGTCCCGCCCGAACATCGCCTCGATCGTGCGGAAGTAGTACGGCAGGTTGTCTTCCGTCAGCAGGTTGACGAACAGGCTGGACCGCACCTCCTCGGGCAGCTCGGCCTCCTCGGGCGACCACTCCCAGCCGGGTTCGAAGTCCTCACCCCGGCCGTAGGGGACCAGCTGGTGGGGGAACCACTCCTTGGCCTGGGCCAGATGTCGGTCGAGCAACCGGGCGGTCACGGGCTCGAGCTCCGACAGGAGGGCGGCGGCGTCCATCAGTTCGGCGGGCACGAACCCAGCCTACCGACTGGTCGGTAGGCTGGCGAGCCGCAGTGACTCATGTCTCGGACCCGCCGTCCCGTCCCCCAAGCCGTACCCGGAGTGCGAGACTGGGAAGCATGACCGACCGGGGGGACGAGCGGATCGGCGACGCCGAGCGCCAGCACGTCATCGACCTGCTCCGCACCCACACCGGCGCCGGCCGCCTGACGCTCGACGAGTTCTCGGACCTGGTCGGCGACGTCTTCGCGGCCCGCACCCGCGCCGAGCTGGAGAAGGTGCTGGACGGCCTGCCGCCCGGCGTGGCCCCGGGGCCGATCCCGGACGTCGCCGGCCCCGCGTCCCCCGCCCCGGGCGTGGCCGCCGCCGCCCCGGCGAGCCCGGCGCCCGTGCCGAGCGCGCCCCGGCCGGGGCGTGCCGGCGCCCCGGACGCAGAAGCCCAAGCGCCTCGTCGCCATCATGAGCGGGCGCAACACCCGGGGCCGCTGGCGGGCGCCGGCGGTGATCACCGCCTTCGCCTTCTGGGGCGGCGTCAAGGTCGACCTGCGGTCGGCCGTCATCGAGTCGCCGGTCATCGACGTCTACGCCTGGGCGATCATGGGCAGCGTCGACGTCGTCGTGCCGCCGGGCATCCTCGTCGAGCTCGACGGCATGGTGCTCATGGGCGGCAACGAGGACCGCACCCGGGGCGACACGGACATCGCGGGGGCACCGCTGGTGCGGGTCCACGCCCGCGGCATGTGGGGCGGCGTCCAGGCCCGCCACGGCCGGGACCGGTCCCGCCACCGCCACGGCCACGGCCACGGCCTCGGCCACGGCGACGGCCGCGCCGACACCCCGGAGGTCGAGGACAGGCGCCCCGCCCCGCCGGCGCTGCCCGGGCCGCCGATCCCGGACTGGATCAGCATCCCGCCGCTGCCCCGGCTCCCGCACGAGGTGCGCCGCCCGTCCCGCCGCCGGGACCGGTCCTACGACCGGACCAACGGCGACCGCGACCGCGCCGCCCCGGTCGACGGCGCCGGCGCCGCGGCGGGTGCGGCCTCTCCGGCCGCCGGCCCGCGGGGCACGCTCACGATGATGGTGACCGACATCGTGGGCTCGACCCGCCTCGCCGAGGAGATCGGCGACCGCCGCTGGATGGACGTGCTCGCCGCCCACAACACCATCGTCCGTGAGCACCGTCGCCCACCACGGCGGCACCGAGATCAAGGCCCAGGGCGACGGGTTCCTGCTCGTCTTCTCCAGCGCCCGCAGCGCCATCCTCGCCGCCGTCGACGTGCAGCAGAAGCTCGCCGTCCACCGCCAGCAGCATCCCGACCAGGCGTTGGACCTCCGCATCGGTCTGCACACGGGCGAGATCGTCGACGTCGACGGCGACGTGTTCGGCCAGAACGTCGTCATCGCGGTGCGGATCGCCGACCACGCGGGCCCGGGCGAGATCCTGGTGTCGGGGCTCACACGCGACCTCACCCAGGCGGGCGGCGACCTGGAGTTCGATCCGGGCCGCGAGCTCGACCTCAAGGGGCTGTCCCAGCCGTGGCGGGTGCACCGGGTCACGTGGACGCCGGCGCCGGCCTGACCACCGACGCCGACCGGGCCGAGGTCGAGCGGCTGCTCGGCCGCCCCGCCCAGGGCGCCTACGACGTCGTCGTCCGCCACCCCGACGGCTCGCCCCTGGTGATCCGCAACGCCCCGCTGCTCGACGACGGCAGGCCCATGCCGACCCGCTGGTGGCTCGTCGGCGAGCCCGAGCGGACCCGGGTGTCACGGCTGGAGAGCGCGGGCGGCGTCGACGCGGCCGAGGCCGACGTCGATCCCGCCGGGCTGGCCGCCGCCCACGCCGCCTATGCCGCCGAGCGGGACGCCGCGCTGCCGCCGGGCCACGCCGGCCCGCGGCCCGCCGGCGGGGTGGCCGGGACCCGGGTCGGGGTCAAGTGCCTCCACGCCCACTACGCCTGGTATCTCGCCGGGGGCGACGACCCGGTGGGCCGCTGGGTCCACGAGAGGATCGACGGTCCGGTCGCACTAGGTTCCGGGGAATGACGGTCGCCTCTCTCGACCTGGGGACCAACTCGACCCGCGTCCTGGTGGCGCAGGTCACCGACGAGGGCCGCCTCGACATCCTCGACCGCCGCAACACCATCACGCGGCTGGGCCAGGCCGTGAGCGCCACCGGCCGGCTGGCCGACGAGGCGATGGCGCGGACGCTCGACTGCCTGCGGGGCTACCGCGAGATCCTCGACCGCCACGCGGTCGAGCGGATCCGGGTCGCCGCCACGTCCGCCGCCCGCGACGCCGCCAACCGCGACGAGTTCTTCGACGCCGTCGAGGAGGTCGTGGGCGTGCGCCCCGCGCTGCTGAGCGGGGACGACGAGGGGCGCATGACGTTCCTCGGCGCCACCGGCGACCTCGACCCCGCCCTCGGCCCGTTCCTCATCGTCGACATCGGCGGCGGCTCCACCGAGTTCATCGTGGGCACCGACCAGGTCGACGGCGTCATGTCGATCGACGTGGGCTGCGTCCGCCTCACCGAGAAGTTCCTGGAGCACGACCCGCCCCAGCCCGAGGAGCTCACCGCCTGCATCAGCTACACCGACGCGTTCCTCGACGACGTGGTGCGCGAGGTCCCGGCCGTGGCCGAGGCCCGCACGCTCGTCGGCGTGGCGGGCACGATCACGACGGTCGCCGCCGTCGAGATCGGCCTGGCCACCTACGACCGGGACGCCATCCACCACTTCCGGCTCACGCGGGACGCGGCCGAGGACGTGTTCCGCACGCTGGCCACCGAGGCGCGGGCCGACCGCATCCACAACCCGGGGCTGGAGGAGGCGCGGGCCGACGTCATCGTGGGCGGCTGCTGCGTGCTGGTGGCGCTGTTCCGCCGGCTCGGGTTCGACGAGATGATCGTCTCCGAGGCCGACATCCTCGACGGGTTGGCGCTGAGCCTCCTGTCATGACCTACCGTCAGTAGTCACATGCCGCTGACGGACCGCGTGTTGATGGGGCCGGGGCCCTGCAACCCCTACCCCGAGGCTGTCGCGGCCCTGGCGCGCCCCATGCTGGGGCACCTCGATCCCGCCTTCGTGGCCATCCTCGACGAGACGTGCGACCGGCTGCGCACGGTGTTCGGCACGGCCAACCCGATGACGCTGCCGATCTCGGGCACCGGGTCGGCCGGCATGGAGGCGGCCTTCGTCAACCTCGTGCGCCCGGGCGACCCGGTGGTCGTCGGGGTCAACGGCGTGTTCGGCGCCCGCATGTGCGACGTGGCCGCCCGCTGCGGCGCCGAGGTCGTGGCCGTCGAGTTCGACTGGGGCCTGCCCGTCGACCCCGAGCGGCTGCTGGCCGCCCACCCGTCGCCGGCGATGATCGCCGTGGTCCACGCCGAGACCTCGACCGGCGCGCGGTCCGACATCGCCCCGCTGGGTGCGGGCAAGGGCGACGCCCTGCTGCTGGTCGACTGCGTCACCAGCGTCGGCGGCATCGAGGTCGACGTCGACGGCTGGGGCGTGGACGTCGCCTACGCCGGCACCCAGAAGTGCCTGGGCGTACCGCCGGGCCTGGCCCCGCTGACGGTGAACGAGCGGGCCCGCGAGCGCCTGGTCGAGCGCAGCCCGAGCTGGTACCTGGACCTGCGCATGATCGGCCGGTACACGGGCCCCGCCACCGGCGCCCGCACCTACCACCACACCGCCCCGGTCTCGATGATCCAGTCGCTGCACGCCGGCCTCGGCGCGGTGCTGGACGAGGGCCTGGACGCCGCCGTCGCCCGCCACGCCGAGTGCGGCCGCCTGCTGCACGAGGGCCTGCCGGCGCTGGGGTGCGAGCTGTTCGCGGCCGAGGGCCACCGGCTGCCCGAGCTGACCACGGTGTGGGTCCCCGAGGGCGTGGACGACGCCAAGGTCCGGTCCACGCTGCTCGACCGCTACGGCATCGAGATCGGCGGCGGCCTCGGCGAGTTCGCCGGCCGGGTGTGGCGCATCGGCTGCATGGGCCACACGGCCCGGCCCCGCAACGTCACGCTGCTGCTGGCCGCGCTGTCCGAGGTGATCGGGGCCCGGTGACGGTGCTCACCGGCCGCCGGATCGCGCTGCGGTCGCTCGTCCCCACCGACTTCGGCGCGTGGCAGGACGTCCGGCGGCGCAACAACGACTGGCTCACCCCGTGGGAGCCGGCCCGCAACCCCAACCTGCCCGACGTGGTCGAGTCGGGCGAGGCGTTCGCCATGCGCTGCAGCGCCCGCGAGCGGGAGCGCCAGCTCGGCACGGGGTTCGGGTTCGGCATCTTCGTGCCCGACGGTCCGGGCGCCCGGCGGCCCGAGCGGTTCTGCGGCGAGATCAACCTGTCCTCGGTGCAGCGGGGACCGTTCCAGTCGGCCTACGTGGGCTACTGGATCGACCAGGCCCAGGCCGGCCACGGCTACATGCCCGAGGCCGTGGTCCTGCTGGCCCGGTTCGCGTTCGAGCAGGTCCACCTGCACCGCATCCAGATCTCGATCATCCCGCGGAACCATCGCAGCCGCCGGGTCGTCGAGAAGCTGAAGCTGCGCGACGAGGGGATCGCGCAGCGCTACCTCGAGATCAACGGCGCGTGGGAGGACCACATCCGCTACGCGCTCACCGTCGAGGAGTGGCACGACCGGCGGGACGAGCTGACCCGGGAGTGGCTGACATGATCGGACGCAGGTACGTCGCCGCGGTGCTCGCCGCCGTGGCGCTGGGGGGCGCGCTGGGAGCCTGCGGTGGGGGTGACGACGACGACGCCGCCGACGACACCGAGGAGCCCACCGGGACGACGGAGGGCGACGGCGCCACCGGCACGACGATGAACACGGGCGGTCTCGAGGTCGCGGCCCCGGACGGCTGGCAGACGATCCCCGTGCCGGACATCGGCATGGGCCTGGCCGTGCCGCCCGGCTGGGAGGCGACGGTGCTGTCGCCCGAGGGCCTGTCCACGCTGGCCGGGGCGTCGCCGACCGTGCCCGGCTTCACCGACCTCGCCCACGCCGCGGCCGCGCAGGGCGGCCTGCTCTACGCCGCCGGCGCGGACGCCGCGGGCGGCATCAGCGACGTGATGGTGCGGGCCACACCCGGTACCGGCGTGAGCGACGCCGCGTCGCTGAAGCTGGCGGCGGAGATGACCGCGGCCAACAGCGGCACCGACCCGACGAAGATCACGGTGGTGGAGGGCGCCGCGTTCCCGACCGCCATCGTGCCGTTCGCGCTGGGCGGGCCGACCACGGGCGGCACCGACCTCCGTGACGCGCAGGCCCGGGCGCTCGTCATCGCGGGGCCCGGCGACGTCCTGTGGGAGGTCACGGTGGCGGCCGACGACGTCGCCAGCCTCGACCAGCTCACCGAGCAGATCCGCGCCACCCTCGCGTTCACCGAGCCGGAGGGCTGACACGCCGCCCTCCCGGGGTCAGCCCCGGGAGGTGATGCGGGCCTGGAGCGCGGCGAGGCGCTCCTGGAACGCGGGCTGGTTGATCGACCACACCTGCGGCTCGAGCTCGCGGTCGACCGCGGCGTCGTGGTCGTCGATGCTGCGGACGTCGGCCATCGTGGCCTTGATCCGCTCGACCAGGTCGCGGGGGGCGGCCGCCGCCACGCCCGCCATCTCGCGGGCGGTGGGCAGCAGGTCGCCGTCGGGCACGCACGCCCACGCCAGCCCGGCCCGCTCGGCGGCGGCGCCGTCGAGGATCCGGCCGAACAGCACCATGGCCGCCGCGGCCTGCGGTCCGACCCGGCGCTGCAGCATCCAGGTGTGCCCGCCGCCGGGGTGGAGGCCGAGCTGGAGGAACCGGGTGTCGAACCGGGCCGACGCGCCGGCCACGATCACGTCGCACACGAGCGCCAGGTTGAGGCCGGCGCCGACGGCGGCGCCGTTCACCGCCGCGATCGACGGCAGCGGCGACTGCCCGATGCGCAGGAACCCCTGGTAGATGGCGCGCAGGCCCTCGCGCTGGCTGGCGCCGAGGTGGGACAGGTCGGCGCCGGCGCAGAAGGCCGGGGCCGCGCCGGTGACGATCAGCGCGCCGACGCCGGGGTCGGCCTCGGCGGCGTCGACCGCGGCGGTGATCTCGTCGGTCATGCCGAGCGTCGAGCGCGTTGCGCCGGTCGGGCGCGTCGAGGGTGAGGACGGCCACGCCGTCGGCGATGTCGGTGCGCACCTCTGCCATGGCCGGCAGTCTGGCACCGGCGGCGCCGGAGCATCCGCGATGTGTCGGCGCACCGGCGGTTTCATTACAGTCCCGTGACGAATCGTCGCATCCACCACGTCTGGGGACCCCCGTCGATGCCGAGCCACCGCCGATCGCGAGTCACACGCCTGCTCGCGGCCGCGCTCGTCGTCGCCGCCCCGGCGCTGGCACCCGCCCGCGGCGACGCCCAGCCGGGCCCCACCGAGCCGCCCACGCAGCGCGACGACATCGGCCCCCTGCCGGGCGCCGCCCCGGGCAGCGAGGCGCTGCGGGCCAGCGGCGCCGACGCCGACGTCCTGGGCACGCTGGACGACCTCGAGGCCACGGTCCAGACCGAGGTGGCGGCCGTGCTCGCCGCCCAGGGCGCCCAGGTCGCCGCGGCGGCCGCGGTGGACGCCGCCCACGGGGCGGTCGAGGCGACGGAGGCCCGCATCGCCGAGCTGACCGACCAGAGCGACGCCGTGGTCGTCGACGCGTTCATCGACCCGCCGACGCTCGGTCCCCTCGACGCGCTGACCGCCGAGACCCCGGCGGACGCCACCGTCAAGCAGGTGATCCTGGACGAGCAGGCCAGTGCCGACGTCGACCTGCTCACCCAGCTCGAACAGGCCGAGGCCGAGCTCGACGGCCGCAGGGCCACCGAGGAGGACGCCGTGGCGGCGGCCGAGGACGCCGAGGACGAGGCCACCGCCGCCCTCGACGACCTGACGGCCGCGCAGTCCGGGGCGTCCGCCTTCGTGCTGGCGGTGCAGGACGGGGTGGCACGGGGCCTGTCCGAGGCCGCGGCGCTCGACGCCGTCGACCCGGCGGCGGCCGAGGCCGTCCGCCAGCGTGTGGCCGAGGTGACCGCCAAGCTGAGCGAGATCGCGGCGGCCCGCCAGGCCCGGGAGGCGGCCGAGCAGCTCCGCCAGGCCATGGCGCAGGCCGCCGCCGACGCCGCGGCGGCCGCGTCCCGGCGCGGGTCCACCAGCGGCGGGACCGGGCGCCGCACCCCGGTCGGCGCCTCCGGCGGGCTGGGCACGGTGTCGTGCCCCGGCGGCGGCTCGATCACGATGGCGGCCTCGGTCGCCGGCGACCTGCAGGCGATGCTGGACGCGGCGTCCGCCGACGGCCTGGACATGTGCGGGGGCGGCTACCGCGACCCCGCCGACCAGATCGCGGTGCGCCGCGCCAACTGCGGCACCAGCGACTACGCCATCTACGAGGCCCCGTCGTCGTCGTGCTCGCCGCCGACCGCCCCGCCCGGCACGTCCAAGCACGAGCAGGGCCTGGCCGTCGACATCACCTGCGGCGGTGGCACCATCAGCCGGGGGAGCGCCTGCTTCAGCTGGCTCGCCGCGCAACGCCGCGAGCTACGGCCTCTACAACCTGCCCGCCGAGCCGTGGCACTGGAGCACCGATGGCGGCTGAGGCGGGCCCGGCTCGATCCCTAGGCTGCGGGCGGGGCTGTCAACCCCGGCGCCCCCTGCCGCGTTGTACGGGCGCATGCGATCGACGACAGGGCCACGGCCGACCTTCGAGGACCGCTTCGCACCGCTGGCCGCGCTCGCCTACAAGGTGGCGTACCGGCTCACGGGCGACCGGGCCGAGTCCGAGGACCTCGCCCAGGAGGCGCTGGCCCGGGCCTACCTGCACTGGCGCAAGGTCGCCGCCTACGACGAGGCCTGGGTGGCCCGCGTGACGACCAACCTCGCCGTCGGCCGCTGGCGCAAGCTGGGACGGGTGGAGGTCCGGGGCGACCGCGCCGAGCGGGCCGCCCCGCCCGGGCGGGGCCCGGAGGATCCGCTCGACCGGCTGGAGGTGGTGCGGGTGCTGCGGTCCCTGCCCCGCCGCCAGCGCGAGGCGGTGGCCCTGCGCTACCTCGCCGACCTGCCCGAAGCCGCCGTGGCCGCCCACCTGGGCTGCTCGGTCGGCGCCGTGAAGCAGCACACCCACCGGGGCCTCGCGGCCCTGCGGCGCGCCGCCGGGCGCCCGGCGCACGACCAGGAGAAGGACGATGTTCGAGCATCTCGATGACCCCCGGCCGCCGGTGTTCGGCGCCGCCTCCCGCCACGCGGTGGTGCGCCGGGCCCACCGGCGCCGGCGGCGGCAGCTGGCGGGCGGCATGGGCGTGGCCGCCGCGACCCTCGTCGCCGGGGCCGGCGGGCTCTACGGGCGGGCGGCCTGGCGGCTGGGCCAGGTCGAGCGGACCGAGGTCGCCGGCACGGCCGACGTGCCGGCGGGCGAGCCCGTGACGTTCCTGGTGCGGGGCGTCGACGCCCGCACCGGGCCCGACGACGCCGGCCGGTCCGACACGCTGCTGCTGGCCCGGCTCGACCCCGGGGCCGGGACGGCGTCGCTGCTGTCGCTGCCCCGGGACCTGCTGGTCACCGACCCCGCGACCGGGGCCGACGTGCGGGTCAACGAGCTCGGGGCGGACGCCCAGGTCGCCGTCGCCGAGTCGCAGCTCGGCGTGCCGGTCGACCACGTGGTGGAGGTCGGCTTCGACGGGTTCCGGGCCCTGGTCGACCTGGTGGGCGGCGTGGAGGTGCGCGTGGACGCGGCCGTGCGCGACACCCGGTCGGGCCTGTTCCTGGACGAGCTCGGCTGTGTGACCCTGGACGGCGAGGAGGCGCTGGCGCTCGTGCGCAGCCGCCACCGCGAGACGCTCGACGACTCGGGACGGTGGGTCGTCGACCCGATGGCGGACCTCGGCCGCGCCGCCACCCAGCGGGCCGTCGTGGTCGCCGCGCTCGCCGACCTCGCGGGACGGGCGGACCCGATCTCGGTCGACCGCCTCGCCGGGTGGCTGGCCGAGCACGTGACCGTCGACGCCGCGCTCGACGCCGGCGACCTGGCGGACCTCGTGCGGGCCGCCCTGGCCGTCGATCCGGCGGCGGTCACGGTGGCGCAGCTGCCGGTGACGATCGCCCCCGGCGACGACTCAACCGCTTCGCCGTGGACGAGGCGCTCGCGCCCGCGGTGGTCGACGCGTTCCGCACCGGGGAGCCGGCCCCGGCCGGCCCGCTGGAGGGCGAGCCGGCCGTCGCCGCCTGCTGAGGTCGCCCGAACACGGGCCGTACGGGGCCGGGAAATTCCTCCCGGACTGCGTATGACAGCCGTCGCGCGAACCGTTACATTCGCCCCACCGCATCACGCGGCCGGGGGCCGAACTGGGGACGCCTCCGACCACATCGCCTGGGGAATGCCTTGTCGCTCGCTCGCCATCGCACGCTCGCTGTCGCCTCGATGCTCGCGGCCATGCTCGGCACCGCGGTCGTGACGGCGGGGCCCACCGGCGCCCAGGAGGAGCCGGCGACCGAGGCCGGCCAGGTGCGCGACCGGCAGGCGATGGTGTCGGTGGACATGGACATCATGCTGGCCGAGGGCGACACGATCACCGCCGCCATCGGTGACCTCGCGGAACACGTGGAGGCGGAGAAGCAGCTGCTGACCTCGGCCGAGCTCACCCTGGCGGGCGCCCAGTCCGACCTGGCGGCGGCCGACGCGGCGGTGGCCGACACCCAGGCCCGGCTCAACGAGATCACCCTGCACGCCGACGCCGTCGTCATCGACGCGTTCGTGAACCCGCCCTCGGACTCGGCCCTCGACGCCCTCACGGCCGACTCGCTGGAGGACGCCACGGTCAAGCAGGCCATCCTCGATGCGCAGGCCGACGCCAACGCCGAGCTGCTCGGTCAGTACGAGGCGGCCATGGCCGAGCTCGAGACCGAGAAGGCGGCGCGGGAGGAGGCGGCCGCCGCGGCCGAGGACGCCAAGACCGAGGCCGAGGCCGCCTACGCCGACGTCGAGGCGGCCGTCGGCCAGCAGGCGTCGTTCGCGGTCGAGGTCCAGCGCCGGCTCGACCACCGCCTGGCGGAGGCCGACGCGCTGGCCAACGTCGATCCCTGCCCTCGCCGAGGAGATCCGGGCCCGGGAGGCCGAGGTCGCCCTGGCGCTCAGCATGCTCGACGCGGAGGTGCAGGCCGAGCGGGCCCGCGCCCGGGCCGCCGAGCTGGCCGAGCTGGCCGACGCCAACAAGAACATCACCGGCATCAAGCCGGTGGCCGGCGGCGTGGCCGACGTCGCCTGCCCCGACGGCGGCACCGTCCAGGTGGCGGGGGCCATCGCCGGGCAGATCGAGCGCCTGCTCGGCGACGCCGCCGAGGCCGGCTACACGATGTGCGGCTACGGGTACCGCGACCCCGCCGAGCAGATCGCCGTGCGCAGGGCCAACTGCGGCACGTCCAACTACGCGATCTACCAGGCGCCGTCGTCGGCCTGCCGGCCGCCCACCGCCCGGCCGGGCACCTCGCTGCACGAGCAGGGCCTCGCCATCGACTTCACCGTCGGCAGCGGCACGATCGGCTCGACCAGCGGGGCCTACCGCTGGCTCAAGGCCAACGGGTCGAACTACGGCATGTACAACCTGCCGGGCGAACCCTGGCACTGGTCGGTCGACGGCAACTGAGCGTCACCCCGGCCCACCTGGGCCGACGCGGGAAAGTTGTTGCGCGCTGATGACAAAGCGTGGCCGGTTCGTTACCTTTCCGGGCACTTTGGCCGCGTTCAGATGCGGCCGGTACAACCGACCCCCGGAGAGGACCTTTGGCAACGGCTCGTCGTCGCCGACATGTCTCCACGAGAGTGCTGGTGGCCTTCGCCGTCGCGGCCGCGCTCCTGACGCCCGCGACGTCCGGCGCCCAGAACCCCGCGGACACCGAGCGGGAGCTCGGCGAGCTGCGGGCCGAGCGGGGTGAGGTGTCCCTCCAGGTCGACGCCCTCGTCGCCCAGGATGCCGAGGTGCAGGCCGCCCTCGTCACCCTGGAGAACAACGTGGCCACCCAGCAGGCCGAGCTCGACGAGGCCGAGCGCGCCGTGGAGGAGGCCGAGGCCGAGGTGGTCGCGGCCACCGAGGCGGTCGACGCCGCCCAGCTGCGCATCGACCTGCTGGGCCTGGCCACCGACGACCTCGTCGTCGAGGCCTACGTCAACCCGCCCGCCAACACCGGGCTCGACGCGTTCCGGGAGGCGCAGTCGCTGTCCGACGTGGCCGTGCGGCAGGCGCTGGTCGAGATCCAGGCCGACTCCGACGCCGACCTGCTCGACCAGCTCGAGCAGGCGCACGAGGACCTGGAGGTCGAGAAGGCCAACAAGGAGGCCCTGGCCGCCGAGGCCGAGGCCAAGCGGGTCGAGGCCGAGGGCGCGCTGACCGAGCTGCAGAACGCGCTGGCCCAGCAGCAGTCCTTCGCCGCCGACCTGGAGGCCCGCCTCAACGCCAAGCTGGCCGAGGCCGAGTCCCTCAAGGCGTTCGACGCCGCCCTCGCCGACCAGCTGGTGCGGGAGCAGGCGGCGCTGGCGGAGCTGGTCCGGAAGGTCCAGGAGAACGAGGAACGCGAGCGCCAGGCCGCGGCGGCGGCTGCGGCGGCCGCCGCGGCAGCGGCCGCGTCCCGAGGTGGCGGCGGTGGCGGCGGCGGTGGTGGCGGCGGCGGTGGTGGCGGCGGCGGGGGCGGCCAGCCGGACGTGGCGCCGTCGGTCATCGCGCCGGCGCCGGGTGGGCTGGCCACCGTGACGTGCCCGTACGGCGGGTCGATCACGGTCGCGGGCGCCATCGCGGGCAACGTGCAGGCTCTGCTCAACCACGCGGCCAGCCAGGGCGTGTCCCTGTGCGCCAGCAGCGGGTGGCGCAGCCCGGACGCGCAGATCGCCCTGCGCCGCGCCCACTGCGGCACGTCGAACTACGCGATCTACCAGATGCCGTCCTCCCGCTGTAACCCGCCCACGGCCCGGCCGGGGTCGTCGATGCACGAGCGGGGCCTGGCGGTCGACTTCAGCTGCAACGGCGGCGGCGCCATCCGGCGGGGCAACGCGTGCTGGAACTTCCTCGTCAACCACGCGGCGTCCTACGGCCTCTACAACCTGCCGTCCGAGCCCTGGCACTGGTCGACGAACGGCAACTGAGTCAGGCCGGGTCGCGCACCACCGCGGGGGAGTGGCGGAAGAACTGCTCGACGTCGCGCTGGTAGCGGTAGGCGAGCGGGCGCCGCACGGCGCGGCGCAGGTTGGCGGACTCGGCGTACGCGTGGACGGCACCGGCCGACGTGTGGTGGTAGGTGAACCCCGCCTCCTGCAGCCGGCGGTTGTCGGCCCCCCGGCCGTAGGTGAGCAGCTCGATCAGCTCGATCGGCATGTCGACGCCCAGGCGGCTGAGCGTGGCCGCCACCATGTTCCGCCCCACGGGCGGGAGGGGGACGAGGCGCTTCCCGCAGATGGCGGCCACCTCGCTCCACGGCAGCAGGCCGTCGCCGGCGACGTTGAAGATGCCGCCGAGGTCGTGGTCGAGGACGTACATGATGGCCCGCACCACGTCGACCTCGTGGACGAACTGGAGCCGGGGGTCGTAGCCGAACACCGACGGGACCAGCGGCAGCTCCAGCGCCCGGGTGATGGGGGTGGCGATGTCCTCGCCCAGCACGTTCGAGAACCGCAGCATGCTGACCGCCACGTGCGGGTTGTCGGCGGCATAGTCCCGGACGTAGCCCTCGACCTCCAGCAGCGAGCGCTCGACCCGCAGGCGCGGGAACGCCGGGCGGCGGGTGTCCTCGGCGAACCACACGGGATCGGCGTGGGTGGAGCCGTAGACCAGGGTCGACGACTTCACGACGACGTTGCGGACCCGGGACTCGGGCTGGCTGGCCGCCGCGAACAGGTTCATCGTCCCGATGACGTTGATGTCGTGCATCCGCGACGGCGAGGTCTGGTTGGAGTCGACCACCAGGAACGTGTGCACGATCGTGTCGACCTGGGTCGCCCGCACGATGCGCGACAGGATCGAGTAGTTCTCGTCGACCCGCACGTACTCGGTGCGGTCGAGGGCCACCGACGGCTCGCGGGCGTCGAGGCCGATGATGACGTCGACCTCGGGGTCCTGCTCCAGGGTCTGGGCCACCCGGCCGCCCCAGAACGAGCCGAGTCCGGTGACGAGGACGCGCCGGCCCATCAGCCGAACCACACGCTGCGGCGGTGGCGGAGCATGTCGTACAGCTCGGCCTGGATGGCGTGGCGGATGTCCTCGGACGTGTCCATGATGCGGCTGCGGGAGTAGCGGGGCTGGTCGGGCAGCACGTCGAGGACGACGGGGTCGAGCACCCGGATGCGCAGCTTGGCCGGGAACGGCACGACGGCGCCCAGCGGCCCGAGCGCCAGCATGTTGGCGGTGACGGGGGCGTAGGGCAGGCCGAGCGCCCGGGACAGGGCCGGGATCTTGAACACGATCGGCATGGTCTCCTCGTTGCCGACCACGGCCAGCGGGATGATCGGCACCCCGGCCCGCATGGCGATCTGCACGAAGCCGCCCCGGCCGAACCGGCGGAGCTGGTAGCGCTCCCGGTACAGCTTGCCGGGGCCCTTGGAGCCCTCGGGGAACACCATGACGAGCTGCTGCTGCTCGCGCAGGAGGCGGTAGGCGTTGTCGGGATGGGCCTGGACGCCGCCGAGCCGGGACCAGCCGAGGTTCACGAGCGGGATGCGCTTGAACACCTCGTCGGCGAGGCCGTACACGGGCCGCTGCAGCTCGCGCTCGATGCCGTGCATGATCGACGGGGCGTCCACGGGGATGGCGCCCGCGTGGTTGGCGACCATGAGGGCGCCCCCGGTGCGGGGGATCTTGTCGAACCCCTCCCACTCGACCCGGAACCAGCGCTCGTACAGCGGGTCGTACACCTTGGCCAGCAGGTCGCGGAGGTGCTGGGAGCGGCCCCACTCGTCGACGTCGGACAGGCGCAGGTCGTCGGCGGCGGGGCCGGTGCCGGTGCCGGTGTCGGGGCCTCCGGTCGCGGTCGTGGCCGCGGTGCGGCCGGCGGCGGTGTCGGGGCGCGGCACGTCGCCGTCGGGTTCGGGAACCGCCACCAGCGGGGGCCGGGGGCGGCGCCGGCCTGGGGTTTTCTCGGCCGCCATCGCTGGGCATGCTACGCCCCGGGCCTTGAGTGTCACAGGGGGCGGGGATGATGGTGGGGATGGAGCCGACGTCCCTGCGCTTCGCCCGCCTCGCCCGGTCCCTGGGCGAGGCCGCCCGGTCGCAGGGCCTGCGCGCCCCCACGTTCCGCAGCCCGCCCCGCATCCCCGAGGTGACGCGCTCGATCGTGCGCCGGGGTCCGGGCGTGACGGTGGCGGTGGCGCTGCGGGGCCGCCCGTGGCCGGCGGTGGTGGCCGACATGGTCGAGGGGGTGGTGGCGGCCAACCGGCTGGCCGGCGTCCGGGCCGACCGGGCGCGGGCCGCCCTGTGGACGGCGGTCGCCGGCGGCGACGAGCAGGCGGCGTGACTACAGTGCGCCCGTGAGGTCGACCCGCCTGTTGGTGGAGCGGATGTCGGTCGGCGACGACGACGTGGGCGTCCGCTATGCGGACGTGTTCGTCGTGGTGCGCGAGGGCGAGCCGGGCCCCGGTCCCAACGACTGGGAGGTCAACCTGCGCACGTGCGACCAGCACCGCCTGGAGCCGGGCGAGCACGACCTGACCCTGGAGGCGGCCGACGGCTCCCACCTGGAGGGCCGGGCGCTGCTCCGCTTCAGCGACGGCACCCGCCACCTCTTCCGCGGCGACAGCCACCTCGCGGGCTACGACGACCCGGCGTAACCTTCGGCCCACCGGCCCGGGTGGCGGAACTGGCAGACGCGGAGGGCTTAAACCTCTCTGGCCGCGAGGTCGTGTGGGTTCGAATCCCACCCCGGGCACGGGCGTCGAGCTGGTCCTGTTCGAGGAGACGCCAGAAGGCGACGGGGCGGTTCCTTTCCTCCAAGACTTCAGGGCGCGTTCGTGCGACGGTCCTTGCCATGGAACTCGTGACCAACTGGCGTGGCCCGATCGACCTCACGTCCACACCCGTTCACCTCGGCCTCGGATCCCGGGCACTGGCCGTCGAGGGATTCGGGTGGGACGGCCGCGTGCTGGAGGCCTACGCCGCCGCGGTCGCCGAGGACGGCCCGGAGGGCCGGATGGTGATGGTCTTCGAGGACAGCCGATCATGGGAGACCTGGGAGCGGCACCCTGCAGGCGACGAGGTCGTGATGTGCCTGTCGGGCCGGATGACGGTCATCCGGGAGGTCGACGGCGAGCACGAGCGCGTCGGGCTGCGGCCGTACGAAGCGATGATCAACCCCGCCGGCGTGTGGCACACCGCCGACCTCGACGAACCGGTCCGTTTCATGACGATCACGCCAGGCCAAGGAACCGAGCACCGGCCACGCTGACGGCCCGCAGCGAGGACCGGGTGGGCGTCACGCCACAGGGAGAGCGTCGAGGAGCGGGTCACGGTCGCTCCGGTAGGAGGGCTGCCGCGACGGTGTCGACGATCTCGTGTGGGGACCGAGTCGTTGTATCGAAGGTCCACTCGCTGCGAGGCATGGTCGGCAGAAGCGACGCGACACGGTCGTAGGTGAGTCTCAGAAGCTTCGGGTCCTTCGACAGTGCCCGGGACGAGTCGAGAGCCGTGCGCTCGAGGGCAGCCTCGTAGGTGGCCAGGAGATGCACGCGTTCGCGGCGTGACTTCGGCCGGCACCGCGTGGAGGAGTGCCTCGTCCTCCTCGGAGTCGAAGAAGGGGCCGTGCGCGATGACGTCGAATCGCCGACGGAGCCACGCAGCGATCAGCTCGCCGTGGACGAGCTGGGCCTGCCGGAACCGCGCTGGAGTGAGACCAGCGAACCCCCCGATGGTCTCGACGACATCGTCGAGGTCGAGCACGGCAACCGAGCGGTCAGCTGCACGGAAGCGACAGCCGAGCTCGTCCGCAATCGTGCTCTTGCCCGAGGCGATTGGCCCGACGATGACGATGAGCTCAGGCACGTGGAGCAGTGTTGTGCATGGGCGAGGCCCCCCGGGGCCAAAGGGCATCACGGTCCCGGCGACAGCGGATGCCGCAGTGATCCTGGCACTGCAGCCGACTGGACCGGTTCGTGTGTCACTCGGTGAGGAAGTTCATCACCAACTGATTGAAGTCGTCTGGGCGCTCCAGCGGCATCACATGTGAGGAACCGTCGCCTGTGACGATCTCGAACCGGGCTCCGGGGATCCCGCCGGCCACCTCGCGAGCGATCCACGGCGGCGTCAGCAGATCCTGCTCACCGACGATCACCAGAGTGGGAGCCTCGATGCCGCCGAGCCGAGCGAGGGCGTCGAAATGCAGATAGGCCTGAGCCTGGCGATCGTAGGCCTCGGGCTCGATCGGGTACGGATTGCTGGCGAGCAATGCGACCGTCTCCTGCACCGCCTGCTGGTTGCGCAGGAAGGCCGAGGAGAACAGCCAGGTGAGCTGCTGACCGCCGAACGAGTCTCCGCTGGGGTCGTTGGCTTTGACCCAGTTCCAGATCGAGATCGGGTCGACGGCGCTCCGAGCCGGCGCCGCACCTGGACCTGCGAGCACAAGCCGATCCAGACGATCCCCGTGCCGCAGCGCGAACTCCATCCCGATCATGCTTCCCATCGACAAGCCCAGCAGATGGGTGCGGTGGATATCGAGCGCCTCGAGCAGACCGGCCACGTCGTCAGCCATGTCCGCGATGGTGTAGGGGTGATCGGCCCGGGAGCTGCGGCCGGCATCGCGGTTGTCGAGGATGACGACACGGAACCGAGTCGAGAGAGCCGGAACCTGTTGCAGCGTCCAAAGCGATGAGTCGTATCCGATCCCCATCACCAAGACGAGCGGAGGGCCGTCTCCGTGAATCTCGTAGAACAACTCCTGCCCGTTCGTGTGGACGGTTCCCGATCGCGGGCAGTGCTTGATGTTCGCCGACATCGGGTCTTCCTTGGGAGTGGCTGTTGCGCTCTTCATGAGTCCTCCTCGGGTTGTCTCGTTGGCTCGGGGATTCGTGGTCCCCACTCGAGATGCGTGAGCAAGACTGTTACGGCGGTAACCCGCTGGGTTACGTTCGGCGCCGGTTGACCCGGGCTCCGGTCGGCCATGGATCGGGAGGCGTGCGATGAGCGGTGGCGCTGGTCTTGGCCTCGTCGAGCGAGCACGTGACGCGGCCGCAGGGCGAGACTGGGCGCGGGCCTTCGAGCTGCTCGTGGAGGCGGACGCGGACGGCCTCCTCGGCGCCACCGATCTGCCGGTGCTTGGCGAGGTCGCCTACGCGGCCGGCCATCTCGATGTGGCCATCGAGGCGTGGGAGCGCGCCCACGCCGCATGCATGCAGGCAGGTGACGAGGTCGCGGCAGCAGGCGCGGCCGTTCGGGTCGCGATGCACCTGCTGTTCGACACCGCCCTCATGGCACCCGTGCGCGGCTGGATGGCACGAGCGGAGCGGCTTCTCGAGGGTCGGGGTGAGACGCCGGCGCACGCGTGGGTTGCGGTCGTCCGCGCCTTCGAGCGGATGCTGACCGGCGACCTGCCCAGCGCTCGGCGGTCGGCCCGGCGTGCCATCGAGGTGGGTTCGGTGTGGGACCCGGCGGCGTGCGCCCTCGGACGGGTGGCAGAAGCCCGGCTGCTCATCCTGGACGGGGATGTCCAGCAAGGTCTGGCGCTGCTCGACGAGGCCGGAGTGGCGACCGTCTCCGGGGACCTTGATCCGCTCTCGACCGGTGTCGTCTACTGCGAGCTCGTGTGCGCGTTGCAGGGCCTCGCCCAGTATGACGTGGCCGAGGAGTGGACCGAGGCGATGGAGCGGTGGTGTGAGACGAATGCCATCGGGAGCCTCCACGGGCGCTGCCGGGTCCACCGCGCCGAGATCCTCAGGCTGCGCGGGTCGTGCAACGAGGCGGAGGGTCAGGCGCTCGTGGCCTGCGAGGAACTGCGCCCCTACTTGCGGCGAGAGCTCGGATGGCCGCTGAACGAGCTCGGACGGATCCGACTTCACAAGGGAGACATCGCGGGCGCGGAGGAAGCCCTGCTGGCCGCTCATCGCGCCGGGTGGGATCCGCAACCGGGTCTCGCACTGGTGCGCCTGGCCCAGGGAGACGCGGCCACCGCAGCTGCGTCCATACGGGACGCGCTCGAGCGCCCTGTGCGCGTGCCCTCGAAGGAACGGCCACCGAACACCGACCTGCAACGCGCGCCGCTTCTCGAGGCACAGGTCGAGATCGAGATCGCGGTCGGCGACATCGGCCGGGCCCGATCGGCGGCCGACGAGCTGGAGCTCGTCGCCGCCCGCTTCGCGAGCAAGGCGCTGGTCGCCAGCGCCACCCTCGCTCGAGGAAGGGTGTGGCTCGTCGAGGGCGATGCGGCCCACGCAGAACAGTCGTTGTCCGAAGCGGTGCGGCTCTGGAACGAGGTCGGCGCCCCCTACGAGGCGGCGCTCGCACGTATGGGCCTCGCCGATGCCCATGCCGCCAGCGGCAGCGAGCACCGGGCCGTCTTGGAACGCCAAGCGGCCCGGTCGATCCTCGAAGGGATCCAAGCCGCGCCGTCGGCGCTCCCAGCAGCGGACGTCGCGCACCGCGACGCGCCCGACGCGCAGCCGGCTGCGAGCCTCAACATCTTTCGTCGCGAGGGTGACTTCTGGACGGTGACCTTCGAGGCGCAGACCGTCCGCGTGCGCGACCTCAAGGGCATGCGTTACCTCGCACGGCTTCTCGCCGATCCCGGCCGGGAGTTCCACGTGCTGGATCTCGTCGCCGCCGAGACCGGCAGCGGTGCCCCGGTCGACAGCAGCCCAGTCGGCCGCCTGCCGCGCTCCGCACTCGGCGATGCGGGTGCGATGCTCGACGGGCGAGCCAAGGATGCGTACCGCCGACGCCTCGCCGAGATCGAGGACGACAGCGCGCAAGCGCTTGCCATCGGGGACGACGAACGGGCCGCGCAAGCGGATGCCGAACGAGACTTCCTCGTTCAAGAGCTCGCGCGCGCGGTTGGCCTGGGTGGTCGTGATCGACGAGCCGCGTCAGCGTCCGAGCGTGCTCGAGTGGCGGTGACCCGCGCGATCCGCCAGGCGATCACCCGAGTCAGCTGACCACCATCCCCAGCTCGGCAAGCATCTCAACCACGCGATCCGCACCGGTGCGTACTGCGCGTACTCACCCGACCCCCACACCCCCTCCAGGTGGGCGTCTTGACCTGCCCCGCCGCGGCCGCAACAGGACCTTGCCTGCCAGGTCCCGACTGCGGCCCTGGTCAGACCTGGTCGTGGACCAGCCACGCTGACGGTGCCGGCTGGGCCGGGTGGTGGCGGACGAGGTAGAGGGGGGCGGCCGCGGCGAGGGCGGCGGCGCCGGCGAGCATGGCGATGGGGACGGTGGTGGCGTCGGCCAGGGCGCCGAGGGCGATGCCGCTGAGGGCGCCGCCGGCCTGGGCGGCGAGGGAGTTGGCCGACAGGATCGTCGCCCGCCGGCTGCTGTCCGCGGCGCTGTGGACCATGCCGTAGTGGACGGCGTTCGTGGTCCCGTGGACCAGGTACGTGGCCAGGTACGCGGCCACCAGGCCCGCGGGGCCGAGGGCCACGGCCATGGCCGTCACCGTCAGGCCGTGGGCGACCCGCAGGGCGCTGCCCGTCGGGCCGGGGCCGAAGCGTCGGGCCAGGCGGGGCGCGACGGCGCTGCCCAGCGCGGACGCCGCCCAGGCGGCCGTGAGGGCCGGGCCCAGGATGGCGGCGGCCCGGTCCGGCCCGCCGGCCAGCTCGTCCATGCGGGGCGGCAGCAGGGTCTCGAACGAGATCATGCCGAACCCCCACAGGAACTCGGCCGCCACCAGCGCGGCCAGCAGCCTGCTGCGGCGCATGGCGGCCACCGCGTCCCGCACCACCGTGGGGACCCCGGCGGTCGCGGCGCGGGCCGCCCGCCAGCCCGTGCCCTCCGTGCGGGGCGGCTCGTCGACGAGCCGCACCACGGCGACGACCGCCGCCGCCTGCACCGCCAGCGCCATCACCACCGGGGACGCCAGCGGGCCGACGCCGGGGAGCCCGCCCAGGCCGACGACGAGCGCGCCCCCCAGGGCCCCGGCGCCGAGGGCGCAGCACACGACGACCTCGGCCCGGCCGAGCAGGCGGACGACGTCGGCGCCCGGGTCGGCGTCGAGGGCGCGGTCCACGTACCACGCCTGCAACGGCCCGCTGTCGAGCGCCCGGAACACGCCCTGCAGCGCGAACGCCGCCGCCAGCATCGCCACGGTGTCGGTCACGAGCAGCAGGCCCGTCGCGGCCAGGGCGAACACCGCGGCCAGCACGGCCACCGGCTTGCGCCCGACGGCGTCGGCCAGGCCGCCGGTCGGAAGCTCCAGGAACAGCATGACCAGCCCCTGCGCCGCGATCCCCACGCCGATCTGGGCGAGCGACAGGCCCCGCTCCTGCAGTAGCAGCACGATCACCGTCATGGCCAGGCCCGTCGGCACGAACCGCAGCGCGAGCAGGGCGAAGTACCGCCGGTCGATCGCCCGCATGGCGGGCGGAGTCACGGCGTGCGCTCGGGGCTGGGGAAGGCGTCGAGCAGCAGCGTGACCCGCTCGGCGCCCTCGGCGCCGGCTGCGCCCGCACCGCCGCCCGCGGCGTCGCGGTGGCGGCGGACGACCTCGTGCAGCTCGGCCATGAGCGAGCGCAGGCCGGCCGGCGTGAGGTCGAGGTGGTAGTCGGACTGGTCTGCGGCCTCCCGCCACTCGGCCGGCCACTCGTGCCGCACGTCCAGCCAGTCCGCCATCCAGCCCGCCACCCGGCGGGCGTGGTAGCGCTGCAGCCAGTCCTCGGCGGCCCGGGCGTCGGGGTCGTCGTCGAACTCGGTGGAGGTCCACTGCGTGGCGTCGTGGACCGACCGCCACACCCGGTCACGGCCGGTGGACCGCTCGACGTCGTCCTCCACCAGGCCCCCCGCCGCCAGCTGGCGGAGGTGGTAGCTGGTCGCGCCGCTGTTGGTGCCCAACCGCTGCGCCAGTGCGGTCGAGGTGGCGGGCCCGCCGAACCGCAGCGCGCCGAGCAGCCGGGCCCGCAGCGGGTGGGCGAGCAGTCGCATCTGCGCCGCGGTCGGGCGCAGCACGTTCAGGTCGGTCCGGGCGGCCATGACCACACACTATCTTTGCACAAGTCCTTTGCAAAGAACTTGTGCGATCGCTGTCAGTCCGCCATGGCCTCCGCCACCGGACCCGCCGCGCCGTCAGCCGCGTCCATCAGCAGGATCACGCCGCCCACGACCCCCGCGATCCCGTCCTGGAGCGGGGCGATCCGCACCCGGCACTCGATCGTGCGCCCCCGCCGGTTCACCGCCGGCAGCACGAGGTCGGCGTCGGCCTCGTCGTCGCCGAGCACGGTCCGCATCGGCTGGCGCAGCAGCTCCAGCGGCAGGCCGATGTCCAGGTTCATCAGGTGCTGGCCCTCGACCTCGTCGGAGCGCAGGCCCCACAGCTCGTAGGCCTGCCGGTTCCACACCCGGATGCGCACGTCCCGGTCGACGACCACGACCGCGGACGTGAGGCTGGTCAGGATGGCCTCCAGGAACCCGTTGACCTCGTTCAGCTCGATGGTGCGCTGCCGGAGCTCGTCGTTGGTGGTCTCGAGCTCCTCGTTGGTGGACTGGAGCTCCTCGTTGGTGGTCTCGAGCTCCTCGTTGGTGGACTGGAGCTCCTCGTTGGTGGTCTCGAGCTCCTCGTTGGTGGACTGGAGCTCCTCGTTGGTGGTCTCCAGCTCCTCGACGGCCGACTGCAGCTCCTCGTACGCCGTCTCCAGGTCGGACTTGGTCCGGTCCAGCTCGTGCTGTAGGTACCGCTGCGGCGTGACGTCGACGAACGACACGCTCGTGCCGTTCAGCGCGCCCGTCTCGCTGATGACCGGCTGGAACACCACGTCGAAGTACGACGGCTCGGCTCCCTGGCGCCACTCGACGCCCCGCACCGACAGCGAATGGCGATCGGCGTACACCGTCTCCAGGCGGGACCGCAGCTCCAGCGGCCGGTACGACAGCTCGAGGTCCTGCAGCGGCCGGCCGATGTCGTGGCTGGTCAGGCCGAACAGCGAGCGGGCGTAGTGGTTGGCGGCCACGACCGTGCCCGCCGTGTCGAGCAGGACCTGTGCCACCGAGCCCAGCTCGAACGCCTGGGTCCGGGCGTCGGGCGGGGTGCGGGCCCGCTTCTGGTCGCCGTCCGCCGCGGCGGACTGGCGCACGGGGTCATCGGACATGAGGCGGTCCCTGTCGGAGGCGTTGCGGCAGAACACGCGGCGCTTGAGATCCAGCGGGACGAACAGCCCTCTGCGGGTGGCCAGCGCCTCCGACCGCCCGAGCACCAGGAACCCGCCGGGGCGCAGCGCGAAGTGCAGTTGGCGGAGGATGTGCGTCTGCGCCACCGAGGTGAAGTACATCAGGGTGTTGCGGCACGAGAGCAGATCGATCCGGGTGATGGGCGGGTCCTGGACGAGATCGTGGCGTCCGAAGATCACACTACGGCGGAGATCCTTGCGGAACACCGCATAGCCGCCGTCGCGGTCGAAGTACCGCTTCAGCAGGTCCGGGGGCAGATCTTCGGTGACGGCGCGCATCGGGTACCGCGCGTGGCGAGCCTCGGTGAGCGCGGCGTCGTCCAGGTCGGTGGCGAAGATCTTCACCCGCTGGCGGAACGCGTCCTCGCCGAGCGCCTCGCACAGCAGGATGGCGATCGTGTACGGCTCCTCGCCGGACGCGCACCCGGGGACCCAGACCCGCAGCGGCCCGCCGTCGGCGCGGGCTTCCAGGATGCGGGGGATGACCTCGCCGTCCACCAGCGCCCACGTGTCGGGGTCCCGGAAGAAGCTCGTGACGTTGATGAGGATGGTGTTGAACAGGTCGACGAACTCGTCGGGATGGTCGTCGAGGTGCGTCTTGTAGTCGTCGAAGCCGTCGATGTGGAGCCCGTCCATGCGCTTGCGGATGCGCCGCGTCAGGCTCGACCGCTTGTAGGACGTGAAGTCGAGGCCGCGGCTGTCCTTGAGGTGCTCCAGCAGCTCGGACAGCTCGTCGTCGGGCTCGACGGGGACGGGTTCGACGGGGACGGTCACCGCGGCACGCTGTCGGGTGCGTCGGTGCGGTCGGGCTCGGCGGCCGGCACGGCAGCGGGCCGGTGGCGGGACCGCACCAGGGCCTCGTGCACGATGGTGGCGCGGCGCTCGGCGTCCTCGGCCGTGCGGTCGAAGCGCTCCGCCGCGGCGCCGGCGCCCGCCCGCAGCATGCGGCGCGCCATGCGGCGGGCGAGGTCGGCCCGCTCCAGCAGCGCCCGGTGGGCCGCCCACAGCGCGTCGTCGAGATTGTCGCCCTGCTTCTGGAACAGCGACGCCGACGAGTAGCGGTGACCCACGCGGCACTCGAAGGTCAGGACCCCGTTGCGCTGCCGCTCCCACAGGGCGCCGCCGCAGTTGGGGCACGTGAACGCCGACACCACGCCCGCCTCGACGTCCTCGTCCAGCACGAGGCGCTCCCGGTCCTCGATCGGCGCGAGGGGACCGCGGTTCCCGGCGCCTGCCACCGTGAGCAGCTCGGCGAGGCCGATCGTGGGCAGCACGTGGTCGACCACGCCCGCCTCGATCGCGGCCAGCGGCATGCCGGGGTAGGGCGCCTCCTGCGGGTCCTGGACCGCGGTCCGGCCGCCGGCCGTCCGCACGGCCGCGAGGCCCACCGCGCCGTCGTCGAGCGTGCCCGACAGCAGGACGCCGAGCGTCCGGGGCCCGAACGTGCGGGCCGCCGTCTCCAGGGTCGGATCGATCGCCGGGCGGTGGCCGTTCACCAGGGGGCCGTGGCTGAGCCGCACCACACTGCCGTCGACGAGCAGGTGGTGGTCGGTCGGCGCCACCACCGCCACGCCCCGGGTCAGCGGGAAGCCGTCCTCGGCCCGCGCCACCGCCAGCACCGTGCGGCGGGCCAGGATGTCCCGCAGCACGCTGATCCCCGTCGCAGGCACGTGCAGCACGATCAGCAGCGCCAGCCCGAGGTCTGCGGGCAGCCGGGTGACCAGCTCCTGGAGCACGCCGACGCCGCCCGCCGACGCGCCGACGACGGCGACGTCAGCCCATCCCGCGGGGCGGTCGGGCGCGGCGGCGGGGCCGCTCATGGCACCCCGGACGGTCGGACACCGAGCTCGAGCACCTGGACCTGGCTGAAGGCCCGGAGCACGGTGACGAGGATGGCGTCGAGGGGACCGTCGAGCGACGCCTCGAGGGGGCGCCGGCCGTCCCCCGGCGCGAAGGTCTCGCCCATCCCGACCAGCACCTGGGCGCGGTGCAGCAGCTCGTCGGGGCAGTCGAGCGCGCCGCGGGCGTAGCGGGCCGTGGCCGGCACGCCGTCGACGAGGCCGATGACCCTGAAGCCGTCGACCGGCGTGGCCCGGCGGAGGTTCAGCAGGCGGGACTCGATGACGCTGCGACGGACGCGCTGGGCGCGGCGGCAGCTCGCGGTGGTCTGCTCGACAAGGTCGACGGCACGCTCGCGAAAGGCCGTGGACCGGGCCATCGCCTGCTCCCAGCGCTGGTGGAGCTCATGTGGAGCCAGGGTCGGTCCCATGCGGCCTCCCTCTGAACCTCGGGCCCCAGCCTCCCACACTCTCGGGGTCGTCGGGGTGCGCCGCGTATCTGGGCAGGCCGGGAGCGTCTCTCTACCGCCATAGGACCCGACCGAGGCGGAAGGTCAGGGGACGAGGCGACGTCATGGGTGAGCCCGTATTCGTGTTCTTCGACATCGGCGACACGCTCGCCAGCCCCCGGCTCGACGCCGCGGGCGGCCTGGCGGGGCTGGACGTGTACCCCTTCGTCGCCGACGTGCTCGCCCGTCTCGGGGCGGACCCGGCGGTGGGCGGGGTCGGCGTGATCTCCAACACCGGCGACGAGACCGAGGCCACGATGTGCCAGGTCCTCGACGACGCGGGCCTGCTCGCCGCGCTCGACCCCGCGCTGCTGCTGTTCAGCTCCGTCGAGGGCCTGGACAAGTCCCAGCCCGCGTTCTTCACGCTGGCCGCCGATCGGGCGGGGGTCGCGCCCGCGCGCTGCGTCTTCGTCGGCGAGAGTGAGCCCGAGCGCCGGGTGGCGACATCGGCCGGGCTGTCCGTGTCCCCCCATCCGTTGCATCTGTTCCATGTGCTCGACCAGCACGCCTCCCACGACTAGGAGCCAAGCCCCATGCCTACCGACCAGCGAGACGACGGCCTGAGCACGTTCTCGATGCACGCCTTCGACACGACGGCCTCGAACATGTTCGACGGGCTGCGCGAGGAGCGCGGCGCCGCGTTGGCGCCCGGGTCGCCCGCCGGTGAGGACCTGAGCGCCCTCGATCCCGAGACCGCGGCCCGCCGCCACCTCGAGCACGCACTGACCAGCGCCGCGGTGCCGGCGCTCACCGTGCCGACCATGGCGGGCACGACCTCGCAGTTCACGTCGCTGGGCGCCTCCGAGGTGCCCCTGACGCGGACCCGGACGGTGAAGTTCCGCCAGACGCTGGGCGACATCCCGATCTACGGCTCGCAGGTCACCGTCGAGCTCGACCAGGACAACGACCTGGTCAGCATCGACTCGGCCCTGGGCGAGCCCGCGGGCGTCAGCTCCGAGCCGGCGATCTCGGCCGACGACGCCGTGGCCGCGGCGGCCGCCCACCCGGGCTACCACCCCCGCCTGGCCAACGTGTCGCCCCAGCTCCAGTACTACTTCGACCGCAGCGGCCCCCGCTGGCGGCTCGTCTACATCCTCGCCGACGTCCCGGTCGAGGTCGATCCCGAGACCCAGGACAGCGAGGACCGGTCGGCCAACCTGGAGCCGCCCCGCTTCCTCGACTACGTGGTCGACGCCCACGACGGCTCCGTGGTGGCCGTGCTGCCCCGCACCCCCAGCGCCACCACCGACGCATCCGCCGCGCTGTCGGTCGACCAGACCGCGCTCGACGGGTTCGGCGTCGAGCGGACCTTCCGGGCGGCCGAGTCGTCGGGCGGCTACGTGCTGCGCGACGAGCACCGCAACGTGGAGACCTACGACTTCGGCTTCGGCGACCCGTCCGTCGACGAGGACCTGCTGCCGGGTGCGCTGATCGAGAGCCCGCCGGCCTGGGCCCCCGAGGCCGTCAGCGCCCACGCCAACGCGGTCGCCGTGTCCGACTTCCTCAACGACGTCCTGCTGCGCAACAACATCGACGACGAGGGCGGCGCCCTCGTGTCGACCATCAACTGCGTGGTCGAGTCCGACAGCCCCGGCCCCCAGCAGTGGGTCAACGCCTTCTGGAGCCCGGTCAGCCGGCAGATGGTCTACGGCCAGGTCATGCACGAGGACGGGCTCCGGTCGCTGTCGTGCAACCTCGACGTGGTGGCGCACGAGATCTTCCACGGCGTCACCGACGTGACCGCCCGCCTGGAGTACGCCCACCAGCCCGGGGCGCTCAACGAGTCGTACTCGGACATCTTCGGCATCGTCATCACCAACCTCGACAACGACGACCCCCGCACCTGGGACTGGCAGCTCGGCGAGCGCCTGCTGCCCGGCGACGTGCCGTTCCGGGACCTCGAGGACCCGACCCGGCACAACCAGCCGGCCCACATGGACGACTTCATGGTCCTGCCCAACACCCAGGCCGGTGACTGGGGCGGCGTGCACATCAACAGCGGCATCCACAACAAGGCCGCCCACCTGATGCTGACGGCCGAGGACGGCGTCGGCGAGCTGGTGCTGACCCCGTCCGAGGTCTCCGCGGTGCTGTACCTGGCGCTCAGCCAGCGCCTGTCGATGACCTCGCAGTTCTCGGACAGCCGGCGGGCCGTCGTGGCCAGCGCCCGGACCTACTTCCGGGAGCTGCCCTCCGACCAGCTGGAGGCCAAGGTCGCGGCGTTCACCGACGCCTTCGACGCCGTGGGGATCACCGACTGATGTCCGAGCCGCAGATGCCCGAGGCGCCGGTGCCCCCCGCACCGGCGCCCACGGCGCCCGAGGCGCCCGAGGCGGCTGTGCCGGCCGACCCGCCCGAGGCGGCTGTGCCGGCCGACCCGCCCGTGGAGGGCGGGGCCGGCGCCCCGGTCACCGCGGCCCGGTCGATCGGCCTGGCCCTCCTCGCCATGGCGGTGGCGTTCGGCCTCTCCCTGCTGCTGACCGGCCCGTTCCTGTCGCGGTTCCTCGATGATTTCGACCCGGACACCGGCAACCTCTTCGGCGACATCATCGCGATCATCGTCGTGGCGGCCCTCGTCGCCGTGCTCGTGTTCTTCCTGCTGTACGTCGTGCTGCTGGTGACGCTGCTGTTCCTCTTCAGCGTCGTCGGCTGGGCCGCATGGGGCCGCCGCACGTTCGTCCTGACGATCGTGGCGGGCCTGGGCCTGTCGGTCGTGGCCGTGATCATCCTGGCGATCATCGGCTGACCAGCTCGGCGCGGCGGCCGCGGAGGAAGGCGCGCTCGGCGTCGTTGCCGCAGGCCGCGATGGCGGCGTCATAGGCCGCCATCGCCTCCGCCGGGCGGTCCAGGCGCCGCAGCAGGTCGGCGCGGACCGCGTCGCGCAGGTGGTAGCCGGGCAGGTCCAGGTCGTCGACCAGGGCGAGCGCCGCGGCCGGGCCGTCGACCTCGGCCACGGCGACGGCCCGGTGCAGGGCGGCGACGGGGTTCGGGTCCAGCGCCAGCAGCTGGTCGTACAGCGCCACGACCTGGCGCCAGTCGGTGGCGGCCGCGGTCGGGGCGTCGCTGTGGACGGCCTGGATCGCGGCCTGGACCTGGTAGGGGCCGGGCTGGCCCCGGCGCAGGCACCGGCGGACGAGCTCCTGCCCCTCGGCGACGAGCGCCCGGTCCCAGCGGGCGCGGTCCTGGTCGGCCAGCCGCACCAGCTCGCCCCCGGGGCCGATGCGGGCGGGGCGGCGGGACGCGGCCAGCACCATCAGCGCCAGCAGGCCCGTCACCTCGGGCTCGTCCGGCATGAGCTCGGCCAGCATGCGCCCGAGCCGCAGCGCCTCCGCGCCCAGGTCGTCGCGGACCAGCCGGTCGCCGGTGCTGGCCGCGTAGCCCTCGTTGAACACGAGGTAGACCACGGCCAGCACGGTGCGCAGCCGGTCCGGGAGGTCGGCGTCGCGGGGCACCCGGTAGGGGATGCCGGCGTCGCGGATCTTGGCCTTGGCCCGCACGAGCCGCTGGGCCATCGTCGGCTCGGGCACGACGAACGCCCGGGCGATCTCGGCGGTCGTCAGGCCGCCGAGCAGCCGCAGCGTGAGCGCCACCTGCGCCTCCGGCGCCAGGGCGGGGTGGCAGCACGTGAAGATCAGCCGCAGGCGGTCGTCGCGCACGGGACCCACCTCCGCGGCCTCGCCGGACCCGGCGGTGGCGAGGAGGGCCGCGGCCCGGCCCTGGCGGTCGTCGCGGGTCGCCTCCCGGCGCAGCCGGTCGATCGCCCGCCGCCGGGCCGTCGTGATGATCCAGCCGGCCGGGCTCGGGGGGAGCCCGGCCGCGGGCCACCGCTCGACGGCCGTGGTGAAGGCGTCCTGGACGGCCTCCTCGGCGACGTCGATGTCGCCGAACGAGCGGACGAGCACGGCCACCGCCCGGCCGTACTCGGCGCGGAAGACACGGGCGATCTCGGCGTTCGAGAGCGGCGGGCGCCCGGTCACTCCCTCACGCCGGCGAAGGGCCGGACCTCGATGGGCAGCGTGGTGGCCTCGGCCAGCCGGCGGCCCCACTCGAGCGCCTCGTCGAGGTCGGCCGCGGTGACGACGGTGAACCCGCCGACGTGCTCCTTGCCCTCGATGTAGGGGCCGTCGGTCACGAGCGCACGGCCGCCGTCCACCCGCACGACGGTCGAGCTGTTGGCCGGGAACAGCCCGCCGGAGAACACCCAGGCCCCCGCGGCCTCCATGTCGTCCTTCAGCGCCTCGACGTCCCGCATGACCTGGTCGAGGTCGACGACCTCGGGGGGCGGCGGCCCGTCGCCGTCGGGCTGGTAGATGGTGAGCAGGTAGTGGGTCATGGTGGTCCTCCTCGGACGCTACCCCCGGCCCGGTGCCGGGTTCCGCCCTCTACACGAGCGGCGGTCGCCGGGATCGACAGCCGATCCGGAGGTTTCCGCCCTACGATCGCCGTCATGCGGATCGAGGTGGATCCCGAGGCCTGCACCGGCCACGGTCGCTGCTACACGCTGGCGCCCGAGGTCTACGAGCCCGACGACGACGGCTACTGCGCGACCTTGGCCCTGGACGTCCCGCCCGGGCTCGAGGAGGCGGCGCGGCGGGGGGCGACGAACTGCCCCGAGCGCGCCATCACCGTCATCGAGGGGTGAGCGCCGCCCCGCACGGCCGCGGTACTGTCGGTTCGAACACCCGTGTCACTTTCGCCGGCACGGTCACGCGAAACCGGGGGGAATCGTGTCACGATCCAGGGCGGTCATCGCCGGGGCGTTGTGCCTGTCGCTCGCCCTCGCGGCGTGCGGCAACTCGGGCGACGACGAGGCCGGGCCCGACACCACCGACGGCGGCGGCGAGCAGGCGACCGGCGGCGAGGCCGAGCGCGACACGTTCGTGTCGCTGTCCGGCGTGCCCGGGGTGACCGACGACGAGATCGCCTTCGCGGTCGTCGGCACCGAGAACGGCAACCCCCTCGGCACCTGCATCCTCGACTGCTACCAGCAGGGCATCGAGGCCTACTTCGCCTTCCGCAACGCCGAGGGCGGCATCTACGGGCGCGACCTCGTCGTCGGCGAGACCCTGGACGACAACCTGGGCTGAGAACCAGGTGCGGGCGCTCGACATCATCGCCGCCGACGACGCCTTCGGCAGCTTCCAGGCGACGCTGCTGGCCAGCGGCTGGGGCGACCTCGACGGGGCCGGCATCCCCACCTACACGTGGGGCATCCACTCCACCGAGGCCGCCAACCGGCCCCACGTCTTCCCGAGCACCGTGATCCCCTGCGCCGACTGCACCGGCCGGGTGGTGTCCTACGCCGCCGGGCTGGCGGGCGCCGAGCGCGTCGCCACCCTCGGCTACGGCGCCACCGAGAACTCCAAGGTGTGCGCCCGGACCGCCGCCACCTCCGTGGAGACCTACACGGAGGACACGGGCGTCGAGGTGGCCTACACCAACGACGACCTCGCCTACGGGCTGCCCAACGGCATCGGCCCCGAGGTGACGGCCATGAAGGACGCCGGCGTCGACTTCGTGGCCACCTGCATCGACCTGAACGGGATGAAGACGCTGGCCCAGGAGCTGTCCCGCCAGGGCATGGACGACGTGGTCCTGTTCCACCCGAACACGTACAACCAGCAGTTCGTCGCGGACGCGGGCGAGCTGTTCGAGGGCGACTTCGTGTCGGTCGCGTTCCGCCCGTTCGAGGCGGACGCGTCGGGCAGCGCGCTCGGCGACTTCGAGGAGTGGATGGACGCGCAGGGCAACGAGCCCAGCGAGCTGGCCATGGTCGGCTGGATCAACGCCTCGCTCGCGTTCGAGGGGCTGCTCGCGGCGGGGCCCGAGTTCGACCGGGACTCGGTGACCGCCGCCACCAACGCCATGACGGACTTCGACGCCGGCGGGCTCATCGAGCCCATCGACTGGAGCGAGGCGCACAGCCCCTACACGCAGGACACCCGCAGCGAGGACAGCGGCGGCGAGTGCACCGTCCTGGTGCAGGTCGAGGGCGGCGCCTTCAGCACCGTCGCACCCGCGGACAAGCCGTGGCTGTGCTGGGACCAGACCGACCTCGCCTGGGCGGAGCCCGTGCCCACCGACTTCGGCTGACGCGGGCCGACCGGGTCGCCCGCCATGATCGTCGCCGCCTCGATCGCCGAGGACCTGTTCCGGGGCGTCCTCCAGGGCACGCCCCCGGGCACCGTCTACGCGCTGATCGCCCTCGGCTTCGTCCTCGCCTACAAGACCAGCGGCGTGTTCAACCTGGCCTTCGGGGCCCAGGCCTACGTCTCGGCGGCCATGTACTTCCAGGCCCGGACCGAGTGGGGCTGGCCGATCGTCCCCGCGCTGGTCCTGTCGGTGTTCCTGCTCGCCCCCGCCATCGGCATCGTCCTCGAACGGCTGATCTTCCGGCACCTGCGGACCGCGTCGGCCGTGTCCAAGCTCGTCGTGGCGATCGGCCTGACCGTCGCCATCCCCGCCCTCTTCGAGGTGGTCGTCGGCTTCGAGCCGGTGGCGGGCCGCACGCCCGAGGGCATCGTCCCGGACGGGGCCGCGGTGTTCTACGACCCGTTCGGCGTCTACAGCTTCAGCCGCAACGAGCTGGTGGCGATGGTGGTGGCCGTCGTGGCCATGGCCGCCCTCGCGGCGCTGTTCCGGTTCACCGGCATCGGCCTGGAGATGCGGGCGGTGGTCGAGAGCCCCCGCATGACCGAGCTGAACGGCATCCGCGCCGACTGGGTGTCCGCGTTCGCGTGGGCGCTGTCGAGCACGTTCGCGGGCCTGGCCGGCGTGCTGATCGCGCCCCGGTTCAACACGCTCGCCGCCCCCGACTTCTTCAACCTCGTCGTCGTGGCGATCGCCGCCGCGGCCGTCGGCCGGCTGGTGAGCCTGCCCCGGGCGCTGCTGGGCGGGCTCGGGCTCGGCATCCTCATCGCCCTGGCCAACACCTTCCTGCCCCGGTGGTCGGGTGACAGCCCGGTGCTGGCGTCGATCCAGGAGAACGTGACCCCGGCGATGCCCTTCATCGTCCTGTTCGGGCTCCTGGTGTTCTGGCCGTCGCTGCGGACGGCCAGCGAGCAGTCCGACCCGATGGCGGGCGTCGACCCGCCCCCGCCGATGCTGGCCGCGCTCGACCGCAGCGTCTGGCTGACCCGTGCCACGCGGATCTTCGCGGTGGTGTTCTTCGCCGTCACGGCGCTGGTCGTGTTCTCCCGGGCCGACGGTTCGTGGCTGTTCCTGATCACCCAGGCGGTCATCCTGGCGACCATCTTCCTGTCGATCACGGTGATCACCGGGATGGCGGGGCAGATCTCGCTGTGCCAGGGCACCTTCGCCGCCATCGGCGCCTTCGCCGCCTTCCAGCTGACCGACCGGTTCGGGATGTCGGTGATGCTGGCGGCCCTCGTCGGCGCGGGCATCGCCGCCGCCACCGGGGCGCTGCTGTCGCTGCCGGTGCTGCGGCTCGGCGGGGTGTGGGTGGCCATCGCCACGCTGGCGTTCGCCTACTTCTTCGACGCGGTGATGATCAAGGTGCCGTGGGTGGGCGGCGGCGACACCTCGCTGATGCAGGGCACCCGCGTGCCCCGGCCGACGATCGGGCCCTGGGACCTGGCGGACGACAAGCAGTTCCTGGTGCTGGCGCTCGTGGTGTTCGCCGTGACGGGGCTGGCGGTCATCCAGATGCGCGAGGGCGCCACCGGGCGGGCGCTGCGGGCCCTGCGGGGCAGCGAGGTGGCCGCCCAGTCGATCGGCATCTCGCCGGCCCGGGCCCGGCTCACCGCGTTCGCGGTGTCGGCCTTCATCGCCGCGCTCGGCGGGGCGATGCTCGCCATGCACCAGGAGAACGTCAACTACGGCTCCAACTTCGCCCCGTTCGTCGCCCTGTTCTGGCTGGTGCTCGTGGTCTCGCTCGGGCCCCGGACGGTGGAGGGCGCCGCCCAGGCCGGCGCGGCGTTCGCCCTGTTCGACGCCATCCTGCTGAAGGGGGAGGTCTTCGGCTGGATCCTGCGCAGCCCCGAGCGCATCCCCGACTTCCTGCCGCTGTCGCCGAGCTGGCGGTTCATCCTGTTCGGGCTGGCGGCCATCCAGTTCGCCCGGCACCCCGAGGGCCTCGTCGAGCACGGCAAGCGTCGCGCCCACGCCCGCGTCGAGCAGTTGGCGGCCCGGGTCCGGCGCGACCGGCCCCCCGACGGCTCCGACACCCCGGCCCCGCCCGCGCCCGGTCGAGGAGACGGTCGGATGACCGCGCCCGTCCTCGCCGCCGAGGGCATCACCAAGTCCTTCGCCGGCATCCGGGCCCTCGACGCCGTGTCCCTGGCGGTCGGGCCCGGCGAGCGGGTCGGCCTCATCGGGCCCAACGGCGCCGGCAAGACCACGCTGTTCAACTGCGTCCTCGGCGTGCTGCGGCCCGACCGGGGGACGGTCCGGCTCGACGGCGAGGACATCAGCCGGCCTGCCCGTGCACGTCCGGGCCCGGCGGGGGATCGGCCGGACGTTCCAGCGCATCGAGCTGTTCCCCGAGTCGTCGGTCCGGGAGCACCTGCTCGTGGCCGAGGGGACCCGGCGGGGCGACGGCCGGCTGTGGCGGGACCTGGCCGGCCGCGGGCGCCCCCGGCGCGACGAGCTCGACGCCTGCGACGCGGTGCTCGACATGCTCGGGCTCGGCCCGCTGGCCGACGAGCCGATCGAGCACCTGAGCCTGGGCCAGGGGCGCCTCGTCGAGGTGGGCCGGGCGCTCATGACCCGGCCCCGGCTGCTGCTGCTGGACGAGCCGTCGTCGGGGCTCGACCGCCGCGAGACCGCCGACCTCGCGGCCACGCTGCGGTCGGTGCAGGCGGACCAGGGGTTCGCCATCCTGCTGGTCGAGCACGACGTCGAGCTGGTGGCCCACTTCACCGAGCGCGCCTACGTGCTCGACTTCGGCACGCTGATCGCCGAGGGCGCCACCGACGCCGTCCTCGACGACCCGGTGGTCCGCACGGCGTACCTCGGCGACATGGAGCACGCAGACGTGACGGCCGTGGTCGAGCTCGACGGCGTGTCCGCCGGCTACGGCCCGTTCCGGGCCCTGTTCGACGTGTCGCTCGCGGTGGAGCCCGGGGAGGCGGTGGCGCTCCTCGGACCCAACGGCGCCGGCAAGACCACGATCGCCCGGGTGGCGACCGGCCTCGTCGCCCCGACCGCGGGCGCGGTGCGGGTCGAGGGCGAGGACATGACGGGGGCGCCCGCGTACCGCTTCGCCCGGACCGGCGTCGCCCACGCCCCCGAGGGCCGGTCGGTGTTCGCCACGCTCACGGTCGAGGAGAACCTGCGGCTGTCGTTCCGGCGGTCGCAGGGCGGCGGGGCGTGTCCGCAGCCCTCGGCCGGGCCTTCGACCAGTTCCCGACGCTCGCCCGCCGGCGCGGCCAGGTGGCCGGCACGCTGTCGGGCGGCGAGCAGCGCATGCTGTCGATCGCCCGGGTGCTGGTGGAGGCGCCCCGGCTGCTCGTGGCCGACGAGCTGTCGCTCGGCCTGGCGCCGATCGTGGTCGACGCGATCTACGCCGAGCTGGCCCGGCTGCGGGGCGAGGGCACGGCGCTGCTCATCGTCGAGCAGCACGTCGCCAACGCCCTGGCGCTGTGCGACCGGGTCGTCATCCTGGAGCACGGCTCGGTGGCGTGGGAGGGCCCGGCGGCCGAGGCCGGCGACCGCGTGGTCGCCGAGGTGTTCGACCGGGCGCCCTGACCGCTACTCGGCGGACCCGGCGGACCGGACGGCGGCGACGGCGGCCGTGGCGGCGCGGGCGGTGGCGAGCCCGGCGCCGCGGGCCATGCGGGCCAGGCCCGGGACCCGGCCGGGGTGGCGCACGACGTAGCGGAGCACGGCCGCGGGGTCGGGGGTGCCGTCCTGGCGGCTGAGGTGGAACACCTCGTCGTCGACGCTGCCGTCGGTCGCCCGGTCGCTGATGGCCCGGACCACGGTCCAGGGGACGTCGCGGGCCTCGCACGCGGCGGCGACGGCGGCCGTCTCCATGTCCAGCGCCACGACGCCGCGGTCCCGCAGAGCCGGGAGGTCGGCGGCCGGGGTGATCACGTCGGTCGTCCACAGCGCGCCGCGGGTCGGGCCCGGGTCGAGGGGGCGGTGGTCGTGCTCGCGGCCGGTGGCGTGGTCGATCACGGTGGCGGGCCGCACCACGGTGCCGATCGGGGTCTCGTCGTCGACCGCGCCGGCGATCCCGACGACCACGACGACCGCGGGGGTCACGGCGTCCAGCAGGCGCTGCGTGCCCGCGGTGGCGAGGGCGGTGCCCATGCCGGTGACGACCGCGACGACCGGCCGGCCGTCGAGGGTCCCCTCCCGCGCCGGGCCGCCGCCGAGGCGGGCCGGCCGCAGCCCCAGCCGGCGGGTGAGCGGCCGCAGCTCCATCGGCATGGCGCACACGAAGGCGACTCGCGGCGCCCGGTCATCGGGCGGGGTCGATGGCGACCTTCACCGCGCCGCTGCGCTCCTGGTCGGCGAGGGCGAGGAAGGCGTCGCGCCACGCGGACAGGCCGAACGTGTGGGTGAGCATCGGTCCGAGGTCGACCCGGCCGGACGCGGCCAGGTCGAGGTAGTGCTCGATGCCGTGGCGGCGGGCGCCCTCGACCTCCTCCATGCCGAAGGCGTTCGAGCCGGCCAGCGTGATCTCCTTGAAGTAGAGCGGGCTCCACTCCCACCGGCCCGGCGTGTGGACCCCGCTCTGGACGAGCGTGGCCCGGGCCCGCAGCACCCGGACCTCGACCTCGAGCGTCTCGGGCCGCCCGATCGTGTCGTAGGCGACGTCGATGCCCCCGGGGTGGCACATCGGCAGCCCGTCGAGGCCCTCCATCGTCGGGCGCAGCACGCCCCCGGACCAGGCGGCCAGCTGCTCGACCATCTCGACCTGGCTGCCGAGGCGGAACACGGCGTGCGCCCCGAGCCGGGCGGCGAGGTCGGCCTGGGCGTCGAACCGGGCGACGACCGCCACCTCGACGTCGGGGTGCAGCGCCCGGAGGGCGGCGACCGCACAGCACCCGAGCGCGCCGGCGCCCCACACCAGGGCCCGGCCGCCGGGCGGCGGCGGGTGGCGGGTCACGCCGTGGAGCGACACCGCGAACGGGTCGGCGAGCACGGCCCGCCGGTCGTCGAGGGCGTCGGGCACCGGGAACAGCATCGAGCCGTGGGCGGGCATCAGCTCGGCGTAGCCGCCGGAGGCGTCGCGGGACGTGCCGGAGTGGATGCCCGCGCTGATCGGCCCGACCGTGAAGCTCCAGCAGAGGTTGAGGTCGCCGGCGGCGCACGCCGGGCAGAGCGGGGACACGCCCCGGGGTGCGCAGGTCAGCCAGGGGTTGAGCACCACCCGCTGGCCCACCTCCACGCCCTCGGCCTCGGGCCCGAGCGCCACCACGTCGGCCACGACCTCGTGGCCGAGGACCTGGGGGAACGAGCACAGGGCGGACAGGGCGCTGTCGCTGTCGCCCTCGAAGTCGAGGAGCACCTGCTTGGCGTCCGAGCCGCAGATCCCGGTCAGCCGGGGCCGGATCACCACCCAGTCGGGGCGCAGCGGCGCGGCGTCGGGCACGTCGCGCAGGGCGCACGGGGTGGCGGCCAGGTGGCGGGCGAGGCGCGTCACCCCTCCGGGGGCGCCGACGGATCGGCCCCTCCGGTGGCGCCCACGGATCGGGGTCGACGCCGAACACGAGCGCCCTCACGGCGGCGACCGTAGCCGAGAGGTGACATCACTGTTAGGAAGTCGGGGGTGAGCGACGTCACCGTCGGCATCGACATCGGCACCACGTCGGTCAAGGCCGTGGCCGCCGACGGCGGCGGCGCCGTGCTGGCCCGGGCCACCATCGCCCACGAGGTCCGGACGCCGGCCCCCGGCTGCTTCGAGCACGACGTCGACCGGGTCTGGCGGGCCCACGTCCTCCACGCCCTCGACCGGGTGGCGGCCGGGCGGGCGGTGGCGGCGGTGACCGTGGCGGCCATGGTGCCGTCGCTCGCCGCGGTGCGGGCCGACGGCGCCGCCGCCGGGCCCGGCCTGCTCTACGGCGACCGGCGGGGCGAGCGCCCGACCGGACCGGACGCGCGAGGAGAACCGGCCCGGCGACTCCGGCGAGCTGCTCGCGTTCCTGGCCTGGCTCGCCGCCCACGCCCCGGACGCCGCCGGGTTCTGGCCCGCCCAGGCCGTGGCCAACCACGCCCTGACCGGGCGGGCCGCGATCGACACGACGACCGCCATGACCGCGCACCCGCTGTTCGACCTCGTGGGCTGGGACGCGGCGCTGGCGGCCGCGGCCGGTACCACGCCCGCCGCCCTGCCCGACATCGTTCCCGGCGTGACCCCGATCGGCCCGGTGCGGGCCGGTCTCCCGGCCGCCGGCGCCCCGGTGGGCGGCGGCACCATCGACGCCCTGGCCGAGCAGCTGGTGGCGGGGGCCGACGAGACCGGCGACGTGCTCGTGATCTGCGGGTCGACGCTCATCACCTGGGGCGTGCTCGACGACTGGGCCGAGGCGCCCGGGCTGTGGACCATCCCCCACACGGCCGCGGGCCGCTCGCTCATCGGCGGGCCCAGCAACGCGGGCGGCCTGTTCCTCCGCTGGGTCCGGCACCGGCTGGGCCGGGTCCGGCCCGACGACCTCGCCGCGGTCGGCCCCGACGACCTGCCCGTGTGGCTGCCCTACGTGCGGGGCGAGCGCACGCCCCTGCACCGCCGTGATCTGCGGGCGTCGGTCGAGGGCCTGGCGCTGCACCACGGGCGCGCCCACGTCCTTCGGGCGGCCTACGAGGCCGCCGGGTTCGTCGTCCGCCACCACCTCGACCTCGCCCGCACCGCCGGCCTCGTCCCCCGCCGGATCGTCGCCACCGGCGGCGGCACCCGGGTCGCCGCGGGCATGCAGGCCCTGGCCGACTGCACGGGCCTGCCCGTCGACGTGGCCGCCGAACCCGAGGGCGCCGCCCTCGGGGCGGCGTTCGTGGCGCGGTGCGTGGCCGGGCTGGAGGACACGATGACCGACGCCCGCCGCTGGGCCCGGACCGCCCGCACCGTCGAGCCGGACCCGGCGTGGGTGGCGGCCGCGGAGGGCCGCTACCGGCGCTTCCGGGCGCTCACCGCCGAGGCCGCCGGCCTTGGCCTCAGAACAGGTACTCGAAGTGCTGGGTCTCGACCATGAGCGGCAGGCGGTAGCGGACGTAGAAGCTGTGCAGGCGCAGGGCGCCGGCGTACTCCTCGACGGTCGGCTCGACGAGGTCGACCTCGCCGGGCTCCCGCGCCTTCCACGCCGCCGCCCGCCGGGCCACCTCCTCGAACTCGGCCAGCGACGACACCGACAGCCCGAAGTGGTCGAGGCGGGGGGCGGTCATCGGCACGTCGTCGGCGATCAGGAACACGAACTGCTCGTGGGTGTGGGCCCGCAGCACCAGCCGCCGGCGGTCCTCGGTGAGCTCGGGGTACTCCTCGAACCCGAACACGTCGCCGTAGAACGCGGTCAGCGCCGCCCGCCCGTCGCCGTCGAGCCGGTCGGCGGGCACGGACAGCGCCACGTGGTTGATCCGGGGAGGCTTGGCGAACTCCGGTCCGGTCATGGGCGCACCAGCACCTTTCCCGCCAGGCGGCCCTCGGCGAGGGCGCGCATGGCGTCGAGCAGGCCGTCGAGCGCGACGGTCCCGGGCTCCAGCAGGACGTCCACCGGCAGCGTGCCCCCGGCCAGCAGGGCGAGGGCCCGGTCGAAGCCGTCGGCGTCGTAGGTGAACGCCCCGGTGATCACCAGCTCGTTGAGCAGGATGCGGTTGGGGTCGAACCGGGGCGGCTCGATGCCGGCCCCCACCAGCACGAGCGTGCCGCCCCGCACCAGCTGGGCCAGCCCCGCCTCCATCGCCACCGCCTTGCCCGAGCACTCGAGCACGACGTCGACGGCCCCGGCGACGACCCGGGCCGGCTCGGCGATGCTCGGCACCTCCAGCTCGTCGGGATGGCGGACGGCGGTGGCGCCCACCGCGGCGGCCAGCGCCCGCCGGCCCTCGCCCGGCTCGGCGCAGGTCACGTCGTCGACGCCCGCGGCCCGCAGCGCGGCGATCGACAGCGCCCCGATCGGCCCGGCGCCGAGCACCAGCGCCGACCGGCCGGGCCGCACCCCCGAGCGGGTGATGCCGTGGAGGGCGACGGCCAGCGGCTCGGCCAGCGCCGCCGCCCGGGGGTCGAGGCCGGCGGGCAGCGGCAGCAGGTCGACGGCCCGGGTCACCTTGTGGGTGGCGAACGCCCCCCGCTCCGGCCCGGCGCCCGGGGCGTCGCGGGCCTCGCACAGCGACGGCCGGCCCGCCCGGCACGGGGCGCAGGTGCCGCAGCGGACGGTCGGCCCGCCCACCACCGCGTCGCCCACGGCCCACCGCGAGACGGCGCCGCCGACGGCCACGACCCGGCCGACCCACTCGTGGCCCTGCCAGCTGCCCCGCTCGCCCCAGCCGTCCAGCACCATGTGGATGTCGCTGCCGCACACGCCGCACAGGTCCACGGCCACGAGCACGTCCTCGTCGCCCATCGCCGGCACGGGCACGTCCTCGACCGCGAGCCGCCCCGGTCCCCGGAGCACGGCCGCCGCCATCCGCTCGGGCGCGGCGGGGGTCACGGGTTCTCCCGCACGTAGCGGTAGACGCCGGCCATGTCGCGGTCGACCTTGGCCGGCAGCGGGGTGACCCGGCCGCCCATGGTCCGGGTGCCCCAGACGATCTTGGCCGTGCGCTCGACCAGGGCGGCGTTGTGCAGCGCCTGCTCCGGCGTCGCCCCGCAGGTGACGAGGCCGTGGTTGGCGAGCAGGGCCGCACCCCGGTCCGCCAGGCGGGCCGCCACCTCCTCGCCCAGCTCGGCCGTGCCCGTGGGCCGGTACTCGCAGCACGGCACGTCGCCCCCGATGTAGACGACGACCTCCTCGATCGCCGCGGGGATGGACGTGCGGGCGAGGGCGAACATCGTGGCGTAGACGGCGTGGGTGTGGATCACCGCCCCCAGCTCGGGGTAGCGCCGCAGGGTCGCCAGGTGCAGGTCCTTCTCGGTCGTGGGCGGCCGGTCGCCGGCCACCACGGTCCCGTCGAGGTCGACCGTGACGAGGTCGTCGAGCGTCATCGTGTCGTAGGGGACCGACGACGGGGTGACGCACACCGTCCCGTCGGCCAGCCGGCCCGAGATGTTGCCCGAGGTCCCCTCGACCAGGCCCTGGGCCAGCATCCGCTGGGCGGTGGCGAGCACCGCCTCGGGCGTCGTGGCGGGGGAGTCAGGCACGGGCGAGGACCTCCGGGTTGGCGAGGTTGGCGGGCACCTCGCCCCGCAGGAGCGCGGCCAGGCCGTCCGCCACGAGCGCGGTGTGGGTGGTCTCGGTGTCGTAGGTGGCGCCGCCGATGTGGGGCGTGAGCACCACGTTGTCCATCGCCGCCAGCGGGTGGCCCACGTCGAGGTGCTCGCCCTCGAAGTGGTCGAGGGCGGCGGCCGCCAGGTGCCCGGAGCGCAGGGCGGCGGTGAGCGCGTCGAGGTCGTGCAGCGCGGCCCGCGCCGCGTTCACGTAGACGGCGCCCGGCCGCATGCGGGCGAACCGCTCGGCCGACATCAGCCCCACCGTGTCCGGCGTGACGGCCGCGTGCATCGACACGACGTCCGCCTCGGCCAGCAGCTCGTCGAGTCCGTGGGTGGCGTCGTCCGCGTAGGGGTCGGCGGCGATCACCCGCATGCCGAGCCCCGCGAGGCGCCACTGCGTGGCCCGCCCCACCGCGCCCAGCCCGACGAGGCCGGCCGTGCGCCCCGCCAGCTGCCAGGCCCGGAACCGCTGGTAGGGGATCGAGCCGTCCCGGTAGACCTGCCCCTGGCGCACGTCGCGGTCGGCGGCCACCACGCCCCGGGTGGCGGCGAGCAGCAGCGCCACGGTCAGCTCGGCCACGCCGTCGGCGTTGCGGCCGGGCGCCCGCAGCACGGGGATGCCCGCGGCGGTGGCGCCGGCCACGTCGACGTTGGTGGGGTCGCCCCGGGTCGAGCCGATGGCCTCGAGCGGCAGGTCGAGCACCGGCCCGGCGCAGCGGTCGGCCTCGCAGATCACGACCGTGGCCCCGACCTCGGCGATGCGGGCGGCCAGCCCGTCGGCGTCGTAGAGGCGGAGCGGCCGGTGGTCGATCCACGGGTCGAGCACGACCTCGCCCAGCGCCCGCAGCACGTCGAGGCCCGGTCCCCGCAGCGGGGCGGTGGCGAGGATCACCCGGCCGGCCACGCTCGCTCATTCGACCGGCAGCCGACGTCGGCGGTGGCCTCGGCCATCATGGCGCCGTCCTGGTTGCGCAGCTCGACCCGCACGGCGACCTCGAACGTGTGCATCCCCCTCCTCGGCACAGCCGAAACCTGACGCCAACGTTAGTAGAGCGGCTACGTTCGCATCCGATGCGGCCGTTCCCCGGTCGATCGCCCGCGGGCATCGCCTACACGATGCTCTACTGGGGGCGCCATGACCGTCGACGGACGCGCCGTGCCCGCCGAGGCCGACCGGGGCCGGATGCGGCGCGAGCGCCACGACCGGCTCCAGCGCGAGCTGGCGGCCCAGGGACTGGACGGCCTGCTGCTGCTCGGCACCAGCGCCGTCGACTACGCCACCGGCGCCCGGGCCCCGGGGTGCGACAGCGGGCGGGCCGCCCTGCTGCGGTCGGTCGCGGTGGTCGTGGCCGGGGCGGCGCACCCCCACCTGTTCACCCCCTATCCCGAGGGCGCCCCGCCCGACCTGCCGGCCGGCCACCTCCACCCGGCCGCCTTCCCCGACCTCGACGACGGGGCCGCGGCCCTCGCCGCCGCCGTGCGCGACCTCCTCGGCGGGGGCGCGGTCCGGCTCGGCGGCGACGAGGTGCCCCACCCGCTCGGCCGGGCCCTGGCGGGAACCGGGGTCACGCTGGTCCCGGCGTCGGCCGTGCTGGGGCCGGCCAAGCTGGTCAAGACCGTCGACGAGATCGCCTGCATCCGGGCGGCCCAGCACGTCAACGAGCAGGCGATGCTCGACGTGGCGCCGCTGGCCCGGCCCGGCGCCCGCCAGACCGACCTGAGCGCCCGCTTCCTGCGCCGCGCCGTCGAGCTGGGGGCCGAGCTCAACGGCATCGACCCGATCTGGCAGGTCATGCCCCGGTCCCGGGCCGAGGGCCCGTGGACGGTCCACGGCGACGTCGCCTTCCCGACGGCGACCGCCCCCCGGGTGCTGGCCGAGGGCGACGTGATCTGGGTGGACTCGGGCCTCCACGTCGGCGGCTACGCCTCGGACTTCGGCCGGACCTGGATCGTCGGCGACGACCCCCGCCCGACGCCCCGCCAGCAGGCCCAGTTCGACCGGTGGCGGGCGGTGATGGACGCGGTCCTGGTCCGGTGCAAGCCGGGCGCCTCCGCCCTCGACCTGGCCCGGGCGGCGACCGCCGCCGCCGGGGGCACGCGGCCGTGGCTCGAGCACTTCTACCTGGCCCACTCGGTCGGCACCGACAGCGCCGAGATGCCGATGATCGGCACCGACCTCGGCGAGGAGTTCGACGGGCGCCAGGTGCTGGCGCCCGGGATGGTGCTGGTCCTCGAGCCGGTGATCTGGGACGACGGCGCCGCCGGCTACCGGGCCGAGGACATCGTGGCCGTGACCGACGACGGCTGGATGCCGCTCAGCGACCACCCCTACGACCCCTTCGTCGCCGCATGACCGACCGTAGCGAGGTCGCCGACCTCGTGGCCGACCCGACCCGGGTCGACGACGCGGCGGTCCGCGCCGACCGGCGCCGCCGCCTGTTCGCGGCGATGGCCGACGACGACCTCGACGTCCTCGTGCTGGGGCGACCGGCCGAGGTCGCGTTCGCGTCCGGGGCCCGCCAGCTGTGGACCGCCGGGTCCCGGCCCTTCGGGCCCGCGTGCGTGGCGGTGCGGGGCACCGGCCGGGTCCACCTGCTGTCGGTGTGGGACGCCGACGTGCCGCCCGAGGTCGGGCACGACGACCTGTACGGGCTGTCGTGGAACCCGGCCGTCCTCGCCGCCTCGCTGGCCGCCATCCCCGGCCTCCCCGACGCCGGCCGTGTCGGGACCACGTCGTCGAGCCCGGGCTTCCCCCGGCTGCTGGCGGCCGTGGCGCCCGGCGCCGAGGTGGTCGACGGCGGCCCCGCGCTGGCGGCCGCCCGGGGGCCGAAGACCGCGGCCGAGGTGGCCCGCATCCGCGCCGCGACCGCCATCGCCCGCGCCGGGCTGGACGCCATGGCCGCGGCGCTGCGGCCCGGAGCGACCGAGCGCGGCCTGCTCGCCGCCTACCTGGAGGCGATCGCCGGGCTGGGGGCCCCGGCGCCGCCGACCGAGGGCGTCGTGTGCGCCACCCCGGCCCGGGGCCCGGTGGCGCTGCGGCGGATCGCCACCGACATCCCGATCGGCGCCGGCCAGCTGGTCGTGCTCGACGCCGGCGGGTTCTGCCGCGGCTACGAGGGCGGCGTCGGCCGCACCCTCGTCTGCCCGCCGGCCGCGCCCACCGCGGCCCAGGAGGACCTCGCCGCCCGGTGCCGGGCGGCGCTGGCGGCCGTCGTCGCCGCCTGCCGCCCCGGCGCCACCGGGCGCGACCTGCGCGCCGCGTGGGCGGCCACCGGCGCACCGGAGCCGCCCGTCCCGCTGGCCCACGGCGTCGGGCTCGGGGTCGAGCCGCCGGTGGTCGGGGCGGGCGTGGGCGACGCCGCCGTCCTCGCCCCGGGGACGGTGCTGGCCGTGACCGCCTGGGTCGCGGCCGAGGGCGCCGGCGGCCACCTGGAACGTGACCTGGTCCTCGTGACCGGGGGAGACCCGGAGGTGCTGGGATCGTGACCGACCACGAGCGGGCGACCGTCGACTTCGACCACCACGACCGCGGGTGGCACGAGCGCCGCGTCGACGAGTGGGAGGCGCTGCGCCGGTGCCCGGTGGCGTTCAACGAGCGCTACGGCGGCTTCTGGGTGGTGAGCGGCCACGCCGAGGTGGCGGCGGTGTCCCGCGACGGCGACACCTTCTCCAGCACCCACCGCCCCGAGCCGTCCGACGGCATCACCTGGCTCGGCATCGCCGGGATCCCCCGCGCCCGCAGCATCCCGACGCAGGGCATCGCCGAGGTCGACGGCCCGGCCCATCTCGACCTGCGCCGGGTCATGAACCCGTACCTGGTCCCCCGGGCGGTGGAGGGGATGCGGCCGCTCATGGAGGCGGCCACCACCTGGTTCCTCGACGAGCGGATCGAGACCGGGACGATCGACCTGGTGCTCGACCTGGCCAACCCGGTGCCGGCCATCCTCACGATGGCGCTGGTGGGCCTGCCGCTGGACGACTGGCGGCCGCTACGCCGACCTGTTCCACGGCACCATCGCCCACCGGCCCGGCGACCCCGCCTTCGACCGGGCCGTGGCGGCGGTCCCGGCCATGCTGGCCGACCTCGGCCGCATCGCCGCCGAGCGCCGCGACGACCCCGGCGACGACCTGCTGTCCGCGCTGGTCCGGGCCGACATCGACGGCCGCCGGCTGACCGACCGCGAGCTGCAGGGCGTCCTGTGGAACCTGATCGGCGGCGGGCTGGACACCACGACCTCGCTCACCGCGCTGACGCTGCACCACCTCGACGCCCACCCGGACCTCCGGGACCGCCTCGCCGCCGAGCCCGCCCTGCTGGGGCCGGCCACGGAGGAGTTCCTGCGCTACTTCTCCGTCAACGAGACCCTGACCCGCACGGTCACCCGGGACACGACGCTCGGCGGCCAGGCCCTGTGCCGGGGCGAGCACCTGATGCTCAGCTGGCTGTCGGCCAACCGGGACGAGGCGGTGTTCGACCGGGCCGGCGAGGTCGTCCTGGACCGGGACGTGAACCCCCACCTCGCCTTCGGCGTCGGGCCCCACCGCTGCATCGGCATGCACCTGGCCCGCACGATGTTCCAGGTCCTCGTGGCCGCGGTGCTGGCCCGCATGCCCGACTACCGGGTGGACCGGGAGGCCACGCGCTTCTACGCCGGCAACCCCGAGCTGAACGGCGTGGTCACGATGCCGGCGACGTTCACGCCCGGCGCGCGGATCGGGCCGGCCGAGCGGCCGTTCTAGTCCCCCGTCCAGAAACGTCTGCGCCCTGCGGGGACCTACCCGGCGCCCAGGATGCGCTGGGCGGCGCCGCCGAGGAACAGGGCCATGCCCTCCTCCGACAGCGGCAGCCGCCGGGCCGCGTCGAGGGCCTTGCCGGCGGGGATCACCGGGTGGTCGGACGCGAACAGCACCCGGCCCCGGCCGCGGGACGAGTCCATGAACCGCACGAGCGCCGGGTCCATGTACGTGGCCAGGTAGGCCGACGTCATGAGGTGCAGCTGCGGCCACTTGAGCATGTACTGGATCAGCAGCGCCTCGTACGGGTGCCCCATGTGGGCGCCGACGACCGTGAGGCCGGGGAAGTCGATGAGCACGTCCTCCAGCAGCACCGGGTCCTGGCAGGCCGAGCGCACCTGCGGGCCGGGCACGCCGACGTTGATCGACACCGGCAGCCCCAGCTCCTCGCACGTGGCGTAGACGGGGTAGTAGAGCCGGTGGTTGAGCTCGTACTGCTCGACCAGCGGCGTGACCCGCACCATCACCACCTTCGGGTGCTGGGCCAGCTCGCGGATGCGGGCGCAGTTGCGGGTCGGCTTCCCGGCCCGGTCCACGGTGGCGGCGACGAGGAACCGGCCCGGGTGCTGCTCGGCGAAGGCGACGAAGTCCTCGGCCGCGTAGCCGCCGGCGCGGCGGGCGCGGGCGGGGTCGCCCAGCCCGCTGGTGAGCACGCCGAGGTCGATGCCGGCGCCGTCCATGGCGGCCAGCAGCCCCTCGACCGTGGGCCCGTCGGCGAGGTCCTCGCCGAACAGCTCGACCACCCCCCGCTGCGACTCCTCGGCCACCCACTGCGAGGCGAACGCCGCGGGGATGAGGTTCACCCAGCCGTCCACGATCATGCGGGCGACAGTACCTGACGCCAGTGTCAGAAGTGCCGGGCCGCGACTACGCTCCGCCCATGGTGGACCTGGGATTCCGGCCCTTCGACGCGGACAACCACTACTACGAGGCCGAGGACGCCTTCACCCGCCACATCGACCCCGCCATGGCCAAGCGGTGCATGCAGTGGGCCGACGTCGGCGGCAAGCGGCGCCTCCTGGTGGGCGGGCGGGTCAACAAGTTCATCCCCAACCCCACCTTCGACCCCATCGCCGCGCCCGGCAGCCTCGAGGACTACTTCCGGGGCCGCAACACCGAGGGCCTCGACGTGAAGACCATGTTCGGCGAGCTGGAGCCGATCGCACGGCACCCCGGCTACCGCGAGCGCGACGCCCGCCTGGCGCTGCTCGACGAGCAGGGGATGGACGGCGCGCTGCTGTTCCCCACGCTGGGCGTCGGCATGCAGGAGGCGCTGGCCCGCGACGTGCCCGCCCTGCACGCCGCCTTCGCCGCCTTCAACCGCTGGCTCGACGACGACTGGGGCTTCGACCGGGGCGACGGCCGGCTCTACGCCGCGCCGATGATCGCCTTCGCCGACCCCGACCGGGCCGCCGCCGAGGTCGACCGGGTGCTGGCCGCCGGCGCCCGCATCCTCGTGGCCGTCCCCGGCCCGGTCCCCGACGGCGACGGCGGCTACGAGTCGCCCGGCCACCCCCGCTTCGACCCGGTCTGGGCCCGCATCGCCGAGTCCGGCGTGCCCCTCGCCCTCCACGCCGGGCTGAGCGGCGTCGGCCACTACGGCCGCTTCTGGCGGTCCGGCGGCGAGAGGGGAGGGGGCGGGTTCGAGGCGTTCAGGCACGCCGCCTTCCCGCTCGTGGCGTTCGCGGACCGGGGCATCTCCGACACGTTCGCCGCGCTGGTCTGCCACGGGGTGTTCGAGCGCTTCCCCCGCCTGCGGGTCGCGTCCATCGAGAACGGGGCGATGTGGGTCCCGGACCTGCTGCGCAACCTGCGGGCCGCCCGGGGCAAGATGCCGTTCGCGTTCGCCGACGACCCGGTGGAGGTGTTCCGCGAGCACGTCTGGGTCGCGCCCGTACTACGAGGACGACATGGCGCTGCTCAAGGACGAGCTCGGCATCGACCGGCTGCTGTTCGGGTCGGACTTCCCCCACACCGAGGGCCTGCCGGAGCCGGTGGCGTTCGTCAAGGACATCCCGACGTTCACGCCGGACGAGACCCGCCGGATCATGCGGGACAACGTGCTCGACCTGCTCGCGGTGGCCTGACCATGGGCCTCGCCGTCGGCGAGGACCACCAGGCCCTCGCCACCGCGGTCCGCCGCTTCGCCACCGACCGCTGCCCTCCGGCCGTGGCCCGGGCCGCCCTCGACGCCGAGACCGAGACCCGCCCGCCGTTCTGGGACGAGCTGGCCGGCCTCGGCTGGCTGGGCCTGGCCGTCCCCGAGGCCCACGGCGGCGAGGGCTACGGGCACGTCGAGCTGGCCGTGGTCCTGGAGGAGCTGGGCCGGGCGGTCGCCCCGGGTCCGATGCTGCCCACCGCGTGGGCGGCGGCCGTCGTCGCCGCGGACCCGGCCGTCCGCGCCGACCTGGCGACCGGCCGGTCGGCGGGGGCGGTGGCGCTCACCGCCACGGTCGACGCCGCGGGCGCCGGCCTCACGGGGGCCGCGGGGCCGGTGCTGGGCGGCTGCGTCGCGGATGTCGTCCTCGTGCCCGCCACGGTCGACGGCGCGGAGGGCTGGTGGCTGGTCGACACCACGGCCCCCGGGGTCACCGTCACCGCGCTGGACTCGCTCGACGCCACCCGCCGCCTGGCGCGGCTCGACCTGGACGGGGCGCCGGGCCGGCGGTTGCCGGGCGTGACCCGGGCCGCGGTCGAGCAGGTGGGCGTCGCCCTGGCCGCCGCCGAGTGCGCGGGCGGCGCGGCCTGGTGCGTCGACACCGCCGCCGCGTACGCCCAGGTGCGGCGGCAGTTCGGGCGCCCCATCGGCCAGTTCCAGGCGGTCAAGCACCGGTGCGCCGACATGCTCGTCGCGCTGGAGCAGGTCCGGGCCGTGGCCTGGGACGCGGCCGTCGCCCTCGACGGCGCCGACCCCCACGGGCCCGAGGCGGCGCTGTCGGCCGCCGCGGCCGGGGCGATCGCCTTCGAGGGGTTCGCGACCGTGGCCAAGGACACGATCCAGGTCCTCGGCGGCATCGGCTTCACCTGGGAGCACGACGCCCACCTCTACCTGCGCCGGGCCCTGTGCCTCCGCCAGATCTTCGGCGGTGCCCCGCCCTGGCGGCGGGCCGCGGCCGCCGCCGCGCTGGACGGCGTGCGCCGGCACCTGACGCTCGACCTGCCGGAGGAGGCCGAGGCGGGCCGGGACGGGGTGCGGGCCGAGATCGAGGCGATCGCCGCCCTGCCGCGGGAGCGGCGCCGGGTGGCGCTCGCCGACGCCGGCCTGCTCGTGCCCGCACTGGCCGTCGCCGTGGGGCCGGGACGCGGGGGCGGTCGAGCAGCTGGTCATCGACCAGGAGCTGCGCCGGGCCGGGGTCCGCCTGCCCCACCTCCAGGTGGGGGCGTGGGCGGCGCCGACCGTCGCCGTCCACGGGACGCCCGAGCAGCAGGAGCGCTGGGTCGGTCCCACCCTGCGGGGCGAGATCACGTGGTGCCAGCTGTTCAGCGAGCCCGGCGCGGGGTCGGACCTGGCCTCGCTGACCACGGCCGCGGTCCGCGCCGAGGGCGGCTGGATGCTCACCGGCCAGAAGGTGTGGACGACCATGGCCGACTCGGCCGACTGGGGCATCTGCCTGGCCCGCACCAACCCGGCGGCGGCCAAGCACCTCGGCATCACCTACTTCGTCGTCGACATGCGCACGCCCGGGCTCGACATCCGGCCGCTGCGGGAGCTGACGGGGCTGGCCATGTTCAACGAGGTGTTCCTCGACGACGTCTTCGTCCCCGACGACGCCGTGATCGGCGAGGTCGACGGCGGCTGGCCGCTGGCCCGCACGACGCTCGCCAACGAGCGGGTGTCGATGGGCAGCGGCTCGTCGTTCGGCGGCGGCATCGAGGCGCTGCTGGGCCTCGTGGCCGAGCGCACGGCGTCCGGCGCGCTGGCCGCCGACCCGCTGGTGCTCGACGGCGTGGGCGCCCTCGTCGCCGAGGCCCACTCGCTGGCGGCCATCGGCCTGCGGGCCACCGCCCGCTCGGTGTCCGGCGCGGCCCCGGGCGCCGAGGCCAGCGTGCGCAAGCTGCTCGGCGTCGAGCACGACCAGCGGACCCAGGAGCTGGGGCTGGCGCTGCTCGGCCCCGAGGGCGCCACCACCGCCGGCGCCGCCGCCCAGTGGACGTTCGGGTTCCTGGCCAACCGGTGCCTGACCATCGCCGGCGGGACCAGCGAGATCCAGCGCAACGTGATCGGCGAGCGCCTCCTCGGGCTGCCCCGTGATCCGCACTAGCTGCGTCTGTCGTCTCTCACCGCGGATATCCGCGGTGAGAGACGACAGAACCAACTACGGGCCGGCGAGCAGCTCGAGCAGCTGGCCGTCGGGGTCGCGCACCATGATCGCCCGCCGCCCATGTCCGTGTCCGCCAGGACCTCGCCGCCCAGCTCGGCCACCCGGGCGCAGGTGGCGGCGACGTCGTCCACGGTGAACGACAGGTGGGTGAGGCCGGGCTCGGTGAACGACCGGTCCCGCCGGGGGTCGTTGCCGTCGCGGGCGAAGGCCAGCAGCTCCAGGGTGAACGGTCCCCGTTCCAGGTAGACGGCGGTGAGGCCGACGGGCGCGGGCACCCGCAGCAGCCGGGCGGCCGGGGCGTCGGGCACGGTCAGGTCGCGCTGGTGGGTGAACCCGAGCGCGCCCTCGTAGAAGCGCCGCGACCGGTCGAGGTCGGTCACGCACAGCCCGACGTGGTTGACGACGCTCATGGCTGCGCGCACATCCCGCGGCGGATGACCGTCGCCATGTTCTCGACCGCGTCGTCCTCGGACGTGAACCCGAGCGTGTAGACGCTGTAGGGCACCCGCTCGACCAGCGCCATCAGGATGGTGGCGTCGACGACGGGGTCGCCGAAGTCACGCGCCTCCAGCATCCCCGACCAGCCGGGCCAGCACCGACGCCGCCACCCCCTGCGAGAAGGCACGCAGCTCCGCGCTGGCCTGCATCTCCTGCCAGGCGCTGATGACCCCGCCGTCGGCCTCGTAGGCGGCCAGCCACGTCCGCAGCCAGGCCCGCAGCTCGGCGGGCGGCGCGTCGAGGCGGAGCGCGTCGAGCATCTCGATCAGGCGGGCCGCCGCCCCCTCGGCCAGGGCCCGGAAGAAGTCGTCCTTGTTGGCGAAGTAGCGGTAGAAGGTGCCGTGGCTGAGGCCGGCCGCCGCCACCAGGTCGTCGACCCGGGTGGCGTGGTAGCCGCGGGCCGGCAGCACCGCGGCCCCGGCGTCGAGCAGCCGCCGCCGGGTCCTGGCGCCGCGGGGCGGGTGCGCGCCCGGCGCCGTCGCCGGCGGGCGGAGCCGGCGCCGCCGCGACCGGGGGTCGGGGCCGGCCGGTGCGCACGACGTTCACGCCCTCGATCGGGCCCGCCAGCACCCGGTGGAACACCTGCGCCACGCCCTCGACCAGCGGCCGGGTGCTGGTGCCGGTGGGGACCTGCCCGGCGTAGAAGCTGCAGCGGATCAGGACCGAGACCAGGTTGGAGGCCAGCGCCGCGCTGCGGGGCCCCGCCTCGACCCCGAACGCCCCCAGCAGGGCGAGCGCCGTGCGGTCGGCGATGGCGCCCGCGGGCTGCGCCTCGGGCCCGTGGTCGCGGCTGGCCGCCAGGAACGAGGCGAACACCGGGGCCCACGCCTCGTGCAGCGCCAGGAACCGCCCGACCCAGCCCGTCAGGTGGGCGAGGCCGGCGTCGTCGGGCGTGACCTGCCCCAACCCTCCGGCGAGCGTGACCATCTCCTCGCCCAGCCGGGCGGCGAGCGCCCAGAACACGTCGTGCTTGCCGGCGAAGTACTGGTAGAAGGCCGGGCGCGAGCACCCCGCCCGCTCGGTGATCAGCTCGACCCGGGTGTCGGCGAAGCCGACCTCGGCGAACACCTCCAGGGCGGCGCCGAGGATGCGGCGCTGCGTGTCGCTGCCGCGCGCGCCCACGAGCGGGTTGCTCCCGAACGGCGGCCGGCGCAGCACGGCGGCGGGAACTGCGTCGGTCCGCACCGGCTCCGCATCCATCCGTGCCTAATCTAACGGCTACGTCACATCGGGACCGGGGAGGGGAGACGCCCTGAGCACGACGCCCTTCCGGGTGCAGCCGGCGCTGGACGACGAGAACCGCTTCTTCTGGACGTCGGGCGAGGACGGCCGGCTGCGCCTGCTGCGGTGCCAGGCGTGCGGCTACTGGCTGCACCCGCCGCTGCCCCGTTGCCCCGTCTGCGGTTCCCGCGACGTCGCCCCCGAGGCCGTGAGCGGCCGGGGCGAGGTCTGGTCGTACACCGTCAACCACCAGTCGTGGGACGGCGCCACCGAGCCGTACGCCATCGTGCTCGTCGCCCTGCCCGAGCAGGACGGGCTGCGGCTGACCAGCAACCTCGTCGGCTGCCCGCCCGACGACGCGCGCATCGGGATGCCGGTGCAGGTCACCTTCGAGCGCCACGGCGACGTGTGGTTCCCGCTGTTCGCACCGGCCGGTGATGCGCGTGACGGACTTCGAGCGCCGGTCGGTCATCTCCGGCATCGGCCAGTCGGACATCGGCCGCCGGCTCGGGCGCACCGGCCTCGACCTCACCATCGACGCCGCGCTGGCCGCCATCGCCGACGCCGGGCTCACCCCGGCGGACATCGACGGCATCGCCACCTACCCGGGCGCGGGCGGCGGCGCCGGACCCGGGTTCAGCGGGCCCGGGGAGCCCGGAGGTGCAGGACGCACTGCGCCTGTCGGTCGACTGGCACAGCGGGGGCATCGAGGGGGCGGCCCAGCTGGCGGCGATCGTCAACGCGGTGATGGCCGTCGGGGCCGGCCTCGCCCGCCACGTGCTCGTCTACCGCACGGTGACCGAGGCGACCGAGCAGGGCGCCGGCGGCCGCCAGGGCATCGGCCTCGGCGGGGGCGGGGGCGGCGACCGCGTGCCCCGGATGGGCGGGTCCATGCAGTGGACCATCCCGTTCCGGGCCTACTCGGCCGCGAACTGGCTGGCGATGAACGCCCAGCGCCACTTCCACGAGTTCGGCACGACGCCGGAGCAGCTGGCGATGATCGCGCTGAACGGGCGCCGCAACGCCGGGCTCAACCCCCGGGCCGTCTACCGCGAGCCGATGACGCTCGACGACTACTTCGCCTCCCGCCTGGTCACGACGCCGTTCCGGCTCTACGACTGCGACGCCCCCGTCGACGGGTCGACCGCGGTGGTCGTGTCGGTGGCCGAGCACGCCGCGGCCGTCGACCACCCCGTCGCCCGGGTCGAGGCGGTGGGCACGGCGCTGCGGGGCCGCCCGTCGTGGGACCAGTTCGACGACATGACGACGATGGCCGCCCGCGACGCCGGGGCCCACCTGTGGCGCCGCACCGACCTCACGCCGGCCGATGTCGACGTGGCCGAGCTGTACGACGGCTTCAGCTTCCTCGCCATGGTGTGGCTGGAGGCGCTGGGGTTCTGCGGGCGGGGCGAGTCGGGTCCGTTCGTCGAGGGCGGGGGCCGCATCGCGCTCGACGGCGAGCTGCCGCTCAACACCAACGGCGGGCAGCTGTCGGGCGGGCGGCTGCACGGGTTCGGGTTCGTCCACGAGGCGTGCCTGCAGCTGCGGGGCGAGGCGGGGGCCCGCCAGGTGCCGGGCCGCCGGGTCGAGGTGGCGGCCGTGGCCAACGGCGGCGGCCCGATCGCCGGCGCCCTGCTGCTGACCCGGGAGGGCTGACCCGCCTGCCGGGCCGCGCACGCTCTCAGGTCGCGTCCTCGCGCGCCCGGTGCGCGGTCTCGGCGAGCCGCTTGATCGCCCGGAGCCGCTGGTCCCAGTCGTCGGCGAGCTGCGCCATGGCCCGCGTCGCCTCGTCGAGCCGGTCCGGGTCGACGCGGAACAGGACCTCCCGGCCGGCCCGGCGGCGGGTGACGAGGCGGGCGTCCTCCAGGACGGCGAGGTGCTTGGTGACCGCCTGGCGGGTGAACGGGACCTGCTGCGCGAGGGTGCTCGCCGTCGCCTCGCCCCCGCGGACCAGCAGGTCGAGGACCCGGCGACGAGACGGGTCGGCGATCGCCGACCACAGCTCGTCGCCAGAGTCGCTCCTCATCCCGCGGGGGTGGCCAGCAGCGCTTGCAGGCGGGGGAGGTGGATGGCCCAGCCGCCCCGGTGGTCCTCGGCGAAGGCGGCCTTCTCCTCCGGCGGCCAGTCGAAGGCGTCGAGGCCGGTCTCGACCACGCGGAGCCGCGTGCGCTCGTCGCCCTCGGCCGCGAGGGTGAACTCGACGAGGGTCGAGTTGCCCACCGCCGGCGCCTCGCCGTCGGGGTGGCTCCAGCGGAACGAGAACAGGCGGGGCGGATCGACGGTCTCGACGACGAAGGGGGCCGTCTGCGTGCCGCCCGTCGCCTCGTCCTCGAAGACGAGGGTGCCCTCCCCGCCGGGCCGCAGCTCGAGCTGCACGCGGTCGGCGAACCACCGCGCGATCTGGTCCGGCTCGGTGATCGTGCGCCAGACGACGTCGGCGGGTGCCTCGATGAGGATCTCGCGTTCGATGGTGAGGTCGGTCATCGTCATCAGTCCCAGCTGCTCATCTTCACGTCGTCGGGCCAGGGGCGCGCCTTGGCGCCTTCGAGCCCGTCCTTGAGGCTGAGCATGTAGGAGCCCCACTTCGAGCTGCAGTGGTGCATGAACTCGACGGGCTCGCGCCACCCAGCCTGGGTGAACAGCACGACGGTCTCGTCGCCGTCGGCCCGCAGGTCGAAGGTGACCGTCGTGTCCAGCCACTCGGCGGGTCCCCCGACGCAACGCCACACGACCCGCTCGGGCGGGGTGAGCTCGACGACCTCCATGACCGCGACGCGGTCCGGGCCGCCGAACCGGAAGGTGAGCTCGGCGCCCACTTGCGACTCGCCGTCGACGTCGGTCGTCCACCACCCGGCCAGACCGTCCCGGGTGGCGCAGGCGTCGTAGACCTCGCCGATCGGCGCGTCGACGCCGACACGGTGCCTGATGTCGTCCATTGGTGCCTCCTCGTTGATGTGCAACCAACGATTGCACATGGGCGAGGATTGTGCAACTAAAGGTTGCACGATGGCTAGGCGACGTTCATGAGGCGGGCCAGGTTGCCCCCCATGACCTTGGCGGTGTCCTCGTGCGACAGGCCCGCCAGGTCGTCGACGAAGGCGAGCGGGTCGGCCAGGCCCTCGGGGTGCGGGAAGTCCGACCCGAAGATCACGTTGTCCGCCCCGATCAGCTCGCACAGTCCGGCCGGGTCCTCCTCGTGGAACGGGTGGACGAAGACGTTGCGCCGGAACACCGCCACCGGGTCCTCCTCGAACAGGTGGGGGTTGAACGCGTAGGCCGACGCCATGTCGTGGAGCAGCGGCCGCACCCAGCCGCTGCCGTTCTCGACCGGGGCGATCTTGAGCCGGGGGAAGCGGGTGCACAGCCCGTGGCCGATGGCCGACGCCACCGTGTCGGTGATGGACCGGTGCGCCGCGCCGGTGATGGCGGCGAAGGCGCCGCCGCCGGCGAACGGCGTGAACTCGTCGTCCGCCACGCCCTCCCACTCGTTGAGGTAGCGCTGGTAGCCGCTGTCGGAGGCGTGCATGCCGACGACGACGTCCCGCTCCTGGACCAGCTCCCAGAACGGGTCGAACTCGGGCAGGGCGAAGCTGCGGGGCCCCCGGAACCCCGGGACCGGGGCCGGGCGCACCAGGATGATGCGGGCGCCCCGGTCGGTGACCCACTCGAGCTCCTCGATCGCCCGCTCGACGATCGGGAGGGTCACGACCGGGGTCGGGAAGATCCGGCCCTCGTAGTCGAAGGTCCAGTGCTCGTGCATCCACTGGTTGAGGGCGTGGATCACGGCGTGGGTGGCGTCCGGGTCGCCGCGGAGCCGCTCCTCGACCAGGCTGGCGAGGGTGGGCCACATGAGGGCCCGGTCGAGCCCGAGCTCGTCCATCAGCTCCAGCCGGGGACCGGGCTCGCGGAACGCCGGGAGGGCGTCGATGCCCCGGCCCATGATCTCGCGGCGGCTCCTGCCCTCGGGGTTGCCGTGCTTGAAGTACTCCTCCTGGGCGCCGGGGGCGGCCACGCGGTCGAAGGTGGGGTTGGGGATGTACTCGCTGATGCGGCCCTTGACCGCGATCTTGGTGCGGCCCCGCACCTCGACGAACTCGATCACGCGGCCGTAGGGCTCCGGGAGGAACTTCGTCAGCGCGTCCCGGGTCTCGTACATGTGGTTGTCGGCGTCGAACACCGGGAAGTCGAGCTGTCGGGACGGCATCAGAGGATCGCCCCCGAGTCCTTCATGGCGGCCAGCTGCTCCCAGTCGTAGCCGAGGTCGAGCAGCACGGCCTCGGTGTGCTCGCCGTGCTCGGGCGCCCGCTCGACGGTGACCGGCTCCTCGTCGAACTGGGCGGGGCTGGCGACGAGCGCCACCTCCTCGCCGTTGCCGGCCGTCATCGTCGGCAGGTAGCCGTTGGCCTGCACCTGCACGTCGTCGTAGAGCTCGTCGAGCGTCTGGAACGGGCTCCACACCCCGTCGAAGGTGGCCAGCGCCTCCTTCCAGTGCGCCAGCGGCCGGGCCTCGAACGCCTCGTCCAGCCGGGCGACGCAGTCGGCGGCGTTGTCGGCGCGCGCCGCCGAGTCGGCGAAGCGGGGATCGGTCGCCATGTCGGGCACGCCGAGGCGCTCGACGAAGTCGACCCAGTACTTGTCGCTCTGCAGCAGCATCAGGCTGATGTAGCGGCCGTCCGCGGTGCGGTAGGTGCCGACCCCCGGGTTGCCGGACATGGGCCGGCCGCTCTGCGGGATCTTCGAGAACCCGAACAGCTTCGAGGCGATGACCATCGGCGAGATCTGCCACATGGCCGTGGCCAGGAGCGACACGTCGACCACGCTCGGCTCGCCGGTCCGCTCGCGCTTGACGAGGGCGGCGGCGATGGCGCCGGCCGTGGCGAGCCCGCCCATGACGTCGCCGAACGCCGGGGTGGGCTGGCTGGGCGGCCAGCCCTCGGCCTGCTCGGGCATGGTGGCGCCCACCCCGCCCCGGGCCCAGAACGAGGCGCCGTCGTAGCCGCCCTTGTGGGCCTCGGGCCCCCGGGGACCGGCGCCGGAGCCCCGGGCCACGATGATGGCGGGGTTGCGGGCCCGCAGGTCGCTCGGTCTCGATGCCCAGCTTCCGGCGCACGGCGGGCAGGTAGTTGGTGAGGAACACGTCCGCCGTCCCGACCAGGCGCAGCAGCGCCTCGCGCCCGTCGGGGTGGGCGAGGTCGAGGGCGACCGAGCGCTTGCCCCGGTTGGGCTGCTCGACCATGAAGTTCACCCCGCCCGGGCCGCCGGGCAGGAGCCCGGAGGTCACGAGGCCCCGCTGGGGGTCGCCCATGACGGGGTGCTCGACCTTGACGACGTCGGCGCCCCAGTCGACCAGCACGGACCCGCCCGACGGGACGAACATCCAGCTGGCGGCCTCGATGATCCGGATACCGTCGAGCGGTCCTGGCACGTGGTCCTCCTCGCCCGGCCGGTCAGGCCGGCCAGCCGACGGTCTTGGTCTCGGTGAACATGTCCAGGCCCTCGATGCCGCACTGCCGGCCGATGCCCGACTGCTTGTACCCGCCGAACGGGGCGTCGGCGCCGTACCAGATGCCGCCGTTGACGGCGAGGGTCCCGGTGCGGATGCGGCGGGCGACGGCCTTGGCCCGGTCGAGGTCGCCGGAGGTGACCATGCCGGACAGCCCGTAGGGGCTGTCGTTGGCGATGCGCACGGCGTCGTCGTCGTCCTCGTAGGGGATCACGACGAGGACCGGCCCGAAGATCTCCTCCCGGGCGATGGTCATCGAGTTGTCGACGTCGGCGAACAGCGTCGGCTCGACGTACCAGCCGGTCGGCAGGTGGGCGGGCCGCCCGCCCCCGCACACGAGGCGGGCCCCCTCGGCCTTGCCGGCCTCGACGTAGCCGAGGACCCGGTCGCGCTGGCGGGCCGAGACCAGCGGGCCCATCAGGTTCGACGGGTCGGTCGGGTCGCCGTAGGTCACCCCCGCGAACCCGTCGGCGACGAGGTCGACCGCCTCCGCGTAGCGGGACCGGGGGACGAGCAGCCGGCTGGCGATGGCGCAGCCCTGGCCCCCGTGGAAGCACACCGACGAGGCGCCCGGGACCACGGCCTCGAAGTCGGCGTCGTCGAGGACGAGGTTGACCGACTTGCCGCCCAGCTCCAGGAACACCGGGGTCAGGTTGGCCGACGCCGCCTGCATGACCCGGCGGCCGGTGGCGGTCGATCCGGTGAAGGCCACCATGTCCACGAGCGGGGACGAGGTCAGGACCTCGCCGACCAGGTGGTCGCTCGACGCCACCACGTTGACGACGCCGGGCGGGATGTCGGTCCGCTCGGCGATCAGGCGGCCGAGCCGGGTGGCGTTCCACGGCGTGTCCGGGGCGGGCTTGAGCACGCAGGTGTTGCCCATGGCCAGCACCGGGCCGAGCTTGTTGAGCGTGATCTCGAGCGGGAAGTTCCAGGGCACGATCACGCCGACGACCCCGATCGCCTCCTTCCACACCTCGCGCTGCGTCTCGCCCATCCCGAACGGGTCCTTGGTGCCGATGTCGCGGCGCCACGGGTAGCTGTCGATCTGGGCGGCGGGCCAGGTCAGGGCCTCGCGGAGGGGGGCGTCGAGCTGGGGCCCGTAGGTCACGAGGACCGGGCACCCGACCTCGGCCACCAGCTCGGACCGGAACTCCTCGACCTCGCCCTCGATGGCGGCCTGCAGCTGGAGCAGGCAGGCCTGGCGGAAGGCGTGGTCGGTGGCCCACCCCGTGGTGTCGAAGGCCCGCCGGGCCGCGGCGATGGCGGCCTCCATGTCGGCGGCGGTGGCGTCGGCCGTGGGGCCGAGCACCTGCTCGGTCGCCGGGTCGACGTTGTCGAACGTGCCACCGCCGGCGGCGTCGACGAGCTTGCCGTCGATCAGCAGCCGCCGCTCGCCCGGTGTCGTCCTCATGGCCATTGCAGCTCCAGGTTCTCGACGGCCCGCAGGCCTTGGGAGTACGCCAGCGTGACACCGTCCCGGATCCGGTAGTCGGGGACGGCCCGGTGCCACTCCTCCAGCGTCACCCGCAGCTCCATGCGGGCGAGGTGCGAGCCGAGGCAGCGGTGGGCGCCGCCCCCGAACGCGATGTGGCGGTTCTCGGCCCGGTCGAAGTCGATGGTGTCGACGTCGGGCCAGGCCCGTTCGTCGGTGTTGGCCGAGCCGAGCATGACGGTGACGACCCGGCCCTCGGCCACCGGGCAGCCGGCGATCTCGGTGTCCTGGGTCGTGACCCGCAGGACGGCCTGGACCGGCGTCTCCCACCGCAGCATCTCCTCGATGGCGTGCGGGACGAGGGACGGGTCCTCGACGAGCGCCCGCCGGTGCCCGGGGTGCTGGGCCAGGTAGCTGACCATGCAGTCGAGCGAGGCGGTCACGGTGTCGAGGCCGGCCAGGAAGAACAGGTAGCCGATGTCGAGCACGTCGTCGTTGGTGAGCCGGTGGCCGTCGACCTCGGCGTCGAGGAACATCGACAGGAAGTCGTCGGCCCGCTCGTCCATCCGCTCGTCGATGGCCTCCTGGAGGACGGCGTAGATCCGCTGGCCGACCTCGTCGGTGTAGGCCTGGCGCTCCGCGCTGGTCGTCACGGGCGGGCGGATGATGCCGTCCTTCAGCGCGATGAACTCGGCCGCCCGGCTGACGGGGAGGCCGAGCAGCTGGAGGAAGACGGTCGTGGGCAGCGGCTCGGCCACGGCGGCGTGGAAGTTGCAGGCCCCGTCGCCCGCCACCGCGGCGATCAGGTCCTGCACGAGCGCCCGGGTCCGCTCCTCGAGCAGGGCGATCTGGCGGGGGGCGAAGATCGGGTCGAGCAGCTTGCGGTAGTTGCGGTGGTGGGGCGGGTCGATCTGGAGCGGGATCAGCGGCCGCACCTGGCCGATGTGCACGGCGTCGATGCCCGAGCTGAACACGTCGGGATGCTGCAGCACGTGGCGGACCTCGGCGTCGCCCCCGACGACCACCATCCCGGGCTCCCCGAGGTCCACCGCGGGAGCCGCGTCGCGCAGCAGCTTGAACATCGGCTGGGGGTTGGCCAGCGCCTCCGGGTCGGCGCCGGAGCCCAGCATGCCGAGGTCGGACATCGGTCTCTCCCCCTGAAAAGTGACGTCAGTGTCAGATCCTAGGAGATGCGTCCGCACCCGCGCCGCCCGGTCACAGCACCCACCGGCGCGCGTGGAGGCGGTCGTAGAGGGGCCGGACCGCCTCCGCGACGGCGGCGGGGCGGCCGTCGAGGCGGGGGGTCCGGGGCCGGTACGCGGCGAAGCCGGTGGACGCCCACACGGACGCGTACCAGTGCCGGCCCCACACGCCGTCGGAGGGGCGGGGCCCGGGCGGCCACGACAGCATCCGGGGGTGAAGTCCACGCCGGCGTGGTCGCACAGCGCGCGCAGGTACGGCTCGGGCCGGCGGAGGACGTCCGCGGCGTCGATCACCGGCGGGGCCGGGCCCGCGGCGGCGAGGTCGTCGTACAGGCGGGCCTGCTGGGGGAGGCCGATGTCGTCGGCCGACACCGCGTCCCGGGTGCGGACGTAGGACGCCACCACCTCGCGGGGGTCGCGGATCAGCATCACGTTGGTGAGGCCCGCGATCCAGCCCCGGTCGACGTCCGGCAGCAGGTGGTGGGTCATGTGCTTCTGGTACACGACCCCCGTGCCGGCCGGGACCGGGCCGAGCAGGCCGGCGACCACCGCCCGCCAGTCGGTCTCGCCCGCCGCGATCACCTCGTCGCGGCCCGGGTGGTCGATCCCCGTGGCGTCCAGGTAGTGGGCGTAGAGGGGCTCGTCCACCACCACGGTGTCGGGGCGGTTCTCCCACGAGCGCATCAGGGCGGTCGAGATGTTGCGCGGTCCCGACCACACGGCCAGCCGGACGACCTCGGTGGTCGGGGCGCCGGCCATCGTCAGCGCCGGGCCGCCTCGGCGACGTCGCGCTCGACGGCGTCGCGGTAGAGCGCCCGGAGGCGGTCCATGACCGGGCGGGCGCCGTCGCCGATCGTGCGCCCGTCGACCTCCCGGACCGGGACGAGCCCGGCGAAGGTGCCGGTGACGAAGGCCTCGTCGGCGCCGTACACGTCGGTCAGGCTGAACGTGCGCTCGTGGGCCGGGATGCCGGCCTCCCGGGCCACGTCCAGCACGGTGCCCCGCGTGATGCCGCCGAGGCAGAAGTCGCCGGTCGACGTCCACAGCTCGCCCCGCCGGACGACGAAGAAGTGCGTCGAGTTGCAGGTGGCGACGAAGCCGTGCGGGTCCAGCATCAGGGCCTCGTCGGCCCCCGCCGTGTAGGCCTGGATGCAGGCGGTGATGTCGTTGAGCTTGCTGTGGGTGTTCAGCTTGGGGTCGACGACGTCGGGGTACGGGCGCCGCACGTGGACGGTGAACAGCCGGATCCCGCCGGCGAGGGTGGCGGCGGTCGGCTGCTTGTACTCGGGCACGATCACGATGGTGGCCGGCCCCACCGTCATGCGGGGATCCTGGTAGGGCGTCCGCTTCACGCCCCGGGTGACCATCAGGCGCACGTGGACGCCGTCGGTCATGCCGTTGGCCCGCAGCGTCTCGTACACCGCCCGCCGGAGGTCGTCCCGGCCGAGCCCGATGTCGAGCGCCAGGGCCTTCGCCCCCTCGAAGAGGCGGTCGAGGTGCCGGTCGAGGAACACCGGGTGGCCGCCGTGGACCCGCAGGCCCTCCCACACGCCGTCGCCGAGCACGAACCCGGAGTCGAACACCGACACGACGGCCTCCGCCCGCGGCCGGAGCGTGCCGTTCACATGGACGAGCACGTCCTCGTTGCGCGGGTCGTCCTCGTAGTCGTGGACGCCGGGGACCTCGCTGCGCTCGGTCATGGGTGCACCTCCCGGTCTCTGGGGTCGGGGTCGGACGCGCATTCTCGCTCCGGGAAAACCTGATCGGGAGCGATGAGTTCGGGCGCGCTCGGGACTCTTACAGGGTGCAGCGCGCGCGAGATCGATCGCGCCGAGCCCGGACACCAGGAGGAACCGGTCGTGAACGGACATCTCCCAGAGCACCCCGTCGTGTCACCGCAGGAGTGGGAGGACGCACTCCTGAAACTGCTCGTGAAGGAGAAGGAGCTGACCCGCGCCCGCGACGCGCTGGCCGCCGAGCGCCGGCGGATGCCGTGGATGGCGGTGGACAAGGAGTACGAGTTCGACGGGCCCGCCGGCAAGGCGAGCCTGGTCGACCTCTTCGACGGTCGCCGGCAGCTGATCGTCTACCGCGCCTTCTTCGAGCCCGGCGTGACCGGCTGGCCGGACCACGCCTGCCCCGGCTGCTCGATGATGGCCGACCAGGTCGGCCACGTCGCCCACCTGAACGCCCGCGACACCACGCTCGTGTTCGCCTCGCGGGCGCCGCAGGCGGAGATCGCCCGGCTGAAGGCGCGGATGGGCTGGGAGATGCCCTGGTACACCGTGACGGACGGCTTCGACGCCGACTTCGGCGTGGACGAGTGGCACGGCACGAACGCGTTCGTCCGCGACGGCAGCGACGTGTTCCGCAGCTACCTCGTCAACGCCCGCGGCGACGAGGCGATGGGGAGCACCTGGAGCTATCTCGACGTCAGCGCGCTCGGGCGGCAGGAGGAGTGGGAGGACTCCCCGGAGGGCTACCCCCAGACGCCCCCCTACGAGTGGTGGCACTGGCACGACGACTACGGCGACGCCACGTGATCGCCCACGTCGCCGGCGCACCGGTGGAGGAGCTCCTGGTGCCGGTGCTGAGCGGCGCCGGCGCCGGGCTCCTGCTGGCACGCGCCTGGCTCGCGGCGCGGCTACGCCGGATCGGTGGGAGGCGCGTCGTCGCGGCGAGCAGCCGGGCGATGTGGCGGGCGATGGCGCGTTCGGGCTCGTCGTCGCCGGCGTGGAACGGTTCGACGTCGACGACGAGGTCGGCGACGTCCTCGAGGATCCCGGCCAGGTCGCGTTCGCAACCTCCCCACGGCGACCGGGCACGGTCCGGGACGCGGACCGCACCGCGGAGGTCGCCCGTGACGAAGAGCTGGAGGATGTGGCGGGCGATGGCGCGTTCGGGCTCGTCGTCGGCGTGGAACGGTTCGACGTCGACGACGTGGTCGGCGACGTCCCCGTAGTCGCCCGGCAGCCGGTGGCCGGGCCGTGACCGGACGTCCTCCCGCCCGCGGGTCCACAGCACGACCGCCGCCCGGGCCAGCAGCGCCCGGTCCCCGGGACCGATGGCGACCGCGCCCGGGGCCGAGATCACCAGGGGGGCGTCACGCGCCAGGAGGTCGGTGAGGACCTGCGCCTCCCGCCGGCGGACGTGGTCCTCGCCCCGCTCGTGGGCCAGCCGGGAGACGGTGCTGCCGGCGGCCAGCTCGAGCTGCTCGGCGGCGTCGGCGAAGGGGCGCTGCAGGAGCCAGGCCAGGCGGCGGCCGATGGGCGTCGGCCCGGTTCCCGGTCGGCCGAGCAGGACGACGTGGCGGTCACCGTCCGGGCAGGCCTTCCGGATCGCCGTCACACGCCGCGCTCGCGTTCGAGGATGCCGAGGTTGGTCTCCAGCTCCGTCAGGAGCTGGGGCGCGAGGTCGTGGCCGGTGAAGATCCTGAAGGCGTCGATCGCCTGGCCGAGGAACAGGTCGAACCCGGTGATGCGGGCCAGCCCGGCGGCGGCGGCCCGGACCATGAGCGGGGTCTCGATGGGCGAGTAGATGGCGTCGAAGATCCAACGCTGGCGGCCGACGCTGCTCAGCTCGACGGGCGTGCCGGGGTTCCAGGACATGCCCACGGGGGTGCCGTTGACGAGGCCGTCCACGCCGTCGACCGCGCCCTCGGCCGAGGTGGCGACCTCGACACGCACGCCGGGACCGCGCTGGCTCAGCAGCCGGGCCAGCGTGCGCGACCGGTCGGGGACGACGTCGTAGATCCGCAGGGCGGTGGCGCCCAGGTCGACGAGTGCCGCCGCGGTGGCGGTGCCGACACCGCCGGCGCCCAGCACGGCCACCGTGCCCGGCGGCTCGTGCCCGAAGCGACGGCGGTAGGCCCAGGTGAACCCGGACATGTCGGTGTTGTAGGCGTGGGTCGGGCCGTCGGGCCCGAGCAGCAGGGTGTTGGCCACCCCGGTGGCGACGACGTCCGTGGACGGTTCGGCGGCCGCCTGGGAGGCCCAGGTCTTGAAGGGCACGGTGACGTTGACGCCCTCGTAGCCGTCGGCCGCCAGCCGGCGCATGAAGTCCCCGAGCTCGGGTGCGAGGGTGGGGTCCCGCGGGATCAGCTCGTAGCTGACCTCGATCCCGACCAACTTGCCCGCCAGCACGTGGAACGCCGGCGCCAGCGACATGTCGATGCCCGAGCCGACGAGGCCGAGCCGGTGGGCCGTCATCGTCGCATCGCGCCACAGCGGGCTGGCCGTGGCTGGCGACGATGGCGCGGGCGAGCGTGAGGACGAGCCGGGCGAACTCGGCGGTCCCGAGCTCCCGGCGGAGGACGTCGTTGGGGACCTCGAGCGAGTACGGCCCGGCCGGGAGCAGGTCGAGCAGCTCGGGGAGGGGGAGGCCGCCGTAGCCGGGCAGGGACCGCGCCGCGCGCGCGGCGTGGATGACGCCGTCGACGGTGGAGGGCGCCGTGGCGGGCGCGTCGCAGAGCTGCACGAAGTGGAACCAGCTGCGGGGGAGCGCGGTGAGCTCGTCGAGCGACGACCGGGACCGGAAGAAGTGCAGGGCGTCGATCAGGATCCCGGCGTTGGCCCGGTCGACCGCCCCGACGATGGCGGCGGCCGCCGCGAGGTCGCCGGTGTCGCTCCACGAGGGGAACTCGAGGTCGACGGTGAGGCCGTAGTCGCCGGCGAGGTCGCAGAGGCGGCCGAAGCGGTCGGTGGCCCGGCCCCGGTCGGGATCGGGGAGCTGGCCGATGACGTGCCGGGCGCCGACCTCGGCGGCGGCCTCGAGGACACCCACGAACCGGTCGGGCTCGTCGTCGGGGCCGATCCGGGCCAGCTCGACGTCGAGGACCCGCACGCCGGTGTCCGCCAGGCGGTGCACGACCTGGCGCACCATCGACGGATCGCCGGCCAGCGGGGTGACCTGCTCGCCCGGTGCGACCGGCGTGGCGCGGATGCTGGCGTAGTCGTAGCCGGCCGCGGCGGCGATGTCGATGAGCTCGAGCGGCGTCGTCCCCAGCACCGTGAGGTGGGCGAGCGAGAACGCGGGGCCCACGGGTCAGGCTCCCCCGGTCCTGACGTCGAGGGGCGGGGTGCCGTAGTAGTCGCCGAACAGCTCCTGCTCGGACGGCCGGTCCTCGGGGATCGGGCGGCTCACCCACGTCACGTTCAGGAAGTGCTTGAGGCTGATGTTCTCGTTGGTGACGTTGCCGCCCCAGACGCCGCAGCCCAGGCTCGAGGTCATGGGCATGCCGTTGGTGAACGACCCGGCGTTCGCCTTCGACTGGGGCTGGCGGACCATGATGCGGCTCACCGGGGCGACGCGGGCGAGGGCGTCGATGTGGTCGTGGTCGAAGGAGTAGATCCCGCAGGAGTGGCCCTTGCCGGCCACCTCGTAGATCCGGCGGACCTTGGCCAGCGCATCGTCGAAGCCGTGGTAGCGGTAGACGGCCAGCAGCGTCGTGAGCTTCTCGCCCGAGAACCGGTGCTCCGGGCCGATCTCGTCCTGCTCGACGATGATGAACGTGCGGTCGTCGGCGATGCCGAAGCCCGCCGCCGCGGCCAGCTTGGGGGCGGGCTGGGCCACGGTGGCGACGATGCGGGTGCCGTCGTCGTCCCACATCGCCCGCTCGAGCAGGGCCTTCTGCTCGGGTGTGGCGAGGTGCCCGCCCTCGGCGCGCAGCTTGGCGAGCATCGCGTCGTAGACACGGTCGTCGATGAGCAGGTTGCCGTCGGCCGAGCAGCCCGAGCCGTGGTCGGAGGTCTTCGACAGCCGGGTGTTGCGGGCGGCGTCGCCGACGTCGGCGGTCTCGTCGATCACCATCGTCGAGTTGCCGCCGCCGACGCCGAAGGCGGGCTTGCCGGAGCTGTAGGCGGCCCTGACCATGGCGGCGCCGCCCGTGGCCATCGTCAGGTCGCACCGGGCCATCAGCTCCTGGGACAGGGGGATGGACGGCTCGGCGACGCACTGGAACACGTCCGCGGGCGCGCCCTCCCGGACCATGACCTCGCGCAGGAGGCGGACGACCTCGTTCGTGGTCCGCCTGGTGCGGGGGTGGGGCGAGAAGATCACCGCGTCCCGCGCCTCGACGGCGTAGATGGCGGTGCCCGGCGGTGTGAGCTCCGGGTTGGTCATGGGCACGATCGAGGCGATGACGCCCGGCGGGCTTCCCGTACTTGACGAGCCCCTTGAGCGGGTCCTCCTCGATGACGCCCACGCTCGGGGTCCGCAGCGCGTCGCGGAGGATGCCGTGGATCTTGAACCGCTTGGCGGCCCGGCCGTCGCGGTCGCCGATGCCGCTCTCGTCGACGCTCATGTGGGCCAGGCGGGTGAAGGTGGCCTCGTTGCCGAGCGCCCAGCCGATGGCCTGGGCCAGCCGGTCGACCCGGGCCTGGTCGTAGTCGGCGATCCGGGCCAGGGCGGCTCGCGCCCGGGCCACCATCGCCTCGGCCAGCGCCGTCTCCTCGGGGGTGATGCTGCGCGCCATGTCCGGTCCTCAGTCGGTGGCGAGATGGGCGACGTGCGCGCCGGGGGCCTGGTCGGGGGAGTAGATGTCGAGGATGTTCCAGTGCCCGGTGGTGGGCGTGGGGTTGTTCTTCATGGGGACGTCGAGCACGACCGGCCCGTCCATGGCGATGGCCTTGGCCAGCGCCGGGCGGAAGGCGGCCGCGGCGTCGATGCGGATGCCGGTGGCGCCGTAGGCGCGGGCGACCGCGGCGTAGTCGGGGACGAGTGCGGGGTCCCCGCCGTCGCCGGGGAAGGTCGTGCCGTAGGTCAGCCCGAAGTGGGCCTTCTGCAGCCCGGCGATGGTGCCGAAGGCGTTGTTGTTCATGACCACCCACACGATCGCCAGGCCGTGCTCGACGGCCGTGGCGAGCATCGCCGGGTTCTGGCCGAAGCCGCCGTCGCCGACCAGCGACACCACGGTGCGGTCGGGGGCGGCGAGCTTGGCGCCGATGGCGGCCGACGGCCCGAACCCCATGGTGGCGAAGCCGCCCGGGGTGAGGACGGTGCCGGGTGTGCGGATGGGGAACTGCTGGCCGACGCCGTTCTTGTTCCAGCCGACGTCGGTGGTGACGTAGGCGTCGTCGGGCAGCTCGGCCCGCACGTCGGCCAGGATCCGCTCGGGCATCATGGGGAACGCGTCGCTGGTGGCCATCGCCCGGTTGTCGTCGGCGAACCCGGCCCGGAAGGCGGCGATGCGCTCGGCGACCTCGCGCCGCTCGACGCCGTCCGGGAAGAGGTCACGGGCGGCCCGGTTCAGCGCGGCCAGCGCGGCGCGCGCGTCCGCGACGACGCCGATCTCGGTGGGGAAGGTGCGGCCGATCTCGCTGGGCTCGATGTCGATGTGGATCAACGCGGTCGGCGGGATGTCGAAGGTGAAGCCGCGGTACCACGAGCTGCTGTCGGCCTCCTTGAACCGGGTGCCGACGGCGAGCAGGACGTCGGCGGCCAGGCAGGTGTCGTTCACCAGCCGGGTGCCCCAGAAGCCGGTCATCCCCAGCACGAGGGGGTGGTCGTCGCCGAGGGCGCCCTTGCCCATGAGGCTGTGGGCGACCGGGATGCCCATGTGGTCGACGAAGCGCTCGAGCTCGTCGCTGGCGCGTGACAGGAGGACGCCGCCGCCGGCGTAGAGGACCGGCCGCTCGGCGCCGGCCAGCCGCGTGACGATGGCGCGGGCGGTGTCGTCGTCGAGCGACGGCCCGACCAGCTGCCGGGTGTTGTGGGCGAGCCGGGCGAACAGTGCGGGGTCGAGCGGTTGCGAGAAGACGTCCATGGGCACGTCGACCAGGACCGGGCCGGGCTGGCCGCTCTCGGCCAGCAGGAACGCCTTCTCCACGATCTCGGGCAGGAGCTCGGCCCGGTCCACCCGCCAGGCCCGCTTCACGAAGGGCCGGTAGATCTCGTGCTGCGAGGCGTCGGCGTGCAGGTTCACCTCCTGGTGGGGGTGCCGGCCGAAGTAGTGGGAGGGCACGTCGCCGGCGATCACCACCATCGGGATGCAGTCGAGGGCGGCGTTGGCCACGCCGGTCGCGGCGTTGGTCAGCCCCGGGCTGAGGTGGCTCAGCACGACGCCGGCCCGCCCGGTCACCCGGGCGTAGCCGTCGGCGGCGTGCGCCGCGACCTGCTCGTGGCGCACGTTGACGAACTCGATGTCGCTGCCCGCCATGGCGGCCAGCACGGCGATGTTGGTGTGCCCGCACAGCCCGAACACGTGGCGGACGCCCCGACGCTCCAGGTACCCGACGAGCTGCTCGGCGGCGGTCGGCGGGGGCGTCATCGGTGGTCCTCGCCGGGCACCGGCGACAGGCCCCGGCGGTCGGGGCCGTGGTACGCGTGGTTGACCGGGTCCACGCGGCGCATGGGGGCCATCGTCTGCCGTTCCTCGTTGGCGTGCGCCAGGATCCCGGCGAGGCGCGACGCGATGAACAGGGCGTTGCCGAGGTCGCTCGGGAAGCCGACCTCGCCGAGGAGCGCGGCCATGGCGCCGTCGATGTTGATCGGCACGGCCCGGCCGACGGATCGGGTCAGCGCCGCCTCGACGGCCTCGGCGGCGGCCAGGTGGTGGCCGGCCGCACCGACCTCGTGGGCGACGGCGAAGAGCCGGTCGAGCCTCGGGTCGCGGTGGCGGTGCTGACGGTGGCCGAAGCCGGGCACCCGGCGGCCCTGCGCTCGGCTGGTGGCCACCAGTCGATCGGCGGCGCCGGCGAGGGTGCTCCCGCCGCCGGCCGCGGCGTCCACGACCGAGCCGATGGCGAGCATCGCCGACTCCACCGCGGCGCCGTGGAACTCGCCGAGGGCCAGGAGCCCGGCCGCCGCGCCGGCCTGCAGGCTGGCGCCGCCGGAGATGGCGGTGCGGGCGGCGAGCGCCGAGGGGGCACCGGCCCCGTGGTCGATGCCGGCCACCATCACGGCGTCGATCAGCCGCGCCGTGGAAGGATCGGGCAGGTCACCGGTGTAGAGGAGGTGCACGACGCTGGGGAACGGGATCGTGCCGATCAGCTCGACGATGTCGTAGCCGCGGATCGAGATGCGATCTGCGGCGGTCTCCGAGAGCGCCGTCCCCCACGATGCAGCGAGTGGCCGACGACGAGTTGGATGCGTTCAACTGGCTCGGACCCCCTCCCGACAGCGTAGAAAAGACTGTATTTAATTTATCCAGTAAGGTCAACGCATGCCCGACGGTGAACCGACGCCGGACTACGACTCCCGTCCCGAGGCCATCCGGCGCGCCATCGAGACGCGGATCCTCGAGGGGAAGATGCGACCCGGCGACCGGTTGGGTCTCAAGTCGGAGCTGCAGAAGGAGTTCGACGTCGCGGGCCCGACCATCGCCCAGGCGCTCACGCTGCTGACGAACGACGGGCTGATCTCCATGCGCCGGGGCCCCGGCGGCGGGATCTTCGTGGAGCGCAGCCGGCCGGTGCTGCGGCGGGGCACCCAGCGCCTGGCCATGGGGTCGGCGCAGTCGCTGGCCGAGAACATCGAGCTGCGGGAGCAGCTCAACCCGCTGCTGGCCGTGTCGGCCGGCCGGGCCGAGCAGCGATCGGAGGCGGCGGTCGCCCGGCTCCGCGAGGTCGCCGGCGCCCTGGCGGGTGCCCAGCCGTCGTTCGAGACGCAGCGCCGGATCTGGGCCGGCTTCCACGTGCTGGTCGAGCTGGCGGACAACGAGCTGCTGTGCCACGTGTACGTCGACCTGCTCGACGCCGCCGAGGCGCTGATCGTCGACGTCGACTTCCCGTCCGAAGGCCCCGAGGGCGACCAGGAGCGGCAGCGCATCGCCGCCCACGCGTCGCTGTTCGTGGCGGTCGCCGACCGCAACGTGGAGGCCGCCCGCCACCAGGCGGAGATCGTGCGGCTGGTCTCCCGGCCCCTTCCGGAACCCGGATGAGGTGCCGATAGGCACCTTCATTTGCTTGACTCCCGGCACACCTGCCGGTACAAAAGACTATATTCAATTAGGAGTGGCTTCGGGGCAGCGGCATCGGCGCGGCGCGCCGTAGCCAAGGGGGGAGACCGAATGACCAAACGTCCGTGCTGGTCGAGGCTGCTGGCGTTGCTGGCCACCGGCGCGCTCTTCGCCGCCGGGTGTGGCGGCGACGACGACAGCGATGATGCGGGAGCCAGCGACAGCGGCTCCGGCGAGGAAACCAGCGAGTGCCCCGATGGGGACTCGGTGCTGATGGCGATGCCCTACGAGGCGAACCAGCCGGCGGGGGAGAACTGGCGGCTCGGCGTCGAGATGGCCGTGGCCGAGATCAACGACGACGGCGGCATCCTCGGATGCCAGATCGAGCTCGACCCGCAGGACACCCAGGGCGATCCCGACGTCTCCCGGCAGGTGGTGGCCGACCAGGCCGAGGACGATCCCTTCGTCTTCCTCGGCACCGTGTTCTCCGCCAGCACCATCGTGAACATGGTCGAGGCCCAGCGGGCCGAGATACCGATGTTCGTGGGGGCGGAGGCGCCCTCGATCACCGATCGTGAAGAGAACGGTGACAACGACTACATCTACCGGTCGTCCTTCGGCGTCGACACGGCGGCGGACAAGTTCGTCAGCTTCATGGTCGAGCAAGGCGTGGAGTCGGTCGACATCATCTACAAGAACGACGAGTTCGGCGCCGGCGGCCGGGAGGCCTACGTCGCCGCCTTCGAGGAGGCGGGCATCGACGTCGGCCTCGACATCCAGGTCCAGCCCGACCAGATCGACCAGTCGGCCGAGGTGACCCAGCTCGCCGGGGGCGAGGCCGACGCGATCTTCGTGTTCATGACGGAGATCGAGACCGCGGCCTTCCTCGACGAGTACCAGGCCCAGGGTCTCGACAAGCCGCTCTACGGCGGCGACGTCCTCAGCGCGGCGTCGACGATCGCGCTGGTCCAGCCCGGCGCCGCCGACGGCACCAGCACCCACGCCGGTCTCAACGCCTCGGCGCCGGTGTTCGCCGACTGGAAGACGGCCTACGCCGAGTTCCACCCGACGGCCGACCCGCCCGATCACAACAGCATCAAGGGCTACACGATCGTCCACGTGGTCAAGGAGGCCGTCGAGCGGATCGGCGAGTTCGACAACACCCAGATCTCGGACACGCTGCACTGCGCCTCGCTCACCGTCGAGGACGAGCCCGGCCTGCTCCTCGACGTCAGCTACGACGGCAACGGCGACATCGACCGTGAGAGCTACATCGTGTCGGTCGTCGACGGCACCGGCGAGATCGTCGAGACCATCCCGCCGCTCGACAACCTCGACGAGAGGGGTTGCTAGGCATCGGACCGGCCATGGCAGGGTGGCTCGCTCCCGGACCCCGGGGGCGAGCCACCTCGTGATGTCGGGGGAGTGCGACACGCAGCGATGACCACGTTCTTGCAGATCAGCTTCTCGGGGCTGGCGACCGGGGCGATCTTCGCCGTCGCCGCGGTCGGGTTCGCCCTGCTGTGGCAGACCGCGGGGGCGATCAACTTCGCCCATGGGGAGTTCATCGCACTGCCCGCCATCGTGATGCTCGTGCTCGGCGAGCGACGGGCCACCCTCGGGCTGCCCGACTGGGTGCCGGTGGTCGGCGGGACCGCGATCGGCGGGCCCCTGCCCGAGCTGGGCATCATCCTCGCCTTCGTCGTGACCATCCCGCTGGCCGTCTTCGTGCTCGGCTACGTGTTCAAGGTCTCGCTGGTCGACCGCCTGCTGACCCCGGGGGGCGACGACATCCCCCTGGTCATCGCCAGCCTCGGCCTGGCCCTGACCATCCGCGAGTACGTCCGCGTCGAGTTCGGGGCCCGGCCCCAGCAGTTCCCGTCGGTGTTCGGCACGTCCCGCTGGCGGCCCGGCGGCATTCCCGTCTCCGCCGACGACCTCGGCGTCCTGGGCGTGAGCATCGTGGTGATCCTGGCCCTGCAGCTGTTCCTGCGGCGGACCTACACCGGCCGCCAGATGCAGGCGGCCGCCCAGAGCCCCGACACCGCGCGGGTGCTCGGCATCCCGGTCGGTCGCATGGTCCTGTACACCTTCGCCATCAACGCCGTGCTCGTGACCGTGGCCGCGCTGCTGGTGGCACCCACCACGCACGTCCGCTGGGACGCCGGGCTGAGCCTCGGTCTGCTGGCCTTCACCGCCGCCATCATCGGGGGCTTCAACCAGGTCCGGGGCGCGCTCATCGGGGGCTTCGTCGTCGGGCTGATGCAGAACTGGTCGGCCTTCTACCTGTCCAGCGCCTACCGCGACGCGATCCCCCTGCTGCTGCTGATCCTGGTCATCCTGTGGCGGCCCCAGGGCCTGTTCGGCATCGCGGAGGAGCGGCGGCTGTGAGCGCCACCACGTCGACGACCGACGAGCTGGTCCATCGGTCCGACGCCATCCCCGAGCTCGACCGCGGCCGCCTCTCGTGGCCGATCGCGCTCGCCGCCGTGACGGCGACGACGCTGGTGGTCCTGCTGCCGCTGGGCCGCTCCCAGCTCGCCGGGATCATGTGGCTGTGGGTCGTCGCTCTCGCCGGCGTGCTCGCCCTCAACCTGCTCGTGCCGGTCGGCTCGTGGAACGGGCTCGTCGTCAAGTGGGTCTCGCTGGCGGGCTGCATCGCCTTCCTGGTCGTGTTCCCCATCGGCCGCACCAACGCGACCCTCGTCGACCTCGGGCTGTTCGTGGTGTTCGCCATCGTGTGCATCGGCCTCAACCTCACCCACGGCTTCGCCGGCAAGATCTCGCTGGCCGGGGCCGGCTTCCTCGGCATCGGGGCGTACGTCTCGGTGCTGCTCGACACCGGGCGGGACGTCGCGGTGGCCGGCTTCGAGGCGACGCTGCCCGACCTGCCGTTCCTGGTGGCCATCGCGGTGGCCGGCCTGACCTGCATGGCCTTCAGCGTGCTGATCGGCTTCCCCGCCCTGCGGGTCCAGGGCCCGTGGCTGGCCTTCGTGACCCTGGCCTTCAACCTGCTGGTGTTCCTCGTGCTCAACAACGAGGTCGGGCTCACCGAGGGGTCGCGCGGGCTCCGGGCCCTGCGCACCGACCTCGTGGTCTTCGGCGTCGACCTCTTCGAGACCCGCAACTACTACTACTTCTGCCTGCTGTTCCTGCTGGCGGCCATCGTGCTGGTGTGGTGGATCGTGCGCAGTCCCTGGGGCCGGGCGTTCAAGGCGCTCCGCGACAACCCCGGACGCGCCGCCAGCCTCGGCGTCGACATCCGCTCCTACACGCTGCTGGCCTTCTCGATCGGGGCCGGCCTCGCCGGCGTCGCCGGGGCGCTCTACGCCCGGCTCATCGAGTACGTCGAGCCCCGGGGCTTCTACATCGGCCAGTCGTTCGACTTCTTCCTGGCCACCGTCGTCGGCGGGCTCGGCACCATGATCGGGCCGTTCATCGGGACGTCCTTCATCACCGTCCTCACCGACAACCTGCGGTTCACCGGCGACTACTACCGGGTCTGGTTCGGGCTCTTCGTCGTCGTGATGATGGTCGTGGCGCCCAAGGGCGTCGCGGGGACGTTCAACCAGCTCCGCTCGTGGCTCCAGAGCCGGCGTGGCCGCCGACCCGACGCCGGGCCCGAGGTCCTGCCGTGAGCGGCGACGCCGTGGTGCGGGTCAGCAACGTCCACAAGTCGTTCGGCGGCATCAAGGCGGTCGACGACGTCTCGTTCGAGGTCCGTGACGGCGAGATCCTCGGCGTGATCGGGCCCAACGGCTGCGGCAAGACCACGCTGTTCAACTGCATCCTCGGCCAGTACCGCCCCGACCGCGGTCGAGTGGAGCTCGCGGGTCGGGACGTCAGCCGCTGGCCGCCCCACCGGCGCGCCAACGCCGGCCTGGCCCGGACCTTCCAGCTCCTGCAGGTGTTCGAGTCGATGTCGGTCCGCGACAACCTCAAGGTCGCGGCCCAGGAGCACATCGGCTCGATCGGTCGCCGCCTGTTCCGCGCCCCCGACATGGGTCTCGGCCCCAAGGTCGACCGCCTCATCGAGCGGTTCCGCCTCGGCCACCTGGCCGACGAGCCGGCCGGCAACCTGAGCTACGGGCAGCAGAAGCTGCTGGACACCGCCATGGCCTTCGTCTCCGACCCGGCGGTGGTGTTCCTCGACGAGCCCGCCGGCGGGGTCAACCCCACGATGCTCGGCGAGGTGCGGGAGCGGATCCGCGACCTCAACCAGAACGACGGCACGACCTTCGCCGTCATCGAGCACAACATGGAGTTCGTCTTCGGGCTGGCCCACCGCATCGTCGTGATGGAGCAGGGGCGGGTGCTGACGACCGGCACCCCCGACGAGGTCCGGGACGACCCCCGCGTCCTCGAGGTGTACCTCGGTGGCTGAGACGATGGCTCCCGTGGCCGGCGAGAGCGCGGACGACGCCCGTGGCGAGGACGACATCATCCTGCGCATGGAGGCCGTCGTCGCCGGCTACGGCTCGACCACCGTCCTCCACGGAACCAACCTCGAGGTTCCCCGCAACGCGATCAGCACCGTCATCGGGCCCAACGGCGCCGGCAAGTCGACCGCCCTCAAGGCGATCTTCGGCATGCTCAAGGTGCGGTCGGGCAGCATCCGCTACGACGGCGAGGACCTGGCCGGGCTCACCCAGGTCGAGCTGCTCCAGCGGGGGATCAGCTACGTCCCCCAGGGACGCAACATCTTCCCGAGGATGACGGTCCGGGCCAATCTCGAGCTCGGCGGCGTGAGCCTGCGCGACCTGTCGCTCACCCGCCAGCGGGTGCACGACATCGCCTTCGAGCTGTTCCCCGTGCTGCGCACCAAGGCCGACACCCAGGCCGGCCACCTCAGCGGCGGCGAGCAGAAGATGCTGGAGCTCGGCCGGGCCATGCTGCTCGAGCCTCGCCTCATCCTCGTCGACGAGCCCTCGGTCGGGCTGTCTCCTATCCTCGTCCGGCAGGTCTTCGCCCTCCTGCGCGACCTCCGCGACCGGGGGGTGACGGTGCTCATGGTCGAGCAGAACGCCAAACGCGCCCTCGAGACGAGCGACCACGGCATGGTCCTCCAACAGGGACGCCTCGCGCTCGCGGGCACGGCGGCCGAGGTGCTCGGGCATCCCGAGATCGGCCACCTGTTCCTCGGGGGTGCGATGCGCGTGGCCGCCGGGTGAGCACGCCGACCACACCGCCTGGCTCGCCGCCGCGCCGCGACCGGCACAACGTGGTGCTCACCGGGTTCATGGGAACCGGCAAGACGACGGTCGGCCGGCTGCTCGCCGAGGACCTCGGCTACGAGTTCGTCGACACCGACGAGCTGATCGAGCGGCGCCACGGGCCGATCGCGGAGATCTTCGCCACCCGGGGCGAGGAGGCGTTCCGTCAGATCGAGCGGGACGTCGCCGCCGAGCTCGCCCGGGGGCGCGGCCTGGTCGTCTCGACCGGCGGCCGGATGATGCTCGACCCCGCCAACGTGCGGGCCCTCAGCGCCAGCGGACGCGTCTTCTGCCTGGTCGCGACGCCCGAGGAGGTGTTCGAGCGGGTCACGGGCGACGCGTCGCGCCGCGAGCGGCCCCTGCTGAAGGTGCCGGACCCGCGCCGGCGGATCGTGGAGCTCATGTCCGAGCGCGATCCGGACTACCGCCGGTTCCCCCAGCTCGTGACCGACGCCCGGGCCCCCGACGCGGTCGCCCTCGACCTGCAGGCGGTGGTGTCGGCCGACCCCCACACCTACGACATCGACAACCCCGCCGGCGGCTACCAGTTCGCCGTCGGTGCGGGCCTGCTGCCGTTCGTCCGCCAGCTCGCCGGCATCGAGGGGCCGATGGTCGTGGTCACCGACGACCGCGTCGGTGACCTCTACCTGCCCAGCTGCGGCGACGTCGACCTCGAGATCCGCCTTCCGGCCGGCCACGGCCGCAAGTCGCTGCGGGCGGTCGAGCACGTCTACGACCGGCTGCTCGACGCCGACGTCGACCGCTCGGCCACCATCGTCTCGCTGGGAACCAGCGTGGTCGAGGACGTCGCCGGCTTCGTGGCGGCCACCTACCTCCGGGGCGTCGACCTCGTGCACTGCCCCACGAACCTCATCGCCATGGTCGACACCAGCATCGGCGGCAAGGTCGGGCTCGATCGACCCCACGGGCGGAACCTGGTCGGGCTGTTCAAGCAGCCCCGGGCGGTCGTCGCCGACGTGGCCACGCTGCAGACGCTGGAACCGCGCGAGTTCGTCGCGGGCATGGCCGAGGTCGTCAAGCACGGGCTGATCGCGGGATCCGACCTGCTCGCCCAGATCGAGGCCGGAGAGTGGACGACGCTCGACAACGCGCTGCCGGGTGCGCTCGGGCGGCTGCAGGCGCTGGTCGCCCAGGCGATCCAGGTCAAGATCGCCATCGTCCAGGAGGACCCCTTCGAGGAGGGCCCGCGGGCCGTCCTCAACCTGGGGCACACGTTCGCCTACGCCATCGAGCACGTCACCGACGGCCGGGTCAACCACGGTGAAGCCGTCGGCATGGGCCTCGCCGCCGCGGCCCGCCTCTCGGAGCGCGCCGGCGTGGCCAAGCCCGGCGTCGCCGACCACGTCGAGTCCCTGCTGGCCCACGTCGGCCTGCGTGCCCACCTGCCCGCCCGCGCCCGGCCGGCCGCGCTGTTCGACGCCATGCGCCGCGACAAGAAGCGGCGCGGCGGGCGCCTGCGGTTCGTCCTGCTGCGCGACATCGGCGACCCGGTCGTCACGGACGACGTCGCCACCGACGACGTCCTGGCGGTGCTCGACTCCCTCAACCCGTGACGACCGCCGCCGGACCAGAATCGGTGGGGTGGACATCACCTGCGTCACCGTCGACTGCGCCGACCCCGCCCGCGTGGCCGAGTTCTGGAACGCCGCACTGGGCTGGGGCGGTGTCGCCGCCGCGGCCGACGGCAGCGGCGCCGTGTGCGGGCCGGCCTCGGGCGGCATGTACCTCGAGTTCGTCACGGTCCCCGAGCCCAAGGCGGTGAAGAACCGCGTGCACCTCGGCTGCACCGCCGGGCGGCTCGACCGGCTCGACGCCGAGATCGCGCGCCTGGAGGCGCTGGGGGCGACCGTCGCCTGGGAGGAGGACTTCCCGCCGGAGGTGGCGGCCCGCTACCGCAACGTGGTCCTCCGGGACCCGGAGGGCAACGAGTTCTGCCTGGGTGCCGGCACGATCGGGCTGAACCCGCTCGGGTCGCCGCCGGCTGTCACAGACCGGGCGCGGGCGGTGTCTTCATGTCGACCACATCGACAGGAGGACGACCATGTCCAGCAAGACACGGATTCCCAAGGCCGAGCTCACCGGTCTGTTCGGGTACGCGGTGAAGCGGTTCAGCCGCAAGCTGCTCGGTGACGTCCCCGAGCCGGCCGAGGTGATGTGGCACAACCGGAAGGTGCTCTCCGCCTCCATGGCGCTCGGCCGCAAGGCCCAGAAGTGGGACGAGCTCGACCCCGACCTGAAGTCCTTCGCCAACATGGCGGTCGCCTCGCTGGTCGGCTGCTCGTGGTGCCTCGACTTCGGCTACTACCAGGCCCACAACGAGGGACTCGACGAGGCCAAGGCCAGCGAGGTGCCCCGGTGGCGTGAGTCGACGGTGTTCACCTCGCTCGAGCGCGACGTCATGGAGTACGCAGAGGCCATGAGCGAGACGCCCACGCGGGTCACCGACGACCTCTTCGCACGGCTGCTCGACCAGCTCGGTGCGCCCGCCATGGTGGAGCTCACGGCGTGGGTCGGGTTCGCCAACCTGTCGACGCGGAGCAACATCGGCGTTGGGGATCACGTCCCAGGGGTTCTCCACGGCGTGCACGCTGCCGCTGGCGCAGCCCTCGGCCGGGTACGCGACACCGGCATGAACGACGACGCGTTCGCGCTCCACCGCAGCCTGCTGTTCACCGTCGCCTACGAGATGCTCGGCTCCGCCGCCGACGCCGAGGACGTCGTCCAGGAGACGTGGCTGCGGTGGGCCGGCGTCGACCAGGCGGAGGTGCGCGACCCGCGGGCCTACCTGGTCCGCATCGTCACCCGTCAGGCGCTGAACCGGCTGCGGTCGCTGGCGCGACGGCGCGAGGACTACGTCGGCGAATGGCTCCCGGAGCCGCTGCTGACGAGCCCCGACGTCGCCGCCGACGTCGAGCTCGCCGACAGCGTCTCGATCGCGATGCTCACCGTGCTCGAGACGCTCGGTCCGGCGGAGCGCGCCGTGTTCGTGCTGCGCGACGTGTTCGACACCCCCTACGACGAGATCTCGGAGGTGGTCGGCAAGTCACCGGCCGCCGTCCGGCAGATCGCGCACCGGGCTCGCGACCACGTCGCGGCCCGGCGCCCGCGGATGCCGGTCAGCACGACGGAGCAGCAGGAGGCCGTGGAACGGTTCCTCGCCGCCGCCCGGGACGGTGACCTGCAGGGCCTGCTCGACGTCCTCGCCCCGGACGCCGTCCTCGTGGCCGACGGCGGCGGCCTGGTCGCGGCTGCTCGCCGTCCGATCGAGGGTGCGGAACGGGTGGCCGCCCTCATTCTCAGCGCCGGCCGCTACCCGGGCTTCGAGGCGAAGGCCGTCTGGCTCAACGGGTCGCCCGCCGGCCGCATCGACATCGGCGGTGTGCTCGACACCGCCGTGAGCCTCGCCGTCGAGAACGGTCGGATCACGCACGTCTACGCCGTCCGCAACCCGCACAAGCTGGCCGGGCTCGACGGGGTCGCCACCCTCGCACGGACCTGACCCCCGCACTGATCAGGACCCGGCGGCGCGGTGGATGGCTCGGCGGATGCGCACGTAGGTGCCGCAGCGGCAGACGTTCTCGAGGGCGTCGATGTCGGCGTCGGTGGGGTGCGGGTTCTCGGCGAGCAGCGCGGCGGCGGCCATGATCTGTCCCGGCTGGCAGTAGCCGCACTGGGCGACGTCCTCGTCGATCCACGCCTGCTGCACCGGGTGGAGGGTGTCGCCGTCCGCCAGCCCCTCGATGGTGGTGACGGCTGCGCCCGGCGCAGTCGGCGACGGGCACGGTGCAGGGCTGGAAGGCGGCGCCGTCGAGGTGGCTGGTGCAGGCCCGGCACACCCCGACCCCGCACCCGTACTTCGGGCCGGTGACCCCCAGGGTGTCCCGGAGGACCCACAGCAGCGAGGCGTCGTCGGCCACGTCGACGGTCACGGTCTCGCCGTTGAGCAGGAAGCTGTAGGACGGCACGGTCGGCTCCTCTCAGGACACGATCGGGAAGCGGCGGGGCAGCGCGCCGGTGGCGCGTGTCCAGGCGTTGACCACGGCGGCGCTGGCGGCGGGCACGCCCAGCTCGCCGGCGCCGCCCGGCTCGCCGGTCGGGGGCATCACGTGGACCTCGACCTCGACCGGGGTGTCCCGCATGCGGGCGTAGCGGAAGTCGGTGTAGCTGCTCTCCCGCACGGCGCCCCCGTCGATGTGCACCCCCGCCTGCAGGGTCACCGACAGGGCGTCCACGAGGGCGCCCTGCATCTGGGCCTCCAGGCCCCGGGGGTTGATCGGCCGGCCGACGTCCACGGCGGCCACCGCCCGGGTCACCCGGGGGTGGGCGGGGTCGCGGGCGTCGAGCTCGACCAGGAACGCGACCACGCTCTTGTACTCCTCGTGGAGGCCGATGCCCTGCGCGGTGCCCGGCGCCATCGACCGTCCCCACGGCGCGGCGGCCGCCACCCGGTCCAGCACGGCCCGCGTCCGCGCCGACCGGAGCCGGGCCCGCCGGAGGGCGACGGGGTCGCGGCGCAGGGCGCGGGCCAGCTCGTCGACCATGACCTCGTCGACCGTGCGGACCTGGCCGGAGAACACGGACCGCCAGCTCCCGGTCGGGAACGGGAGGTCGACCTCCCGCAGCGACCGGGTCTGGGCGCCGAAGTGGTAGAGGTCGAGCTGGCTGAGCTGGAACATGGCCGGCCCCACGGCGCCCAGCGCCTGGGCGCCGACCGCCGTGAGGAGCTCGCCGAGGCCGTGGCTGCCGTCGAGCGTGACCGATGCCATGCGGTGCTCGTAGCTCAGCACCTGGCCCAGCAGGTGGGTGGCCCGGGCCCGGTGGTGGCTGGCGGGCCGGAGGCGGCCGTGGTGCATGTCGTCGGCCCGGGTCCACAGGAGCCGGACCGGCCGGCCCACGGCCCGCGACACGAGCGCCGCCTCGATGGCCGGGTCGAAGAACAGCCGGCGACCGAACGAGCCGCCGCCCCGGACGACGTGCAGGGTCACCCGGTCGGCCGGCAGGCCGAGCGCCAGGGCCACCGACTGGGCGGCGACGATCGGGCTCTTCGACGGGAGCCACAGCTCGGCCCGATCGGCCCGGACGTCGGCGACGCAGTTGAGCACCTCCAGCGGGGCGTGCGGCACGAACGCGAACTCGAAGCTGCGGTCGACGGTCAGCGAGCCCAGCGGCGGGAGGACGAAGGGCGGGTTCGCCGCCGCCAGCCGCGACGAGACGTCGGCGTCGGACAGGTCGGCGCCGGGTCCCGGCAGCCAGTCGACGACCAGGGCGTCGCGGGCGGCCAGCGCCTGGTCGAACGACTCGGCCACCACGGCGACACCGCTGGGGATGCGGGCGACGGCCACGACGCCCGGCAGCGACCGCGCCGCCGTGTCGTCCACCGTGCGCACCTTCCCCCCGAGGGTGGGCGGGCGGGCCAGGACGCAGGGCAGGGCGCCGGGAACCGTGAGGTCCTGGGTGTAGCGGGCGCGCCCGGTGACGATGTCGCGGGCGTCGACGCGCGTGGTGGGCCGGCCGACGACGGTGAAGTCGTCGGGGTCCTTGGGCACGGAGGGCACGGCGGGGACCGTCACGGCCGCGGCCGCCGCCGACAGCTGCGCCGTAGGTGGCGGTGCGCCCGTCGGGTGCCACGACCGCGGTGTCCCGGGCCACCAGGTCGCGCGGGGCGGCCCGCCAGCGCAGGGCGGCCGCGGTGACGAGTCGCGCCCGGGCGCCCGCGGCCGCCGCCCGCAGCGGCCCGTACAGGGCGTGGATCGTGTTGGACCCGCCGGTGAGCTGGTTGAACAGCAGCTCGGGCCGCGCGTCCTCCAGGACCACGTCGACGTCCGCGAGCCGGGCGTCGATCTCCTCGGCGACGACCTGGGCCACCGCCGTGGTGATGCCCTGGCCCACCTCGGCCCGCGGCAGCCGCACCACCACCCGGTTGGCGGCCGTCACCTCGATCACGAGCAGGTGCTGCGTGGGCAGGGCGGCCAGCGTGAGCGCGTCGGTGAAGTCGACGAGCTCGGCCACCTGGGCGCCCGCGGGAGCGTCCTGCCCGACGGCGGCGTCGGCCATGCGCACGCCCACGGCCAGCGTCGGCGCGGCCGCCGCGTACGCCAGGAACCGGCGTCGCGTGATCTCCGATGGACGTTGTGTCCCCCATCCGAATCCCCCCTGCTTGCGATCGTGTGCTGCTCCGGGCAGCGGCCCTGGTCAGTCCGGCGGGCCGGTCGGCGCCAGCATCGGGACGAGGAACTGTCGGGCCAGGTCGCCCAGCTGCTCGTCGTCGTCGAGGTCGATGATGTGGCTGGGGATGACCAGGAACGAGCTGCAGACCCGCACCATCAGCTCGGCGACGATGTCGACGTTCACGTCGCTCGACACGTTGCCCGCGTCCTGCTCGCGGCGGAGCTGGCCCGCGACGAACGCCCGCACGGTGGCGAGCGTGCGCCCGCCGTCCCCGATCGTGGAGGGGACGAGCGCGTTCGGGTCGGCGGCCATCAGCCCGCCGATCAGCGGGTTGCGCCGGAAGGCGCGCAGCGAGCTCACGAACCCCAGCACGACCCGGTCGGCGGCGGTCTCGGCGTGCTGGATGTCGACGAGGAACTGGTCGAAGTAGCGGCGGACCTCACGGCGGATCACCTGGTCGACCAGCGCACCCTTGGTCGCGAACCGCCGGTAGACGGTGATCCGTGAGACGCCGGAGCGCCGGGCCACGTCCTCCATCGTGGTCCGCTGGATGCCGATCTGGCAGAACAGCTCGTAGGCCACGTCGAGGATGCGGGCGCTGGTCTCGTCGTCGTCGTCCACGACGCCTGCGACGGCGGCGGTGAGCGCGTCCACCAGCAGCGACTCGGAGCCCGCAGCTGTCGTGGCGGGGCGACGCCGGTTCCACTCCACCTCCTCCTGCGCACACATTCGGGAACAAGGGGCTTGTGACATATACCACAGCTGTGTTCTGATCGGTGATACAGAGATGCACAACGTGTTGCATCGTATCACCTAGCTGCTCGCACGGAGGAGAGGGGCCCATGGAGCTCAGCAGGCGCAAGATGTTGCTCGGGGGTGGCGCGCTCGGGCGCGGCCGGCGCGCTGGCCATGGCGTCGCCGGCGGGGGCGCGGTCGCTGTGGACCTGGAAGCCCTCGGGTTCGGTCGCGGGTGCAGGGGCGGGCGAGGACCCTCGTTGGGTGTGGGACGAGCTGGCCGATCCGCTCGTCGCGTCGCTGCTCGACCGGGGTGACGTGCCCATGGTCAACCAGGTCCTGCGGTCCTGGACCTACAACTCCCAACCGCTGCCGTCCGGCCTCCCGGCCGACGTGCGGGACTTCGTGGAGCAGGCCCGGCAGCTGCCGGCGTGGGTGGACCACGGCAAGCTGCGGACCGCGGGCGACTTCTACAAGAAGCGCGGGCTCTACCTCGGCCTGCTCTACGGGTTCGGCAGCGGCATGATGAGCTGCGCCATCCCCAACGAGGCCCGCGCCGTCTACTACTCCAAGGGCGGCTCGGACATGCGGGACCGCATCACCAAGACGGGCAAGCTCGGGCACGACATCGGCGACCTGAACGCCTACCAGCCCAACGGCGACATGGTGGTGACCGCGGTCAAGACCCGGATGGTGCACGCCGCGGTCCGGCACCTGCTGCCGCAGTCGCCCCACTGGCCGGAGGTCGGCGGGCAGAAGCCGATCCCGATCAGCCAGGCCGACATCATGGTCACCTGGCACAGCCTGGCCACGTTCGCGATGGCCCAGCTGAACAAGTGGCGGCTGCGCATCCCCGCGGCCGAGTCCGATGCCTTCCTGCACCTGTGGCAGGTGTCCGCCCACATGCTCGGCGTCGAGGACCAGTACATCCCCGCCTCGTGGGACGAGGCCAACGCCCAGTCCGCGCAGGTGCTCGACCCGATCCTGGGGCCGACCCCCGAGGGGATCGCACTGGCCGACATCCTCCTCGACATCGCCCAGCTCGACCTCAACGGTGACGGACGCAGCATCCTTCGGCCGCCGCTCCACGCCCTGACCCGCTACATGCTCGGTGACGAGACCACGGACGGGCTGGACATCCCCCGGGAGTGGTACTGGGGCGGGCTGATCGAGTGGGCCTGGCCGCGGTTCGTGGCCCTGCGGGAAGGCGCGCTCCTGCTGCCCCTGTCACCGGAGATCGCCTGGGCCTTCGACGAGATCCTGCGCACGGGAGTCCTCTTCTACCTGGGAGAGGGACAGAACATCTCCATCGAGATGCCGACGGCCAACCGCAGCTTCTGAGACGGCCAGGAGGCCCTGGTCAGTGGTGCTGACCAGGGCCTCTCGTGGTGTCGGCCTCCGACCGCGCGCTTTGTAGGCGGGTCCGCACGTTTCGCGGGCAGAGCGGCGCTGCGCCCCCTACGATCACCGGTAGCGGGTGGGCCCGGCAGGGCACATCGATGGTTGGAGGATGGTCGTGAGACGACACGTCTTCGTCGCCGCGCTGGGCGCGTTCGCGCTCGTGGCCGGCTCGCTCGCCCAACCGACGGGAGCGCAGGCGCCCGAGCCGGAGCCGGCACCGTCGGGCCAGTACGCGGTGGCCGGGCCGGCCACCGCCCGCCAGCGCTCCGCCGTGGCCCGCACCGGCGCGGCCATCGACGAGGTGCACGTCGACGGCGTGGTCGTGACCGCCACGCCCGGCGAGGCGCAGGCCATCGCCGCCCTCGGCTACGAGGTCCAGCCCGTGGACGAGGTCAGCGCCCAGGTCCTGCCGCCCGGGTTCGAGCTGTACCACGACTTCGCCGAGATGAACGCCGAGATCGCCCAGGCGGTGGCCGACCACCCGGCGATCCTGCAGCGGCGGGTGATCGGCACCTCGTTCCAGGGCCGGGAGATCGTCGCCCTCCGGATCAGCGACAACGTGGCCGCCGAGGAGGGCGAGCCCGAGGTCCTCTTCACCAGTGCGCAGCACGCTCGCGAGGTGCTGACGGTCGAGATGGCGCTGCGCATCCTCCACACCTACACCGACGGCTACGGCACCGACCCGCAGATCACCCAGGCGGTGAACAACCGGGTCGTCTGGATCGTCCCCAACGTCAACCCCGACGGCACCGAGTACGACAAGACAGCCACCGGGTTCCGCTCGTGGCGCAAGAACCGTCAGCCCAACGCCGGGTCCTCCGCGGTCGGCACCGACCTCAACCGCAACTGGGACTGGCAGTGGGGGTGCTGCGGCGGCTCCTCGGGCTCGACGTCGAGCGAGACCTACCGCGGCCCGTCGCCGGAGTCCGCCCCCGAGGTGCAGGCGGTGGCGAACTTCGTGGACTCGCGGGTGATCGGCGGCCGCCAGCGCATCACGTCCCACATCGACTGGCACACCTACGGCGAGCTGGTGCTCTGGCCCTACGGCTACACGTTCTCCGACACCGCGCCGGGACTGAACGCCACCGACCGCCAGGCCCTCGCCACCCTCGGCACGGCCATGGCGAACACCAACGGCTACACGCCCCAGCAGGCCAGCGACCTCTACATCACCGACGGCTCGATCGACGACTGGATGTGGGGCCAGCACCGCATCTTCAGCTTCACGTTCGAGATGTTCCCCGAGTCGGGCCAGGGTGGCTTCTACCCCGACGACGCCTTCATCGCCCGGGAGACGTCCCGCAACGACGCCGCCGTCCGCCTGCTGCTCGACTACGCCGACTGCCCCTACCGGATCACCGGTGGCACCTGCGGCGGCACGGGCAACCCGCCGACCACCGTGTACGCCGACGACTTCGAGGTGGCGACCGGCTGGACGGCCAACCCGACCGGCATCGACACGGCCATCAGCGGGGCCTGGCAGCGGGCCGACCCGGCCGCCACCAGCTCCGGCGTGGCGCTGCAGCTGGGGACCACGACCAGCGGCGTCAACGACCTGGTCACCGGCGCCGCGGCGGGGTCGAGCGCCGGCGTCAACGACGTCGACGGCGGCCTCACGAGCATCCGTTCGCCGGTCATCACGCTGCCGGCCACCGGCACGCTCACGCTGTCGGCCCGGTGGTACCTGGCCCACCTGAACAACTCCTCGACAGCGCGGACGCCTTCCGCATCCGGGTCGTGGCGGGGACCACGACGACCACGGTGTTCCAGCAGCTCGGTGCCGCCACCAACCGGGCCGGCACCTGGGGCACCGCCACGGTGGACCTGTCGGCGTACCGCGGCCAGTCCGTGCGCCTGCTGGTCGAGGCCACGGACGCCGCCACCGCCAGCCTCGTCGAGGCCGGCGTCGACGACGTCCGCATCACCCAACAGACATAGCCCGGGCCCGCGTCCGGACGCGGCTGCGGCGTCAGCCGAAGATGTGCTGGCCCGGCGTGAGGATCCCGTCGGGGTCGTTGGCGGCCTTGGCCTTTGGAAGAACGGGAGCACGGCCCCGTAGTGGCGCCTGCCAGTCGGCGGGCGTCATGTCCGGCACCGCCCCGATGATGTAGCGGTTGCCGCCGAGCTCGACGGCCTTGTCGAAGAAGGCTCGGTTCTGGGCGAGCATCGCCTCGTTGCTCGGCTGCCCGGGGAACGGGAACGGGAAGCGGAGCAGGCTGAGCTGGAAGGCCGCCGGCTCGCGTGCGCGGCACGATCATGAGCGGCCGGGTGAGGCGGGCGGTCGTGAACGGGAAGAAGATCGCCAGCCCCGCCCCCATGTCGGGCGGGGTGAGCTGCGAGGTCACGAAGTCGGCGAACTCGGCCGCCCGGGACGCGGGCACGAACAGGCTCACCCACGCGTGGGGCTGGTCCCAGAAGCCGGCGGCCTTGAGGGCCACGACCGCCGGGTCGACCCGGTGGACCCACTCCGTGTAGGTCACGGTGGAGATCACCGCCTCGGCCCGGTTGTCGGACAGCCCGGCCAGCAGCGCCGCCTGGTCGGGCACCGCGGGCGGCGTGTGGTACGACGCCGCCTCCAGCATGTAGCGCCAGCCGGTGTCGTCGGGCCGGCGGACGAACTGGCCCTCCTGGTAGGAGAAGCGCCCGTCGCGCAGCACGGTGAGCTGGTCGGCGAGGTAGGTCGCGAGGTCGTCGTAGAACAGGTTGAAGACGAGGGCGTGGGTCTGCCGGGCGACCAGCGCCACCTTGGCCCGGACGATGACGGCGCACTGGCCGGCACCGGCGAGCACCGCGTTGAACAGGTCGGCCTTGTGGTGGCGGGAGCACTCGACCCGCTTGCCCTCGCCGGTGACCACCTCGAGCGCCTGGACGGTGTCGACCTGGGCCCCGACCTTCTGCATGGTCCCGCCGGTGCCGCCCACGCTCAGCGTCCCGCCGATCGAGAGGTGCACGAAGTCGGTCAGCATCGGTGGGGTCAGCCCGACCGCCGCGGCGGCGTCGTCGAGCTCGGACCACGTCACGCCGGCGTCCACGTCGGCGCACCCGTCGTCGATGCCGTGGATGGTCCGCAGGCGGCGGGCGTCGATGGCGATGCCCCCGGGCACCAGCGCCTGGCCGAAGTTGGAGTGCGACTCGAACTCGTCGTCGGTGCCGCTCTGGCCGTTCATGGCGATGGTCAGCCCGTTGTGGCGGGCGTAGCGGACCATCTTGACGATGTCCTTGACCGACCCCGGCCGCAGCACGGCCGTCGGCGTGCCGGTGAGCAGGCGCCCGAAGTCGCCGGAGAAGGCAGCCAGCGCCGCCGGCGACATCTCGAGGGTGCCGTCCAGCGGCGGCAGCGGCTTGGCGCCGGCCCGGGCCGCCTCGCTGGCCCCGGCCGGGATCCACGCCCGGTCGAGCGCGCTCCACCCCACGACGGTGACGCCGGCGGCGATCCCCTTCAGAACGCTCCGGCGCGACATCTCTCCCACGTTTCCTCCTCTGGTGGACCCCGCCCGGTCCGGGGGACGCGCTACGGAACCCGGCCCACGCCGACGTAGAGCGGGTTGGTCCAGCCCTCGAGCCCGGGGGCCGGCGCGTCCGGTGGGTGCCACTCGTCGACCTGCACCACCCCTGGCTCGACCAGCTCGCAGCCGGCGAGGAAGGAGGCGACCTGGTCGTGGGTGCGCAGGACCAGCGGCTCCTCCATGGCCTCGTCGAGGGCCTCGCCCGCCTCGACGTACTCCTCGGCGTGGATGTCACCGGCCAGGTGCGAGACCACCAGGTAGCTGCCGGCCGGCACCCGCCGCAGCAGCCGCGCCGACCAGCTCGCCCGGCTCGTCCGTGTCGCGGAAGTGGTGCAGCAGGCCGACCAGCATCAGCGCGACCGGCTGGCGTGAAGTCGATCAGCGCGCCGGCCCGGTCGACGATGTCCTCGGGGTCCCGGAAGTCGGCCTGGATGTAGGTCGTGGAGCCGGCGGGCGCATCCTTCAGCAGGATGTGGGCGTGGGCCAGGACCACCGCGTCCTTGTCGACGTAGACGACGCGGGCGTCCGGCACCTCCTGGAGGGCGACGGCGTGCACGTTGTCGTCGTTGGGGATGCCGGTGCCGATGTCGAGGAACTGGCGGATGCCGGCCTCGTGGATCAGGTAGCGCACCGCCCGGCCCAGGAAGGCCCGGTTGGCCCGTACCTCGGAGCGGATCCGGTCCATGCCCCCCACCAGGGCGGCGGCCTGCTCGGCGGCCGCCCGGTCGACGGCGAAGTTCGTCACCCCGCCGAGCATGTAGTCGTACACCCGGGCGGCGTGGGGGACGGTGCTGTCGATCACACCGATTCCCTCGCGTCCGGTCGCTGTCGCCGGCGCCTCGCTCACAGCACTTCCCCCGTTGATCGTTTCCACCGCCCAGCCGATGGTCGTCTCCCGAGTGTAACGGCCCTCCCCCGCACGGTAGGGGCCGCCCGCCGCAGCGCCTCCTAGGACGGCCCGGTCTCCACGACGACCCCGCCGGCGTGGGCCGCACGGATCCACCCGGCGAACGTGGTGCGGTCGATGTCGGCGGCGGCGCGGACCTTGACCGTCGCCATGTGCGGTCCTCTCTCGAGGCGAGCGGTGCCGTCGGCGATCGGGTTGCCGTTCCAGATCATGAGCGTGACATGGGCCGTGTAGGCCTTGAACCCGGCGAGCGGCCTCTTGCCCGCCATCCAGACGGGATGGCCGTGCCAGAGCTTCGCGTCGGCGTCGGGAAGCGCGGCGTCGACCAGTGATCGAAGCTGCGCCGCGATGCCACGGGCGGGCTCGGCGAGCGAGTCGAGATAGTCGTCGATGTCGAGGTGCTTGGGCATGTCGGTCCTCCGGTCACGTTGCGGCTTGCACCGGTGACGCCGAACGAGCGTGTGCAGGATCGACATCGCCGGCCATACGGCACCGGCCCGCTACGGCGACGAGCCATCCCATGACGACGGCGGAAGCGATCGCGAGTCGCAGGCTGAAGCCACCGAGCCCGGGGGCGAGCATCGTGACGACGACGGCGATCGGGACCGTCCGGCTCGCGACTCGCCACCGGTGGCCGAATCGAACCCCCAGTGGCACGGCGAGGACCAGCGTTGCGGCGAGGATCGCGACGAAGGCGGCCGGTGTGACGACCCCGTGCACGATGGCGTGCCAGCTGAAGGTGTCCGGAAGGCCTTCGGGGGTGCCCTCGGGGAAGCCATCGGCGGCGTCGGTGGTGAAGACGCCGGCACCGATGAGGCCGACCCCATGAGCGGCGATCAGCCACGGCTCCCGTCCGGACGCGCCCGGTCTCCGGGAGGGCTCGGCCGACGCCGATGGACGCCGCGACCACCAGGGCGCCCGCGACGAGGAAGTTCGTGATCTGCACCCAGCCGTAGTCGCCCACACCGAGTGCGCTGAACGGATGCCGGGAGATGTCGAAGCCGTCCCGGAGGAACCCCTGGATCGACGCGGTGATGATGAAGAGCGGCCCAGCGACCATTCCGGCGACGAGTGCGGCGCTCGACCGGCGGTCCACCGCCGGTGGGGCCGTCGCCCTGTCGAGTGTGTGTGCGTGAACGCTTGCCACTGGTGCAACCTCCGGTCGTGCGGGTCGGGACGGGCGGCCCGGCGGGGCCGTCCCCCTGCACGCCGAACGGCGCGACCTCACATCGACAGCGCCGCGAAGGACGAAGGCAACAGACCCGTGACGCTGCGACGATGTCGATCCGAGACGACCTCGTTCGGCGCTGTCGACGGAGCACCGCATTCCATCGATCGGCGACGGCGTTCCATCCCGGAGACGAGCCAAGGAGAACCTCAGATGCGCTACATGGTGATGCACTACTCGGACGAGGCGATGGAGGCCGGCGTGCCCCCGACCCCGGAGGTGATCGCAGGTGTCGGTCAGTTCATGGCCGACGCCGCCCAGGCAGGCGTGCTGCTCGCAGCCGAGGGCGTCCAGCCGAGCTCGAAGGGCGCCCGTCTCACGTTGGACGGCGGCAAGGTCAAGGTGACCGACGGGCCGTTCGCCGAGGCGAAGGAGCTCATCGCGGGCTTCGCCATCCTCGACGTCAAGTCGAAGGACGAGGCGATCGAGCACGCCACCCGGTTCGCGAAGATCGTCGGCGCCACCAAGGTCGACGTGCGTCTCGTCGCCGAGTTCTAGCCGGACGCGAGGCGACGACGTGTCCGCCGCCGGCGATGGCGACCGCTCGATCGACGCGATCTGGCGGATCGAGTCCCCCAAGGTGATCGCCCGCGTCACCCGGCTCGTCGGCGACCTCGGCGCCGCCGAGGACATCGCCCAGGACACGTTCGTCGCCGCGCTCAAGCGATGGCCACGGTCAGGCGTGCCGGACAACCCGGGCGCCTGGCTGATGGCCACCGCCCGCTTCCTCGCCATCGACCTCATACGGCGCCGTGACACCCTGGCGGCGAAGCAGGAACGGCTCGGCCCCGTGCCCGAGGCCGAGACCGTCGACTTCGACGCGATCGTCACGGACGACATCGGCGACGAGCTGCTCGGCCTCATGTTCATGGCGTGCCACCCGACGCTGTCCCCCGACGCGCGCGTCACGCTGACGCTTCGCCTGCTCGGCGGCCTCACCACCGCCGAGATCGGACGCGCCTACCTCACCACCGACGTCGCGATCGCCCAACGCATCGTGCGGGCCAAACGCACGCTCGCCGCCGCGAACGTGCGCTTCGAGCTGCCCGACCGCCAGGCCCGGACCGAGCGCGTCGCGTCGGTCCGCGAGGTGATCTACCTCGTGTTCAACGAGGGCTACGCAGCCACGGCCGGCGACGACTGGATGCGCGCCGAGCTGTGCGCCGAGGCGATGCGGCTCGGACGCGTCCTCGCCCTGCTGACGCCGGACGATCCCGAGACGCACGGCCTGGTCGCGCTCATGGAGCTGCACGCCTCGCGTTCGTGGGCACGCACCGGGCCCGACGGCGAACCGGTCCTGCTGCTGGACCAGAACCGGGGCCTGTGGGACCAGCTCCTGATCGGTCGCGGTCTCGCCGCCCTGCAACGCGCCGAGTCGCTCGGCGGCGCTCACGGGCCGTACGCACTCCAAGCCGCCATCGCCGCGTGTCATGCGCGAGCGACCACGCCGGACGACACCGACTGGGGGCGGATCGCCGCGCTCTACGACGCGCTGTCGCAGGTGGCGCCGTCGCCGGTCGTCGAGGTCAACCGGGCCGTCGCTCTCGCGATGGCGTTCGGGCCACAGGCCGGCCTCGATCTGGCCGACGAACTGACGACGGTCCCGGCGCTCGCCGAGTACCACCTGCTGCCCAGCGTCCGCGGCGACCTCCTGCAGAAGCTCGGGCGCCTCGACGAGGCCGAGGCGGAGTTCCGACGGGCCGCCGCGATGACGTCGAACGCCCGGGAACGCACCGTTCTCCTGAACCGCGCCGCGACGTGCTCGCACGCGTCGAGGCGCGAAGGTCACGGCGATGGTCCCAGGGGTTGACTTCGAGCGCGCTCGAACTCGTAGCGTGCCCGGGGCAGGCGGATGGCCTGCGATCGAGGAGGCGTACGGACGTGACGAGGCTCGGCTATCAGATCCCCAACTTCAACTACCCGGGTGTCGGTGCGGACGGTCTGTTCGAGGCGGTCGCGCGCCAGGCCGAGGCCGCGGAGCGCGGCGGGTTCGACACCGTGCTGGTGATGGACCACTTCTACCAGCTGCCCATGCTCGGCCCGCCCGAGAACTACATGGTCGAGTCGTACACGATGCTGGCCGCGCTGTCCCAGCGCACCTCCACGGTGCGCCTCGGCGCGCTCGTGACCGGCAACACCTACCGCAACCCGGCGTTGCTGGCGAAGACGGTCACCGCGCTCGACATCGTGTCGTCCGGCCGGGCGCAGCTCGGCATCGGGGCCGGGTGGTTCGACGTCGAGCACGACGCGCTCGGCTTCGAGTTCGGCACCTTCACCGACCGCTTCGAGAAGCTCGAGGAGGCGCTGCAGATCATCCTGCCGATGCTGCGCGACGAGCGTCCGACGCTCGCCGGGAAGCACTACTCGGTCAAGGACGCCGTCAACCAGCCGCCGCCGGTCGGCCGCATCCCGGTGATGATCGGCGGATCGGGCGAGCGCAAGACGCTGCGGCTCGTGGCCCAGTACGCCGACGAGTCCAACCTCATCTGCCCGCCGGCCGAGATCCCCCGCAAGCTGGACGCCCTGGCCGCCCACTGCGAGCGGCTGGGCCGCGACCGCAGCGAGATCACCGTGAGCGCCCAGCGGACCACGTGCATCGCACCGACCCACGAGCAGGCCGAGGCGGCGGTGACCCGCTACGTCGGCGAGCGGGGCATGGACTTCGGCGATCCGGCCGTCCGCGAGATGATCGAGTCGATGGTCGTCATGGGCGATCCCGACGAGGTCGGCGAGCAGCTGTCCGCCGTCCTCGCGCTCGGCGTCGACGGGTTCACCTGCAACCTCCCGGCCAACGGCCACGACCCCGCCAACGTCGAGCTGCTCGGCGAGACGCTCACCAAGGTGATCCAGGCCTAGGGGACGTGACGATCATACCGAGAGTACGTACTCGGGTATGATCTCTGGATGATCGATCGCACCGACCTCGCCGCCGAGTACGGGCTGGCCACACACGCCCTCGACCTGGCCGGCGCCGCCCCGCTCGTCGTCGTGAACCTCTTCGAGCTCAACGAGACGCCCGGTACCCGGGGGGCGAGGAGTGCCCCGGCGTCGAGGCCATGCGCCGCTACGGCGCCACGAGCGGCCCGTGCCTCGAGGCGGCCGGCGGCACGTTCCTGTCCCAGGCGCTCCCGACCGGCGTCGTGTGGGGCGACGACGACGGGCCCTGGCACCTCCTCGTGGTGGCCTCGTACCCGGACGCCGACGCCTTCTGGTCGCTGCTGGCCGATCCGGACTACCGGCGGGCCTTCGCCCACCGGCGAGCCGCCGTCGCCCGCCAACGGGTGCTCGTCGGCGCGTCGCTGTGAGCCCGGCGCAGGCCCGCTCGGCCGAGTCGGTCGACAGCCTGGTCGCCGCCGCCCGCCGCCGGTTCGGCGAGCTCGGCTACGAGGCGACGTCGATCGACGACGTCGCCAGGGACGCCGGGCGCACGAAGGGCGCGGTGTACCACCACTTCCCTGACAAGCGCGCCCTGTTCGAGCACGTGTTCGCGGCCGAGCAGCAGGCCCTGGCCGCCGAGGTGGCCCGGTCGACGACCCTGGCCGGCGGCATCGCCACCTACCTCCGCACCGTCGCGTCGACGCCCGCCGCAGCCCGGATCACCCTCGTCGACGGCCCCGCCGTGCTCGGCTGGGCACGATGGCGCTCGTGCGACGGCGGACCCTTCCGCACGATGCTGCGCCGCAGCCTCGACGCCCACGAGGGGCTGGCGCAGCGCTACGACCTCGACCTGCTCACCGAGCTCCTGCTCGGCGCGGTCACCGAGGCCGCGCAGCAGATCGTGACCGCCGACGACCCGCGACGCACCGCCCGCCGCTACGAACGCCAGCTGCGAGCCCTCGTCCACGACCTCGGCGGCTGACTGCCGCTCCTAGTCGGACGCCTGGACCTGGGCCCGGGCCTGGGTCTCGGCGTGGCTGGCGGCGATGTCCGGCATCACCAGGTCCGCCGCCGACGAGAGGATGAAGCCCGCCGCCAGGGCGATGGGCACCATGACGAGCATGCTGAGCTGGACGCCGTAGGTGTCGGAGATGGCGCCGATGAGCGGGAGGAAGATGGCGATGCCGGGCACCGCGAACACGGCGATGGTGGTGAGCCCTGCGGCGCGGACCCGCGGCGGAGCGACCAGCGACAGGAGCGCGTAGAAGGCGGGGGCGAGCGTCCCGATCGAGGCCGCCAGCAGGGCGTGCATGGCGATGGCGAGGCCGACGTTGGGGGCGTAGGCGAAGATCACCAGGCACACGGCGTCGGCCACCCCCACGAGGCCGACGAAGCGCAACAGGTAGCCCGGGTCACGCATCGCCACCCGCGCCACCCAGGGGATGATGAGGAACACGCCGGCGACCTGCAGGGGCTCGACGCCGGCGGCGATCCAGCCGCGCTCCAGGCTGTCGAGGCCGAAGACCTCCTCGTAGACCAGCGAGATCAGGTTCGGCACGCCGAAGAGGGCCACGCCCAGGAACGGGATGGCGAACCAGACCCGCCGGATCGTGCGCACCCGGGCGAGCGTGGCGACCGTCGACCGGATCGTCTCCGGCGGCTCGGCCACCTGGGCCGCCTCCTCGGTCAGGCCCGCGGCACGCCGCTCGTGGACGCCGCGCACCGGCTCGTGCAGGCGCAGCGCGAACAGCACGACGATGGCGGTGGGGATGGCGAACACCAGGAACGGCGCCCGCCAGCCGAAGTAGTAGGCGATCGTGCCGGCGAGGAGCGGCCCGAGGATCTGGCCGACCGAGTTCGCCTGCCGGTGCACCGAGAAGACCTTCACCCGGGTCTCGGGCGGGTACCAGTCCGCCAGCAACGAGTTGTGGGTCGGCTCGTTCACGGCGCGCCCGGTCCCCGCACCGATGCGCATGGCCACCAGCATCAGCGGGGTCAGTGCCAGCCCGGTGCCCACGGAGAACAGGGCCCACAGCGCCGCCCCCACCGTGGCGATGCGGACGCGGTTGGCCCGGTCGCAGTAGAACGACAGCGGCACCGCGATCAGCAGCACGGCGATGGTCGAGACGGAGACGATGCTCAGCGCGCCGGCGTTGGTCAGGCCGAAGGCGTCCCGGATGTCCGGCAGGAGGACCGCGAACGCGGTGCGGTCCAGCTCGTCGACGGCGTTGAGCCCGAACAGCACCGCCAGCGGGAACACGGGCAGGCCCGCGGTGACGACCGACGGCCGCCAGGACGCCGCCCACTGGCGGAGTGACGCCATCACGTCGCCCCGGGCTGGCCGATGGCGAAGCCCCGGTAGCCGTGGGCGGCCACGTCGGCGCACATGGCGTCGTAGGGAGCGAAGCCGGGGAGGGGCATGAACACCCGGGGCTTGCCGGGGATGTTGGCGCCGAGGTACCAGGAGTTGCAGGTGGGGAAGAGGGTGAGCCCCGCCACGGTGTTGACGTAGGCGACCCAGTCGTCGACGGCCTCCGGCTCGGCCTCGATGCGCCGGTGGCCGCCGGCCCGCAGGTGCTCCAGGCAGGCGGTGATCCACTCGACGTGGTGCTCGATCGAGGTGACCATGTTCGTCAGCACCGAGGGGCTGCCGGGCCCGGTGATCAGGAACAGGTTGGGGAAGCCGGCGACCGCGACGCCGAGGTAGGTCTTGGGGCCCTCGCGCCACGCATCGGCGAGGGTGCGGCCGCCCACGCCCTCGAACCGGATCCGGGACAGCGCGCCGGTCATGGCGTCGAACCCGGTGGCGAACACGATGACGTCGACCTCGTGGTCCTCCCCGTCGGCGCGGATGCCGCTGGGCGTGATGGCCTCGATGCCGCCGGCGCTGATGTCGACCAGGCGGACGTCGGGGCGGTTGAACGTCTCGTAGTAGCCCGAGTCGACGCACAGGCGCTTGCACCCGATGACCTGGGTGGGGGTCAACAGGTCGGCGACGGCGGGATCGCGGACGATCCCGCGGATCTTGGCGCGCACGAACTCGGCGGCGACCTCGTTGGCGTCCGGTTGGGCCAGCGTGTCGGTGAACACGGCGACGAAGCCGAGGCCGCCCTCCTGCCACCGCTGGTCGAGGAGGCGGTCGCGATCCCCGGCGTCGACCTCGGCCATGGCGTGCTGGGGCGGACCGAGTCCCGACAGCGCGCCGAACCCGGCCATCGACTGGCGGTTGGCGGCTCGCACCTTGGCGTAGCGGGCCTTGACCTCGGCCTGGCGGTCCCGCGCCAGCGGCTCGTTGTGGGCGGGCACGCTGTAGGTGGCGGTGCGCTGGAACACGGTGAGGTGGGCCGCCTGCTCGGCGATGATGGGGATCGACTGCACGGCCGACGACCCGGTCCCGATGACGGCCACGCGCCGGCCGGAGAAGTCGACGCCCTCGTGCGGCCACCGCCCCGTGTGGTACGTCGGGCCCCGGAACGTGTCACGCCCCGGGATGTCGGGCAGGTTGGCCGCCGACAGGCAGCCGGTGGCGGCGACCACGAAGCGGGCCGTGAACCGCTCGCCGGCCTCGGTCCGCACCGTCCAGGTGGCGGTCGCCTCGTCGAAGGCGGCGCCGACGACCCGCGTGTCGCACTGGATGTCCCGCCGTAGGTCGAACCGGTCGGCGACATGCTCGAGGTAGCGGAGGATCTCGGGCTGGGTGGCGTAGCGCTCGGTCCACTCCCAGTCCTGCTGGAGGTCGTCGTCGAAGCCGTAGGAGTACTCGAGGCTCTGCACGTCGCAGCGCGCCCCGGGATAGCGGTTCCAGTACCAGGTGCCCCCGACGCCGCCGCCGGCCTCCAGCACCCGGGCCGTCAGGCCGGCCCCCCGGAGGCGGTGGAGCATGTAGAGCCCCGCGAACCCGGCACCCACAACGACCACGTCGACGTCGAGCCGTCCGCTCCCCCCATCTCCCCTCATGCGCCCAAGCTAAGCGCTCGAGGGGTGAGCCGGAGACTCCTGGCAGACGGAAGGCCCGAGCCGAACCCGGCTCGGGCCTTCGTGAGGTACCCCCCCTGGGACTCGAACCCAGAACCTGCGGATTAAGAGTCCGTTGCTCTGCCAGTTGAGCTAGAGGGGCACGCCCCGGTGTCCCGGGGTCGGTCAGCCTACCCGACGTCCCCCGACGGGCGTCCAGCCACTACAGGACGGTGACCACCCGTGCCGCAGGTCGGTGATGCTCCCGCAGCCGGGCGGGGAGGTTGCCCCGGGCGCCGCGCGCGGAGACCCTCGGAGCGTGCGTTCGGCGGGCTGCCCGAGGGTGGCGCCTGCGCCCGCCCGCCAGGACGCAGGCGCCACCCGGAGAGTGGGGATGCAGCGGACATATCCCGGACCTCCAGAGCTGATCTGCGTCACAGAGTCGCCCGGCCGGCCCCGGATACGCGGCACTCGCCCGCCGGGCTCAGATCTTGTCGCCGTACTTGGCGACGAGATCGTCGAGGCCCTCCCGCAGGAGGCTGGCCTCGGTGCGCCCGGTGGCGCCGGCCAGCTTGGCCAGGCGGTCGAGCCCGGCCCGGCTGTAGTAGTTGCTCTTGAGCACCATCTTCTCCTCGACGTAGATGGCGATGCGGTCGCGGCCCTCCCGCTTGGCCCGCATGAGTGCCTCGCCGGCGGCCCGGAGCAGGTCCTCGGCGGTGGCGCCGTGGGGCGGGATGGCGGCGACGCCGACCGAGGCCGCCACCGCCTCGCCGGCGCCCTCCACCGGGTGGGCCGAGAAGTGCTGGCGGATCTCGCCCAGCACGATCAGGGCGTCCTCGGCGGCCAGGCCGGGCAGCATGGCGACGTACTCGTCGCCGCCGAGCCGGGCGACGTCGGCTCCGGCGGGCAGGTTGGCGTCGAGCACCCGCTCCCAGGCGGCGAGGACGCGGTCGCCCGCCTCGCGCCCCTGGCGGTCGTTGAGCCCGGCGAAGTCGTCGAGGTCGGTGAGCGCCACGGCCACGGGTACGTTGCCGCCGTGCAGCCGCCGGGCGAGCTGAGCGAGGACGTCGTCGCGGGGCGTGATCGTGCGTACGTCTGACGTAGGAGCCATGACATATATATGTCCGAAGACATACGCCCGGTCAACCCCGTTCACCTCGTGCGCCACCTGCCGACCGCCGGCGCGCCGGCGTCGTGGCTCGACCGCGACGGGCTGCGGGCCTGGTTCGCCACCGAGGCCGAGCGGGGGATCACCGCGGACGCCCGGCCCTCCGACGACCTCGTGGCGCTGGTGGCGGGCACCCGGCACCTGGTCGTCAGCCCGCTGGCCCGGGCGCAGGCCACGGCCCGTGCCGTCCTCGACCGGCTGGCGCCCGACGCCCGGCCGGCGGTGGTCACCGACGACGACCTCGTGGAGATCCCGCTGCCGGTCCTGGCGGTGCCGGGCATCCGCCTGCCGCTCGACGCCTGGGACGCGGCGGCCCGCATCGCCTGGCTGGCCGGCTGGTCCGGCGGCGTCGAGCCCCGCGGCGAGGCGTTCGCCCGGGTCCGCCGGGTCGCCGGGCGCCTCGCCGGGCTGGCGGCGACCGGGGCCGTGACCGCCGTCGGCCACGGCTTCACCAACATCGCGCTGGCCCGCGAGCTCCGCCGGCTCGGGTGGTCCGGGCCCCGGCTCCCGGACCACCGCAACGGCGGGACGACGACCTACCGCCCGCCGGTCACGTCGCCCACACCACGCTGATCCCGAGCGGGCTGCCCCGCACCCGGCCGAGCACCTGGCCGCGGTCGTTGACGTCGACGGCGAAGGCGGGCTGCACCGGATCGAGGGCCGCACTCAGGTCGACGACCTCGCCGTCCTGCCACAGCACGGCGTGGCTGGCACCGTCGGGGGTGGTGCTGTCGCCGACCACCTGGCCGCGGTTGTTGATGTCGGCAGGGCTGCTGACCGGCCAGCCGGTGGTTCCCCCCAGCGACGGCAGCTCCTCCATCCGGCCGTCGCGCCACAGGAAGGCCTGCGCCGGCCCGCCGCCCGCCACGGTGCTCGTCCCCGTCACGTGGCCCCGGTCGTTGATGGCCACGGGCATGCTCGACGGCCCGCCGAGCGTGCCGAGGTCGATCATCGTGCCGCGGCGCCACAGGAACGCATGGCCGGCCTCCGACACGGTGTCGCTCGTCCCGGTGACGTCGCCGGCCTCGTTGATGGCCGCGACCGAGCTGCCCAGCCCGCCGAGCGTTCCGAGGGGCGTGACCTCGTTGGTGTCGAGGTCCCAGACGGCGGCCTGGCGCAGCCCGTCCACGATCAGGTCGACCGCAGCCTCGTTCCGGTTGTTGAGCACGCGGGGAAAGGCGAAGCTCGGGCTGAGCCGGACGCCGGGCGGGGGTGTCACCAGCGCGCCGTCCACCCAGCCCACCACCTGGGTGCCGCCGAAGGCGTCGTCGCCCACGACCCCGATGGCGTCGCCGTGGTCGTTGACGTCCTGGACGCCGCCCGACGGGTGGTCGATGGGCAGGTAGGTGAGCTGTCCCGCCCGCCACGAGAAGGGCCGGGTCTCGGAGAAGCTGCGCAGGTGGAACCCGGCGACATGCCCCCGGTCGGACAGGGCCCGGGCATCGAAGGGCATCGTCAGCGGAACGTCGGGATCTCCCACGACGGACACCTGCCCGCGGCGCCACACGGCGGTGGTGTAGGTCAGGCCGTCGCCGGTCGAGACCAGGCCCAGGATCTCGCCGCGCTCGTTGATGGCCCTCGGGAACTCGACGGGCGTGCCGTCCGGAGCGGTCGGATGGGACACCCGCACGGGCGCAGGACCGGCACCGGCCGGGGCCGCCGGGGGGAGGACCCCCGCGGCGGCCGCGGCGAGCGCGACGACGGCGAACCGGTGGCGTACGGACATCCTGACTCCCCAGTGCTTCTGAACCCGGCGCTATTGACCCTTCCGTCGATTGTAGCAGGGCGTCACTTCCAGGCCCACGGCAGAACGGCTCGTCGAGCTCGACCCGCCCGGCCAGGTTGTCGACCATGCCGACGAGGCCGGCGAAGACGCACTCGGTGACGATCTGCAGCACGTCGGCCGTGGACAGCCCGGCGTCGAGGGCGCGGCGGACCACCGCGCCGTCGACCGCGCCCCGGTCGAGCACGAGGGCCCGGGCCAGGGCGTACACCGCGGCGAGCGTCGGGTCGGCCGGCTCGTCGCCCGCTCGCATGGCGGCGATGTCGCCGTCCCCGGCCCCGAGCTCGGCCAGCACGGTCGAGTGGAAGGCGGCGCCGTAGGCGTTGTCGACGGCGACGCCGACCGCCAGACCCACGGTCTCCCGCCGCAGCGGGTCGAACGAGGCGTCGCCGACGGCGCGGCGCAGGCCGTCGAAGCCGGCGAGCAGCGTCGGGCTGGCGGCGATGGTGGCGGCGAAGTTGGGCACGAACCCGAGGTCGGCGGCGATCCCGTCGAGCAGGGGCTGCGAGGCGGCGGGGGCGGTGTCGCGGGTGAGGATGGGCAGGTCCATGGGAGTGTCCTCCGGTCGGTGGTTGTGTGCCGCCACCATCGCCCGGCCGGCGCCCGGCCACGATTCCCCCGGAGGGAAGCGCCCCGGTGCCCCGACGCCCGTAGGGTCGAGGGGTGTCCGTTTCCGCGACCGGCGAGGCCACCGCCTTCGGCGACCTCGTCCGCTACTGGCGCCGGGTGCGGGGGATGAGCCAGCTCGACCTGGCGTCGAGCGCCATGACGACCCCCCGCCACATGAGCTTCCTCGAGACCGGACGGTCGAGTCCCAGCCGCGAGATGGTGCTGCGGCTGGCCGCCGCGCTCGGCGTGCCGCTGCGCGACCGCAACGGCCTGCTGCTGGCGGCCGGGTTCGCGCCGCTGTACCCGCAGCGGGCGCTGGAGGACCCCGGCCTCGACCTGGTCATGACCGCGCTCGACCGGATGCTCGACCGGCACGACCCGATGCCCGCCGTGGTGCTCGACCGGGGCTGGCAGCTGATCCGGGCCAACGCCGGCGCCGGGCGGCTGTTCGGCGCCCTGTTCGCCCCCGACCCCCCGCCGGAGCGGGCGAACGTGCTGCGCCTGTTCCTCGAACCCGGCCCGGTCCGCAGCGCGGTCGCCAACTGGGACGACGTCGCCCCCGCGCTCCTGGAGCGGGCCCGGCGCGAGGCCGTCGGCGGCGTCCTCGACCTGGCCACCGCCGAGCTGGTGCGGGAGCTGCAGTCCCGTCCCGACGTCGCGCCCCAGGTCACGGCGCCCCACGTCGCGCCCCTGGTCCCCGTGGTGGACGTGCACTTCCGGCTCGGCGGCGACGTGCTGCGGTTCTTCTCGATCGTCTCGACGGTGGGGACGCCGGTCGACGTCACGGCCCAGGAGCTGCGGGTGGAGGCGTTCTTCCCGGCCGACGACGCCACCTCGGATCGGTGGGAGCGGCTGGCCGCCGCCTGAGCCGAATTTGTTGCGGAGTGAACCATTCACCCCGCCGCGACCGTACCGAGGGGTGAGCAGGGAACGACCCCACCCCAAGGAGAGGTCCGTGCAGACAGGTGTGAACCTCCGGCGACCGGCCGGAAGCAGGCGGGGCGGCACCGACGACATCTTCTCCGCCGCACCCGGGCCCGGCCTGCCCCCGGGCCTGGTGCAGCTCATCGTGCAGTGATCTCCCCCGGGCAGCGCTGGCGACAACGAGGTCGTCAGCGCTGCCGCGGGGGCGAGCGGGGCGGACGGCGACGACGGCGGCGACGACGCAGGCGGTGTGATGGTGCGGAGGCAACGACGGGGTTCGGTGGGAGAGCGGCTGCGGGCCGGCGACGAGGGCGCCCTGGCGGAGGTGTTCGACGAGTACGCCGGCCCCATGCTGGCGGTGGCGCGCCGGCTGCTCTCGGACCCGAGGCTGGCCGAGGAGGCCGTCCAGCAGGCGTTCGTCCAGGCGTGGCGGGCGGCGGCGACGTTCGACCCGGCCCGCCCGCTGGGCCCGTGGCTCCGGTCGATCGTGCGGCGCACCGCCGTCGACCTGTGGCGCCGCGAGCACCGCCACGAGGTGCGCAGCCTCGACGAGGTCGCAGCGGTCGACCTGCCGACCGTCGAGCCCCCCTCGATCGCCGACACGTCCGACGTCTGGGCCGTGCGCCGGGCGATCGATGCGCTGCCGCCGGCGAGCCGCGAGGTCGTCCGCCTCGCCCACCTCGAGCAGCTGACCCAGCCGGAGATCGCCGCCCGCCTCGGCGTCCCGCTGGGCACCGTCAAGTCCCGCACCCACGCCGCCTACCGCCTGCTGGCGGCCTCCCTGTCGTCCTCTGTCGCGATGGTCTGATCGGAGTCCGCCATGCCGCCGTTCGAACCGACCCTCCCCGACCCGTCCGTGGCGCGGCTGCTGGGCGACGCCGCCGTCTGGGCCGACGTGCCCGAGGGGCTGCGCGAGCGGACCCTGGCGGCCGCCGCCACCGGCGACACCCCGCCCCCCGGGCGCGGCCGGTCCCGCCCGGCCGGCCGCGCCTGGCGGCGCCCGGCACTGGCCGCCGCCGCGGCCGTCGTCCTCGTCGCCGGGGTGGTGGCCGCGGGCGTACGCCCGTGGGCCGGCGCCCGGCCCGAGGGCGTCGAGGTCGCGCTGGCCGGCACCGTCGACGCTCCGGGCGCCGCCGCGACCGCCGTGCTCCGCGACGAGCCGGCCGGCGTGTCCGTGCAGCTCGACGTCGACGGCCTGGCCCCGGCGCCGGCGGGCACGTTCTACGAGCTGTGGCTGGTGGGACCCGCCGGCAAGGTGTCGGCCGGGACCTTCCACCAGCGCGGCCCGCAGGAGATCGAGCTGTGGCTGGGCATCGAGCCGGACGGCTACGACGCTCTCACCGTGACGCGCCAGCCGGTGGCCGGCGGGACCACCGCGCCCGGCGTGGTGGTCCTCCGCGGCGAGCTCAGCCCGTGAGGTCGGCCCGCTGGCAGCGCCGCGGCGCGTTGACCGGGTTGCAGCGGGCGGCGCCGTCGCCGGGCAGGTCGGCGACGTAGCCGGTGCCGAAGACCTCGTCCGGGAACACGTAGTCGGTCGACACGAACTGGGCCCCCGAGGCGAACGCCGCGTCCCGCATGGCGGTGTCGCCGGTGCGGGCCTGGACCGTGTCGGCGTCGGCCCGGGTGCGCACGATGAACCCGGCCGCCACCAGGTCGCGGATGCGGTCGCCCTGCGACAGCGGGTCGTTGACGACCATCATCGCCGCGTCGGGGTCGGTCTCCGGCACGTCGACGAACACCCGCCGGTCGGCGAGGTCGGGGACCTGCGCCCGGTAGGCGTCCCGCTTGGCCCCGTGGTCGTCGAGGACGAACAGCACCTGGCCCCGCACCTGGTCGACCCGGGGCCAGCGGCCGGCCCGCACCGCGTCGGCGAGCGTGGCGTGGCGGTCCCGCACCTCGGCGGGCGTCAGCACCCGCTCGGCCGGGAACACCGCGTCGATCTCGGCCTCGAGGGCCGCGAAGTCGGGCCCGGTCCAGGGCAGCGGCTCGACGAAGCCGAGGCCGGGGTCGGGGATGGCGTCGTCCTTGGCCTCGACCTGGACGGTGACGGGCAGGTGGCCGGGGTGGGCGTCCGACCAGTCGCGGACCTGGGTCAGGCAGGCGACGAACGTCGGGCAGGTCGTGCGGAAGTCGACCTCCTGCACGTGGAGCACCTTGAGGCCGGGACCGGCGAGCGCGGGGTCGGGCGGGGCGACGCCCAGCAGGTCCACGACGACCGGGTGGGCGTAGCGCCCGCCGGCCGGGTCGTCGACGAACACGTCGAGCTCGATCTGGCGGACGCCCGGCGTCCAGCTCGTCGGCCAGGGGCCGGTGGGTGTACTCGAAGCCCTGGGCGGCGTCGCCGAGGAAGTCCGTGAGGGCGGCCATGAGCGCCGGCTCGGGTTGCACGTGGTAGCTGTTGTGCGACGCCAGGACCTGGATCTCGTTGAGCCGGACCGGGATCCGCCCCCGGCCCGAACCCCCGCCGCCGCCGGGCCCGGGCGGGTGGCACGCCGCCGCCGCCAGGGCCACGGCGAGCAGGGCCGGCAGGAGGCGGAGGCGGCGGGTCGTCATGCCCTGCAGCATGGCCGATCGTGCCGGCTCAGCGCCCGGCCGGCGCCTCGCCGGCGTAGTAGAGCTGCGCCAGCGACCAGGCGTCCTGGCCGCACCCCGACCCGATCTTGCGGCCCGCGAAGTCGTCCGCGGTGATGTGGATGCCGCCGAAGATGCGCGACGTCCCGGCCTGGTCGGCGGCGTCGAAGTACGTGGCCCACTCGAGCCGCACGTCGCGGCTCGGCCCGCCCTCGGTCGCCAGGTCGCCGGCCGGCACCGTCCAGCTCGAGATGCCGCCCGGGAAGTAGGCGTCCCCGGTGAACTCGGTCATGACCTCGGCCGCGGCCCGGCTGAAGGTGCTGTGCCCGGAGACGTAGCCGGCGAAGGCCGGGGTCACGAACGTCGCCCGCTGGTAGGGCACCCAGTCGACGGCCCGGATCCACCCCACTCCGGAGGCCTGCGCCGGATCCGCGGGGTTGCCCCGCCACGCCCGCACGGCGATCTCCCCGACGTGGCCGGCGAGCCGCTCGTGGGGCTGGCCGGGCGCGCTGGACGCCGGCGTGACGACCTCGACCAGGCCGGGGACGAGGGGGAGCCCGTCGGGGTGGTAGGCCGGTCCGGCCGGGTCGCTCGACTGCCCGTTCCCGCCCATCCAGCGGATCATCGAGATCGGGCGGGCCGAGTCGTAGTGGCCCTTCGCCCCCCAGGCCGCCACCGCCGCGTCGTGCACCGCACCGTTGAGCGCGAAGTACAGCTTCACGTCCCACTCCAGCCGGTCGACCGGGCGGCCCTCGCCGCCGATCCGCAGCTCGAGGTCGGGCGTGTCGGAGACGGTGTTGGCGATGGTGTTCCAGTGCCCCGGCGGGGTCTCCGACTCGGGCCCGTCCGCCCAGAACTCGGCCAGCGCCCGGGAGAAGTCGCCCCGCAGCACCAGGTCGGGGGCATAGGGCTCGCCCGTGGCCGGGTTGACGGGGTACCCGTCGCCGTCGTTCGTCCCGAGCGGGTTGTCCCCGGCGGCTCCCGGGCCGATGTCGATCGTCTCGCCGTCCGTGGGGTCGAGGTAGCTGCTGGCCCGCAGCACCTCGACGGCGGCCTGCTTGAAGGCATCCGCGCCGGCGGGGTCGTCGCCCAGCGCGGGCGGCGGCCCGGGGTCGACGGGCAGCCCGTCGCCCGAGCCGGGGAGCGCGAACCCCGCCACGTGCCCCCAGTGGGGCCCCACGAAGCGCTGGACGCGGCCGGGCAACGGCAGCCCGTTCTGGCCCACGAGCTGGGCCAGGGCCAGCGGCTGCCAGCGGTTGGGGTCGCTCATGTCGACGCCGTCGGCGGCCACCACCAGCGGCGCGTTGACCGGCCGGTACTCGGTGTCGATGTAGCGGCGCTCCTCCAGCGAGCCGTCGTCGCGGCCGTAGTCGATCACCGTCTCGGCGATGCGGTTCCCGAGGGCCGCGGGCGAGTCGCCCTCGGTCGTGGTGACGTCGATGCGGTAGCAGAGCGACTCCATGGTCGCGACCAGGTCGTCGAAGGTGGCCTCGAGGCCGGCGGCGAGCGAGTAGCGGTGCAGGAGGATGCGGTAGGCCGCGTAGCTGATCGCCGCCTCCCGGGCGGCCTCGACGTCCTCGACCTCGTGCTTCTCGTCGACGAAGTAGCCGCTCGCCGTGGGGTCGTAGGCGGCCCACGCGTCCCACATGGCGGCCGACGTGTGGAACAGGTTCCGGGCGTGGACCGTGGGGGCCGGGACGTCGCGCCGGATGGCGCCGAGCAGCGCCTCGTCCCACACCCGGGCCACCGACCGCTGCCCCAGGTCCTCCCGCTCGCAGCCGTCGATCATGTAGCTGTCCGCGGCGTCCGACGACGGCGACGTCGACGTGCACCCCGGCGACCGCCACCGCCACCACGGCCGCCACCGCGACCCACGTCCGGCGCGCCGCCGTCATCCCGGGGGCTCCACGGCCACGATCTGGTTGGCCCCGACGGAGCGGACGACCGTCTCGTCGCCTCCCGGCCAGGTGACGACGATCCGGCTCACCTCGGACACGTCGCCCAGGCCGAAGTGGGCGCGCGGGTCCTCCGACGACAGGTAGCTGCTTCCGGCCTGCACCTCGCGGCGCAGCGTCTCGCCGCCGGGCAGCGTCACGGTGACCGTCGCCCCCGGGGCCACGCCCCCGGGGGCCACCTCGAGCCAGTTGCCCGCGGCGGCCCGGTTCTCCAGCAGCACCAGCCGGCCGCCGATCGTGGCCACGGCGACGTCGAGGTCGCCGTCGTTGTCGTAGTCGGCGACCGCGCTGCCCCGGGCGTGCAGGCCGCCGACGCCCGTGGTCCCGGCCGCCGCGCCCACGTCCTCGTAGCGCCCGGGCGAGCCCTGGGCGCCGAGGTTGCCGAAGACCTGCAGGGGCTCGGCGCCGGCCGCGAGGTCGGTCACGGGGATGGGGCCGTTGGCCAGGACGAGGTCGAGGTCGGTGTCGAGGTCGAGGTCGGCCCACGACACGCCCCACCCGGTGGCGGCGCCGAGGTCCGGGCCCAGGTCGCGGCGCACGTCCGTGAACGACGGGTCGACGGCCGCCGAGTCCTGGCCGCGGAACACGCCGTGGACCTGGCCGCGGGCGTTGGTGACGAACAGGTCCTCGCGGCCGTCGCTGTTGTCGTCGGCCCCGGCCACGCCCATGCCCGCGGCCGGGTCGGCCACGCCGGCCTGGGCCGGCCAGCTCCTCGAAGCGGAAGCCGAGGCCGTCGGGGTCGGCCTCCGCCCCGCCCGGCCACGCCACGTTGTCGTACAGGCGGTCGGGCCGGGTGTCGTTGGCGACGAACAGGTCGAGATCGCCGTCGGCGTCGGGGTCGGTGAACAGCGCGCCCAGCCCGTAGTCGAAGTTGGCCACCTCGAGGCCGGCCGTCATGCCGACCTCGCGGAACGTCGCCCGCCCGCCCCGGTCCCGGCCCTCGTTGAGGTAGAGCAGGTCGCGCACCCCGGTGTAGGTGTTGGGGAACCCCTGCGTGGCCCCGGCGACGGGGCTGTCGAGGTTGGCGTAGCCGGCGACGAACAGGTCGGGCCAGCCGTCGCCGTCGACGTCGCCGGCGGCCGCCCCGGCGTACCAGCCGACCGCCGGCGCCCCGGCGTCCTCCGCCCCCTCCGTGAAGGTCCCGTCGCCCTCGTTCCACAGCAGCGCGCCGGCGTCGGCGCCGGTCACGTACAGGTCGGTGCGGCCGTCCTTGTCGAAGTCGGCGGCCACGCAGCCGTTGCCCCGCATGTCGAGGTCGGCGCCGGAGCCCTCGCTGACGTCGACGAAGGTGCCCTCGACGTTGTGGAACAGGGCGCTGCGTGGGAGGCCCCCAGCGGCCTCCCACTGCGCCGCCTCGTCCTCGTCGTACGAGTTGACCACGTAGAGGTCGAGCCAACCGTCGCCGTCGTAGTCGAGCCAGCACACGCCCCCGCCCGACATCGCCACCGGGTCGGTGCCGACCGCCCACCGGAACGCGCCGTGCTCGAAGGCGAGCCCCGCGTCGGCGGCGACGTCGACGAACGCGATGCCCGTCGGGCCGGGGCGCGCCTCGCCCGCGGTGGCCGGCGGCGGCGCCGCCTCGTCGGCGTCGTCACCCGGTCCCGCGGTGCACGCCGCCACGGCCAGGCCGAGGGCGAGCACCGCCGCGGTGGTCCGCGGTGCGCTCACACGACACCGCGTGCCGCCCGCCGGCGCGTCGAGAGGGCGTCGACGAGCACCGCGCCCAGCAGCACCAGGCCGGTGATCACGAACTTCGTGCCGGTGGCCAGGTTGAGCAGGCCCATCCCGTTGTCGATGGCGATGATCACCGTCGCGCCGAGCAGGGCGGAGACGACGCGGCCCCGCCCCCCGAACAGGCTGGTGCCCCCGATGACGGCGGCGGCGATCACGTTGAGCAGCAGGTTGCCGCCGCCGGTGTTGGTGGCCACCGAGCGGAGCCGGGACGCCAGGATGATCCCGCCGAGCCCGGCCATGAACCCGGCGATCATGAACACCATGATCCGCACCCGGTCGACGTTGATCCCCGCCCGCCGGGCGGCCTCGGCGTTGCCGCCCACGGCGTAGACGTGGCGGCCGAAGCGGGTGCGCGACGCCACGAACGACCAGAACACGAACAGGAGCAGCACCAGCAGCGTGACCGACGGGACGCCCCGGTCCCGGTTGGCGTACCACACCGCCGCGAACGCGACGGCGGCCAGCCCGATCACCTGCAGGACGATGACGATGCCCGGCTTGGCGTCGAGGCCGCGGGCGCGCCGCGAGCGGGCCGTCTGGAACTGCGCCAGCGCGTAGCCGGCGACGACGACCACCCCGACGACCCAGCCCTGGGCGTCGGTGAGGAAGTCGTTGGCGATGCCGACGACGGTCTCGTCCTGGATCCGGATGGTGCCCGACGTCGAGTACTGGGTCGTGAGGATGAGCACGACGCCCGACCAGATGAGCAGGCCGGCCAGCGTGACCACGAACGACGGCACGCCGGCCTTGGTGATCACGAGCGCCTGCACCAGGCCGATGAGCGTCGTGACGGCCAGTGCGAAGCCGATGGCCGCCCACCACGGCCAGTTCTGCGCCGTCCGGCCGCAGCAGCAGCGTCATCGTCACGCCGCCGACCGCGCTGACGAAGGCCACGGACAGGTCGATCTCGCCGATCAGCAGCACGAACACGACGCCGATCGCGATCGTGGCGATGGCCGCCATCTGCAGCAGGAGGTTGGTGAAGTTCCGCTCGACGAAGAACGTGTCGTCGAGCAGCCCGAACACGATGGCGATGATGACGAGCCCGGCGATGATCGGCAGCGAGCCCAGCTCGCCGGCGCGGACGCCCTGCCACCAGCGGCGGATGTAGCCGCCGAGCGTCTCGGGCGTGGGTCCGAGCACCTCGGCGGTGGGGGCGGGCGGCAGCGCCTCCGTCGGCGGGACCTCCCCGTCGGTCGGTGAATCGGTGGTGGGGTCGATCGTCACTGCTCGGCCGCTCCCATATCGGACATGCCCGGCACGTGGCCGACCGTTCCGGCGGTGATGGCGTGCACCACCTCCTGCTGCGTCGTCTCGGACCGCTCCAGCATGGCCACCCGCTGGCCCAGGCGCAGCACCGTGATGCGGTCGGCGACCTCGAAGACGTCGTGGAGGTTGTGCGACACGAGCAGGACGCCCAGGTCGCGGTCGGCCAGCCGGCGCACGAGGTCCAGCACCTGGCGGGTCTGGGCCACGCCCAGCGCGGCCGTCGGCTCGTCGAGGATGAGCAGCTTCGAGTTCCACATCACCGACTTGGCCACCGCGACCGCCTGCCGCTGGCCGCCGGAGAGCCCGGCGACCTTCTTGCGGACCGACCCGAGGGTCGTGACCGACAGGCTCTCCAGCGTCTCCTGGGCGGCGTGCTCCATGGTCGACTCGTCGAGCACGAAGCCCCGCCGCGTCCGCTCCCGGCCGAGGAACATGTTGGCGGTGACGTCGAGGTTGTCGGCCAGCGCCAGGTCCTGGTAGACGACCTCGATGCCGAGGCGGCCGGCGCCCCTCGGGCCGTGGATGTTGACGCGCTCGCCCTCGAAGCGCAGCTGGCCCTCGTCGAAGGGGTAGATGCCGGCGACGCACTTGATGAGCGTCGACTTGCCGGCCCCGTTGTCTCCGACGAGGGCCATCACCTCGCCCCGGCGGACCTCGAAGTCGACGCGGTGCAGGGCCTGCACCGCGCCGAACGCCTTCGAGACGCCCTCGAGCTCGAGGAGCGGCGTCGTCACGAGTTCTGCTGGCAGAACGGGGTGTTGGCCACCTCGCCGGTGCAGAGCTCTTCCACGGTCCGGAACTCGTCCGCGATGACCGTGTCGGCGACGTTGTCGACGGTCACGCCGATCGGGACCAGGGCGACGTAGGGCACGACGCCGTCGCCGTCGGCGGAGTCGGCGGGCTCGCCGCTCTCGGCCTCGATGCCGATGATCGCCACGGCGGCGCCGCCCGACTGCCAGCGTCGAGGAGTAGGAGGTCGCGGCCTCTTCGATGTCGTCGCCGTTGCGCAGGGCGAGGGCGATCGCGGCGGCCACGCCGGCCTCGTCCTGGATCGGCTTGTAGACGCTGACCGTCTGCTTGCCGAGCAGCACGTTCTGGATGCCGGCGGCGGTGGCGTCCTGGCCGCTGAGCGGCACCGGGCCGACCCCTGCGGCCTCGAGGGCGTTGATCACCGAGTTGGCGAGGCCGTCGTTGGCGGCGAACACGGCGTCCACGTCGTTGTTGGCGTCGACCAGGATCTGCTCCATGAGCGTCTGGGCTTCCTGGTTGTCCCACCCGGGGACGAACTGGTCGGCGACCAGCTCCCAGTCGCCGGCGTCGACGCGGGCGTCGACCGTCTCGGCGTAGCCCTGCTTGAACAGGAACGAGTTGTTGTCCTCTTCGCCGCCGTTCAGCATGACGACCCGCGCCGGGGCGACGCCGAGGGCGTCGATGGCGGGCTCCACGGCCTCGGCCATGGCCGCACCGACCTCGACGTTGTCGAAGCTGACGTAGGCGTCGCCGCCCGAGCCGCCGGTGTTGAAGCGGTCGTACTCGACGACCTTGACGTCGGCGTCCTTGGCCTGGTCGATGATCGTGGCGCCGGAGCCGGTGTCGAGGCTGGTCAGCACGATCACGCTGGCCCCGTCGGCGATGGCCTGCTCGGCCTGCGACTGCTGGGTGGCGGCGTCGCCCTCGGCGTTGACGATCGTGAAGTCGTCACCCTCGGACAGGCCGGCCTCCTCGAACGCCTCGGCGAAGAACCGGCGGTCGTCCTTCTCCCACCGGTCGGACGACGCGGTGTCGGGCAGGAGCACCCAGATGCTGCCGTCGCCGTCCCCTCCGGCCGCCGAGTCGCCGCCGCCGTCGTCGTCGTCGCCGCAGCCGGCGGCGATCAGGCCGAACACCACCAGCGTGGCGAGGCCCCGCCACGCGCGCTTGCTTACGGACATCGTCAAATCCCCCTCGGTCTTCCCTTGCGGGGGACGGTACGACGGCAACCGCGAACAGAACGCGAACGTTGCGGCGCCGGCGTGAACGAAACGTGAAGGGATCGTCCGTACGGAGCGTCAGCCGTTCGGCACGGTCGCGGGTCCCCGGGGCGGTGCCACCCCACGTCCGGCGTTCATTCGTACCCGGTTTCCGACACGTTCGAACGCCGGAGCGCTCGCACGTGGCCGGAACGTACGGAGCGTCAGCCGTCCGGCACGAAGCGGTAGCCGGACCGGGGCTCGGTGACGAACAGCGGCGATCCGCCCGGGCCCTCCAGCTTCGCCCGGAGGCGGGCCATGTAGACCCGGGTGTACTCGGTCTGGGTCTCGTAGCCGTGGCCCCACACCCGGCGGAGCAGGGTCGCGTGGGTCAGCAGGACCCCGGGGTTGGTGGCGAACTCGCGCAGGAGCGCGAACTCGGTCGGCGTGAGGTGGACGAGGTCGCCGCCCTTGGTGACCTTGCGGGCGGCCAGGTCGATGTCCACGTCGCCCGCGTGCACGACGGCGGGTGCGGCCAGCTCCACGGGTGCGGGGCGGCTGCGCCGGAGCGTGGCGTTGATCCGGGCCAGCAGCTCCTCGATGCCGAACGGCTTGGTCATGTAGTCGTCGGCCCCCAGGTTGAGGGCCCGCACCTTGTCCGTCTCGGCCCGCCGCGCCGACAGCACGAGGATCCCCACCGAGGACCGTTCCCGCAGCTCACGGCACAGCTCGAACCCGTCGATCCCCGGGAGCATCAGGTCGAGCAGCACGGCGTCGGGCTCGGTGGCCTCGAGCATCTCGACCGCGTCGCAGCCGTCCTTGGACACGACCACGTCGTGCTCCCGGGCGATGAGGTTGGACCGCACGAGGTCGACGATGTTCTGGTCGTCCTCGACCAGCAGGACGGTCGTGCGGTCAGACGACATGGGGCTCCCCGGGGGCGTCGACGAAGTTCCAGGCGGCGTCCAGCCGGGCGTCCGACGCGTCGGTCGGCGGCTCGGAGGGGAGCGCGACGACGAAGCGGGCGCCGCGGGCGGCCGGGCGCCGCCACCAGGGTGCCGCCGTGGGCCACGACGATCCCCCGGGCGATGGACAGGCCGAGGCCGGCGCCGGCGGGGTCGGCGGCGGCCCGCACCCGCGGCTCGAAGATCCGCTCGACCATCGCCGGCGGGATGCCGGGCCCGTGGTCGGCCACCTCGACCTCGACCGTGCCGACCTCGCCGTGGCGCAGCGTGACGTCGATGCCGTCGTCGGAGGCGCCGTGCCCGACGGCGTTCTCCAGCAGGTTGACGAACACCTGCTCCAGGCGGTCGTGGTCGCCCCACAGCGGCTCGATCGCGCCCTCGGTGTGGAGGCGGATCGTGGTCCCGCCGGCCACGAGGCGCATGGCGGTCTCGACCACCAGCTGGAGGTCGCACCAGTGGCGCTGGAGGCGCAGGACCCCCGACTCGATGGCCGTGGAGTCGAGCAGGTCGCCGACCAGCCGCTCCAGCCGGGCCCCCTCGGTGGCGATCGACCGCAGGAACCGGTCGGTGGACTGCGCGTCCCAGGTCAGGTCGGGCTGGAGGAGGGTCGAGGCGTAGCCCTGGATGGCGGTGAGCGGCGTGCGGAGCTCGTGGCTGAGCGACGACAGCAGCTCGCGCTGGATGGCCTGGGAGCGGCGCAGGGCGGCCGCCTCCCGCCGGGCGTGCTCCAGCGCCTCGCCCTCCATGGCCAGGGCGAGCGAGCGGGTGGCGTCGTCGAGCAGCTCGAGCGTGTCGCCGGGCGGGGCGTCGCCGGCGGGGAGGTGGGCGACGAGCACGGCCCGGCCCTCGGGGTGGCGGAGGGCGACCGCGGCCAGGTCGGACTCGACGAAGCGCGCCCCGCCGCCGTCCGGGTCCCCGAGGATGGCGCGGGCCGCGTCCCGGAACCGCCGCTCGACGGTCTCCGGCGCGGCGCCGTCGCCCGCGTGCAGCACCAGCTGCTCCGGTTCGCCGTCCTGGTCGATCAGCACCCCCACCGCGGCCGCGCCCAGCGCCCGGCTCAGCGCCAGCGACGAGGCCCGGAGGCCGCCGACGACCCGGTCCGGCCCGGCCAGGGTCTCCAGCATCGCCCGCAGCGACTCGAGGACGCGGTTGCGGCGGGAGACCTCGGACAGCAGGCGCTCGCGCTCGATCGCGGCCGCCACGTAGCCCAGGTACAGGTCGGGCCAGCTCCAGCTGCGCCGGCTCGGGCCGGCCGACGGAGGTGGCGTAGCCCGACACGGTGCCCAGCACGCCGTGGGTGCCCACGATCGGCGCCGCCCACTCGCTGCGGATGCCGGAGGCGGCCGCCGCCCGCCGGTACCGCTCGGGGGCGGGGTGGGTGGCGAGGTCCTCGACGACCACCGCCTCGGCCTCGGCGCCCGCCAGGCCCGAGCAGCTCCCCGACGGGCCGAGCTCGATCCGGTCGTTGACCTCCAGCAGCGGCGCGGGCAGGCCGACGGCCGCGGTGCGGCGCAGCACGGCGGTCCCGTCGTCGTCCGGTTCGAGCAGGTGGACGCAGAGCATCTCCTGGTCGAGCGCGGCGGCCATGGCCGACACGATCAGCGGCAGCGAGGCCGCCGGCTCCACGTCCGAGAGCTGGTCGACCAGGCTGCGGAGGCGCTGCAGCTGGCGCCGGGCCATCGAGTCCATCTCGATGCCGGACATCAGCGCCACGATGTCGTCGCGGTGCACCTCCAGCGGCGAGACGTCGGCGACGACCCGGCCCTCGCGCAGCACGACGACCCGGTCGGCCAGCGCGAAGACCTGGTCGAGGTCGTGGGTCACGAGCAGGATGCCCGCTCCGGCGTCGCGGCACTGGCGGATCACCCCCTGGACCCGCAGCGTCTCGGCCACGCCGAGCGAGGCCGTGGGCTCGTCCAGCAGCAGCAGCCGCGGCTCGCTCCGGAGCGCCCGCCCGAGGGCGACGAGCTGGCGCTGACCGCGGGACAGGCCGCGCACCGGCCGGTCGAGCGGCAGCGATCTCGGCCCCGACCCGGCGCAGGACGGCGGCGGTGTCCTCCCGCATGTTGCTCTCGGCGATCACCCAGCGCCCGGGCTCGCGGCCGAGGAACACGTTGGCGACGACGTCGAGGTCGTCGCACAGCCCGTGGTCCTGCCACAGCACCTCGACGCCGGCCTGGCGCACCTGGTCGGGGGTCGAGGGCAGCGGCGCGCCGTCGATGTGGATCGCGCCCTCCTCGGGCTCGAGGATCCGGGCCAGGCACGACACCAGCGACGACTTGCCCGCGCCGTTCTCGCCCACGAGCGCGACCACCTCGCCGGAGTGGACCCGCAGGTTCACGTCGCGCAGCACGGTGAGCCGGCCGAAGCGCTTGGTGACCCCGCGGGCGTCGAGGCGCGGCGAGCCGCCGTGGCCGGTCGGCCGCTGGCGCACTGTGCTGGCCTCCGTCACCCCCACCTCCGTCGACGTCGATCGGGCCGCACCGCTAGTTTGGCCTGCCAAGCGGCGCGAGGAGGTCCCGGTGACGACCGACAGGTACACGCCCACCCCGGAGGACCGGTTCACCTTCGGGTTGTGGACGGTCGGCAACCCCGGCCGCGATCCGTTCGGCCACGACGTGCGACCGCCGCTCGATCCGGTCGACGCGGTCCACCGCCTCGCCGACCTCGGGGCCTACGGCGTCAACTTCCACGACGACGACCTGGTCCCGCCGGGGTCGACGGCGTCCGAGCGCGAGGGCATCCTCAAGCGGTTCCGGCGCGCCCTCGACGACACGGGCATGCGGGTGCCGATGGCGACCACCAACCTGTTCTCGCGGCCCGTGTTCAAGGAGGGGGCCTTCACGGCCAACGACCCGGCCGTGCGCCGCTTCGCCATCGCCAAGACCCTCGACGCCATCGAGCTCGGCGCCGAGCTGGGGGCGACGGTGTACGTGATGTGGGGCGGCCGCGAGGGGGTCGAGGCCGACGCGGCCAAGGACGTGCGGGCGGCGCTGGACCGCTACGCCGAGGCCGTCGACGTCTGCTGTGCGCACATCCGCGACCGGGGCTACGACCTGCGCCTCGCGCTCGAGCCGAAGCCCAACGAGCCCCGGGGCGACCTGTTCCTGCCCACCGTGGGGCACGCGCTGGCGTTCGTCGGCGAGCTGGAGTGGCCCGAGATGGTCGGGCTCAACCCGGAGTTCGCCCACGAGACCATGTCGGGCCTGTCGTTCCACCACGCCGTGGCCCAGTGCCTGTGGCACGGCAAGCTGTTCCACATCGACCTCAACGCCCAGCGCATCGGCAAGTTCGACCAGGACTTCCGGTTCGGCAGCGAGGGCATCCGCGACGCCTTCTACCTGGTGAAGCTGCTGGAGGAGTCGGGGTGGGACGGCATGCGCCACTTCGACGCCCACGCCTACCGCACCGAGGACGCCGACGGCGTGTGGGACTTCGCCCTCGGCTGCATGCGCAGCTACCTCATCCTGCGGGACAAGGCCCTCCGGTTCGCCGAGGACGCCGAGATCCAGGAGGCGCTGCGCACCGCCCAGGCCGACCGCCTGGCCGAGCCGACGCTGCCCGGCGGCGCCACGCCCGAGGCGATCGCGGCGCTGCGGGCCCAGGTGGCGGGCGACGACGAGCAGGCGCTCGCCGCCCAGGGCTACGGCCACGAGCGCCTCGACCAGCTCGTGACCGAGCTGCTGCTCGGCGCCCGCTGAGCGGCCGGCGCCCGTCCCGCCGGTGGCGCTCGTCGCCGGGGTCGACAGCTCGACCCAGTCCACGAAGATCGAGGTCCGGGACGCCGACACGGGCCGCCTGGAGGCGTCGGCGCGGGCGCCCCACCCGCCCGTGTCGCCGCCCCGCAGCGAGCAGGACCCGGCCGCCTGGTGGGAGGCCCTCGGCCGCGCCGGCGCGGGGCTCGACGGCCGGGCGGTGGCGGCGCTGGCGGTCGGGGGCCAGCAGCACGGGATGGTGGTGCTCGACGAGGGCGGCGAGGTGGTGCGGCCGGCGAAGCTGTGGAACGACACCGAGTCGGCCCCGGACGCCGCGGCGCTGGTCGAGCGGCTGGGGGCCGAGGCGTGGAGCCGGGCGGTGGGCCTCGTGCCGGTGGCGTCGTACACGGTCACGAAGCTGGCGTGGCTGCGCCGCTGCGAGCCCGGGTCGTGGTCCCGGCTGGCCCGGGTCGTCCTCCCGCACGACTGGCTCAACCTGCGGTGCACGGGCGTCGCCGCCACCGACCGGGGCGACGCGTCGGGCACGGGCTACTGGTCGCCGGCCACCGGCGAGTGGCGGCCGGACCTGCTCGCCCTGATCGACGACGGCCGGGACTGGGCGGGCTGCCTGCCGGAGATCCGGGGCCCGGCCGAGGCGGTGGGCCGGCTGCGGGGCGAGGCCCGCGACCTGTTCGGGCCCGCGGTGGTCGGCCCGGGCACGGGCGACAACATGGCGGCCGCGCTGGGCCTGGGGCTGGCGCCCGGCGACGTGGCGGTGTCGGTGGGCACGTCGGGCACGGTGTTCGCGGTGAGCGACGTGCCGGTCGCCGATCCGGAGGGGATCGTCGCCGGGTTCGCCGACGCCACGGGCCGGTACCTGCCGCTGGTCTGCACGCTCAACGCCGCCAAGGTGCTCGACACCGTGGCGGCGCTGCTCGGCGTCGACCACCACGGGCTCGACGAGCTGGCGCTGTCGGCACCCGCCGGGGCCCGCGGGCTGACGCTGCTGCCGTACCTCGACGGCGAGCGGACGCCGAACCGGCCGGACGCCACCGGCGTCCTCGCCGGCCTGCGGACGACCCACGACCGGGCCGACCTGGCCCGGGCCGCGGTCGAGGGCATCACGCACGGGCTGCTCGACGGGCTCGACGCGCTCGCGGCCCAGGGCGTCCCGACCGGGCGCCGCCTGGTCCTGACCGGGGGCGGCGCCCGCTCGCGCGCCGTCCGCCGGGTGCTCGCCGACCTCGGCGGCCTCCCCGTGGACGTGCACGCCGAGGGCGAGACGGTGGCCCGGGGCGCCGCGGTCCAGGCGGCCGCCACCCTGGCGGGCGCCCCGCCGGCGGACGTCGCCGCCGCCTGGCGCCCCCGCCCGGACGCCGTGGTCGACCCCGACCCGGCGACCGACCGCGCCGCCCTGCGGGCCGCCTACCACGACCTGCGCGACGGCACCGGCCCGCCCGAGCGGGTCAGGTGATGGCGGCGACGTCCTCGACGAGGATCGCCAGCCCGAGCCCGGCCACGGCGATCCAGCCGACGCGCAGGACGTTGATGAGCACCGTGCTCGACCGGAGCCGGCGGACCACCGCGAGCCCGCCGATCGCGGCCCAGACGACCATCACGGCCCCGGCGACCACCACGGCGGGAAGGATGACGAACGAGAGGGCGAGGACCGCGACCGCGAGGAGCCAGGGCAACCACCGGCCGCGGTTCACCCATGCGTCCGGCCGGTCGCAGCGGTCGAGCGTGGGACCGATCGCGGCACCGAACGCGAGCGGGATGGCGACGAACACGGCGATGGCGAGCCACGCCGGTTCGAGCAGCGTGAAGTCGACGCCGTCCGGGTGGATCACCATCGCACCGACGACCGCCCCCGCGCCCAGCGCCACCGTCGCGCGGTGCAGCCACGGCGGCCCGACCAGCGCGGGGGCCACCAGCCGGTAGGCGAACGCCGCCGATGACGCCGACAGCCGTGCACAGCGACAGCAGGATGAGCGTGCCGGACAGCGTCACCTGGCCGATCGTGAACCCGTCGTCGCTCTCGATGCCCCGCACGTAGTCGGGCGACGTGAGCCGCAACGCCAGCATGCCCAGGCGGCTGCCGATGCCGCCGACGACCAGCCCGAGGAGCCCTCCGGCGACGATCGTCACGCGCACGCGCTCGACCGCCCGCATCCCGTGCCCGTCCGTCGCCATGGCCGCCGTTCGTACCGGTCCGGCCGCGCTGTGTCAAAAGTTAGCGTCCCGTTAGCGGCCGGCTCCCACCCTGGGTGGTGTGGCGGCGAACGGCGCCGCCACGCTGAAACCAAGGCGGAGGAAGACCAATGGAGTTCGGACAGTGCAAGGACACGGCGATCGAGTTCGTCAACGACACCGGCCTGACGGTGACGGTTCCCAGCGAGGGACACAAGGTGAGGAACCCGGGTTCGCTGGAGGGCTGGAACATCCTGACCCTCGGTGCCGACATCACCGACCTCGCCCCCGGGGCGAGCAGGACCGTCCGGCAGAACCTCACCATCAAGTGCGTGCGCGACGCCGAGTTCCAGATCGTCTACTCGTCCACCGAGGGCGACGAGTTCACGCAGAGGTTCCCCAACAAGGATCTCAAGGACAAGAACGCGGTCCTGACGCTCACCAACAACTGAGCCGGCGGCGCGCTATTCGCCCCGCAGGAAGAGGCAGAGGGGATGGCCGGCGGGGTCCAGCATGATGCGGATGCGCTCGCGGTCGCGGTCCGGAGGCTGCCACGGCGCCTCCGACCCGCCGGCCGCGAGCGCCGTCGCGACCGCGGCCTCGAGGTCGTCGACCTGCACCTCGAAGTGGAGCATCTTGGCCTGCTCACCCGGTTTCTCCGGCCACGTCGGCGGCTCGTACCAGGCCTCGCCCTGGATGTTGAGGTGGACCCCGCCGGCGGGGTCGTGCAGCTGGGCCCAGCCCGGTGGTGAGAACTCGCCCATCTCGAACCCGAGGAGGCGTTCGTAGAACCGGGCGACCGGACCGGCGTCGGCGCAGTCGATGGCGACGCCGACCCATCGCTGAGTGGGTGTGTCCATGCCGGACAGTCTCCCCGCCACAGGTCGCCCCGCATGGCGGTCGACGTCCCGTCGCTGCGTACGCTGCGCTGGATGGCCGAGCACCTGTCCGGCACGATGGCCGACCTGAGCGGGTACCTGCACGGGGCCGGCGGCGACGGCGTCCACTGGACCCTCGAGGCGCCCGGGGAGCTCAACGTGAACCTCGTCCACCTCGACGCGGGCCACGCGATGGGCGAGCACGTGAACGAGGCGGTCGATGTCGTGGTCGTGGTGCTCGCCGGCACGGGACGGCTCACGATCGACGGTCGCAGCACCGCACTGGCACCACACGTCGTCGCGCACGTGCCGCGCACGTCGCTCCGGAGCGTGCGCGCCGGCGAGGACGGTCTCGACTACCTGAGCATCCACCGCCGCCGCGGCCCCCTGGATGTCGGGGCCCCACGCGGGTCCGCCGCCGCGGACGAGGGCGGCGACCCGGCCTGCTGGGCGCACCTCTTCGACGACGACGCCGCCGGCACGGATTGACGTCGCAGGCCGCTGGCGTGCGATCAGGTGGGCGCGCACGTCCATCACCTGGTGGAGCTCGACCAGGTTGCCGGCGGGGTCGGCCAGGAAGGCCTGGCGGCTCGATCCCACCGGCCGGGGGTCGCTCACGTCGATGTCACGGTCGCGCAGCTCGGCCACGGTGGCGTCGAGGTCCTCGACCTGGAGGGCGAAGTGCTGGCCCACCCCCGGGGGCGGGGTGCCCTCGATCAGGTGGACCTGCTGGCCACCGGCGTCGAGCCACGCCCCACCGAAGGCGAAGTCGGGCCGGTCGCGACGGGGCACGAGGCCGAGCACGTCCGTGTAGAACCCGAGGGCGGCGTCGACGTCGTCGACGTTGATGGACACGTGATGGACGGCGAGCGGTCGCACGACCCCAGTCTGTCGCCCACGGCGGTCAGGCGCAGGTCGTCGGGCGATGACTTTCGCCCGGTCCCCTCGTTGTAACCACGGCGGCGCCGCGCCGCCGCGGCAAGGGAGGACATCGTGGGCCAGCTCATCGTGACCGAGTTCCTGACGCTGGACGGCGTCGCGCAGGGGCCGGGAGAGCCCGACGAGGACCCCGACGGCGGCTTCACCCACGGCGGGTGGCAGGCACCGCTGCTCGACGAGGAGTCGGGGGCGGACATGTTCGAGCAGGCGAGGAGCATGGACGCTCTGCTCCTCGGCCGGAGGACCTACGAGATCTTCGCCCACTACTGGCCGAGCGGCTCCGGCGGAGATCCTGTTCACCGGCCTGCTCAACCGCGTCCCCAAGTACGTCGCCAGCACGACGCTGGCCGGCCCGCTGACCTGGGAGGGGTCGACGCTCGTCACCGGTGACCTCGCCGAGGGCATCGACGCCGTGAAGGAGCGCCACGACGAGGTCCACGTCATCGGCAGCCTCGACCTCGTGCAGTCGCTGCTGCGCCTCGGCCTTGTCGACCGGCTGAACCTGTGGCTGTACCCCCTGCTGCTCGGCAGCGGCAAGCAGGTGTTCGCCGGCGGCACCGTGCCCGCGGCGCTGCGCCTGGTCGAGTCGGCCACCTACCCGAACGGGACGCTCCGCCTCGTGTACGAGACGGCCGGTGTCCCTGCGTACGGCAACCTCGCGGTCGAGGCGGCGGACATCCAGGCCTCACCGGAGGCGACCGGTAGGCCGAACCGCGCCGTCTCCGGGTCCGTACCCGTCTCCAGCAGACACCGACGTCCTCGCGGCTCGGTCGACGAAAGCAGGAGACGATGAACCTCAGGCAGATCTTGAGCGGTGCGGGTGTGGGGGTGCTGACGGTCGGTCTGGCCGCCTTCAGCGCCGCCTGTGCACCCGCGACCGTCCAGGCCACGGTGGCGAACGGCACGCTGACGGTCAACGGCACGGTCGAAGGCGAGAAGATCGCGCTCCGACTGAAGGCCGGTGCGCCGAACACCCTCCAGGTCGACGCCGGCGACGACGGCACCGCGGAGTTCGAGTTCGATCGCACCACCTTCGGTCAGATCCTGGTGCTGGCCGACGCCGGCAACGACCAGATCAGGATCGACCAGGTCAACGGTGCGTTCGCGGACGAGACCACGACGCTCGACGGCGGCGCGGGCAACGACGTCATCCTCGGTGGCGACGGCAACGAGTCGCTCATGGGCAGCGCCGGCAGCGACAGCATCGACGGCAACCGCGGCGCCGACCGCGCCGATCTCGGCTCGGAGGACGACAGCTTCCGCTGGGACGCCGGCGACGGCAGCGATGTCGTCGAGGGCCGGGAGGGGACCGACACGCTGGTGTTCAACGGGGCGAACGTCGACGAGAACATGTTCCTGGATGCGAACGGCCAGCGGGCGGTCCTGGTGCGCAACGTCGGCAACATCCGGATGGACATGGACGGCGTGGAGACGCTGAACGTCACCATGCGGGAAGGGTTCGACAACTTCTCCATCGGCGACAACATGTTCAACACGGCGATGAGACGAGCCCACGTGGACCTGTCCGCCACGGCCGGTGGCAGCGACGGCACGACGGACAGCGTGAACCTCATGGGGACCGCCAACCCCGACGCCATCACGGTCGGCGCCACGGGGACCCGCATCGACGTCGCGGGCGTGCCGGTGGCGACGAGCATCACCGGGAGCCAGATCCCCGATCAGCTCCAGATCGCGGCCGAAGGTCCCGGCGACACGATCGTCGTCGACCCCGCCGTCGATGCGCTGATCTCCATGCTGATCAACCCGCACGTCTGAGCGCATGGCCCGACCGCACCGCCCCCGACCGGTCACCCGGAGAGGATGGGGTTCGACCCCCCTCGTGGCCGGGAGGCTCGCGGCGGCGGTGCGGTCGAGCCGGCGCGAAAGCGGGACTCGATCAACCGCCCAGTTAGCCTCGTCCTCGTGCGAGCGTGGCAGGCCGGCGGCTGGACGATCACGCGGGTCGAGGATCCCGGCTTCGAGCTCGTGCTCCCGCAGGACGACGCGACCCGCGAGACGCTGCGGCGGTCGCCATGGCTCCATCCGAGGTTCGTCACCGACGACTGGGCGCTCCGCATCGGATCGAGCGCCACGGTGGTGACCGACGGCGAGACCACGGTGATCGTCGACCCCTGGCTCGCGTTCGACGATCCCAGCCGGCTCGAGCCCCGCCTGGAGGCGCTCGCCGCGGCGGGCTGGGCGGCCGACGACATCGACGTCGTCGTCAACTCCCACATCGACGGCCTGGGAGCGAACGCCGATCCCGCGACCGGCGCGGCGACGTTCCCGCACGCCCGCTACCTCGTACCCGGCATCGAGATGACCGCACTGGAAGGCGGGCACCACGCCGGCGCGGAAGCACTCCTCGACGTCGAGCGCGCCGGGCGCCTCGACCGCTACGACGACCGCATCGAGCCCGTGCCCGGTGTCGTGCTCGATCCGCTCCCGGGCCACAACCCCGGTCACTACGGCGTCTACGTCGGCGATCCGCCCGCGGCCGTCATCACCGGGCACCTCTTCCTGCACCCGGCACAGATCGCCAACCCCGACGCCGCCGATCTCGACCACGACCCCGTGACCGTGCGGGCGACGAGGCGGGCGCTGCTCGAGCGCTGCGAGCGCGAGCAGCTGCTGGTCGTCGCGCCACTGTTCGAATCTCCCGGTGCCGGCACCATCGTGCGTGACGGCGATCGCTGGCAGCTCGACCCGGCGACCTGATCTCACATCGCGGGGCCTTCCGCCGTTTGGTGGTCATGGCCGCTCCGGAAGGTTCCCGCACGAAGTTCCAGCGCTTCGCCACCGAACCATCAGCCCGTCTCCATGGCGTTCTCCAAGCGCATCGCAAGCGCGGGCGCGGATCATGGCGGCATGAGGCTTCTCCCTGTTCACCTCCTCTCGCGCCGGCGGCGGGACATCGGGCCGTTGCTCGACGTCCCCGCGCTTGCGGGACGCGGACCGCCGCTCGCTGGCGCACCTGGCGCCGCACGCCGACCGCGTGCGGCTGCCGGCCGGGCGGATGATCGCCCGGGCCGGTGACACGGCCCGGGAGCTGACCGTCGTCGTCGCCGGTCAGGCCGCCCTGCTCTCCCGGGACGGCCGGACCGCGATCCTGTCGGCCGGAGCCGAGATCGGCGGGCACGAGGTCGTCGACCGGCGACCCCACCCGGCCACGGTCGTGTCCCTCACCGACGTCGAGGTCGTCGTCGTCCGCGGACCCGCGGTCCTGTGGGCCCACCGCGAAGGCCTCCTCCGCCTGAGCACCCGAGAGGAGGACGCATGGACTCGTTCAACCTGGCACTCCTCGAGGCCCGTCGCACTGAGCGCGACCTCGAGCTGAGCTCCCGGCACCACCATCGGCTGCCCCGCCGGCCCAAGGGCCGGTTCCTCGGCCGCCGCCGGGCCTCGTCCTGACGCGGGCACGAGGCGGCGCGACCACGGGGCGGTCAGGCCAGCGACAACGCCATCGTGATCGCGCCGCCCGGATGGTCGACCGCGCTCGAAGCCGAGACGCTCGTACAACTCGACTGCCGGGTTGTCGGGCTCGACGCTCAGGCTCAGCCCCGGGTGACCGCGGCGTCGTGCCTCTCGAACGAGAGCCGTGAGCAGCGACGTGCCGACGCCTCGGCCCCGCACCTCTGCACGCACGCCGATCGACACCTCCGGGGTCGCCTCGTCGACGAAGCCGTACCCGGGATCCTGTCAGTGAAGAGCCGGCACCACGCGGCGCCGACGGGACGCTCCACCTCCCCGACGAACCCGAAGTCGCCCTGCCGGGGCCAGCCGGCGACGTAGTGCGCGAGCGCCGGTTCGCGCATGACCTCGGCGACCGGCCGAGTGGGGGAGCCGGGTCGCCAATCGGCGGCGATCGCGAGCATCTCCCGGAGGAAGGCCGCGTCCTCGGGGGTCGCGGCGCGGACGACCGCCAGCGACGGCGTCCCGCTCACTGCTCGAGCGTGACCACGACGCTCCCGACCTTGTGGCCGCCGTCGACCCGGCGATGCGCCTCGACGATCTGCGCGAACGGTACGACCGAGTCGATCACCGGCTTCAACACGCCCTCCTCGGCCAGCGACATGAGGGTCCCGAAGCCGTCGGCGGTGGCCGAGGAGTCCTTCTCGCCGGCGCTGATCACGGCCTTCTGCCGCGACCCGGCGACCATCTGCCCGAGACCGCCGATGACCATCAGGAAGCGGCCGCCCGGGTTGAGCGAACCCTTGACCCGCGAGTAGGGCGCGTTGCCGTGATTGTCCATGATCACGTCGTAGCGCTGCCCGTTGCTCGTGAAGTCCTCCGCGGCGTAGTCGATGACATGGTCGGCCCCGAGGCCCCTGACCAGCTCCGCGTTCCCGCCGCTGCACACGCCGGTCACCTCGGCGCCGAGGTGCTTGGCGAGTTGCACGGCCATGGTGCCGACCGCACCGGAGGCGCCGTTGATCAGGATCGTCTCCCCGGAGGCGAGCTTCCCCAGCCGGAAGAAGGTGAGCGCCGTCGTGCCCCCGAAGCAGACGGCCACGGCATCCTGATAGCTCAGCTGCTCGGGGATCCGGGCGATCGCTCCCTGCTCGGCCACGATCGCGTGCTCGGCGTGGCAGCCGAAGCCGAACCCGCGCGAGGCGACCACCCGGTCGCCCGGCTGGAAGCGGGTGACCGCCGTCCCCACCGCCTCGACCCGCCCGGCCATGTCGAAGCCGAGGATCGGCTGCCTCGGCTTGGTCACGCCGAGTCTCAGCCGCATCGGCAGGCCCAGCCCGCGCGGGACGCGCAGCGCCCGCACGCGGGCGTCGCCGGAGTTGACCGTCGTCGCGAACACCTCGACCAGCACGTCGCCCTCGGCCGGCACGGGCTTCGGAACGTCCCTGATCTCCACGACCTCCGGCGGCCCGTACCGCTCGCAGACGGCGGCCTTCATCGCCCACCCCGCATCGGTGCATCGCGGCACGGTATCAGCGGC
>CAVWYL010000019.1:0-192893 GCA_963759225.1 uncultured Acidimicrobiales bacterium | reverse complement strand
GCTCCCCGGCCGCCCGCGCGGCCGCGGTCCCCCCGACCGCGGCCGTGCGCGCACCGTCCTGGGCCGCGGCACTGGCCACGCTGACCGCGTGGAAGTACAGGCCGCTCTGGATGGTCAAGAGGATGAGGAACAGGAACGCAGGGGTCACGATGACCAGCTCGGTCGTCGCCGCCCCCGCATCGCCGCCCAGCCGGCGCGGCCGCATCAGGGATCGAGGCTGTCGGTGACCTGCGTGGTGCGGTTGTTGATCGAGTTGACGATGAGCACCAGCACGGCCACGGCCGCGGCCGCCAGCGTGCCCGTGATGATGAGCGTCTCGGTCGTCATCCCCCGGTCGTCCTCCCGGAGGGCCTGGAGGCGATGCCACTGCATGGACATGTACGAGATGAGGACAGGGATCATTGTCTGTTCTCTCCTTGTGGTGGATCAGAGCGTGGACAGGACGGCACTCACGGCCGGATAGCCGACGAGGATGAGGAAGCCGAGGAACAACATGACCGTGGGCACGGCCATCTTCTCGGTGGTCGCCTGCGCCTCGGCCTCCGCGTCGGCGAGCGCGTGGTCGCGCAGGGAGCTGGCCTTGACCCCGAGCGACTCGCGCACCCGGGCCCCCTCGGTCCCGGCCAGGGACAGGCTCGACGACAGCTCTTCGAGCTCGGGGATGCCGATCTCCTCGCCGAGGCGGGCCAGCGCCGCCCACGGCGTCTCGCCGGTGAGCGAGGTGGACTCCAGGGCCTCGTGGATCTTCACGAAGTCCCAGCCCCGCCCGATCGCGGCCGCGTCCCGGAGCGCGCTCTCGACACCGGCGCCGCCGGCGAGGGAGATCACGACGAGGTCGAGGAACGAGCCGAGGGCGTGCTTGAAGGAGGCGCGGCGCTCCCGGGCCTCGTGGCGCAGCCCGATGTCGGGAGCGAAGAAGAAGAGGAGCCCCATGACGATGGACAGCAGGACGGGCCACGTGAGGGGGATCTCGATGCCGCCGGCCACGAGGATCAGGCTGACGATCACGGGCAGGCTGAGGCCGAACAGGCCGAGCACGATCTTCTGGGAGAGGTGCTGCTCCAGGGTCCGGCCGACCAGCCGCAGGTCGAGCTCGACCCCCTTGATGTTGAGCCCGAGGCCGCGCACGAACCGCGCCAGCGACACGCCGACCGTGCGCCCCACGAGGTCCGTCATCGCATCGCCGTCGGTGTGGGCGGGGAGGTTGGCCAGCTCGTTGCGGCGGTGCAGCCGGTCGACGGCCGCCTGCAGCGGCGGCGGGGCCGGGAACAGCAGGCGCCACGACAGGAGGGCACCCGCCCCGACGAGCCCGCCGAGAAGGAGGGCGATCACCATGCGTCGCCCGCCTCGGTCTGCAGGAAGCGCTCGTCGTCCTGGTACCGGAACGACCGGGCGAGCCACACGAACGCCATGCCGAAGCACGCGCCGACGACCCCCAGCACCAGCTGCCCCACCAGGCTGTCGTACGGCTCCAGGTACTCGCGGTTGAAGATGATCAGCATCAGGGCGAACCCGGTGGTGAAGATCGTGATCACGCGCACCGCCGTCTGGGTCCGGGCCCGGCCCGCGGCGATGCGCAGCTGCATGTTGACGTTGGCCCGCGCCGCGGTCGCCAGCCGGCCGAGCAGGTCACCCAGCCGCTTGGGGCTCTTGTCCGCCGCCAGGATGAGGGCGGCCACGACGAGGTCGCCCGACGGCAGGTCGATGTCGTCGGCGAACTCGCGCAGCGCGGGGGCCAGCCGCTCGCGCTCCAGCCGGGCCGCCAGCCGCACGACGTCGCGGCGGATGGCGAGGGGCGCCACGGCGGCCGTGGCGATGATCGACTGCTCCAGGCCCCCGGAGCCCGCCATCGTGTCCCGCAGCATCTCGGCCCAGGCGGCCACCGCCTCGACGCGCTCGAGGCGGGCCTGGCGGGCGGCACCGCCGCCCATCACGCTCGGGGCCATGAAGGCCGCCAGCCCGGCCAGCAGCGCCGCCATCGGCCAGAAGGTGATGAACCCGACGAGCACCCCTGCGCCGAGGCCCAACGCCAGCCGCAGGGTGAGGTTCTCCACGCGCTGCGACAGGCTGACCTGCGAGCCCCGGCGCCCCGGAGCGACCTCCCCCGGGGTGACGGGACGGAGCGCGACGGCCGTGGAGATGAGCCCCAGGGCGAAGGTCGCCCCCAGCAGCGCGGCGATGGGCGTCACGGTCAGTTCCACCACCCGTCGGGCCGGAGCAGCACCCGGTAGTCGAACCCGACCGCCGCCAGGTCGCCCTGCGTCGAGTCGCGCAGCGGCGAGCCCGGGACGGCCCGCTTGTCGGGCCCCGGGAAGAACACCTCGTTGGACATGATGAGCGGGCCCTCGGCCCCCACGATCTCGCGCACCGAGCTGACGTAGCGGCGCAGGCCGCCCTCGCCGCCCCCCACCGTCGTGCCGATGTGCACCACGAAGTTGATGGCGTTGGCGACCATGAGGTTGGTGGCCTCGAGGTTGAGGCGCTCGGGCGCCTGGATGGCGTACATGGCCAGCTTGCCGAACGCACCGAGCGAGGAGTTGGCGTGCACCGTGCACATCGAGCCGTCGTTGCCCTGGCTCATGGCGTTGAGCATGGGGATGACCTCGTGGCCCCGGACCTCGCCCACGATCACCCGGTCGGGGTTCATGCGCAGGCCCCACTTGACCAGGGTGGCCAGGTCGATCTCGCCCTCGCCCTCGACGTTCTCCTCCCGGGCCTCCAGCGCCACGACGTCGGGGTGGAGGTCCGGGTAGCGGTCGAGCCCCAGCTCGAGGTTGTCCTCGATGGTGACGATGCGCTCGTCGGGGCCGACCTCGTTGAGCATGGCCCGCATGAGCGTGGTCTTGCCGGCGTCGACACCGCCGCAGATGATGAAGTTCTTGCGGGCCCGCACCGCCGCCGACAGGAACTCGCGCAGCGCGAGGTCGATCGACCCGAGGCCCACCAGGTCGTCGAGGAACACCTTGGGGAAGCGGTGGCGCCGGATGGCCACCGAGGGCTTGGACGTCACCGCCATGACCGCGAAGAGCCGGCTGCCGTCGGGCAGCTGCAGGTTCAGCGACGGGGAGCCGTTGTCGAAGCGGCGCTCGGTGAGGCCGACCCGGGCGGCGGTCATGCGCAGGGTGTCGACCAGCTCCTCGTCGCTGTCGGCGATGGGCGGCGCCCGGTGCTTGCTGCCGTCGGCCCGGGTGATCCAGACGTCGGCGTGCCCGTTGGCGTCGATGTTCTCGATCGACGGGTCGTCGAGCAGCCGCTGCAGCGCCCCCAGCCCGAACAGGGCGTCGTGGATCGCCTGGGCGAGCGCGTTCTCCTCCTCGAACGGCAGCGGCTCCTGGCCGGCCTCGAGCTGCTCCTTGGCGTAGTGCTCCAGCCGGCGGTTGATGAGCTGGCGCCCGTACTGGCGCTGGTCGGCCAGCGACATGCGGGGCCGGTCGGCGATCTCGTCGGCCCGCAGGCGCTCGGTCAGCTCGTCGGCCACGTCGCGGCGGAAGTTGCGGACGAGCATCTTGTCGGTGGTGGTGCTCACTGGTGCACCCTTCGGGTGCACGCAGTGACGATCGGCACTTCGTGCCGAGAACGCACGTTGCTGGTTCGCTCGCTCGCTCGCTCACGTCGTCCTCGTCCGCGTGCGCCGGAAGTGCTTGGCGGACCCGCCCCGGCCGTTGGTGCGGCTGCCGCCGTTGGTCCACGGCCGCGACGGCCACGGGACCGGCCGCGGGCCGTCGGGCGCCTCCGGCTCCCAGCCGCCGGCGTCGGCGCCGTGGACCGCACCGGCGGGGGCGGGGTGCCGCTCGCCGTACTCGGGCATGGCGACCGGGTGGGCCACGGCCGCGGGCGGCGGAGCCGTGGGGGGCGGGGCCACCGCGGGCGGCGGGGGCCCGGGCGGCGGCGGCGCCGGGGGGGCGGGCCGTACCGGGCCGGGCCCGGCGTCCGGCGAGCGGTCGCGGCCCGGCGGCGGCCCCTGAGCGGGGGGTCCCTGGTAGGGAGCCTCGTGGCCGGGCGGCGGCGGCGCCGGGAGGGGCGGCTCGTAGGAGGGAGGCGGAGCAGGCGGGGGGCCGGGGAACCCCGCGGCGGCCGGCGCACCGGCGTGCACCGCCGGCTCGGCCGGCCGCTGGGGGCCGAGCCAGGCGGCGAGGCCTTCGGCCACGGACCGGGCGTCGCGCAGCAGGCGGGAGCGGCGCAGCACCCGCAGGGCGTGCGGATGTCCCGAGCGTCAGCGCCGCCGCGGCGCGCACGTCGGACGGGATGGTGCCGAGCGGTGTCGCTCCGACGACCTGCGCGACGTCGCCGACCCCGTAGGGCTGGTCGCCGACGGTCAGCAACGACACCGCCCTCGCCTTGACCGAGGTGAGCCGGGCCGCCAGGTGGTGGATCTCGCTGAGGATCGGCCGGGTGACGACGACCAGCAGGTCGGCCTGCATGGCGAACTCGAACGCCGGTGACCACGTGTCGAGCCTGCCGCAGTCGACGAGCACGTCCGCGTCCACCGCCGCCAGCACCTTCGGGAGCGCGCCGCGGAGCGCGCCGAGGGCGGCCGACGCCTGGTCGGGCGCCACCGGGCCGACGAGGACGCGCCGGGCCGGGCGGTCCGACCCGGTGGGCGACGGCAGCGGCTGCGTGTGGGCCAGGTAGGTCTCGGGGTTCAGGTCGCGGCGCCCCGTCGCGGCCAGCGTGACCAGGCCGGGCTCGGGGGCCAGCTCGAACCGCACGACCAGGTCGCCCCCGGCCGGGTCGAGCTCGGCGATGTGCAGGTCGCGTTCGACCGGCCACGTCGCGGCCAGCGCGGCGATGGTGGTCGTGACCCCGGGCGAGGACTTGGCGGAGGCGAAGGCGATGACACCCACGTGGTCGTCAGTCCTCCGCGCTGGCCTTGGTGATGCCGATCTGGTCGTTCATCGCCCCCGACACGATCGCGCCCGACTGGTCGGCGTCCACCGACACCGAGACGGCGGTCTCCGAGCCGTCGCCCTGCTTGACCTCGAGGACCCGGCCCTCGGCGATCTGCTCGGCCGCCCCCTGCACGCCGCCGGCGGACTGCGGGGTGAGGTAGATGCGCACCCGGTCGCCGCGCTCGAGGCCGGCGGGCACCCCGGTGGTCGGGAGGGCGATCGGGACGATCTCGGTGTTGGCGTCCAGGCCCTCGCTGGAGCCGACGGCGTCGGGGACCAGGAGGGTGCCGGCCAGGAGCTCGACCGAGGCGGTCTGGCCGATCACCTGGTCGCGGGCGGAGGAGGCGATCGGGGTGATGCCGGGGTCGGTGGAGACCCGGACCACCTTGAGGTCGTCGGCGGTGAAGGTCTGGCCGGCCTCGACGTCACGGGCCAGGGCCAGCACCGGCTCGCGGTCGCCGGCGTTCATCCACAGGACGACGAACGCCAGCGCCGAGCCCAGGGTGACGAGGACGGCGAGCAGGGCGAGGGACCAGCGCCGCTGGCGGCCGCCCCCGGGCACCAACGTGGGCGCCGGCCGGGCGGGGGCGCCGGGCTGATTGCGCGGGGGAAGGGTGGTCGAGGCCATCGCGGTGGTCTCCTAGTCGCGTTCGTCGCCCGTGCGCCACGGGGGGCCCGCCGACCCGCCGGGCTGACCGGCCATCTCGTCGTCGGGGTCGTCGCGGTCGGCGTCGCCGGTGCCGGCCGGCCCGGCCAGCACCGGGGGCTCGTCGGACACCGGGCCGCCGCAAGGGATCGTCGGGCAGCAGCACCATGCCGCCCTGGGGGTTCACCGGCGCGCCGCCGCGGCCGCCGATCGCCGCCCCGCTGGCCCGGCCCTGGCCGCCCTCGCCCGCGAGGACGACACCGCCGTGACCGCCGTCGTCGTCGATCAGCACCATGCCCCCGTCGATGATGCGGGACGACCCGTCGTCCGGGGTGGGCGCCGGCGGGGCGGGGGCGGGCGGCGGTGGCTCGGCCGCCGGGGGCGCGGCCGGCGTGAGCCCGAAGGCGTCGGCCGGCAGGTCGAGCTTCCACCCCACGTAGATGAGGTCGGGATCCATCAGGCACGTGCCGTCGGCCTGCGGTCGCCCCTGGTTGAGCTGGAAGATCTCCTGCCAGCGGAACGGGTCGCCCAGGTGGCGCTCGGCGATGTCCCACAGCGTGTCGCGGCGCTGCACCTCGTACACGGGGGCCGGGCGCGGCCGGCGCCGGGGGCGCGTCGGTCTCGCGGTGGGCCTGGCGGGCCAGCTCGTCGTCGACCATCACCGTGCTCACCGGCTGGATGCCGGGGATGATGGTCGCCTTCTGGTCGGTGGCGGGCCCGGTGTGGTTGCGGGTGGCGATGAGCGCCCCCAGCAGGGCCACGGTGGCGATCAGCCGGGCGGCGCCCCGCTGCACGCCCCCCGCCAGCGGCACGTTGCCCGCCTTGCGGCCCCGGACGTAGGCGCTCGCCTCGACCAGCAGCGACACCAGCAGCTCGGCCCACACCAGCCAGCACACGAGCGCCAGCGCCTTGATGAGGAACGACTCGGGGATGTAGGTGTCCCGCAGCGCGTTGGAGACCTCGTCGAGGGTCGGCACGTCGGCGGGCAGCGGCGAGCCCACCCACTGGACGAGGGCCACCGGCACGCCGATCACCAGCACGAGCGTGCCGAGGAGCGCGAGGAAGCCCCGACCGACGTCGGAGGCGCGATTGCTCGTTCGCTTGATCGTGTGGACGGTCATCGGCGGCCCATCTCGGATGTCGCTGGTGGACGGGGGGTCGGCGCTGGCGGTCGTTGTACCCCGGCCAGGTTTGGCACGACCTGGGCAGGCGGACGCGGACCCAACTCCCCGCCCCTAGATCATGGCCCATCCGCGGGCGGCATGGATGTCGCCCCCCTAGGCGGGGGTCGGGCGCCGGGGCCCGGGCCGACGACGCCGGCGCGGGCTCGACCGAGATGCGGTCGCAGCGGCTGCCGTCGCCCTCGGCCAGCTCGGCCCGGCCGCCGGGTTCGACCGTCTCGACCTTGTCCGGCTGGTACGACTGCGACGCCACCTCGGGCCACACGTCGAAGTAGCGCACCTCGCCGGCCGCGGCCTTGTAGAGGCCGGGCGTGTCGACGTCGTCGCAGTCCCAGTCGCCGAGGACGAGCTGGTCGCCCGGATCGCCGAGCAGGATCTGCTTGCGCTCGCCGGCGAGGTCGATGGTCAGGACCATGCCGTCGCTGCCCGTCGACACCGGCTGGAGCTGGTAGACGCCCTGCACCAGGCAGCCCGTCGCCGTCGACGTCCCCCTCGACCTCGACGCCGCCGGGCGACACCGTGAGCGGGTCCTGCGTCGGGCAGTCGTCGGAGGCCAGCGGCCCCCGGACCAGGTAGATGCCGCCGGCGGCGACCAGGCCGACGACCGCCGTCGCCATCACCCGGGTCCGGCGCTTCGGCGGCGCCACCTCGGGCCGGGGCGGCCGGGGGCCGAACGTGCGGGTGGCCGACGACACCACGTCGTCGTCGGGCGGGGCGTGGCCCACGGCCGGGCCCGGCAGGCTCGGCGCGTCCGCGGGGACGGCCCCCCGCAGCGCCCGGGCGAAGGCGTCCGCGGTGCCGAAGCGCCGCCCCGGGTCGCGGTCGATGGCCTGCTCGACCACGACCGCCAGCGGGCCGGGGACGCCCGGGATCGTGTCCAGCCGGTCGTGGGCGCCCAGGTCGGCCGCCCGCACGACGGCCAGCGGGGACGGTCCCCTGTACGGGGGCACGCCGGCCAGCGCCTGGTAGCAGACGATGCCGAGCGAGTAGACGTCGGCGCGGGGGTCGGGCGGCGAGCCGTCCAGCAGCTCGGGCGCGAGGTACTCGGCCGTGCCGGTGGCCTGGTCGCTCGTGAGCTGGCCCAGCGTGCGGGCCACGCCGAAGTCGCTGAGCAGGGGCTCGCCGTCGGTGGTGAACAGGATGTTGGCCGGCTTGACGTCGCCGTGCAGCACGCCGCGCCGGTGGGCCGAGGCCAGGGCGTCGGCGACCGGGGCGGCCACCGCCACCACCTGGCCGGGGCTGAGCCGGCCCCGCTCGACCAGCAGGTCGGCCAGCGACCCGCCGGCCGCGAACTGCATGGCCAGCGCCACCCCGTCGCCGTCGTGCACCACCTCGAACACCCGCACGATGTGGGGGTGGTCGAGCTCGGTGAGCACCGTCGCCTCCCGGCGGATGCGGGCCAGGTCCACCGCCCCGCTGCCCACCCGCAGGCGCTTGAGGGCCACGACCCGGCTCACCGGGCCGGACCGGTGCGCCTTCCACACGGTGCCGGCCGCGCCCGCGCCGATCTGGCGCTCGAGCTCGTAGTCACCGACGCTGGCCACCCCGGTGTTCTAGCCGGGATCGGCGCCGGGACCCGACCGCGCAAGCGCCCGCGGCGCACGTACCGTTGCGCCGACGACGGCGCCGACGGCGACGACCCATGGGGGCTGCCATGACCACCAGTTCTGCCGAGCCGGCCCGGCTGCTGGCCTACCCGGGGTACCTCACCGCCGCCGACGAGGAGCTGGCCACGCTGGCCACCGAGGTCGACGGCGCCTGCGACAGCTTCGTGAGCGGCGCCGGGTCGTACCTGCCCGGCGACTTCGACCCCGACTGGGCCGGCAACTGGATCCGGGGCCTGCGCGACGAGTCGGTCCACCTCGCCGGCTGGGTGTCCTCGGTCGGCTCCGGGTTCCAGACGGCGGGCACCGATCCCGACGGCGACGGCATCTTCAGCGCGGAGGACCAGGCCCTGGCCCCGCTCGTCGGCGAGCCGACCATCGCCGAGGCGCAGAAGGAGGCGGAGGGCCGGGCCGCGGCCGAGCAGGTGCGCCAGTCGCTCATCGCCGCCGGCCTCGACCCCGACCACTTCGACGTGCGGGCGCTGTGGAACCTCAGCCAGCAGAACCCCCAGTACCGGCCCCTGTACGACCAGCTCGTGGCCGTCGGGGCCAACATGTGGAACGAGGACTACGCCGCCGGGTTCTACGACCGGCTCGGGCCGGAGGGCACCCACGTGCTGCTCGGTGTCGTCGACACCTACGCCGCCCGCTACGAGGGCCGCGGGCTCATCGACGGCGACATGGAGTGGTCCTCGCACATCCAGGAGCAGCTGCTCATGCCGCTTCGTCGGCGGGTTCGCCCGGGCCACCCGCAGCGCCGACCTCATCGACGACCGGGCCGCCCTCGTCGACACGCAGGACGAGATCCAGCAGCGGCACCTCGCCCTGCTCATGAGCGGCGATCCCCACGACTACGACCCCGTCTTCCTGGCCGACGGCGCCGAGCGCATCCTCGTCACCGGCAAGGACCTCAACCGGGCCCAGTACCCGGCCGACTACCCCGGCGGGCAGGACCTCGACGACTACCCCGGGTTCGCCAACAGCGAGTGGCTCTACGACGACCCCGGCCTCGGCATCCCCCAGGTCGTGGCCATGCGGGCGCTCGACGGCAGCACCGAGGCGGCGTGGAGCTTCGTGACCCGCGGCCAGGAGCACGTGGACGCACTCGTGCACCCGCCGAGCCTGCCGATCCCCATGACCACCCGGATCTACGACGAGTACGAGGCGCTGTACAACGAGATGGACGCCCACGCCGCCGGCGCCATCGAGGAGGCGTTCCTGCACGCCCAGTACGAGACGGTGCCCGACCCGGCCGACCCCACCCGGCGCATCCCGCTCGTCACCGAGGGCCAGTCGATCTCGGCGTACAACGACTTCATGGAGTCGGTGGCGCAGGGCGACGTCAGCGACACCATCAAGCGGTCGGCGGCCCGCACGCTGCTCCCCCACCTCAACTACATCGGCGACGCCGCCAACACCCAGGCCGCCACGCCCGGCATCGAGACCGACGTGCCGTTCGAGCGGGCCGACGTGGTCGGGTTCTTCAAGGAGCTGGGCTACGACGAGGAGGCGGCGGCCATCGTCGGGAACCAGATCGGCATGTGGAGCGGCGCCGAGACCCACCAGCTCTTCGCCGACAACCCCCACCCCACGCCCGGCCAGATCGAGGGCGTCTACGACCCGGTGGCCCACGTGATCGGCGCCGCCTACCAGGGGTTCAACGAGACCGAGGCGGCGGCCGCGGCCGCCAACAGCCATCTCGCCTACGGCATCTCGCACGGCACGGCGCTCGTGGGCGACCTCGCCCCGCCGGTCATCGGCCTCATCGCGGGCGGGCCGCTGGGCCTCGGCGCCGGCGTGGCCGTGGGCGTGGGCGTCGACCTGGTGAACCAGCTCGGGCTGTTCGGCATCGAGGACATCCGCACCGCGGACACCAGCCTGCCCTTCGACGGCGACGACCTGCAGCGCACGACGGTCACCGGCCTGCGGGAGCAGGCGGTGCGCCAGCTCGAGGCCGGCGGGCACATCCCGCCCGGCACGGCGCCCGGCGACTACAGCGCGGTGCTGGCCGACTACTTCGGGGGCGCCGACCCCTACGACGAGCTGAACCAGAGCAGCTTCGTCAACGCGTTCAACTACAGCGCCGACGACGCCTGGTAGCGCTGGGGCTACTCGGCCGTTGCCTCGGCCAGGCGGGCGGCCTCGGCGCGGGCCGCCGCGTTGAGCTGGCGCTGCGCCTCGTTGGCGTTGCCGATGGCCGTCCAGATCGGGAGAGCGGCGTAGCCCGACAGCTCGGCACCCGCCGTGAACCGGCTCTGGAGCAGGCCGTTGGCCCGGTCGAACTCGGTGCGGAAGTACCCCAGCCAGTTGACGATCACGTCGGTGCCCAACGTGGCGCGGGCGGTGTGCTGGTCGCTCAGCTTGCTGCCCATCCTGCCCAGCGCGTCGAGGGCGGCGCTGGCCGCTCCGAAGTCGAAGTCGACCCTCGCCGCACCCTCACACGGAGCCACGATCTCGATGTCGGCCATGCGCCAGAAGGTAGTGGTCGATCGGCTACAGCGGAGCGCGCCCCCAGCCGGGGCCCGGGGCCTTCTGGCGGCTGTGAGCGCTCACGTGCGCCCCCACAGCCGCCAGAACGACCACCGGGCTGACTAGACGTTGCCGCCCGCGGCCTGGATCTCGGCGTTGATGAGCTTGAGGTCGGCCGCGAGGTCGGTGAGCTGTGCCACAGCCGTGGTGAGCGTGGTCTTGTACTGCGGCCACTCCTCGTAGAAGAGGTGCGCCGACGGCCCGTCGAAGTTGTCGGGCTGCAGGGTGTCGCCCTGGGTGATGAAGTCAGTGATCGCCTGGTTGAGCGACCCCTCGACCGTCGACGCCATGGTGGCGGCGGTGGTGACCGAGAGCTCACTGGACCGGACGTTGCCTGTGACCATTGTCGTGTTGCTCCTTGTGGGTGATGACAGCCGGCCGCCAGGCCGACTCGGTCCCCTAGCGCCCGCAGCGCCGACAGTAGCGAGGATGTCCGACGGGTTTACGTCGCCCCCGTCGATATTCGGAGAGGCCTCAGCGGGGGCGCGCGACCTGCACGAGCTCGACGTCGCCGCTGGCCGCGAGGTAGCCGCGACCGGCCACCATGGCCACCGGCGACCGCCGCGGCAGGCGGGTGCCGAAGATGTCGCCGTCGAGGTCGACGTCGGGCCGCAGCATCAGGCCGAGCTTCGAGCGCCGCAGCGGCCGCGTCCAGTGCGAGTAGCCGGTGCGGACGCCGTCGTTGCGCCCCGCGGCCACGAAGAGCAGGTCGGCCCGGTCGGAGGTCGACAGCTTGTCGAGCACGCCGCCCACGTCGTCGATCGACTCGGCGTCGTCGACCAGCACCAGGACGACACCGTCGCCCGGCTCGACCAGCGGCATCAGGCCCTCGCCGATCTGGCTGGGGTGGATGGCCGTGTCGATCAGCGGGTCGGCCCCGATCGGCGACCGGGGCCCGGCCACCGCCACGACCCGGATGTCGGACCGGGCCGCCCGGCAGGCGGCCGCCACGGTCAGCAGCGCCGTGCTCTTGCCCGACCGGGCCGGCCCCACGAACAGCGCGTGCTCGCCCTGGTACGCCACCAGGTGCGCGGTCGCCCGGGCCGACTCGGCCACGCCCACGGGCACGGTCCACGGCCGGGCGCCGAGGCTGGCGGTCGCGCCCAGGTCGGCCAGGCGGACCTCGGTGGCCAGCACGTCCATCCGCACCGGGGGCCGCGAGGGCGCCGGGACGGCCGCCGCCACCCGGCGGGCCGCGGCCTCGGCGCCCCCGGCCGGTCGGGCGATCTGCACGACCTGGTGGTTGCCGACCGTGATGGCCCGGCCGGGCACCATCTCGGGCACCGACGCCATGCGGATGCCGAAGCTGCTGTAGTCGCCCTTGTCGCCCAGCCGCAGCGCCAGGCGCTGGCGCACGAGCGACGACAGGGCGTGCGACACCGCGGAGGTGCGGTCGGCGGCCACCACCGTGTACAGGCCCACCTCGGGCCCGTCGGCGAACACCCGGGTGAACGCCTCCCACAGCGCCGTGCCCGCCAGGTCGTTGTACTCGGCGGCCAGGCTGCTCCAACCGTCGACGAACGTCACGATCGCGGGCTCCTGGCGCACCGCCGCCGCCCCCAGGTCGCGCCGGCGGTCGAGCTCGGCCCGCAGGAAGCGCATCAGCCGTGTCTGGCGCTCGCGCTCCGCGGCCAGGATGACCGCGCCCATGTGCGGCAGCGCCGCCACCGCCGCCAGCTCGCCCGCCCCGAAGTCCATGGCGTACATGTGCAGGTCGTCGGGCGACTGGGTGCGGGCCAGCGACAGCGCCAGGCTGGTCAGCGTCGTGGTGGTGCCGCTGCCGCCGATGCCGTACACGATCAGGTTGCCGTCGTGGCGGTACCAGCCCACCGGGTACTGCGCTCTGCCCCTCGGGGTCGTCGGCGAGGGCGAGGGGCACGAAGCCCTGGTTGCCCGGGCCGACCTGCGCCAGCCCCGCGTCGACGGCGGCGTCGACGAGGCCGTCCAGGTCGATGTCGCCGGGCAGCGGGTCGGGCCACGGACGCCGCGGCGCCGGGCGCCCGGTGGCCGCGAACGCCTGGTTGATCGTCGACACGAGCAGGGCCAGGTCGGTCTCGCCCGGGACGGGCACGCCGTCGACCGGCCCGGTGGCCGCCGCCGCGGGGTCGACCGGGGGCGGGGGGATCTCGAGCCGCGGCGCCGGGCCGTACACGAACCGGGCCACGTCCACGTGCGACAGCGACGCCTCGTCACGCGACCCGGTCGACAGCGCCGACTGGATGGCCACGACCTCGTTGGGCCCGAGCCGCACGTAGGCCCGGCCGGGCGCCGTGCGGGGGATGGCGGCGGCGTCGGTGACGTCGATGATGTCGCGCGAGTCGCCGTCCTCCTGCACCCGCAGGGCGATGCGCATGTTGGTGTTGGCCTTGATGTTCTCGTTGATGGCGCCCTGCGGGCGCTGGGTGGCCAGCAGCATGTGGACCCCGAGGCTGCGGCCCCGCTGCGCCACGCCGACCAGCGCGTCGATGAACTCGGGCAGCTCGGCCTTGAGCGTGGCGAACTCGTCGATGATGACGACCAGCCGCGGCATCGGCTCGCTGAGGCCCTTGCGCAGGTAGTCGGGCAGGTCGACCGCCGCCGCGTCGCGCAGCGTGCGCTCCCGGTACTTGAGCTCGGCCTCCAGGCACCGCAGCGCCCGCTCGGCCAGGTGCTCGTCGAGGTCGGTGACCATGCCCACGGTGTGCGGCAGCTTGGCGCACTCGTCGAACGCACTGCCGCCCTTGAAGTCGACGAGCACGAACGTCAGGTGGTCGGGGTCGACGCTGGCGGCCAGGCTGGCCACCAGCGTGCGCAGCAGCTCGGACTTGCCGGCGCCCGTGGTGCCGCCCACCAGGGCGTGGGGGCCGTCGGCCACGAAGTCGACCGAGAACACGCCGTCCTCCGTCACGCCCGACGGGGGCGGCCGGCCGGGGGTCGGGACCGCCCGCCTTCCAGCGGGACAGGACGGCCTCGGGCGTGCACTCCTCCATCTCCAGCAGCGGCAGCAGGCGGATCGTGGCGGGCAGGCCCGCGCCCACCAGGTCGAGCTCGGGATCCTCGAAGCGGGCCAGCGACCGGGCGCAGTCGCGGGCCACGTCGTCGGCCATGCCCGCCGGCAGGAACCCGGCGATGCGCTCGCCCCGCTGGGGCAGCGTCAGGTCGGCGCCCCCGTCGGGGTCGGTCATCTCGACGACCGTGGTGCACACCGCCGGCAGGCGGTCGGCCGTCGACGCGACCACGATGCCGGCCACCGCCCCGCCCTCGCCCCGCAGCAGCGACCGGGTCGGGGCCTTGCGGCCCTCGGTCAGCAGCTCGTCGTCGACCACCACGAGGATCGGCGGGCCCGAGTCGCGGCCCTCGCGGCGGACCGAGCGGGGGCCGGAGCGCTCGCTCGCCGCGTACGCCCTCAGGCGGCCCTCGACGAGGCGGGTCGACATCTCGGGGTCGGAGGACAGCATGCGCCCCGAGCCGCTGGAGTCGCGGGTGTGGGGCAGCCACTTCACCCAGTCCCACGCGCCCGCCGTGTCGGCCCGGGCCAGGACCATCATCGGCAGGTCGGCCGGGCCGTGCAGGATCGCGGCCTGGCACAGCAGCGACCGGGCCAGCGCCAGGGCCGCCGGCCGGTCGCCGACGATGCCGACGACGCCCCCCTCCGACAGGTCGACGGGGACCGGGCTGCCGGGCAGCAGGGCGTGCTCGTCGAGCGCGCCCTTCAGGTCGTCGGGGGCGTCGGCCGGGACGTCGACGTCGGGCACCGGCGGGCGCCAGGGGACGTCGCCCACCCCGGCCCGCAGGCTGAGGAAGTCGGCGTGGCCCAGCCGCCGCTCCCACAGCATGGTGCTGGGGAGCGCGACGCGCCGGGAGATCTCCGCGGGGTCGGGGCAGGCCAGCTCGCGGCGGGCGCGCTCGGTGTCGGCGGCCTCGGTCAGCCGCTCGCGGAAGTCGACCATCTCCTTCGCGAAGCGCTCCTTCTCGGACCGCTCGGTCTTGCGACCCTTGCGCTTGCCGTCGACGGCGTTGGCCACGGCCATGACCGGGGTGAGACCGGCGAACATGAGCATCTGCGGCGACTTGGTGGTGATGTACATGCCGCCGGCCAGCAGCAGCGGGGCCAGGCAGCCGAGCAGCGAGAACGGCACCTTGCCCTGGCCCGACTTGGGCGGCCGCGGCGCCCGCAGGTCGGGCGGGGCGGGCGGCGGGGCCGGCCGGGGCGGGCGGTTGAACGGGATGGTGCCGGCCGCCGTGGTGTGGCGCAGCGGGTCGACCGCCACCGGCTTGTCGTCGTCGCGCACCGCCCGCACCTCGAGGTCGAGCGCGCCGAGCCGCAGGGGGACGCCCTCGGCCAGGGGCACCGGATCGAGCACCGCCTCGCCCGCCACCCACGTGCCGTTGTGCGACTGGTAGTCGTCGATGGTGATCTCGCCGTCGACGTCGGTGGTGATGCCGGCGTGGCGCCGCGACAGCGTGCCGTCACGCAGGAGGATGTCGCAGCCCGGGGCCCGGCCGATGACCAGGGTGCCCGGGACGAGCGGGAACCGCCGGCCCGAGTCGAGACCGTTGACCACCACCAGCTCGCGGGCCGGCGCCCGGCCGAGCACCGGGGCGGGGGGCGGCGGCGAGAAGCCGCGGTCGGCGCCGCGGGGCGGACCGAACCGGACGACCGCCCCCTCGTGCAGGCCGGCCTCCGTCAGCTCGAAGTCGGGGTCGGCCGGATGGTCGCCGACGAGCAGCGTGCGCTCGCCGCCCCGGGGGTCGAGCGCGAGCGCGAGGTCGTCGACGGTGGCCGACGGGTTGTTCACCCGCACATCAAGTTCGTGACGGTCCCGGCCGTCGAAGTACACGATCTGCACGGCGACACAACGGTAGTGGCCGCCTGTGACAGGAAATCACCGGGCCCGGCGGCGCAGGCTCCCTGGAGCGTGCGCGGATAGGGCACGCCATCGCGGCCACCGTGGTCCGTGCTTCCCGCTCTTGCTGCTTCGCAGCGGGCCGCTCGGGCCACGGCTACGCCTGTCGGCGCAGCCGCGGCGACTGTGCTTCCCGCTCTTGCTGCTTCGCAGCGGGCCGCTCGGGCCACGGCTACGCCTTCGGGCGCAGCCTCGTACGCTCGGGCCGCATGACCAACCTGGACGACGCGTTCGCCCGCTTCGACGAGACGTGGCTTCCCCACATCGTGGCCCGGGTCAACGACTACGACGTGCGCATCGCCCGCTGCGACGGCGACCACACCTGGCACGTCCACGACGACACCGACGAGTTCTTCCTGGTCCTGCAGGGCCGCTTCACCATCAACCTCCGCTCGGGACCCCCGGTGGTGCTCGGCCCCGGCGACCTCCACGTCGTGCCCCGCGGCGTCGAGCACTTCCCCCAGGCCGTGCCGGGCACCCGCATCCTGATGTTCGAGCCCAGCGGCACGCCCAACACCGGCAGCGGGCCGACCGACGCCGAGCACATCACGACGACCGCGGGCGTCGACATCAGCTGAGAACACCGGGCCCGGCGACCGCGCCGGGGTGTAGTTTCCGTACATGAGAACGGGAGCCCGGCGGGTCTCCCCCGTGGGTTGTGACATGCATGACCACCTGATGTGGGTGTTCGAGGACGACGCCGACTTCACCCGCGCGGCCATCGCGTTCCTGGCCGAGGGCGCGGCCCGCGGCGAGCGCCTCGTGTACGGCGCGGCCCGCCCGGTGCCGGACCTGACCGCCGAGCTGGACGGGCTCGGCGGGCGCGACACGCTCGTGGCCGCCGGCGCGCTCGACATCGTCGACGTCCGGGACCTCGCCGGCCTGTCCGACGCCGACCGGCAGGACCTGTTCCGCAACGCCGTCGCCCGGTCGGCGGCCGACGGGCACACCGGGCTGCGGGTGGCCGTGGACACCACCGGGATGAACGGCCCGGCGTTCGACTGCGACCGCCAGGCCCGGTGGGAGCGCTGGTCCGACCACCTGATCGTCGACCAGCCGGTCACCGCGATGTGCGGCATCAACCGGGCGGTCGTCGGCGACGACGGCGGTGGCCGAGATGACGGCGCTGCACCCGTCGGCCAACGGCTACGACTCACCGGCGCCGTTCGCGGTGTTCGCCGTCCCGGGCGGCGCCGCGGTCAGCGGCGAGGTCGACGTCACGCACTGCGACGAGCTGGCGCGGGCCCTCGCCCTCGAGGAGCCCGGGCCCCACGCCGTCGTGCTCGACCTCTCACACGTGGACTTCATCGATGGCCGGGGCCTGGCCACGATCGTGGACTGGGCCAACCGCCAGGGCGACGCCGGCGGGGTGCTCGTCGTCGAGGGGGCGTCGCCCTTCGTCCGGCGGCTCTGGGAGCTGTGCGAGTTCGACCGGCACCCGGCCGCCCGCATCACCGAGGCGCGGCCCGGATGAGAGCGGCGACCGAACGCGCCGACGGCGGCCGCCCCGGCTTCCGCCACGAGGTCCGGCTGTACGCCGGCGAGGGTGCGTTCGTGGACGCCACCGCCGGGTTCGTGCGGGACGGGGTCCGGGCCGGCGATGCCGTCCTCGTGGCCGTGGACGCCGCCAAGATCGGCCGGCTGCAGCGCGGCCCTCGGCCCGGACGCCGGGCGCGTGCAGTTCGCCGACATGCGGGAGATCGGGCGCAACCCCGGCACGCTCATCCCGGCGTGGCGCGACTTCGTCGACCGGCACGCGGCGGAGGGCCGGGGGGTCCGGGGCGTCGGCGAGCCGATGTGGCGCGAGCGCACCCCGGCGGCCAAGGCCGAGTGCCACCACCACGAGGCGCTGCTCAACCTCGCCTTCCGCGACGATCCCGGCCTGTTCCTGCTGTGCCCGTACGACACGCAGGCGCTCGAGCCCGCGACCGTGGAGAGGGCGCTGGCCCGGCACCCCATCGCCCACCGCCGTCCCCGGCGCTCCGGCGCGCGGTACGCGGCGGACGGCGGGGTCGACGCCACGCTCGCCGAGCCGCTGCCGCCGCCCGGACCGGACGCGCGCACGGTGGCCTTCGCGGCCGGCGACCTGGCCGACGTGCGGGCGTTCGTGCGGCGTGGGGCTTCGGCGGCCGGCATGGCGGCCGACCGCACCGACGACCTGGTCCTGGCGACGCACGAGGCCGCGGCGAACAGCGTCCGCCACGGCGGGGGCCAGGGGATGCTGCGGATGTGGCTCCAGGACGGCCACGTGGTGTGCGAGGTGGCCGACCGGGGCTGCATCACCGATCCGCTGGTCGGGCGGCGGCACCCGGCGCCGGGCCCCAGCCACTCGCGGGGGATGTGGCTGATGCACCACGTCTGCGACCTGGTGCAGGTGCGCTCGACCGAGGGAGGGCACCGTCGTGCGCCTCCACGTCGGCGTGCCGGCCTGAAGCGAGCGAAGGCGAGCGAACCGGCAGCACAGTGCCGTACTCGGCGCTTCGAACGGGCCGCTCGCTCGTTGCGTGCTTCCCGAAGGGTGCAGCCGCCGTGCGGGCCCGGGCCAGCGGCCCGGGCCCGCACCGGCAGGTCTGTCAGCCCGCCTCGGACATGGCGGCGAGGTCGGCGACGGCCGGCGCCGCCATGCCGCCCACGTTGCCCCGACGCACGCCGTTCACCGTCTCCGTCGACTTGGAGTACTTGACGACGGCGAAGCCGATGGCGTCGCTGTTCAGGTCGAGCACCTCGAGACTGACGTTGTCGAAGGTGTCGCAGACGGCGTGGTAGCAGGGGTCGTACTGCTCGTCCGCGGTGCCGCCGTAGATGAGCACCTGCTCGGGCGTCTTGGGCACCTCCGCACCGGTGAACACGCCCCCGATCGGGATGTCGGCCAGGAAGAAGGCCTCGTAGTCCGACCGGAAGTCGATCTGCGTGGGCTCGAACGCCAGCTGGCGGTCGGCGTAGAACGTGCCGAACAGGTTCTCGATCGCCGCCGAGCCCTCGGGGCCGGCCAGGCCGAACGCCGAGCCGTCGCCGTCGTAGACGAAGCGGACGTAGTTGGGCGAGCCGACCATGTCGAAGTTGAGGTACAGGGCGATGTCGGCCAGCTCGTCCTCCGGCAGGTTGGCGACGTAGTGGCTCGGACCCGACGCTGCCGGACTCCTCGGCGCCCCACCAGGCGAAGCGCACCTTGTTGTTGGGCACGACCTTGGCGAACTGCTCGGCCACCTCGAGGATGGCCGCGCTGCCGGAGCCGTTGTCGTTGATGCCCGGGCCCTCGAACACCGAGTCGAGGTGGGCGCCGACCATCACGACGTTGTCGTCGCGGCCGCCGGCCGTCTCGGCCAGCACGTTGTAGGTCGGCTTGATCTCGCGCTCGGTGTTGGCGAACACCCGCATCGCCAGGCCCGACGTGCCGGCGAGCTCGACGCCGAGCGGGTAGGTGACGCCGAGGACGGGGATGCCGCTGGTGTTCTTGGCGGTCAGCGTGACCGGCGGGATGTCCTCACGGTCGGGCGAGTTGCCCTGGTTCATGATGACGATGGCGGCCACGCCCGCGGCCGCCGCGGTCTCGGCCTTCTGCTCGAAGGTGCAGGCGCCCGCGCTGCAGCAGGGCGACGTTGCCGGTGGGGAAGCCCGTGTAGTCCTCGGGCTCGCAGCCGCTCGTCGACGTGTTTCCGGGGCCGAGCTGCAGGTCGACGGCCGTGACGGGGGCGGTGACGTCGCCGCCGTCGGTCTGGTCGATCACCCCGAAGTCGACGCCCTCCTCGTAGGTCGTCGGCGTGGGGGCCGTCTGCTCGAGCGCGGAGGGCCCGTTGACGGTGAAGGCGAGGTAGTCGAACTGCTGGACGGTCGGCTCGTAGCCGGCGGCCTCGAGGGTCTCGACCACGTAGTCGACCGAGGCGTCGTAGCCCGGCAGGCCGGAGAAGCGGTTGCCGCCGTTGGCGTCGGCGATCGCCTGGAAGGCCGCCTGGTGCTCACGGACCCCCTCGACCGTGACGCAGTCCGTGATGCGGCGCGGCGTGTTGTTGGGCCGGGTGGCGCAGATGTTCGCCTCCGCCTCGGCCACCTCGGACTGCCACGGGACGACCGCCGCTACCAGCAGCAGCGCGGCGACCCATCGGAGTTTCGGCATGTCAGATACTCCCCGTAGTCGTTGGGCGCCAACCCACCACGTACCCCCTGTTGGCGCGACGCGGGACCGTAGCAGTTCGCGCGCCGCGGTTGGGTTGGAGCCGGACGCGATGCCAGCGATGTTGCGCGTCGCCGGACAGAACGCGCAGCTCAACCCACCCTGGCCACGAATGCGGCGTAGCGGAGGGGGTCAGCCGTCGAGCTCGGCCAGCACGAGGGCCGCTGCGTCGCGGACGCTGTCCACCGGGTCGGCGGTGGCGAGGCGCTCGACGTCGGGCCGCAGCTCCGGCCACGCGGGGACGGCGGCGGCGACGACCGCCGCCGTGCGCACGTGGGGGTTGTCGTGGCCGAAGCCCCGCCGGAACAGCTCGACCAGCGCCGGGTCGGCCCGGGACGGGGCCACCGCGGCGAGGAGGGCCAGCTTTCGGTCCCACAGGTAGATGCCGTCGTCGAAGACGGCCGGTAGGTCCTCGGGTCCGTAGGTCCGAATGCGGCCGCGGACGAGGGCGGCCACCCGGTCGGCGTCGTCGCCGTCGACGACGAGCTGCTCGACCCCTTCCTCGAAGAGATGGACCCCGGAGCCGCCGAGGTGCCACGACATCATCACCCCCGCCTCCGGCGGGACCGACTCGGCCCCGAGGTCGCCGAGCGCGGCAACGAGCTCGTCCCACGGCACGTCGTACCACGGGACCAGGTAGTGCCGGGTCACGGCGCCGCCTCGGGGTGGGGTAGGTCCATGGCGTCCCGGAGCCTACGGAGCAGGTCGTCCTTGAACTTGGTGCGGATCCAGGTGATGCACTCCTCCTCGGTCTTGAACAGGGCCGGGTCGGCGGCCAGCCGCATCTCCAGGTACCGAATCGTGACCTGCCGCTCCCGCTCCATGAGCGCCTGGCCCGCCGTCGCCTGCGAGAGATCCTTCAGCACGAGGGGCTGGCGGGCGTAGCGGGAGGCGGGGTTGGCGCCCGAGGGGGACATCGGGTTGAGGTCGGTGACGACCTGCTCCATGGTCGTGCCCTGATGGCCGACCTGGCTGAGGCCCATGAACGTGGTGGCGTGCGCCGCCCCGTGGCGCCCGGGCTCGACGGCCGTGACCAGCCGCGTGACGGCGCCGAACCGCTCCCGCAGGGCCGGATCGCCGAGGAGCGCCGGATGCGTCGGCGACTCGCCCCGCATCAGCAGGAACATCTGTTGCTGCATCTCGGCGTCGCTGAGGCCGGCGGTGCGGAACTGCTTGACCGCGTTCAGCACGTGCGGGTCGTAGTGGCCCGACGCGCCGATGCCGAGCACCTTCATGCCGGCGGCGGTCGGATGGAACATCTGCTGCTCCCGTACGACGACATCGGGGGCGATCTCGATGTTCTCCCGGGCGAAGCGGGGGCGGCCCTCGACGCCGAAGCCGCCCTCCAGCGCCGCGGCCTCCGCAGCCGGTGATTGGCCTGTCCGGGCCGGCGCGCCCATGCCGACGCTGGTCGGTCGGTCGGCGGCGATCTGGCGGACCTGGGCCTGTACCGCGGGGTCGGACATGAGCTCGTACCCGATGCGGGTCAGCAGGATGTTCAGCTCGCTGCCCATCTTCCCGATCGCCGACGACACGACCGACGTCGGGTTGACGGTGGCGGTGATCTGCGGCCGGGTGCCGTCGGCCACCGTGAGCGAGGACAGTCGGTAGCGGGTCTTCCACCACAGGAGCTGGGCCCGCAGCCGCATCTTGCCGACGCCCCGGGACAGCATGGTCTGCAGGCGGCGGGCGGATGGCGGCGACGGCGCGGTCGAGGCGGGCCTGCTTCTGGTCCTGCTCGCGGCGGCGCCGGTCGGCGGAGGACTCGCGCCGGCGGCGTCGTCCGCCGGTGACGCGGTCCCGCAGGCGGCGGCCGGCGGACCGGAGGCGGCCGCCGACCCGGCGGGCCACGCCGCGGAGGCGCTGGCCGATCCGCTGGGCGATCGAGCGGAGGCGCTGGCCGACCCGGCTCGCACCCCGGGCCAGCCGGGCGAGCAGGAAGTTCGACAGGAAGTCGAGGACCGCCATGGCGGCGGCGGCGACCGCGGTGGCGAACGCGGCGCCGGCGTTGCCGCCCCTGACCGCCCGCAGGAAGGCGAAGAACCGCTCGAACGCCTGGAGGATGCGGCTGGCCGCACCCCACGCCGCCTGCAGGCCCTGGATGATGAGCAGCACGGCGCCGGCCGCGGGCATGAGCAGCGAGATCAGCTTCTCGATCAGCAGGGCGATCAGCGCCGGCGGGATGGCCGCCTTGATCCCCTCCCACACCATCCGGCCGATCTGGGCGACGGTGATCCCGCCCCGCACGAGCAGGTTCCACACCGCGGAGCCGATGCCGACGACCTGCTCGACCTTGTCGTTGAACCAGCCCCGCACGGACGTCTTGAACGCACCCCAGAGGTGGTTGCGCACGCCGTCCATCAGCGCCGCGCCGAGGTTGCGGAGCCACTGGCCGGGGCCGGCCGCGATGTCCCGGGCGAGGGCGGCGAACTGCCCGAGCATCTCGATGGCCTGCCGGACCTTGTTGATGATCCCCTGGACCGCGGAGGCCACGAAGTTCACCGCGGCCAGATAGGCGCGCTCCATCACGTCGAGGATCCCGTTGAGCGCCCGGCCCAGCAGGCTCAGCGCGGCGGTGATGCCTTCCTTCAGCTTGTTCGCCAGGGCGTTGATGGCGGCCTCGGCGGCCCGCACCCGGCTCTGGATGAAGCCGACCGCGGCCTCCCGCAGCCGGGGGAAGGCGGCGAGGGCGACGTTGGCGATGGCGGTGAGCGCGGTGCCGGCCGCCCGCACCAGCGCCACGGCCGCCTGGCGGGCCCGCTCGATGGCGGCGTGCGCGAGCTGCTGTGCCTTGGCCAGCGCCGCCTGGACGGCCTGGCGGGCGAACGCGAACGCGGCCTGGATGCCCCGCTTGATCCCGTCGAAGAACGAGCGGGCCTTGGAGGCCAGCCAGCCGAACAGGCCGCCGCCCGAGGTCTCCTGGCTGGCCTTCTGCCGCTCCCGGGCGGCCTCCTCCTCGCCCCGGCGGCGGGCGCCGGCCGCCTCGGCCTCGCCCTCGGTGTGGTGCCGGGCCGCCTCCTCGTCGCCCTGGGCCCGCTCCCGCTCGACGTCGGCCCGGGCCGCCGTCCGGGCGGTGGCGGCGTCGGTGCGGGCGGTGCCGACGACCTCGGCCTGCTCGGCCCGCCACTCGGCCCGCTTGCCGGACACGTCGGCCCGGGCCTGGTTGCGCTCGTCGGCCTGCTCGCGGGCGTTCTCGGCCTCCAGGCGCGCCATCTCCTGCTCGCCCTGGCGGCGCTCCCGGACCTCGGACTCCGCCCGCTCGCTGCGGGCGGTCGCCATCTGCCCGCTGCCCTCCGTCACCGCGGCCTGGATCTCGGGGCCGTGCTCCTGGTGGGCGATGACCGATGCGGCGTCGTCGCCGGCCTCGGTCCCGCCCGCGGCGCCGCCGGCGCCGCCACCGCCGCCACCCTCGCCGCCGCCGGACGGGATCTCGGCCCGGAGCGTCTCGGGCTGGACGTCGGGGTAGAGCTCGTCCTCGCCGAGCGGCTGGCCGGCGTCGGCCCGGGCGTGGACGTGCGCGGCGTCGACGTCGGCGGCCCCCTCGGCCGCCTGGGCGTCGATGGCGCCGGGGTCGGCGTTGCCGGCGAGGTCCACCCGCGGCGCGGGCTGGACGGGGATGCGCAGCTCGGGGTCGCTCGTCGGCAGCCGGCCGACCGCGGCCCGCACGGCCTGGGCGCCCTCGGCGCCCATGGCCCCGCCGTCGGGCGCCTCGGCGATGCGGGGCGGCGGCGGGGCGGGGGGCGGCGTGGTCGGCACCGGCGGCGCCACCGGAGTGGGGGCGGGACGGTCGGCGCCCTCGGGGACGGCCGCGGCGTTGGCGGGACCGCCGCCCGGCGGCGGGGCCACCCGGCCGCTGGCCGGGCCGGACACGGTCGCGGGCGAGCCGGTCGGCCGCTCGCGGGTGGGCGGGCTCGCCGCCAGGTCGGCCCGGGCCTCGCCCGCCTCGCGCTGGGCGGCGGCGCGTGACCCCGCCCAGCGTGGTGAGCAGCTGGGCGGGCGGCAGGGCGGCGGCCCGGCCGAGGCCCTGCTCGGGGGCGTCGCCGGACACGTCGGGGGCCGCCGGCGCGGGCGGGTCGGGGACCGCGCTCCCGCCGCCGCCTCCCCCGCCGCCGGCGCCGGCGCCCTCGTCGGTGCCCGCGCCCTCGTCGGCGGCCGCCTCGACCTCGGCGTTGGCGGCGGCGGCGACGTCGGCCTCGGTGGCGTCCTCGCCCTCGGCCGCCTCGTCGCCGGTCGGCGGAGCCGGCTCGGCGCCGGCCGCGGCCTCCTCGGCGGCCGCCTCCCGCTCCTCGGTGGCGGTCTCCTCGGCGGTGTCGGCCTCGGCCGCGCCGGTCGCCTCCGACAGGGCCGGCACGGGCTCGACGTCGAGGCCGAGGTCGGCGTCGCCGGCCCCGCCCGCCCCGCCCTCGGGTCCCGGGGCGAGGTCGGGCTCGGGCGACGGGGCGGTGTCGGGTCCGGCCTCTCGCGGGCTCGGGCTCCGGTTCGGCGGCCTCCTCCCCGACCTCCTCGACCGGCGGGGCGTCGACCGACGCGGACAGCTCGTCCAGCTCGCCGTCGGACGTGCCCGGCTCGGGCTCGGCCACCGGGCCCTCGCCCCCGCCGCCCCCGGCGCCTCCGCCGTCGAGCGTCGGGGCCGGACCCGGCGGCGCCGCGTCGCCGGCCGGCGCCACCTCGGTCACGGGCGCGAGGGCGGGGGCAGGGCTCGGCGCCGGACCCTCGGAGATCGTCGCCGGTGCCGGCGGAGCGACACGGGTCACGGCGGGCGGCGCCGCGGGCGGTCGCGGCACGAAGGCCCGGGCCGCGGGGGGCGGACCCCCGCCGTCCGGGCCGGTGGGGTGGGCGGGGTCCCGGGAGGCGGCGGGGCCGTCGGCGCGGCGGGCGGGCGGGGCCGCGCCGCCGGCTGCGACGGGCTCGCCCCCGCCGCCGTCGGGGACGTGCTCGTCACCGCCGACCGCCGGTCCGGGCCGCTCCTGCTCGGGCGGGGCGGCGGGCGCCTTGTCCTCGGGCGCCTTCACCAGCCGCTGCACCGCCCGGTTGCCGGCCGTGCCCTGGAGGCGCAGCAGCGCCGCCGGCCGCAGCCGCCGGCCCGCGGCGGGCGACGTCAGGTCGTCGTGGTGCCTCCCGACGGGCCCGGAGCGCTCGGGCTCGGGGGTGGGACCGCCGGCGTCGGGGCGGCGCCGGGCCGCCTCGTCCTCGCGCGTCGGCGAAGCCCAGCGACCCTCGCCAGCCATGCCCCCATGCTCGCGACGGGCACGGTCCGTGCCACGCGCGGCACGGGCAGCCTTTCGGACCGACCGGTGCCCGATCGGGCACGCGGTGGCTGAGCTGACGTCAGAGGGTGCGGGCCGGGACCCAGGCGTCGCGCAGGCCGCGGAGGCCCTGGCCCGCCCGCTCGACGACCTCGGCGTCGCGGGCCGGGTCGCCGACCTCGAGCCAGACGAACACGGCGTCGACCAGCCAGCCGATGGTGGACAGCGCCGCCCACCGGTCGAGCGCGGCGTCGCCGGTGTGGAGGCCCATGAGCTGGGCGGCGGCCTCGGCGGCGGTCTCGCGCAGCTCGGAGGCGTAGTCGGCGAACTGCGGCTCGCGGACGGCGTGGCGCCACAGCAGCGTGAAGCCGGCCTCGTCCTCGCGGGCCACCGTCAGCAGCGTGCGCATGCCGAGTCCCCGGGCGACGCCGCGGTTGATGCCCTCGGCCAGCTCCTGGCCGAGCCGCTCGAACACCTGGAGCAGGACCGCACGGTACAGGTCCTCCTTGGTGTCGAAGTGGCGGTACAGGATCAGCTTCGTGACCCCGCAGGCGGCGGCGACGTCGTCCATGGAGGTGGCGGCGAACCCGTGGTGGGCGAACGCCCGGGCGGCGCCGCGCAGGATCGACGCCTGTCGCTCGGTCCTGCTGAGCTGGGCCACGCCTGCCAGTGTAAACCCATTGGTGTATACTCACCAGTGACACCCTCTGACCAGGGGTTTCACACGAGAGTAGCGACCAGTGCAGGGCGAACCGAGGGGTGGCCGTGTCGGTACAAGTCGAGTTCACGGCCGAGGAGCTGCTGGCCGACCATCGGGTGGCCGAGCCGCTGATCGCCGGCGGCGTCCGCTGCCACGGCGGGTTCGCCGACGACGGCAGCTACGTCTCGCCCCGCACGCTCCACCGGGTGCCGGCCATCGCCGCCTGGCAGGACCAGCACCGGCGGCTGTTCGGCACCGAGATCATCGACATCCCGCTCGCGACCTGGCCCGAGCACTTCCCCAACGAGGCCCAGGCCCGCTTCCTCATCGGCGCCGGCGTGCCCGAGCCGCTGCTCGCCACGCTCACCCGCATCGGCACGGTCGAGGGGCTCGGCGCCGCCATCCGCGGCCTCGACCCCGGCGACGCCCAGCGCTGGTTCGACGAGGACATCCGGGGCACCGCCATCGACCACCTGGGCCGGGGCCTGTTCGAGGCCCACGGCCGCGACGAGGCCGGTTGGGAGGCCGAGGCCGGCCACCGCGACATGTGGTTCGCCGCCCGCGACGTCGCCTTCGACGGCGCCACCGCCAAGATCGACGTCGACGCCATGCTCGCCCGCATGGGCTTCGGCGGCGGGCGCTCGGCCGCCGACGTCGTCCGTCTCCTCCCGGACGACGTCGACGTCGACCTCGAGGCGATCGCCAACTTCATGATCCGGGTGCTGCTCATCGAGATCCAGGCGTTCCACACCTTCGCCTGGGCCGAGTCGTGGCTGTCCGACCCCGACCTGGTGGCGGGCGACGGCGCCGCCGCCGACCTGGTGGCCTGCATCCGCAAGGACGAGACGCCCCACGTCGGCTACCTCGAGACCGCGCTCACCGAGATGCGCGACCGCACCTGGGTCGGCACCGGCGGCCGCAAGCACGCCGGCACCGAGATGATCGGCACGCTGTGGGACAGGGCGCTCGCCGCCTCCCTCGGCGCCAACCGCGACCCAGACCCGGGCCGCGGTCATGGCCGAGATCGAGCACTGGTGCAACAAGCGGCCCCACGGCGCCGACCTGATCGCCCAGTTCAAGGCCCTCGGCGCCCCGGAGGTGGCGGCCTGATGAAGTTCGGCATCTTCTACGAGCACCAGCTCCCCCGCCCCTGGGACGAGGGCAGCGAGCTCAAGCTCATCCAGGACGCGCTCGAGCAGGTCACCCTGGCCGACCGGCTGGGGTTCGACGTCGTGTGGGAGGTCGAGCACCACTTCCTCGAGGAGTACTCGCACTCGAGCGCGCCCGAGGTGTTCCTCGCCGCCTGCTCCCAGCGGACGCAGAACATCCGCCTGGGCCACGGCATCATCCAGACCGCCCCCGGCTACAACCACCCGGCCCGCACGGCCGAGCGCGTCGCCATGCTCGACCTCGTGTCGGGCGGCCGGGTCGAGTTCGGATCGGGCGAGTCGTCGTCGGAGGCCGAGCTCGGCGGGTTCAACGTCGACCCCGTCACCAAGCGGGAGGCGTGGCTGGAGGGCCTGGAGACCGCCGTCCGCTGCATGACCGAGGTCCCCTTCACCGGCATCGACGGCAAGTTCGTGTCGATGCCGCCCCGCAACGTCGTGCCCAAGCCGGTGCAGAAGCCGCACCCGCCGCTGTGGGTGGCGTGCTCCCGCCGGGACACCATCCTGCTGGCGGCCGAGAAGGGCATCGGGGCGCTCGCCTTCGCCTTCATCGACCCCGAGGAAGCGGTCCACTGGGTCACCGACTACGAGCGGACCCTGGCCGAGACGTGCGTGCCCGTGGGCCAGACGGTCAACGCCAACATCGCCTGCGTGACCCAGATGATGTGCGCCGACACCGAGGAGGAGGCGCTGCGCCGCGGGCTCGAGGGCGGCAACTTCTTCGGCTACTCCCTCGGCCACTACTACATCTTCGGCGAGCACGAGCCGGGCCGGACCGACGTGTGGGCCGAGTTCGTGGAGCGCCGGGCCGAGCGGGGCTTCTCCCCCGAGATGCAGGCCGCGCTGGAGTCCGAGCGGCTCGGCGCCAAGATCGCCGCCGGCGACACCACCGGGCTGCGGGGCGCCACCGGCACCCCCGACCAGATCCGCGACTACCTGTCGAGGTTCGAGGAGGCCGGCGTCGACCAGGTCATCTTCGTGATGCAGGCCGGCAAGAACCGCCACGAGGACATCTGCGAGTCGCTGGAGCTGTTCGGCACCCAGGTCCTGCCCGAGTTCAAGGAGCGGGACGAGGCGATCGTGGCGGCCAAGGCCGAGCGCCTGGCGCCGGTGATCGAGGCGGCCCTGGCCCGCAAGCCGCCCCCGCCCGACCCGCTGCCCGACGGCTTCTCGTTCCCCGCGATACCGGTGAAGATGGTCGGCGACAACGCCGAGGGCAAGGCGTGGCTCAGCCGCTTCGCGGACGACAGCGCCCGCGGCCAGAGCGTCCTGGACCTCGGCTGATGGCGGGCACGGACAGCGACCTCGACGGCCGCGTCGCGCTCGTCACCGGCGGCGGCTCGGGCATCGGCGCCGCCGTGTCCCGCCGCCTGGCGGCCGAGGGCTGCCGGGTCGTGGTGGCCGACATCGTGGCGGACAACGCGGCCGCCGTGGCCGACGAGGTCGGCGGCCGGGCGCTGACCCTCGACGTCGGCGACGTCACCGCCTGGGAGCCCGCGGTCGAGGGCGTGGTCAAGACCGAGGGCGGGCTCGACATCGTCCACCTCAACGCGGGCGTCGCCACCGGCGAGGTCGACCTCGTCGCGCTGACCGACGACCAGTACCAGCGCGTCCTCGGCGCCAACCTGAACGGCGTCGTGTACGGCGCCCGGGCCGCGGCCCGGGCGATGGCCGCCGCGGGCACCGGCGGGTCCATCGTGGCCACGGCGTCGCTGGCCGGGATCATCGCCTTCTCGCCCGACCCGATCTACACGCTGACCAAGCACGCCGTCGTCGGGTTCGTGCGGGCGTCGGCCGTGCCCCTGGCCCAGTACCGCATCACGATCAACTGCGTGTGCCCGGGCGTCGTCGACACCCCGCTGATCGGCGTGGCGCGGCGAGTGGCTGTCGCAGTCGGGCTACCCGCTCATCCCGCCGTCGGACATCGCCGACACGGTCGTGCGGATCGTCCGCGGCGGGGGCAGCGGCGAGGCGTGGACGGTCCTGCCCGGGCAGGACCCGGCGCCGTTCGAGTTCGCGGCGCCCGACCTGCCGGGCATGCCCGCCTGACCGGCGGGCTCACAGCACCGGCAGGACGCCCGCGGCCGCCGTGCGGTACAGCGTGTGGACCATCGCCGCGCCACCGTGGCGCAGCCGGCCGATCTCGGCGCCGACGGCGACCGTGAGCGCCGTCGAGGCGTCGGGCGCCACCCAGGGCCCGCCGACGCTGCGGGCCAGGTCGTCGAGATGGACGGTCTGCTCGACGATGCGGGTGTCCAGGTAGGCGTCCAGGGGCATCACCCGCCCCGCGCCCCGGACCAGCCTGCCGGCCGGCTCGGCGGGCAGGCGCTGCTCGAGGGCGGCGAGCCGCTCCCGGGCGGTCGCCACCACCTCGCCGGGCCCGGCCGAGGCCACCGCCGCGCCGCGGTCGCGGATGGCGACGTGGTCGTCGTCCGAGAGGCCGGCGACGTGGTGCGCGAAGTAGGCGGCGGCCCTCGTGAAGTCGGGTGGCCCGGCGGGTGGCGGCTCGTCGAGGTAGTCGCCCACCACCCACACCCCGCCCCGGGCGAGGTGACCGGCGAGGCTGCCCACGGCCTGGCCCTCCAGCACCGAGGGCCGGTCCCAGGCGGCGGCCACCGCCGGGTCGGCCAGGGCGCCGACGACCACGCGGGCGCCGGCCAGGAACACCTCGACCGACCGGCTCCGCGTCACCGGGCCAGAGTACGGGTCAGTTGTCTTCTTCCGCCGTCAGCGCGGCGTCGTCGCCCGTGATGCGTCAGCGTGCCGCCGTCGAGGGCGATGGTCGGCCCGCTCGTCAGGAGCTCGCTGATCGCGGCGTCCTGGGCGGCCAGGGCGGCACTGCACCCCATCATCGTCGACGCCATGACCGCGATCTCCAGCACGTCGCCGTCGATCTCGTACTGCCCGAACTGCTGGTTGCACCCGGCGTCGACCGAGATCCCGCCCTCGTCGAAGTCGAGCGTGACCTCGGTGCCGCTGACCAGGTTCCAGCCCTCGACCTCGGTGGACACGAAGTTGCGGCCGTCGAGGTCCTCCTCGGTCACGGCAGCGCCGGACGCACCGGCGCTGTCCTCGTCGTCGTCGTCGCCGCACCCGGCGGCGGCCAGCACGAACACCGCCAGCACGGCGGCCACCACCTTGAGTCGCATGCCCCGAGGATGGGCGCCGTGGGCGGGCCGGTTGTCACCCCGTGGGGGTGATCAGCGGTCCGCGTGCGACGGCAGGCCGAAGGGCCGGATGGCCTCCGGGTCGAGGAAGCTGTCGAGCGCCGCGATCCGCCCGTCGGCGACCGACAGCACGGCGAGCGCGCCCAGCGGGAACGCCCCGGCGTCGTCGGCCATGTAGCAGGCCACGGCCGGCTGGCGGTTGGCCGCGGTCGGGACGATCCGCCACTCGTGCTCGAACATCCGCTCGGCGAAGAACGCCCGCACCGCGTCCCGGCCGTCGTACCAGGCGGGCAGCGGCGGCATCGTGAGCCGGACGTCCTCGGCCAGCAGGCCGACGACGCCGTCGACGTCGCGCCGCTCCCAGGCCGACACCAGGGCGCCGACCAGCCGGCGCTGCCCGCCGTCGCCCAGCGCCCGCAGGCTCGCCTGCTGGGTCGGCCCCGCCAGCCGGGCGTCCATCGTGGCCCGGGCCCGCTGCAGCGCGCTGTTCACGGCGGCGACGGTGGTGTCGAGGGTCACGGCCACCTCGGCCGCCGGCAGCGCCAGCACCTCCCGCAGCACGAGCACGGCCCGCTGGGTGGCGGGCAGCGCCTGCAGCGCCGCGACGAAGGCCAGCTCGACGCTCTCCCGCTGCTCGTAGCGGGCCTGCGGGTCGGCGGCCTCGTCCGGGTCGGGCAGGTCCGCGTCCGGGAACGGCTCGACGACCACCGCCTCGGTGAACGGCTCGCCCAGCTCGTGGACGTCGGTCCGGGCCGGGGCCAGCTCGGTGGCGGCCCGGCGCGGGGGGCGGCGCTCGGCCACCCGCAGCGCGGCGTGGGTGGCGATGCGGTAGAGCCACGCCCGCAGCGAGCTGCGCCCCTCGAAGCCGGCCAGCCCCCGCCACGCGCCGAGCAGCGCGTCCTGGAGGGCGTCGTCGGCGTCGTGGGTCGACCCGAGGATCCGGTAGCAGTGGGCGAGGAGCGCACGGCGGTGCGGCGCCACGAGCCGGGCGAAGGCGTCCTCGTCGCCGGCCCGGGCCGCGGCGAGGTCGGGCGTGGCCAGGTCCGTCACCCTTCGAGCCTAGGACCGACGGACGCCTGCAGGCTCTCCCACGCGAGGCGGGTGTCGGCCGTGTCGCCGTGCGGGCGGCGGAACCAGGCGACGTAGAGCGAGATGTCGGTGAGGCCCCAGCGGAGGCGGTAGAAGGCGAGGGCGTCCGGGTCCGGCGCGATGCCCGTGCGCTGCTCGTAGTCGGCCGGGATGCGGGCGTCCTCGGCCGTCATCGACCACAGGTCCCGCTCGGGCGGCGCCACGAGGGCGGTGTCCCAGTCGACCAGGACGGGGCCGGCGGCGGTCGAGATCGTGTTCCCCCGGTGGGGCTCGCCGTGGGTGAGGACCAGCCGGTCGGGCCGGGCCCGCACCGCGGCCGCGAGGTCGTCGTAGCGGCCGAGCGCGTCCCGGACCGCGCCGGCACGGGTGGCGAGCAGGTCGCGGGCGGGCGCCGCGAACGGCCCCGGCCCCCCGGCGGGGACCCGGCCGGCGACGGCCGCGTCCAGGCCGTCCCGCTCGGGCAGGGCGAGGTCGTCCACCACGGCGCCGGCCCGCAGGGCCGCGGGCGACCGGTGCAGCCGGGCCACGAGGTCGAGCACCGCGAGCCGCTCGGCCCGGCGGGGGTACGCACCCCAGGGGTGGGTGGCGCCGTCGACGTGGGGGAACAGCGACACGGCCCACCCGTCGCCGACCCGGTGGAGCACGTCCCCGGTGCGGGTGGCGACGGGCGCCACGACGAACTCGAGGCCCGCGTCGCGCAGCCGGCGGGCGGTGGCCAGCGCGGCCGCCAGCCGGTCGGCCGCCCCGGCCGGGGCCACGTCGTCGACGGTCACGAACCACCGCTCGGCGCCGGCCGTGGCCCGCCAGTGGTGGCTGCCGAACCCGACGGGCGCGTGGGCGAGGCCGTCGACCGCCAACCCCCACCCGGCGTCCAGCGCCCCGGCCACCCGCTCGTCGGGCAGGCCGTCCGGGCGGGTGAGCACGGCGACACAGTAAGAGGCTGCGCCGACAGGCGTAGCCGTGGCCCGAGCGGCCCGCTGCGAAGCAGCAAGAGCGGGAAGCACAGTCGCCGCGGCTGCGCCGACAGGCGCGGCCGTGGCCCGAGCGGCCCGCTGCGAAGCAGCAAGAGCGGGAAGCATCGGACCACGGTGGCCGCGATGGCGTGCCCTACCCGCGCACGCTCCAAGGGTGTGGCACGATCACCCCGTGGGCTGCGGTATCCACGGGCGGGCGCGGGGCCTCTACTGAGACGGTGACCGAACCTCGCCCTGACTCCCCGGGAGATCCGCGGGCGCTCGTCGCCGGCGGGCTGCTCGACCTCGCCGGCGCGCCGCCCGGCGGCCCGACGGTGGACGAGGCGACGCGGGCGCTGCGGGCCGTGCTCGGGCCCTCGACGCTGTGGGCGCGGGCCGACCGCGGGGCCGACGTCGTCGGCGACGCCACGACGGCCGGGCCCGCCGCGGCCTGGGCGCCGCCCGGCCCCCTCGCCCCCGGCCTGGCCACCACGCTGGCCGAGGCGTGGGCGCAGGCGCTCGCCGGCCGGCCCGCACCGCCCGGGCTGCTGCGCCTGACCGTGGCCGGCACCGGCGCGGCCGACGTGCTGGCGGCCATCGGGGCGGTCGACGGGGTGCGGCTGGTGCCGCTGATCGCCCGGCCGGCGCTGCGCTTCTTCTGGCGCTGGCCGCTGCGCATCGGCGTGGCCGGCGGGCCGCGCGCCGCCGCGTGGCGAGATCAGGTCGCCAGCACACGCCATGCCGGCACCCTCTACGACGTGCGGGTGGTCGGGCCCGACGACCGCGACGACGTCGAGATCCTGGTCGTCGACGGCGACGACCCGGCGGCCGCGGACCTGGCCGCCGCCGGGGCCGCGGCCCAGCGGGCCGCGTGCGTCGTGGCCGTCGGCTCCCGCGGCCCGTCCGCCGACCTGCTCGGCCTGGCGCAGCGCTGGTCCCCGGCCGTCGCCGCCGGCGTCGTGGCCGCCGACGTCGAGTGGCTCGGCGAGGTGGTCGACGAGCTGTCCCACGACCAGCCCCTCGACGCCGCCCTCGTGCTGGCCGCGCCGGACGTGCGGGTGTCCGGCGACCCCCACGCCGTCCCGCTCACCGCGGTCGGGCGCTGGGCGGCCGCCGCCGCGGGCGCCGCCCCGGACGCCGTCGCCGCCGACCTGCGGGGCGTCGCGGCAACGGGCGACTTCAGCCACGAGTCCTGGGCGGCGTCGGCCGTCGTGGCCGTGACCCGGCCCCTCGCCGACGCGGGCGCCGGACCCACCGTCGAGCGGGCCCTCGGCGTGGCTGCGGCCCCGCCCCTCGCCCCGCCCGCCGCGGTCACCCGCCACCTGCTGGCCGACGTGACCCGGGCCGGCCGGCCGTGCCGCCGCGTCCTCGCCCCCCGGGCCGAGCACGTCCTGGCCGTGCGCATCGCCCTGCCCGCCGAGCCCGGCGAGGGCGTCCCCTTCGCCGAGGACGCCGTCCCCGCCGGCGACGGCCTGGCCGACCTCGACGTCGACGTGCGCTGCGACGAGCTCGGGTTCCACGCCGTCCAGCGGATCGTGCTGCCCACCGCCGACCGCACGCAGCCGAGCACCGTGGCCGTCTTCCCGTTCGAGACCGGCGCCGAGGGGCCGCTGACGCTGCGCATCGCCGTGCTCCACCAGGGCCGGTTCGTGCAGGCCGCGGCCGTCGTCGCCAGCGTGCGTGCCACCGCGGTGGCCGGCGACCGGGTCCAGGTCGTCCCGCTGCGGCTGTCGTCGTCGCCCGAGCCCGCGGCGGGCACCGCCGCCGACGTGTCCCTCGACGCCACCGTCCCGGGCCGCATCGAGCACCGCGGCACGGCGCCGGCGGGGTCCGGTCCGGTCGTGCTGACCAGCGACGCGGTCGAGGCGCTGCTGGAGGAGATCGAGCAGCGGGCGTCCGCCGTGTTCACCGAGGACGACCCCGGCGCGTGGCTGGACGAGGAGCCGACCCGGAGCCTGCTGCTGTCGCTGGCGCGGCTCGGGTCCCGCCTGCGCGACCGCCTCGACGACCTGCTGATCGGCGACGACGCCCGGACCATCGACGTCCTCGTCCCCAACGACGCCAAGGTCTTCCCGTTCGAGCTGGTCTACGACGGGCCCGCGCCCCGGGCCGGGGCCCGGCTGTGCCGCCACGCCAAGCGGCCGCCCCGGCCGGGCGGACCGCCGTGCACCCGGGCGTCGACCGCCGTCGTGTGCCCGTACGCGTTCTGGGGGATGCACCGGACGATCATCCGCACCATCCAGGCGCCGGCCGGTCGCCGGGCGCCCCGCCCGGCGGTGGCGCCCCTCACCACCCGGCCGATCCTCTACGCCGCCGCCGACCGGGCCGACGACGAGACCCCCGACGACGCCCGGCCCTCCGACCTGCTGGAGCAGGCCCTGGCCGAGGCCGGGGCCCTGACGCGGGTCACGAGCTGGACGGCGTGGCGCAAGGCGGTGAGCGCCACCCGGCCCGAGATGCTGGTCGTGCTGGGCCACACCGACATCGCCGACCACGAGGTGTTCCTGGAGATCGGGCGGCGCTCGCACCTGCGCCAGGCCGACCTCGACGCCCGGGTCGTGGTGGCCGACGGCGCCCCGCCGCCGCTGGTCGTGCTGCTGGCGTGCGCGTCGGCCGTCGAGGGCGACCCGCTGGGTCCCCTGCCGGCCACGTTCACCGACCGGGGGGCGGTGGCCGTCGTGGCCACGCTCAGCAAGTTGAAGGGGCCCGACGGCGCCAAGGCCGCGGCCTCGGTGGTGGGCGCGCTGCGGGCGTCCGACAACGGCTCTGGGGCGTCGCTGGGCGCGGCGCTGACCAACGCCCGCCGATCACTGCTGGCCGACGGCCTGCTGATCGGTCTCGTGCTCGTCGCCCACGGCGACGTCGACCTGGAGTTGGTGACCTAGATGCTGGCCATAGAGATGCTCCCTGCCGGGCACGGCGACGCCCTCGTCGTCGAGTACGGCCCCCGCGGCGACACCCACCGGGTGCTGATCGACGCCGGCACCCGCCACTCGTGGGACGAGGTGCGGGCCCGCCTGGCCGCCATGCCCGACCGCAAGTACGAGACGTTCGTCGTCACCCACGTGGACGAGGACCACATCGGCGGGGCCGTCAAGCTGCTCGCCGACCAGGGCCTGCGCAGCCGGATCGGGGACGTGTGGTTCAACGGCTTCGTGCACAGCCGGCGGGGCGGCAACGTCCTCGGCCCGGTCGACGGCGAGCGGCTGACCAAGCTCATCGTGGACGGCGGCTACCGGTGGAACGCCCCGTTCCCCGGCCGGGTCTCCCCCGGCGTCGGCGGCCCCGTCGTCGTGCCGTCGACGGGGCCGCTCCCCCGGATCGACCTGCCCGGCGGGGCGACGGTGGTGCTGCTGTCGCCCTCCCCGCCGAAGCTCAAGCGCATGGCCGACGAGTGGGAGAAGACGGTGCTGGCCGCCGGCCTGGTCCCCGGCCAGGGCGCGGACGGTCCCGGCAGCGGCGGCGGCATCTTCACCAAGAAGGTCAAGGCCATCCCGAAGAAGCTGTCGGACACCCAGCTCACCAAGCTGGCGGGGCCGTCCAAGCGGGACGACAAGGCGCCCAACGGGTCGAGCATCGCGTTCGTGCTGGAGCACGGCGGCAAGCGGGCCCTGCTCGGCGCCGACGCCCACCCCGACGTCATGGTCCCGGCCCTGCGGCGCTACGCCGCCGAGGTGGGCGAGGAGCGGGTCAGGATCGACCTGTGCAAGCTGCCCCACCACGCCAGCGACGGCAACGTGACCTCCGAGATGATCGAGGTCATGGACGCCCGCCGCTACCTGGTGTCCACCAACGGCGACAAGTTCGCCCACCCCGACGACGCCGCGCTGGCCCGCATCATCGTGTCGTCCAAGCGGCCCCCGGCGATCTACTGCAACTTCGCCACGGCCCGCACCACCCCGTGGGTCGACCGGGCCGAGGCCCTGGGCGCCACGGTCATGCTCCCCAAGCAGGGCCGGGCCGGGCTCCGGGTCAGCGCCTGACCGGCGGCGGGAGCGGGCTCACCCGCTGACGGCGTCGAGGTGCTGGAGCAGGTCGTGGGCCGCCAGCTCGATCTCCTTGTGGCGCCACTCGGCGGCCCGGTAGTGGCAGGCGATCAGGCCCATGCGGTGGACCCGGCGGAGGTCGCCGTAGACGAAGGCGTACCGGGCCTTGGTGCCGTCGTTGGCCCCGTCGGTGAGCCCGAGGTGCCAGCCCGCGTACTCGTCCCACGAGTGGCGTTCGAGGTAGGCGTTCTCGTCGGCCGCGGTGGGCTGGACGTCCGCCCACACGCTCGTGAGCACGTACTGGCGGGCGTCGATCAGCTCGCGGGCCCGGGCGACCGCCCGCTCGTTCAGCGCGTACGAAGCCACGGCGGCAAGTGTGCCCGGCCGGGCGGTCCGCTAGAAGCGCCCGACGCCCGCCAGATACGCGTCGACGTCAGAAGCTGCCGAACACCGCGCGGACGCCGGGGCGGTCGCGGACCATCATCGTCTTGAGGTCGGCGGGATCGGCGTCGACGGCCGGGACGAACAGGTTGAACCGGTCGTCCTCCGCCTCGCTGCCCTCGACGTAGCCGCTGGCCTCGTACACGGGCACCAGGTAGCGCTGGCTGACGCTCGGGCCCGCCGCGAAGTGGGCCAGCCGGAACCCGTCGACGACGACCGTGAGCCCGGCCTCGAACACGCCCGAGAACCGGGCGTCGGCGGCCAGGCGCTCGAGCGCCTGCTCGGGGCCGAGCGGCGTGACGTCGAGCGCCGGGCGGACGTCCCGCCAGAACTGGGCGAACTCGGCCAGCTCGCCGCCGCCGCCGAACGACACGCGGGTGCGGGCGCCGGGGCCGACGACGGGGAGGCCGTCGTAGGTGAGCCCGAGCACGACCGTGACCATCGTGGCCACCAGCTCGCCGGGGTCGTCGGGGCTGCGGGACATGCCGGCGTTGACCGTCCCCACGCGGGCGACGGTCCAGTCCGCGCCCGATGCACCCAGGCGCTCGATCGCGGCGAGGGCCTCCGCCGCGGCGGCCTCGGGCTCGGGCAGCGGCTCGGACGGCGGCTGCTCGGCGAACGCCGTCGCCCGGTTCGACCACCACATCGACTCGGTGGGCACGAACACCTCGAGCGCCTGGCGGTCGTCGATGAGCAGCACCCGGTCGCCCAGGTCCCGGGCCTCGGCGTCGGTGGGGAACGCCTCGGTCCAGCGGCGCACCCGCTTGGCGATGAGGTCACGGACGTCCCGGTCGCCCCGGGCGAACGTCCGGGGCCCTTCGGTCCTGTAGACGGTCATCGTCGCGGGTACGGCGGCGAGGGCCGCGTCGATCCGTACGGTCGTGTCGGGTTCCATGGGTCGTCCTCCGTGTCAGCACGAGCCGTTGAGATAGAAGAGCGTGGTGGGGTCGTCCGGGTCGGCGCTGGTCGCGCCCTTGCCCCACCAGTGGTCGTTGAACGTGTCGGTGCCGTCGGCGTCGGCCCGCAGGTAGGCCCACCACACGTCGGCGCCCTCGGACTCGATGCAGGCCCGGATCCACGCGTCCCGGACGGTCCAGCCGGCGTTGAGGCGCTCGGCGAACTTCTCGCCCCGGTCCTTGCGGTCGTAGCAGATGGTGTGGAAGCCGACGATCATGTGCAGGCCGTGGAACACCGGCCAGCCCCAGCGGTTCCACACCGCCCCCGAGTCCCAGTCGAGGGCCTGGCAGCCGTCGAAGGCGATCCACTCGAGGTTGATGTCGCCGAGCTGCATCTCCGTGTTGCCGGCCCTGCCGTCGTCGTGCTTGGCGTCGCCGAACAGCAGGCTGGTCCGGGAGCCGTGCCCCGAGAAGAACACGATGTCGACGTCGTCGGCCCACACCTGGTCGGTGCCGGCGGCCGGGCTGCCGACCCCGGACTGCTCGAAGTCCTCGTCCCAGGCGAAGTCGTCACCCCAGTCGAACGTCTCGACCCCGTCGAGCTTGCGGTAGAACCCCCGGGCGTTGTCGTCGTTGTTCGCCAGGTCGGACGCCCGCCCGTGGTACTGGTTGACCCACTCGATGCCGATCGAAGCCATGCCGATCCTCCCGCCGTCGCTTGGACCAGAGGAGCCGCCCGAGCCGGGGCTGATACCGGCGGTCAGTCGAGGGGCGGCCGCTCGACGGCGGCGGCGAGCTTCTTCGGGGCCAGCAGGCAGTAGCTGTCGGTGAGCAGCTCGGCGACCTCGGACCAGTCGACGTCGCCCCCGACGACCATGCCCACGGCCCCGTTCGGCGAGCCCGGCCGGAAGAACGGATGGCCGGTGCGGGTCAGCACGTCGAGCTCGGGCGGCTCGGACCGGAACAGCAGCAGCGTGTCCGGCCCCGTCGGCGAGTCGACCGTGAGGACGTGGGCGAACGTGCGGTTGCGGATGCGCCAGCGGGTGCCCGCCCACGCCTGCTCCTCGCGGGTCTCGGGGAGGGCGGCGCAGATCACCCGCACCTGCGCCACGACCTCCGGCGGCACGTCGGCGTAGTCCGTCACCGCCCCAGTCTCGCCCCTACGCTCACCGCCGTGGACGGGCGCCCGGGCCTCTCGCTGCTGCTGGCCAACTTCGGCGTCCCCGGCCCCGGCGGCTGGGAACCGCTGCTCGACCGGGCCGTGGCCGCCGACCGGGCCGGCGTCGACCGGCTGTGGGTGGTCGACCACGTGCTGATCGGGCCCGACACGCACGAGCACGAGGGCGCGCCGTTCCCCACCGGGCCGGAGGCCGACTGGCTGGAGCCGCTGACGACCCTGGCCGTGATGGCGGGCCGGACCCGGCGCGTGCGCCTGGCCACCGGCGTGCTCGTGGCCGCGCTGCGGCGCCCGGCGGTGCTGGCCAAGGCGGCCGCCACCCTCGACGTGCTGTCGGGCGGGCGGCTGGAGCTGGGCGTGGGCGCCGGGTGGCAGCGGGCCGAGTTCGCCGCCTGCGGCATCCCGTTCGCGGCCCGGGGCCGGTACCTCGACGACACGCTGGCGGTGTGCACGGCCCTGTGGTCGGGCGAGCCGGTGACGCTGGAGCGCGGCGACGCCGCGCTCGTCGATGTCGTGTGCCGGCCCGTCCCGGCCCAGCCGGGCGGCATCCCGCTGTGGGTGGGCGGGCGGCTGAACCGGCCGGCGCAGCGCCGCCTCGCCCGCTGGGGCCGGGGCTGGCTGCCCTGGATCGACCACGCCGACGACGTCGGGGCAGGGATCGCGATCGCCCGCCGGGCGCTGGCGGACGCCGGCCGCGACCCGGCCGAGCTGGCCGTACGGGCCCGGGTCCCGGTCGTCCCCCGGGCGGCGGGCGGCATCGACGTGGACGCCACGCTGGCGCCTGTCCCCGGGCTGGTGGCGGCCGGCGTCACCGACGTCAACCTGCGGCCGCCGCTCCCCCGCTCCGTGGACGGCGCCACCGAGGTGCTCGCCGGGCTCGTGGGCGCGTTCCGGGCGCGGCTGGAGCGGTAGCCGGCGCCGTCAGCCCAGCGGCCGGCCCCGCACGTGCGACGCCACCAGCTCGGGCACCGTGTCGTCGCCGGGGGCGGCCTTGGCCGGGAAGTCGAACACCCCGAGCATCAGCTGGACCGGGTAGTCGGGGGCCTGGCCGACCTCCCGCACGACCTCGCCGTCGACGGTGAACGCCAGCGACCCCGGCCGCCAGTCCACGGCGTAGGTGTGGAACTCGGCCACATCGATCGGCAGCGCCCCGGTCGACCACGCCTCGGTCAGGGCCGGGTCGCGGAGCCGGCGCAGGCCCATGCCCACGTCGGCCCCGCCGTCGCGCACGGCGTCGCCGAACACCTCCATCACGCAGATCTCGCCGGAGCGCTCGGGCCGGTCCTCGATGCCCGACAGCCAGAACGCCACCATCGACCGGGGTGTGATCGTGCCCCGCATCCGCACCTCGATGTGCCCGTAGAGCGGGGTGTAACCCCACCACGTGGGCTGCTCCTCCTGCACCAGGAGGCCGTCCCGGAACGTCTGCGGGCCGGTCGCCGACCCCACCGGGCCCGAGTGGTTGCCGGTCTGCAGGCACGACACCCGCAGCGGCACGTCGTGGGTGTCCTCGCACCACAGCCCCTGGTCGGGCGGGATGGTGAGGACCAGCTCGCCGCCGCGCACCGCGTAGGTCGCGGCCGCGGCCGCCCGCGAGCTCCAGTGCGGCAGGTAGGACGGGAGCCAGACGTCGAGGTCGAGATCGCCACCGTCGAACCGCTCGTCGAGTTCCGTGCGGGGGGCCGGCATGCCGGGACCGTACCCAGCCTCAGCCGACGGACAGCACCTCGATCTCGATGGCCAGCGGGCTCCCGGGCGGGATGCCGGCGCTGCCGGCGGCGCCGTAGGCCTTGTCGGCCCCCATGACGATCCGGCGGTGCGCGGCGAGCTCGGCGCCCACGATCCCCTCGTCGAGGCCGGCGACGACCTGGCCGGCGCCCACGGTGAACGTCAACGGCCCGGAGGTCCCCGACGAGGCGGCGACCGTGCCGTCCGGCAGCACGATGGTGTAGGTGGCGACGACGACCCTGCCGGCCTCGGCGACCGGGGGTCCGATGCCGGGGAACATGGTCGTGACCTGGACGTCACCGGGGGGCACGTCGGCCGGCGGGGCCTCCACGTCCGCCGGGCCCTCCAGGCGGAGCGGCTCGACCGTCGCCGGCGGGCCCGGGGCCGGGAACGTGGTCGGGGACGTCGAAGGCGGTGGCCGGCGGGTCGTCGATGGTGGGCGACGGCACCGGGAACTCGTTGTCGAACGGGTCGTCGTCGTCGAACCGCTCGTCGTCCCAGATCCTCGCGGACCGCCACCAGGAAGACGATGAAGGCCACCGTCAGGACGATGGCGATCGCGCCGAGGACGAGGCCGGCGATCGCCATGCCGCGACCCTCCTGCATGCCGTGCGCGTCGTCGATCTCGCGCAGGGCCATGATCCCGCAGACCAGCGCGGCGATCCCGACGACGGGGCACGCGAGCAGCCCGATCAGCCCGAGGACGAGGGCGGCGATGGCGAGCCCGTTGGTCGTGCGCACCGGCCCCCACTGCGGCGGGGGCGGCGGCGGGGGTACGGGCCGGAACGGGCCCGGGGGCCCAGGTGCGTCGAAGGGTTGTCCCATGAGCTCCGCCGTGTCGATCCGCCGTCACGGCGATCGTAGTGACGGCCGGGCGCGTCCGGGGGTCGGGCGGAGGGGCACGGCCGCGGGGATGCGCAGGTTGGGGCGGGGCTCGTAGGCGGGCGGCCCGGCCAGGTCCGGCACGAGGCCCCGGTCGGCGATGCCGGCGACGACCCCGGCGGCCAGGGCGGGGGCGAGCCGGTCCGCGGGACAGGCGTGCGGCCCCGACCCGAAGTTGGCGAGCGCGTCGCCCCCGCCCGCCAGCAGCAGCCACACCGTCGCCCCCGCCGCGACGGGCTCGCCGGCCAGCGTGACGGCGCCGGTGGCGGTGCGCCGGGTCCAGTGGGTCGGTGGGTCGTGGCGCAGGGCGGCGGCGACCCGGGCCTCGGCGTCCGGCCCGGCGGCCGGGTCGCGGGCCCAGGCGACGAGCGCGTTGCCGGCCAGGCCCGCGGTGGCGTCCTGCGTCTGGAACAGGACGGCCAGCGCCGCGGCCGCGGCCTCCTCGCCGGGCCCGAACCATTCGGCGAGCGCCCGGGCCGCCGCGTCCCCGGCGCCGGCGACCGCCGGGTCGGGGGGACCGAGGCGGGGGGCCAGCGCCGCCGCCAGCGCCCGGGCGTGACCGGCCGCCCGGACCGCGGTGGCCGGATCCAGGCCGAGCGCCTCGGCCATCACCGTCGCCGGCACGGTCGACGCCAGCGCCATGGCGTTGGTCGCCGCCCGGCCCGTGGCGCAGGCCAGGTGCCGGGCCCGGCGGCCGAGCGCGGCCACGTCGGGCGCCGCCAGCATCCGCTCGGTGGCGGACCGCCGGCGGGCGTGGGCGTCGCCGTCGCTGAACCGGGCCATGCGGGCCCGCCACCACCGCGCCCCGCCCCGGGGCCCCGGCGGGCCGCCGGGGTCGGTGGACGAGCGCGGGGTGGGCCAGGGCCGCGACGACGTCGGCGGGACGGGCCACGACCCAGCCGTCGGGGCTCTGGCGGGGGCCGTGGCGCCGGAGGTCCGCGTAGGCGGGATAGGGATCGGGGCTGCTGGCCAGCATCGTGATCGAACCGGGCATGGCCGGACCGTAGGCAGGCGACGTTTCGGCGCTCGCCGACACGTGCCTCCCTACGCTGGCCGCCATGGGCACGAACGACCTGGCCGCGGTGGGCGCCCTGCTCGGCGACGGCACCCGGGCCGACATGCTCGGCGTGCTGCTGGACGGGCGGGCCCACACGGTGGGCGAGCTGGCCCGCCAGGCCGGGGTGGCGCCGTCCACCGCCAGCGAGCACCTGGGCCGCCTGCTCGACGGCGGGCTGGTGGCCGTCTCCGCCCAGGGCCGGCACCGCTACTACCGGCTGGCCGGTCCCGAGGTCGCCGCGGTGCTGGAGGCGGTCGATGCCCTCGACCGGCCGCCGTCCGCACACCGGGTACGGGCGCCGAGCGCCCTGGCCTACGCCCGCACCTGCTACGACCACCTGGCCGGCACCCTCGGGGTGGCGCTGCACGACAGCCTGGCGGCCACGGGCAGCCTGACCGCGGCCGGCCCTGCGCTCAGCGCCGAGGGCGAGGCGCTGGTGGCGGGCCTGGGCGTCGACCCGGCCGCGGTGGCCGCCGGCGGGGGGCGGCGGCCGTTCGTCCGGACCTGCATCGACTGGACCGAGCGCCGCCCCCACCTGGCCGGCGCTCTCGGCGCCGCGGTGCTCGCCAGCCTGTTCGACCGGCGGTGGCTCGCCCGCGGAGCGTCGTCCCGGGCCGTGACCCTGACGGCGGCGGGCCGCACCGGGTTGGGCGCGGTGCTCGGCACCGTGCCCTAACTTCGGCGGGATGGCCGTCCCGCCCGACATCCTCGCCGACCTGCGCGACCTCGAGGGCACCCTGGCCGGCGTGCGGGACTCGGTGGACGCCGCCATCGGCGCCGGCGGCGGGGACCGGGCGCTGGTCGCCGCCGGCGACGCCGTGGCGCGGGTCGAGGTGGCGACCGGGTCGTGGCTGGACCGCACCCGGACGCTGGAGGAGCGGCTGACGGCCCACGCCCGGGCCGAGCCGGCGGACGCGGGCGACGTCGCCGGCCGGCTGGGCGCGATCGCCCTGCTCCACGTGGCCACCGCTTGCGACGTCGGGGCGATCGAGCCGCTCGACCACGGCGAGCCCGACGCCGACGTGCGCATGCTCCTCCCGGGCACCGCCTGGCCGGCGGCGCGGAGCACGATCCAGGCGACGGCGTTCGACGCGGGCGTCATCGCCGACCTCGGCCGCCCGGAACCCGACGACGACGGACCATCGGACGCGGGCGCACTGCCCCCCACCGGGGACGAGGGCCCGGCGACCGACGTGGACGAGGTCGTGCGGGAGATCGTCGAGCGGGCCGGGGAGGGCGCCTCTGCCGTCCTGTTCGGCCTGGCGGGCGGCGTGACCGACCTGGCCTTCGGGCTGATCGCCCCCCAGCTCGTGGCGGCCCTGGGCGTGGCGCCCGACGTCGTGCAGTCGACCGTCGGCGAGGTGGCCGGGCGGGTGGCGGGCCTGGTCCGGGTGCTGATCGGCCGGGTGGACGACCTGCTCGGCGCCATCCTCGGCTCGTACCGGGACGCGGTCGGCGCCGTGATCGACGAGGCCGACCCGGCCGCCTACGTCGGCGAGGCGCTGGCCGGCAAGGTCGTCGGCCGGCTGCTGCGGGTGGACGGCATCCGGGCCGAGGCCGTGGCCAGCCTGGAGGCGTCACCGGCGGACACGCTGCGCCGGGTCCGCCGGATGCGGCGCCTGCTCCAGACCAACCGCCGGTGGGTCGGCCCGGTCCGCTACGCGGCCCGCGGCCTCCCCCACCTGTGGGCGATCCCGATCGGCCCGGTGCCCGCCGCCCCGATCGCCGCGGTGGGCCTGCTGGCCTGGACGACCCTGGTCACCGGCGACCACCTCGACGCCCCGGGCCCCCACCCGAACCTGTGGAAGGGCGTCCTCCGCCTCGCCGCGGGCGAGACCTGAACCCCCCGGCCGGGCGCCGCTACTCGTCGTCCTCCTCGTAGCTGATCGTCAGCTCCTCGGCGTCGTCCGTCGTCAGCAGGGCGACGGAGTCGATCACCGCGAACCGCACCCGGGGGCAGCCCTCGGGGAGGCCGAGCGTCTCGACGACGTACGGGTCCTCCGGCGTTCCCTGCCCGTCGTGGCGCAGCACCGTCACGTCCGCCGATCGGAGCCACGGTGGTGGTCGGCGCGGTGGTGGCCGTGGTCGGTGCCGTGGTCGGCGTCGTCGTCGTGGGCGGCGGCACGACGCAGGCGTCGAGACCGACCTCGGCCCACAGTGCCCGGCTGGCCTCGTTGTCGTCGTACGGGTGCAGGACCGCCACGTCAGGTGCGGCGGCGGCGTCGGCCTCCGCCTCGTCCGGCGACTTCCCGCTCACGAGCAGGAGGTACACGACCGATCCGGCGACCGCGATCACCGCCCCCCACCCCATCTGGGTCCCCTGGCCGACGACCCGCTCGGACGCGGCCGCGAACGCGCCCTGGGCGAGCAGCTCGCTGCGGCGGCGGCGGTAGAGGGCGAGGTTCTTGTCGACGGCCGCGAGGGCGCGCTGGAGCGACGCCTTGTCGTCGTCGCGGTTCGCCGCCTCGATCTGCTCGGGGAGCCGGACCGCCGCGGTCTGGTAGGCGCGCAGGCGGGTCCTGAACTCGTCGACGGTCAGGCAGTTGCCGGGCAGGTAGGCGCTGGGATCCGCCGCCACCTGCTGCTTGAACGTGTCGGGGAGCGTCGCCAGGTTGAGCTCGACCGGCATCTGCGCCCGCAGCAGCGCATTGATCAGGAGCACGAGCCCCAGCACGCCGACCACGGCCGCGGCCACGCAGGCGACGACCCGCAGGAACGGCCAGCTCGACGCGTCGAGCTCGGTCCTCGCCAGGATCGGCCCGGCGCCGAAGATGACGGCCCCGACCCCCGCGACCGCGGTGGCGATCCACTTGGCCGTGCTGCGGACCTCGGCGCTGGCGTCGACCCACCGCGACGTGCCCTCGAAGTCGTCGGGCTCCGGCACCCCGGCGCCGGTGGTCGGTGGGCCGGGGGTCGCGGGCGGCGCCGGGACCGGGGCCGGCTCGGCGGTCACTCCTGGTCCTGGTCGTCGCCGAACGCCGGCTTGGAGTCGGGCTCGACCCGGTGGGCGAGCTCCCACTCCCGCCCCATCCACATCCAGACCTCGTGGTCGTGGAGGACCGTCTCGCCGACGAACTCGCCGTCGCGATCGGGATGTGCCATCGCCCGCCACCTCCGCCTCGATCTCGGCCCGAGGCTACGACATCGCCCGTATCAGCGGGCGCCCCGGCCGGCCCTGGGTGGGCATGAGACTGCGCAACAACCTCGCTGCGGCGTTCGGCGCCGCACTGCTCGTCGCCGCCGGGTGCGGCGGTTCCGGTGACTCGTCGTCCCCGTCGTCGACGTCGTCGATGGCGGGCGACGTCACGAGCGACCCCACGGTCGTGGCGGCCGCCATCCAGGGCGCGGGCTTCGGCTGCGCCGACTTCGCGCCGGACGCCGACGTCGAGGACTACGTCGACGCCTCCGGTGTGTGCACGACGGCCGACGGGGCCGAGCTGAACATCGAGGCGTTCAGCAGCCGGGCGCGGCTCGACGCCTTCCTCGCCCTGGGCGAGACCGAGGGGTGCCCGTTCTACGAGGGACTCGACGTGCCCTACGTGATCGGCGACTACTGGACGGCCGGCTACACGCTGAGCCTCGAGGACCTCGGCTCGCAGATCCCCGCCGAGCCCTACCAGCGGGTGGCCGACGCCATCGGGGCGGACGTCGGCGTCATGGAGTGCTGACCCGGCCCCGGCACCGGGCGGACCCGCAGGCGCAGTCCATCGCGAACCCCGGGCCCGACAGGGTGGCGTAGTCGACCGTCAGCTCCTCCCCCGCGGCCACCGCCCGCCCGCACACGAGGTCGTAGGCCCCGGAGCGGCGCAGGCTCGGCTCGCAGCTGTGGTTCCCGAAGTGGGCGACCGTCCCCGGCGGCAGCACGAGGTGGGTGTCGCCGCCGACGTGGACGGTGTCGACGTACGGCGCCTGCGGGTCGGCGTCCGCCCGGGCGATCAGGTCCGCCACCTCGGCGGACGTCACCAGCCGCCCCCCGAGCCGCACCACGAGCGTCCCGGCCGCCAGGTCCTCGCCCGCCACCAGCCCCCGCCCCTCGATGGCCGACGGCCCCACGACGACCCGGGCGTCGACCCACACGGTGGCGGGCGGGTCGGTCAGAGTGCCGCCTCGTCGATCCAGAGGCCGTGGAAGCCGAACGGGACGCGGGTCGGGAGCTCGATGCGGCCGACGGGGCCGCCGGCGACGGCCTGGGCGTCGAACACCGCGAGGGCGGAGCGGTCGGTCGTGCGGTCCCAGACGTAGGTGAGCAGCCAGCCCTCGCCCTCGGCCGCATCGCCGCCGGCGGGGACGAAGACGGGCTCGCCGCCCCGCACGTCGTCGCCCGGGTCCCACACGTCCTCGGACCCGGTGCGCAGGTCGACGTGGCAGATGCCGGCCAGCTCGAAGCCGTGCGCGGCCTCCGGCGGCGTGGTCGTGGTGCACCAGCCGTGCCGGACCGGGCGGCCGGTGTGGCGGCGGTCGTGGGCCGGGAGGTCCATGGTCCGGTCGCTGACCTGCTCCTCGGCGAAGGTCAGCGCCGGTCCGCCGGTCCCGATGCGCCACTCGGTCAGGTAGGACGGCACCAGGTCGCCCTGCCGGCCGAACGCCTCCTCGAGGCGGTGGACCCGCAGCACCACGTCGTCGCCGTCCCGGTGGGCCGACAGGCCGTGGAACACGTAGCACGGCGGCACGTCGACCCAGCGGATCGCGCCGCCCGCGCCGTCGAGCGGCATGACCCCGACCCGGCACGGGCCCGCCGCGTCCCAGTGGAACGGGATCTCCGGGTACGGGTTGGCCGCGTCGGCGCCGAACATGACCGGCCCGATCCAGAACACGGCGTCCCGGTCGGTGATGGCGAAGTCGTGGACCATCGTGGCCGCGTCGACCGCGATCGGGCTCACCACGTCGAGGCGGCCGGTCGGGTCGGCGGCGTAGTAGGTGAGCGCCGGGCGCAGGAACTCGTAGCCGAAGAAGTGCAGGCGCCCGGTCTCGGGGTCGATCTTGGGGTGGGCGGTCATCGTCTCGCCCAGCAGGCCGCCGTAGTCCCACGGGCCGACCGTCGACAGGTCGGCCGTCGACAGCTCGAACGGCCACCCGACCTCGCCGAGCGTCAGCAGCCGGCCGGCGTGGTGGACGACCGAGACGTTGCTCTGGTTGTTGGCCCGGCCCGGAGGGCCGCCCATGGTCAGGATGTCGCGGCCGGCCTCGGCGACCGGGGTCCGGACGTAGCGGTTGCGGTACCACGATGCCCGGCCGCGTTCGAGGCGGACGCCGTGGACCATCCCGTCGCCCAGGAACCAGTGCAGCGCCGTGCCCGTCGGCGGGTTCGATCCGTTGCGGACGAACAGCCCCGACAGCTCGGGCGGGACCGTGCCGGTGACGTCGAGGTCGGTGAAGGTCTCCTCGGTGGTGACGGCCGCGAAGTTGCCCTGCTCCCAGTAGGGCCGGGCGGGGTCGTACGGCCGCACGCCCGGATCGGGCCCGCCGTCGCCGGCCCCGGAGCCGCCGCCAGAGCCGCCGCCGCCGCCTCCCTCGCCGCCGCACCCGGCCACGAACCCGAGCCCGCCGAGCGACAGGCCCGCGGTCCCCAGCCCGAGCGCCCGCAGCACGGAGCGCCGTTCCCACGTTCCCCCCATGGCCGGCAGTCTCGCGTACGGGCCGCCCGGACTACCGGCCGAAGCAGATCGTCCGGCCCGGCCGGACCTCCTCGGCGGTGTACGCCACCTGGTCGATCGTGGCGCCCTCGGCGTCGACCAGCACCAGGGAGTCGCCCTGGTTGCCGAGCTGGAGGGCGGGGGCGAGCGTGACCTGGTCGACGGCGCCGGCTGCGAGCGCGCCGTCCAGCGGGCTGCGGCCGTTGGCCTGGTCGACCAGCGCCCAGCCGGCCAGGTCGACCGGCGCCGCCGTCGTGTTGAGCAGGGTCACCGTCTCGTGCCCGCGGTCCTCGCCCGCCGGGTCGGGCAGGGCGGCCACGATGAGCACCGCGCCCGCCCCGACCGGCGTCCCGCCGGTCGGCGCGCCCGGGGGCGGCGGGTCGGGGACGATCACGAACTCCTCGGGCCAGACCGTGAGCCGGATCTGGCGGCCGGCGGCGTGGACGACGTCGTGGAGGTTGCCCTGCTCCAGCGTGTCGATGAGGAACAGCGCGTCGTCGCGGTTGACCGGGTCGGCCCGCAGCCAGGCGTCGAACCCGTCGAAGTCGGGGAAGCCCGCCGCCAGGTAGGGCACGATCCGCCGGAACAGCTTGGGCCAGATGACGAGCGCCTCGGCCGCCGGCAGGTCGGCGACGGTGGCCGGCCCGTCGGGGTCGGCCGTCGAGCGGGCCCAGATGCCCGCGCCGGCGGCCCGGGCCGCCGCCGACGACGCCGCCAGGTGCTGGCGCAGCGTGGCCGGCAGGGTCGTGTAGAAGGCCGGGTAGGCGTGGCCCGCGGCCAGCAGCCGGGCGTTCGCCGACCGGCCGGCCAGCGCCTCGTCGACGAACACGCTCATCCCGTCGGGACCGGCGTGGTCGCCCGCGTAGGCGAAGGCGACCAGCCGCCCGTTGGCGTCGACGCCGTTGGCCAGCACGTGGCCGCGCACCGTGTCCTGGTCGGCGGACTCGACCTTGTTCGGCATGTCGGCGAAGTACCGCACGTTGGTGAAGCCCAGGTCGGCCAGCAGGGCGTCGCGGGCGGCGTTGGCGCCCGCCAGCTCCTGGTGGGTCTCGCCGAAGTGGGTCTCCAGCGCGTCGATCGCCTCGAGCCGCACGGAGATGCCCCGGGCGTTCAGCTCGGGCGGCGTGCCCGACGGCCGGGGCAGGCCCTCGACCAGCCCCGGCGTGTCCGGACGGAACTTCACGGTGTCGCCGTCCGGCTCCGGGCCCTGCCGGGGCAGGTCCGGGTAGCGGATGACGAAGTCGCCTCGTAGCAGCGTGTACGGCACGGAACCGGGACCTTACCGCTCGTCAGGGATGGTCCGAGCGGGCCCGGATGAGCAGGTCCACGAGGTCCCCGCCGCCGCTGGCGCCGTTGGTGCCGGAGTTCTGCCACGACTGGACGGCCACGGCCCGGGGGCCGACGTCGCCGCTCCAGAAGCCGAACATCGGCCCCCCGGACTGGCCGGGGAACACGTCGGCCTGGTGGTACAGCGCCTGGTGGGCGTCGTCCTGGTCGTCGTCGCCGTCCATCGTGAAGCCCTTCTGGTACGTCGGGCGGGCCACGCTGGTCAGGTCCTGCGGGTAGCCGATGTGCCACCAGTTGGGGTTGGTGTCCCAGTCGTCGGTGTAGCGCCGGGAGCCGAGCCAGCCGGTGCGCTCGCCGATCCGGTCGGCGAGCACGAGCACGACGTAGTCGTACTGGTCCTCGTCGCCGTTGCTGAACCCGTCGTTGTCGTCCTTCTTCACCCAGTACACGTGGGTGGCGTACGTCGACCCGAACGGGGCGTCGCCGTCGTAGTAGGCGGGCGTGAACATCAGCCAGTCGGCGGCGTAGCCCGGCGGCGGCGTCCAGTCGATGGCGTGGTTGCAGGTCAGGATGTGCCGGGGGCCGACCATGGCGCCGCTGAACGGTCCGAGGTTGGTCTCGCAGCGGCCGAACGCCCCCCACGGGTACGAGGTGTCGCGGAAGACCTGGCGGTTGTCGTCCCCGAAGATCGTCGTGTTGTACCGCAGCTCGGGGTCGGGCGACATCGGGATGCGGTTGCGGGCCTTCACGATGTCGCGGGGCTCGAGGTCGAAGCCGAGGTGGTCGGGGACGTAGGCGTCCCGGACCTCGGCGTGCTCGTCCTCGTCGTAGCGCTCGCGGACCTCGATCGCCTCCAGCCCGGGCAGTCCCGACCGCAGGCCGAGCCGTACGCCGTCGATCTCGAGGCGGATCTCGAAGCTCCGGGCGCCGTCGGCCGCATGGGGCCGCTCCACGGGGACGACGCGGGCGTCGACCCGCAGCCCCTCGTCGGTGCCGGTCACGAACAGGGAGCGGGACAGCGAGCCGATGTCGCTGGCACGTGCCGGCCGCTCCTCGAAGTGGTCGCGCATCTCGTCCTGGGAGAGGGGTTCGTCCATGACCGTGCTCCTCTGGTCGTCCGTCCGTGGGGGAAGAGGGACCGGGCCGGAGCCGAGATACCGCCAACCGTGGGATACTTCGCGCCCGATGGCGCAGAGCGAGGGTGTGTCCGGCCGTCTCGCCGTCGAGGAACGGCCCCGCCCCGTCGCCCGCCGGACGGCGACCGAGCTGACCTGGCTGGCCGCCGGCCTGGCGGTCGCTGCCGCCGGCGTCGTGCTGGCCGAGCTGGCCACCGACACCCTCGGCGGCATGCAGGCGGACCTCACCCGGTCGGTGGGACGGCTGCCCGGGCCGGCGCGCCGGGCCGCCATCGGCCTGGCCCAGATCGGCGCGCTGGTGGCCCCCGTGCTCGCCGTCGTGGCGGCGGTGACCGGACGCCGGTGGCGGATGCTGGCGGGCGCCGTGACCGGCGCGGTGCTGGCCTCCGGGCTGATGTCCCTCGTCGGCGACCGCGTCGTCGACGACGCCCAGCCGGCGGCGTGGCGGGAGGTGGTGGCCCGCGAGAGCTGGGTCACCGGCCGGGCGTTCCCGACCTCCGCCTACCTGGCGGGCGCGGTCGCCGCCGTGGTCGTCATCGTGCGGTGGCTCGGACCCCGCTGGTCGCGCCCGCTGTGGTCCACGGTGGCCGTGCTGGCCCTCGTGCGGGTGGTGTCGGGGACGAACCTCCCGCTCGACCTGGCGGTGGCGTGCGGGGTCGGGCTGGCCGCCGGCTCGGCGGCGCTGCTGGCCGTCGGGACGCCCGACCTGGCGCCGCGGGCGGCGGCGGTGGCGGCCGCGCTGCGCCGCAACGGCGTGGCCGTGGCCCGGCTCGTCGAGGTGGATCCGGAGCCGGGGGTGAGCCACGCCTACACGGCGACGGACGACGCGGGCCGGGACCTGGCCGTCGACGTCCGCAGCGACGGGGACCGCGACCGCGACGGGCTGGCCCGCCTGTACGCCCGGGCCCGGACCCGCACCGCGCCCGCCGGCGAGCTGTTCGTGCCGGTCGCCGAGGCGGCCGAGCGGGCGGCGTTCGTCGGCCTGTGGCTGGACCGGCTCGGCGTGCGGGTCGCCCGGCCGCGGGTCGTCGCCCGCGTCGGGCCGGGCGCCGCCCTCGTCGGCCGGGACCCGGCGCCGGGGCGGACGCTCGGCGAGCTCGGCGGGGACATCCCCGACGACGTGCTCGTCGGCGCCTGGCGCCTCCTCGCCCTGCTCCACGACGGCCGCATCGCCCACGGGTCCCTCGACACCGACGCCCTGCTCGTCGACGACGGCGGCGTCGTGTGGCTGCGGCGGCTGCAGAACGTGGAGCTCGACGCCCCCGACGCCCTGCTGCAGATCGACCGGGCCACGCTCCTCGTGGCCACGACCCTCGCCGTCGGCGCCGACCGGGCACTGCAGGCGTGCCGGGCCGGCCTGGGCGACGACGGGCTGCGGGAGGCGCTCCCCTACCTGCAGATCCCGGCGCTGCCGCTGCGGACCCGGCTCCGCCTGCGCGGCAGGGAGAAGCTGGTCGGCGGCCTGCGGGAGCAGGCCCGGACCGCCACCGGGGCCGAGGACGTCGAGCTCGTCCGCCTGGCCCGGGTGCGGGCCTCGACGCTGATCGGCCTGGCCGTCGGCGTCCTGGCGCTGGTCGTGCTGCTGCCCCAGGTCACCAGCCTCGCCGACGCCGCCGCGGCCGTCGCCGACGCCAACTGGCCGTGGCTGCTCCCCGTGCTGCCGTGCGTGGCGCTCGGCTACGTCGGCGCGACCGTGACCCTGCGGGCGGCGGCGCCGCTGCGGCCCCCGTTCGGGCTGACCTACCTGACCCAGCTGGCGGCGGCCACCCTGAACCGCATCACGCCCAACGGCCTCGGCGGGCTCGGCACCAACATCCGGTTCCTGCAGCGGTCGGGCTACGACACCGCCCGGGCCGCCACGGTGATGGCGCTCGTGTCGCTGACGACCGGCGTGGCCGGGGCGGTCCTGATCGCGGTGTTCGTGATCTGGGCCGGCCAGTCGAACAGCGCCCTGCCCTGGCCCAGCGACGCCGTGCTGCTCGTGGCGGCGGGGGCGCTGCTCGGCCTCGTCGGCCTGGTGCTGGCGATCCCCGCGCTGCGCCGTCTGGCCGGCCGGCGCGCGGTGCCGCTGGTGCGCCGGGCGGCCACGGCGGCCACCGATCTCGTCACCGATCCCCGCCGGGGCGCCACGATGCTGGGCGGCGCGCTGGGCAACCAGCTCCTCCAGCTGCCGGCGCTGTGGTTCGTGCTGCACGCGTTCGGGGCGTCGGTGGGCATCGCCGTGATGGGCGCCGTGCTGTTCGGCGGCAAGGCGATCGGCGGCGCGGCGCCGACCCCGGGCGGGTTGGGCGCGGTCGAGGCGGCGTTGATCGGCGGGCTCACCGGCGCCGGCGTCGACCCGGCCGTGGCCACGCCCGCGGTCCTCGTGTTCCGGCTGCTGACCAACTGGGCGGTGGTGGTGCCGGGCTGGTTCGCGCTCCGCCACCTGCGGGCGCAGCACGTGCTCTGACGACCAACCCGGTTCCTCGTTGACCCCTCCGTCGGTACTCGTCATACTGCGGCGCGTCGCCGACGACACCCGGGGGAGTTGGCCCGATGACCGCACGTTCCCTGCGCCGTGACGCGCCGCGCCTGGCCGTCGCCGTGGTCCTCGCCGCGTCCGGTCTGGTGGCCGCCGGCGCCCCGCCCGCCGCGGCCGCCGACCCGCTGACGGTCACGGTCACGCCCTCGACCGGGCTGCGCGACGGCGACGAGGTCCGGATGACCACCGACGGGATCGCGCCGGGTGCCTTCGTGGCCCACGGGCAGTGCGACGCCGTGATCTTCGACGAGACCAACCCGCTCGCCACCATCTTCGACCACTGCACGATCGACTTCGGGAGCATGCCCGACGACGGCGTCGTCACGCGCACCGTCCGGGAGACACTGGTCGTCGGGGCGGCCCGCCGGCCCGTCCACTGCGGCGACAGCCCCGGCGACTGCGTCGTCCTGCTCACCACGATCACGCAGTTCGGCACCGCCCCGATCGACGTCGTGCCGAGCCCGCACGCGGTGGCGCCCACCGAGGTCACCACCCGCGAGCGGCTTCACGCCTGGGTGGGCGGGGACCCGGGGTCCGCGGTGGCGGTCGCCCAGTGCGCCGAGCCGGCCGGCGCCACCCGGGCGGACAGCTCCTGCACGACCGACACGGTCGTGACGCTCGACGCCGGGGGCCGCGGCGAGGCCGTGCTGGCGCCCGTCGTCTCGGTCCCGACGCCGGGCTCGCCCGCCGACTGCCGCAGCCTCGAGCCCCGCGGCTGCGCGGTGGCCTCGTTCGGTCCCGACGGCGTGCTGGTGGGCTCGACGCCGGTCACGGTCACGCAGGCCGACCTCGCGACCACCGTCACGCCCGAGCCGGCGAACGACCTCGTCGACGGCCAGGAGACCGCGGTCACGGTGACCAGCTTCGCCGCCGAGCCGATGCGGATCGCCCAGTGCGCCGCCTCGGTGGCGGACACCCGCACGATCGAGGGCGGCCAGTGCCGGGCCGTCGAGATCTTCACACCGGCGCCGGTGTCCGCCCCGCCGGCGCGGACCGTCGTGCCCGTCACGGTGGCCGAGACCTTCGTGGCCGACGACGGCAGCGCCGTCGACTGCATGGAGACGTGGTTCGCGTGCGTGATCGCGGTGGACACCGTGGCCACGGACGACCTGACCTTCGGCTGGGGAAAGATCGCGTTCGAGCACCCGCCGCCGTCGATCACCGTCTCCGACGCCCGGGGCCTGCTCGACGGTGATCCCCTCACGATCGAGCTGGAGAACTGGAACCCCGACAACACCGGCATCTTCGCCCTGTGCGCGCGCTTCCCCGCCACCTTCGACAACCTCATCGCCGACTGCACCCCGGTCCCCGAGGGCCCACAGTTCTTCGTACCCGACGCATCCGGGCGCGCCAGCGTCACCGTGCCGGCGCGCCAGCGGTTCACGACGGTGTTCGGCGAGCCCCGGTACTGCCGGGACGCGTGCCGGTACGTGGTCTTCGGCGTCCAACCGGACGTCGACGTCGTGTACGCGATGGCCGGGGGCCGGGTCTCGGCATCGCCCGCCGACCGTCTGGACGACGGGCAGACGGTGATGCTCACGGGACGCCGGCTGATGGCGTCCTACGACGGAGCCCCTGTCGTGGGCCAGCCGACCGGGGCGTGGACCGCGTACCAGTGCGCCCACGCCGTGACCCGCGACCCGTCGCCGACCGCCGTCGGGCAGTTCTGCGACGTGGCCGGGGCGGTCCCGGTGACGGTCCCGGCCTCGGGCGAGGCGACGGCCTCCGTCACGGTCCACCGGGTGATCACGCCGCCGGGGGGTCCGGCCGTCGACTGCACCCGCTCCGAGCGCGCGTGCCGGCTCGTGCTGTTCCGCCTCGAGCAGGACGGCACGTCGTCCCTGCACGAGGCGCCGCTGAGCTTCCGGCGGGCCCGGCCCTCAACCCGTTTGTCGTCTCTCACCGCGGATATCCGCGGTGAGAGACGACAACCGCGGAGGGCTACCCCCAGGGGACCCGGGTGACGTTGATCCGGCCGTCGGTGCCGGTCCAGCCGAGGGTCAGCTCGCCGTCGTCGTCGCACACGGCCGGGCCGAACGAGCTGTTGGCGTCGAGGCGCACCGAGGTGCCGGGGCCGCCGGGGCCCACGCCGAGCAGGTTGAGCCGGCGGTTCGTGCCGGTGAACGCGATCACCAGGCCGTCGCCGTAGGCGCAGACGGCGGGGGCGTCGGCGCTGCGGTCCTCCAGGCGCACCGGGGCGCCCCACACGCCGTCGACGGACCGGAGCAGGTTGAGGTGCTGGTCGGTGCCGGTCCACACGACGGCCACGCCGGAGCCCGCGGCGCACACCGCCGGGCTCCACGAGCTGGTCTCGTCGAGGGTCAGCGTGGTGCCGAAGCTGCCGCCCTTGCTGGACAGCAGGTTGAGGCGGCGGTCGGTGCCGGCCCAGGCCAGGAGGACCTCGTCGCCCCGCATCGCCAGCGCCGGGCCCTCCGTGCTCGTCTCGGGCAGCGTCGCGAGGCCGAACTCGCCCCGGTGCAGCGCCCAGGCGTTCAGCCGGCGGTCGGTGCCGGTCCACCCGAGGTAGAGGTCCTCGCCCGAGGCCGCCAGCGCCGGCGACAGCGGGACGGTCCGCGTCGTCGTCGTGGAGTCGGGGCCGCTGCCGCTGGTCTGGCTCTCCTGGCGGGAGCTGCGGTGGTCCAGCGTGCGCTTGCCCTCGAACTCCTGGCCGTCGGCCGACCACATCACGTTCAGGCGCGTGTCGGTCCCCGTCCACGCCAGGTGCAGCCGCCCGCCGGCCGCGGCCAGGGCGCAGCACGTCCCGGTCGTCTCCCTCAACACCACGTGCTCGTCGAGATCCGCCATGTCCCCAAGGAGTCGGCCGGCCCGTCGCGCGATACATCCGGCGGTCGGACTTAGCGGTCGCTCACCCAGCTACCGTGGACGCCATGGAGGAGCGCCGCACCCGGCCGGGACGGCGTCAGCCTGATGCGCTCGGCCATCGGGCTGATGGGCGCGCAGGGCTACGAGGGCACGTCCACCCGCGACATCGCGGCGGCCGCCGGGGTCAGCGTGGCGGCCCTCTACTACCACTTCCCGTCCAAGCTCGACCTGCTGCCGCGAGTTCCTCCACGAGGCCCACGACGTCGTGCTCGGCCGCGTGGCCCGGGACATCGAGCTGGCCGGCCCCTCCGCCCGGGCCCGGCTCGACGCGGCCGTCGCCGCGCTCGTCTGGTCGAACATCCACGACGCCTGGGCCCGGCAGGCCGCGCTCGTGGCCTGGCGGGAGCACGGGCGGCTCGACGAGCCGGACCAGCGGATCATCGCCAAGAAGCGGCTCCAGCTCGTCGACCTGCTCCAGGGGGTCGTCGAGGACGGCGTGGCCGGCGGCGAGTTCCACACCGCCGAGCCCCGGGCCGTGGCCCGGGCGGTCCTCACGCTGTGCGTGTCGGTGATCGACCCGTTCGCCGACGCGCCGCCGCCGATGGCCCGCGTCATCGAGATCCAGCAGGGCCTGGCCGCGGCGCTGGCCGGGGCCGCTCCCGCCTAGCCGCCGGCGGCCACGCCGACGGGCCGGCCGTCGACGATCTGGTCGAGGTACTCGGACAGGCCCGCGCCCTCGTGGCCCTCGCACCGCCAGGTCGTCATGCCCTCGGTGATGCGGGTCATGAGGCCGTTGCGCCGGTTGCGCAGCGGGATGGTCGACCACACCTCGCCCTCGACGGGGTACGCGTGGTCGTCGGTCTCGACGGTGGCGTGGACGCCCCGCGTGTACCAGCCCTCGTCGTAGTCCGACCGCAGCTCGACGCGGCGGATCGGCACCGTGCGGTCGTCGCCGTAGCGGGCCCGGTCGTAGAGGAAGCCGTGCTCGCGGCGGTCGCCGTCCTCGGTGCCCGAGATCGTCGTGCAGAAGCCGAGGTCGGGCCCGAGGTTGACGGTCAGCCACCGGTACCACCAGATGGCCTGCCAGAACCGGGGCCCCCACGAGTGGTCGCGCAGCCCGAGCGCGCCCTCGACCGCGAAGTCCTGCTCGCCGATGGTGACGCCGCCGGTCGAGGCCATGTGCTGCTCGGTGTGGCCCCGGGCGAAGGAGGTCTCGGGGTCCTGCTCGACCACCTCGTCGCCCTCCTCGGGCTCGGGCTCGCCGCCCCACGCCGGGCCCGCCGCCCGGACCCGGAGGTCGAGCGTGCAGTCGACGCGGGGGTTGTCGGCGAACGCCTGCCGGGGGTCCTCCATCTGGGTGGGCTCGTCCAGCAGGAGCACGGGGCCGTCGTAGGACACGCGGTGCTCGACGTAGGGCTCGACGACCTCGAACCGCAGCCCGCCGGCGTCGTGCGCGGTGTGGCCCTCGATGGCCGGCCGCCCGAACATGAACGCCACCTGCCCGGTCGGCAGGTAGAAGCAGGTCGTCATCTCCGCGTAGCCCTCGTTGGGGCGGTTGCCCATGCGGACCCAGCCCCCGAGCCCGACCGCCGGGTCGAAGAAGTTGTAGTAGCGGCTCTCGTTGAAGTTGGACGCCTCCTCGAGCGGATGGAGGAAGTCGTCCTGCGGCTCGCGGCGGATGCGCATGCGAGCTAACTTAGCGAACGCTAAGCCGCCACGGCAGGAGAACCCGGAACCCGATGCCCACCACCGACCCATATCCGGCCCGGCGCCTCGCCGCGGTCCTCGAGCCCGTGGCCGGGCAGGTGTACTTCGCCCGGGAGTGCCACGAGGGCTACGAGAAGCTCGGCTTCGCCGGCAGCCCCGGCGACATGAACGGCGTGCCCCTGCCCGACGGCCCGGCCTACATGTGCAGCCGCGGCTCGATCCTCGGGCAGGTCCCCGGCGAGCTGGTGGCCGCGGCCTTCGCCGTGTTCAACCCGGCCGCCGTCGTCCCCGCGGTCGACCACGGCTGGGGCCTGACCGACGCGGCCACCATCGGCGCCGCCCGCACCGAGGGCGCCACCGGCCAGCTCACCCGCCTCCTCGGCGACGAGCCCGACGGCCTGGCCCGCGCCACCGAGCTGCTGACCCGGGCGACGTCCGGGCTGCGGCCCGAGGGCCGGCCGCTGTACGCCGGGCTGGTGGCGCTGGGCCTGCCCGGCGACCCGGTGGGCGACGCCTGGCGCCTGGCCGACCGGCTGCGGGAGTACCGGGGCGACGCCCACACCGCCGCGTGGACCAGCGCCGGCTTCGACGCCACCGAGATCGGGATGCTGTCCGAGCTGTACTGGGGCCTGCCCACCCGCTCGTACGTGCGCACCCGGGCGTGGAGCAGCGCCGACCTCGACGCCGCGGAGGAGCGCCTGGAGACGCGCGGCCTGATGGCGGGCGGCGCGCTGACGACCGAGGGGCGGGCGCGGCGCGAGGCCGTGGAGGAGGCGACGGACGCCCAGTGCGCGCCTATCGTCGCGGCCCTGGGGGACGACCTGACCGAGCTCGTCGAGATCCTGACGCCATGGGGGGCCGCCATCCGCGCCGGGGGCGGCTACCCGGCCGCCGGGCCCCACGATCTCGCTGCCCACGTGCAATGACCGACAAAAGGAGCACAGATCCATGCCGTACACCTTCCTGTCCGACGACTGGCTGACCGAGGTCAAGAAGCTGGCCGACGAGGCCGCGGCGGCCGGCGAGCCATCCGCATTCCCGCCCGGCGTCGAGCTCAACATGGTCGTGACCGGCGGACCCGAGGGCGACCGCGAGCTGCACGTCAGCGACGGCGTGTTCAGCGGCGGCCTCATCGACACCGCGCCGACCAAGCTCACCGTGCCCTACTCGGTGGCCCGGGCGATGTTCGTCGAGGGCAACCAGCAGGCGGGCATGCAGGCCTTCATGACCGGCCAGATCAAGGTCGAGGGCGACATGACCAAGCTCATGGCCATGCAGGCCCAGGGCGGCGACCCGGCCCGGGCGGCCGAGGTCCAGAAGCGCCTCCAGGAGATCACCGCTCCCGACTGAGAGGCTGCGCCGTAGGCGCAGCCGTGGCCCGAGCGGCCCGCTGCGAAGCAGCAAGAGCGGGAAGCACGGGCGCGGCTGCGCTCGGTCCCGAATATCAGCGCACGAGGAGCGGGCGCAGGGTCCGGTGCGCGACCTCGAGGCCGGCCTCGACCCGCTCCTCGGTGCCGCCCCACACGGGGTCCTCGTGCTCGACGGACAGCACGCCGTCGAAGCCGCCCTCGTACATGGCGTCGATCAGCCGCACCCAGTCGACCTGGCCGAGGCCGGGGACGCGGTAGCGCCACCAGCCGACGTCCCACGGGTCGTGGCGCTCGGCCGCCTTGCCGAAGAACCCGTACCGGTCGCGATCCGCCGGGAACAGCTCGATGTCCTTGGCCTGGGCGTGGGGGATGCGGTCGAGGTAGGGGCGCACGGCCGCCACCGGGTCGACGCCGATCCACACCAGGTGGGACGGGTCGTAGTTGAGGTACAGGCCGAGCGAGAACATCCACTCCCACAGCTCGGGCGAGTAGGCGAGGTTGCCCGGGTAGCCGTCGGGGTGCCAGCCCTCCATCACGCAGTTCTCGATGATGAGCTTCACCCCCCGCTCGCCGGCCCGGTCCACCAGCGGGGCGAACACCGCCTCGGCGTCGGCCAGGTTCTCCCGCACCGACCGGCCGGGGTGGCGCCCGACGAAGGTGCCGACCGTGGCGCAGCCGAGGTCGGCGGCGGCGTCGATGCACCGCAGCACGTGCGCGTTGACCGAGGCCCGCTCGGCGGCGTCCGGGTGCAGGTTGTTGTCGTAGTACGCGATCGAGGACAGGGTCAGCCCGTGCTCCGCGAAGGTGCCGAGCACGGCGTCGCGGTCGTAGTCCTCGACGTCGAGGTGGGTCGCCGTGAACGGCCGGTCGCCGAGCGCGGGCCAGGCCGCCACCTCCAGCGCCTCGTAGCCGTGACCCGCGGCCCAGCCGGCGATGTCGGCGAGGGACCGCTTGGGCAGGCAGGCGGTGAGGAATCCGAGCTTCATGGGGTCACCTCGATCCAGGACTGCGAGCGGGCGGAGGCGAGCACGGCGTCGGTGATCCGGGCGGCCCGGACCCCGTCGCCGACGAGCGGGAGGCCGTCGGGCGCCGCGCCCCCGATGGCGGCGTAGGCGTCGGCCACGAACAGGTCGAAGCAGTCGTGGTAGCCCTGGGCGTGTCCGGCGGGGAGGGTGGCCAGCCGGGCGGCGTCGGGCGCCAGATGGGCGGGGTCGCGCGTCACGGTCACGGCCCGGTCGCGGTGCCCCAGCCACAGGCTCTCGGGCTGCTCCTGGTCGAACACCACGGCGGCGTGCTCGCCGTCGAGCTCGAACCACAGGCGGTTCTTGCGGCCGGGCGAGATCTGGCTGACGAGGAGCGACCCGAGCCCGCCCGCGTCGGTCTGGAACAGCACGAGCGCGACGTCCTCGGTGTCGACCGCCCGGCGCGGGCCGTCGGCCGCGGGCCCGCTGAAGGTCGTGGCGGCCGCCGCGGCCCGCTCGGGGACGGCGATGGCGGTGTGCGCGAGCAGCCGGGTGATGCGGCACCCGGCCACGAACTCGACCAGGTCGCACCAGTGCGAGCCGATGTCGGCGAACGCCCGCGACGCGCCGCCCAGCGCGGCGTCGACGCGCCAGTTGGCGTCGTCCGGGCTGGCCAGCCAGTCCTGCTGGTAGCTGCCGTGGAGCAGGCGGAGCCGGCCCAGCTCGCCGGCCGCCACCCGGGCCCGGGCCTCGCGGATGATGGGGTGGAACCGGTAGACGAACGGGACGGCGACGACGCGGCCGGCCGCGGCCGCGGCCTCGGCGATGCGCAGCGCGCCGGCGGCGTCGAGGGCCACGGGCTTCTCGCACACGACGTGCTTGCCGGCGGCCAGCGCCGCGAGCGCCAGGGGTTCGTGCAGGTGGTTCGGGGTGCTGATGTGCACGACGTCGATGCCGTCGGCCTCGACGAGCTCCTCGCCGGAGGCGAAGGACCGCTCGGCGCCGAGCTCGTCGGCGGCCCGGCGCCCGGACTCGGGCGACGACCCGGCCACCGCCACCAGCCGGGCGCCCGCGAGGCGGGCGGACCGGGCGTGGACGCGGCCGATGAACCCGGTCCCCGCCACCGCGGTGCGCAACGCGTCCATGTCGGGAACCTACGACGGACTTTGAGCGCCTGACAAGCATAAGTCGACTAACTTGTGTCGTGATCGTCACCACTTTGACCGTTGACCGAACAAAGCCTGCCGTGTTACGACCCGCGCATGGCCTCGCGCCACGCCAGCCCGCACATCCTCACGCCCGGGGTCCTGTTCCAGCTCGTCCGGGACGGCGAGGCCACCAGCCGCGCCGACCTGGCCCGCACCACCGGGCTGGCGCGTTCCGACCGTGTCCCAGCGGGTCGACGCCCTGCTCGGGCTGGGCCTGCTGGTCGAGCAGGGCGGCGGCCCCTCCACCGGCGGCCGGCCGCCCACCCAGCTCGCCTTCGACACCGCCAGCGGGGTCGTGCTGTGCGCCGACATGGGCGCCACCCACTGCCGGCTGGGGGTCAGCGACCTCGACTGCACGCTGCTCGTCGAGCAGCCCGCCGAGATGGACATCGCCCGCGGGCCCGAGGTCGTGCTGGCCTGGCTGCATCGAGCGCTTCGCCGCGCTGCTGGCCGAGGCCGGCCGCAGCCCGGCCGACGTGCGCGGCGTCGGCATCGGCCTGCCCGGCCCGGTCGAGTTCGCCGCCGGCCGGGCCGTCAGCCCGCCGATCATGCCGGGCTGGGACCGGGTGCGCGTGCCCGCCGCCTTCGCCGCCAGCTACCCCGGGGTGCCGGTGCTCGTGGACAACGACGTGAACGTCATGGCGCTCGGCGAGTACTGGACGAGCTGGCGCCACACCGTCGACGACCTGCTGTTCGTCAAGGTCGCCACCGGCATCGGCTGCGGGATCGTGGCCGGCGGGGTCATCCACCGGGGCGCCGACGGCACCGCCGGCGATCTCGGCCACGTGCAGATCCCCGACGCCGGCGACGCCCTGTGCCGGTGCGGCAACCGGGGCTGCGTCGAGGCCGTGGCCAGCGGCGGCGCCCTGGCCCGCGAGCTGCAGTCCATCGGCGTGGAGGCCCACGACAGCCGCGACGTCGTGGCGCTGGTGCGGGCCGGCAACGCCCAGGCGGTCACGCTCGTGCGCCAGGCCGGGCGGCTCGTCGGCGAGGTCCTGGCCGGCGCCGTCAACTTCTTCAACCCGTCGGTCATCGTGATCGGCGGCGACCTCGCCCAGGCCCAGGACCAGTTCTTCGCCGGGGTGCGCGAGGTCGTCTACCGCCGCTCCACCGCCCTCGCCACGCAGCACCTCCAGCTGGCCGGCAGCAAGCTCGACGACCGGGCCGGCATCGTCGGCTGCGCGGTCACGGTGGTCGAGCAGATCCTGTCCCCCGGGGCCATCGACGCCCTGCTGGCCCCGCCCTCGGCCCGGGTGTCGGCATGACCGAGCGGACCGAGGCCCGGGACGAGCTCGGCGGGCACCTGCTCGCCGTGCGCGGGCTGGTCAAGGACTACCCCGGGGTGCGGGCGCTCGACGGCGTCGACTTCGCCGTCGAGGCCGGGCAGGTGCACTGCCTCGTCGGTCAGAACGGCGCCGGCAAGTCCACGCTCATCAAGTGCATCGCCGGGCTCGTGACCCCCACCGCCGGCGAGATCGTCGTCGACGGCGCTCCCTTGCCCCCCGGCGATCCGGCCACGGCCCTGACCCGGGGCGTGGCCACCATCTACCAGGAGCTCGACCTCGTCGACGACCTGACCGTCGCCGACAACCTGTTCCTCGGCCACGAGCTGCGCCGGGGCCCGGTGATCGACCGGCGGGCGACCCGCACCGAGGCGGCGGCGCTCCTCGAGCGGCTCGGGCACGGCGACATCCCCACCAGGGCCCTCGTCGGGACGCTCGCCCCCGCGGCCAAGCAGGTCGTCTCCATCGCCCGGGCGCTGACCCGGCGGGCGCGGCTGCTCATCATGGACGAGCCCACCGCCGTGCTCGGCGGCCACGAGGTCGAGACGCTGTTCGCCGTCGTGCGCCGCCTCACCGCGGAGGACGTCGGCGTCGTCTACATCTCCCACCGGCTGGAGGAGGTGGCGACGGTCGCCGACACCATCACCGTGCTGCGCGACGGCCGCACCGTCGCCACCGGGCTGGCCGCCGGACACGAGCCGGCCCGAGCTGATCGCCGCGATGGTGGGCCGCGAGTTCGCCGAGGCGTTCCCCGAGCGGGACCCGGGCCGGGAGCTCGGCCCCGTGGCGCTGCGGGTCGAGGGCCTGACCCGCCGCCCAGCGGTGGTGGGCGCGTCGTTCGAGGTGCGCGAGGGCGAGATCCTCGGCGTCGCCGGGCTCGTCGGCGCCGGCCGCACCGAGCTGCTGCGCCTCGTGGCCGGCGTCGACCGCCCCGACAGCGGCACCGTCACCGTCGGCGACCGGGTCCTGCCCCCCGGGCGGGCCGACCTGGCGATCCGGGCCGGCGTCGGCCTCGCCCCGGAGGAGCGCAAGGCCCAGGGCCTGTGGCCCGGGTGGAGCCTGGTCCGCAACGTCACGGTCGCCGACCTGCGCCGGTTCCGGCGCCGGGGGCTGATCGACCGCCGGTCCGAGCGGAACGAGGCGGCCCGCCACCTGCGCTCGCTGCACACCACGCCCGACGACCCCGACCGGCTGGTCGGCGAGCTGTCGGGCGGCAACCAGCAGAAGGTCGTGCTGGCCCGCTGGCTGCTGCACGACTGCCGGGTCCTGCTGCTCGACGAGCCCACCCGGGGCGTCGACGTGGCGGCCAAGGCCGAGCTGTACCGCCTGATCCACACGCTGGCCGGCGGGGGCCTCGCCGTCGTGCTGGTGTCGTCGGAGCTGGCCGAGCTGTCCGGGCTGTGCGACCGGATCCTCGTGCTGGCCGACGGCCGCCCCACGGCGATCGTCGACGCCGCCGGCGCCACCGAGGCCGACCTGCTGGCCCATGCCCTGCCCCACGAGGAGGCGGCGACGCCATGAGGGAGCGAAGCGAGGTGCACCAGTGACGACAGCGCTGCAGTCGGGGGACGTGGCGCCCCCGCACCCGGCGGCACACCGTCGCCCGCCGCCCGCGCCTGGCACCGCATCCACCTGCAGGAGGCGGCGCTGCCCGTCGTCGTCATCCTGCTGCTGGTCGCGGGCACCATCGCCGACAGGGAGGCGTTCCTCACCCGCGACAACCTGCTGACCGTCCTCACCCAGGCCAGCGTGACCGGCGTCGTGGCGATGGGAATGACCTTCGTCATCGCCACCGGGGGCATCGACCTGTCGGTCGGCTCGATGATGGCCGCCGCGGCCGTCGCCGGCGGCCTGGCGGGCGACGAGCAGTCGGCGCCGTTCATGCTCGGTGCCATCGGGTTCGGCCTGCTGCTCGGCCTCATCAACGGCGTCGCCATCGCCTACGGCCGCATCGTCCCGTTCATCGCCACGCTGGCCATGTTCGCCGGGGCGCGGGGCCTGGCCCTGTGGATGAGCGACAAGACGCCGATCAGCCTGCTGCAGCTGGACTTCGTGCGGGAGCTGGGCCGCGGCCGGGTGGCGGGGATCCCGTACTCCGCCATCGTGTTCGTGGCCGTCACCGTGGGCGGCTGGGTGCTGCTCAACCGCACCCGCTACGGCCGCCACGTCGTCGCCGTGGGCGGCAACCGTGAGGCCGCCCGCATGGCCGGCATCCGCCCGTCCCGCATCGTGTGCAGCGTCTACGTGCTGTCGGGGCTGTGCGCCGGCATCTCCGCCGTGCTGCTCAGCGGGCGCCTCGGGAGCGCGTCGCCGGTGGCGGGCAACCTGCTCGAGCTGGACGCCATCGCCGCCGTCGTCATCGGCGGGACCAGCCTCGCCGGCGGCCGGGCGACGATCACCGGCACGTTCCTCGGCGTCATCACCTTCGGCCTGCTCTTCAACCTGCTCAACCTGCTCGACATGCCCACCGAGCTCCAGCAGCTCAGCAAGGGCCTCATCATCCTCGCCGCCGCGGCTCTCCAACGCCGCGACCGGTGAGCACCCAGGAGGGGGACACCACCATGCTCAACAGACGACAGCAGCGACTCATCGCCGGGATCGCCGTCATCGCACTCGGCTTCGCCGCGTGCGAGAGCGGCGACGACGACGACAGCTCGGACAGTGGCTCCGAGTCCGGCAGCGAGGCCGCATCCGAGGACGGCGCCGCCGTCGAGGAGGGCGAGACGATCAAGATCGCGTTCAGCGCCCCGGGCGCCGACCACGGCTGGCTCGCCGCCATCACCGAGAACGCCGAGGCCGAGGCCGCCGAGCACGACGACGTCGAGTTCGTCCTGCTCGAGGGGACCAACGACTCGGCCGCCCAGGTGTCCCAGGTCGAGCAGCTGATGGCCGAGGACCCCGACGCGCTCATCATCCTCCCCCACGAGGGCGGCCCGCTGACCCCGGTGGCGCTGGAGGCGATGGAGCAGGGCATCCCGGTCATCAACGTCGACCGGGAGTTCTCCTCCGAGGGCGCGTACCGGACCTGGATCGGTGGCGACAACTACGGCATCGGCGTCTCCGCCGCCAACTTCCTGGCCGAGGAGCTCGACTGCCAGGGCAACGTGGTCGAGATCCAGGGCCTGGCCGGCATCTCGGTCACCGAGCAGCGCACCGCCGGCTTCGCCGACACGATCGAGCAGCTGTGCGGCGACGGCATCACCATCGTCGCCCAGCAGCCCGCCGACTTCCTGCCCGACGTGGGGCTCGAGGTGATGGAGACGATCCTCCAGGCCCAGCCGGAGATCGACGCGGTGTACACCCACGACGACGACATGGCCATGGGCGTCGTGTCCGCCATCGAGAACGCCGGCCGGGAGGACGAGATGATCCTCACCGGGGCCGGCGGGTCGCGTGACGCCATGGAGCGCATCCAGGAGGGCGGCCTGTACGCGGCCACGTTCCTCTACAACCCGTCGATGTCGGCCTCCGCCGTGCGGGTGGCCCGCCTCATCGCCCTCGACCAGGGCTTCGAGGAGCTGGCCGAGCCCGAGGTGCCCAGCCGCATCGAGCTGCCCGCCAGCACGGTGACCCAGGACAACGTCGACGAGTTCATCGACCTCGGCTTCTGACCCCCACCCTCTCCGGCGTTCGTCCGTGTCCCGCCCCGGACGAACGCCGGAGCCCGCCTCAGGCGGCCGCCGCCGGGCGCTCGAAGGCGGTGGCCAGGCGGGCCAGCGCGAGGGCGCCGATGAGCAGGCCGAAGTCGCGCAGGGCGATGTCGTAGAAGTCGGCCTGCAGCAGCAGGTTGACGATGATGCCGGCGAGCCAGGCGGCCACGAGGTAGCCGCCGAACTTGGGCCGTACGGCCACGACGAGGCCGGCGACGATCTCGACGACGCCGACCGCCAGCATGGCCTGGTGCGCGTCCCCGGGGATCAGGTCGTTGATCTCGGGGGCCAGGTAGATCGGCCACTCGACGAGCCAGTCGAAGAACTTGTCGAGCCCGAAGAGGATGGGTGCCACGGTGAACCCGATCCGCAGCAGGGTGAAGGCCTGGTAGGCCGGGTCGTCGAGCCGGTGCCCGGAGGCGGCGGTCCCCGCAGGTTGGGTGAGGCTGTCGGCCATGGCGCGACTCCTTTCTAAAGTTGATGTTCTTTGACTTTAGAGAGCCGTGCGGTGTTGCGTCAATGAGATTGTGTTTTAGAGTGGTCGCCATGGACGCGGACAGTGGTCTCGACCAGCGGATCGCGGGTATCGCCGCGCTGGACCAGCCGGTGCGCCGGGATCTGTACCGGCTGCTGTGCCGGGCGGAGGGCTGGACCTCCCGGGACGAGGCGTCCGACGCCCTCGGGATCGGACGGCCCACCGCCGCCTTCCACCTCGACAAGCTGGCCGAGGCGGGCGTCGTCGAGACCCGCTTCGAGCGCCGCACCGGCCGGTCCGGCCCGGGCGCCGGGCGGCCCTCCAAGCTGTACCGGCCCGCCGGCACCGACGTGTCCGCCACGGTCCCCGACCGCCACTACGACCTGGCCGCGTCGCTGCTCGCCACCGCCGTCGCCGACGCCACCCGCACCGGTGAGCCCGTGACCGACACGCTGCGGTCCGCGGCCCGCGCCGCCGGCACCGAGATCGGCGCCGCCCAGCGGGGCCGGCCGGTGGCCGCGGTGCTGGACGACCACGGGTACGAGCCCCGCACCGGCGACGGCGGCGACCTCGCCCTCGCCAACTGCCCCTTCCACCGCCTGGCCCGCGAGCAGACCGAGCTGATCTGCACCATGAACCTCGACTTCCTCACCGGCCTGCTGGCCGGCCTCGCCCCGGACGAGCCCCTGCGCCCGAGGCTCGACCCCCGGCCCGGCTGGTGCTGCGTGCGCCTGGCGGCGGGTTAGTGCCCCGTCCCGGGCACTAGGACGGCGCCGCCAGGGGCTGGAGCGTCGCCAGCAGCTCGCCCACCCGGCCGTCGGGCAGGTAGCTGCTGAACTCCACCCGGGTCCTGCCGTCCGACAGGGTGCCGTTCCCGAGGGCGATGCTCCCGACGAAGGCGCCGGCCGCGAACGGGCGGGAGCGCGGGTCGGCTCGGGAGCGGCGGGCACGACTCCGGCGTCACCACGCAGCCGCACCCCCTCGGTCCGCCACGCCACCCGCAGGTCGTGGTACTGCAGCGACAGCCAGGGGCAGTCCCGCCCGGTCCGCTCGAACCGCAACCCCGCGGCCGCGTCCGTCAGCGCCCACCCCTCCGGCAGCGAGCCCAGCGCGACCGGCGCCACGCCCGCGGCGGCCAGGTCGGCCAGCGGCAGCGCGCCGAGGGCCGGGGCCGCCACGTCCGCCGGGTCCGGCAGCCGGCCGACGTCGCCCACCGGCTGCACGTCGAGGTCCAGGTCCAGCCGCAGGTCGGGGCCCGCCGACCGCAGATCGGCCCGCACGACGTCGCCCGCCGGGCCCAGCGTCACCGTCACCGACCCGCCGGCCAGGGCCTCGCCGATCGGCTCGCAGTGCCGGCACCGGTCCGCCCGCTCGGCGTCGTCCGCCGGGAGCCGGGCCCGCACGACCCGGCGGCCGTCCTCGTCCCGCTCCAGCTCGCGGTGCCGCGCGCCCGAGCGGATGGCGTCGGCCACCAGTGCGACGCCCAGCCGGGGCGCCGGCGAGCCGGCGTCGTCGACGTGCCAGGGCGCCGCCTCCAGGTCGGCGGCGCGGGGCGCCGAGCGGGTCCACACGCTCGCTCCCGACGTGGCCACCTCGACCGCCCGGCCCCGCTCGTCCTCGGCCCGCTCCCGGGTGATCGACAGCGGCAGGTGCACGGTCCCCTCGACCGTCACGTCGTCCGCGGCGGCCCGCCCGGCCGCAGCGGGCTGGGCGCGGCGGCGTGCACGGTCCCGGCGTAGCTGAACGACGGCGCCGCCAGCAGGTGCTTGGCCGCGGTGAGGTAGGCCTGGGCCGCGGGCGCCGGGCCGTCGTCGGGCGACGGCTCGCGACCGGCGAGCGCGACGGCGCCCGCCACGGCCAGGGCGCACGCCGCCACCACGGCGACCACCCACGAGCCCCGCCCGCGCCGGCGTTCCACGTGGGTCGACGACGTGGCACCGCCGATGGGGAACGTCACGGCTCTCCGCTCCTCGACTGGGCCTCCGAGTCTACTGTGCGCCCGAATCCGAGGAGGGGGAAGCCATGGCCGGCACCGTCGTCCGCAGTGAACCGCAGCGGGGCATCGCCCTCGTGACCCTCGACCGCCCCGACCGGCTCAACGCCATGAGCCACGAGCTGGTCGCCGACCTGCACGCGGTCCTCGACGAGGTGGCCGCCGACGACGGCGTGCGGGTCGTCGTGCTGACGGGGGCGGGCCGGGGGTTCTGCGCCGGCCTCGACCTCCGGGCGGGCGCCGCCGTCCCCGGCACCGAGCACCGGGGACGGGTGCAGCGGGGCATGGCCACCCAGCAGCACATCGCCGCACTGGTGCCGCGCCTGCGGACCCTGCCCCAGCCGGTGATCGCCGCCGTCAACGGCCCGGCGGCCGGCGGCGGCTTCGCGCTGGCGCTGGCGTCCGACGTGCGGCTGGCCGCCGCGTCGGCCCGGTTCAACGTGGCCTTCGTGCGCATCGGGCTGTCGGGCTGCGACATCGGGGTGAGCTGGCTGCTGCCCCGGCTGATCGGCGCCGGCCCCGCCTTCGAGCTGCTGCTCACCGGCAGGCTGATCGACGCGGACACGGCGCTGCGCCTCGGCATCGTGAGCCGGGTGGTCCCCGACGGCGAGGTGGTCGAGGCCGCCCTGGCCGTCGCGGCCGAGATCGCCGCCAACAGCCCCATGGGCGTCCGCATGACCAAGGAGGTCATGTGGAGCCAGCTCGAGGTCGGGTCGCTGCAGGCCGGCATCGACCTCGAGAACCGCACGCAGATCATGACCAGCTTCACCGAGGACACGGCCGAGGCCATGGCGGCGTTCCTGGCCAAGCGCGACCCGAACTTCGAGGACCGGTGAGCGAGCGAAGCGAGCGAACCATCAGCAACGTGCCCTACTCGGCACGACGTGCCGATCGGTCACTGCGTGCATCCCGAAGGGTGCACCAGTGAGCGAGCGAAGCGAGCGAACCCGGCGGGCTCTACCCGGGGGTGCCCTACGACTACAGCGCGGTGGCGCCACCGGGCTCGCTGGTCTTCACCGCCGGCGCCTGCCCGCTCGACGCCGAGGGCCGGGTCACCGTCCCCGGCGACCACCGCGAGCAGGCCCGGGTGGCGCTGGCCAACCTGCTCGCCGTCCTCCGCGAGCACGACGCCGGGCCCCGCCACCTGGTGCGCACGACGATCTACGTCGTCGGCGACCGCGACGATCTCGTGGCGGTGTGGGACGTCGTGTCCGCCGGACTGGCACCGCACCGCCCCCCGGGCACGCTCCTCGGGGTGACGGTCCTCGGCTACCCCGACCAGCTGGTGGAGATCGACGGCATCGCCGCCCTACCGACCCCCTGAAATCGGCGGCGCCGGCGCAACCTGGTCGGGGGGGAAGCCCGATGGGTCCAGGGTGCGCCGGCGCCTCACGTCGACGAGTCAGCTTGGGCGGGTTCCTCGTCGGCGGGCTAGTCGCCCTCCTGGCCCCCCTTCTCGGGGACGGTGCTGGGGGGCGTGGCGGGACGGCTGCCGGGCACGCCGTCGCCGTCCGGGTCGCCGGCGTCGCCGCCGTTGGCCTGGTCGGGCACGGTGCTCGGCGCCACGTCAGGGGCGTGGGGGGCCGCGGGCGTCTGGTTCGCCCGGGTCAGCCCGGTTTCTCCGGACTGACCCGGGGGCTCGTCGGCGACGCCCGAGTCCGGGCGGTGGGCGGCACCCGGAGCGTCGTCGGCGATCTCGGGACCATCGACGCCGTTCTCACCGTCGCTCTCGCCGGTGGCGTCGGTTGACACGCGGTCCCCGAAGTTGGTGGTGTCGTCGTCGGACCCGAACTCGACGGGCGAGACGACCTCGATCGCGCCGCGCACGGCGTCGTTCGCAGCTGTGGGGAGCACCCCCGCCGCGCCAGCACTGGCGACGCCGGCGGCGGCCAGCGAGGTCCCCAGACCCAATTTCGCAACGAGGCCGAGGCTGGCGACCTTGGCGGTCAGGCCGGCGGCCCGGTCGATTCCTGGCATGCGGTTCCTTCCGTGATGAGCGCCCGGAACCAGGACCGCCACGTCGTCGTCGTGCGCCGGGCCGCTCGCCAGCCGCACCCGGCCGGCCAGCACGGCGGCGAGGGTGGGCGACGCGGCCGGCACGGGCTCGTCGCCCAGCGCACGGACCCGATCGGCGAAGCTCACCAGCGGCGCATGCATGTCGTGCACGGGCGCGCCCTGGATGATCGCCTCGATGACGTCGTCGTGGAGGTATCGGGTTGCCTTCATTCCGTCGTCGTCATCGCCGCGGGGGCTCACAGGGATACCTCCTCGAGGTCGAGAATCCTGCCGATCGCCCGGAGCCCCCGCCGCTGCAGCGCCTTGACCGCCACCGGCGTCTTGCCGAGCGCCGTCGCCACCTCGTCGATCGTGAGCCGGCCGAGGAGGCGCAGCAGCAGCACGTCGCGCTGGTCGGGGGACAGCTGCTCGCACAGCTCACGGACCCAGGCGGTCCGCTCCGACCGCTCGACCGCGGCCTCGACGTCCTCGGGCCCCGGCACGTCCTGGGCCTCGGACAGGACCGTGAACGACGGCCGGCGCCCGAGACCGCGGCGCTCGTCCTGCAGCCGGCGGTGGGCGATGGTGAACACCCACGACCGGAACCCGGCCTCGGTCCCGGCGAAGCGGCCGATGTTGCGCAGCACGGCCACGAACACCTCGCTGGTCAGGTCCTCCGGCTCGCGCGCCCCCTGGACCCGCAGGTAGCCGGACACGACGGGCGACAGCGCGGTGTAGATCCGCTCGAACGCCCAGGGCGCGTCGCGCTGGGCGGCCCCCAGCACCTCGTCGAACTCACCGTTGAACCTGTCGACCCCAGCCATCGCAACTTCTCACGTCATCGCCGCGACCGCCCGGAAGGTGACGGCCCCGACCCGTGAAAACTTCCCACACCGGCCGTATCCCCGCCGGGTGGCGCGGAGATGACGGCATCGGCCGCACATGTGTAGGGGGGGAAACCGGGTCGATGTCCGCAGCGAAGAAGTGCCTGATCGCACGTCATAGGGCGAGGGCCGGGCGTGCTCAGTCTTGCCACTCCCGCCGGCGCGCAGGCAGATCCGCCCGGCGACAACGGCACCGTGAAGATCTCGCCCGCGCGGCGCCGGCGCCGCCGTGACCGCACGCCGCATGAGGGCCGCCCGCAGCGGCAGGTAGACGGCCCCCGTGTGACGGGGCACATCGGCGTCCGCTCGTGCCGCCCTCCGGTGCGGGCGGGCGCCGTTGCCCGGTCGGCCAGCCGGCCCTTGGTGCCGTGGCCGGCCGACCCCCTAGGGTGGCCAGATGTCGCTCGCGGTCGAGGTCGTGTTCCGTCCCATCCGTACCGGGAACGCCTTCGAGGAGACGGTCGAGCGGGTCCTGCACGCCATCAAGCTCGGCGTGGTCACCGCGGGCGAGCGGCTGCCGGCCGAGCGGGAGCTGGCCGTGCGGCTGGGCGTGAGCCGGGTCACCCTGCGGGAGGCGCTGCGGGTGCTCGAGCAGGCCGGCTACGTCGAGTCGCACCGGGGCCGGACCGGGGGCACGTTCGTCACCTACCAGGCCGACGCCGTGGGCGACGGGCCGGAGGAGATCGTGCGCGCCCTGCGCCAGCGGGGCTCCGATCTCGAGGACGCGCTCACGCTGCGGTCGGTGCTCGACGTCGGGGCCGCCGAGGCGGCCGCCCGCCGGGACCTGACCGACGACGAGCGCCGCCACCTGATCGACCGCCTGGACGACTGCGACCGGGCCGACCTCAGCCGGCTACCGCCAGATGGACTCGCGGCTGCACCTCGCCATCGCCGAGGTCACCGGGTCGGCGTCGCTGGCGGCGGCCGTGGCCGACGTCCGCATGCGGGTCAACGACCTGCTCGACCAGATCCCCCTGCTGCGCCCCAACCTCGAGCACTCGAGCTGCCAGCACCGCACGATCGTCGACGCCATCCTCGCCGGCGACGTGCCCGGCGCCCGGGCCGCGGTCGACGAGCACCTCGAGGGCACCGCGGCCCTGCTGCGCGGATTCCTCGCGTAGACGTGGTAGCGCAAATGGACTAGTCGTGATCCAATACGCCCCACCGCCCGGTACACGGGGGGAACGCAAGGGGGCACGGATGACGATCGACGAAGGCAGCGTCTCCGACACGACCGGCGAGGTCACGAGCGTGACCGGCACCGCGTCCGCGGACCGCCGCCGCCTGAACGAACTGGGCTACGCCCAGGAGCTCGACCGCTCGATGTCGGGGTTCTCGAACTTCGCCGTCAGCTTCACCATCATCTCGATCCTGTCGGGATGCCTGACGCTCTACGGGTTCGGGATGAACACCGGCGGCCCGGCCGTCATCGTCTGGGGCTGGCCCTTCGTCGGGATCATGACCCTGTTCGTCGGCCTGGCCATGGCCGAGGTGTGCTCCAGCTACCCGACGGCCGGCGGCCTCTACTACTGGTCGGCCAAGCTGGCCAAGACGAACGGCCCGGCGTGGTCGTGGTTCACCGGCTGGTTCAACTTCCTCGGCCAGGTGGCCGTCACCGCCGGCATCGACTTCGGGGCCGCGTTCTTCCTCAACGCCCTGCTCGACCTGCAGTTCGACTTCAGCGCCACGCCCGGGCACACGATCTTCCTGTTCGGCCTGATCCTCGTGGTCCACGGCCTGCTCAACACGTTCGGCGTGCGCCTCGTCGCGATCCTCAACGACATCAGCGTGGGGTGGCACATCATCGGCGTCGCGATCATCGTCGGGGCGCTGGTGTTCCTGCCCGACGAGCACCAGTCGGCCGACTTCGTGTTCACCGAGTTCGTCAACAACACCGGCTGGGGCTCGACGATCTACGTCGTGCATGCTCGGCCTGCTGCTGGCCCAGTACACCTTCACCGGCTACGACGCCTCGGCCCACATGACCGAGGAGACGCACGACGCCGCGATCTCCGGGCCCCGGGGCATCGTCATGTCGATCGTCGTGTCGCTCGTCGCCGGCTGGGCGCTGCTCATCGGCGTGACCTTCGCCATCCAGTCCTACGACGGCGCGCTCGGCAGCGCCACCGGCGTGCCGCCGGCGCAGATCTTCATCGACGCGATCGGCGAGACCGGTGGCAAGCTGCTGCTGGTGATCGTGGTCGGCGCGCAGCTCTTCTGCGGGATGTCGTCGGTGACGGCCAACTCCCGCATGATCTACGCCTTCGCCCGGGACGGGGCGCTGCCGGCGTCCGGGTTCTGGCACCGGCTGAACAAGCGGACCCGCACGCCCACCAACGCGATCTGGCTGGCGGCGGCCGGGGCGTTCGTGCTGGGCCTGCCCTACCTGTGGAACACCACGGCCTACGCCGCGGTGACGTCCATCGCGGTCATCGGCCTCTACATCGCCTACGTCATGCCGACGCTGCTGCGGCTGCGCCAGGGGGACGACTTCGTGCCCGGACCGTGGAACCTCGGGCGCTGGAGCCGGCCCATCGGCATCGTGGCCGTGGCGTGGGTGGCGTTCATCACCGTCCTGTTCATGCTGCCGCAGGTCAACCCCGTCACCCGCAACACGTTCAACTACACGCCGGTGGCCGTGCTCGTGGTGCTCGGCTTCGCCGGGATCTGGTGGCTGGTGTCGGCCCGCAAGTGGTACACGGGGCCGAAGGTCCAGGGGACGCCCGAGGAGCTGGCCGCCATCGAAGCCGACCTCCAGTCGGTATGAGTGAGCGCAGCGAGCGAACCATCAACACAGTGCGTTACTCGGCACGAAGTGCCGATCGGCTCACTGGTGCATCCCGAAGGGTGCACCAGTGAGCGGGATGTCGGACACCGGCCGGGAGCCCGCCCTCACCGTCGAGCGCCTGCGCGCCGAGGCCGAGGCCGGCAGCATCGACACGGTGCTGCTGGCCATGGCCGACATGCAGGGACGTCTGCAGGGCAAGCGCTGCCACGTGCGCTACTTCCTCGACGAGGTCCTGGCCCACGCGGCCGAGGCCTGCAACTACCTGCTGGCCGTGGACGTCGACATGAACACGGTCGACGGCTACGCGATGTCGTCGTGGGAGCGGGGCTACGGCGACTTCGTGCTGCGCCCCGACCTGGCGACGCTGCGCCCGGTGCCGTGGCACGAGGGCACCGCGCTGGTCCACTGCGACGTCGAGTGGGAGGACGGCACCCCGGTCGCGGCCTCGCCCCGCCAGGTGCTGCGCCGCCAGCTCGACCGGCTGGCCGAACGCGGCCTCGTCGCCCACGTCGGCACCGAGCTGGAGCTGATCGTGTTCCGCGACAGCTACGAGGCGGCGTGGGAGCGCGGCTACCGGAACCTGGAGCCGGCCAACCAGTACAACGTCGACTACTCGCTCGTCGGCACCGCCCGGGTCGAGCACCTGCTGCGCAAGATCCGCAACGGCATGGCCGGCGCGGGCATGTTCGTCGAGTCGGCCAAGGGCGAGTGCAACCTCGGCCAGCACGAGATCGCCTTCCGCTACGCCGAGGCGCTCACGACCTGCGACAACCATGTGCTCTACAAGTCCGGGGCCAAGGAGATCGCGGCGCAGGAGGGCATGAGCCTCACGTTCATCGCCAAGTTCGACGAGCGCGAGGGCAACTCGTGCCACATCCACCTGAGCCTGCGCTCGCCGGACGGCGAACCCGTGCTGGCCGGGGACGGCGACCATGGGTTCTCCCCGCTCATGGAGCACTTCCTGGCCGGCCAGCTCGCCTGCCTGCAGGAGCTGACGCTGCTGTCGGCGCCCAACGTCAACTCCTACAAGCGCTACGTGGACGGCAGCTTCGCCCCCACCGCCATCGCCTGGGGCGTGGACAACCGCACGTGCGCGCTGCGGGTCGTCGGGCACGGGCACAGCCTCCGGGTCGAGAGCCGGGTGCCGGGCGGCGACGTGAACCCGTACCTGGCGGTGGCGGCGATGGTGGCGGCGGGCCTGCACGGCATCGAGAACGAGCTGCCGCTGGAGCCGGCGTTCGCCGGCAACGCCTACCTCACCGACCGGCCCCGGGTGCCGTCCACCCTGCGCGACGCGGCCGCCGGCTTCGGGGAGTCGAAGGTGGCCCGGGACGCGTTCGGGGACGACGTGGTGGCGCACTACCTCAACGCCGCCCGCGTGGAGCAGGCTGCGTTCGATGCCGCCGTCACCGACTGGGAGCTGCGCCGTGGCTTCGAGCGCCTCTGAGGAGACGCCCCGCGTCGGGATGCCGACGTACGTCGAGACCGCCCGCTGGGGGGCGTGGGACCGGCCCGCCGCCCTGCTCCCCCACTCCTACGTGACGGCCATCGCGGGGGCCGGCGGCCTGCCGGTCCTGCTGCCCCCGGCCGACCCGGGCGCCGCCGGCCGGGCGCTCGACGGCCTCGACGCCCTGGTGCTGACCGGCGGGGCCGACGTGGACCCCGCCCGCTACGGCGCCGACCGCGACCCGGCCACCCAGCCGCCACGGCCCGACCGGGACGGGTGGGAGGCGGCGCTGGCGGCCGCCGCGCTCGACCGGGACCTGCCGCTGCTGGCCATCTGCCGGGGCGCCCAGGTGCTCAACGTGGCGCTCGGCGGGACGCTCGACCAGCACCTCCCCGCGCTCGTCGGCCACGACGGCCACCTGCCCGAGCCCGCGGTGCTGGGCACGACCCGGGTCCGGCTGGCGCCGGGGACGCCGGTGTCGGCCATCCTCGGGGCCGAGGTCAAGGTGCCCTGCTACCACCACCAGTCCATCCGGCGGCTGGGCCGCGACATGACGGCGGCCGGCTGGGCCGACGACGGGACGATCGAGGCCGCGGTGGTGACGGGCCGGCGCTTCGCCGTCGCGGTGCAGTGGCACCCCGAGGACGGCGACGACCCCCGGCTGTTCCGGGCCCTCGTCGCCGCGGCCCGCCCCGCCGGCGGGAAGGCGCCGTGACCCCCGGCGCCCCCGGGTCCGCCACGCTGCTCAACCCGGCCACCGAGCAGGTGGTCGACGTGGTCCCCCACACCTCGGCCGAGGCCACCGACGAGGCGATCGCCCGGGCCCGGGCGGCGTCCCCGGCGTGGCGGGCCGTGGCGCCGGCGGACCGGGCCCGCCTGCTGCGACGGTTCGCGGCGGCCGTGGACGGCGACGTCGAGCACCTGGCCGCGCTGGAGGTGGCGAACTCGGGGCACACGATCGGCAACGCCCGCTGGGAGGCCGGCAACGTCCGGGACGTGCTGCTCTACTACTCGGCCGCGCCCGAGCGGCTGTTCGGCCGGCAGATCCCGGTGCCCGGCGGGCTCGACGTCACCTTCCGCGAGCCGATCGGGGTCGTGGGCGTCATCGTCCCCTGGAACTTCCCGATGCCGATCGCCTCGTGGGGGCTGGCGCCGGCGCTGGCCGCCGGCAACACGGTCGTGCTGAAGCCGGCGGGCCTCACGCCGCTCACCGCCCTGCGGCTCGGCGAGCTGGCGCTGGAGGCCGGTCTGCCCGAGGGCGTGTTCCAGGTGCTCCCGGGCGAGGGCGGCGTCGTGGGCCAGCGCCTCGTCGACCATCCCGACGTCGGCAAGATCGTGTTCACGGGCTCGACGGAGGTGGGCCGCCGCATCATGGCCGGCGCCGCGGCCCACGTGAAGCGGCTGACGCTGGAGCTGGGCGGCAAGAGCGCCAACATCGTGTTCGCGGACGCCGACCTGGAGCGGGCGGCCGCCACCGCCCCGGCGGCGGTGTTCGACAACGCCGGGCAGGACTGCTGCGCCCGCTCCCGCATCCTGGTCGAGCGGTCGGTCTACGACCGGTTCATGGGCCTGCTGGAGGACGCGGTCGGGCGGGTCCGGGTCGGCGACCCCGCGGACCCCGGCACCGAGATGGGCCCGCTGATCTCCGCCGACCACCGGGCGCGGGTGGCGTCGTTCGTGCCGCCGGGCGCCCCGGTGGCGTTCCGGGGCCACGCCCCCGACGGGCCCGGCTGGTGGTTCCCGCCCACCGTGCTGGCCCCGGTCGGGCCCACCGACCCGGTCGCCACCGAGGAGGTGTTCGGCCCGGTGGTGGCGGTCATCCCGTTCGGCGACGAGGACGACGCGGTCCGGCTGGCCAACGACTCGCCCTACGGGCTGTCGGGGTCGATCTGGACGGAGAACGTGGGCCGGGCCCTGCGGGTGGCCCGGGGGGTCGAGAGCGGCAACCTGTCGGTCAACTCGCACAGCTCGGTCCGGTACTGGACCCCGTTCGGCGGGTTCAAGCGCTCCGGGCTGGGGCGCGAGCTCGGGCCCGACGCCCTCGACGCCTTCACCGAGGTCAAGAACGTGTTCATCGCCACCGACAGGAGCGAGCCGTGAGCCGCCTGCAGGATCGTGTCGCCGTCATCACCGGCGGCGGCGGCGGCATCGGGCTGGCCTCGGCCCGGCGCCTGGCCTCCGAGGGGGCCCGGGTGGTGGTGGGCGACGTCGACGAGGCGGCGGGCGCGGCGGCGGCCGCCGAGGTCGGGGGCCTGTTCGTCCCGGTCGACGTGACCGACGACGCCCAGGTCGCGGCCCTGTTCGCAGCCGCGGCCGAGAGCTACGGCGGGGTGGACGTCGCCTTCAACAACGCCGGCATCTCGCCGCCGGAGGACGACTCGATCCTCGACACCGGCCTCGACGTGTGGCGCCGGGTCCAGGAGGTGAACCTGACCTCGGTGTACCTGTGCTGCAAGCACGCCATCCCCCACATGCAGCGGGCCGGCCGGGGCTCGATCGTCAACACCGCGTCGTTCGTGGCCGTGATGGGGTCGGCGACGTCGCAGGTGTCCTACACGGCGTCGAAGGGCGGGGTGCTGGCCATGACCCGCGAGCTGGGCGTGCAGTTCGCCCGCCAGGGCATCCGGGTCAACGCCCTGTGCCCGGGCCCGGTGAACACCCCGCTGCTGAGCGAGCTGTTCGCCAAGGACCCGGAGCGGGCCGCCCGCCGGCTGGTGCACGTCCCCATGGGCCGCTTCGCGGAGCCGGAGGAGATCGCCGCCGCGGTGGCCTTCCTGGCCAGCGACGACGCCTCGTTCATCACCGCCTCGACGTTCCTCGTCGACGGCGGCATCTCCGGCGCCTACGTGACGCCGCTCTAGAGCGTGAGCGGCTCAGGCACGCCATCGCGGCCACCTATCGGCGCACCCTCTAGGCGACGTCGGGAGCGGGCGCGCCGGGCGTGCTCATGTAGGTCGCGAGCTCCTCGAGCGAGACGAGCCCGTCGCCGTCGGTGTCCATCATCTCGATGGCCCGGGCCGCGGTCTCGTCGGTGAAGGTGACGCCGAAGTTGGCCATCATCTCCTTGAACTCGGGGGCTGACACCCGGCCGTCGCCGTCCTTGTCGAGCATGGCGAAGCTGGCTGCGTAGCGGTCCGATGTCGACCATCGTCGTCGTGTCTCCCAGCGTGGGCGGTCGTGCGGCGCGGCGATCGTACCCAGGTCGCGCGCGTCCTAAGCCGACTTGCGGCCCGACCGCCTGCGGGACGACCGGGCCTTGCCCCGGTCGCGGCGGGCGCCCTTGACGCTCGCCTCCAGTGCGGCCATGAGGTCCAGGACCTCGCCGGGCTGCTGCTCGGGCTCCTCCTCGACCTCGGGGGTGCCCCCGCCCTTGGAGCGGGACGTGATGAGCCGGCGCAGCTCCTCGGTGTACGTGTCGTGGTACTTCTCGGGCTCCCACTCCGCGGCCAGCGACTCGATGATCTGGCGGGCCAGGGCCAGCTCCTTGGGCTTCGCCCTGGTCTGGCGGGTCGGGATCCCGTCGATGTCGCTGCTCGGCACCACCTCGTCGGCGAAGCGCATGGTCGACAGCGCGAGCGCCCCCTCGATCGGGCGGATGGCCGCCAGGTACTGCTTGCGCCGCATGACGACCGTGCCGATGGCGACCATCTGCTGGTCCTCCATGGCGTCGCGCAGCAGCGCGTAGGCCGGGCGGGCCTCGTCGGCGGCGGGGGCCAGCCAGTAGGTGCGCTCGTAGAAGATGGGGTCGATCTCGTCCAGGGCCACGAAGTCGGACACCTCGATGGCCCGGGTCGACTCCGGGCGCATGTCCTCGAGCTCCTTGGGCGTGAACCGGACGTAGTGGCCCTTCGACGTCTCGAACCCCAGCTTGATCTCGTCGACCGGCTTGCCCGTCTTCGCCGACACCTTCTCGTGGCGGACGCGGCCGCCGTTGGGGTCGAGCTCGCGGAAGTGGACCTTGTGGTCCCGGACGGCGGTGTACGCCTTCACGGGGACGTTGACCAGGCCGAAGCTGATCGTGCCGGTCCACACGGCGCGGGGCATCACCCCCGGGGTTACCCGGCGAGGCGGCCCACCATGCGCCGGAGGCGGATCTGGGCCGCCCGGTCGCCGAGCAGGGCCCGCACCACGAGCCGGGTGTCGTGCTGCTCGAAGCGGCGGCCGAGCCGCGCCATCCAGGCCACGGGCAGCGTGGGGCGGGTGATCAGGTAGGCGAGCGTGGACACCCAGTCGTCGAGGTGCCGGACGTAGGCCCGGCGCTCGTCGCCGTCCAGGGGGTAGAGGCGCTCGGAGGCGTCCCAGGCCGTGGAGCGGGCCCAGCGCATCGAGAAGTTGAACAGCCGGCCGCCGCCCAGCGCCGCGGCCTCGCTGGCCCAGCGCGACACCCGGTCGAGGTCGCGGATCACGCTCGTGAAGCAGGCGGCCAGGATGTCGTTGACGACCGCGAAGTCGTCCTCCACCGCCGCGAGCCCGCCGTGGTCCTCGGCGATGTCGACGACGGCCTGGCTCAGGTCGTGGTTGACGTGGGCGTTGGCCCCGAGCAGCAGGTGCTGGACGATCAGCAGGTTCGGGTCTCCGGCCACGTCCCAGCTCGCCTGCCAGCAGCGCGGCACCGGGCCCTCGGCCCGGCGGGCCCGCAGGTAGTAGCCGGCGAACGCCTCGGCCAGCCGGGCCATGCGCTCGCCGTCCTCGAACCGGCGGTCCCGCACGCAGGCCGCGATGTCGCTCGTCACCCGCACGTACAGCGCCGCGAAGTACCCGGAGGCGTCGTCCGCGCCCAGCGCCACCTCGCGCAGCTCCCGTACCGTCCCGTCGATCACCCTCTGACAGAGGGTCGCCGCCGGGCGCCGGATACAGCCTCAGTCGGCCCCGGTGGCGTGGTGGGGCTCGTGGACGGGCTTCGACTCGGCCGAGCCGCGCTGGCGCAGGAAGACGCTGAGCACGACGATGGCGCCCACGGCCAGGAACTCCGACTGCCAGTTCTGCAGCGACTCGAACCAGAACTGGGACCGCATCAGGTAGCCGAGCGTGGAGACCTGCGACTCGCCGTGGGCCAGCTGCTCGGCGTTGAACGCGTGCGCGCCGGTGACGAGGTGGCCGGTGAAGGCCAGCAGGAACAGCGCGAGCAGGGCGAGCCCCAGCGAGTTCTCGTAGACCCGGAGCACCCAGCCGCCCTGGCGCACCGGCCAGGGCGCGTCGGGGTCGTCCCGGTGGCCGCGGGGGTCCTCCTCCAGGGCGGGGTCGCCCTCGGGCGGCTTGGACTCGGCCGAGCCCCGCTGCACCAGCCACGCGGTCAGCACGACGTACACGCCCATCTGGAGGAACTCCGACTCCCAGTTCTCGAACGTCGCCTCGCCGAAGTGGGCGCCCGTGACATACTCGCCGAAGCCGACGGCCGGCTCGCCGTGGGCCCGCTGCTCCTCGTTGAAGGTCCGGTGGCCCGCCCACGTCTGGCCGCCCAGCCAGATCACGAGAAACGCGGTGAGGGTGACGATCGAGAGGCTGTGCTCCCGGAGGAACCGACGCATGACGGCATGGTGACACCGGTGAGCGGCTCCCGTGACGGGTCGCCGGCCCGGCTCGGCTTCCGGCCGCGGCCCGCGGCCGGCATGGGCGGCGGGGGCCGGGACGGGGGCCGGGACGAGCCGCTGGGCCTGGGCGACGACCGCGACGGCGTGCTGTACGTGCCCGACACCGCGGAGCGGGGGGCGCCGGTGCTGGTGTTCCTGCACGGGGCCACCGGCAGCGGTCGGGGTCACCTGCGGGCGGTGCTGGCGGCGGCCGACCGCTACGGCGTCGTGCTCGTGGCCCCCGACTCGCGGCACCCGACGACGTGGGACCTGATCGCCGAGCGCCGCTTCGGGCCCGACGTCGCGTTCCTCGACCGGGTGCTCGACGCCGTCGCGGACCGCGCCCGACCTCGACGTCGACCTGGGCCGGCTGGCGGTCGGCGGCGTGTCGGACGGCGCCGTCCTACGCCCTGTCGGTCGGGCTCGCCAACGGCGACGTCTTCCCGACCGTGGTGGCGTTCTCCCCGGGCTTCCTGGTGGTGCCCGAGCAGGTGGGCCGGCCCCGGGTGTTCGTGTCCCACGGCACCGCCGACACCATCCTGCCGATCGACGCGTGCAGCCGGTCGTTCGTGCCGGCGCTGGTCGAAGCGGGCTACGAGGTGTCCTTCCAGCAGTTCGACGGCGGGCACACCGTCCCGCCCCCGGTCTCGGACGAGGGCCTCCGCTGGTGGCTGGAGGGCTAGAGGCCGGCGACGAGCGTGGTCGCCACGGCGCGGACCTGATCGGGCGACGCCTCGTCGCCGGACACGTAGAGGACGGCCGACTCGGCGCCGCCGACGTCCAGGCGGGCGACCGCGGCCCGGGCGTCGTCGCCCAGGTCGGCCAGGTCGCCCTCGCCGGTGTCGAGGATGCCGTCCAGCACCGCTTCCAGGTCGCCGGTCGCCAGGTCGAGGTCGCGCTGCAGCTCCGGGAGCAGCAGGTCCACCGCCCCGGCGTTCCCGGCCGCGTAGACGCGGGCCGTCAGCGTGCCGGCGCCGTCGACGGGCAGCGCGCACGTGACGAAGACGCCGCCGGCGCGGTCGATCGGCGAGTCCTCCGACGCCGCCGTCCCCCGAGCCCCGCAGCACCTCGACCTCGACCTCGCCGCCCTCCAGCCCGGCGTCCGCCGCCGCGCCGGCCAGGTCGACCGGGCAGGCGGTCCCGGTCCGGCCCAGCTCGTCGGTCGTCACGGCCGCCTCGGCGCCGTCGCCGGAGCCGCCGCACGCTCCGGCCAGCGCCAGCAGCACGGGGAGGGTCAGGCGCCAGGGCCGCGGGGATCGCACGGGCGGGGACGCTATCCGCCCGCCGGTTGCCCCCGGCCGCGAGCGGGTACGCAGGCGGGCATGTCGCTCGGGGTCGCGGGCCGGATCACCCTGGTGGCGGTCGTCAGCCGCCGGGATGGCGTCGTGCGGCGACGACCACGCGGTCGAGACGACGGGCCCGTACGCGGTGGGGACGCGGTCGGTGACCTTCGTCGACGACTCGCGGCCGACGCCGGCGTTCGAGGCGTCGCCGCCCGCCGAGACGCGCACCGTCGTGACCGACCTCTGGTACCCGGCCGACGGCGACCCGAACGCGGCCCCGGCCCCGGATGCCCCGGAGGCGGACGGGCCGTTCCCGGTCATCGTGTTCAACCACGGCCAGCAGGGCGAGCCGCAGCAGTACACGCTGGCCTTCGACACCTGGGCCCGCGCCGGCTACGTCGTCGCCGCGCCCCGCCACCCGCTGAGCGTGCGGGGCGGTCCGGGGGCCCAGTTCGCCAACGACTTCGAGGGCGAGCTGGGCGACGTGGCGTTCGTCGTCGACAGCATCGACGACGAGCTGTCGGACCTGGCCGACGTCGACCACCTCGCCGTGGCGGGGCACTCCTCGGGGGCCATCGTGGCCTACGGGAACGGGTTCAACTCGTGCTGCCACGACGACCGGATCGACGCCGTGCTGGTGGAGGCGCTGCTGCCCGTCCCGCTCGACGGCGAGTTCACGGGTGACGACACGCCGGTCATGTTCGTCCACGGCGACGCCGACCTGGCCCCGCCGGCCGTGGCCCGCCCGATGTTCGACCAGGCGGAGTCCCCGAAGTACTTCTTCACCGTGCCGGGGGGCGACCACTCCGCCGTCTACCGCGACGGCCCGGCGGCGCCGCAGGTGGCCAGCGGCCGCGCTGGCGTTCTTCGACCTGCACCTCAAGGACCGGGACGAGGCGCTCGACACCCTCACCGCCATCCCCGGCGTCGAGGCCGTCCCCTGACCCGACCCCTCCCCGCTTCCTAATTTACTGACGCGTCAGTTAGGGTACGGAGGCACGCCGTCCGAGGGGCTGAGACGTCGGCGTGACCTGCGATCAAGAGGGGAACATGATCATGAAACTGCGTTCGCTCGCGTCGGCCCTCGGGGCCCTCGCGGCAACCAGCCTGGCGGTGACGGCGATGGTCGTCGCGCCGCCGTCCGCCGGTGCCCAGTCCAACCCGCTCCAGCGCGGCCCGAACCCGACCGCGACGAGCGTGCTCGGCAACGGCCCCTACAGCATCTCGTCGGCCAACGTGTCCGCCATCGGCGCCGGCTTCGGCGGCGGGACCATCTACTACCCGACCACCACGAGCGACGGGGACTTCGGCGGCGTCGTCATCGCCCCCGGGTTCACCGCCGGCTCCACCTCGTACCTGTCGCTGGCCCGCCGGGTGGCGTCGCACGGCTTCGTCGCCTTCGCCATCGACACCACCACCCGCTTCGACCAGCCCGACAGCCGGGGTCGCCAGATCCTGGCCGCCCTCGACTACCTGACCCAGCGCAGCACTGTGGCCAGCCGGGTCGACGGCTCGCGCCTGGCCGCGTCGGGCCACTCGATGGGCGGCGGCGGCACGCTGGCCGCGGCCAACAGCCGGCCGACCCTGCAGGCCGCCGTGGCGCTCCAGCCGTGGCACACGGACAAGTCGTGGGGCTCCATCCGCGTCCCCACGATGATCATCGGCGCCCAGACCGACACCATCGCCTCGGTGGCGTCGCACTCCCGGCTCTTCTACAACAGCATCCCGGCGTCCAGCGAGAAGGCGCTGGCGGTGCTGGCGGGACAGGGCCACTTCGCGGGCAACTCGAACCCCGACTGGCAGGGCCGGCAGATGGTGTCGTGGCTGAAGCGCTACGTCGACGACGACACCCGCTACGAGCAGTTCCTCTGCCCGACGCCGCGCGCCGTCCAGTTCTCCGACTACCAGGACACCTGTCCCGGCTGATCGGACCGACGTCCCGGGCCGGGGTGAGGGCGGTGACCCTCCCCCGGCTCAGGGGATGGCGCCCAGCTCCTTCAGCTCGATGATCCGGTCCCAGTCGTGGCCCAGCTCGAGCAGGATCTCCTCGGTGTGCTGGGCGAACTCGGGCGGCATCGCCCGCGCCGCCCACGGCGTGCCGCCGAAGTCGACCGGCGACGCCACCATCTCGACCGGCTCGCCGCCGTCGGTGGGCACCGGGACGAAGCCGCCCGCCGCCCGGGCCAGCGGGTCGTCGACCGTCTCGTGGGCGTGCTGCACGGGCGCCCACCACACGTCCTCGCGGTCGAAGATCGGCGCCCACTCGGCCAGCGTCCGGGTGGCGAAGACCTCGTTGAGGTCGCGCACCAGCTCGGCCGCGTGCTGGAACCGGGCCATGATCGACGAGTAGCGCTCGTCGCCGGCCCACTCGGGCCGCCCGATCGCCCGCAGCACGTCGGGCCAGTGGCGGTCGCCCTGCAGCCCGAGCAGCCAGAACCGCCGGCCGTCGCCCGCCTCGTAGGCGCTGATGAGCGGGTTGGGCGGGGCGGCCACCGTGATCGGCGTGGTCGGCAGGCCGAGCCGCAGCGACATGCTGATGTCCCAGCCGAGCATGTACATGCCGATGCGCAGCAGCGACACCGACACCTGCTGGCCCCGGCCCGTGCGCTCGCGGGCGAACAGCGCGGCCGACACCGCGCCCGCGGTGGCGAGGCCCGCCATGTGGTCGCCCATCCCGCCCCGCTGGTACGGCAGCGGCGAGCCCTCCGGCGTCAGCGAGGCGGCGACGCCGGCCCGGGACCAGAACGCCCCCACGTCGTAGGCGGCCCGGTCGGCGTCCTCGCCCTCCAGCCCGTAGCCGGTGACGTGGGCGTAGACCAGGCGCGGGTTGCGGGCCGCCACCGTCTCGTAGTCGAGCCCGGCCCGGGCCAGCGCGCCGGGCCGGGCGTTGGTGACGAACACGTCGGCGCCGTCGACCAGCTCGGCGGCGATCCGGCGGCCCTCCTCGACCGCCAGGTTGAGGCCCATGCTGCGCTTGTTCCGGTTGTCGAGCTCGAACGGCGGGCTGGACCCGTCGAGGCCCGCCGCCGACAGCAGCCCCCGGAACGGGTCGCCGTCCGGCGGCTCGACCTTGATCACGTCGGCGCCCCAGTCGCCGAGGATGGCGGCGGCGGCCGGACCGGCCACCCACAGCCCCAGCTCGACGACCGCGATCCCCTCCATCGGTCCTGGCATGCGCGCACCCTACGCCAGGCGGCCCCGTCCGGTTCCCGTGAGCCACGGGCGCTCCTGACCCGTCGGTCAAGCGCGGCGCCGCACTGCGGTCTACCCTCGCTCCCATGTCGATCGCGATCACCGAGGACCACCGGGCACTGGCCGGAACGGCCGCCGATTTCCTGACCAAGCGGGACGCCCGGGGCGCGGCCCGGGCGCTGCTCGAGACCCCCGACGAGCCGCTGCCCGCGCTGTGGGGCGACCTCGTGGCGCTCGGGTGGCTCGGCCTGCACGTGCCCGAGGAGCACGGCGGCTCGGGCTACGGCCTCGAGGAGCTCGTGGTCGTGGTCGAGGAGCTGGGCCGGACCGTGACGCCGGGCCCGTTCGTGCCGACCGTCATCGCCAGCGCCGTGCTGGCGGCGGTGGGCGGCGAGGCGGCCAAGGCCCACCTGCCCGGCCTGGCCGACGGCTCGGTCGCCGGCGCCGTGGCGCTGGGCGGCGACGTCACCGTCGCCGCCGACGGCACCGCCTCGGGGTCGGCCGGCAACGTGCTCGGCGGCGGGCAGGCCCGGGTCCTGCTGGTGGCCACCGGCGACGACGTGGCCGTGGTCGAGGTCGGCGACGGCGTCTCCGTCGAGGTCCCCCGGGCCCTGGACCCGACCCGCCGCACCGCCCGGGTCACGCTGGACGGCGCCCCGGCCACCGTGCTGCCCGGGGCCCGCCAGGTCCTCGTCGACCTGGCCCGCACGATCCTGTCGGCCGAGGCCGTGGGCCTGGCCCGGGAGTGCACCACCCAGGCCGCCGCCTACGCCAAGGACCGCATCCAGTTCGGGCGGCCGATCGCCATGTTCCAGGCGGTCAAGCACCACTGCGCCAACATGGTCGTGGCCACCGAGCTGGCCACCAGCGCGGTGTGGGACGCCGCCCGCGCCGCGGCGACCGGCGGCGACCAGCTCACCTACGCGGCGGCGGTCGCCGCCACGCTGGCCGGCCCGGCCGCCGACCTGTGCGCCAACCTCAACACCCAGGTCCACGGCGGCATCGCCATCACCTGGGAGCACGACGCCCACCTCTACATGCGCCGGGCCACGACGCTGCTCACCTACCTGGACGCCGACGAGGCGGGCCGTGACCTGACCGACGTCACCCGCCGGGGCGTCGTGCGGACCCGCAACGTCGCGCTGCCGCCCGAGGCCGAGCCCATCCGCGACGAGGTCCGGGCCTTCGCCGAGCGGGTCAAGGACCTGCCCGCCGACGAGCAGCGCCGCGAGCTGATCGAGTCCGGCTACGTCATGCCCCACTGGCCCCGGCCCTGGGGCCGGGAGGCGGGCGCCGTCGAGCAGCTGGTCATCGAGCAGGAGTTCGACGCCGCCGGGGTCAAGCGCCCGGGCTACGGCATCACCGGCTGGGTCATCCTCACCCTCGTCCAGTACGCCACCGACGACCAGGTCGCCCGGTGGGTGCGCCCCGCGCTGGACCAGGAGGTCATCTGGTGCCAGCTGTTCTCCGAGCCCGACGCCGGGTCCGACGCCGCCGGCGTCAAGACGCGGGCGACCCGGGTCGACGGCGGCTGGCTGGTCAACGGCCAGAAGGTGTGGACCAGCGGCGCCCACGTCGCCGGCATGGGCTTCGCCACCGTGCGCACCAACCCCGACGTCCCCAAGCACGAGGGCATCACCGTCATGGTGATCGACATGCACGCCGAGGGCGTCGAGGTGCGGCCCCTGCGCATGACCTCGGGCGGGTCCGAGTTCAACGAGGTGTTCTTCAACGACGTGTTCGTGCCCGACGACGACGTCGTCGGCCCGGTCGACGGCGGCTGGACCGTCGCCCGCGCCACCCTCGGCAACGAGAGCGTGAGCATCGGCGGGGGCCAGGGCGGCATGTCGCTGCCGGGCGCCATGCTGGTGCCGCCGTTCGACGCCCACCCCGAGCGCCTGGCCGGCGGCGCCGGCCGCATCGGCCGCTACATCGCCACCCACCAGGCGATGGGGCTGCTCAACCTGCGCAGCGCCAACCGGGCGGTGGCCGGGCGCCGGGCCCGGCCCCGAGGGCGCGATGACCAAGCTCATCCTGTCCGAGATCGGGCACGAGGCGGCCGCCATCCTCACCGAGCTCAACGGGCCCGACGCCGCCTTCCTCGACGGCCCCGGCGCCATGAGCAACGCTCTCGTCCTCATGCACCGCGGCATGTCGATCGCGGGCGGCACCTCGGAGATCAAGCGCAACCAGATCGGCGAGCGGATCCTGGGTCTGCCCCGCGACCCGCTCATCAAGTAGGGAGGACCGCCATGGCCGAGACGACCGGCCTGAACGTGCTCTACACCACCACGGCCCACGCCACCGGCGACGGCCGCAACGGCCACGCCACCACCGACGACGGGCGGCTCGACCTGGACCTGCGCATCCCCCAGGAGATGGGCGGCCCCGGCGGTGCCACCAACCCCGAGCAGCTGTTCGCGGTCGGCTACGCCGCCTGCTTCCACTCGGCGCTCAAGGTGGTCGCCGGCCGCCGCGGCGTCGACGTCGACGGCTCGGAGGTGTCGGCGAGCGTCAGCATCGGCGCCACCCCCGAGGGGGGCTTCGGCCTGGCCGTCGAGCTCGACGTCCACATCCCCGGCCTCGACCAGGAGACCGCCGAGGCGGTGACGGCCGACGCCCACCAGGTCTGCCCCTACTCCAACGCCACCCGCGGCAACATCGAGGTGGCGCTCACCGTCGTCTGAACGAGCAGTATCACCGCCGGCCCCTCGGGCGCTCTAGTCGGGTGATGCGAGTCTTCATCAGCTACGCGCGTCAGGACCAGAAGGTCGTCACCGATCTGGCAAGCGACATCTCGGGCCTCGGCCACGAGGTGTGGTACGACCGCAAGCTGCTCGGTGGCCAGGACTGGTGGGACGAGATCCTCCGGCGCGAGCGCGAGGCCGACCTCTACGTGTTCGCGCTCAGCCCGGACTCCCTCGACTCCCACCCGTGTGCGGCCGAGCTGACCTACGCCAACGCCATCCGGCGGCCGCTGCTGCCCGTGCAGGTCCGGCCGGTGTCCCCGGACATCCTGCCGCCGGTGCTGGCCCACGCCCAGTTCATCGACTACTGCAACCCGGACCGCCATACGGTCATCGCCCTGTACTCGGCGCTGCAGAACATGCCCGCGGTGCCGCCGCTGCCCGAGCCGCTGCCGCCGGAGCCCACGCTCCCCGAGCCGCCACTGCACGACATCAAGGTGGCCGTCGACTCGCCCGGGACGCTGTCGCGCTCGCAGCAGCTGGAGCTGCTCGACCGCATGGAGCACGAGGCCCGCCGGCCCGAGCGGCGCCCGCTGGTCCTCGACCTCCTGGGGCGCTTCCGGACGCGGCCCGACATCGTGGCCGACATCCGCGACCGGGTCGACGAGGTCATCCGGTCGCAGACCGCGGCGGCACCCACCGGTGCCGAGCCGTCGCCCCCCGGGGGCATGCCGCCGCCGCCGAACCCGGTCCCGCCCCCGGGCCCGGTCCCCGGCGGGCAGCCCGCCGCCTGGCCGACCGCGCCCCCGCCGATGGGTGGGCCCCCGCCGCCGGGCGGGCAGTGGCCGCAGCAGCCGCAGTGGCGCCCGCCCGTCGCCTCGGCCGCGTGGTCGGGCGGCTTCGTGGTCGGCATGATCGTGCTCGGCTTCTTCACCTGCGGCCTCGCCCCGCTCGTCGCCGGCATGACCGGCTGGTCGGACCAGGCCAAGCACCAGCAGGCGGTGACGCTCGTCATCGTCGGCGCCGTGCTGCTCGTCATCTCCGGGCTGCTCGTGATGGGGTCGGCGTCGACGACCTCGACCGCCTGAGCGCTACCTGGGCGCGGAGGCCGATCACCCCGGCCGGGTGACGTCGGCACGGGCGGCGACCCGGACGATGCGGACGTGATCCGGATGCTCGTCTCCGCGGTGGTCTACCTCGTCGCCAACGCGGTGGGGCTGCTGGTGGCGGACGGCGTGCTCGACGACGTGTCGATCGAGGCGTCCGCGTTCTTCACGGCGGTGGCGATCTTCACGGTCGTCGAGGTGGTGATCGAGCCGTTGATCATCCAGACCGGGATGCGCCACCAGCGGGCGCTCATCGGCAGCTCGGCCCTGATCGCCACGTTCGTCGGTCTCGTGATCACGGTGCTCGTGTCCGACGGCCTGTCGATCAGCGGCGCCCTCACCTGGGTGCTCGCCACCGTCATCGTGTGGGTGGCGACGCTCGTGGCCGGGATGGTGCTGCGGGCGCTGTTCGTCAAGAAGGCCGTGACCGAGACGCGCCGGCGCTGACCCTCGTCCGCAGGTAGAGGGCGGCGGCCGAGAGCACGTGCCAGGCGGCGTGCGCCTGCAGCGGCGAGTCGGGGCGGCACAGCGGCCGCCCGGTGCGGCCGCCGACGTGGAGCGCGAGCCCGGAGGCGAACACGGCGGCCGCGAGGACGCCCCCGGCGGCGTCCCCCGCGCCGGTGAGGTGGCGGTGGACCTCGGCGCCCAGCGCGCCGGCCGCGGCCACCGCCTGGGCCGCGGCGCTGGTCCTCGGGTGCGCGGCCGCGCCCGCGAGGGCGCCGACCGCGGCCACCTGCGGGGCGGTCAGCGCCGTGCCGCGGTCGTGGTGGACGTCCGACAGGACGACGAGCCCGGTCATGGCCAGCAGCGACGCGTCGTGGGCCCAGCGGCCGGCCGCGCCACCGGGCCCGTGGTAGGCGACGCTGCCGGCCCCCACGGCCACGAGCGACCAGCCCACGGCCCGGGTGCCGGGCCGGGCCCGGGCCGGCGCGGCGCCGGGCCCCGGCCAGGGCGGCGGCCCCGGCGGCGACGTAGGCCAGGCTGGACGCGGTGTTCACCGGCTGGGTGACGAGGCCGGGGCGGCAGCGCTCGCAGTCCGACGCGGCCCGCACCGCGGGCAGCGGCCGTTCAGCCATCGGCCCCGCCCGCGGTCTCGAGCGTGAGGGCCGCCACCTCCGCCCGCTTGTCGAGGACGGCGCCGAGCTGGCCCCGGCGGTCGACACGGGCCTGCCACGCCCGCCAGTCCCGCGCCAGCGCCCACGCCCGCTCGACGAACAGCAGCGCCAGGAAGCCGAGCACCGGGATCGACAGGAACACGAACAGGCTGGGCCAGAACCCCTGCCGGGTGCCGTAGGCACCGTCCAGCACCGGCTGGAGCGGGAACGCCAGGTTCCGCAGCGTGTCCGCCATCGGGCCGGCGCCGACGTCCCACACCGCGATCGCCAGCCACGTCGCCGGGAACACGACGGCCGCCACCAGCAGCCGGATGGTCCCCTTCGACACCGGCGCCCGGGGGACCAGGCCCGCCACCAGCACGGCCACGGCCGGGACCAGGTTGGTGAACAGGCCGGCCAGCGCGAAGGGGGCGAGCACCACCACCAGCGCGGCGAGCAGCACCGTGTGGCGGGCCAGGGACGCGAGTGCTGCGGCCGTTGGCGACCTGGCCGTCGACCAGCCCGATGGTGCCGAGCAGCAGGTGGTAGCGGGCCACGGCGTCGACCACCCGGGACACCCGCTCGGGGCAGGCGCGCGCCACCCGGCGGGCCAGCGCCGCGCTCTCGGCCAGGGGGACGGCGGCGGGCGTGGTGCCCGGGGCCCGCAGCGCGATGGAGGCGCCGCTGGTGAGGGCGACCGCCTCCTCGGTCGAGGCGAAGTCCGGGGTCGTGGCCCGGATGGCCGCCGACAGCCGGGCCGTCAGGTCGTCGACGTCCGCCTCGAGCGGGGCGCCCGCCGGGTCGAGGGCGGCGCCCTCGGGGACGTCGAGCGGCGGCCCGTACTCGATCAGCGCCCGGCCCCGGACGGCGATCTTGTCCTCGTAGGAGAGGCCGACGGGCACGATCTGCACCCCGTCGACGCCGGCGGCCGACGCCGCCGAGCGCGATGCGGGCGACGCCGGTGCGCAGGGGCCGGATGCTCGGGTCGTCGTGGGTCGTGCCCTCGGGGAACACCGCCAGGATCTGGCGGTCGGCCAGGGACCGCACGGCGGCCGCGAACATGGCCCGGTTGTCGGTGGCGTCGCCCGTGTCGACCCGGCGCTGCACGGGCACGGCACCCGCGAGGTTCAGCAGGACCCGGGCCGGCAGCACCGACCACAGCGTGGACTTGGCCAGGAACCGGGGCAGCCGGCCCAGCTGCGCCACGAGCAGCACCGGGTCGACGAAGCCGTTCAGGTGGCTGGCGGCCAGGATCACCCGCCCGCCGGCCGGCGGCGCCCCCGCCACCTCGACCGACCGGAAGAACGCCCGGGCCAGCAGCCCGGCCACCGCGACGACGACCCGGTCCCGCAGCCGCACGGGGGCAGCGGGAGGCGGGTCCATCGCGCGGCGCCGCCCTCTAGGTGTACTCGGGCGGGGGCACCTGCGACGCCGGCGGGCCCCACGTGCCGGGCTGACCCGGCGCCTGACCCGGCGGGACCTGACCCGGCGCCACCTGACCCGGCGGCACCTGACCCGGCGCCACCGTGACCCGGCGCCACCTGGCCGGGCGCCATGCCCTGGGCGGCAGCCTGTCGCTGCCAGCGGGCCTCGGCCTGGGCCGCGGCCCACTCCCGCTCGGTCTGAGCCTGCTGGGTGGCGAGCTTGTGCCCGAGCCAGCGGGCCACGCCGTCGATGATCAGCGCCAGCACGATGTAGGTGATCGCCGCGAACAGGAGCGAGGTGTCGAGGACCGACGCGTCGCCGACGGGCGTCTCGGGGAACATCCCCCGGAACGGCGCCATGATCCGCGACGCGCTCCGGTACACCCACTCGACGAACCCCGCCTCCGGGCTGGCCCCCAACAGCCGGAGCACGAACGCCAGCGACAGGATGATCGCGTTGATGACGACGATCACGTAGAACACCCAGACCACGGCCCGGACGATCTTCAGGAAGGTCTCGGTCGCCGTACGCGGCGGCCCGGACTCCTGACCCGGATACTCAGCAGCAGACATGCCCCCAACGTCGCAGACGTCCGCCGCACGGGCGTCACCCCGCATGGGTGAGGTGCGGCCTCGTCAACCCGCCCCACTCAGCCGGTCCGCAGCGACGTGATCGCCCCGGCGATCCAGCCGGCCTCCACCGGGATCGACGTGAACCCGGCGTAGAGCTTCGTCGTGCTGTCCGCGCCCAGCGTCGTGACCCCGACCTGCCGGTAGCCGCCGCAGCGGTCGTGGACGAGCAGCGGGCCGCCCGAGTCGCCGCGGTTGATCGTCGAGCGGTGCCGCACGCCCTTCGTGCAGATCGTCGTCGGTGCGTGGTACTGGGGCCGCGTCCAGAACACGTCGAGGCCGCACGACTCCTCCTCGTCGAGCACCGTCTGGGTGCTGGCCTGCAGCCGGGTCGCCATGACCTCGCAGACCGGCGGGGCGTTGGTGCAGCCCCAGCCCGCGGTCTCGACGCGGTCGCGGACCCGGGGCTCGACGGTGGCCAGCGGGACCGTGGGGGTGGACTGCGGGGTGGCGAGCCGGACGACCGCGATGTCGTCCCGGTTGTCGATGCTCAGGTCGAACGTCGGGGGGAACGCGTGGCCCACCGTGGCGACCTTCGGGGCGCCCGGCCAGTCGGGCATGTCGACGCCGACCACCGCCACGATCCCGCCCGGGGGGACCCCGGCCACGCAGTGCGCCGCCGTGAGGACGATGTCGGGCTCGATCAGCGTGCCACCGCAGCGGGGACTGTCGGGCGTTCCCGCCAGGCGCAGCGACACCATGAACGGGTACGAGCCGATGCGGGCGTCGTGGCCCCGGTGGATGGCCCCGGCCGGCGGGGCCGCCGCCAGCGCCAGCCCCCCGGACGCGGCGATCGCCGCCGCCACCGCCGCGATCCTGCGCAACCCCCGACGCACGTCGCCAGGGTAGGCCCCCGCTGGCGATCGGGGCGCTCCCCCCGGCGGCGACACCACGGCCAGTGGTTGTCCGGCCTGGCGACCACGCCTAGAGTCCGGCGCCATGCGGGTGGTGGTGCTCGGTGCGGGCTTCGGTGGGCTGGAGTTGACGACCCGGTTGTCGGAGGGGCTCGGCGACGCCGCCGACGTCGTGCTCGTCGACCGGTCGGACGGCTTCGTGTTCGGGTTCTCCAAGCTGGAGGTGATGTTCGGGCGGGCGGCGCCGTCAGACGTGCTCCACCCCTACCGCGACCTCGTCAAGCCGGGCGTGCGGTTCGTGCAGGCCGACGTGCGGGCGATCGACCCCGCGGCCCGGCGGGTGGAGACCGGCGCCGGGACCTTCGAGGCCGACGTCCTGGTGGTGGCGCTCGGCGCCGACCTCGACCCGGCCGCCACGCCCGGGCTCGTCGAGGGCGGGCACGAGTTCTACACGGAGGCGGGCGCGTTCGCGCTGCGCGACGTGCTGGCGGCGTTCGACGGCGGCCGCGTCATCGTCGGGGTCACGTCGACGCCGTTCAAGTGCCCGCCCGCCCCGAGCGAGACCGCGCTGCTGATGCACGACCACCTCACCCGGCGGGGCTCGCGGGACCGGTCGGAGATCGCGCTGGTCATGCCGCTCCCCGTGCCGATCCCCCCGTCGCCGCCGGCCTCCGCAGCGCTGCTGGAGGCGTTCGCCGAGCGGGACATCGGCTGGCACCCCCAGACCCTGATCCGGGCCCTGGACCCCGACCGCAGCGTCGCCGTGCTGGCCGAGGGCGCCGAGATGCCCTACGACCTGTTCCTCGGGGTGCCGGTCCACAAGGCGCCCGCCGTCGTGGTCGACGCCGGGATGACCGTCGACGGCTGGATCCCGGTCGACCCGCTGTCGCTGGAGACCGCGTTCCCCGGCGTCTACGCGGTGGGCGACGTGACCAGCGTCGGCACCCCCAAGGCGGGCGTGTTCGCCGAGGGCCAGGCGGCGGTCGTCGCCGAGCGCATCCTCGCCCGGGCGCGGGGCGGGGCCGAGGACGCCGAGTACGGCGGCCGGGGCCTCTGCTACCTGGAGTTCGGCGAGGGCCGGGTGGCCGGCGTCGACGTGACGTTCCTGAGCGGCCGGCCCCCGACCGGCGGGTTCGTCGCCCCCAGCACCGAGATGGCGGCCGACAAGGCCGAGTTCGGCACCAGCCGGATCCGGCGCTGGTTCGGCCGCGAGTGGGCGATGGCCTAAGGGGCGAGCGCCCGCGGCCGCCGCGGCGCGGGCGAGGGCGGTGAGGTGGCCGTCGACGCCGCCGAGCCCGACGCTCATCGTGTCGATCGCCACGTGGCTGGCACCCGCGTCGCGCCACCGGCCGATCTGGCGGACGGACCGGTCGGGATCCGAGGGGTCCCAGCGCAGGCGCCCCTCCATGCCGATCGCTCCCGGGTCCCGGCCCGCCTCCTCGGCCGCCGCGGCGATGACGGCGAGGGCGTGGGCGAGGTCGTCGCCCGGCCGGAGCTGCGGGAACCAGCCGTCGGCCAGCCGGCCGATGCGGCGGTAGGCGGCGTCGGAGGCGCCGCCGATCCACACGGGGATCGGGCGCTGCACCGGGGGCGGGGCCAGGCCGGCGCCGGTGATCGTGTCGAACTCGCCGTCGTGGGTGACCGACGCCTCGGTCCACAGCCGCCGCAGCAGGCCGATCTGCTCGGTCAGCCGGCGACCCCGCTGGTCGAACCGCTGGCCGAGCGCCTCGTACTCGACCGCGTTCCAGCCGAGCCCGACGCCGAGCCGGAACCGCCCGCCCGCGAGCAGGTCGACCTCGGCCGCCTGCTTGGCGACGAGGGCGGTCTGGCGCTGCGGCAGGATGATGATGCCGGTGACCAGCTCGAGCGTGGTGGTGACGCCCGCCAGGTAGCCGAACATCACGAACGGCTCGTGGAACGTGGTCGCCAGGTCGTAGGGGCCCCGCCAGGGGGCGTGGACGGCGGGGTCGGCGCCGAGCACGTGGTCGTAGGCGAGCAGGTGCGCGAACCCGAGCTCCTCCACGCCCTGCCCGTAGGCCCGCACCGCACCCACGTCGCCTCCGAGCTCGGTCTGGGGGAACACGACGCCGACGCGCATCCCGGCACGCTATCCGGGCAGCCCCGTCTCCCGGACGGTGATGCTGAGCCGGCCCGGCGGCAGGCCGAGGCCGTCGGGAGCGGTGCCGTCCACGACCTTGGGGACGCCGTGGAAGATCCGCCGGTTCGGCCCGCCGAACACCAGCAGGTCGCCGCTGCGCAGCTCGACGTCGGTGAACGGCCCGGTGCGCCGGTCGACTCCCGCCAGGCGGAACGTGCAGGTGTCGCCGAGGCTGAGGGTCACGACGGGGGCGGCCGCCGGCTCCTCGCCGTCCTGGTGGAGGCCCAGCCGGGCTCCCGGCCCGTAGAGGTTGACGATGCCGGCGTCCGGCGCGTACGCCGCGGCCGCATCCGGCCCGTAGGCGGTGCCGACGGCGGCGCGGGCCAGCGCGACGATCCCGGCGGGCAGCGGCTTGACGGGCGCGCCGTCGGTGTCGTCGGCGGTGCGGCTGTAGCGGTAGGGCTGCCAGTGCCAGCCGAGGCACACCGACTGCACGCTCATCAGGTGGCCGGTCGGCACCCGCGGGTGCCGCAGCCCCGCCGGCGGCTGCGCCCACCGCCGGAAGTCGGCGACGAGGTCGCGCTGCGCGTCGAGGTCCAGCCAGTCGGGCACGTGGACCACCGCCGGCAGCACCTCGGCGCGGGACCGCGCGTCGCGGTCGGGCGCCAGCGGCATCGCCAGCTGGCGGTCCGCCGCCGGGGCGGGCGGCGCCAGGACGGTGGGCACCCCGCCGCGGCGGCTGCTGGCCCCGCGGCGGCGGGCGGTGGGGACGGGCTCCATGCCCGAACAACGACCGCCGCCCGCCGGCCGTGAGATCGGCATCAGGCGCCCCCGAGCAGCTCCGTCTGCACGATCGTGGGTGAGCCAGTCGCGGTGCTGCGCGGCGGTCCAGCCGAACTCGACCGTGAGCAGGTGGTAGAGCTCGGGGCCGGCGAGCGCGCAGTAGCGCTGCCCGGCCTCGGCCACCGACAGACCGGGCCGGAGCGCGTCGCCGACGTAGTGGCCGATGCGCTCGGTCTGGTTGCGCAACCGCTCCTGCAGCAGCTGCCGGCCGAGCGCGGCGGCGAACGCCTCCTTGTCGGCGGCGCCGCGGATGATGGCGTGGATCGGCTGGGTGCGGGCCATGATCCGGCAGCTGTACTCGACCATGCCGGCCAGCCGCTCGGCGGCGCCGGGCCGCTGGTCGACCATCTGCCACCACGTGCCGTCGTCGGCGGCGGAGCCGTGCGGCCCGGTGATGTCCATCACCCCTTCGAGCAGGCCGCGCTTGCCGCCGAGGGACAGGTAGATGGTCTCGGGGGAGACGCCGGCGTGGTCGGCCACGGCCGCGACCGTGGTCCCCGCGTAGCCCCGCTCGACGAAGAGCTCCAGCGCGGACTCCAGGACCTTGCGCCGCGTCTGCTGGGCCTGGTCGGCGCGCAGCTGCGAGCGGTAGGCGCGCCGCTTGACTGTTCCGGCCATTCCACTACAGTAACCATTGATTCACTACAGGGCACTGTAGTGGATATAGGAGCTGTAGTGGATACAGAAGCTGTAGTGGATACAGATAGCCGAGACAGCGGAGGTGGGCCCATGGACACCGTGCAGTTCGACGACGTCGATCTCACGTACTGGCTCCAGGACGGTGGCGGCGAGCGGGTGGTCCTCGTCCACGCCAGCGCCTTCGTGTCGTGGTACGAGCCGCTGGTCGAACGCCTGCCGGACCACTCGACCCTGCGCTACCGGCGCCGGCTCCGGCCGACCGGCGACGGCACGATCCGCCCGCTCACCGTCGCCGAGGACGCCGCCACCTGCCGCCGCCTGCTGGACCACGTCGGCTGGCCGGCGGCGCACGTCGCCGGCCACTCCTACGGCGCGCTGGTGGCGATGGAGCTGGCGCGGTCCGCGCCCGAGCGCGTGCGCTCGCTGGCCCTGCTGGAGCCCGCCGCCCGGGGCATCTCCAGCTCGGAGGCGATCGCGGCCGCGCTGGCGCCGGTGATCGCCGCCTACCGGTCCGGCGACACCGCCGGCGCGGTCGACGGGTTCCTCCGCCACGTGTGCGGTCCCGGCTACCGCGCCACGCTGGACCGGGTGCTCCCGCACGCCTTCGGCGAGGCGCTCGCCGAGGCCGACCTGTTCTTCCGGGGCGAGATGCCCGCGGTCCAGTCGTGGAGCTTCGGCGCCGACGACGCCGCCCGGGTGACCCAGCCCGTGCTCGACGTGCTCGGCGCCGAGAGCGAGCCCCGGTTCGTGGAGGGCAGCGAGCTCCTGGCGTCGTGGTTCCCGCAGGCCGAGCGCCTCTCGGTGCCCGGTGCCGGGCATCTGCTCATGGTGCAGAACCCGGAGGCGCTGGCCCGGGGCCTCGCCCGGTTCGTCGACCGCCATCCGCTCGGCGACGGGGACCGGTCGCGGCCGGCCGCGGGGTCAGGCCGGGGCGGGGGCGGCCGCTGGTAGGTCCTCGAGCTCGGCCACCAGGGCGCCGCCGGCGGCGTCGCGGCGGATCGGGTGGCCGAGGCGGGCGGCGCCGGTGCGGAACGACGGGTCGTCGAGGACCCGCCGCACGGCCGTGGCGATGGCGGCGGGCGGCGCGCTGCGCTTGACCGCGAGGCCGGCGCCCCGGGCGGTGACGCGGGCGGCGTTGTCGGCCTGGTCGCGCCCGTGGTGGAGCACGACGAGCGGCACGTCGGCCGCCAGGGCCCGCACGACGGTGCCGTGCCCGCCGTGGGTGACGACGGCGGCGGCGGAGCGCAGCACCTCCGAGTGGGGCGCAGCGGCGACGACCGCCACGTTGGCGGGAGCGGTGACGGCGCCCGGGTCGAGGGCGGGCCCGGTCGTGACGAGGCCCCGCACGGGCAGCGTGCCGAGGGCGTCGACGATGCGCTGGAGGCAGCCGGCGTGGTCCTGGAACGTGGACGACAGCGCCACCAGCACGAGGGGGTCGTCGCCGGGCGGTGCGGTCCACGGCGTGGCGGCCCAGGCCGGGTCGTCGAGCACCGGCCCCACGTAGCGCACGTGGTCCGGCAGCTCGCCCGGGAAGTCGAAGTCGGCCGACGTGAGCACCAGCACGCGGTCGGCCCGCAGGATCTGGTCGAAGAAGCTGCCCAGCGGCGGCAGACCGTGGGCGGCGCGGACCTGGTTGAGGCGCGGCAGGCCCTTGGCCCACAGGCGGCCGGTGAAGCGGTTGAGGGCACGGTCGCGCCAGCGGCCGAGCGGGCCGGTGGCCGGCTGGAGCCCGAGGCCGAAGGGCGGCAGGCCCGGCGCGGGCAGCATGTAGGCGTTGGGGAACAGCACCACGAAGGGCAGGCCCGCCGCCTCCGCGCCGACCATGGCCCCGACGGCGAAGAAGGACGACACGACCACGTCCGGGCGCTCGTGCGCCACGGCCGCCAGCAGGTCGGCGGCGTAGCCGGGGGCGGGGCCGACGAACCGGCGGTCGAGGACCCGGTCGAACAGCTGGAACGGCGTCTTGCACTCCCAGTCGCGGGAGGGGTCGTGCTCGGGGCGGCGGCTGGGCTGGTTGGGGGCCGCCGTCCAGGGCCGGTACGTGGCGCCGGTGGCGAGGACCTCGCCGCGCATCGAGTCGTCGGCCAGCACGGTGACGCGGTGCCCCCGCTCGACGAGCCGGCGGACGGTGCCGAGCTCGGGCGGCACGGTGCCGCCGCCGTCGACGAGGGCGAACAGGTAGAGGCCGGGGAGGGCCGTCATCGGGTGGTTCCTTCCAGTACGCCGGCCACGAGGCCGGCCATGGTCTTCTCGGTCTCGCTCCGGCTCAGGCCGAGGTCACGGCGCAGGAGCTTCCAGCTGTACACGTCGGTGGCGGCGTGGAGGGCGTGCACCGACCGCCGGCGGGCGGCCGGGTCGGCGGGCAGGCGGTCGCCGAACATGGCGACCAGCCAGTCCTGGTGGCTCCGCCGGGCCTCGTCGAGCAGCTCGGCCAGGTTCTGCAGGCGCTCGGACGCCGCCCAGCGGAAGTTGGCGTCGCCGATGCGCTCGTAGTCGCCCACCAGCGCCCGCACGGCGCCGGCCACGTCGCCGGGCTCGGCGTCGTAGCGCGCCGACCGGGTCTCGGCGGCGAGCAGCTCGGCGACGGCGAGGACGACGCCGTCCTTCGACTCGAAGTGGTTGAGCACCGTCTGGTGGGACACGCCCGACGCCTTGGCGATCGCCGCCAGCGTGACGTCCTCGTAGGCGTGCTCCAGGAACAGGGCCATCGCCTGCCGGGCGATGCGCTCGCGGGTGGCGGCGACGGTGCCGGCCCGGGCGCTCATGGTGTAGGTGCGTGTCGTTTTCATTTGACCGCCACTCAACCATGGGTTTGAGTGACGGTCAAGCGAATGTTCACAGGTGTCGCGCAGCTCCCGCTTCAGCATCTGCCGGACGTCGTGCCGCCCGCCCCGTCGATCGGGGACACTGGGCGACGTGGCAGACGACACCGACAGCACGACGTTCCGCGGCGCCCGGTTCGTGGGGAACGACTTCAGCGCCGCGACCTTCCGGGACTGCGACCTGCGGGGGGTCAAGGTCGCGGACTCGTGGCTCATCGACGTGAACCTCTCCGGCGAGATCGGCAACTTCGTGGTGAACGACGTCGACGTCACCGCCTTCGTCGAGGCCGAGCTCGATCGCCGGCACCCGGAACGGGTGCAGCTCCGCGGGGTCCGCACGGCCGACGACCACCGCGCCATGTGGGCCACCATCGAAGGGCTGTGGTCGGAGACGGTCGCCCGCGCCCGGCGCCTGCCGGAGCCGGCGCTCCACGAGCAGGTCGACGACGAGTACTCGCTCGTCGAGACCCTGCGCCACCTCGTGTTCGCCACCGACGCGTGGGCGAACCGCACGGTGCTCGACGAGCCGATGCCCTACCACCGGCTCGGCTTACCCCACAGCAGCTACCCGCCGGACGACGCGGTCGCGCTCGGCATCGACCTCGACGCCCGGCCGTCGTTCGACGAGATCGTCGAGGCCCGGGCGGACCGCATGGCGGTGGTCCGCGGCATCGTCGACGACCTCACCGACGGCGGGCTCGAGCGCGTCTGCGCCCGCACCCCCGCGCCGGGCTACCCCGAGGAGCCCCGCACGGTCCGCCGGTGCCTGCGGGTCGTGATGAACGAGGAGATCGAGCACCGCCGCTACGCGGTCCGCGACCTGGCGGTCCTGGAGGCGGCGGCAGCTGACCGTCAGCGGGAGCGGACGCTGGGGACTGGGTGGAAGGAACCGGTATCGCCAATTGACAGTATTCTGTCGATCTGACAGCTTGTTGTCATGATCGAGCCCTTCCGGGTGGACTTCCCCGCGGCGCAGCTGGACGACCTGGCCGAGCGGCTGCGGCGGGCGCGCTTCGTCCCCGAGCTGCCCGCCGGCGGCGACCGCGACCTCGGCGTCCCGACGGAGCGGGTGCGGCGGCTGGTCGACCACTGGCGGCACGGCTACGACTGGCGGGCGTGGGAGGCCGCGCTCAACCGCCACCCCCAGCATCGGACCCGGATCGACGGCCTGTGGGTGCACTTCCTGCACGTCCGCTCGCCGCGACCCGACGCCGTCCCGCTCGTCCTCACGCACGGCTGGCCGATGTCGGTGTTCGAGTACCTCGACCTGATCGACCGGCTCCGCGGCGACTTCCATCTCGTCGTGCCCTCGATCCCCGGGTTCGGCCTCTCCGACCCGCCCCACGAGGCCGGCTGGGGGCGCACCCGCATCGCCGGTGCGTGGGCCGAGCTGATGCGCCGGCTCGGCTACGACCGCTACGGCGCCCACGGCAACGACGTCGGCTCACCGATCTCGCTGGAGCTGGGACGGCTCGACCCCGAGCACGTGATCGGCGTGCACGTGACGCAGGTCTTCTCCCTGCCGTCCGGCGATCCCGGCGAGCTCGCCGGGCTGGACGAGGCCGACGCCGACCGGTTGCGCCGCTCAGAGGCCTACATCCGGGACAAGGGTGCCTACCTGCAGCTCCAGGCCACCCAGCCCCGGACGCCGGCCCACGCGCTCGCCGACTCGCCCGTCGGGCAGCTGGCGTGGAACCTGCAGGTGTTCGACGACAGCGTCGACCCCGACTACATCCTGACCAACACCACGCTGCGCTGGCTCACCAACTCGGCCGGCTCGTCCGCGCTCGCCGGCTACGCCGAGGACGCCCGGGCCCGGCGCCCGGCGGCCCAGACCACGTTCCCCCTGGGGGTGTCGACGTTCGCCGGCGACGCCTTCCTGTCCGTCCGGTCCCTGGCCGCCCGCGACCACGCCCGCATCGTCCGCTGGACCGACCATCCCACCGGCGGCCACCACCCGGCCCACCAGGTGCCGGACCTGCTCGCGGCCGACCTCCGGGCCTTCTACGGTCAGCTCAGCTAGCCGACCACACGGCGAGCTCGTTGCCCGCCGGGTCGCGGAACTGGAAGCGGCGGCCGCCGGGGAACGGGTAGATGGGCGCCGTGATCTCGCCGCCGGCGGCCTCGACGCGTGCCAGCGCGTCCTCGAGGTCGTCCGCCTTCAGGATCACGAGCGGGAGCGTCGAGACGGCCGCCTCGCCGGTCGCGAGCCCGCCGTCCAGCCCGGCATCGGCGAAGCCGGCGTAGCTCGGCCCGTAGTCGACGAAGCCCCACCCGAACGCCGACGTGTAGAAGGCCTTCGTCGCCGGGAGGTCGCCGCCGGGCAGCTCGACGTAGTCGATGGGTTCGGTCATACCGCCGATGATGGCACCACCGGGGCGAGGACCGGGTCGAAGCGGACCCCGCCGCCGTCCATGTCGATGATCAGCGACTGCCGCACCCCGAACACCGCGTCCGAGCCGAGGATCCCTCACCGTCCCGTTGACGGTGAGGGTCTGACGCACCGCCGATGAGCTGTCCTCGTGCCCATCACGTTCCTCCCGTCTCGGACCGCGGGCGCCGTCCCGCGTACGCGTCGTCGAGCATCCGGCGGATGCCCTCGGGCTCCGGCGCCCGCACGTTCCCGGCGGCCTCGGCCACGACCCGGCGGGTCGCCTCGTCCAGGCCGTCCGCCGGCATGCCGATCGCCCGCAGGCTGGTCGGCGCGCCGACGGCCGCGGCCAGGTCGAACAGCGCCCCCGGGGCGTCGTCGGTGCCCAGCGCGCCCTCGATCGCCCGCATCGCCTCCGGGATCGCCGGCGCGTTGTACGCCAGCGCGTGCCCGAGCACCACCGCGTTGGCGTCGCCGTGGTCGAGGCCGAAGGTGCCCCCGAGCACGTGGCAGGTCTTGTGGTGCAGCCCGGTCCCGGCCGAGGCGAGCACGGCGCCGGCCAGGTAGGCGCCGTACAGGGCCTCGGTGCGGGGCCCGAGGTCGCCCGGCGCCGCGGTCACGGCCGGCAGGCTGCGGTCCAGCGCCCGCATGCCCTCCAGCGCCATCAGCGACGTGACCGGGTTGGCCCGCGGGGCGTAGAGGGCCTCGACGCAGTGGGCGAGCGCGTTCATTCCCGACGGCCCGGCGACGCGGGGCGGCAGCCCGAGCGTGAGCTCCGGGTCGTACACGACGACCTCGGGCTTCACCCGGGGATCGGTGCCCGTGCGCTTGTGGCCGCCCTCGGTCAGCCCCCAGATCGGCGTCATCTCCGAGCCGGCGTAGGTGGTCGGGACCGCCACGGTCCGGACGTCGTGGTCGAGCGCGACGGCCTTGCCGAAGCCGATCGCCGAGCCGCCGCCCACCGCCAGCACGGCATCGGGCTTCAGATCGTCGGCCAGGGCCCGGGCCTCGGTGGCCGCGGCCAGCGGCACGTGCTGGACCACGGCGCGGAAGTGGCCCACCACCCGGTCGCCCAGCAGGTCGCGGACCGGCGCGCCCTGGCGCTCGCTCGCCACCAGCAGGACGCGGGCGGCGCCGAGCGCGTCCAGCTCCGCAGGCAGGGAGGCGAGCGAGCCGGGGCCGAACACCACGCGCCCGGGCAGGGCGTCGTAGGTGAACGCCCTCATGCCACCCGTTCCCGGGCGCCCGCGAGCCCGCGGAGGGCGTCCAGCTCCGCGTCCGTGGGCGGCTCGGTCCCGGCGACGTCGGCGCCGACCGCCAGGTCCCAGCCCGTGGCCGCCCGCGCCTCGTCGACCGTGCACCCGGGGTGGACGGCGGCGAGCACCAGCTCGTCCCGGTCGGGGTCGCGCGCCAGCACGCCGAGGTCGGTGACGACGGTGGCCACCCGGTCGCCGAGCGAGGTCCGGAAGCCCACCCGCTCGACCAGCGCCCGGGGGCTGTGGCGCACGATGACCACCACCCGCCCGCACGACCGGGCGATCTCGGGCGCCCCGCCCGCGCCGGGCAGCCGGACCCGGGGCGCGTCGTAGGGGCCGATGACCGTGGTGTTGATGTCGCCCCGCCGGTCGAGCTCCGCGGCCCCGAGGAAGCCGACGTCGATGCGCCCGGGCTGGAGCCAGTAGTTGAAGATCTCCGGGACCGACACGACGGCGTCGGCCGTGTCGGCCAGCTCCCCGTCGCCGATCGACAGCGGGATCGTCCGCGGCTTGGACCCGATGGTCCCCGACTCGTACACCAGCACCAGGCCGGGCGCGTGCGTGTGCCGGGCCAGGTTGGCGGCGAGCGACGGCATGCCGATCCCGACGAAGCACACCTCGCCGTCGGCGAGGTGGCGCGCCGCGGCCACCGTCATCATCTCGTCGGCCGTGTAGGCGGCTGCGGTCAAGCGCCGGCCCCGCCGTCGAGCCACGGATAGCGGGCCGTGTCCTGCCCCGCGTAGTCGGGGTCGAGGTAGATGAACACCCGCTGGATCAGGAAGTCGCGGATCTCGAACACGTCGCACCAGCGACCCGCGGCCCAGTCGGGGACGCCCGCCCGCCACGGGCCGTCGCGGTGCTCGCCGTGGCTGGTGCCCTCGCACACGACCACGTCCGAGCCCGAGAACACCCAGTTGAACTCGGAGTAGTGGTGCACGATCGACTCGAGGGTCCCGCCGACGTCGCCGAACAGCGTGCCGATCTGCTCCTTGCCGGAGGCCACGCCCCACTTGGGGAAGTACACCTGGGCGTCGTCGGCGAACAGGTCGAGGATGCTGCCGCCGTCCGAGGTCACGCCGCCCCGGTCGAACGCCTTCAGGTACTCGATCGCCACGCTCTTGCGCTGCTCGTCGGTCATGGACTGGGTGGCTACGGCCATGGGGTCCCCCTCGTCACGCCGTGCTCGGCACGAAGCCGGTCACGTGCTCCTGCATCCACTGGCGGAAGGTGGCGCGGTCGCGGCTGATCCCGTCCCACGCCGCGTACGCCGCGTCGTCCCGCACCGAGTAGCCGTGCGCGTAGCTCGGCGCCGCGCCGCCCGGCACCTCGGCGACAGCGCTCACGACCCACGACGGCAGCACGACGGCGCCCGGCCGGTCGTCGAGGACGTCGACGACCTCCTCGACGGTCACGATCGAGCGGCGGGCGGCCAGCACGGCCTCCTTCTGCACGCCGGTGATGCCCCACAGCTGGACGGTGCCGGCGCGGTCGGCGCGCTGGGCGTGGACGATCGTGACGTCCGGCCGCAGCGCGGCCACCGCGGTCAGCCGCTCGCCGGTGAACGGGCAGTCGATCTCCGCCACGTGGGCGGTGCAGCCGGGCAGGTCGGTGCCGGCGTAGCCCCGCAGCACCGCGAACGGGAGCCCCGACGCCCCGGCCACGTAGCGGTTGGCCATGCCGGCGTGGCTGTGCTCCTCCAGCTCCAGCGGCCGGGGCCAGCCGTTCTCGACGGCGTCCCGGAACCGGTGCAGGGAGCCGACGCCGGGGTTGCCACCCCACGAGAACACCAGCTTGCGGGCGCATCCCATGCCGATGAGCTGGTCGTAGACGATGTCGGGCGTCATGCGCACGATGGTGAGGTCGCGGCGGCCCTGGCGGATGATCTCGTGGCCCGCGGCGTGGGGGATCAGGTGGGTGAAGCCCTCCAGCGCCACGACGTCGCCGTCGTGCACGTGGGTGGCGACCGCCTCGGCCAGGGTGGTCACGGTGGCCACGCGTCAGCCCCGCGGGTACCAGGGCGGGATCGGGGCGTCGACGTTGATCCACACCGACTTGGGGTCCGTGTAGCCCCGGATGGCCTCGAACCCCATCTCCCGCCCGTAGCCCGACTGGCCCACGCCCCCGAACGGCGATGCGGGGCTGGTCCGCTTGTAGCAGTTGACCCACACCATCCCGGCCCGGAAGGCGCGGGCGAGGCGGTGGGCCCGGGACAGGTCGCGGGTCCACAGCCCGGCGCCCAGCCCGTAGTCGGTGCTGTTGGCCACGGCGACCGCCTCGTCGTCGCCCGCGAACGTGGTCACGGTGACGAACGGACCGAACACCTCCTCCTGGCACACCCGGGCGCCCGGGTCGGCGCGCACGACGGTGGGCAGCACGTAGCAGCCCCGGGCGAGCGGCGGGGTCGTCGGGGGTCGTGCCGCCGTACAGCACCTCGCCGCCCTCGTCCTCGGCGACCTTCACGTAGGACAGGACGCGGTCGCGGTGCTCGGGCGAGGTCGAGCGGGCCCATCTCGGTGCCGGGCGCCAGCGGGTCGCCGATGCGCAGCGACCGGGTCAGGCGCAGGAACCGGTCGAGGAACTCGTCCGCGATCGCCTCGTGCAGCACGAGCCGGGACCCGGCGATGCACGCCTGGCCCTGGTTGTGGAAGATGGCGAAGGCCGAGCCGTTGACGGCGGCGTCGAGGTCGGCGTCGGCGAAGACGACGTTGGCGCCCTTGCCCCCGAGCTCCAGCTGCAGGCGCTTGAGGTTGCCGGCGGACGCCTCCACGACCGAGCGCCCGGTGCGGGTGGAGCCGGTGAAGCTCACCTTGGCGATGCCGGGGTGGGCGGCGATGCGGGCGCCCGCGTCGTGGCCGTAGCCGGGGACCACGTTCACGACGCCCGGCGGCATCCCCACCTCGACCATGAGCTCGCACAGCCGCAGCGTGGACAGCGGCACGATCTCCGACGGCTTCATCACCGCGGTGTTGCCCGCGGCGAGCGCCGGCCCCAGCTTCCAGCTGGTGAACATCAGCGGGAAGTTCCACGGGACGATCTGGCCGACGACGCCGAGCGGCTCGGGCGTCACGTAGTTGAGGAACCCGGAGTCGACGGGGATGACGGAGCCCTCGAGCTTGTCGGCGAGGCCGCCGAAGTAGCGGTAGCTCGCCGCGGTGCGGGGCACGTCCAGGACCGACGTGTCCTTGAGCGGGTGACCGGTGTCGGTCGACTCCAGGCGGGCCAGCTCGTCGGCGTGGGCCTCGATGACGTCGGCCACCCGCAACAGCAGCCGGCCCCGCTCCGCCGCGGGCGTCGCCGCCCAGGCGGGGAACGCCCGCTGGGCGGCCTCCACCGCCCGGTCGACGTCGGCGGCGCGCGCCTCGGCCACCTCCGCGAGCAGCGACCCGTCGTGGGGGTTGCGGACCTCGAGGGTGCCGCCGCCGAGCGCGTCGACGAACTCGCCGCCGATGAACAGGTGCGTCTGCACGGTCAGAAGTCGACGGCCGTCTTCGGCGCCTTGCCCTCGGCGATGAGGGCGGGCAGCGCGGGCGATCCGTTCTCCCAGACGAGCAGCATGGCCCGCTTGGGCGAGTAGCCCTGGTGGCGGATGTCGGCCGGCATGGCGGCCACGTCGCCCGCCTTCATCACCACGTTGGCCCGGGGCGCTCCGGTCTCGCGGTCCTCGACCTTCCAGTGGATCTCGTCGGACAGCTGGACGAACCACTCGACCCGGTCGTTGCCGTGGATGATCGGGAGGATGAACTCCTCGGTCGTCGGGCAGTAGAGGCTGTCCTTGCACACCGTGACCACCGACGGGTTCCAGGTCACGTCGCTGCGGGACAGGTAGGCGAAGAGGTTGAACGCCGCCACCTCGCCCTCGTAGCCGGGCTCGGCCTCGATGACCGGCTCGTCCTGGGAGACGTCGGCGAACATGCGGTTGACCGGGTGGCCGGTCTCGTCGCTGCGCAGCGGCTCGTCGCCGGGCACGCCCACCATGCGCTCGGCGGTGACCCGGGTGCGGGTCACCGCGGCGAGGTTGTCGCCGCGCTTCTCGCCGAAGGCCGACCCGGTCTCCTGGGGCGCGGCGAACGGGTCGAAGCCGTCGTTCGTCCAGTCGGCGAGCATCGCCTTGAACGTGGCGATGATCTGCTCGTGGTCGAAGGTCTCCTGGTGGTCGAGCTCGGCCTTGCGGTAGGCGTCGTTGTAGCGGCCGGCGAACAGGTCGACGGTGCCGTAGTGGTTCATCGTCCCGATCACCGCGTCGAAGTTGACGATGCCGTAGAAGAAGTTCCAGGCGACGTCGCGCATGAGCGCCTTGAGGAACGCCTCGACGGACGTGACGTGGCTGCCGGTGGGCCACTCGATGTGGACGAAGTGCTCGTCGCGGCTGAACGCGAAGCCGCCGAGCCGGAACGTGGCGTAGCCGTGCTCGTTCCGCTCGCCGGTCTCGACGGAGGTTGCGGTGGCAGTCACCGGGGCTCCCTCCGGGCGCCCCGGTGACTGCAGCGCCACTTCGTGGCGGTAGGGCGACTGTGCTTCTGGACCTCGCTTCGCTCGGTCACTGGCGCTCCTCGTTCCTCGTCACGCGGTCTGGCAGATCTCGGCCCAGCGGTACACGGTGTCCGGCCCCTCCAGGGTCTGGAGCAGGATCACGCCGGGGCGCTCGGCGCTGAAGCGGTAGCAGCGACCGGCGGGGAGCAGCGCCATGTGCCCGCGGCCGGCGGTGATGCGGCCCATCGGCGTGCCCGCCGGCTCGCCGTCGACGGCGACCGAACCGGTGGCGGCCGCGCCGGCCGGGGGCTCGTCGGGGTCGAGCAGGTCGACCACCACCTCGCCGTCGACCACCAGGGCGAACTCGTCGTGCGGCGCGGTCCGCCACTCGGACGTGCCCTCGGCCCGGATCACCTCCAGGACGTACTCCATGTTCTTGCCGACCGCGACCTTCTCCCACGGCCGGGCCGCGCTGGCCACGTCGAACATGTTCGAGAACACGTAGTTCTTCGGATCGTCGTTGATGACCTCGACGCCACCCTTGTCGTAGTCGTCGAGCGACGCGAACGCCGTCGTGTACGTCGCCATCGGTCCCCTCGGGTGTGCTCGCGCTCCGATGTTCGCATAGCGTACGATCGTGCGCACTGTGAACACCTGGACACTTGCGTAGCGTGGGAGGCATGTCAAGGGTGGACTTCGTCCAGTCGCTGGAGCGGGGCCTCGCCGTCATCCGCAGCTTCGACGCCGAGCACCCGCAGCTCACCCTGAGCGAGGTCGCGGCCCGCACCGGACTGACCCGGGCCACCGCCCGCCGGCTGCTGCTGACGCTCGGCGAGCTCGGCTACGCGTCGACCAACGGGCGGCGGTTCTCGCTCACGCCCCGCGTCCTCGACATCGGCTACGCCTACCTGTCCTCGCTCAACGTGCAGCAGATCGCCCAGCCCTACCTCGAGGCGCTGTCCGAGCGGGTGCACGAGTCGGTGTCGGTCACGGTCCTCGACGGCGCCGACATCGTCTACGTCGCCCGCGTGCCCACCAAGCGGATCATGACCATCTCCCTCGGGCTCGGCAGCCGGCTCCCCGCCTACTGCACCTCCATGGGACGGGTGCTGCTGGCCGAGGTCCCGCCGGAGGACGCTCGGGGCCGCGCTGCCGGACCGCCTGGAGCGGCACACCGACAACACCGTCACCTCGGTCGCCGACCTGGCCGTCGTGCTGAAGCAGGTGCGGGCCCAGGGCTGGGCCCTCGTCGACCAGGAGCTGGAGATGGGCCTGCGGTCGGTGGCCGCCCCCCTGCGCGACTCGTCGGGCCGGGCCGTGGCGGCCATGAACATCTCGACCCAGGTCGCCCGCACCCCCATCGAGCAGATCCACGACGACCTCGTGCCGGAGCTGGTCGCCACAGCCGCCCAGATCAGCGAGGCCCTCGCCAAGCGATGACCGCGGCCGGCCCCGGCGACGCCCTCTGGGACCGCATCCACCGGCTCGCGTCGCAGCTGCGGGCGTCCGGCGCCGACATCGCCCTGTCCGAGCTGCTCGACGCCGCGGGCGCCGTGCGCCACGTCGACCTGGCCGACCGCGAGCAGCTGCGCACCGCGCTGCGGGCCACGCTGGTCAAGCACGCCCACCAGCTGGCCCGCTTCGACGCCGAGTTCGACCGGTGCTTCCCGGCCCGCTGGGTGCCGGGCGCCGGCGAGCCCGAGGAAGCGCCGCCCGCGCCCGCGGGCGGCGCGCCGGCGGCGGACCCCGCGCTGGGCGAGCGCGTCCGGACGGCCGTCGACCACGGCACCGAGCAGGAGCTGCGGGTCCTGGCCGAGGAGGCCGTCCGGCGCCACGCCGGCTTCGAGCAGGGGGCGCGCACCGAGCGCTACCACGTGTACCGGGTGCTCCGGGCGGTCGAGCTGGCCCACCTGTTGCACGACGCCCTCCGCCGCGCCCGCGAGCGGGGCGACGACCTGTCCCGGGCCGAGGTCGGGGCCCGCATCGAGGCGCTGCGCCGGCTGATCACCGAGGAGGTGAGGGCCCGCCTGGCCGCGCACCCCGACGCCGCCGGCGTCGCCGGGCCGGCCAGCCCGTTCGACGTGGAGCTGGCCCGGGCCACGGCGACCCAGCTCGCCGAGGTCCGCACGGCCGTGCGCCCCCTGGCCCGCCGCCTCGCCGCCCGGCTGTGGCGCCGCCGCCAGAGCATCCGGTCGGGCGTGGTGGACATGAAGCGCACGGCGCGGCGGTCGGTGGCCACCGGCGGGGTGCCGCTCGACGTCGCCTTCCGCCGGCCGCACGCCCGCAAGCCCGAGCTGTTCACGCTGTGCGACGTGTCCGGCTCGGTGGCCGACTTCGCCGGCTTCACGCTCACCCTCATCTCGGCCCTGGCCGACGAGCTGGCCCGCACCCGCTCGTTCGCGTTCGTCGACGCGGTCGACGAGATCACCGGCGTGGTCGAGGCCAGCCCGGGCGTGGTGGAGCCGTGGCAGATCCTCCAGGGCGGCCGGGTGATCGGCGCCGACGGGCACTCGGACTACGGCGCCGTGCTCCGCGACTTCCGCGACCGCTACGGGCGGGGGCTCACCGACCGGTCGACGCTCATCATCACCGGCGACGCCCGCAACAACCACCGGCCCGCCGGCGGCGACGTCCTCGCGGACATCGCCGGCCGGGTGCGGGCCGTCTACTGGCTCAACCCCGAGCCACGCGCCCAGTGGGACGCCACCGACTCCGTGCTGCACGCCTACGCCCCCCACTGCCGCGGCGTGTTCGAGGTCCGCACCCTGCGCCAGCTGGGCGACGCCGTCGAGCGCATCCTGTGAGCCGGCGCCCGGGCCTGCGAGCGTGCGCGGACGGCGCACGCCATCGCGGCCACCGTGGTCCGCGCTTCCCGCTCTTGCTGCTTCGCAGCGGGCCGCTCGGGCCACGGCTACGCCTATCGGCGCAGCCTCTCACGCCTGCCGCCTCGTCGATCAGGGCCAGGATCGCCGCCGGCGTGACGGGCAGCCGGGTGACGACGACACCGAACGGCGCCAGGGCGTCGGCCACGGCGTTGACCACGGCGGGCGGGGCGCCGATGGCCCCGCCCTCGCCGACGCCCTTGTAACCACCCGGCCCCGGTCCGGGGGTCTCGATGTGCACGTGCTCGATCACGGGGACCTCGGCGATCGTCGGCAGCAGGTAGTCGGCGAACGTGGTCGACACCGGGTTGGCGTCGTCGTCGTAGGCCAGGTGCTCGAGGAGGGCGCCGCCGATCCCCTGCACGGTCCCGCCGTCGATCTGGCCCTCCACGACGTTCGGGTTGATCATCGGCCCGCAGTCCTCGCTCACGACGTAGCGGAGCAGGCGGACCGCGCCCGTGGTGACGTCGACCTCGCACGTGCAGACGTGGGTGGCGTTGGCCCAGATCATCGGGGACTCGGCGCGGTAGCGACCGCTGGCCTCGAGGCCCGCGGGCACGCCGGGCGGCAACGACCCCACGTCGGCGTAGGCGATGGTCGCGATCTCGGCCAGGGAGAGGCCCACGGACGGCGTGCCGCGCACGGCGGCGCGGCTCCCGGCGAGCTCGATGTCCTCGGGGGCCGCCTCGAGCCGGTGGGCGGCGATGGCGACGATGCGCTCCCGCAGCGTCGCCGCGGTGGTGGCGATGGCGCCGGCGATCATCGAGCCGCTGCGGCTGCCGCCGGTGCCGAGGCCGAAGGGGGTGAGCGCGGTGTCGCCCTGGATGGTGTTGACGTCGGCCAGGTCGACCCCGAGGGCGTCGGCGGTGAGCTGCACGGCGGTGGTCTCGAGGCTGTTCCCGGTGGAGCCGCCGGCCACGTAGACGTTGACCTTGCCCGAGGGCTCGATGCGGATCGTCGCCCCCTCGGTGCCGAAGTACCCCATCCCGGTCGCCGTCGGCTCGACGTAGCTGCTGGTGCCGACGCCGAGGTAGCGGCCGTCGCCGCGGGCCTCGGCCTGCTCGCGGCGGAAGCCGTCGTAGTCGAGCTGCGCCAGCGCGGCCTCGAAGACCTCACGCGGCGCCATGTGGTCGTAGGGCATGCCGACGGGGCTCTGGTACGGGAGGTCGTCGGCGGCGAGGAAGTTGCGGCGGCGCAGCTCGACGGGGTCCATGCCGATGCGCCGGGCGGCGATGTCGAGCAGGACCTCGCGGGCCACCGTCTCGAACTGCCAGGGGCCGCGGTAGGCGGTGCGGCCGGGCGTGTTGGAGAACACCGAGGTCGTGCCCCACGTGGCCACCGGGATGCGGTACGGGCCCGGGAACATCATCCCGACGGCGGCGGACGTGCCGATCGGCCAGGGCGTCGGGTAGGCGCCGACGTCCTGCACGTGGTCGATCCCGACCCCCAGGATCTCGCCGTCGCCGGCGAAGCCCATGGCGACGGTGGCGTGCTCGTGGCGGGACTGCCCCGCGGACATGAGGTTCTCGCGCCGGTCCTCGATCCACTTGAGCGCCGCCGGGACCTTCTGGGCGGCGAGCATCACGCAGATCTCCTCGCGCAGCGGCACGACCTTCTGCCCGAACCCGCCGCCGGTGTCGCGCATGACCACCCGCACGCGGTGCTCGTCGAGGCCGAGCACCCGCGAGCACACCGCCCGCACCTCGTGGGGCGCCTGGGTCGCCGCCCAGATGGTCATCTCGCCCGCCGACCACTCCACCACCATCCCGCGGGTCTCCAGGGGCACGGCGGCGTACGCCTGCTGGTGGATCTCCTCGGTGACGACGTGGGCGGCGGACGCGAACGCGTCGTCGACCACGTCGCGCGCGCTGCCCCGCATCTTGCCGGCGACGTTGCGCTCGTAGCCCTCGTGGACGAGCTCCGCCGCGTCCCGGCCCCGGGCGTAGTCGACCACGGGCGTCAGCGGCTCGTAGTCGACCTCGACGAGCTCGGCGGCGTCCTCGGCCAGGTAGCGGCTGTCGGCGACGACCAGGGCGACCGGGTCGCCGGCGAAGCGGGCCTCGCCCTCGGCGAGCGCCGGCCGGGGCGTGTCCGGGATCTCCTTGCCGATCATCGAGTACCACAGCTCGTGGACCCCGGGGTTGAGGTCCGCGGCGGTGAACACGGCGTGGACGCCGTCGAGGGCGAGGGCGGCCGAGGGATCGATGCCCAGCAGGCGGGCCCGGGGGAACGGGCTGCGGACGAAGCACGCGTGCAGCATCCCGGGCCGCACCACGTCGTCGACGAAGGTGCCGTGGCCGGTGAGCAGCCGGGCGTCCTCCACCCGGTGCACGCGTGTCCCGGCATACCGGCCGGCGGCCATCGGGGTGGCGGTGTCGCTCATGGGCAAGGACCGTAGGTGAACCTGACACGGGTCGGTGGGGTCGAGGACAATCGGGGATGGCCAGACCCCGCAGGAAGCGCCCCGCATGACGGGCGCCACCGACGACATCTGGGACGTGCTGTCGACGGCCCGGACGATCCGCCGGTTCACGGACGAGCCGGTGGACGACGCCGTCCTCGCCCGGTGCCTCCGGGCGGCGACGTGGGCGCCCTCGGGCGCCAACGCGCAGGCGTGGCGCTTCGTCGTCCTCCGCTCGCCCGAGCAGCGCGCCGTCGTCGCGACGGCCGCCGCCCGCGCCCTGGCGGTGATCGAGCCCGTGTACGGCATGACCCGCCCCGCCGAGGGCGACGACAGCCGGCGGGCGCGCACCTACCGCGCCACCTACGAGCTGCACGACCGGGCGGGCGAGCACACGTCGGTGCTGTTCACCCAGCAGCGCTTCGACACCGCGTCGGAGCTGCTGCTCGGCGGCTCGATCTTCCCCGCGATGCAGAACTTCCTGCTGGCGGCCCGGGCCCAGGGCCTGGGCGCGTGCCTCACCAGCTGGGCGTCGTACGACGGCGAGCAGCTGCTGCGCGACGCCGTCGGCGTGCCCGACGACTGGATGCTCGCGGGCCACGTGGTCGTCGGCTGGCCCCGGGGCCGGCACGGGCCCCTCCGCCGTCACGCGGTCGCGGACGTCACGTTCCTCGACCGCTGGGACGAGCCGGCGACCGGCCTCGCCGGCTGATCACCCGGCCCGGACGGCGACCGGCAGCACCAGCTGCGATGCGGCGAGGTCGAGGGTGCGGTGGGACGGCGCCGTGCGGGCCGAGGTGGCGGGATCGTCGCCGGTGCCCAGGTTGCGCTCCCAGCGCGGGTGGGAGCCGCCGGCGACGACGACGCGGATCCTGTTCCCCGCCGCGAACCGGTGCGCGACCGCGTCCAGCGCGAGGCGGATGCTGCCGGTGGCGGCCTCGGGGTCGAGCCGCAGGAAGCCCTCGCTCACGTTCCGCGAGCGCCCGTCCGGGTCGACCTCGGACAGGCGGACGAACAGGTCGGCGTGCGGGTTGTCCGAGGAGTGGGCCAGCACCGACGACCGGGCGGCCCAGCACGTCGAGCGGTGCGGTGAGCGGCGCACCGGTGAACGCGACGACGTCGCCGCGCGCCGCGAGCCGGCTGTCGTCGGTGTAGCCGCCGGACCGCGGATCGAGGAGGCGGCCACCGATCGACGGCGTCGGGTCCGCCGGGTCGTACGTGAACGCCGCGCTGCTGCCCGGAGGGGCCGGCTCGTCGCCGAGGTCGCCGCCCGGCCGGAGGTGGAGCGTGCGCTCCTCGGCGGGGGGCGGCCAGGCGGCCAGGTCGCGCCACTGGCCGGCGCCGGTGACGAAGACCTTGACCGGTGCGGCCCGGGTGCGGATGCCCGTGCCGCCCAGGTGCTCGCCCAGCCAGTCGAGCGTCTCCTGCACGACGATGCGCCCACCGCTGGTGGCCAGCTGGATGTGCGTCCACGGGCCGACGGTGAGGGCGACGTCGACGCCGCGGGCGGCGAGCCGCCCGTACTGCTCGAGCGTCTGATCGAGGAAGAGGTCCTGCCAGCCGCTCTGGAGCAGCACCGGGACCTGCACCCGCTCGAGGGCCGCACCGAGCCTCATCGGCCCCCAGAACGGGTCCTCGGGGTCGCGCCGGCCGGCCCACTCGCGCGTACCACGGGGCCCGTCCCTCGGTCAGGCGGTCACCGGCCTCGACCAGGGGGAGCTCCCGCACGGCACGGGCGACGCGGGGCCGGGACCGGGCCTGGCGGAGCATGCCGCGCACGAAGCCGGTGTCCTCCTGGTGCGCGACCTGGTGGGACCAGCCGAGGAAGTCGTCGAGGTTGAACGCACCGCCCTGGTAGACGGCGGACGGGAAGTCGTGCGGGCCGATGGAGATGACCGCGGTGACGAGCTCCGGTGGCGGGTCCATGAGCAGGGCCCACTGCGTGAACCCGAGGTAGGAGCCGCCGAGCGTGGCGAACCGGCCGTCGAACCACGGCTGCCCGCGCATCCACGCGACGGTGTCGGCGGCGTCGTCGACCTCGTGGGCCATCGGCTCGAACGCCCCGCCCGATCCGAACGTGCCCCGGCACCGGGCGAGGAGGACGCGGTAGCCGCGGCCGGCGTAGACGGCACCGGTGAGCGCGGCCATCGGTGCCGGCCAGCCGTACGGCGAGCGCACGAGCACCGTCCCCGACGGCGCCCCGGTCGGCTCGTACATGTCGGCGAGGAGCTCCACCCCGTCGCGGGTGGGTATCCGCAGGTCGCGGCGGACGGCGTAACCGGTGGTCGGCGCGGGCAGCCGCTGCAGCCGCGTCACGAGCCCGTCCAGCAGCTGCTGGCCGCGCGTGCGGGGTGTCGCGTCCGGCGAGCCGGAGGTCGACGTCGTCATAAGCCTCAACGAGCATAGACACCCCGACGTTCCAGAGCGCCGGGCCGGGCTCGCGGCCATGCTGGAGGCCGAGTCGATGCCGCCGCAGGTCGTGGCGCTGGCCTGACGACAGGGGGAAGCATGACCCGGGCTTCCAGCTATGCCAGCGGGACCAGCGAGGTCCCGCTCCTCGGCCGGACCATCGGCGAGGACCTCGCCCGCACCGTGTCACGCGTGCCGGACGGCGAGGCGCTCGTCGAGGTGGCGACCGGCCGCCGGTGGACCTACCGCGAGTTCGCCGCCGAGGTCGACACGGTCGCCCGCGCGCTGCCTGGCCGCCGGCATCCGCCCCCGCGACCGGGTCGGCATCTGGTCGCCGAACTGCGCCGAGTGGGTGTTCGTCCAGTACGCCACGGCGCGGGTCGGCGCCATCCTCGTCACGATCAACCCGGCCTACCGGACCTTCGAGCTCGAGTACGTGCTGCGGCAGGCGGGGATCCGCATGCTCGTGGCGGCGCCCTCGTTCAAGACGTCCGACTACGCGGCGATGATCGCCGAGGCCCGCCCCGCGTGCCCCGACCTCGACGCCGTCGTGCTGCTGGGCACGCCGTCGTGGGACGACTTCGTCGGCGGTGCCGCCGGCACGTCCGACGACCTGGAGGCCCGGGAGTCGCAGCTGGCGTTCGACGACCCGATCAACATCCAGTACACGTCGGGCACGACCGGCTTCCCGAAGGGCGCGACGCTGTCGCACCACAACATCCTCAACAACGGGTACTTCGTGGGCCACCTGCTGGGGTACACGGAGCAGGACCGGATCTGCGTGCCGGTCCCCTTCTACCACTGCTTCGGGATGGTGATGGGCAACCTCGGCGCCACGTCGAACGGGTCCACCGTCGTCATCCCGGCGCCGGCGTTCGACCCGGGGGCGACGCTGTCGGCGGTGCAGCAGGAGCGGTGCACCTCGCTCTACGGCGTCCCCACGATGTTCATCGCCGAGCTGGCCCATCCGGACTTCGCCGGGTTCGACCTCGGCTCGCTGCGCACGGGGATCATGGCCGGGGCGCCGTGCCCGATCGAGGTCATGCGCCGGGTCGTCACCGACATGCACATGGCCGAGGTCACGATCATGTACGGGATGACCGAGACGTCGCCCGTCTCGACGATGACCCGCCGGAGCGATCCCGTCGAGCGGCGGGTGAGCACCGTCGGCACGGTCATGCCGCACGTCGAGATGAAGGTGGTCGCCCCCGACACGGATCGGCCGGTGCCGCGGGGTGAGCCCGGCGAGGTCTGCACGCGCGGCTACTCCGTGATGCTGGGGTACTGGGAGGCGCCCGAACAGACCGCCGAGGCGATCGACGGCGCCGGGTGGATGCACACCGGCGACATCGGCACCATGGACGACGAGGGCTACGTCGCCATCGTCGGCCGCATCAAGGACATGGTGATCCGCGGCGGCGAGAACATCTACCCGCGGGAGATCGAGGAGTTCCTCTACACCCACCCCGACGTCGACGAGGCGCAGGTCATCGGCGTCCCCGACGACAAGTACGGCGAGGAGCTGATGGCGTGGGTCCGGCTGCGGCCCGGCGCCGAGCCGCTCACGATCGATGCCCTGCGCGCCCATTGCGCCGGGAAGCTGGCGCACTACAAGATCCCGCGCTACCTCCACCTCACGGATGCGTTCCCCATGACCGTCACGGGCAAGGTCCGCAAGGTCGAGATGCGCGAGCAGGCGATCGAGATGCTCGGGAAGGGCACGCCCGCGAGCACGTCATGACGGGCGTGGACGGCCCGCCGCGGTGACGTGACCATGCCGCCCGGCCGCCGGGTCGAGGTCCGCCTCCACCTGGCGCCACCAGCGCTGCGCCCGGGGCGAGAGCGCCGCCCGCAGCTGGGCGAAGCGCCGGGCGGCGTCGGGTCCGGGCCAGCCCGCCGGGAGGAGCTCCGCCGGGAGGTCGGGGTCGAGGAACGGGAAGCGGCGCCAGCGGTGCACCAGCGCGACGAGCTCGCCGGCGGCCGCCTCGCCCGTGGGCTGCGCGCCGAGCGCCGCCTCGGTGTCGGCGAGGAAGCCGTCGTAGCCGGCTCGCAGCTGCGGCAGGTCCCACGCCTCGGCCGCCAGATCGGTCGCCGAGCCGATCGTCCCGAGCCGCGACACGAACGACGTCGCGTCGACCTCGAGCTCGCGGAGGATGTCGACGGCGACCGGCTCCTGCTGCGTCCACGGGCAGAGCCACGTGCCCTGGCCGATCGAACCGAACCCGGCCCAGCTCAGCTCGACCCTCATCCGGTAGCGGACCCGCCGCTCGGTCTCGGGGACCGACGCCAGCAGCACGAGCCAGGCGCCGTCCCACGATCGGCGCCGCTGGCCGAACGCGTAGATCCGCTCCGCTCCCGGCACGAGCAGGGAGCGCGCCTGCTCGGTGAGGATCCACCGGGTCTGGCGCCCGACCCTCTCCCGGTCGAGCCAGCCGCGCTCGGACATCCGGGCCATCGCCTGGCGGGCCGCCTTCTCGCGCACGTCGAGGAGCGCCAGCACCGCGATGATCGACTGGGTCCAGGCCACGCCGCCGTTGGGGAGCATGAGCTCGCCCATCACGGTCAGCACCAGGCCGCTCGTCGTGTCGACGCTGGCCGTGCCGTCGCGCCGGGCGCCCACGACCGGTGCAAGCGTCGGGGAGATCCAACGTTCTACAACTTCTTGATGCGCCACGTAGACAATGTAGAATGATTTCCGGCGGCGGAGAAGGGGTGCCGGCGTGCAGGACGCGACGATCAGCTTCCAGACCGATCCGAGCCGCTACCGCCACTGGACGATCGACGTCCGGCCGCCCGTCGCCACCCTCACCCTGGCGACCGACCCCGCCGGCGGCCTGCGCGACGACTACGAGCTCAAGCTCAACTCCTACGACCTGAGCGTCGACATCGAGCTGCACGACGCCGCGCAGCGCCTCCGGTTCGAGCACCCGGAGGTCAAGGTGGTGGTCGTCACCGGCGGCCTCGACAAGGTGTTCTGCGCCGGCGCCAACATCCAGATGCTCTCGGGGTCCAGCCACGAGCACAAGGTGAACTTCTGCAAGTTCACCAACGAGACGCGCAACGGCATCGAGGACGCCACCGCCCACTCCGGCCAGACCTGGCTTGCCGCGATCAACGGCACCGCGGCCGGCGGGGGCTACGAGCTGGCCCTCGCCTGCGACGAGATCCTGCTGGTCGACGACAAGGCCTCGGCCGTGTCGCTCCCCGAGGTCCCCCTCCTGGCCGTCCTGCCCGGCACCGGCGGGCTCACCCGGGTCGTCGAGAAGCGGCACGTGCGGCGCGATCTCGCCGACGCCTTCGCCACCAGGACCGAGGGGGTGCGCGGCGCGACGGCGCGGGACTGGCGGCTGGTCGACCACATCGCCCCCGCCTCGTCCTTCGGCGACCTGATCGCCGAGCGGGCCGCGGCCCGCGCCGCGGGATCGGACCGGCCCGACCGCGCCGGCGGCGTCGTCCTCGGCCCGCTCACCCGGGAGGCGGACGGCGGCGGCGTCCGCTACGGCAACGTCGACGTCGCCGTCGACCGGGCCCGGGGCACGGCCACGATCACGGTCGCCGGCCCGCAGCGGCCGCAACCGGCCACCGGCGCCGAGCTGCAGGCGGCCGGCGACGGCTCCTGGCTGCTCCGCACCGCCCGGGAGCTCGACGACGCCGTGCTCCACCTCCGCCTGAACGAGACCGAGCTCGGCACGTGGGTCTTCCGCACGACCGGCGACGGCGGCCAGGTCGCCCAGGCCGAGAGCGTGTTCGCCGCCGACCCCGGCCACTGGCTCGTCCGCGAGGTCCGGCTGTTCTGGGCCCGGACGCTGGAGCGCCTCGACGTGTCCGCCCGCTCGCTCGTCGCCCTCGTCGAGCCCGGCAGCTGCTTCACCGGGATGCTGGCCGAGCTGCTGCTCGCCGCCGACCGCAGCTTCATGCTCGACGGCACCTGGGAGGACGAGGACGACCCCCCGGCCCCCGCCACCGTCCGGCTCACCGACGCCAACCTCGGCTGGTTCCCGATGGCCAACGACCTGACCCGCCTCCGGACGCGGTTCTGGGGGCGGGACGGGGACCACGACGCCGCCGTCGCCGTGGCCGGCAAGGACCTGCTCGCCGCCGAGGCCGCCGCCGCCGGGCTCGTCACGTCGACGCCCGACGACCTCGACTGGGCCGACGAGGTCCGCCTGATGCTGGAGGAGCGGAACAGCTTCAGCCCCGATGCGCTGACCGGGCTGGAGGCGAACTTCCGGTTCGTCGGCCCCGAGACGATGAAGACCAAGATCTTCGCCCGCCTCTCCGCCTGGCAGAACTGGATCTTCCAGCGACCGAACGCCGTCGGGCCGCACGGGGCGCTGCACAGCTTCGGCACCGGCTCCCGGCCCGACTTCGACAAGCGGAGGGTGTGACATGTCCAGCGTCGACATCGAGGCCAAGATCCCGAACAACGTCGACCTGGTGGGCGACCGCCGGCTGCAGCGGGCCCTCGAGAGCTGGCAGCCGAAGTTCATCCGCTGGTGGGAGGAGCTCGGCCCGGCCGCGTACCAGCGCAACCCGGTCTACCTCCGCACCGCGGTCGACGTCGGGCGCGACGGCTGGGCGAACTTCGACCACGTCGCCATGCCCGACTACCGCTGGGGCATCTTCCTGTCGGACCCGGAGCCCGACCGCCGGATCGCCTTCGGCGACCACCGGGGCGAGGAGGTGTGGCAGGAGGTCCCGGGCGAGCACCGGGCCGCCCTGCGCCGGCTCCTCGTCGTCCAGGGCGACACCGAGCCCGCCTCCGTCGAGCAGCAGCGCCGGCTGAGCCTCACCGCGCCCTCGCTGTTCGACATGCGGAACCTGTTCCAGGTGAACGTGGAGGAGGGCCGGCACCTGTGGGCGATGGTGTACCTGCTGCACCGGTACTTCGGGCGCGACGGGCGCGACGAGGCCGACGCGCTGCTGGAGCGCCACTCGGGCGACGAGGACAACCCGCGGATCCTCGGCGCCTTCAACGAGGAGACCCCCGACTGGCTCTCGTTCTTCATGTTCACGTACTTCACCGACCGGGACGGCAAGTTCCAGCTGGCGTCGCTGCGGGAGTCGGCGTTCGACCCGCTGTCGCGGACCTGCGACTTCATGCTGAAGGAGGAGGCGCACCACATGTTCGTCGGCGCCTCCGGCGTCGGCCGGGTCGTGCAGCGGACGGCGCAGCTGATGCGCGAGCACGACACCGACGACGTGTCGCCCCACGGCGGCATCAACCTCGACGTGCTCCAGAAGTACGTCAACTTCCACTACTCGGTGTCGCTCGACCTCTTCGGCGCCGAGACGTCGACGAACGCGGCCAACTACTTCGCGGCCGGGCTCAAGGGCCGCTTCCAGGAGGAGCGGCGCGAGGACGACCACCTGCTGAAGGACGACCACCGGCTCGTCCCCGAGTGCACCGACGCGGGGATCGGTGCCCGGGAGGTGACCCAGCTGGCCGCCCTGAACGAGACCCTCCGGGAGGACTACGCCGACGACTGCCGCAAGGGCCTCGACCGCTGGAACCGCACGCTCGCCGAGCACGGCGTCGAGGGGCGGCTCACGCTGCCCCACGTCGGCTTCCACCGCGACGTCGGCACCTTCGCCGGCCGGCGGGTGTCGCCCGACGGCCGCCTGGTCGGCGACGAGGAGTGGGCGGCGAACGCCGACGCCTGGCTGCCGAGCCCGGCGGACCGCGACCACGTCGAGGCGCTCATGGTCGGCGTGACCGAGCCCGGCAGGATGGCCGGGTGGGTGGCGCCGCCGTCCGCCGGCATCCACCAGAAGCCCGTCGACTACGAGTACGTGCTGGTCTGACCGCACGGCGACACAGGGACACAGGGGGGAACGGCAGTGAGCGAGCACGAGTTCAACGCTGCGCAGTGGCTCGTCGACCGGCACGTCGACGAGGGTCGGGGCGACGACGTCGCCCTCCGGTGCCAGGGCCGGTCGACGACCTACGCCGAGCTCCAGCGGGAGCTGTGGCGGGTCCAGCGGCTGCTGCCCGACCTGGCGGTGGGGTCCGGCGACCGGGTGGCGATGGTGGTGCGCGACGACGAGGCCTTCCCGGCCTTCTTCCTCGGCGCCCTGCGGTCCGGCGCGGTCCCCGTCCCGCTGTCGACCATGTCCCGGGGCGGCGCCCTCGCCGAGGTCGTGGCGGACTGCGGCGCCCGGGCGCTCGTCGTCTCCGACGTGTTCGGCGCCGTCGTGCCCGACGTCGTCGCGGGGGCACCGGCGCTGGAGCACGTCGTGGTGTGCGGCGACGCGGCGGCGGTCCCCGCCGGCGCCGGGGCCGTCGAGGTGCACGCCTGGTCGGACCGGACCGCCGCCGACGAGCTGGGCGTCGCCGCCACGTCGACCGACTCGCCGGCCTTCTGGCTCTACTCCAGCGGGACCACCGGGCGACCGAAGGGGGTGATGCACCGCCACGGCAACCTGCCGGCGACCTACGACACCTACGCCCGCCAGGTGCTGGAGGTCTCCGCCGAGGATCGCTTCCTGTCGGTGGCCAAGCTCTTCTTCGCCTTCGGGCTGGGCAACTCGCTCACGTTCCCGCTGGCGGCCGGCGCCACCTCGATCCTCAACCCCGACCCGCCGGCCCCGGCCGCCGTCGCCGCCCTCGTCCGCGACGAGGCCCCGACGCTGTTCTTCTCCAGCCCGGGCTTCTGCGCGGCGCTGCTCGACGCCTCGCTCGACCCGGCGACGTTCGCGAGCGTCCGGGCCACCGTCACGGCGGGCGAGGCGCTGCCGGCCAGCCTCCAGGTGCGCTTCGCCGAGCTCAGCGGCGCACCCGTCCTCGACGGCATCGGGACGACCGAGCTGCTCCACATCTTCATCTCGAACACGCTGGACGAGCAGGTGCCCGGCACGAGCGGCCGCGTCGTCCCCGGCTACCGCGCCGAGCTGCGCGGCGACGACGACCGGGTGGTCACCGAGCCGGACACCCCCGGCTTCCTCCACGTGCTCGGCCCGTCCGCCGCCACCGGCTACTGGGAGCGCCCCGAGGCCACGGCGGCGGCGTTCCTCGACGGCGGCTGGGTGCGCACCGGCGACGTCTACACCCGGTCGGCCGACGACCACTGGACGTTCCTCGGCCGCAACAACGACATGATCAAGGCGGGCGGGATCTGGGTGTCCCCGGCCGAGGTCGAGAACGTGCTCATCGGCCACCCGTCGGTGCTCGAGGCCGCGGTCGTCGGCACCCGGGACACGGCGGGGTTGGAGACCGTCGTCGCCTTCGTCGTCCCCGCCGCCGGCGCCGAGCCCGACCCCGAGGTCCTGCAGCAGCACTGCCGCGCCCAGCTGGAGGCGTTCAAGCGGCCCCGCCGGATCGTCGTGACCGACGGGCTCCCGAAGACGGCGACCGGCAAGATCAAGCGGTTCGAGCTGCGCAGCCTCCTGGAGGGCGACGCCGTCACCCCTCGCCGGGGTACGTGAGGCCGATCTGGCCCCGGATGTCGTCCATCGTCGCCGCCAGGGCCAGCGTGTCGGCCAGCGGCATGGTGGGGCTCTCGGTGCGGCCCTCGGCGATGCAGCGGTGCACCTCGACGATCTCGAACTGGAGGCCCTCGCCCTCGAACGGGCAGTCGACGACCTCGGGCGCGGCGCCGGAGGCGTGCACCGTGAACGAGGTCGGGCAGTGCATGAACGCCGGGAGCTCGATCCAGCCGTCGCTGCCGCTGATGCGGGCCGTGCAGGCCAGGGGCACCGTGACCGCCGCCTTCGCCACCCCGAGCCCGCCGCCCTCGTGGCGGAGGACGGCCGCGACCTGCTCGTCGACGTGCGTCGTGCCGAGGACGCCGGCCGCGGCGACGTGCTCGACCGGCCCGAGCACGAGCGTGCACAGCTGGATGGGGTAGATGCCCAGGTCCAGCAGGGCGCCGCCGCCCTGGTGCGGGTCGAACAGGCGGTGGGCGGGGTCCACCGGCACGCGGAAGCCGAAGTCGGCGTCGACCTGCATCGGCGTGCCGATGCGCCCGCCGGCGAGCGACCTCGACCAGCGCCCGGTACGACGGGAGGAAGCGGCTCCAGACCGCCTCCATCAGGAAGCAACCGGCCGCCTCCGCCGCCGCGACCATCCGCCCGGCCTGGGCGGCGCTGAGGGCGATGGGCTTCTCGCACAGGACGTGCTTGCCGGCCTCGAGGCACCGCACGGTGTCGGCCTCGTGGCGGGAGTGCGGCGTGGCCACGTAGACCGCATCGACGTCGGGATCCTCCACGAGCGCCCCGACGTCGTCGTACCGCCCCGCGATGTCGAACTCGTCGGCGAAGGCGCCGGCGCGCTCGGCCGACCGTGACGCCACGGCGACGATGCGCCCGTCGTCCACGGCGGCCATCGACCGGGCGAAGCGGGTGGCGATCTTCCCCGGCCCGATGATGCCCCAGCGGATCACGGCCGCACCGACCAGGAGACCGCGGGAGGATCGACCCGGGCGCAGCGCGGGCCGCCGTCGCCGCCGGTCAGGTCGACCCTCGCGTCGAGGCCGCCGGCCTCGACCGCCGACTCGATGAGCCGGGGCTCGACCCGATCGAGCATCAGCTTCGCCCGCCGGAACATCTCGAAGCGACCGTGGGGGCCGACGTCACCCCACGTCAGGTAGATGAAGCGGTCGCCCCGCTTGCCCTGCACCGCGGGCCCGCGGAAGTCGAGACCGTCCTGGCGGACGACCTCGACGTCCACGTCCCAGCACGTCTCGGGCTCGTCTGCTCTCACGAGGTGGGCAGGGTCACGACGGACCTGCACACCGACGTGGACGTTCTCCATCAGCGACCCGTCGGGACGGCAGAACGTCCGGCCGGGCGGGTTGATGCCCGTGATCCTCACCAGCACGAGCCGATCATGCCCGTTCGTGGCGGTCGTGGCCATCGCCATCGGCGATCACGTCGGGTTTCACGCCGTGCTCGGTCCGGCCCAGAGGTTGATGCCGCCGTCGACCGCGTGCTCGTCGATGGCGGCGAGCTCGTCGTCGGTGAAGTCCGGGCGGTCGAGCGCGGTGACCGTGTCCTCCAGCTGCTCGACGCTGGATGCGCCGACCAGTGCGGAGGTGACGCGGGGATCGCGGAGCACCCAGGCGACCGCCATCTGGGCGAGCGACTGCCCTCGCTGCCGGGCGATGCCGTCGAGCGCCCTGATGTGGGCGAGGTTCTCCTCGCTCAACATGGCCGGGTCGAGCGACTTGTCCTGCGTCGCCCGCGAGCCCTCGGGGATGCCGTCCAGGTACCGGGACGTCAGCATCCCCTGCGCCAGCGGGGAGAAGCCGATGCAGCCGACACCCTCGCGGCCGAGGACGTCGAGCAGGCCGCCCTCGATCCACCGGTTGAGCATGGAGTAGGAGGGCTGGTGGATCAGCAGCGGTGTCCCCAGCTCCCGCAGGATGGCGACGGCGTCCTGCGTCCGCTCCGCCGAGTACGACGAGATCCCCACGTAGCGGGCCTTGCCCTGCCGCACCGCGGTGTCGAGCGCACCCAGGGTCTCCTCGAGGGGCGTGTCGGGATCGAAGCGGTGGTGGTAGAAGATGTCGACGTGGTCGAGGCGCAGCCGTCGCAGCGACTGCTCCAGCGAGTCGAGCAGGTACTTGCGGGAGCCGAGGTCGCCGTACGGGCCCGGCCACATGTCCCAGCCGGCCTTGGTGGAGATGACGAGCTCGCCGCGGTGACGGCGGAAGTCCTCGTCGAGGATGCGGCCGGCGTTCGTCTCCGCCGATCCGTACGGCGGTCCGTAGTTGTTGGCGAGATCGAAGTGGGTGATCCCGAGGTCGAAGGCGCGGCGCATGATGGCGCGCTGACGTGCGATCGGCGTGTCGTCGCCGAAGTTGTGCCAGAAGCCGAGCGACAGCGCCGGCAGCCTCAATCCACTGCGGCCCACCACGCGGTAGGGCATACGGTCGTAGCGTCCCGGGTCCGCCACGTACAGGTCGAGGATGTCCATGCCGGCACTCTCCCAGTCGCAGGCCCGAACGGACAACGGACCATGGCCGCCGGAGAACCACGATGCTCGAGATGAGACCGACCTGCGAGCGCTGCGAGGCGGAACTTCCCGCGGCCTCGAACGATGCCCGCATCTGCAGCTTCGAGTGCACCTTCTGCGCCGGCTGCGCCGCCGAGATGGGTGACACGTGCCCGAACTGCGGCGGCGAGCTGCTCCGGCGGCCGGCACGGATCGGCGACGCCTGAGGGCGTAGGCGCCGCTGACCCGAGCGGCGGCGCTCAGCTCAGGGACGCACGGACGGCAAGGACCTCTCCCCGGCCCGGCCGGTGACGGCCGATCTCGACGTCGACGAAACCGGCCGTGCGGCACAGCTCGGCGAAGCGCTGGGCGTGGTGCTCGGTCCAGCCGTGGCTGGCGATACCGGAGGCGCCCGGTTCGATGCGACGCTCGATGGCGAGCAGCCGCCCCGGGGACGCAGCACCCGCCGAGCCTCCCGGAGCCCGGCGTCGAGGTCTTGCCAGTGGTGCACGGTCGCCAGCGACCACACGACGGTGGCCGAGTCGTCGGGCAGCGGCAGCGCCTCGGCCGCGCCCTGCAGGTAGCGCCGGCTCGGTCCGCCGAGGGCACGGGCGACCCGGAGCATCACCGGCGCGGGGTCGACGCCCACGACCGAGCGGGCCACGCCCGCGGCGCGTCGGACGGCGACACCCGGGCCGCAACCGACGTCGACCACGTCGTCGTCGGGGCCGACACCCGCCAGCTCGATGGCCAGGTCCGCCTGCGCGCCGCGCCCGACGGTGAAGCAGAGGGCGGCGAAGAGGCCACCGACACCGCTGAAGCCCGGGTGGTCGGCGTGGTGGTTCGGTGTCGCGGTGGTGTCCGCATCCGCAGGTGAGGTCGTCATGGCCTCGACCTTGACAGTTGAACCGCAGTTAAAGTCAAGTACGTCCATGGACGACGCGACGCTGACGATCGGCGACGTCGCTCGGCGGGCCGGTGTGACGACCTCGACCGTGCGGTTCTACGAGCGGCGGGGCCTGCTGACCGCCGACGGCCGCCGTTCGGGGCAGCGTCGGTACCGGGTCCGGACGCTGCGCCGCCTGGTGTTCATCGGCATGCTCCAGGACGCCGGGCTCTCGCTCGTCGACATCGCCGGCGTCCTCGACGCCGCGGACGTCACGGAGTGGAAGGCCATCGCCGGCCGGCGCCTCACCAACCTCGACGCCGAGATCGTCCGGCTCCAGGAGGCACGGGCCTACCTCGCCGGCGCCCTGCTCTGTCGCTACGACCACCCGGCGACCGACTGCCGGATCATGGGCGTGGAGATCGACAGGCGCCTGCGCCTGTCCGAGCCCGACCAGGACTGAGCCGCCGCCCCCCGGATCAGGTCCGCTTCGGACGCCAGCGCCGCGCCCTCCGCCAGCGACCGGAGCTTGGCCCAGGTGACGTCCGGGTCGATGGACTGGGTGCCGACGTGCACGCTGAACCCGCAGTCGACACCCGCCATCACCCGGTCGCGGCCGACGAGGGCGGCGTACCGCCCGATCCGCTGGGCGACGAGCTCCGGGTGCTCGACGTAGTTGGACTGGGGCTCGATCACCCCGGGGCACAGCACCTTGTCCTCCGGCACCGCGACCTCCTCGAACAGCTTCCACTCGTGCGCGTGGCGCGGGTTGGCGGCCTCGAACAGGACGGTCCGCGGCTTGGCCGTCCACACGAGGTCGATGATGTCGGCCAGGTCGACGTCGTGGTGGTGGGGACCGGGGTAGTTGCCCCAGCACAGGTGCATGCGGAGCTGCTCGGCCGGGATGTTGCGCACGGCGTGGTTGAGGGCCTCGATGTTGAGGGCGGCCCGCCGGCGGAACCCGGCGATGTCCATCCCGGCGTAGGCGGTGTGGCGGCCCATGGCGAGGTCGGGGCAGTCGAGCTGGACGAACGCGCCGGCGGCGGCGATCGCCTCGTACTCGAAGCGCATCGCCTCGGCGATGGCGACGAGGTACTCCTCGTCGCTGGCGTAGAACTGGTTCTCGAAGAACAGCGAGACGACCCCGGGGGACGCCGCGCTCGTGAACGTGCCCGCGACGCCGGCGCCGGCGACGGCCTCGCCGAGCGTGGCCATGTCGACGACGATGGCGTCCCGGTCGCGGACCGCGATCTCCGAGGTGCAGGCGGGGGCGGTGCGCTTGCGCCGCCCGGGGTTGGCGGCCACGAGCTCGGCGCTGCGGGGATAGTCGGCCAGGTCGGCGAAGTAGTAGCGCTCGACCGCCTCGCCGCCGAACCCGTCGAGCCGGTCCTTGACGTAGGTGGCGTAGCTCGGCTTGGACATCTCCCCGTCGTTGACGATGCCCACGCCGGCGTCGACCTGCCGGTCCACGACCTCGTGCACGGCGGCGGCCACGCGCCGGGCCAGGGCCGCCTCGTCGACCGGGATGCCGTCGCCCTTGGCCCACATGATCTGGACGAGGTCGTCGGGACGCGGAAGGCTGCCGGTGTGGGTGGTGAGGATGCCGCCCGCGTCGCTAGCCATCGTTCGCTCCCCCGGATGCTCGGCGCCCGTTCTACGGTAGAGTGTCCGTGTAGCGGACACGCTAGCCGAGCGACCCGAGGGAGGGGCCATGGCCACGACGGACAAGCTGCCGAGCCGGCTGCACCACAACGCGTACGTTTCCAAGGACCTGGAGGCGACCCGGGCGTTCTACGAGGGCCTGATCGGCCTCCCGCTGGTGGCCACCTGGTCCGAGGCCGACGAGCTGTTCGGGGCGAAGCGGGTCTACTGCCACACGTTCTTCGGCCTGGGCGACGGCAGCGCGCTCGGCGTTCTTCCAGTTCGCCCACGACGAGGACCAGAACCTGTTCGATCCCGACCTGACGCCGTCGCCGTTCCGGCACATCGCGCTCAAGGTCACGCCCGAGCTGCAGGGCGAGATCCACCAGCGCCTCACGGACGCCGGCTGGAAGCCCGACGGCACCTACGTCCTCGAGCACGGCTACTGCCGGTCGCTCTACACCGAGGACCCGAACGGCCTGCTCCTGGAGTTCACGGTCGACGTCGACGAGGTGGACGACATCGCGGCCGAGCGCCGGGCCGACAGCCACGAGACCCTGCAGCGGTGGCTGGGAGGCGACCACACCAGCAACAACGTCTACCGCTAGTGGGCGCTCGCGGCACTCATCGTGGCGTAGGGTCCACTAGGTGCCCCGCGGCGACTCCCTGGTGCTGTTCGTGCACGGGGCCCACCACGCGGGCTGGTGCTGGCTCCTGGTCATGGACCGGCTCGAGCGGATGGGCATCGCCTCGCAGGCGATCGACCTGCCCTTCACCGGCTACGACGACGACGTCGCGGCCGTCCGGGCCGCGATCGCCGAGGCCGGGAGCCGGGGGGCCGCCGTCCACGTCGTGGGCCACAGCTACGCCGGGCTGGCGGTGGCGGCCGGAGGTCACGGCGCCGCCCACCTGACCTTCGTCGCCGGCCGGCTGCCGCTGCCGGGGGAGTCGCCGGCGGGCGCCACCCCGCAATGGGGCGCACCCGGCTTCCGCGCCTGCATGCTCCGGGACCCCGACGGCGTCGTGCGCCTGTCCCCCGCCGCCGGCCGGTTCCTCTTCCACCGCACGAGCACGCCCCTGGCCCGCTTCGCGGCCGCAGCGGCTGCGGCCGATGCGCAGCGAGGTGCCGAGCGAGCCGATCGCCGACCCGGCGTGGACGTCCGTCCCGAGCTCGTACGTCGTGTGCGGCGACGACCGGGCGGTGCTCCCGGAGGCGCAGCGCGAGCGCGCCGCGCTCGTGGGCCGGGCGGTGGAGCTCGACAGCGACCACTCCCCCTTCCTCAGCCGCGTGCCGGAGCTGGCCGGCGTGATCGCGGACCAGCACCGCGACATGGTGGCCGCGGCGTGACCGGGCCGCGGGATGTCTACGTGGACGCCAGCGGGTCCGGTACCGGCAGGCGGGCCAGGTTGGCCAACTCGGCCGTGATGTCCTCGGCCGTGGCCAGCAGCAGCGGCAGGTGGCGGCTCGTGAGGTCGGCGACGGACGTCTCGGCCGCGTGGACGGTGACGTTGACGGCGGCGACGGTGGTGCCCGAGGCGTCGCGGACCGGCGCCGCGATCGACCGGATGCCGAGCGACAGGCGCTCGTCGGACATCGCCCAGCCGCGCTCGCGCACCTGCGCCAGATCGCGGTCGAGCGCGCGGCGCGACGGCGTGATGCGGGGGATGATCCCGGACTGCGAGGGCGCCTGCAGCACGGCGGACAGCTCGTCCCGCGGGAGGTCGGCCAGCAGCACGTGGCCCATCGACGTCGCCACCGCGGGGAACCGGGTCCCGATGTGGACCGAGAGGGCGATGATCTTGGGCACGGGCACCCGGGCGACGTACACGATGTCGCTGCCGTCGAGCTGCGACATCGAGCTCGACTCGCCGGTGCGGGCGACGAGCGCCTCGAGGTGGGGGCGGGCCAGCTCCCAGATGCCGAGCGTGGCGACGTACGCGGTCCCCAGCTCCAGCACCTTGGTCGTGAGCGTGTACAGCCCGTTGCCCGACCGGACGTACCCGAGCTTCTCGAGCGTCATGAGCAGGCGGCGCGCCGTCGGCCGCGGCAGCGAGGTGCGCGCCGCGGCGTCGCTCACCGACAGCGCGGTGGCGGTCGGGCTGAACGCCGTGATGATCGCCAGGCCGCGGGCGAGGGCCTCCACGAAGTCCGGGCTCGGGTCCTCGGGCATCGCCGCATCCTCCCACGCGCCCCCTGACCGCACCAAGTGACCACACCCTCTGGTCGACCCTCCCCCCACCAGGAAAGGCGTTCCCCCCACGATGAAACAGAGACGCACCGACCGAGCCCCGACCGCGCCCCCCTCGACGGCCTGGTCGTCGCCGACCTGTCACGGATCCTCGCCGGCCCCTACTGCTCCATGCTGCTCGCCGACATGGGCGCGACCGTCGTCAAGGTGGAGGCTCCCGGCGGCGACGACACCCGCACGTGGATGCCGCCGGTCAAGGACGGCGTCTCGACCTACTACCTCTCGGTCGGCCGCAACAAGCGGTCGGTGGTCCTCGACTTCCGCGACCCCGGCGACCGGGACCTCGCCGCCGAGCTGCTGCGGCGGGCGGACGTGGCCATCGAGAACTTCCGGCCCGGGGCCCTGGCCCGCTTCGGGCTCGACTACGAGACCTCGGCCGCGGCCAACCCCGGGCTCGTGCACCTGTCCATCACCGGGTTCGGCGCCGGCGAGGGCGCCTGGCTGCCGGGCTACGACCTGATCGTGCAGGCCGTGTCCGGGCTCATGAGCCTCACCGGCGACGCCGACGGCCCGGCGTTCCGGGCCGGCATCTCCGTGTTCGACGTCATGGCCGGACTGCACGGGCTGATCGGGGTGCTGGCGGCGCTGCAGCAGCGCAGCGTGACCGGGCGCGGCCAGCACGTGGAGGTGAACCTGCTGTCCTCGGCGATGTCGGGCCTCGTCAACCAGTCCGGGGCCTACACCGCGGCCGGCGTGGTGCCGACCCGGATGGGCAACGCGCACCCCAGCCTGTTCCCGTACGAGGTGATGCCGACGGCCGACCGCGACATGATCATCACGGCCGGGAACGACCGCCAGTTCCGGGCCCTGTGCACGGTGCTGGGCATCCCCGCCGTGGCCGACGACCCCCGGTTCGCCACCAACGCCGACCGCACCGCCAACCGGGAGGAGCTGCGCCCGCTGCTCCTCGCCGAGCTGGCGCGGTGGAAGGCCGACGACCTGTTCGTGGCGCTGAACGAGGCGGGCGCCCCGTGCGGCCCCATCAACACGATCGGCGAGGGCGTCGAGCTGGCGGAGTCGCTCGGGCTCGCGCCCCGGGTCGAGATGGGGGCCGGCGACCGGCAGGTGACGCTCGTCCGCAACCCGATCACGTTCGGCGACGCGGAGCTCCGCTACGACCTGCCGCCCCCGGAGCAGGGCGAGCACAGCGAGGAGATCAAGGCCTGGCTGCGCGCTCCCGCGGGTGCGGAGGCGGTCGGGTGAGCGCGGCCGACGGACCCGTGTACCGGACCGGCATCGGCGTGTCCACGGCGGACTCGATCACGCTGCTGGGCCACGACCTGGCCGGCGAGCTGCTGGGTCGGGTCGGCTTCGGCGAGCTGGCGTTCTGGCTGATCACCAAGCGGCGCCCGGCGCCGGCCGAGCTGGCGATGTTCGAGGCCGTGCTCGTGGCGCTCGCGGACCACGGGTTCACGCCCACGGCCCTGGCGGCGCGCCTGACCTACACGAGCGCGCCCGAGTCGCTCCAGGGCGCGGTCGCCGCCGGGCTGCTCGGGGGTGGGTCGCGGTTCCTCGGCGTCACCGAGGACGCGGCCCGGTTCCTCGGCGAGAGCCTCGGGTCCTGCGCCGAGCCACCGCGGGACGGGGCCGGCTGGGACGCGCTGGCCGCCCGGGCCGTCGGCGACGCGGCGGCGGGAGGCCGCCTCGTGCCCGGGCTCGGGCACCCCGTCCACAAGGTCGAGGACCCGCGGACGCCCGTGCTGTTCGACCTCGCTCGCCGCCACGGGACCTTCGGCGACCACCTCGAGCTGTTCGCCGCGATCGGCCGCGTCCATCCCGAGATCCTCGGCCGGACGCTGCCGCTGAACGGCGCCGGCGCCTGCGGCGCCGTCCTGGCCGACCTCGGCCTGCCCGTCGCGGTGATGCGCGGCGTCGCCCTGCTGGCCCGGTGCGCCGGCCTCGTCGGCCACCTCGCCGAGGAGCAGGTCGAGCCCGTCGGCATGGACGTCTACCTGGGCGTCGACCGGCACGTCGACTACCGCCCGCCGCCTGTGTGACGAGGTGGTGACAACCGGGACCGGCGCTGTCCGCCCAGTGGTACCGTGCCCGCTAGTCGGACACTCGTCCGCAGAAGGGGTCCCAAGGGGGGAATCATGGCAACTCCGACAGTTGTCACCACGTCGACGGAGGAACGCAGCGCCGAGGCCGAGAAGGCCAGCATCGGCAGCGCGGCATCCTGGTGGTACGACTGGGTCGACGGTCACCGGGTCGGGGCCGCCGCGCTCGTGGGCGTGATCGCCACGCAGCTCGGCACCTACTTCGGCTACGTCTTCCCGGCTTTCGGCCTGCCGACGCTGCCGTGGCCGCTGTACAACGGGCTGCTCGCCACGCCGGCCGAGGAGTTCGGCACGACCGGGTCGTTCTTCACGGGTCAGTCGTTGCACTACGTCAACGGCATCGTCTTCGCCATCCTCTATGCGGTGCTGGCCCTGCCGATGATGCGGTTCCGCAACACGCATGCCGGCAACGTGCTGAGCGGGCTGCTCTACAGCGTCGTGCTGACGATCATCAGCCTCGGGGTCCTGGTGCCCTACGCGTACGTTCCCAAGCAGGGCTACGGGTTCTTCGCGTTCTACGGGCCCGACGGCTGGAAGCTCCCGGCCGCGGTGCTCCTGTGGCACCTGATCTACGGCTTCTTCCTCGGCACGCTCTACCAGCTCCGCGGCAACCGGTCCTAGCCGCACAACGGTCACGCTCGTCTCCGGGTGGCCAGTCGGCCCCAGGCTCGGCCGGCCACCCGGTGGCGCGCCCGAGCACGGTCGGGGCACATCTGGTAGGAACCCACGCCGTGGGGTCGTCAGGCGATCCGAGGGGCTACCCGCCGACAGCCGGTCCGGAGGAGCCGATGGTCCGGTTCTGGCTCGACTACCACCGCGATGCCCTCATGCGGAAGTGCGAGGGCCTGTCGGCGACGCAGCTGCGGGAGCGCCGTTCCGCCATCCGGTCTGTCGTTGCTGGGGCTGGTCCGTCACATGACCGTGCTGGAGCGCGTCTACTGGCGCCGCATCTTCCTCGGTGACGACGGCGTGGACTTCCTCTACTGCGAGGAGAACCGCGAGGGCGACTTCGAGGACGTCGAGAGCGCGGATCCCGAGCAGTGCTTCGCAGCCTGGCGGGAGGAGCGCCGCCTGGCCGACGAGGTCGTCGACGGTGCGGCGTCGCTCGAGGCCGTGGGCGCAGGCGGCCAGTCCGTGCGGTTCTGGATCCTGAAGCTGATCAACGAGTACGCCCGCCACAACGGGCACGCGGACCTCCTGCGCGAGCGGATCGACGGCAGGACGGGCGAGTAGAGCTCCGGCCAGGCACTCTGTGCACATGACACGAAGCCGGGCCGATGAACGAGACGCTGGGGGTGTTCGTCGAGCGGCCTCCCGCCGAGGTGTGGGCCTTCGTCTCGGACGTTACCGCAGATGTCGGCGTGGCGGCCCCGGCTGCAGGACATGCACTGGCTGGACGAGCCGGCGCGCGTCGGTTCGCGCTTCGAGGGCGCCTCGACGTTCGCGCTGTGGCGGAAGGTCCGCCTCGTGTGCCGCATCACGCAGTGGGAACCGCCGACGCACTTTCGCTACGAGGTGATCGAGGGGCCGATCCGGGCTGACGCCCTCTGGGGCGTGCGCCCCGAGGGCGACGGCTCGTGGTTCTTCGGTGCCGGCGACATCCTCGGGAAGTCGCTCCTGACCCGGGTCCTGCGACCGCTCGCGGCTCCGTTGTTCGCCCGCGAGACCCGGTCGGAGCTGCGACGGCTGAAAGAGATCCTGGAAGGCAAGCGGTAGCGGCGCGGGGCTCAGACGCGGAACCGCAGGTCGGTGAGCTGGCCCGTGGCGGCGACCTCGGTGCGGGTGAGGACGATCGGGTCCGTGCCGATCGACTCGTAGAGCGCCCGCCGAGACGGGCGCGAGGACACCGCCTCGGCGAGCGGCGTCGACAGAAGGACGGCCGAGCAGGAGCCGTCTGCCCGCATCCACGCATTGGTGTCGGCGCCGTCGCACTCTCGCTACGAGTCGATCGACGGCGACCGGTCGCGGTGTGCCAGATCACACTGCTCATGACACTCCGGTCAGGTCAGCTTGGCGAGCAGGCGCACGAAGGTCTTCCGCTCACTCGGGCGTGAGTGGCGCCAGCATGGCGTCCTGGACGGTGTCGAGCACGGCGTCCAACCGCTCCAGCGTGCCGGCACCGCGCCTCGTGATGGTGACGACGTTGCGACGACGGTCCGCCGGATCGGGCGCCCGCTCGGCGAGGCCGCTCGCGACCAGGTCGTTCAGCGTGGCGACCACGTCGCTCCTGTCGATCCCCGTGTGCCGTCCGAGCTCCGCCTGGCTGGCGGGGCCGTACTGGTCGAGAGCGGCCAGCAGGCGGAAGTGGTACCCGCGGAGACCTTCGGCGGCGAAGGCGTCCGCCAGCAGGCCCTGCGACCGGACGTTGGCACGGCTCAGGAGCCACGTGGGCCTACCGGCGACCCGTCTCAGTGCGGACACGGGAACCGAGTCTACGGATTGTTGGTCCGGCCAACGAACCGCTATCGTTGGGTCGTACCAACGATCCCACTCGGAGGCACCGATGCCCACTCCCTTCGGCCCGCAGCTCATCGGCGAGACCGAGAAGACCGTCAACGCCCTGCTCCGCCGGTTCCTCGAGGGGACCGGGCTCACCGAGCCTCAGTGGGTGACGCTGCGACTCGCCGACCTGCTCGACGGCAGCGTCGGCGCCGACGACCTGGCGGCCGCGGTCGCCGACCGTGCGCACTTCCCCGACGCAGCCGATCTCGTCAGCGGGCTGACCGACCGCGGCCTGCTCGATGACGGGCGGCTCACACCCGCCGGACGCGAGCTGACCGCGGGCGTACAGGCCACCATCGCCACGGAGACCGCCGCCATCTGGGACGACCTCCCCGCAGACGACGTCGCAGCAACGACCCGGGTGCTCAACGAGGTCGTCACCCGGGCCCGGGCCGTGCTGGGCTGATCCCGGTCGGCGCCGTCCGGCCCAGGCGCTCACGCCGGCGGCGTCGACGCGCGTGGCCGGTTCAGGGCGTTCCACGGTCCCATCCTTCCGCCATGCGGACGACGTCGCCCGCCGGGTCGATGGCTCACCCGGGTGCCGAGGGCCTTGACGGCACGGGCGAGCTCGGCCGCCGACTGGTGGCCGTAGCCGACGACGAGCCCCTGGCGGCGGGTGTCGACGCAGTAGCCGCTGAGCGGGCGGGCGTCGAGCCCGCAGGCCTGGGCGAGGGCGGCCGCCGCCTCGTCGTCGCCGGCCGGCGGATGGAGGACCCCGTGCAGGCCGGCCGCCGTCCCGGCGACGTGCCAGCCCGGGAGGTGGGTGGCGACCGCGTCGACGAGCGCGTCGCGGCGGTGCCGGTACTCGACGGCCCGCCGTCGGATGTGCCGGTCCATCTCGCCGCGGGCGAGGAACTCGGCCAGCGTCGCCTGGTCCATCACGCCGCAGGCGAGGTCGGCGGCGTACTTCGCGGCGCGGTAGGTGTCCAGCAGGTCGGGCGGCACCACGAGCCACCCGAGCCGCAGCCCCGGGGCGAGGGTCTTGGAGACGCTGCCGCCGTAGAGGACGACATCGGGCCCCAGTCCCTGGAGGGCGCCGACGGGCGTGCGGTCGTAGCGGAACTCGGCGTCGTAGTCGTCCTCGACGATCAGCCCGCCGCTGGCGCGGGCCCAGCGGAGGAGGGCGTGGCGGCGTTCGGGCGCCATGACGGCACCCGTGGGGAACTGGTGCGCGGGGGTGACGACGACGGCTCGGACCTGCGCGGCGGCGACGGCCTCGACGCACACCCCGCCGTCGTCGACGGGGACGGGGACGCAGGTGACGCCACCGGCGGCGAGCTGGTCCCGCAGGCCCACCGACCCCGGATCCTCGACCGCGACACGCGGCGACCCGCTCGCTCGCAGCACGTCGGCGACGAGGCGGCTGGCCTGGGCGAAGCCGCTGACGACGATGATCCGCTCGGGTGGGGCGAGCACGGAGCGGACCCGGCCCAGGTAGCGCGCGAGCTCCTCGCGCAGGCGCGGCAGGCCGGCGGGGTCGCCGTAGCCGAGGTCGGCGTCGGTCAGCTCGGCCAGCGCCCGTGCCCCGCACCTGGCCCACGCCGCGCGCGGGAACGTGCCGCCGGACGGCAGCCCGGGATTCGACGCCGGCCTGACCGGCGGCACCGGCGGGTGGTCGCCGGCGCCGGCGACCGTGGCGACCGTCGTGCCGCTGCCCTGCCGGCTGAGCAGGTACCCCTCGGCGACGAGCAGCTCGTAGGCCCGGACGACCACGCCCCGCGAGACCCCGAGATCGCCCGCCAGCGTGCGCGACGCCGGCAGGCGGGTGCCGGCGCGCAGCGTGCCGCTGCGGACGGACGTGCGCAGGGCGCCCGCCAGCTCCTCCGCCTGGCGGGCCCGCCCGACCCCCGTGAGGTCCACGTCCATGCAGGAGCCCGGAAATGGTCCCGTCAGCTACGAGAGCATTGGACCTTGGCATCAGACCAATGTACTCCTACGTTCCCCGGGCATGAGCACTCGAGCAGGAGCTGGCGATGCCGAGGTCATCGCCGCGGCCATGCCGGTGGCCGCGGCCATCGGGGTGTTCGGCGTCGTCTACGGCGCCGCCGCCGAGCCCGTCCTCGGGCCCGGTCTGACGCTGGCCAGCTCGGTCGCCGTCTTCTCCGGGGCAGCCCAGTTCGCGATGGTCGGGCTGCTGGCGTCCGGGGGCACCGCCGCCGCGGTCCTCGCGAGCGTCGCCCCGCTCGCGCTGCGTCACGTGCCGCTGGCGGCCATCCTGCGGCCCCGCCTCCGGTGCGGGCGTGCCCGCCGCCTGCTGCTGTCATGGTTCCTGATCGACGAGACGGTGGGGTTGGCGGTGTCGCAGGGGCCGCCGGCCGAGCGCACCGTGCTGCTGTCGGGCGCCGCGGCGTACGGGGCCTGGGTCGCGGGCACGGTCGCGGGCGTCGCCGGCGCCTCCCTCGACGGGATCGCACCCCTGGCCGAGGCCGTGTTCCCCGTGCTGTTCATCGGCCTGGCGGCGGTCACCACCCGCGATCGCGGCGACGCGGTGCTGGCCATCGCCGCCGGCGCCGTCGCCACGGCGCTGCTGCTCGTCGCGCCGGGAGCGGGGGTCCTGGGCGGGCTGGCGGTGGCGTTCGCCGCCGCCGCGCTGGGAGCACGACGGTGAGCAGCATCGGCCTGGTCGCGGCGGTCGCCCTCATCACGGTCGGGAGCCGCGCCGTCTCCGTCGCCGTGCTGCCGGCCCCGCGCGGCACGCTCGCCGCCGTCGTCGACCGGCTCCCGGCACCGCTGTTCGCCGTGCTCGCCGCCGCCACCCTCCTGGGCTCGGACCACGGCTCGGGCGGCGGCGTCTGGCTGGCCGTCGCGGCCGCGCTCCTCACCGTCCGCCGGCGGTCGCTGCTCCTGACGGTCGCCGCCGGGCTGGCCGGTGCGCTCGTCGGGCGAGCCCTGACCTGACCGGATCAGCGGGGACGGTCGCCGCGCAGGGTGATGCGGTGCATGCGGCGCCGCTGCCCCCGGTAGTCGTACAGGGCGAAGTGCTGCACGCTGCGGTTGTCCCACATCGCCACCGATCCTGGCCGCCAGCGGAAGCGGCAGGTGAACTGCTCGCGGGTCGCGTGGGCGAGCAGGAACCCCAGGAGCGCGGCCGATTCGTCGCCACGCAACCCTTCGATCCCGGTCGTGAACGCCCGGTTCACGTAGAGACCCTTGCGCCCGGTCTCGGGATGGGTGCGCACGACCGGGTGGCGGACCACCCGATGGGCGTTCTCGGCGTTCTTCGTCCGCATCGACCGCGACCGGGTCGAGTAGCCGCCCGCCGCGTACTGCGGGCCCGCCGAGTGCAGACCCACGAGCCCCTGGATCAGCCCCTTCATCGTGTCGGAGAGCGCGTCGTAGGCGGCGTGCTGGTCGGCGAAGAGCGTGTCGCCCCCGGACGCGGGCAGCTCGACCGCGTAGAGGATCGAGCCGAGGTCGGGTTCGTCGAGGAACGTGACGTCCGTGTGCCAGCCACCCCCGAAGTTCACGGCGTCGTCGCCTTCGGTGACGATCTCGATCACCTCGGGACGGCCGTCCATGCCCTCGACGAACGGGTGGGTGTCCAGCTCGCCGAAGCGACGTCCGAACCGCATGAGCGTGTCCGGTGTGAGCTCCTGCCCGTGGAAGAACAACACGTGGTGGGCGAGGAACGCCTGCCGGATCTCCGCGACCGAGGCGTCGTCCAGATCCGACGCGAGGTCGACGCCACCGACCTCGGCACCCAGCACGCCCGAGACGGGAGCGACCGAGATCCGGCGGTAGGTTCCCAGCTCCTGTGCGGTCACCCCGCCACGCTACCGCCGCGCCGGACCGCGCCTAGCGTCGCCGCATGGCGTACGAGGACTTCACACTGCTGCGGGTCGAGGTCGACGGCCGGGTGTGCCGGGTGACGATCGACAACCCGCCGATCAACCTGCTCGACGTTCCGCTGATGCTCGAGCTCGACCGGCTGAGCCGGGAGGCGGCGTCCGACCCCGACGTGGGCGTGCTGGTCGTCGGGTCGGCGAACCCCGACTTCTTCGTCGCCCATGCCGACGTCGGGGCCATCCTGCAGCTGCCCCGGGAACCGTTGGACGAGCCGCCGGCGGAGCTGGGGTTCTTCCACGCGATGGTCGACAGGTTCCGGACGATGCCCGTGGCCACGATCGCCGTCGTCGAGGGCGTCGCCCGCGGCGGCGGCTGCGAGCTGGCCTCGTCGTTCGACGTCCGGGTCGCGGCGCGGGGGCGGGCGGTGTTCGGCCAGCCGGAGGCGCTCGTCGGCATCATCCCGGGGGGTAGCGGGACACAGCGGCTGCCCCGCCTGGTGGGACGGGCCCGCGCGCTGGAGATCGTGCTCGGCGGCGCCGACGTCGATGCCGACACGGCCGACCGGTGGGGGCTGGTCAACCGGGCGCTTCCGCCGGACGAGGTGTGGCCGTTCGTCGACGCCCTGGCGGCCCGCATCGCCTCCCTGCCGGCCGTGGTGGTGGCCGAGGCCAAGGCCTCGGTGGCGGCCGCGGAGCCCGACCCGGTGCCGGGCCTGCTGGCGGAGTGGCAGCGGTTCACCCGCTGCCTCGCCGACCCCGAGGCCGCCGCCCGGATGGAGCGCTTCCTGGCCTCCGGCGGGCAGACCCCGGACGTCGAGCGCCAGCCGATCACGCTCGCCGACGGCGCCTGGACGTGAGTCAGCCGGGCGGCGCCGAGGGGACGAGCACGGCATGGACCGGCGGGACGTCGCGCTCGCCGGCCATCGTCTCCAGGAGCGCCGCGGCGCCGTCCAGCCCGACGGTGCGGCGGGGCAGGTCGGCGAACGGGTAGGTCCCGCGGGCGAGGAGATCCAGCGCGGCGCGGTAGTCGTCGGTGCCGACGCCGAGCGCGCCCTGGAGGCGCAGCTCCTTGTACACGACGTGGTCGGGGTCGAACCCCGGCGTGCCCCCGCCGCCCCTCGTGCCGGCGACGACCATCGTGCCGCCCGCCCTCGCCAGTGCGACGCCCTGCGCGAACGCCGCCGGGGCCCTGGCCGTGACGTCCACGACCACGTCGGCACCGACGACGCCGGCCTCGGCCCGCAGGCGTCGGACGGGATCCTCGGCGTGCACGTCGACGGCGAGGTCGGCGCCGAAGCGGGCCGCCTGCGCGAGCCGGGGATGGTCGCGCTCGCCCGCACCCGTGACCATCACGAACGCCGCGCCGGCCTCCTTCGCCGCGGCGGCCGCCGACAGTCCGCGGATGCCGCAGCCGAGCACGGCCACGACGTCGCCGGGCTTCGTGCCCGCAACGGTGACACCCCACCGGATGCCGGCGCCGAGGGGGTTGAACGCCACCGCCACCTCGGGCCCCAGCGAGTCCGGCACGGGCAGCAGCATCGAGTCGGGCGCCAGGTACTGGTGGGTGGCGTAGCCACCCCACAGCCTCGGCGGCCTGTCCGCGCTGATCAGGCCGTACATGTCCGCCAGGCCGTGGCGCTCGCAGCGCTGGTGCTCGCCGCGCCGGCACGGCTCGCACGAGCGGCACGAGAGGAAGACCTCGACGGCGACCCGGTCCCCCACGGCGACCCCCCAGCGCTCGGCCGCCCGGTCGCCCACGGCCTCGATCACCCCGACGGCCTCGTGCCCCGGCACGAACGGGAAGCCAGGGGCGATCACGCCCGTGTACAGCTCGTGGTCGGTGCCGCACAGCCCGCAGGCCTCGACGCGCAGGATGCCGTCGTCGTCTCCGACGGTGGGCATCGGCAGGTCGTGCCGCCGCAACGTCCGCGGCGACTCGAGCACCAGGGCGGGGACCACGGACCTTCAGTTCCCGGTGCGATCGTGGATCGGCCCGCCGCTCACCTCGGGTCGACGATCGTCAGGGTGCCCTGGGCGGCGCACGCCAGCCGGTCCTGGAAGTAGATCTCACCCCGGACGACGGCGCTGCGGTTGGTCATGGCGAGCACGGTCGCCTCGGTCTCGACGACGCCGGCCTGGACCGGCGCGATGTAGTTGACCTTGACCTCGGTCGTCGCCGCCCACTGGCCCCGCTTCATGAGCGGGTAGACGACCATCCCGGTGATGTGGTCGGCGATGGCGGCGAGCACGCCCCCGTGCGCGTTCCCGAACGGGGTGAGCAGCTCCTCGCCGATCGTCGCCCGGCACCAGAGCCTGCCGGGCTCGAAGCGGACGTGCTCGATGCCGAGGTACTCCGGCAGGCCTCCCATGCCCGCGCCGAGTGCGAGCAGGCCGTCGGCGACCTTCTGGTCGTAGCGCTCCTCGAAGGTGGGCTGGGCCACGCATCCTCCCCGTCTCCCCGGCGAAGGTTCGCATGTGCATCTCGGCATCCGCCAGCGGGAGCCCGGCTGCTAGGGCTCGTCCAGCGACCGGGTTCCGCGTCCGCCCGCCGGTCGTCCGCGTCGGCCGAACAGCCGCCGGGAGTCGCAGCGACCACCCACGCCACGCCCGCCGGCGCCATCCGCCGTGCCCGGCGAACTACGCTGCGCAGCGGATGCGGTGGGCGTGCAGGCCTCACCGTGTCGTCTCCGGCGCGGGAGGGCCGATGACGACGAAACCGCTGGGGTCGGCGCTCGGCTGGTTGGTCGGCTTCGTCGCGGTCGTCATCGCGCTGGACAGCACCCCGCTGCTGTCGAAGGACGCCGCCATCGTGGTGGACGACAGCGCCCAGCTCGCCGCCGGGCTGTGCGCGACGGTGGCGTGCTGGTGGACCGCCCGGCAGCACACCGGCACCCAGCGGCGGTGGCGGTTGCTGATGGCCGTGGGCATGGCGGGCTGGAGCGTGGGCCAGGCGATCTGGTCGTGGTACCAGATCTTCGCCGACACACCGCTGCCCTGCCCGTCGCTGGCCGACGTCGGCTATCTCACGATGCCCGTGCTGGCCCTGCCCGCACTGCTGACCCTGGGCAGCGGCGTCTCCCGCCACCCCGGCGCCGGCGTGCCGCACGGTTCGGCCGTGTACCTCCTCGACAGCGTGGTCGTGGTCAGCTCCCTGTTCGTCATCACCTGGGCCACGTCGCTCGGAACGGTCGTCCACACGGGGGCGCCGACCGCACCGGAGTTCGCGACGGCCGTCGCCTACCCGGCCACCGACCTGGTGCTCGTCGTGATCGTCGGGCTGCTGGCCGTGACCCGCCGGGTGCCCGAGCAGTACCGCACCCAGCTCGCCCTGCTGGGGTCCGGGCTGGTCGCCATCTCGGTGTCCGACAGCATCTTCGCCTACATCATCAGCAGCGGTGGCGACGAGATGCCGCCTGCCACCAATGCGGGGTTCATCGCCGGGCCCCTGCTGATCGCGCTGGCCGCCCTCACCGGCGCCGACGAGCGCCACGGCGCGCACGTCCGCGGGCCGCGCCACCGCACCGAGATCGCCCACCTCCTGCTGCCGTTCGTGCTGGTGACGCTGACGGCCGCCGTCGTCGCCGTGCAGGCGGCGGTGGGGTGGCGCATCGACGCGGTCGAGGCGGTGATGGTCGTCGTGGTCGTGGCCGTGGTGCTGGTCCGCCAGGTGATCACGTCGCTCGAGAACGCCGCGCTCGTCGAGCGCCTGTCGGCCGCACAGGCCCAGCTGACCCACCGGACCCTCCACGACCCGCTCACCGGGCTGGCCAACCGGGTGCTGTTCGGCGAGCGCCTGCGGATCGCCGTCGACCGTCACCGTGTCCACCGCCGCCCCTTCGCCCTGGTGATCGTCGATCTCGACGACTTCAAGGGGATCAACGACCGCTACGGCCACACTGCGGGCGACCTCGTGCTCCAGGCCGTCGGCCAGCGGCTCCGCGCCTGCGTGCGCGCCACCGACACCGTCGCCCGCCTGGGCGGCGACGAGTTCGCCGTGCTGCTCGACGCGCCGGCCCTGCCGCCTGGCGGGATCGGCCAGCGCATCCTGGCCGCCTTCCGCCACGCGTTCGTGATCCAGGGCTGGCGGCTCATGGTCGGCGCCAGCCTGGGTGTCGTCGAGCCCGGGGACGAGGGCCAGCTCACCGCCGACCTGCTGCTGCACCGGGCGGACGCCGCCATGTACGTCGGCAAGCGGCGCGGCAAGGGCGTGGCCGTGCAGTACAGGGGCGAGATGGACCGCGAGGTGCCGCAGCTGGCCCCGCACGGCCCGCCGGTCACCGGCGGGGTGGCAGCACCCCGTAGATCGTGGCCGTCGAGCCCGAGCCTGCGTGGTTGATCGGGCCCCCCACCAGCACCCACGCGCCGGTGGCCGGCAACGCCGCGAGGTTGGCCATGTTCTCCAGGCTGATGCGGTGCCGGTCGAACAGCAGCGTCGACACGGCGAACGTGTCGTCGATGCCGAGGTCGGCCCCGAACGTGTCGGTGCCGAGCGAGCCGCGCTTGCCGAGCTTGCCGTGGTCGACGAGCCACTCCGCCGCTTCGATGCCGAAGCCCGGCTGGTGCAGCACACCGTCGGCGTCGACGTTCGGGTAGGCGGGCGTGCCCCACCGGTCCTCCCAGCCGGTCCACACGATGACGGCCGCCTGCTTGGGGATCGGGCCGTGGCGGCGCTCGAACGCCTCGAGGTCGGCGACGGTCAGGGCGTAGTCCGCGTCCGCCGCAGCCTTCGCCCTGATGTCGATCTTCACGGCCGGCAGGAACAGGTCGCCCGGGTCGAGCTGGTCGGCCGTCAGGCCGCCCTCCTGGAAGTGGGCGGGCGCCCCCCAGTGGCTGCCGGTGTGCTCGGCCTCCCGGACGTACTGCATGTAGAAGCCGTGCTCGGGGATGGTGTTGACCGTCTCGAGCGTGAACTCCGGGTCACCGGGGAACACGTTGGTGACCGCCGGATCGTTGACGTGCGACAGGAACACCAGCCGCACCCCCGCCAGGTCCGGGCCCGGCTCGTGGCCGTCCCCCCGGTCCCCGGGCGACCGACCCGTGGCGCCGGCCGGATCGGCGCCGGCGAGAGCACCGGCGCCCACCAGCCCGGCGATCCCCATCGCAGAGCGGAGCATCTGTCGTCGTTGCACCTGACTCACCGTCCCCTGTGTCGTCGCCGGGCGGCGCCGGACACGCGTGCCGGTACGTTACGTCCCCCCGCAGCCCCGCTGCGGCGCCGAACGCGTGAGGCACAGCGACCGGGCGTCGCTGGGGGACGGATCGGGAGGTCCTCGTGCGCGGCCGCCGCCGTGTCATCTCCGCCTCCTCGCTGCCTGCGCGCGGAGAGCACCGGGAGCGAGCGAGACGGGCCTTGCGGAATCCTTGCGCCCGCCGCCCCATCATGCGTCGGTGCAACGCGGGCGACGGGCCTGATGCCGCCGCCGGCGACCGGTGAGGTCGCCGAGGCCGGAACGCCGAGGTACGTCGGGCGCTCCCTGCCCCGGCGGGAGGACCACCGGTCGCTCACCGGCGGCGCCCGGGGGGTGGCCGACATCGTCCTCCCGCGACTGGCCCACATGGCCTTCGTGCGGAGCCCCCACGCGCATGCCCGCATCGTGTCGATCGACGGCGACAAGGCCCGGCAGCTCGCCGGCGTCGCCGGGGTGTGGTCGGCGGACGACCTGCCGGACCTCCCGCCGCTGCTGACAGGCGCGGGGCCCACCCGCCACGCGCTCGCCCGCGACAAGGTCCGCTTCGCGGGAGAACCCGTCGCGGTGGTGGTCGCCGACGACCCCTACGTGCTGGCGGACGCCTGTGACCTGGTGGCCGTCGACTACGACCCGCTGCCCGCCGCCACGGACCCCGACGCGGCGCTCGCCGAGGGCGCCTCGCTGCTGTTCGAAGAGCTCGGCAGCAACCAGCTGTACGCGGTGCCGGTGACGCCCGGCCCGGCCATGGACGCCGCACCCCGGCGGTCGTCGCTGCGCCTGGTCAACCAGCGGACCGCAGCGGCGCCGCTCGAGGTCCTCGGGTGCATCGCCGACTGGCAGGACGACGGCCTGACGCTGTGGGCGACGACCCAGACACCCCATGTGCTCCGCAACCACCTGGCCGACCTCCTCGACCTGCCCCAGGCACGGCTCCGGGTGATCGCGCCCGACGTCGGCGGCGGGTTCGGCGCCAAGAACGCCGTCTACCCCGAGTACCTGCTCGCACCCGTGCTGTCCCGGCTCCTGGCCCGGCCGGTGCGGTCGACCCAGACGCGCGCCGAGAGCCTCGTCCACATGAACCACGGCCGGGACCAGACCCACGAGATCGAGGTCGGGTTCGACGACCGCGGGCGCATCCTCGCCGTGTCCGTCGTGCTCACCCAGAACCTCGGCGCGTACACCGACGCCATCGGCATGACGCTGGTGGGGACCGCCATGCTCATGGGGGTCGGGTGCTACGCCCTCCCGAGCTACCAGGCGGGCATCCGCCTGGTGCTCACCAACACCCCGCCGGTGTCGGCGTACCGGGGCGCCGGGCGCCCGGAGGCGAGCTACACCATCGAGCGCGTCGTCGACCATGTGGCCGCCGCGACCGGCATGGATCCCGCCGACGTCCGGCGCCGCAACTTCATCGCCCCCGCCGCGTTCCCGTACACGACGCCGTCCGGGCTCGTCTACGACTCTGGTGACTACGCCGCGGCACTCGACCGGCTGCTGTCGGCCGTCGACTACGCCGCGCTGAGGGCCGAGCAGCGCCGCCGCCGCGCCGAGGGCGGGCCGCGCTGGCTCGGGATCGGTCTGGCCACGTTCACCGACATGGGCGGAGTCGGTCCGTCGGCCCACATGGCCCAGCTCTACCTGGGCGGGTGGGAGTCGGCGAGGGTACGCGTCTGCCCCGACGGCTCGGTGGTCGTCGCCACCGGCACCTCGCCCCACGGCCAGGGCACGGAGACGGCGTTCGTACAGGTGGCAGCCGATCTCCTGGGACTCGATCCCCGGCGGATCAGCGTCGTCCACGGCGACACGGCGGCGACGCCGGACGGCATCGGCACGTTCGGGTCGCGGGGTGTGGCCGTCGGCGGCGAGGCCCTGGCCCGGGCCTGCCGCGCGGTGGCGGCCCGCGCCCGAGGGATCGCCGCACATCTCCTGCGGACCGAGCCGGGCACGCTCGCGCTGCGCGACGGCCACTTCGGCCCCGCCCGGGGCACCGGCCGGACCGTGTCCTGGGAGCGGGTCGCCCACGCCGCCTACGTCCTCGCCGACCTGCCGCCCGGGAGCGGGCCCGGCCTGGAGGCGACGGCGTACTACGAGCCGGAGCGCTACACGTGCTCGTTCGGCGCCCACTGCTGCGTCGTCGAGGTGGACGAGCAGGACGGCTCGACCCGGATCGTCCGCTACGTCGCCGTGGACGACGCCGGCCGCCTCGTCAACCCGCAGCTCGCCGAGGGTCAGGTCCACGGCGGCCTGGCCCAGGGCATCGGCCAGGCGCTGCTGGAGCACGTCGCCTACGACGCGGCCGGCCAGCCACGCGCCACGACGCTGGCGGACTACCTCGTGCCCGGCGCGGCCGACCTGCCCCCGTTCGAGACCGTGTTCACCGTCACGCCGACGGACGTGAACTCGCTCGGCGCCAAGGGCATCGGGGAGTCCGGTGCCGTCGGCGCGCCGCCCGCGGTGATCAACGCCGTGCTCGACGCGCTCGCGCCCCTGGGCGTCACCGCCCTCGACATGCCGGCCAGCCCGGAGCGCGTGTGGCGCGCCATCCGGAAGGCGCAGGGCTGAGAGTGGAGAGGAGGACGCCGCCGTGGCGGACGAGACCGTCGACGTGATCGTCGTAGGTTCCGGCATCTCGGGGCTCGCCTGCGCCAACACGCTCACCAAGGCGGGCGTGGCGACGACCGTGCTCGAGGCGGGGCCGCGACCGGGCGGTCGCGTGTGGACGGAGCAGTTCGACGGCTGCGCGGTCGAGTCCGGCGCCCATTTCTTCAACGACCGGTACGAGGCGACCTGGCGGTTGGTCCGGGACGCCGGCCTGGAGCACGACGTGACGTCGTTGTCGTCGGGCTTCGTGACCGCGGTGTGGCGGGCCGGGCGCTGGGCCCACCTGGACTACACCAGCCGGGCCAGCATCGCCCGGTTCCCGGGGGTGGACCCGGCGCGGAAGGCCTCGATCCTCCGCGCGGCGGCGGCCATCGCGCCCGTCGCCCGCCACCTGCGCTTCTACGACCTCGCCAGCGCCGCCCCACTCGACGCCCGGCGCCCGGCCGAGCTGATCGACCGCGACGTGCTCACCTACCAGGTCCTCCCGATCTACCAGGCGTTCTGCGGCTACGAGGTCGACGAGGTCGGCCTGCCCATGCTGGCGCTCGGCGCCCGCTTCAGGTTCGGGACGCCGCGCAGCCTGCGGGGCGGGCTGGGCCGCCTGCCCGAGGTGCTCGGCCGCCGGCTCGGTGTCCGCCTCGGGGTGCGCGTGCGGTCCGTGCGCGCCGAGGGTCCCGGCGTCGTGGTCGAGTCGATCTCCTCGGACGGGGCGCCGGAGGTCCACCGGGCCCGGGCCGCCGTCCTGGCCGTGCCGCCGGAGGCGGCGCTCCGGGTGTGGCCGGGGGCCGGGGACGCCACGCGCCGGTTCCTCGGTGCGCAGCGCTACTCGCCGTTCCTGCTCGTCTACCTGCGGACCCGGGAGGCCTACGCCCCCCGGTCCGAGACGGGCGAGCCGGTGTTCATGGACGTCGTCCCGCTCGGCGAGCGCGACGGGGTGCTGGAGCATGCGTACTACGGGTCGAACGCCGCGGCGCCCGACGGCGGCGTGATCCTCGCGGGCGCCTATCCGTGGGCCGCGGCGGAGGAGCCCGACGACGAGGCCCTCGCCGACCGGCTCCAGGCGGAGCTGGAGGAGCTGCGGCCGGCGCTCGCGGCCAGGTGACGGGACGCCACATCGTCCGCTGGAAGGCGAAGGTGCCGCTGCACCCCCCGGGTGCGGTGCGGGCGCTGGCCGAGTTCCGGGATGCCCAGGCGCCCGGACCGGTGCAGCTGGCCGGCGACTACCTCTACGGGCCGCTGATCGAGGGCGCGGCGCTGTCGGGGGAGGCGGCGGCCGAGCGGGTCCGCACCCACCTGGCGGGGACCGGCGGCTGGGCCGGTCGGGCGCAGCAACCCGGTCGCGTCCGGGCAGCGTGGCGGAGCGCCGGCTACGACCGGACGCGGGCGTGGCTCTACGGCGCCTGCGTCGAGCACGAGTGGATGGGTCGCCCGGTGGCCCGGGCGATGTGGGGGGTCGCCGGCCGGCACGTCTACGGGCCCGCAGGCGCGGTGAGCACCGTGCGGGCCGGGGCGTCGGTGCTCGACGTGCCCTGCGCGGCGGGTTGGCGTTCCGGGGGCTGCTGGCCGGCCAGCCGGTCCGCTACGTCGCGGTCGACGTTCGCCGGCCCAGCTCGGCCGGGCCCGCGCGGGTGCCGGGCGCCGGGGCCTCGACCAGGTCGAGCTGATCGAGGCCGACATGGCGCGGCTGCCCTTCGGCGACGCCACGTTCGACCTCTGCCTGTCGCTGAACGGGCTGAACGCCCTGGACGAGCCGGCGCTCGCCGTGGCCAAGCTGGCCCGCTGCCTGCGACCCGGGGCCCAGGTGGTCGGGACGACGCTCGTCACCGGAGCGGGGCCGCGGGTCCGACGGCCTCATCCGCTACTGGCAGCGGATCGACGGGTTCGGCCCGGTCGGCACCGTCGCCGACGTGACCGGCTGGCTGCACGAGGCCGGCCTGCGGGACACGGTGATCGAGCAGTTGGGGGCGGTCGTGTGCTTCCGGGCGACCCAACCGGCGCCGGTGTGCTCGCGGGTTGTGCCGTGAGCCGCAGGGGCGGGCACCTGAGCAGACGACGAAGGAGTACACCATGGTGAAGCTCAACCGGGCCGAGAAGGTGCTGCTGGCGAACAACGCGTTGGTGGACGGCGCCCAGCGCCTCTTCGAGGCGCCGAAGCTCGATCGGCTGGCGGGACGGGCCCGGGGCGGCCGGGCGCTCGAGCTGGGGTGCGGCCGGGGCTACGGCGTGAAGCTCATCCTCGAGCGGTTCGGCGCCGACGACGTCGTCGCCATCGACCTCGACCCGGATCAGATCGCCCTGGCCGGCCCCCGGGTCCGGCGCTACGGCGACCGGGCGACCGTCCGGGTCGGGAACATGCGCGCGATCGACGAGCCCGACGCCTCGTTCGACGCCGTGTTCGCCTTCCAGGTCGTCCACCACACGACCTGGACCCGGACGGTGGCGGAGGTGGCGCGGGTGCTGGTGCCGGGGGGCCGGTTCTACTTCATCGAGCCGACCCGCCGGCTGCTGTCGGCCTGGCCGATGCGGTCGATGTTCGACCATCCCGCCGACGGCCTCTTCGATCCCGACGAGTTCGTCGCCGGCGTCGAGGAGGCGGGCATGGCCGTCGGCGACCGGCACGACGTCTCGTTCTTCGGGTCCTACGTCGCCGGTGTCGGCCGCAAGGGCCCCCAGGCGGTCGATTCCCGACCCGAGCGTGCCCGCGCCGGGGCCGGGAGTGACCGTAGCGGGAGTGGTTTATCGTGAGATTCAGTGAATTGCACTTGCGATCTACAGACGTGGTCTCTAGTGTGACCCTATGGGGAGAAAGCACGACGGACGCGAGCCGACCGGGTCGGTGACGGGGTCGATCGTGGGCGTCGTCCGATGACCGCCGCGCCGGCCGTCGAAGGGCGGGGACTCACGCGCACCTACGTGCAGGGGCCGACGAAGGTGCCCGCGCTCCGGGGCGTGGACGTCACGGTCGCGGCCGGAGAGTTCCTCGCCATCACCGGCCAGTCCGGCTCCGGCAAGTCGACCCTGTTGCACCTGCTGGCGGGGCTCGACCGTCCTGACGCCGGCGAGGTCCGCATCCAGGGCACCGAGCTGTCCGGCATGTCCGAAGAGGAGCTGTCGCTGCTCCGCCGGCGCCGCCTCGGCCTCGTGCTCCAGTTCTTCAACCTGCTGCCGACGCTCACGGCCCGCGAGAACGTGGCGTTCCCCCTCACGCTCGACGGCGTGGCCGACGCCGATCGCCGGGCCGCCGACGCGCTCGACCGCGTGGGGCTGTCGCATCGGGCCGACCACCGGCCCTCGGCGCTGTCCGGGGGCGAGCAGCAGCGGGTGGCCCTGGCCCGGTCGCTCGTCAACGAACCGGCGGCGGTCTTCGCCGACGAGCCCACCGGCTCGCTCGACTCGCTGGCCGCCGAGGACATCCTCCGGCTGCTGCGCCACGTCGCCAGTGCCGGCCAGACCGTCGTGCTCGTCACCCACGACCCGCTCGCGGCGTCGTTCGCCGATCGTGTGATCTGCCTCCGCGACGGGGTGGTCGTCGAGGTGCCGAGCGACGTCGCCCGGCGGGGGTAGCACGATGGCCGCGGTAGCCGCGCTGGCTCGTGGGCTGGGCCTCCGGCACGCCCTCCTCCACCGGACGCGGACCCTGCTCACGGTCGGCGGCGTCGCCACCGGCGTGGCCCTGGTGTTCTCGATCCAGGTGATGAACGCCACGCTCACCGCGGCGGTCGGCGGCGTCACCGACAGCCTCGCCGCGGTCGACGAGGTCGTCGTCGCGGCGCCCACCTCCGCCGGGCTCGACGAGGGGGTGGTCGACGAGTTGCGCGACACCCCCGGTGCCGAGGCGGCGGCGCCGCTGCTGCTCAGCCGCACCCGCCTGGCGGCGCCGGACGACGACGGGGACGGGACGCTGGCCCTGGTGGTCGGCGCGACCGGCGACCTGCTCGGCCGGGGCGGCGACGCGCCGCGGCTCGACGGCGACCTGGGCCCGGATGGCGCGGGGCTCGTGCTGTCCTCGTCCCTGGCCGAGCGCCTCGACGTCGGCCGGGGCGACTCGCTCCGGGTCGCGACGCCCGCCGGCCACGAGTCGGTCACGGTGACGGGCCTCGTGAGCGGCGGTGACGTCGAGAACGTCAACGCCGGTGACATCGGGGTGATGGACCTGGCGGCGGCGCACGCCCTCTTCGGGCGGGAGGGCACCGTCGACATCGTGCTGGTCCGGGGCGACGACGCCGCCGCCCTCCGCGACCGCATCGAGGAGGGTTTCGGCGGCCGCGTCATCGTCGACGGGTCGATCGAGGAGATGTCCGGCACCGCCAACGTCGGCCCCTTCACCGGCATCACGAACCTGGTCGGCATGGTCGCGCTGCTCGTGGGCGCGTTCGTGGTGCTGAACACGATGGGCATGGCGGTGGCGGAGCGCCGGCGGGAGCTGGCGCTGGCGCGGACGCTGGGGGCCACGCCCCGGGAGCTGTTCCGGGCCCTCATCGCCGAGGCCGTGGTGCTCGGGCTCGTGGCCACGGTCATCGGCGTGGGCATCGGATGGCTGCTGGCCCGGGTGCTGGTGGCGGGCGCGGCGGGCAGCTATGAGATCGCGCTCGGCGGGGTGGCGGTCGGGTCGCCGGTGGTCACCCCGTTCGCCTACGCGGTGGCCATCCTGGCGGGGGTCGTGGTCAGCGTCGCCGGTACTGCCGTGCCGGCGCGCCAGACGCTGCGGGTGGCCCCGATCGAGTCGGTGCGGGTGGTGGCGCCCTACGAGTGGGCGCAGTCGCCGGTGCCCGGCGCCGGCCGCCGGCGCACGATCGCGGGGTTCGGCCTGGTGGCGCTCGCCGCCGCGCTCGCGCTCGTCCCCGATGACAGCGGCCCGTCGATCGCCGTCGCCGCCGCGGCCACGGTGGCGGCGCTGGCCGGCGTCGTGCTGCTGGTGCCCGCCACCGTGGCGGTCACGCTCCGGCTGGTGCAGCCCGTGCTGCGGCGGCGGGCCGGAACCGTCGGCCGGCTCGCCGCCGAGTCGCTCGGCACCAACCGCCGCCGCACCAACCTGACCGTCGGCGTCCTCGTCGTGGCGCTGACCCTCGTGATCGGGTTGGCCGGGGCCGTCGGCGCGATCCTCGAACGCTCGGACGAGCTCGCCCGCTACTACGCCTCGGCGCCGATCCAGGTCGACGCCCGGTCGACGGTCTCGTACACGGCCCTGCAGCCGCTCGCTCCCGACGTGGGCGAGCGCCTGGCCGACGTGCCGGGTGTCGCCGCCGCGCTTCCCAGCCAGGTCGCCTTCGTCGACGTCGACGGGACACCCGCGGTGCTGTACGCCAACCCGATCTCGGAGGCGGACGCCGCGGGGGTGCTCGACCAGCTCGACGACCGGCTGCAGGCGCGCGACCCCGACGCGTTCGTCGACGGCCTGCTGGCCGGCGACATCGCGGTCTCCAACCACGCCGCCGACACGCTGGGGCTCGACGTCGGCGGCACCGTGAGCCTGCCCACGCCGTCGGGCGTCCGCCGCTTCACCGTCGCCGCGACGTTCGACGACATCGCGGCGGTCCCTGCGTTCACGCTCGACCACTCCGTCTACGCCGACCTGTGGGGCGACGACGGCGTCCAGCGCTACCAGGTCGTCCCCGAGCCCGGACAGGGCACGCGGGCGCTGGCCGGCATCCGATCGCTCGTGGACGACGAGGACCTGCCGGTCGACGTGCAGTCCCGCGATGCCTACATCGAGGGGATCCGCGCCAACGTCCAGCGCCAGTTCAGCATCACCCAGGCCATCCAGTCGGCGGCGCTGATCGTGGCGGCGCTGAGCATGGCGATCACGTTCTTCACCACGGTCGTGCAGCGGCGCTGGGAGCACGCGCTGTGGCGGGCGCTCGGCACCAGCCGCCGCCAGCTCGGGCGGACGCTGCTGCTCGAGGCCGCCGTGTCGGCGCTGGTCGGGTTCGCGCTCGCGGCGGTCGCGGGCGTGGGTTTGGGGTGGCTGATGGCCGAGGTCGCATCGGCCAACTTCGCCACGACGCTCGACCCGTTCGTGCCGGTCGCCACGCTGGGCTGGTGCCTGGGGGCGGCGCTGGTCGCGACGCTGTGCGCCGTCATCTACCCCCGGCGGGTGGCGATGCGGACGTCGATCATCGGGGTACTGCGGAGCGAGTGAGCCAGGCGGCCTCGGCCTCGCCGAGCGGGCTCGCGGGCGGCCCGTCGATTCCCGGCCACGTCTCCTCGGCGATCCGGCGCCAGTTGGCGCCCGCCCGCAGCCGCCCGAGGATGGCGACGAGGCCGAGATTGATGCGCTGCAGCATGAGGAACCGCGGCGGCACCAGGCTCCACCGAAACGCGTCGCCGTGGCGGCCCCGGTCGAACAGGATCTCGCGGACGAACGCCGAGGAGGCCTCGGGGCTGAACCGCACATGGTCGTCCCGGACGAAGGGCGCCCAGAACAGGTCGGTGTACGCGCACGCCTGCTCGTCGGCGAGCGGCGCCTCGGGCACGAGCCAGCCCGCCTCCTCGTCGGCGCGCCGGCGGTCCCGCGGCGAGGCGCCGTCGAGCCGGGCACGGATCGGCCCGAACAGCCGGTCGATGTCGGACGGCTGGAAGTACCGGACGAGGCCGAAGTCGAGGAACGTGACCCGCCCGCCGCTCCGGAACAGGTAGTTCCCCGGGTGGGGGTCGCCGTTGAACATCCGGAGGCGGTAGAGGCTGCGGAAGACGAACCGGAAGATGGCCTCGGCGGCCAGGTCGCGTTCGTCCTGGCTCCACCGCTCCAGGTCGGCGAAGCGGGCGCCGGAGGCCAGCTCGGTGGTCAGCACCCGGGCGGACGACAGCTCGTCGACCACGCCGGGGACGTCGATGAACGGATGCCCGGCGTATGCCGCCGCGAAGGCACGCTGGTTGGCCGCCTCGTACTCGTAGTCGAGCTCCTCGGCCAGCCGGTCGCGGAGCTCGGCCACCAGCGAGTCGACGTCGAACTGGGGGAACATCAGCGGCGCCAGCAACCGGGGCAGCTCGACGCTGTCCAGGTCGGCGCGGAGCGCGGCGTCGACGCCGGGGTACTGCACCTTCACCGCCACGACCCGCCCGTCGTGGGTCCGGGCCCGGTGGACCTGGCCGATGGACGCCGCGGCGAACGGTCGCGGGCACCACTCGGCGAAGACGCGCTCCGGCGGCGCGCCCAGCTCGGCCGTGACCACGGCGGCGGCCAGCGCCGGTGCCATCGCCGGCGCGTCGTGCTGGAGCTGGGCGAGCGCGGCGCGCACCGCCTCGGGAACGCCGTCGTCGACGAAGCTCATCAGCTGACCCGCCTTCATGAGCACGCCCTTCAGCTCTCCGAGCGACGCGGCGACCTGGCGGGCCGCCTGGGCCGGCAGCTCCGCGTCGAGGTCGGCCCGGCGCGCCGCGGGCGCCCAGACCCATCGTGCCCGGTTCGCCGCCGCGTCCCGACCCATCCGCGATCCGAGCCGCGCGAGCTCGAGGTTGCGACCCGCCCGACCGGTGGCGATCAGCGGCGTGCCGGTCCTGGGGCGGTCGTGCCGCCAGGCCGCCAGCGCCGCCGCCACCGCGAGCGAGGTCGCGCCCGTCCACCACCATCGTCGCCGAGGCATCGGCGGCCATCGCACGAGCGTGCCTCCTTCCGGGTCCAACCCGGACCAGACTGAACGGCCCCGCCGGGACCGGCAACCTTGCGCGCGCGTCAGGGCCGGACGTCGTGCCCGAACCGCTCGAGGCGCCGGCTGATGTGGTCGATCCACCGCAGATCGGCCTCGAGGTGGAACAGCGCGTAGTCGAGCGGCAGCGTCTCGCCGAGCGTCGCCCCCTCCTTCGCGTCGGTCAGCGACCGCATCTCGTCGAGGTGGCGGGCCCGCTGGGTGTCCAGGATCTGCTGGGCGTCGCGGCCGGACCGGACCGCGAGGAGGATGCGGACGAAGAGCTCGCTCTGCAGGAACGGGTGCGCCGCCTGCGGCATGAGGATCCACTTCTCGAGGGCGGTCCGTCCCCGGGAGGTGATGGCGTAGTACTTGCGCGACGGGCCGGCGCCCGCCTCCTCCCCCACCCGCTGTACCCGGCCGTTGCGTTCGAGCCGCGACAGGGTGGCGTAGACCTGCCCGAAGTCGAGGGGGCGCCACAGGGCGAAGCTCTCGTCGAACTCGCGCTTGAGCTCGTACCCGTGGCGCGGACTCGCCTCCAGGAGCCCCAGCAGTCCGAAGGACACCGTTCCAGCAGCTATGGGTTCAGTCTATAGCGGGTCTCTATAGACCCGAAACCTCCTGCCGATGACGGTCGTTGTCCCAGCTAGACAGGCGAAGGCCACGGTAGTCGTCGGGCTGACCACAACCGCGACGAGGCCAGACCTAGGCTCCCCCGTAGCGTCCCTGGGGAGGTACTGACGGTGAGGTTCGGGATCCTCGGCCGGCTGGAGGTCGCTGACGGCAACGCGCCACGGCGGATCGATGGTCAGAAGCAGCGGGCGCTGCTCGCCGCGCTGCTCGTGCATCCCAACGACGTCGTCTCCACCGAGCGGCTCGCCGAGGTGCTCTGGGGCGACGAGCCGGGGGCCGATGCCACCAACGCCCTGCACACCCAGGTCTCCCGCCTGCGCGCCCGCCTCGACGGCGAGCACGTGGCCGGTGGGCGGATCGTCCGGGACGGCGCCGGCTACCGGCTCCGGGCCGACGACGACGAGGTCGATGCGCTGGAGTTCGAGGCGCACAGCCGTGAGGCTCGGGACGCGCTGGCGATCGAAGACTGGCGCGCCGCCCTCGACGCCGCCGACCAGGCGCTCGGCTGCTGGCGCGGGCCGGCGCTGGACGACTTCGCCCACCTGGGCTTCGCGCAGGCTCGGGCGAGCCAGCTGGAGGAGCAGCGCCTGATCACCGCGGAGTGCCGCATCGAGGCGGGGCTCGCCCTCGGCCGCCACCGCGAGCTCACGGCCGACCTGCAGGACCTGGTCGTCCGCCACCCGCTGCGGGAGTCGCTGTGGTGCCAGCTCATGCTGGCCCTGTACCGCTCCGGCCGCCAGGGCGACGCGCTGCGGTCCTTCGAGCGGATCCGCCGCCACCTGGCCGCCGAGCTGGGCATCAACCCGTGCGTGCAGCTCGTCCGGCTCGAGCGGGCGATCCTCGACCAGGATCCGTCGCTCGACTGGCGCGAGCCCCGGCCGGGCGCCGGGCGCCTGCGGGCCGAGGCGCCGCACCGCACCGAGGTGGACCACAACCTGCCGGCCCAGCACAGCAGCTTCGTCGGGCGGGGGGCGGAGCGCGCGATGGTGGCCTCGGCCCTGGCGGGGCGGCGCCTGGTCACGGTGTCCGGCAGTGGTGGCTGTGGCAAGACCCGGCTGGCGCTGGCCGTGGCCGAGGATGTGCTCGACCGGTTCCCCGACGGCGTCTGGTTCGTCGACCTCGCGTCGGTGTCCGATCCGGCGCTCGTGGCCCGGGCCATCGCCGCTCCGCTCGGCGCCGAGGCCAACGCGCCGTCCCAGCTCGACCACCTCTGCGACCGGCTCGACGGACGGGGCCTGCTGTTCGTGCTCGACGGCTGCGAGCACCTGATCCGGCCGGTGGCCGACACGGTCGAGGCCGTGCTCGCCCGGTGCGACACGGTCCGCTTCCTGGCGACCAGCCGCGACGAGCTGCGGATCGCCGCCGAGCTGCCGTGCCGGGTGCCGGCGCTCAGCCTGCCCGTGTCGGACAGCGACGACGAGGCCCCGTTCCTCAACTCCGAGGCGGTCCAGCTCTTCGTCGAGAGGGCCCGCGAGCGCGTGCCGGACTTCCAGCCGTCGTGGGGTGCCCTCGACGAGATCGCCCGGATCTGCGAGCTGCTCCACGGCATCCCCCTCGCCATCGAGGTCGCGGCCGCCCGGGTCGACCAACTGACCGTCGCGGAGATCTCCGAGCGGCTCGAGGATCTGTTCCGGCTCCTCGCCCAGGGGCGACGGCGCGGCCTGTCCCGCCAGCGGACCCTGCAGGCGACCCTGGGCTGGAGCCAGCAGCTGCTGGACACACCCGATCGCCGGCTGTTCACGGCGCTGGCGGTCTTCGTCGGCGAGTTCGGCCCGGGCGAGGTCGACGGCGTGGCCGGCACGGCGGTCGACGCCGGCGTCGTGCACCGGGGCCTCGACAGGCTCGTCGCGCGGTCGCTCGTCCGCCGCCGCGGCGAGCCCGGCGGGACGGTACACGACCGCCTGCGGCTCCTCGACCCGGTCAGGGACGCGGCCCTCACCCGGCTGGAGCAGCAGCCCGGCGAGGCCGCCGCGGCCCGCGCCCGCCACGCGGCCACCTACGCGGCGCTGGCCGTCGACGCGGAGCACCGCATCCACAGCCCGGAGGCCGACGTGTGGCTGCGCCGCGTGCGGGCGGAGCTGCCGAACCTCCGGGCCGCCGTCGAGTGGGCGCTCGCCCACGGCGACCCGGAGACAGCCATGCGCCTGGCCGGCGGACTGCGGTGGTATTTCGGACAGCTGGCCATGCTGGACGAGGCCGCCGGCTGGTTCGCGGAGGGGCTGCGCCGGCCGGCCGACCTGCTGCCCGAGGTCCGGCTCAAGGCCCTGACGGCGGCCGGGACGGTGGCCGCGATGCGGGGCGACGTCGGGGGCCTGCTCCCCCTGGGCGACTCCTGTGTCGAGCTCGCCCGGCACCTGGGCGACGAGCACGAGCTGGCGATCTCGCTCAACCTGCGCGGCACGGCCGCCGTGTACGAGGCCGACGTGTCGCGGGCCATCCGCCTGTTCGAGGAAGCGCACGGGCTGCTGAGCAGGCTCGACGACCCGTGGTGCGGCGCCTGGGTCCTCATGAGGTGGGCGCTGGCCTCCCACGTGGCCGGCCTGGTCGACGAGGCCCGGGCCCGGTTCGAGGAGGCGCTCGCCACGTTCCGGGCGATCGGCGACAGCCGCGGCCAGGTCGCCCCGCTGGTCTACCTGACCGTCGGCGAGTTGCGGGTCGGTCACGACGACGAGGCCCATCGCCTGGCCACCGAGGCGCTCGACCATGCCCGCAGCCTCAACGATCGCCAGCTCGAACACATCGCGCTCGCGACGCTCGGCCGGACCGAGCTGTCGCTCGGCCGGCTCGACGAGGCCCGGTCCGCGCTGGTCCGCAGCGTCCGCAGCTTCCCGGGGGCGTACCACGATGCCGCGGTCGCGATGGCGCTCGAGGGCCTCGCCATCCTCGCGGTGATCGCCGGCCGGTCCGCCGACGCCGTCGCCGTGTTCGGCTTCACCGGCGAGCGCCGGCGGTACTGGGAGCGCTGGCCGATCGTGCCGTGGGAGGCGGAGCGCCAGCGCTGGCTCGACAAGGCCCAGGCGGAGATCGGTGCCGACCGCGCCGGGTCCGAGCTGCGGCGGGGCGGGGAGCTCGGACTCGACGACGCGGTGGCGCTGGCCGAGGCCTCGACGCGCGCCGTGGCCGGCGGGACGGACCCGCTCGTGTCGCCGGCGTAGGACGCGCGTACGCGGGTCGGACCGGCCCCCGTACCCCGCGCGTCAGTGCCCGTTGTCACAGTGACGCGGTGGACGACGCGCTGACGTTCGTGTTCGTGGTGGCCGACCCGGCCGGGTCGTGCCGGCGGACGATGCTGCGCCGGCTCGTCGCCGCGGCCGGCGGGGACGCGTGCCCCGTGCCGGCGGGCCACCGCGGCGAGGCCGGCATTCTGGCCCGGTTCCCGACCGCCATCGCCGCGATGCTCGCGGCGGTGGACGTGGCCCGGGCCCTCGGCGGGCTCGCCCGGCCGGGAGCGGCGCGGATGGTGGTGGGCTCGGCCGCGGGCGCACCGGACGGCCCCGCCGGCGCTGCCTGCCTCGCCGACCGGGCGATGCGCATGCTCGGCGCGACGGGTCAGGCGCCGGTCGTGGTCTGCGCGGAGGTCGCCGGCGTGGCGGGCGCTGCGATACCGGCCGGAGCCGAACTGCTGCCGCAGCCGTCCGGCGACGGGCTCGGTGCCGGCACGGCCGACCGGCTCTACGAGCTGCGCGTGGAGGGCCCGACGACCGGGCCGGCGGCCCTGTCGTCGCTCGACTGGGCGCGCCGGGCCGTGCCCCGCCCGCTCGTCGGCCGGTCCGAGGTCAGCGGCCGGCTGGCGGCGGCATGGCGGGAGGCCCTGCGGGGCGAGGCCCGCACGGTGCTGCTCCGCGGGGAGCGGGGCATCGGCAAGACCGCCGTGGCCGCGGAGCTGGCGCTCGCCGCGGCCGCGGCGGGCGCTCTCGTGCTCTACGGCCGCTGGGACCGGCCCCACCGGTCGCCGGGCCGGATGTTCCGAGAGGTGGTGGTGGCGTCGGGAGGCGGGACGGCCCGCGGCACCGGCGATCTGGTGCGGACACACCTGCGGCTCGACGCGCGCCTGGATGCCGGCGCCCACGAGGGGGTGGACGCCGCCGTGGTCTGTGACGCCTTCGGCGCGTGGCTCGACCGTCTGGCGGACCGCCGGCCGGTCCTGCTGGTGCTCGACGACCTGCCGGCGGCAGAGCCGGCGGCGGCCGTCGTGCTCGACCACCTCCACCACGCCCTCGGGTCGGCACCGTCGATGGTCGTGGGCACGATGCACCCCGACGAGGCCGAGGGGCCGGGGCGCCCACCGGTCGACGCGGGGCCGGCGGAGGCGATCGATCTGACCGGCCTGACGGTCGCCGACGTGGCCGTCCTGGCGGCGCGTCTGCTCGGCCACCCCGTCGAGCCCGGCGACGAGGGGGTGGTGTGGCTGGCCGCGGCCACGGCCGGCAACCCCCTGTTCGTGTTGCACGCCCTGCGCGGCGTCCGGGCCGGGACACCGCCCGGCGTGGCGCTGGCCGCGGCCCGCCGGCGCCTGCCGGACGCGCTGGTCGACGTGGTCCGCTGGCGCGTCGCCCAGCTCCCCGCGGCGACCCGCGAGGCCCTGGCCGCGGCCGCAGCCACCCGTCAGGCGGGCGAGGTCGACCTGGACCACGTGGCCGGAGCCGTCCGGGTGCCGCCGGTCGTCGCCCGCAACGCCCTCGACCCGGCGCTCCGGTCCGGCATCCTCGCGCCCGGCACCCGGCGGGCCGGGTCGCGGGCGCGCCATGAGACCTTCCGGTTCACCCATGACGTGGTCCGCAGGGTCCTGGTGGCCTGAGCAGGGGCGGTGTGACGGCCGATGGCTCCTGCGGTCGCGCTCCTCGGCACCGTCACCACGCGCGGGGCCCGCCCCGGGCCGGCGGAGGCGCTCGCCACCCCCCAGGCCCGGGTGGCGTTCGCGATCCTCGTGCTGGCCCGGGGCCGCGGCGTCCCCGTGGACACGCTGGCCGACGCGATCTGGCCCGGCGGGCCGCCCTCGACATGGACGTCGGCGCTGCGGAGCATCATGAGCCAGGTGCGGGCCGCCGCGGCCCGGGCGTTCGACACCCCGGCCGACCGGTGCGTCGTCGCCAGGGACGGGACCTACATGCTGACCCTGCCGGCCGGGACCGTCGTCGATGTCGAGGAGGCCGTCGCCGGTGTCGCCGCTGCCCGGGCGGCACTGGCCGGCGGCGACCACGCCCGCGCCCGGCGCCTGGCGCAGCGGGCCACCGAGCGCCTGTGCGACCCGTTCCTGCCCGGCCACGAGGGCGACTGGATCGAGGCCCAGCGGGCCCGGATCGCCGAGACCGTCGTGGTCGGCTTGGAGGTCGCCGCCGAGGCCGCGAGCGTGCTCGGCGATGGGTTCGGCGCGGTCGGCGCGGCGTGCGAGGCGGTGCGGTTGGCGCCGCTGCGCGAGAGCGCCCACCGGTGCCTGATGGCGGCCCACGCCGCGGCGGGCAACAGGGGCGAGGCGCTGCGGTCGTACCAGCGCCTCCGCCTGATGCTGGCGGAGGAGCTCGGCGTCGACCCCGACGGCGCCACCGAGCGGGCCTACCTGGGGCTGCTGGGGTCTCCGGCCGTGCCCCCCGCCCGCTCCGGCGGCCCCGCCGTGCCGTTCGTCGGCCGCGACGCCGACATGGCGGCGGCGATCCAGGCGTGGCGGCGGGTGGTGGCCGGGACGGGCGGGGTCGTGATCGTCACCGGCGTGCCGGGCATCGGCAAGACGCGGTTCGCCGCCGAGGTCATGCGCCGGGCGAGCGAAGACGGCGGCCTCGTTCTCCATGCCCGTTGCGCGGCCGGGTCGACCCGGCCGTACCAGCCCTTCGTCGACATGCTCGACGCCTTGCCGGAGGCAGGCGGCATCGTCTGGACCGGCGGGTCCCGCGAGGTCGCCGACGGGGTGGTGCGGCTGGTCCGGCACCTGGCCGGGGACCGGCCGGTCGCGGTGGTCGTCGATGATCTCGACAAGGCCGGCGGCGGGACGGTCGACCTGATCGGCGAGCTGGTCCGAGGCTCGGCGGGCGCGCGCGTGCTGGTGGTGGCGGTCGCGACCCCCGACGCGGGGCAGTCGGGCCCGGTCACCCGGGCGCTCCGGGACCTCCGCCGGGGCCCGGGTGCCGTCGCGGTGACGCTCGGCGGGCTCGACGCCGCCGCCTGCGCCGCCCTCGCCCGAGCGTCCGTGGCGCCGGGCGCCGCCCGAGTCTCGCTGGCGGGCCTCCTCGCGGAGGCGGGTGGCAACCCCTTCATGGTCCGGGAGCTGCTGGCGGCGGCGGCGGATGGCTGCGTCCCGGGCGTGGTGCCGCCGCGGGTCGGTGCGCTGGTGGAGGCCTGGCTCGTGCCGTTGCCGGCCGACGCCCGGGCGCTGGTCGATGCTGCGGCCATAGTCGGCACCGGGGTCGACATCGACATGGTCGGCACCGGGGTCGACATCGACATGGTCGGCACCGGGGTCGACATCGACATGGTCGGCACCGGGGTCGACATCGACATGGTCGGCACCGGGGTCGACGTCGACGTCGCCCTCGCCGGCGCCGCGGCCGGGCTGGCGGAGGAGGCCGCGTCTGCCGCCCTCGACATCGCCACGTGCGCCGGTGTGCTCCGGGAGGAGGGCGGCGACCGGTACCGCTTCACGGCCGATCTCGTCCGGCGCGCCGTCGGGGACCGGCTCGGTGGGCGCCGCCGGCGGCTGCTGCACGGGCGCGCCGCCGACGCCATCGAGGCCGGAGGGCCGAGCGGGCGGCGCGCCGAGCTCGCCCGCCACCGGGCGGCGGCCGCGGGGCCGGGAGGGGACGCCCGGGCGGCCGGGGCCGCGCTCGCCGCCGCCCGCGAGGCATCCGCGCAGGGCGCGCCGGACGAGGCGCGGCGCTGGGCCCGTGTCGCCGTGGACGCCGGGTCCGACGACGCCGTTGCGGCCGAGGCGGTGACCGAGCTCGGGCTCGCGCTGGCGCAGGCGGACGACGCCGCCGCCGAGAGCACGCTGCTCGGCGGGATCGTCCGGGCGATCGGCGCGGGGCGCCGGGCGGTCGCCGTCCGGGGGGCACTCGCGCTGTCCGACCTGGCCCGCCGCGATCCCGCCCGGCGCGACGCCGCCGCCGCTGCCATCGGCGAGGTGCTGGCCGGAGAGCCGCCCGGCGGGCTCGGCTGGGCGCGGCTGACCGCCAGGCTGGCGGAGCTGCGGTCCCCGGCAGCGCCGGGAGCGCGCGCCGGGACGGCCGCGGCCGTGATCCGTGACGCGCTCGACCGGATCGACGACCTCGGCAGGCTGGACGAGCGGCGTGCCCTGGCGGACGAGCTGGCCGTGCTGGCGGCGGCCACCGGCGAGGCGGCCGACCGGCTCGGCGCAGCACATCACCGGGCGATGGTGGCCGCCGTCCGCGGCGACGTCCCGGGCCGCGACGCCGCCCTGGGCGACCTCGTCGCCCTCGCCGCCGGCCGGCACGGGGACACCGACACCGGCTGCCGAGCCCGGCAGCTGCTGGCGGAGCGGGCCGAGGCCGCCGTGACCACGCACGGCCCGCTCGCGGACGTCGACGGCCCCGCCCGCCCGGCCGGGCACGGCCGCTTCGTCACCCGCTGGCTGGCGGGCGCGGGCCGCGCCGACGAGCTGACCGCCGGCCACGCACCCGATGCCGACCGGTGGGCGGCCGAGGAGGTCCTGGTGGCGCTGGCCACCGGCCGTCGGGGTCGGGCCCGGGTACTGGCAGCCGCGCTGGCCAACGGCGTACGGCCGCTGCCCCCCGGTGACCGGTGGCTCCACGCAGTGGGCCTTCTCGGTCTCGCCGGGGTCGAGATCGGCGACCCCGTGCTCGCGGCGGAGCTGTACGCCCTCATCTCGCCGGCCGGTCCGCTCACCTGCGCGCTCGGATACCGCAGCTTCGTCGGCACCGTGGGACTCCACCTCGGACGCCTGGCCGCGGTGGCGGGCGAGTGGGGTGACGCCGAGCGGCACCTCGGGGACGCCATGGGCGAGCTCGCCGCACAGCGGGCCGACCCCTGGATCGCGCTGGCGCAGCACGGCCTGGCCTGGGTCCTCGACGCCCGAGGGCGATCGTCGGACCGCGGGTGGGGGGTGGTCCTGCGGCGGGAGGCGGACGCGGCCGCCGCCGCCTCCGGCCTCCGGCGTTGCGGGATCCTTCCGCGGCCGATGGGACCATCACCTCCGTGGTCACCATGAGCGACGCGGTGCTGGCGAGCGACGCCGCCGACGCCCCGGCCCGGCCCCCGGGCCCGCGGTTGGCGCCCGTGCAGGCCATCACCGGCGCACCCCGCAGCGTCGATCTCGCGGGCCTCAACTTCACCCTGTCGCCACGCCGCCAGACGATCGACCCCGACCACGTCCGCACCCTGGCCGGCCTCTTCACGCACCTGCCGCCGATCGTGGTCCACGCCCCCTCGTCGGCCGTGATCGACGGCGTCCACCGGGTCATGGCCGCGCGTGTCCCTCGGGCTCGACACGATCAGCGCCGTCGTCTTCCGGGGCAGCGAGGACGAGGCGGCGGTCCTGGCCGTGACCTGCAACGTGACGCACGGCAAGCCGCTCACGGTGCGCGAGCGCGAGGTCGCGGCCGCGGGCATCCTCCGCGGCCACCCCGACTGGTCGGACCGCCGGGTGGCCGCGACCTGCGGCCTGTCTCCCAAGACGGTCGGCACCGTGCGGGGCGCGCATCCGAGGATCTTCCACAGCTGCGCGGTCGCGTGGGCCGCGACGGGCGGGTCCGCCCCGTCGACCCGTCCGCGCAGCGCCGGCGCATCGCCGACGCGCTGGCGGCCGATCCATCGGCCTCGACGCGCCAGATCGCCGTCCGCACCGGTGCGGCCCAGGGCACCGTGCGCGACGTCCGCACGCGCCTCGACGACGGGCGGCCGGTGGTCCCGTCCGCCGCCGACCGTTCGGAGTCGCCGGCCCCCCGTAAGGCGACGCCCCTCGGCGACGACGCGGCCTACGGGACGAGCGCGGTCAGCGCCGCGTTCGTCGAGTGGTTCGACCGTCACGTCGTCCAGGACGACGACGAATGGCTGTCCTTCGTGCCGGCGGTGCCCGTCGGCCGCGTCGTACGAGATCGCGGACACCGCCCGCCGGTGCAGCGAGAGCTGGCAGCGGCTGGCGGCCGCCATGGAAGCCCGCGCCCGGCGCCGCCGGGACGGCTCGAGCGAGCCGGAGTGACCAGGGGGAACCGATGAAGACCAGCGAGGAGCGCATCCTCACGACCCACACGGGAAGCCTGCCGAAGCCGGAGCCCGTCCTGCAGGCCCTCGAACAGCACGACCGGGGCGAGCTCTCGCCGGAGGCCGTCGAGGCGTTGCGCGGCGACGTCCGGCGCGGTGTCGCCGACGTGGTGGCCGCCCAGGTCGGCGCGGGCCTGGCCGTGGTCAACGACGGCGAGATGGGCAAGGTCAGCTACGCGACCTACGTCAAGGAGCGGCTCACCGGGTTCGGCGGCGAGCAGATCCTGCCCCGTTCGCCCGAGTTCGCGGAGTTCCCCGAGTTCTTCGCCCGGACCATCGGCGGTGGCCTCGGCGTCACGCTGCCGGCCTGCAACGGCGACATCGCCTACCGGGGAGCCGCGGCCGTCGAGGAGGACGTCGCCAACCTCGGCGCCGCGCTCCAGGGGCGCGACCACGACCGAGGCGTTCCTGACCGCGGCCTCGCCCGGCGTGCATCGCACTGCACCTCGCCAACCGGCACTTCGCCACCGAGGACGAGTACCTGTTCGCTCTGGCCGACGCGATGAAGTCCGAGTACGACGCCATCCACCAGGCCGGGTTCGTGCTCCAACTCGACTGCCCCGACCTGGCCATGGGTCGCCACCTGCCCCTCGCCGACCTGAGCCTCGAAGAGTTCCGGCACCGGGCGGAACGACAGGTCGAGGCGATCAATCGCGCCGTCCGTCAACATCCCGCGCGACCGGGTCCGGCTGCACGTCTGCTGGGGCAACTACGAGGGTCCCCACGTCGACGACGTCGAGCTCACCGATGTCCTGCCGCCGGCTCTACCGAGCGAACGTCGGCGCGATCAGCCTCCCCACCCCGCGAACCCGCGGCACGAGCACGACTGGCGAGCGTTCCCAGCAGCATCCCCTCCCGGACGACAAGCTCCTGATCATCGGGACGATCGACGTCACGACGAACTTCGTCGAGCATCCGCAGGTGGTCGCCGACCGGATCTGCAGATTCGCGGACGTCGTCGGTGACGAGCCGCTCTGATCGCCTCCACCGACTGCGGGTTCGGCACGTGAGCGCCGGCCAGGTCAATGTCGCTCCGAAGACGTCGTCTGGGCGAAGCTCGCGTCGCTCACCGCGGGCGCCGAGCTCGCCACCAAGGCACTCTGGTCGCGGGGTGTGCAGTGAACGTCGACAGGAAGCGCAAGCTGGTCAACGGCTTCGAGAAGCACCTGCAGAACCCGGTCATCCAGGACGTGCCTGCGGGCCGGCATCCCGCTTCCGCCGCCGTGGGGCGCCCTCCTGGAGACGACCGGCAACAAGACGGGCAAGCTGCGCTGCAACCCGGTCATCAAGAGCCTCGTCGGCGAGCAGTTCTGGATCATCGCCGAGCACGGACACAAGAACGACTACGTCCGCAACCTCAAGGCCGACCCGGTGGTCCGGGTCAAGATCGGACGGACCTGGCGGACCGGTCGCGCCACCGTGCTCGACGGCGACGACTGCAAGGCCCGGGCCCGCTGGCTGGCCCGCGAGCTCGGTGGATGGGCACGGCTCGACCCGCTCGCCGCCATCTTCTGGACCGAGCCGGTCACGGTCCGCGTGGACCTCGAAGACCTCCCGCTCGCGGCCTGACAGGCCGGTACGCGAGCAGTCACGTGTCGCCGAGGGCGGCCAGCACGTCGCTGGCCGCCGTGGCCCGGTCCTCGGCGAGCAGCGTCGCCACCGGGTCCGTGCCGGCGTCGGCACCGGCCGAGGTGAGCGCCTTGCTGGCCCAGCGCACGAGCTCGCGCAGCTCGCGGGGCAGCGGGAAGTACTCGTCCTCGGCGGCCCCGGTGACCTCCTCGACGCCCGCGCGGGGAGCGAGCCGGGCGACGACCGCCTGGACGAGCTCCTCGGGTGCCGACGCCCCGGCGGTGACGCCGACGACGCCGCCCAGGTCCGCGGGCACCTCGTGGGCGTGATCGACGCGGTCGACCCGGGGACAGCCGGCCGCGGCGGCGACCTTCTCCAGCGCCCTGGTGTTGGACGAGTTCGACGAGCCGATGACCACGACGGCGTCGGACCGGCGCGCCACCGCGATCAGCGCGTCCTGGCGGTTTGTCGTGGCGAAGCACAGGTCGCTGCGGCCGGGCACCCACAGGTCCGGGAAGCGCTCCCGGGCCGCGGCGAGCACGTCGGCCAGGTCGTGCTGGCTGAGCGTGGTCTGGGCGAGGAGGGCGACGGGCCCTCCCGCGGCGCGGCACGCCCGCCACGTCGCCGGCCGCCTCCACCAGATGGATGGCGTCGGGCGCGACCGCCATCGTGCCGACGGCCTCGTCGTGGCCCGCGTGGCCGACGTAGACGATGGTGTAGCCGTCGCCGGACCGCCGCCGGACCTCGTGGTGGACCTTCGTGACGAGGGGGCACACGGCGTCGACCACGATGCCCGCCCGCCGGCGGGCGGCGGCGAGCACCTCGGGGGCCGAGCCATGGGCGCTGAGCATCAGCGGCGCGCCGGGCGGCACCTCGGCCACGTCGGCGACGAACACGACGCCGGCGCGCTCGAACCGGTCGACCACCAGGCGGTTGTGGACGATCTCGTGGTAGCAGTACACCGGCGGCTCGAAGAGGCGGACCATCCAGGCCAGGGACTTGATCGCCATCTCGACCCCGGCGCAGAAGCCCCGGGGCGCAGCCACGAGCACCCGGTCGACGCCCGGCCCCGGGGCGGGTCGCGGGGGACGGCCCATGTCAGGCGCCGCCCGCGCGGCGGACCAGCCGGACCCGGGCCTCGCTGGCATTGGGGTCGGCGCCACCGGCCGCGAGCAGCGCCTGCTGGTCGCGTTCGGCTTCGGCCCGGGCCCCGGGGTCGGCAGCCGCCAGCCGGGCCTCCGGCCCCTCCGCGACGAGGCGCTCGGCCTCGGCGACCAGGGCGGCGACCATGTCCGCCTCCGGCACGACCCGGACGACCTCACCCCGGACGAACAGGTGGCCGCGCCCACGGCCCGCGGCGATGCCGAGGTCGGCCATCTTTGCTTCGCCCGGGCCGTTGACGACGCAGCCCATGACCGCGACGGTAATCAGCTTGCAAGCTTCGTGAGAGTGCGCCTTCGACCTGGTTCGCGAGCCAAGAAGATCAGCTCGATCTCGATGCGTCCACAGGTCGGGCACGCCACGAGCGTCGGACCGTGACCGGCGCCCCCAGGCCGAGGGCGCGAGGAGATGTCGTAGCAGACCGGCACTTCTTCATTGGGGTCCGCCGCCAGCGACAAGCGGATGGTGTCGCCGATGCCCTCGGCCAGCAGGATGCCGATGCCGGCTGCGCACAGGCCGCGCGGGGTCATCCCCGCCTCGGTCACGCCGAGGTGGAGCGGGTAACGACCGCCGGCGAGCGGCGGTAGGCCTCGACCATGTGGGCGACATCGACGCCTTCATCGAGATCTTGATGTGGTCGTAGTCGATCTCGTCGAGGTTTCCCAGAGCGCCGTGGACCGACGCCACCAGCGTGCGGCAGTTCCCCCGCCTAGCGCTCTTCAGCTCGGGGTCGAGCGAGCCCGCGTTGACCCCGATGCGGATCGGGATCCCGCGCTCCTTCGCCTCTTGGGCGACCGGCTTCACCTTTCGCGTGCGGATGTTGCCGGGGTTGAGCCGGATTCCGTGGACCCGGCCGATGATCGCGGCGAGCCGATAGTCGAAATGGATGTCAGCGACGATCGGCACCTGCGCCCGCCGCAGATGTCCGGGAGAGCGCCTTCGACCGCCTCCAGATCAGTCGGCACCGCCACGCGTACGATCTCGCAGCCGGCGGTGGCCGGCGCCGCGATCTGCCGCACCGTGGCCTCGACGTCGGTGGTGTCCGTCTTGGTCATCGACTCAATAGAGACCGGGGCCCCGCCGCCGACGGCGACATCGCCGACCTGGACCCGGCGGCTCGGGCGGCGGGCGATCACGGCACCGCTCCCGCGCCGGCGGACCGCCGGGCCGGGACGGCCGGCGGGGAGAGGCCGGCCAGGGCACGCCAGGGCCGGGGGACCCGCCCCGGACGGATCACCCCGGCCGCGGTCATCGCCTCGACGACGGGCCGGGTGGCCTCGTGGCGCAGTGCCAGCCGCTCGGGCGTGCGCTGAGCCGCCCACCAGGTCCGCCAGGGGGGCAGGCCCACCTCGGCGTACACGCCGGGGTGGACCAGCGTCGAAAAGATCGTGCCGACGACGAGGGGGGCCAGGTACCGGACCGCCAGCCGGTCGTGCCAGCTCGCCACCGCCCACCGCTCGCGGAGGACGGCGCGGTTGAAGACCAGGTGCCTGGCCTCTTCCTGGCGGTGGTAGCGGATCACCTCGACCAGGTACGGGTCGCTGGCCGGGTGCTCGTACGTCCGTTTCTGCAGCAGGTCGGTCACCTCCTCCCCCGCGAGGACGAGCGTGAGCAGCAGGGCGGGCCGCCCGGTCAGGCTCGGCAGCACCAGGTTCTGGAGGCGGCGGATCAGCGGGCGGTGCAGGGGGTTGCGGGCCCGGGGCCCGAGCTGGCCGATCATGCGGATGAACAGGCGGGAGTGCCGCGTCTCCTCGCCCACCTCGTGCAGGACGTACACCACGCGGGGGTCCGTGACACCGGGGCCGGTGGCGATCTCGCGGGTGAAGCCGGTCATGAGGCCGGCCTCGAAGCGGATGCTGGCCTCGGTGATCGACGCCAGCTCCTCCCTGGCGAGGACCGCGAGCTGCTCGGGCGAGAGGTCGAGGCCGAGCCCGGCCACCGAGAGCAGCTCGGGGCCGGTGACCGGGCCGTCGCCGAGCTCGCCGAGCACGTCGTGGTCGGGCTCGATCACCCGGCGGACGGAGGCCGCGGACAGGCGGCCGATGCGGCCGTCGTCATCGTCATCGCTCATGGTCACCATCCGTTCTTTGCCGCCAGGTTCATTTCCTATTCGGACGCGCGCGCTTCCCTTGAAACTATGGGGGACACTCCTACACTGAGTCCAGGGGTTGGAGTTGTTGCGAGGGATCTGCATTTGGACCGTGCGCGCACCCGCGCCGACGACAAGGACAAGGAGGAGCCGACGATGCGGTTGTCGGTGCGTACCGAGGTCGCCATTCCGGTCGGGAACCCTCCGGTGCCGGCGATCTTCACCACCTTCGACGGTCTGCCGGCCGGGCAGGAGCACTTCCTCGTCGGCCTCGGGCCCTGCCGCGGCCAGGACCCGGTGCTGGTCCGCATCCACTCCGAGTGCATCACCGGCGATCTGTTCGCCTCCCGGCGCTGCGACTGCGGGCCGCAGCTCCAGGAGGCCGTCAACCGCTTCCACCTGGACGGCGGCTACGTCGTCTACCTGCGCCAGGAGGGCCGCGGCATCGGGCTCTACGCCAAGTTGGAGGCCTACGTCCTCCAGGATCAGGGCCTCGACACGTTCGAGGCCAACAGGCACTTGAACTTCCCGGACGACCTGCGGGCCTATGTCTCGGCCGCCGAGATGTTGCGGGCCACCGGCGTCACCCGCGTCCGGCTCCTCACCAACAACCCCCAGAAGGTGACCGACCTCCGCCTGGCCGGGCTCGATGTCGTCGAGGTCGTCCCGACGGGCGTGTTCGCCGACGAGATCAACAATCGTTACCTGCAATCGAAGATCTCACATGCGCGCCACACGATACGGCTTGCGGACAACGGTCGCGCGGCCCCGACCCAGGAGATCATCACATGAAACACGTCGGTCCGATCAGTGGTATTGCGGCGTTCAGAGACGAATATGTTGCGACGGCGGGTTACGACAATCAGGTGATCCTCTGGCGAGGCCGGGAGAAGAAATCGATCCACCGCGTCTTCCACGACCACCTGGCCAACCAGTGCGCGTTCAGCCCCGACGGCCGGTTCCTGGCCAGCGCCAGCAGCGACTACACGGCCCGGCTGTGGGACGTCCCCGCCCTGCGGCTGACGGCGGTCTTCGCCGGCCACCGCGACGACATCGAGATGGTCGCCTTCGCCCCTGACGGCGGGCGGGTCGCCACCTGCTCCCGCGACCACACCGTCAAGGTGTTCGGGCTCGACGGCGGGGAGCAGGCGCACCTCGCCGGGCACGACGCCGACGTGATCTCGGTGAGCTGGCTCCCGGGCGGCCGACAGCTGGTGTCGAGCAGTGACGACGGCACGGTCCGGCGCTGGGATGTCGGCTCCGCCACCGAGGTCTCCCGCACCAGCTTCGACGGGGTGGAGACCGACACGATCGCGGTCAGCGAGGACGGGGTCGTGTTCGCCGGCGACGATGCGGGCCGCATCTCGCTCATCCACGGCGACGGCGTCACCGCCGTGCCCGCCCACGACGCCGGCATCAAGCGCCTCGTGTACGAGGCCCGCCGCGGCCTGCTGCTCAGCCTCAGCTACGACCGGACGCTCGCCATCTGGGCCCGGGAGGACGGCGGGCTCGCCTGCCGGCACACCGCCTCGCTGCCCGACATCGTGTGGCCCCGGTCGAGCGCGTTCCTCGGCGACGACCGGCTGGTCTTCGGCACGTTCGGCTCGACCTACGCGCTCTACGACTTCCGGACCGGATCGTGGGACCTCTCCGGCATCGAGCAGAGCATCGGGCTGAACGCCGTGCTCAACACCGGGGGCCGGGTCGTGACCGTCGGCGACGCCGGGGTCGTGCGCGAGGACGGGCGGCAGGTCGCCGACCTCGGCACGCTGGCCAACTTCCTGGTCGAGCTCGACGGCCGCGTCCTCACCGGCGGGCAGAGCGGCCGGCTGTTCGACGCCCGCACCGGCCGGGTGCTGCACCAGAACCGGTCGCCCCTCAACTGTGCGGCGCCCTTCACCCGCGACGGCGTCCCGCACGTCGCGGTCGGCAGCTACACCGGCGAGGCGCTGATCTTCCGGGCCGGTCCCGGCGGAGACGTCGAGCACGTCACCGACGTCGCCCTGCACGACAACGCGGTGAAGGGGCTCGCCGTCTCCGACGGGATCCTGTTCTCGGTCTGTGCGACCAGCGCCGCCGCCTTCCACCGTCTCGACGACCTCGCCTGCGTCGCCCGGCGCGACGAGGCCCACGACAGGATCGCCAACGGCTGCGTCGCCGTCCGGCCCGGGGTCTTCGCCAGCGTCAGCCGCGACCTCAAGCTGCGGGTCTGGCACGGGTACGAGCACGATCCGACCGTCGTGGACACGCCCCACCGCAACTCCGTCAAGTGCGTCAGCGCCTCGCCCGACGGCCGCTTCGTCGCCACCGGCAGCTACGTGGGGGTCGTCGCGGTCTACGAGGTGGACACGGGACGGTGGTCGAACCTGGCGCGGCCGACCGCGGCGGGCATCTCCTGCCTCGCCCCCGGGCACGGGCCCGGCGAGTTCCTCGCGGCCTCCTACGACGGCCACGTCTACCCGGTGCCCGCCACCGCGGGCCCCGCCGCCGGCGGCGCCCGCCGGGTGACGGCGGGGAGCGCCGGGCGATGACCGCGACGACCACCGGTGCGCCGGTCCCCGCCGCGCCGGAGCCTTCCGCCCCGCTCGGCCTCGGCGACATCATCCGGCTCAACGACCAGTTCCACGACGCCGCGCTGCTCCACCTTGCCGTCGCCGCCCGCCTGTTCGACCTGGCGGGCGAGCCCGTCACGGCCGGCGACGTCGCCGCGGCGCGGGGCTGGGTCGAGCGGAAGACCCGCATCCTGCTCGACGCACTCGCCGCCGCCGGCCTGCTCACCAAGGACGGCGGCCACTACCGGAACGCGCCGGTCGCCGACCGCCACCTCACCAGCGCCGGCGAGGCCTACGTCGGTGCCATCGTCGACCACCAGCGGTTGCAGTGGGAGCTGTGGGGGCGGATGGACGACGTCCTGGCCGCCGAGCAGCCCGTCCCCGCCCAGCAGGAGCTGCGGCTGCGCCGCGACCGCGACGCCAACGAGGCGTTCCAGGCGGCGATGGTGCAGCTCTCCCGGGACAACCTGGCCGACGTCCTGGCGGTCCCCGACTTCGCCACGGCCGGCCGGGTGCTCGACCTCTGCGGCGGGCACGGCACCTACCTCGCCTCCCTGGCCGACCGCCACCCCGGCCTCACCGGGGAGGTGTGGGACCTCGAGCCCGCCCGGGCCCTGGCCGAGCGGACCTTCCGGGAGCACGGGACCGGCGACCGCCTGCGGTTCCGGGCCCGGGACGTGCGCGATCCCGGCGCGTTCGCCGGCGAGACGGCCGACGCGTGCATGCTCAACGACTGCCTCCACTACTTCGATGCCGGCGAGGCCAGGGCGCTCATCGAGCGGGCGGCCGGCGTGCTCACCCCCGGCGGCATGGTGCTGGTGCTCACCATGACCCTGGACGACGATCGCACGACGCCCGCCGCCGCCGCGGGGTTCTCGCTGCACATGATGCTCAACACCAGCAAGGGCGAGCTGCACCCGACCCCGGCGATCGTCCGGGCGATGGCGGGTGCCGGCCTCGCCGTCACCCGCCACTCGCTCGGGTCGCTCGGGCGGTACTCCCTCCTGGCCGGCCGGGCCCCCGGACCGGGAGCCGACCGCCCGTGACCGCCCCCGCCGCCGGCGCGTCGTTCCACGTCGCCCACCTCAACCTCGCCTGCCGCGACTGGCAGCGTTCGCTCGACTTCTACGCCCGGGTGCTCGGCGCCCGCTACCTGTTCCACCTCGGCCCCACCAAGGTCGTCACCGACGTCGCCGGGTTCGAGCTGTTCCTCGAGCAGGTGCCAGACCCGGCCGTCGATCCCCGCTTCCACTTCGGGTTGCGGACGACGGCGGCCGGCGTCCACGCGTTCGCCGAGCGGCTCGCCCGCCTCGGCGTGCCGATGGTCCGGGGCAACAACCCGGCGCCCGGGCCGATGACGGGCCCCGACGGCGTCCGGGTCGCGCTGTACTTCGAGGACCCCGACGGGTGGCTCGTCGAGGTGTACAGCCCCGAGCAGCGGGTCCTCGACTCCGGGCTGCTCGCCGCCGACCCGAGGTGGGACCGTGCCGGCTGAGGAGCTCGTCGTCGACGGCGAGATCAACGAGATCAGCGATCGGGCCGCCATGGGACTGCCGCCCGGCTACGTCCCAGCCCCGGGCCGAGGACCTCGGCCCGCTCCTCGCCGAGGCCCGCTCGGCGCCGGTCGCCCACCTCGCGGCGCAGGCGGAGGATCCCGCCGTGCCGCTGGAGCAGCGGTTGGCGGCCGCGCTCGTGCTCGGGATGGCCGGCGACCCCCGCTGCCCCGCCCTGGCGCCGGCCATGGTCGACGTCCCCGCCGGCACCGCGACCCTGGGGCTCGACCCCGCCCGGGTCGACGACCTGCACCGCCGCTACCGGACCTACGGCGTCAAGCGGAACTGGATCGAGAAGGAGTGCCCGCGGTTCACGGTGGAGCTGGCCGCCTTTCGCATCGGTCGCTACCCCGTCACGAACGGGCAGTTCCTCACCTTCCTCCGCGACGGCGGCGCCGACCACCTGCCGACCGGCTGGCGGCACGGGCGCTGCCCGCCCGGGGAGTCCAACCAGCCGGTGTACACCGTCACGCCCGAGGCCGCCGACGCCTACGCGTGCTGGCTGGCCCGCCGCACGGGGCGCCCCTTCCGGCTGCCGACCGAGGCCGAGTGGGAGTACGCCGCGGGCGGACCGGCCGGCACCGACTTCCCGTGGGGCGACGAGTTCCGGCCCGGCCACGCCAACACGCTCGAGCTGCGGCTGCTGATGGCCACACCGGTCGGGATCTTCCCGCACGGCGCATCGCCGTTCGGCGTGCTCGACATGGCGGGCAACGTCGAGGAGTACGTCGCCGACCGCTACCACCCCTACCCGGGCTGGCCGGTCGTCGAGGACGACCTCTACAAGCAGCTCGGCTTCTACCGGGTCGCCAGGGGCGGTGCGTTCAACCGGTTCCAGGACCTGGCCCGGTGCCAGAGGCGGCACGGGCCCTACCCCCGGTCGCTGTACGCCATGGGCCTGCGGCTGGCCGAGGACGTCAGCTGACGCCACCGGCGAGGGCCCGCAGCGACCGTGACCACGAGAAGTCGGGCTCGACCAGCCGCGGGTCGAGCCCGAGCCCCAGAGCGCCGAGCCGGCCGGCCAGCAGGGCGGCCGCGGCGACGTACGCCTCGGTGTGGGGCACGCACAGCACGAGCAGCACGAGTGCGAAGGCGTGCAGGTAGAGGAAGCCGAGCTGGTACGCCGCGATCATCCGCGTCAGCGACCCGCGGCGGTCGGCCAGGACCGCGAGCCACAGGGCGACCGGCAGCATCGCCCACACCGCGAGCACGCGAGACAAGAAACAGGCCCGCGGCCACGGACACCTCGCTGGTCATCACATACAGGCTCAGGTACACGACGGCGAGCGCCGCACGGCGCAGCGTGGGACGGCCGACGTTGACCAGGCGGAAGGCGCCGACGATCTCGTCGCCGGCGGCGTCGGGGAGGTCCTTCAGGCAGGCGGTGATCGCCACGAGCCAGGTCGGTCGCCATGCCTCCGGCGGTGCACGTCGGCGAGCGGGCGGTTGAACGACCAGCCGAACAGGAAGGCCGACAGGGTCGCCCAGCCCATCGCCACCTCGGCGAGGACCGGCCGCCGCTTCAGGTGCGGCCCGGCGTTGTAGGCCAGGGCGGTGCCGGCCACGCTGAGCACCAGCACGCCGACCGCCGGCCCGAGCACGAGGAAGACCGCCACCAGGCCGGCGACCGCGTACAGGTAGCCGAATGCCACCAGGGCCCACAGCACCGGCTCCGGGACCGACGCCGCCAGGTCGGTCCAGGCGGGGCTGGTTGACGGCATCCTCCTCCCGGTCGACCAGCTCGTTGTGCAGGTTGCAGGCCGCGTCGACCAGGCAGATGCCCACGGCCGCGCCGGCGAACATGAGCCGGTGCTGCGCCGGCCCGCCAGCCGCCGCCACGACGTAGCCGAACGTCAGCGGGGTGAGCCAGATGAACCAGGACGGGACCTTGGCGATCTTGGCGACGGCGACTGCCGGCGGCCACCGTTTCGCGGGGGTGGCGGTGGCGTTCACATCGCCGCCCCCGGTCGCGGGCGCCGGCGACCGGGTGGTCGGCCAGCGCCCGCAGCGCCCGGAGGACGGCGGCGGCCACGCCCGGCCCGTCGAGGCCGAGCCGGGCGAGGATGTCGGCCGGCTTGCCCTGGGGGATGTACGCCTCGGGGGTGCCGAGCACCACCACCGGCAGCCGGGCGTCGACCACGCCGGCGGCGTCGGCGATGGCCGAGCCCGGCCCCTCCGTCACGGACGCCGTCCTCCACGGTGACCACGAGCGGGTGGCGGGCGGCGTCCGCGATCATGGCGGGGTCGAGCGGCCGGACACCCAGGGATCCCACACCGTCGCCGCGACGCCCGCCTCGTCCAGCCGGGCCGCGGCGTCCTCGGCGGCCTCGAGCATCCGGCCCACGGCGACCAGGCAGACGTCGGCGCCGACCCGCACCCGGCGGGCGGACAGCCCCGCGCCGACCGCGTCGGGCGGCACCTGGCGGGCGGCACCCTTCGGGAAGCGCAGCGAGGAGGGCCCGGCCAGGTCGAGCGCGTCCGCCAGCATCACCGGCACCTCCTGGGCCGACGACGGTGCGAACACCGTCATGCCCGGGACCTTGGTCAGCAGGGCGATGTCGAGCACCCCGTGGTGCGACGGCCCGTCGTCGCCGGTGATTCCGGCCCGGTCGACGGCGAACACCACGGGCAGGCGGTGGAGCCCGACGTCGAGGTTCACCTGGTCGAAGGCCCGGCTGAGGAACGTGGAGTAGACGGCCACGACGGGTCGCAGCCCGCCCATGGCCATGCCCGCGGCGGCGGTGACCGCGTGCTGCTCGGCGATGCCGACGTCGAACAAGCGCGTCGGGAAGCGGGCCTGCACCGGCAGCAGCCCGGTCGGACCGGGCATCGCCGCGGTGAGGGCCACCACCCTCGGGTCGGCGGCGGCGGCCGCCAGCAGGGCCTGCGAGAAGGCCCCGGTGTAGCCGGCCGGGGCCGACCGCCCGCGGGCGGGCCGTCGGCGCGGTCGAAGGCAGGGGTGTCGTGCAGGCACTTCTCGGCGTCGTGCTCGGCGAGCGCGTGCCCCTTGCCCTTGGTGTGAGGACGTGGACGACGATCGGGCTCGTCCAGGTCGGCCGCCCGGCGCAGGACCCGCTCCATCTCGGCCACGTCGTGGCCGTCGATCGGACCGACGTAGCGGACGCCGAGGGCCTCGAAGAACCGCTTGGGGTTGAGCATCGTGTGGCGCACGGCGATCTTGAGGCCCTGGACCCCCGCCTCCAGGTAGGGCCCGAGCCGCGGCACCCGGCGCAGCGCGGCCTCCGCCCACCGGCGCCGGCGGACGTAGGCCCGGGTGGCCCGGACCCGCGTGAGGTTGGTGACGAGGCGGGACACGGTCGGCGCGTACGACCGCCCGTTGTCGTTGAGCACGATCACGACCCGGCTGCCGCTGTGACCCAGGTTGTTGAGGGCCTCGTAGGCCATGCCGCCCGTCATCGAGCCGTCGCCGATGATGGCGACCACCCGGCGGCCGACGTCGTCGCCGGCGAGGTGCAGCGACGCCGCCACGCCGTGCGCGTAGCTGAGGATCGTGGAGGCGTGGCTGTTCTCCACCCAGTCGTGCTCCGACTCGGCCCGGGACGGATAGCCGGACAGGCCGCCGGCCTGGCGCAGCCGGGCGAAGGCGTCCCGCCGGCCGGTGAGGATCTTGTGGACGTAGGCCTGGTGGCCGGTGTCCCACAACACGATGTCCTTCGGCGAGTCGAACACCCGGTGGATCGCGAACGTGAGCTCGACCGCGCCCAGGTTCGACCCGAGGTGGCCACCGGTGCGGGACACGGCGTCGACGACGAACGAGCGGACCTCGGTCGCGAGGCGCGCCAGGTCCTCGCCGTTCAGCTCCCGGAGGTCGGCGGGCGCCGACATCCGGTCGAGGAGCGTCGCCGGTCGGCGGGCGGGGTCGCCGGGCCCTCGGCCTCCGTTCGGCCGTGCGTCGCCGGTCGCGATCTCGGTCTGCATCGTCACCCCCTGGTCGGTTCGGTCGCTGCCGCCAGCGCCGCGATCTGCCGGGACACGTCGAGCTCGCCGGCCATCAGGCTCGCCGGCGACAGCGGCACCGGGAGCGCGTCGGGCGGCGTGTCCAGGTGGTCGACGAGCTGGCCGGCGGCCGCCCGCCGGTCATGGCCGACACCCCGCGACACGAGCAGGTCGAGCACACGGTCGAGCACGCCGTCGTCGTCGAGGGCGTCGCGCAGGGTCGGGGCCGCGCCCGGAGCCGGACCCGGCGCGCCGTCGGGCACGAAGCGCCGGTCCCAGCGGTGCCGGCCATGGCGGCGGACCTCCGGCGCCGCCGCCCCGGGAACGTGGACGGTGGCGGTCACGCCCACCGGGACCTCGACCGTGAGGCGGACGCGCCCACCGCCGTGCTCCCACGCCACGGCGATGTCGCCGTACGGCGACCGGTGCCGGGTCGACGCCGCCCGCGGCCCCGACCGGCCGATCAGGGGCCGCACGACCACCTCGCGATAGCCGGGGGCGGCGGGCGCCAGGCCGGCCACCGTCCGGTGCAGCCAGTCGGCCACCGCGCCCAGGGCGTAGTGGTTGAACGAGGTCATCTGCCCGGGGTTGACCGAGCCGTCGGGCAGGAGGCTGTCCCACCGCTCCCACACCGTCGTGGCACCCATCGTCACCGGGTACAGCCACGAGGGGCAGCGGCGCTCGGCGAGCAGGCGCAGGGCCAGGTCGTGTCGGCCGGCCCGGCACAGCGCGTCGGCCACGACGGGGGTGCCGAGGAAGCCGGTACAGGTCCCGAAGCCCGCGCCGCGGACGAGATCGGCGAGGCGGCGGCCGGCGAAGTCCCGCTGCGCCCGTCCCGGGAGCAGATCCCACACGAGGGCGAGCGCGTACACCGTGGGGCAGTCGCTCGTGACCCGTCCCGCAGGCGTCACGTACGCGGACGCGAACGCCAGCCGGCTGCGGTCCGCGAGGCCGGCGAAGCGCGTGGCGTCCTCGTCCCTGCCGAGCACGGTCGCGGCCCGGGCGGCGAGGTCGGCCGAGCGAGCGAGGTGGGCCGTGGCGACGACGCCCGGGTCGGCCTGCGCCGCCCACGGCGCGTCGGGCGGAGCGGACGGGTCGAGCCAGTCGCCGAGCTGGAAGCCGCCGGCCCAGGTGCCGTCCGGGCCGGCCGCGGCGGCAGCCCGCTCGACCCAGCGGGCCATGCACGGGTACGCGTCGGCGAGCAGGCCGCGGTCGCCGGTGCGCTCGTAGAGCACCCAGGGCACGACGGCAGCGGCGTCGCCCCAGCCCGCGACGGCGGCCGTGAACCCGAGGACGTCGGGCACCACGAGCGGGAGGGAGCCGTCCGGTGCCTGCTCGGCGGCCAGGTCGGCGAGCCACGAGGCGAGCAGCCCCGCGCAGTCGTACAGGTAGGCGGCCGTCGGCGCGAAGACCTGGAGGTCGCCGGTCCACCCGAGCCGCTCGTCGCGCTGGGGGCAGTCGGTCGGCACGTCGACGAAGTTGCCCCGCATGCTCCAGACCACGTTGTCGTGGAGCCGGGTCAGGTCGGCGTCATCGCAGGTGAACCACCCCGTCCGCTCGAGGTCCGAGCCGACCACGACGGCCTCGACCGCGCCCTCGTCGAGCCGGCCGGCGCCGGGCGGGACGACGATCTCCGCGTAGCGGAACCCGTGGAACGTGAACGCCGGCTCCAGCACCTCCTCGGCCGCACCGGCGAGCGTGTAGCGGTCGGTCGCCGCGGCGGTGCGGAGCGGCCGGCGGCACAGCTCGCCGTCCTCCAGCACCTCGGCGTGGCGGACGGTGACCTCGCCGCCGGTCGCGGTGTCGCGCAGGCGCAGGCGGACCCAGCCGACCAGGTTCTGGCCGAAGTCGACCAGGGTCCGGTCACCGGCCGCATGGACGACCTCGCCCACCGGGAGGACGGCGGTGGCCCGCACCGGCGGTCCCGTCGGCGCCACGAGGCGGCGCAGGTCGAACTCGACGACGTCGACCGGGCGGGGCGTCCCGCCGGCGCGGGGCCGGCGGAGGTCGGTCCACTGGCCGTCGTAGAGGTCGTCGGTGACGACGTTGCCCTCGTGCGCCGTCCACCGCTCGTCGGTGACCACCCGCTGCACCCGGCCGTCGGCGCCGGTCACCTCCAGCTGCGCCAGGAGGGCGAGCCGGTCGCCGTAGAGGGCCCGGGCGCCGCCGAAGCCGAGGCGGCCGCGCCACCAGCCGTTGCCCAGCACGACGGCGAGGTGGTTGTCGCCGGGGTGGACGAGGTCGGTGACGTCGTAGGTGTGGTGGCGCAGGCGGTGGTGGTAGCTGGTCCACCCCGGGGTGAGCAGGTCGTCTGTGACGGGCCGGCCGTCGATCGAGGCGCAGAACAGACCCTGGGCCGTGATGTACAGGCGCGCCGACGCGATGTCGGGACCGAGGCGGGCGAGCCGGCACAGCACGGGGGCACCGGGACGCTCCGGGGCGCCCGCCCGGGGCGAGACGAAGCGGGCGGTCCAGTCGTCGGGGGTGAGCAGGCCGACCTCGATGTCGGCCGGGTCGCTCCATGGCGTCCAGGCCTGCCCGCCGCGCACCCGCACCCGGACGGTGGCCCGCTCCCGGGAACGTAGCGGCGCGAAGGGCCAGTTGACGAGCACCTGGTCGGGGCCCTCGCCCCGGACCGTCTCGGTCGCGCCGTGCCGGTCGATCGCGATCTCGTAGGCGTCGGGGACGAAGCCGGGATCGTCCGAACGGAGTCGCCACGACAGCCGGGGCGTGCCCGTGCCGAGGCCGAGGGCATCGCGCCGGTGCTCGCAGGTGGGAGGGCCCGAGACGTAGGTACCGGCCATGGCGTGCGTCACCGCCGCGCGAGCACGATCGCCGGGTACCACTGCCCGGCGCGGAAGGCCCGCCACTGGCCGAGCGAGCCCACGAGGTTGCCGTGCTGGCCGTCGGAGCGCCAACCCCGCCGGTGCATCAGGTCGAGGAACGGCGCGAACGGGAGGGTGATGCGGTAGAGGTGCCGCAGCGAGCGCCGCACCGACTCGGACGTGTCCTCCACCGTCAGGTCGGCCAGTCCGGCTGCGGCCGCCCAGCGCTCCAGGTCGGCGGCGGTGGGGAACTCGGTGAGCACCCAGCCGTCGAGCATCGCCCGGAGGTGGTCGGTCCCACGGGCCGGTGCCGGGTCGGCGCGGACGTAGTCATGCATGACGAGGCGGCCGCCGGGTCGCAGCAAGCGTGCCGCCTCGGCCAGGAACTCGGCCTTGTCGGCGGCGTGGCAGAAGCTCTCCTGCGCCCAGACGACGCTGAAGCTGCCGTCGGGGAACGTGGTGGCGGTGTAGTCCTGCTGCTCGAACCGCACGAGATCGGACAGCCCGCGGTCGCGGGCGTAGCGGCCGGCGCGGTACACCTGCTCACCCGAGATCGTGATGCCGACGACCTCGGACCCGAAGGTCTCGGCCAGCCAGAACGCCGACCCGCCGACGCCACAGCCGGCGTCGAGCACCCGGTCCCCCTCCCCGATGCCGGCCCGCCCGGCCAGCACGTGGTTGATCCGATCGAGGGACTCGGCGTGGGTCCGGGCCGTGGCGTCCCACCATCCGAAGTGGAGGGCCCGGTTCTGCCGGTTCATCCAGAGGAAGCGGTAGTCGAACCACGTCTCCTCGTAGTAGGTCTCGACGGCCCGGAGCAGGTCGGTGTCGACGGCGCCGTCGTGTCGGGCCGCCGTGGCCGGCGGTGGGGCGGGCGCCGCGTCGGTGTCATGGCTCATGTCGTCTCCTGTCCCGGGGCTCGGCTCACGGCCCGGCGGTGGTGGGGGTGAGCGCGGCGGCCGCGTCCGTGCGGTCGGCACCGCCCAGGGACACGACCTGCTCGGCGAGGTCGAGCAGCTGGGTGCGGACGCCGTCGTCGAACCCGCGGGCGCCGATCATCACCGCCCGGGCCCGGTCGAGGTGGCGGGCGGCGGCGCCGACGGCGGCCTCCATCGCGCCGCTGGCAAGGATGAGCCGGCGGGCCCGGTCGAGGGCACCGGCGTCGACGTCGCGGGCCGCCAGCAGGGACGCGACCTCCGGTGCCTGCTCCCGTGCGTAGATGACCGGCAGCGTGTAGATGCCTTCGGCCAGGTCGCTGCCGGGATTGGTGCGGTCGTCCTGGATGTCGCGGACGTCGTCGATGATCTGGAAGGCGATCCCGACCTCGCGCCCGAACACGCCGAGCGCGTCCTGGGCGGCGGGTGGCGCGCCCCCCTCGAGGGCGCCGAGCCGGCAGGCGGCCTCCATGAGCGCCGCGGTCTTCCCCCTGATGCACGCCAGGTAGTCCTGCTCGTCGCGCTGCGCAGAGAACAGGGTGTAGCTCTCGCGCATCTGCCCCGCGCACATCGTGCTCAACGCATCGGCAACGATGATCGCCTCCTCGGGCCCGAGCGACGCCCCGAGGGCGGACGACATGGCCAGGAGGATGTCGCCGGAGAGCACCGCGGTCGTGTTCCGCCAGCGGACGTTGACGCTCGGCACCCCGCGGCGGGTGTCGGCCTCGTCGATGACGTCGTCGTGGTGCAGCGACCCGAGGTGCATGAGCTCGATCGACACCGCGGCGGTGACGGCACGATCGTCGGCGGGGCGATCGGCACCGCCGTCCTGCACGCTGTACGTGGCGCACAGCGTGAGCAGCGGCCGCACCCGCTTGCCGCCCGCGTCCACGAGATGGCTGACCACCTCGGACAGCCGGTGGTCGTCGGTCTGCACCCTCGAGCGCAAGAGGCGCTCCACCCGCTCCATGTCGCCGGTCACCATCGGCAGCGCGAGTTGCATCAGCACGGGGCGACTGTGCTCCCCGATCGCAAGGGACGCGCAAGGCTCGACCGTCGCCCGGGCCCTACGGCCCGGGCGACGATCGCAGGCGGTCAGTCGAGCAGGTGGTCGAGCGCGCGGCCCATCACCGCGTTGCGTTCGTCTTCGGTCGAGACGCCCTCCAGCCCGAACCCCAGCAGCAGCGAGTGCGGCGTGGCGATCGAGTTGCCGACCGGGAAGCCCGATGCGTCGGTTCGGATGAAGTCGTTGACGTTGGGTGCGCTGCCCTCGGGCGGCCCGGTGATCGCCCAGCCGTCCAGGCCGGTCTCGAACGAGGTGCTGGTGCCGTCGGGGAGCGCGATGTCGTCGATGAAGACACCGATACCCTGCGACGCCCAGTCGCTGGCGTAGGCGATGGAGATCTCGACGCTCCCGCCGGCGTACGCCGAGAGGTCGACGCTCCACTGCTGCCAGCCGGCGGAGTTGCCGCTGGCCGCGTTCCAGGCGCCGGTGGTGCCGGTCTCCGTGCACGCGCTGGCGCCATCCCAGGTCTGGTAGTGCGCGAGGTGCGGGTGCAGCTCGACCCAGCCCGCGGGGCAGCTCTGGCCGGTCGCCGTCGTCGTGTGCCCGTTGGCGTCCGGCAGCGTCGTCCAGTCGTCACCGCCGGGAGTGCGCGCCTCCACGAACAGGTGGTCCCACTCTGCTTCGGTGTCGTAGGACGTCCAGAACGTCATCGACCCGCCACCCGCCGGGACGGCGACCTCGCGGGTGAGCCTCTTGTACGAGACGTCGGCGATCTGCGAGTAGACGTACTGCGTGCCGGTGTGCGGATCGAACGGACCGCCCGGCTTGTCGTAGCGCGCCGCGGCCCAGCTCTCGAACTGCTTGAACTGGTCGACCGGCAGGATGCCGCTGGTGGCGAGGAACGACGACCTCCGGAACGTGTTGCCGGCGAAGATGGGATCGTCGAGACCCCAGTTGAAGCCCGCGAACGGGTCGTCGACGCCTGTCGAGTCGAACGCCGCGCCTCCGAGGTGACCGTCGTTGGCCACGGCGACGTAGCCACCCAGGTAGTACTGCAGCACGTCGTTGGTGGTGTCGCCACCGAAGAACGAGCCGAACAGGGGCAGGCAGCGCCGCTCGTCCGTACCCGCCGGAAGCGGGTTGCAGGCGATCTCGCCCTTGGGGTCGTAGAGCTGGTTGCCCACGGCGGCGTTGGTGTACTGCTGGCCGGCGGAGTCGCCTGCGAAGAGCACCTTGCCGCCTTCGTTCATGTACGAGCGGAACTCGAGCAGTTGGTCGAGTGCCAGCCGGTCGACATTGCCGCCGGCTCGGCCGGCGGCGCGGGTGACCAGGTCGTTTCCGGTCTCCCAGACGACGGCGTCGTAATGGCTGAGCACGCCGAGCGCGTCGGGTGCCACGCGGCCGGCCGCGTCGATGTCGTAGACGTCCGCATCCTGGCCGTTGGCGGCCAATGCGTCGGTGTACTCGGTGGCGAAGTGCGGGCCTGCCGGATCCTGGACCGGCGACGCGCCGGTGTAGTCCTCGGCCGCCACGACGAGCATGCGGTTGCCGCTCTCGGATACGGCCTCGTAGGTGAACGAGTCACTCCGCTCGCCGCCACCTTCGAACCAGACCTCGACCGAGTCGCCGGGGTCGGTGCCGGTCACCACGCCCCGCATCTGGTGGTAGTAGACCGACGCCGGGTTGTACCTCGACCCGCCCTCCCACTCGGACGTGGCTGCCGACTGCACCGCTCCGCCGTTGATGCGGTAGTTCACCGTCACGGCACCGAGGCTGCGCTTGGCGATCACGGCGACCGGCTGCGGGTCGCCGTACGACCTGGTGAAGCTCAGCTGGACGCCCGGGTTGCTGCGCTTGTAGGGGTCGTCGCTGTCGACGTAGAACGGCTTGGTCGTGATCCCGGTGACCGTCTTGGGGTCATCCGGGTCGACCGCCGAGTCGGCCACCGACCTGGCGAACGGCAGGTTGCGCTCGAACTCCGCCTGCACCAGCGCCTCGTCGTCGGGGAAGACGAAGCCACACTCGTCGCAGCCCTCGGACAGCTCCGGCGTCCACGCCAACGCGCCGGTCACCGCGTGCGCGTAGTCGGTGGTCTCGCCGTTGGTGACGTAGAGGACGTCCGAGCTCAGACCCGGGTGGAACTCGGGGATCGCCGGGGCGTCCAGGTTGCCGGACATGGCGTAGTAGATCGGGTCGTCCGCGGTGGGGGTGCCGGTCTGCCAGCCCTCGGCGTAGAGCAGCCACTGCCCGTCGGAGTGCCAGTTGACCTGGAAGGCGTAGCCGATCCGGTCGAGCAGCCCGACCATCGCCTGGGTCTCCGGCTCCGACATCGGTTCCGGGCCCCGGTAGGTGTCGCTGGACTGGATGGACGACGACCCCTCCTCGTCGTAGCCCCAGTGGTTCGGGAAGTTGCGGTTGGGGTCGACGCCGTCGCCGACCTGGGTCACGTCCGTCTCCGTTGTTGTCGCGGAGGTTCTTCCGCCACAGCCGCTCGTGGTCGAACGTGTACTGGTAGCCGTCGGGGTTGGCCACGAGGACGAACCAGAGCTCGGTCGTCTGCAGCAGCTTGCGGATGTCACGGTCGTTGGACCTCCACCCGTCGATGAAGTGGTTCATCAGGCGCCGGTTGACCTCGGTGGAGATCCATTCACGCGCGTGCTGGGTGGAGCTGTAGAGAACGGCCGGACGCGTAGCCGTCACGCTGTGCCGCGAGCGCCCTGGGTCAGCTTGACCGCGATGATCTCGCGACCCTGCTCGGTGTGGCCGATGACCTTGAGCTTCACGATCTGGCGGTTGTTGTTCGCCGCGGCGTAGAGCTGGTCGCGGATCCCGCCGGCCTCGTCGTACGAGCGCCAGACGTTGAAGCCGTTGGCGGCCTGCTCCGCCGCGAACTGCTGGACGGTCTGGCCGCCGTTGACCCGGGTCAGCTTCAGGTCGACTCCTCGGCCCGTCAGCCGGTCGGCCTGGTCCTGGTCGAGGACCATGTCGAGCTCGATGCCGTCCGCGACCTGTCGCTGGCCGCTCACGTCGATGCCCTGCTCGGCGATCGTCGGTAGCTCGTCGGCCTCGACCACTGCGGTGTAGGCGTCCAGCTGGTCGTCGCCCGCCGGCTGGCTCTCGGCGGGAGCGGCGTCGGCGCTGCCGGCCGCGAGCCCGCTGAGCAGAACGATGACGGCGAAGACGGAGACGAGTAGGCGCGGCGTGCGCTTCATGGTGTGCCCCCTGCGGTCGATGCGGTGTCGATCCGCCAACGAGCCTGCCCCGCAGGCAGCAATGTGTCAACCGTCACACGACGGTGGTGCGCACTTTGCCCAGGCGTGTGCCCCACGCGTCCGGCGTCGGGCAACGCCGGGTGCAGGACTCGACATTTCGCTTCCTCGTTCAGGTTCCCTCGACCACGAGCGCGATCCCCTGGCCCACGCCGATGCACATGGTCGCCAGGCCCCAGCCCCCGCCCCGCCGCCGCAGCTCGTGGACGAGCGTGGTCAGGATCCGGGCGCCCGACGCCCCGATCGGGTGGCCGAGCGCGATGGCGCCGCCGTTGGGATTGACGATCGACCGGTCGAGGTCCGGCCAGTCGGCCAGACACGCCAGCGCCTGGGCCGCGAACGCCTCGTTGAGCTCGACCGCGGCCAGGTCGCCCCAGCCGATGCCGGCCCGCTTCAGCGCCACCTGCGCCGCCTCCACGGGGCCGACGCCGTACAGGTGCGGGTCCACGGCGGCGACGGCCCTGGCAGCGATGCGGGCCAGCGGCTCGGCCCCGATGTCCGCGGCGGCCCGCTCCCCGGCCAGCAGCACGGCGGCGGAGCCGTCGTTCATCGGCGACGAGTTGCCGGCGGTCACCGTCCCCTCCGCCCGGAACACGGGCCGCAGCCGCGCCAGGGCATCGAGGCTGGTGCCGTCCCGCACCGACTCGTCGCGGTCGAGCTCGGCGCCGGGGACCCGGACGACCTCGCCGGCGAACCGGCCCGACCGCCAGGCGGCCGCGGCCCGATGGTGGCTGCGCAGGGCGAACGCGTCCTGGACCGCTCGGCCGATGCCGTACCGCTCGGCCAGGATCTCCGCCCCCTCGCCCAGCGGCCTGGTCCACTGCTCGGGCATGCGCGGGTTGACCAACCGCCAGCCGAGCGTGGTCGAGTGCATGGTCCGGTCGGTGCGCTCGTAGCCGGCCTCGGGCTTGGCCACCACCCACGGCGCCCGGCTCATCGACTCGACCCCGCCGGCGATGCAGACCCCGGCGTCGCCGGTGGCGATCTCCCGGCTGGCGGCGGCCACCGCCTCCAGACCCGATCCGCACAGCCGGTTCTCGGTCACCCCCGGCACGGACGTCGGCAGCCCAGCCAGCAACGCCACCATGCGGGCCACGTTGCGGTTGTCCTCCCCCGCCCCGTTGCCGTTGCCGAGGTGGACGTCGTCGATCCGGGCCGGGTCGAGCCCCGGGACCCGGTCGAGCAGGCCCCGCACCGCGGCCGCGCCGAGGTCGTCCGGACGCACGCCGGCGAGCCCGCCGCCGATCCGGCCGACCGGGGTGCGCACCGCGTCCACGACGTAGACCGCCTCGGTCACGACGGCTCCTCCGGGATCACCATCGTGTCGCCACATCCCCGGAACCCGGACCGGGATGCGCACCTCCGGACGAACCACTTCTTCGACATCCGGCAACCATGCCGACTCACAGTTCGCCTCGACGTCAGTCGAGGCGACCGGGTTGGCCCCGGCCCGTACAGCCGCCTCAGATGCTCAGCACCGGTCACGTCGCGTTCATCGTCCGACGGCCCGCCGGTCCGACGCGGATCTGTTCGCATAGCGTACGATCGTGCGCACTGTGAACACCTGCGACACTTGCGTAGCGTGGGAGGCATGTCAAGGGTGGACTTCGTCCAGTCGCTGGAGCGGGGCCTCGCCGTGATCCGCAGCTTCGACGCCGACCACCCGACCAGCTCACCCTCAGCGAGGTCGCGGCCCGCACCGGACTCACCCGGGCCACCGCCCGCCGGCTGCTGCTGACCCTCGGCGAGCTCGGCTACGCATCGACCAACGGGCGGCGGTTCTCGCTCACGCCCCGCGTCCTCGACATCGGCTACGCCTACCTGTCCTCGCTCAACGTGCAACAGATCGCCCAGCCCTACCTCGAGGCGCTCTCCGAGCGGGTGCACGAGTCGGTGTCGGTCACCGTCCTCGACGGCACCGACATCGTCTACGTCGCCCGCGTGCCCACCAAGCGGATCATGACCATCTCCCTCGGGCTCGGCAGCCGGCTCCCCGCCTACTGCACCTCCATGGGACGGGTGCTACTCGCCGAGATCCCCCCCGAGGACCTCGGCGACGCGCTGCCCGAGCGCCTGGAACGCCACACCGAGCACACCGTCACCTCGGCCGCCGACCTGGCCGTCGTCCTCAAGCAGGTGCGAGCCCAGGGCTGGGCCCTCGTCGACCAAGAACTGGAGATGGGCCTGCGCTCGGTCGCCGCCCCCCTGCGCGACTCGTCGGGGCGGGCCGTGGCGGCCATGAACATCTCGACCCAGGTCGCCCGCACCCCCATCGAGCAGATCCACGACGCACCTCGTGCCGGCGCTGGTCGCCACAGCCGCCCAGATCAGCGACGCGCGCTCGCCAAGCGATGACCGGCGGCATCTTCGCCGTCCTGTCACTGAGCTGACTTGAGGGCACGCCGGCTCAGGCTCCGCAGGTCGCGAGCGCGACCGCCACGAACGCGGCCGTCTGGTCGGAGGTGTCGCCGATCCGCCAGGCGACGCGGAACTCGTCGTACAGCGCCACCGGTCGCAGCCGCCGGACGACGACGTCCGTGCGGCTCCGCCCCCGGGCCGCCTGCCACGAGTTGAGCCAGCCGATCCCCGTGCCCAGGGCCACCAGGTCCAGCACCCGCTCCACCTGGACGGCGGCGTGGGTGATCCACCGGGGCCGGGCGCCCATGGCCGCACAGTAGGACTCGATCTCGTCGTGGGCGGTCGGGGCGTCGGCCCGCTCGACGACGAGCACCGGCTCGCCGTCGAGGTCCCGCGCCCGGACCACCTCCCGGCCCGCCAGCCGATGGTCCGGCGGCACGGCCACGTGGTCGACGGGCACTCGGGCCAGCGGCACGGACGCAACGGGACCAGGTTCGGCCACCGGCCCGCGCACGATGCCGACGGCGATCCGACCGGCGCGCAGGCCGTCGAGGATGAGCAGCGAGGTGAGCCCGTCCGGCCGGAGGACGGCGTCGGGATGCTCGGCCCGGAACGCCCGGATGGTCCGCATCATGCCGTCCTCGCTGCCGTGGCAGTAGCCGACGGTCCAGGCGGCCGGCGCCGAGGCGACCTCGGCCGCCGCGACCTCGAACCGGTCCATGGCGCGGAGCACGGCGCGGGCCTCGACGAGCAACCGCTCTCCGGCCGGCGTCAGCGCCACCCGGCGGCTCGTGCGCTCGAACAGCGCCACGCCGAGCTCGCGTTCGAGCTCCCGGATGCGCTGCGAGAGCGGCGGGGCGGAGATGTGGAGCCGGGCCGCCGCCCGCCCGAAATGAAGCTCCTCGGCGACGGCCACGAAGTAGCGCAGGCGTCGCACGCCGACCCCCCGACCCACGGCCCGAACGTTATCGGTTCGGACATGATCCGTGTTGCACACGGTCGTGGACTTTCGGCGGCTGCTCGGCGACCGTAGGACCGTGAAGCTGCTGTGGTTCCACCTCATGCCGTACCCGGAGCTGCCCGAGGACTTCAACCGGAAGCACCGCAGCGTCTGGGTCGACGTGGACCCCGCGCTGTTCGACCCGGAGGTGATGGCCGCCTGCTACGAGCGCTACATCGACCAGCTCGTGTTCGCGGAGCAGTGCGGCTTCGACGGGATCTGCGTCAACGAGCACCACGGGAACGGCTACGGGCTCATGCCGTCCCCGAACGTGATCGGATCGATCCTGGCCAGTCGCACCACCCGCGCGGCCATCACGGTCCTCGGCAACTCGGTCGCCCTCTACGACCCCCCGATCCGGGTCGCCGAGGAGATGGCGATGCTCGACCTGCTGTCCCACGGCCGGTTGATCAGCGGGTTCCCTGTCGGCACGTCGATGGACACCGCGTACGCCTACAGCATGAATCCTGCGTCCCTGCGCCAGAAGTACCGCGAAGGCGTCGAGCTGGTGCTCAAGGCGTGGACCGCCACCGAGCCCTTCGCCTTCAACGGACGCTTCACGCAGATGCGCTACGTGAACGTGCTCCCCCGGCCACTGCAGCGGCCCCACCCGCCGATCTGGATCCCCGGCGGCGGCTCGGTCGAGACGTGGGACTACTGCTCCACCCACGACTACGTCTACGCCGCGCTGTCGTACTACGGCCACCTGATGGCCAAGGAGACCGTGGGCGGCTACTGGCGGACCGTCGAGGAGAACGGCAAGGACGCCAACCCGTACCGGCTGGCGTTCCTCCAGTTCATCGGGGTGGCGGACACCGACCGGGACGCGTACCGGCTGTACAGGGAGCCGGCCGAATACTTCTTCAACCGCTCGCTCCATGTGTACCCGGGCTATGCCGACCCCCCCGGCTATCTCACGGAGGCATCCGCCCGGGCGCGCTTCGCATCACAGGTCCGGGCGACGGTGCGGGCCAAGCAGGCCCGACACGACCTGACGTGGGACGAGATGGTGGAGAAGGGCTACGTCGTCATCGGCAGCCCTGACACCGTACGGGAGACCCTCGAGGACGTGGCCAAGACCTTCAACTGCGGGCACCTGCTCACCATGCTGCAGTTCGGCAACATGAGCGACGAGCTCACCCGGCACAACTCGAAGCTGTTCGGCGAGATGGTCGCGCCCGGGTTGCGCGGCCTGTTCGCCGATGCCGAAGACCACTGGTGGCCGGTGAACGCGGTGGCGGCATGAGCGAGCGAATCGAGAAATCAGCACAGTGCGCGGCGCCGGTGGCCGCGGACGGTGCGACGCTCGTCTACCTCCCCGGGATCGCCGGTCACCCGGCAAGCTCGCCGGCGCTCGACGCCCTGGGCGACGCCGGCTGGGACGTCGTCGTTCCCCGGATCCCCGGTCTCGACGGGCGGTCGGGCTTCTGGGCGCCCGACGACTACCTGGGCTGGCTCGCGGTCGTCTGGGACGCGCTCGACGCCACCGGCGCGCTGCCGTGCCCCGTTGTCGGCGCCTCGCTGGGCGGCATGCTCGCGGCCGATCTCGCCGTGTTCCGGCCCGAGGCGGTGACCGCGTCGGTGCTGCTCGCGCCCTTCGGCATCTTCGACGAGTCGCACCCCGGCCTCGACCTCTACGCCGTGCCGGCGGCCGAGCGGATGGGCCATCTCTTCGCCAAGGGCGTGCCCGAACCGTTCGTCGAGCGCTTCGCCGAGCTCGGCCCGGAGGACGGGCCGGTGGCCCGCTACCTGTGCGACGCGGCGGCTGCGAGCCTGCTGTGGCCGCTGGGCGATCGTGGGCACGCCGAGCGTCTCCACCGCCTCAGCTGCCCGGCACTGGCGCTCTGGGGCGAGTTGGACGAGCTGCTGCCTGTCGCCACGTCGCAGGCGTGGGCCGACCGCGGCGTGCCGGTGGAGGTCGTCGCCGGCGCTGGCCATCTGCTCGAGTGGGACGAGCCCGACGGCGTCGCCGGCCGCCTGGTCGAGTTCCTCGCAGGCCTCATCCGATGCCCAGCGGAGGACGCGGCACCCTGTTGCGGGTCACAGTCAAAGCTGGGCTCCCAGCGGCGCTGACCACCGCAAGCCAAACGTGCATCCTGCTCGGGGGGTCCGATGGGTCTGGTCGATCAAGCCGAGTACCACTTCTTCCACTTCTTCCCCTACACCGACCTGCCGGCGGACCACCGGGAGCGCGCGTCGCTCTGGGTCGACTTCTCCAACGCCAACTACGACCCGACGGTGGGCCACGACCTGTACAACCGCTACCTGTCGGAGATGCTGCTCGCCGACAAGCTCGGCTACGACGGGCTGGTCCTCAACGAGCACCACAACACCCAGTACTCGATGAACCCCGCGCCCAACCTGACGGCGGCGGCGCTGATCCCCCAGACCAGTTGCTGGATCAGCGTGTTCGGCACACCGCCCAACCTGGGCTACCCGAACCGGCTGGCCGAGGAGTACGCCATGCTCGACGTGATGTCCGGCGGGCGCCTGCGCGTCGCGTTCCCCCTGGGCACGGGCATGGAGTACTGGGCCAACGCCGTGAACCCGGCGACGGCCCGGGCCCGGTTCCGCGAGTCGATCGACATCATCCTGCACTGTTGGACCGATGACGGCCCCCGGAGCTACGAGGGCGACTTCTACACGTACCGCTACCTGAACCCCTGGCCCCGGCCGCTGCAGCAGCCGCACCCCGAGTGCTACATCGTCGGGACCGGCTCGCCGGAGACGATCGAGTTGGCGGCCGAGCTCGGGTTCGGGTACTCGGTGGTGTTCATCCCCCGAACGGTGCAGCTCCAGGTGTTCGACCGCTACCGCGAGCGCCTGGCTTACCACGGTCACGAGCCAACGCCCGAGAAGGTGGCCATCGGCGTGATGGCGTACGTGGCCGAGAGCGACGCGCGGGCGGAGGAGGAGTTCCTCCCCCACGTCATGTACTTCTTCGAGAACGCGCTGCGCACGACGCCCCGCTACCTGAACCCACCCGGCTACGTCACCGTGCCCGAGTTCCGCAAGCGGATCCAGGCCGCCGACGTGCACGGCTCCGCCAACTGGGACGACCTCGTCGCCATCAACCGGATCGTCGCGGGCACGCCGGAGAAGGTGGCCGACGCGATCGGCGGCTGGATCGAGGAGTCGGGCAGCAACCGCCTGACCCTCAACCTCACCCTCGGGGACATGCCGCACTGGAAGGTCGTGAAGAACACCACGCTGTTCGCCGAAGAGGTCATCCCCCGGCTGCGGGCGAGGAAGGAGGCGGCGGCATGACAGCGACGCCCGTCACCCCGGCCGGGCCAGGGTCGAGCCTCGTCTTCGATCAGCTCGACTACGACGTCAACGGCACCCCCACGACCGTGCTGGCGGCCGGGGACCCCGACGCGCCTCGGATCGTCTTCCTCCATGGGGCGGGCACGTTCCACGGCTGGGCGTTCGCGGAGCCCTGGACCGAGCGATACCGGGTGCTCATCCCGCACCACCCCGGCTATGGCGACTCCGGGGACCTCGACGGGCTCCGCGACATCCACGACCTGGTGCTGCACTACATCGAGCTGTTCGACCAACTCGGGCTGACCGCGGACGTCAACCTCGTCGGCTTCTCGCTCGGCGGGCTGATCGCCGCCCGGTTCGCGATCGAGCAGAAGCACCGGCTGCGGCGCCTGGTCCTCGTCGCGCCGGCCGGGCTGCGGGTGCCCGGCGTGGCGGTCGACGACCTGTTCCGCATCCCGCCCGAGGAGCTCCCGGGCCGGCTGGTGCACCGGATGGAAACGCTCCTGCCTTACCTGCCCAGCGATCCCGGGGACGTCGACTTCACCGTCGACCGCTACCGGGAGATCCGCACCACGGCGATCATGCTGTGGGACCACCCGTACGACCGGGTGCTCCCCCGCTGGCTGGGTCGCGTGGACATCCCCACGCTCCTGGTGTGGGGTGCCGAGGACCGTCTGCTCCCGGTCGACCTTGCAGAGGGCTGGGCCGCGCTGTTGCCCCGATCCACGGTCGCCTGCTTCCCCGACGCCGGGCACCTCGTGCTCGACGAGTCGGCCGAAGCGAGCGTGACCGTGGCCCGGTTCTGCGACGGCGGCGGCTGATCCCGGCCCGATCTGGGGCGGGCCGGGATCAGCCGACGATGTACGAGGCGCTGCTGCTGGACATCGGCTTCGTGATCATCGACGTGACGTGGGCGGCGGTCGACGCCTACGAGCAGGCCACCGGGACAGGGTCGCCCGGGCGTGCGCCCGTCGAGCGGGAGGGCGATGCCCGGTGGCGTGCCCACGCCGCGGGCGCGATCACCGCTGACCGGTACTGGGGCGAGGTGGCGAGGTCCCGGGGGTTCGACGGCATGACGGGCCTGCTCAGGGCGCTCGCCGAGGTCGTGCCCGACGATCTGTTCGATCCGGCCGCCGTCGCCCTCATGCGCGACGCCCGCGAGGGCCGGCGCCGCGTCGGGGTGCTCTCGAACGAGGCCTACACCTTCATCGGCAGGGACTTCTTCGCCGGGCGGCCGGAGTTCGCCGAGCTCGACGCGTTCGTCGATGCGACGGAGGTGGGCGCCCGGAAACCGGCGCCCGAGGCCTACCTCGCCGCGGCCGACGCCCTCGCCGTCGTGCCGCAGGGCGTCGTTTTCCTCGACGACACCCCCGAGTGCGTGGAAGGCGCCCGCCGCGTCGGCATGCACGGCATCCTGGTCGATCCGTTCGACCGC
>CAVWYL010000018.1:0-150596 GCA_963759225.1 uncultured Acidimicrobiales bacterium | reverse complement strand
CGCCGCAGTCGTGGACGCCGGCCCACTTCGTCCTCCTCGTCGTTGCCCGACGGAGCTGCACCTTCCAGCTGCCGGCCTCGTGGACCATCTCGAACGGTGTCGAGCGTCGTCACGGTCTCCATCGGGACCAGCTCGGCGCCGGTCGCGGCGTCGTACACGCCGGACTGATCCACGTAGCAGACCGAGAGCGTCGCGGTGTCGCCGTCGACCGACACGGACAGGATCGTCTGGTTGTCGTCGGGGCCACCTCGGATGACGACGCCCCTGTCGCGGTCGCGGGTGGCGGCGCGCTCCAGGCTGGCTCGGATCGTCGCCGGTGGCGTGCTCGGCGATCTCGGGATCCGCCGGGTCGGGCGCTTCGGCGACCCGGAACGACATCGCCAAGAAGTCGCGATACGCCTGGCGGACCTCTTCCTCGGCCGCGGCTTCCGCGTCGAGGGTCGTGCTGGTGTCCGCCGGCGGGTCGGGGTCGTCGTTGCCCTGGCAGGCCGTGACCACCAGGCCGACCAGCACCGCGACCAGCGCGAGGATCACCGCCGCCTCCGCCCACGCCCGACGCGAGCGATACCACCGCACCGCGGCGGCGTCCTCCGGTTCCGTCCCAGCTTCGACCATCACAGAGCACGCTACGCGCGCCCCACACTACGGTCAAACTGTACCAAAAACGCCCGGAAAGTCCTCGTCAGTCCTTGCGGCGGCGCCAGCGGCGCCAGCGGGAGGCCACGCCCCGCTCGCGTTCGGCGTGGACCTCGGCCATGATCTCGGGGCCGGCCATGTTGACGATCTCCTCGGCTTCGTCGAGGAGGCGGGCGACCGAACCGTCGTCGCGGTCGAGGGCGTCCATCGGCTCGTCGGGGGTCCGGGGCGTCACCAGCGTGCCGTGCGCCCAGTTGACGTCGGCCATGCGCCGTTCGTAGCGCGGGCAGTCGGCGGGGCACCGCCACGGCGCCTCGGGGGCCAGATCGAGGTCGCACTTCCGCACGGTCTCGCCGTTGCGGTATGTCCGCGACTCGAAATGCTTGCAGTCCTGGCGCATCGGCACCTGGACATTCTGCCAGGCACGTTGCCGGTTTACCGCAACGGGCTCAGAGGGGATCCCAGGCCTGCTGGCCGCCACGCACGACGTGCCCGGTCCACGCCTGGCCGTCCCAGTAGCGCTGCTCGGCGCGACCGGTGGGATCCGGATGCCAGGCGCCGGCGCTCGGCGCCGACAGCCGCGGGGGCGGCGGCCGCAGCCAGGCTCGGGAACGTGCCCTTGCTGAACACGAACCAGGTCGGCGCCTTGTACTCGAGGAACATCCCCTCCGGCGGGACCTCGATCACCGCGTCCGCGATGCCGCAGTCGCCGAAGAAGAGGTACCGGAACCAGACCCGGATGCGGTGATGGCCCGGGGGCAGCCCCGGCAGATGGTTGTCGCCCCAGCGGAGCTTGAACGCCGGGCCGCCGTCGATCGACGTGCTGGGCGGGAAGAAGTGGAGCAGGAACGCCAGCACGAAGAAGCTGGTGCGCAGCATGAGGCCGCCCGCCTGCGGCTGCTGGGCCTGCGGCGCGTGACCCGGCATCGGGGCGGCCTGCGGCTGCGCCGCCGGTGCGGGTTGCTGCCCGGGACCAGCGGCCGGGGCTCCCGTCGGGCGCGTGCCGCCGGGCGGCGCCCACGGGTCGCTCACCCGACCGAGCCCTCCATCTGCAGCTCGATGAGCCGGCTCCACTCCACCGCGTACTCCATCGGCAGCGTGCGGGTCACCGGCTCGATGAAGCCGTTGACCACCATGCTCATCGCCTGCTCCTCGGACAGACCCCGGCTCATCAGGTAGAAGAGCTGCTCGTCCGCGACCTTGGACACGGTGGCCTCGTGGCCGATGACCGCATCGCGGGCGCCGACCTCCATGTACGGGAACGTGTCGCTCACCGAGTCCTCGTCGAGGATCAGGGCGTCGCACTGCACGTGGCTCTTGCAGCCGTAGGCGTCGTCCTCGACCCGGACGAGACCCCGGTACGACGTGCGGCCGCCGTCCTTGGAGATCGACTTGGACACGATCTTGGACGTGGTCTCCGGCGCGGCGTGGACCATCTTGGCCCCGGCGTCCTGGTGCTGGCCCGGCCCGGCGTAGGCGACCGACAGGACCTCGCCCGACGCCTTGGGCCCCACCATGTAGACCGCGGGGTACTTCATCGTCAGCCGGGAGCCGATGTTGCCGTCGATCCACTCCATGTGGCCCTCGGCCTCGACCCGGGCCCGCTTGGTGACCAGGTTGAACACGTTGTTCGACCAGTTCTGGATGGTCGTGTACGTCACCCGGGCGCTGGGCCGGACGACGATCTCGACCACCGCCGAGTGCAGCGAGTCGGTGGTGTACACCGGGGCGGAGCAGCCCTCGATGTAGTGCACCTTGGCGCCCTCGTCGGCGATGATCAGCGTCCGCTCGAACTGGCCCATGTTCTCGGCGTTGATGCGGAAGTAGGCCTGCAGCGGCATGTCCACCTCGACGCCCGGCGGGACGTAGATGAACGAGCCGCCCGACCACACGGCCGAGTTGAGCGCGGCGAACTTGTTGTCGTTCTTGGGGATGATCTTGCCGAAGTGCGGCTTGACGAGGTCGGGGTACTCGCGCAGCGCGGTGTCCATGTCGCAGAACACGACGCCCTGGCGCTCGAGGTCCTCGCGGTTGCGGTGGAAGACCACCTCGGACTCGTACTGGGCGGTGACGCCGGCCAGGTACTTGCGCTCGGCCTCGGGGATGCCCAGCTTCTCGTAGGTGTTCTTGATCGACTCGGGCAGCTCGTCCCACTCGTCGACCTGCGCCTCGGTGGGCTTGACGTAGTAGTAGATGTCGTCGATGTAGATCTCGGACATGTCGCCGCCCCACTGCGGCATGGGTCGCGCTCTCGAAGTGCTTCAGCGACTTGAGGCGGTAGTCGAGCATCCAGTCGGGCTCGCCCTTCATCCACGACATCTCGCGGACGATGTCCTCGGACAGGCCCTTCTTCGGCTTGAAGACGTAGTTCTCCTCGTCGGCCCAGCCGAGCTTGTAGCGCCCGAGGTCGAGGTCGGCGACAGCCATGGGCAATCCCTCCGGACTGCGGTCTCGTGAATTTCTCCTACGTCGATAGTAGCAATTCCCCCGGGACGCTCCACCATCACCGAAGGTCACCGCAATACGTAGCGGTAACACTGCGCCGCGTACGCAGAATCTGACACTATTGGCGGCCATGTCCCCCCGCAGATCCCGGCAACCGGACCGCGCCGCCACCGAGGCCGCATTGCAGCAGGCCGCCCTGACGCTCGTCGAGCGCAACGGCGTGCTGGCCGGGCTCAACCTCCGCGAGGTGGCCGACGAGGCCGGCGTCAACCGCGGTCTCGTCTACCACTACTTCGGCTCCCGGCGGGACCTGCTGCGGGCGGCGCTGCGGGCCGACGCCGGCCAACGCTTCGGCGACGCCGCCCCCGGCTTCGGGCTGCCGACCGCCGCCCGCTACGCGCGCTTCCTCCGCACGTTCGTGACCCACCGCCGGGCCGTGGTGCTCGCCGTCCTGCTCGCCCTCGACGGCGACGAGAGCCTCCGCGTGCTGCCCGACCTCGAGGGGTCCCGGGGCCGGCTCCGGCGCGACATCGCGGAGGGGCACCTGCCGGCCGACGTGGACGCCGAGGCGCTGCACGTGGCCCTGGTGGCGCTCGTGTACGGCTACCTGGTCTTCCGCGACCGGTTCGCCGACGAGTTGGCGGTGGACGCCCCCCGCCTCGACGACCGGGTGGCCGCGCTGGTCGAGCGTATGGTGGGCGGGCTGACCGGCTCCCGGCACTGCCCGGGCCTCGATGCCGACCCGCCGCGGCCCGTGTAGCGACCGCATCCTTTCTCCCTGCTTTCGTTTGCCGGTTTCGCACACCTGCTTTACGATGGGGTGTGCCGGTCGTCACCCGTGTTGTGCGGCCGGTAGCCCGGCCACCCGGCCGGAGCCGACGACAGGGGGACGACACGGTGGGACCGAACGACAGCAGGGGACTCGCGCGCAAGCTGCTCGCCATGCTCCTGGTCCTCGCCAGCCTCGTGGCCGCCGCATGCGGTGGAGGCGACGACGACGAAGAGGGCGCCGAGCCTTCGGGTGAGCAGAGCGACCAGTCCGAACAGGGCGATCCCGTCAGCGGTGGATCGATCACCGTCGGGCTCGAGGCCGAGACCAGCGGCTGGCAGCCGGGGTCGGGCAACTTCGCCAACTCCGGCGTGTCGGTGGCGTACGCCATCTACGACCCGTTGGTGCGGCTGACGCCGGAAGGCGAGGTCCATCCGTACCTGGCCGAGACGGTGGAGTCGAACGAGGACTTCACCCAGTGGACGGTCAAGCTGCGCCCGGACGTGCTGTTCCACGACGGCACGCCGCTGAACTCGCAGGCCATGAAGACCATCTTCGACACCTATCTCACGAAGCCCGGCGCCAACACGGCCGGCACGCTGACCGGTGTCCAGATGGTCATCGTCGACGACCTGACCTTCACCTACCAGCTGCCGCGGGCCAACTCGGGCTTCGCCGACAACCTCGGGCTCGCCATCGGCTGGCCCTTCTCGCCCACGGCCGCCGCGGCCAACGGCGCCAACTCGGGGTCCATGCCGGTCGGCACCGGACCGTTCGTGTTCGAGTCGTGGGAGCGGGACAACCGCCTCGTCGTGAAGAAGAACCCGAACTACTGGCAGGAGGGCCTGCCCTACCTCGACGAGATCGTCTTCCGGCCGATCCCCGACGAGGACACCCGGCTGTCCAGCCTCGAGTCGGGCGACATCGACGTGCTCCAGACCCTGCGCCAGAGCTACGGCGTGCGGGCCCGCGACCTCGAGGGCGTCGACAACTACGAGGCCCTCGGCAACACCACCGGCGTGAACATCTTCAACACGACCAAGCCCCCGCTCGACGACGTGCGGGTGCGCGAGGCGCTCGTGCTGGCGTCGGACCAGGCGCAGGCCATCGAGATCCAGGGCGGCACCGGCGTGGTGCCGCCGTCCAGCCAGATCTTCAGCGAGGACGACCCCTACTACTCGGAGGCGGTCGCCGAGGCCTGGCCGGGCTACGACCCCGAGGCCGCGCAGGAGCTCATCGACGAGTACGTCAACGACCCTGCCCGCTCCGACGGCAAGGCGCCCGGCGAGCCGGTCTCGTTCCGCTACGACTGCCTGCCGGAGCAGAGCCTCGTCGACCTGGCCTCCCTGTACCAGACGTTCTGGCAGGACATCGGCGTCGAGGTGGAGCTGCGCCAGGTCGAGCAGGCCACGCACGTGTCGGAGGCGCTGTCCGGCGACTTCCAGGCCAAGTGCTTCCGGGCCGGCATCGACCGCGACCCGTACCCCACCCTGCGCGACGCGTTCACGCTGCCGAGCGCCGTGAACTTCACCCGCTTCACCGATCCCGAGATCGACGCGGCGCTGCAGCAGCTGGCGGCGTCCGGCGACGTCGAGGAGCGCAAGCAGTACGTCGAGGAGGTCTCGATGATCGTCAACGAGAACTTCCCGCTGAGCTATCACGGCAGCACGCTGGCCGTGCTGGCGGCGCAGGACTACGTCAAGAACGTCGACGGCTGGACGTTCCCCGACGGGACCGAGGGCACCGGCACGCCCGGCGCCACGACCCACTGGGGCTTCGTCTGGACGACCGAGTAGCGCTGTAGACACCGGATCACCCGGCAGAGAAGGCGAGGGAAGGATGAAGCGATGGGACTGATACTGCGGCGGCTGCCCGCCATCCTGGCGACGCTGCTCATCGTGTCGTTCCTGACGTTCCTCCTGACCAGCCTCCTGCCGGGCGATCCGGCGGTGCAGATCCTCGGGCCCGAGGCCGCCAACGACCCCGAATCGTTGGCGGCCGTGCGGGAGGACCTGCGCCTCGACGACCCGCTCCTGAACCGCTACGGGGCCTGGCTGGGCGACGTCACCAGCGGCGACCTCGGCCGGTCGTACCGCACCGGCCAGTCGGTGTCCGAGGCGATCGCCGAGCGGCTGCCCGTCACCCTCGAGGTCGGCGGCCTGGCCGTGCTCATCGCCCTGGGGCTGGCCATCCCGCTCGGCACGCTGTCCGCGTTCCGGGCGGGCAGCCGGGTCGACAGGACCGTCACCGGGGCCAGCTTCGGGCTGCTGGCCCTGCCCAGCTTCATGGTGGCGATCCTGCTGATCTACATCTTCGCGGTGACGCTCGGGTGGTTGCCCGCCACGGGCTGGACCCGGCTCACCGTCGACCCGATCGACAACCTGCGCCACGCCATCCTGCCGGCGCTGGCCCTCGCCGCCGGCGAGATGGCCGTCTACACCCGCCTGCTGCGGGCCGACATGATCACCACGCTCCAGCAGGACTCGATCACGATGGCGCGGGCCAAGGGCATCCCCACCACCCGCATCCTGTTCCGGCACGCGCTGCGGCCCAGCTCGTTCTCGCTGATGACCGTCGTCGGCCTGCAGGTGTCCACGATCATCGGCGGCGCGGTGATCATCGAGACCCTGTTCGCCCTGCCGGGCATCGGCCGGCTGCTGGTCGACTCGATCGTCCAGCGGGACCTCGTGATGGTCCAGGGTGTGGCCCTGGTCATCGCCGTCTCGTTCGTGGTCATCAACTTCGTCGTCGACCTCCTGTACACGCTGCTCGACCCCAGGATCCGGTATGGAAGCCCTGCGACCGCTTGACGAAGCGGCCGACCGCCGCATCGGGGTCGGCGCCGACGACGAGCCCGGCTACGACGTCATCCCGTCCACCGTCGGCGGCGGACCGGAGCGCCGCTCGTGGCGGGGGCGCGGCCGCAAGCGCAAGCGCGGCGTCGCGTTCTGGCTGGCCGTCGTTCTGGCTCCTGGTCGTGGCGTTCTGCGCCGTGGCCGCCGAGTGGCTGCCGCTGCCCGACCCCAACCGGCCCGACGTGCTCGACCGCCTCGAGGGGTTCAGCGCCGAGCACCCGCTGGGCGCGGATCCGCTGGGCCGCGATCAGCTGTCCCGCGTGATCCACGGCGCGCGGGTCTCGCTCGTGGTCAGCGTGTCCGCCGTGACCATCGGTCTCATCGTCGGCGGCACGATCGGCACCGCGGTCGGCTACCTGCGGGGCCGGTCCGAACGGGTGGTCATGGCCATCGTCGACGTCATCGCCGCCTTCCCGGCCCTGATCCTGCTGCTGGCCGTCCTCGCCTTCATCGGGCGCAGCCTGATGATCATCTCGCTGCTGATCGGCGCGCTGTCGATCCCGATCTACACGAGGGTGGCGCGGGCCAACACCCTGTCGATCGCCCAGCGCGAGTTCGTGCACGCCGCCCACACGCTCGGGGCCAAGCGGTCACGCATCCTGTTCCGGGAGATCCTGCCCAACGTGGTCCCGCCGGTGGCGGCGTTCGCGCTCGTGGCCATGGGCCTCGTGATCGTGGTCGAGGGCTCGCTCGCCCTGCTCGGCCTCAGCGTGCCGCCACCCGACCCGACCTGGGGCGGCATGATCGCCAACGGCAAGCCCCACCTGGAGGAGGCCGCCCACGTGGCCCTCGTGCCCTCGGCCGCCATGTTCCTGACGGTGCTGTCGCTCAACTTCGTGGGCGACGTGCTGCGGCGCAGCCTCGACGTGCGGGACGCGAACCTGTGAGCCGGCGTGCCAGCCGCCGGGTGATCCACGCCGGCCCCACCACGACCGCCCCCCTGCTGGACGTCGACGACCTCCACACCAGCTTCGCCACCCCCCGGGGCGAGGTGGTGGCGGTCGACGGCGTGTCGTTCACGCTGGAGGCCGGCCAGACGCTCGGCATCGTCGGCGAGTCGGGGTCGGGCAAGACCGTGCTGGCCCGGTCGATCCTCCAGCTCGTGTCGGCCCGCAACGCCACGACCACCGGCAGCGTGCGGCTGGCCGGGCGCGACCTCGTCGGCCTGTCGCCCAAGGCGATGCGCTCGGTGTGGGGCGTCGAGGCCGCCATCGTGTTCCAGGACCCGATGACGTCGCTCAACGCCACGATGCGGGTCGGCGACCAGATCACCGAGTCGCTGCGGTTCCATCTGGACATGAGCCGCTCCGAGGCCCGCGAGACGGCGGTGGCGCTGCTGCGCTCGGTCGGCATCCCCGAGCCGGAGAGCCGGCTCAAGGCCTACCCCCACCAGCTCTCCGGCGGCATGCGCCAGCGGGTCACCATCGCCATCGCCCTGGCGTGCGGGCCCCACCTCCTCGTGGCCGACGAGCCCACCACCGCGCTCGACGTCACCATCCAGAAGCAGATCCTCGACCTGCTGGAGACGCAGAAGCGCGAGCGGGCGATGGGCCTCATCCTCATCACCCACGACCTGGGTGTCGTGGCCGGGCGCACCGACCGCATCGCGGTCATGTACGCCGGCCGGGTGGTCGAGCGGGGCCCGACCCGGGTCCTGTTCCGCGACCGCCGCCACCCCTACACCGAGGGCCTGCTGCGGTCGATCCCCCGCATGTCGAACCCGGGGCACTCGCGGCTCCAGGTCATCCCCGGGCGCCCGCCCGACCTGGTGGCGCTGCCCGAGGCGTGCGCGTTCGCCCCCCGGTGCCGCTACGCCCAGCCCCGGTGCCTGGCCGAGCAGCCCGAGCTCGTCGACATCGGGCAGAGCCACGAGCACGCCTGCTTCTTCCCGGTGGGCACGCCGGAGGGCGGCGAGGCGCTGGCCCGCAACCTGGCGGCGGGCGAGAACGCGGCCGGGATGCCGGTGGCCGACGACGCCACCATCGACGTGACCACGATCCCCGTCCCCGAACAGGCGGCGAGCTGATGGCCGGCAGCGGACCGGCGGCCCTGCGGGACCGCGACGACATCATCCTCTCGGTCGAGAACCTGGTGGTCACGTTCAACCTGGGACGGGCCGGCCAGGTCCAGGCCGTGTCGGACATCAGCTTCGACGTGGCCCGGGGCGAGACGCTGGGGCTGGTCGGCGAGTCGGGGTGCGGCAAGTCGACGGCGGCCAAGGCGATCATGCACGCCCCCCGGCCCACGTCCGGCACCGTGACGTTCGACGGCCAGCCGCTGGACGCGCTGGGCGGCGAGGCGCTGCGCCGGCTGCGCCCCGAGATGCAGATGATCTACCAGGACCCGATCTCGTCGCTGAACCCCCGCCGCCGGGTCAACGAGATCGTGGGCGAGGGCCTGTCGATCTGGGGGCGGCGCCAGGGCGCGGCCGACAGGGTGGCCGAGACGCTGCGGTCGGTCGGCATCGATCCCGAGGGCGCCGGGGACCGGCGGCCGCACGAGTTCTCCGGCGGGCAGTGCCAGCGCATCTGCATCGCCCGCTCGCTGATCCTCGAGCCGTCCGTGCTGATCTGCGACGAGCCGGTGTCGGCGCTCGACGTGTCGGTGCAGGCGCAGATCCTCAACCTGCTCGAGGACCTCAAGGCCAGCCACGGGCTGACCATGCTGTTCATCGCCCACGACCTGGCGGTGGTGCGCAACATCAGCGACCGGGTGGCGGTCATGTACCTCGGCAAGCTGTGCGAGGTCGGCCCGGCCGGCGCCCTCTACGCCCGGCCCGCCCACCCGTACACCGCGGCGCTGATCGAGGCGGTCCCCGAGCCGGACCCCGAGGTCCCGGTCCCGCCGACGGCGCTGGAGGGCGACCTGCCCTCCCCGCTGGCCCCGCCGAGCGGCTGCCGGTTCCGCACCCGCTGCCCCCGGGCCCAGGCCCGCTGCACGGACGAGGAGCCGGTGCTGCGCCGGGTCGCGGGCGACGACGACCACGTCGTGGCCTGCCACTTCCCGCTGGTCGACGCCGTCGACGTGCCCGGGCCGGCCGACGCCACCCCGGCCCCGGCCCCGGTGGACACGCCCGTCGACGTGACCTGACCCGGGCGGCGGCGCCACCGGCCCCGGCGTCCGGCGTTCGTTTGTGTCGGATTCCGGGACGAACGAACGCCGGTTGCGGGCGCAACCGGCTCGGCACCCCTGCCCGGCGTCCGGCGGGTCTACGCCGCGCCGGCGTGGGCCCCGGTGCCCGCCACCCAGGTGGCGTACAGCCGGGCGTAGGCGCCACCCGCGGCGACGAGGTCGGCGTGGGTGCCGAGCTCGACCAGGCGGCCGCCGTCCACCACGCCCACCAGGTCGGCCCGCTCGGACGTGGACAGGCGGTGGGCGATCACGACCACCGTGCGGCCCTCCAGCAGCCGGTCGACCGCGCCCTCGACCAGCGCCTCGGTGCCGGGGTCGAGGCTGGACGTCGCCTCGTCCAGCACCAGCAGCGCCGGGTCGGCGAGCGCGGCCCGGGCCAGCGACACGAGCTGCTTCTCCCCCGCGGACAGCCGGCTGCCCCGCTCCCGCACCTCGGTGTCGAGGCCCTCGGGCAGCGACGAGAACCGGTCGTAGGCGTTCGACCGCGGCCAGCGCCTCGTCCACGTCGGCGTCGCTGGCCCCGGCCCGGGCCAGGCGCACGTTGTCGCGGATGGTCCCGTTGAACAGGAACCCCTCCTGGGGGATGACCACGATCCGGCCCCGCAGCGAGTCGGCGGTGGCGTCCCGCAGGTCCACGCCACCGAACCGGACCGCGCCCTCGGTCGGGTCGTAGAGCCGGGCGACCAGCTTGGCCAGCGTGGACTTGCCGGCCCCGGTGGGGCCGACCAGGGCCAGGCGCATCCCGGTGGGGATGTGGAGCGTCACGTCCTCCAGCACCCGGGGGCCGTCGCCGTAGGCGAACGACACGTCGTCGACCTCGATGTCCCCGGTGGCGGGCAGGTCCACCGCGCCGGGCCGCTCGGCCACGTCGACCGGCTCGTCCAGCAGCTCGTACAGCTTCTTCAGGCCGGCACCGGCCGACTGCACCATGTTGAACAGCTGGCTGAGCTGCTGCACCGGCTCGAACAGGTTCGACAGCGTCAGCACGAAGAACGCCACGGTGCCCACGGTGAGGATGCCCTCGTGCACCCAGTAGCCGCCGACCCCGAGCGCCAGGGCGGTCGTGCCCCACCCGGCGAGCTCGATGACCGGCAGGTACCAGGCCGAGATGGCCACCGACCGCATGTGGCTCTCGTACAGCTCGCGGTTGCCGTCCTCGAACCGGCCGACCTCGACGTCCTCGCGGGCGAAGGCCTGCACGACCCGCACGCCGGCGATGCCCTCCTGGAGGTGCGACAGCGTGTTGCCGATGCGGTCGCGCACCTCGAGGTAGGCCTTGTTCGAGTCGCGCTGGAACTTGATGCTGGCGATGATGACGGGCGGCAGCGCCAGCCCGCACACCAGCATGAGCTGCCACGACACCGAGGTCAGCACGACGAGCGAGATCAGCAGCAGCAGGGCGTTCGACACGAACATCGTGAGGCCCATCTGCACGAGCTCGGACAGCGAGTCGACGTCCGAGGTCATGCGGGACACGAGCACGCCGGCCTTGGACCGGTCGTAGAACGGCATCGACAGGCGCTGCAGGTGGTCGAACACCCGGATGCGCAGGCTGCGGAGGAACTCCTCGCCGACCCGGCTGATCAGCGCGATCTGGGTGCGGTACGTGAAGTAGGCGAGGATCGCCACGACCACGTAGCCGGCGACCGCCAGGTTGAGGGCGCCCGTGTCCCGGTCCGTGATGCCGTTGTCGATGCCGTAGCGCACGAGGAACGGCCCGGCCAGCACGGTGCCGGTCCACAGGACGACCATGACGAGCGACAGCGCGACCCGCCGCCGCTGGGGCTTGAGCATGCGGGCCGTGCGCCACAGCACGCGGCGGGCCTCCACCCGGTCGAGGCGGTCCTCCTCGGTGACACCTCCCTGCATCCACATCTAGGACGCCACCTCCTCGGTGGTGCGCCCGGCGCCGTCGCCGTGGCCGTTCCCGCCGTTCCCGCCGTTGCCGGCGTGGGCGTGCTCGGCGGCCGCCGCGGAGGCCAGGACCTGCCGGTAGCGGCCGTCCGAGGCGAGCAACGAGGCGTGGGTGCCCTCGGCCACCACCCGGCCGCCGTCGATCAGCACCACCCGGTCGGCGAGGGCGATGGTGGCGGGGCGGTGGGCGATCACGATCGTCGTGCGTCCCCGCATGACCTCGGTGAGGGCGTCGCGGATCTCGTGCTCCTTGGTGGGATCGACGGCGGAGGTGGCGTCGTCGAGGATCAGCACCCGGGGGTCGGCGAGGATGGCCCGGGCGATGGCGATGCGCTGGCGCTGCCCGCCGGACAGGGAGTAGCCCCGCTCGCCGATCAGCGTGGCGTACCCGTCGGCCAGGCCGGACACGAACTCGTGGGCGCCGGCCAGCCGGGCCGCCCGCTCGATCGCCTCGTGCGGGGCGTCGGGGTCGGCGAACGCGATGTTGGCGGCGATGGTGTCGCTGAACAGGAACGTGTCCTCGAACACGATGCCGACGGACCGCCGCAGGTCCCGCACGGCGAGGCTGCGGACGTCGGCGCCGTCGATGCTGACGGCGCCGGCCTCGGCGTCGTAGAACCGCGGGATGAGGCGGGCCACGGTGGTCTTGCCCGACCCCGGTCGCCCCCACGAGGGCCACCGACTCGCCCGGCGCCACCCGCAGGTCGAAGTGGTCGAGCACGGGGGCGGCCCGGCCGTAGCCGAAGGTCACGTCCGCGAAGCGCACCTCGCCCTCGCCCGCCGGCAGCGCCACCGGGTGGGCGGGGTCGTCGACCTCGGGCTCGGTGGAGAGCACCTCGTCGACCCGCTCGGCCGACACGGCGGCCCGCTGGGACTGGGCCACGATCATGCCCAGCATGCGCAGTGGCCAGATCAGCATGGCGATGTAGACGTTGAACATGATGAGCGTGCCGAGGCTGAGGTTGCCGTTGAGCACCTGGTGGCCGCCGTAGCCGAGCACGGCGATGAGGCCGAGGTTGGGCAGCAGCTCCATGCCCGGCAGGTAGCGGGCCCGGGTCATGGCCGCGCCCATCGACTCGTCGTAGACGTCCTCGGCCTCGGCCTTGAGCCGGTCGGCCTGGACCCGCTCGGCGCCGAGGCCCTTGATGACCCGCACGCCGGCCACCGACTCCTCGACGACGGCGGCCAGCTCGGCCGACTCGCGCTGGATGCCCATGACGCTGGGGAACAGCCGGCGGGAGAACCGGGTGGCGACCACGTTGAGGAAGGGCAGCGAGCCGAGCGCGAGCAGGGTGAGCACGGGGTCGATGACGGCGAGGATGACGGTCACGGCGACGACGGTGACCGCGTTGGAGATCGTGAGCGGGATCATCACGATGAACGCCTGGACCTGCTGGAGGTCGGTGTTGGCCCGGCTCATGAGCTGGCCGGTCTGGGCCTGGTCGTGGAACGCGAAGTGGAGCCGCTGGAGGTGGGCGAACAGCCGGTCGCGGAGGTGGGCCTCGACCCAGCGGGCCTCCCGGAAGGCGACGTAGCGACGCAGGCCGGTGAAGGTGGCCGACGCGATGGCCACGGCCCCCAGCGTGAGCGACCAGCGGCGCAGGGCGCCGGGATCGTCGGCGATGATGCCCTGGTCGACGGCGTTGCGGACCAGGATCCCGGTGCTGACCTTGGCGGCGGTCCAGCACAGGCCGACCAGCACGCCGAGGGCGATGCCCGCCCGCCGCTCCCGGGTGAGCCGGAGGATCAGCCGCCACCCCTGGCGGCTGAAGGTACGGTCGTCGGTCCCGTCGGCGCCCGCCGTGTCGTCGGCGTCGGTGGTGTCGCTGCCGGTGACGTCGGTGACGGGGCCGCCGTCGGCGTACGTGCGCCCGGTGCCGCCCGCGACGTCAGGGTGGTCGATGGTGTTCTGGTCGCTGCTCACCGGTTCCGCCATCATCCCCCTCGCGACTTGACCCGGGGGTCAAGTTTAGCGGCGTCCGGGGGGTCCCGGCCAAGCGGATTCCGGCCGATTCCGCCGATTCCGCCGGCTCACGGCACGCAGTAAGCGAAGGCGGTGATGCGTCTGGCCCGATGGCGGCGCCGTCGTCCGCCGACACCACGAACGTGCCACCGCGGCCCGGATTGCCGATGGAAGCCCGGTACACGGTGACCGCCGCACTGCTGCCCTGGAACCCGCCACCGATGACCGTCTCGGTGAGGAGGCACTGGGCCGTGAGCGTGAGCCGGGGCCACGATCGTGGTCGGGCCCACCGTCACGATCCTCACCGACGCCGGCCCGGCAGCGCCCGACGGCCCCGAGGGCCCGGACCCGCCCACGGCGCCACTCGGCCCGCTGGGCCCGGTTGCGCCCGAGGGGCCGGACGGACCACTCGGCCCGGTCGGCCCGAGGGGCCCAGTCGCTCCTGCACGCCGGTCACCCCGGTCGGACCCGTCGCCCCGCTCGGCCCGGCCGGCCCCTGCGGACCCGACACGCCGATCCCTCCGGTCGGCCCGGCCGCACCCTGCGGCCCGGTAGCCCCCGACGGACCCGAGGGACCCGACGGTCCGACCGGCCCTGTCGCGCCGGTCGGCCCGGTCGCGCCGGTGGCCCCGGTGACCCCCGAGGCCCCGGTCACGCCCGTCGGACCAGAAGGCCCCGAGGCCCGACCACCAGACGGACCCGTAGCCCCCGAGGGCCCCGACAGGCCCTGCGGACCGGACGGACCCACCGGACCCGTCGCACCCTGCGGACCCGTAGCCCCCGACGGACCAGCTTGCCCAGTGGCACCCGAGGGACCCGACTCACCCTGAACACCTGTCTCTCCCTGCGGCCCGGTCGCACCGGAAGGCCCCGAGGGCCCCTGCGGACCCGACGGACCAACCGCACCCGTGACTCCGGTCGCACCCGACGGCCCGGTCGCACCGGTCGCGCCCGAGGGACCCGTCGCACCGGTCGCGCCCGACTCGCCCTGCAGGCCCGTGTCCCCCTGCGGACCCGTCTCCCCCTGCGGACCGGTCGCACCGGTCGCACCTGACGGACCGGTCGCGCCCGACTCGCCCTGCAGGCCGGTCTCCCCCTGCGGACCCGACTCACCCTGCAGGCCCGTCTGCACCCGACTCGCCCTGCAGCCCCGTCTCACCCTGCGGACCCGACGGACCCGAGTCGCCCTGAGGACCCGTCGCACCCGAGGGACCCTGCGGACCCGACGGACCGACCGGACCCGTCGCACCCACCGGCCCGGTCTCCCCCTGCGGACCCGACTCACCCGACGGACCCGCGACCCGTCCACCCGACTCGCCCTGCAGCCCCGTCTCACCCTGCGGACCCGACGGACCCGACTCGCCCTGCAGCCCCGTCTCCCCCTGCGGACCCGTCTCACCCGACTCGCCCTGCGGCCCCGTCTCCCCCTGCGGACCCGACGGACCCGATCGCCCTGCGGACCCGTCGCACCCGTGCGGACCCGACGGACCGACCGGACCCGTCGCACCCACCGGCCCGGTCTCGCCCTGCGGACCCGACTCACCCTGCGGACCGGTCGCACCCTGCGGCCCCGTCTCACCCTGCGGACCCGACGCACCCTGCAGACCCGCTCGCGACCCGTCGCGCCCGACGGACCCGAGTCGCCCTGCGGACCCGTCGCACCCGGGGACCCCTGCGGACCCGACGGACCCGACCGGACCCGTCGCACCCGACCGGCCCGGTCTCGCCCTGGAGCCCCGTCTCACCCTGCGGACCCGTCGCACCGGACGGACCCGACTCGCCCTGCAGGCCGGTCTCACCCTGGGGACCCGACTCGCCCTGCAGCCCCGTCGCACCCTGCGGACCCGAGTCGCCCTGAGGACCTGTGGCACCGATCGGTCCGGATGGCCCAACGGGGCCGGACGCCCCTGTGGCTCCCGTCGCCCCAGATGGGCCCGTTGCACCGGTGGCACCCGACAGGCCGGTCGCACCCGACGGCCCCGACTCCCCTGCAGCCCGGTCTCACCCTGCGGACCCGACTCCCCCTGCAGCCCCGTCTCACCCTGCGGACCGGTCGCACCCGACGGACCCGTGGACCCTGCGGACCCGACGGACCGACCGGACCCGTCGCACCCGCCGGCCCGGTCTCACCCTGCGGACCCGACTCACCCTGGAGCCCCGTCTCACCCTGCGGACCCGTCTCACCCGTCGCACCCGTCTCGCCCTGCAGACCCGACTCGCCCCTGCGGACCCGTCGCACCCGACGGACCCGAGTCGCCCTGGGACCCGTCGCACCCGAGGGACCCTGCGGACCCGACGGACCGACCGGACCCGTCGCACCCACCGGCCCGGTCTCACCCTGCGGACCCGACTCACCCTGCAGGCCCGACTCACCCTGCGGACCCGACTCACCCGGTCGCACCCGTCGCACCGGACGGACCCGACTCGCCCTGCAGGCCGGTCTCACCCTGGGGACCCGACTCGCCCTGCGGACCCGTCTCACCCTGCGGACCCGAGTCGCCCTGGGGACCGGTGGCACCGATCGGTCCGGATGGCCCAACCGGGCCGGACGCCCCTGTGGCTCCCGTCGCCCCAGATGGGCCCGTTGCACCGGTGGCACCCGACAGGCCGGTCGCACCCGACGGACCCGACTCGCCCTGCAGGCCGGTCTCACCCTGCGGACCCGACTCGCCCTGCAGCCCCGTCTCACCCTGAGGACCGGTCGCACCCGACGGCCCCGAGGGACCCTGCGGACCCGACGGACCGACCGGACCCGTCGCACCCACCGGGCCGGTCTCGCCCTGCGGACCCGACTCACCCGCCGGACCGGTCGCTCCAGTCGCACCCGACTCCCCTGCAGCCCCGTCTCACCCTGCGAGCCCCGTCTCGCCCTGCGGACCCGACTCACCCGAGGGACCGGTCGCACCGGACGGACCCGACCCGCCCTGCAGCCCCGTCTCGCCTTGGGGACCCGTCGCACCCGAGGGACCCGAGTCGCCCTGGGGGCCGGTGGCACCGATCGGTCCGGATGGCCCGACCGGGCCGGACGCACCAGTGGCTCCCGTGGCCCCGGACGGACCCGTCGCGCCGGTCGCACCCGACGGACCAACCGCCCCGGACGGGCCGGTGGAACCGGACGGGCCGGAGGCGCCGGTGGCGCCCGATGGACCGGAGGCGCCGGTGGCACCCGACGGGCCTACGGCCCCGGACGGGCCCGGACGGGCCCGATGGGCCGGAGGCGCCCGACGGACCGGAGGTGCCCGATGGGCCTGATGGGCCGGTCGGGCCGAGGGGGCCGGTCGAGCCGGTGGGGCCTTGGGAGCCGGCGGGGCCGGTGGTGCCCGATGGTCCCGGCTGGCCGGGGGTGCCCGGGGTGCCTGGTGACCCGGCACCGCCGGCCGGCGCCGGCCGGGCCGCCGGGGCCTGGTGCGCCGGGTGGGCCGGTCGGGCCGCCGGGGTACGGGGTGCAGGGGACCGGGACCGGGGTCGTGGTGGCCGGGTCCCGGGGCGGCGGGTCGGGGTCGTCGGGGCCTACCGGGCCGGCGGGGCCGGCGGCCGTGCCGCAGGGGAGGTCGAACACCAGCCAGCCCACCGGGCACGAGCTGTCGGTGGACGCCAGGGTGGCCGCGCCGGTCGCCTGGTCGAGGCACAGCCGGACCGGCGGGGGCGCCTGGGCCGGCGCCCCGGCGTCGGCCGGCGCGACGGTCGGGCCGGCGGCGAGAACGGCCGCCGCCACGCACGTCGAGACGGCCACGGCCCCCCACTGCCACAGCCACCTCCGGGTCACCGGCCGCGGCATGGCGAGAACCTACCCCACCAGGTCATCCATTCGTCATGATCTGTCCAGAGATGTGACCACATGTAGTCTGGCTCACTACATATAGAGACTTACACAGCGCCCTGTGGGCGCATCCATCACTGACCGTCGGAACTCGGTACCCTTCGGGCATGCCGCCACCGCGGGGCCCCGCCCCGAGGATCGTCGCTCTGCTCGCCGTGCTCGCGACCATCGTGCTCCTCACCGGTGCCTGCGGCGGTGGCGACGACGATGCGTCCGGCGGCCAGACCGACCCCGAGGACGCCGCCGATCTGCTGCAGCAGGGCCTCGACGCCCACGCGGACGGCGATCTCGAGACGGCGGAGAACATGTACCGCCAGGTCGTCGACGCCGACGACGGCAACCAGTTCGGCTACTACAACCTCGGCGTCGTCGAGCAGTCCACCGAGCGGCCGGTCGACGCCGAGCGGCACTACCGCCAGGCGCTCGTCATCGACCCGAGCTTCACGGCGGCGCTGTTCAACCTCGCCATCCTCCGCACCCAGGCCGGTGCCGTCGACGAGGCGGTCACGCTCTACGAGCGGGTCACGACCCTGGCACCCGACGACGCGGCGGCGCACCTGAACCTCGGCCTGCTCCTCCAGCAGCTAGGGCGCACGGACGCCGCCGCGCAGTCGCTGGCCCGCGCCGTGCAGCTCGACCCGGGGCTCGCCGGCCGGGTCGCGTCCACCACGCCGCAAGAGCCGGCCGGGTAGGCGCCGACCCGCTCAGGCTGCGCTGCCCGGCTCACCGGCCGGCGGGTCGCCGACCGGGGTGAGCACGCCCCGGCGGCCATGGGCGCCCGCCTCGTCCGGCCGCGACGCCCACGGCGACGGCCACCGGGACGGCCAGCGGAGGCGGACCCGGAGCCGGCCGCGCAGGCGGCCCGTGTCGGCCAACCACAGGGCCACCAGGCCCGCGGCGCCGGCCGCCACCAGTGCCAGCCGCCATCCCAGCGGGAAGCCGGCGAACCGGACGGTCACACGGTGGTCCCCGGCCGGCACCTCGACCGCCAGCAGACCCGGCGCCACCGGCACCGTCGTCGCCGGGCGACCGTCGACCTCGGCGACCCAGCGGGGGTGGTAGCTGACCTTCACGAGCAGCGCCGCGTCCCGTGACGCCGAGGTGGTGGCGGCGTAGGACTGGCCGTCGTCGGCGGCACGCACGCCCACGACCGTGCCCGGCCGGCCCGGCAGGGCGCGGGCCCCAGCAGCGTCGGCAGGGCCGGCGTGGTGCCGTCCAGCGACAGGACCGGGTAGCGGCCCTCCAGCGGCATGGTCGAGTTGAAGAACGCAGCGCTCGCGAGGGCGACGTCGGCCCGGTCCGCCTGCAGCGCGGCGGTCGTGTCGATCATGGCGACCGGGCCGGTCGTGTCCACCTGCCACAGGACGTGGCGGCCCCGGCTGGCCACGATCCGGCCGCCGGGGGGACCGGCCGCGTCGCGGGGCCGCAGGTGCCAGCGGACGTCGAACGCCTCGGACTGGCCCGCGGCCTCGCCGGTGTAGCGGGCCTCGGACGGCTCGGTCAGCGTCGGGACCCGGCCGGTGAACCCGATGCCGTCGAGCCCGAGGTCGAGCAGCTCGATGTAGGCCGGCACGTAGCCGACCGCGTAGGTCTCCCCTGTCGTGCCCCGGGTCCCCGCGCTGATGCGGCCTCCGCCGGCCGCCGCGATGCCGGCCAGTGTGGCGAAGTCGCGGCCGTCCCCACCGTCCGCGGCGCGCTGCTCGTCGATCCACCCGTCCTGCTCGGCCAGGTACGTCCGCACCTGCGTCCACGCCGGGGCGAGGCCCGCGACCGCGAGGGCGCCGACCGCGACGACCGCGACGGCCCCGGTCGTCGCCGGGGCGGGGACGCGCGTCCGCGCCACCAGCCCGACGACGGCCCGAGACAGCACGCGGGCCACGGCCGCGGCGCCGACACCGGCCAGCACGATGCCGCCGAAGTGGACGCCCACGATCATCCGGTGCAGGAACAGCACCTCCCGGCCCGGCAGGCGGTCGACGACCGGGCCGACCACCGAGGCGCCGAAGAACAGGACCAGGCTCACCGCGCACAGCACGAGCAGCGCCCGGGCGTTGTCGTCGGCGTCGCGCCGCAGCGCCCGGCGGGCCACGACCCCGAGGCCGATCGCCGCGAGCACGGTCAGCACCGGCCACCGCCCCCGGTCGAACAGCTCGCCCCGCCAGAGCCAGGACAGCACCTGCCCGACGCCGAAGGAGTCGCTCCACGTCGTGCCCGGGGGGATTGGAGAAGTACGTGGCCTCCCGGTCGACCACCGAGGGGACGAGGAGCCACGCGCTCGCCAGCGCGCCGACGCCGGCCACCGCGCCCGCCCGCAGCGCCCGGGGCCACCGGGGACTCGGCCCCGCCACGGCGAGCACGCCCCAGGCCACCACGACCGCCAGCGCCAGCAGCCCGCTCAGCACGTGGCTCGTCAGGGTGGCGGCCAGCAGCGCCGCGGCCAGCGCCCGCGACCGGCCCCGGAAGATCGCCCGCCACGCGGTGGCCAGCGCCAGGGCGAAGAACCACATCCCCCAGGCCTGCGTCCACATGCCCGAGCCCCGCCACACGTAGCTGCCCAGCTCGAACCCGTAGCCGGGCGCGCTCATCACCCAGGGCGCGACCACCGCGGCCCCGGCCGCCGCCCAACGGTCGAACTCCAGCAGGCGCACGGCGGCGTACACGCAGGCGGGCCACAGCACCAGCAGCAGGTAGAGCACGGTGACGTAGGTGTCCTGCACGCCGAACACCGCCGCGAACGGCGCGGTCAGGAGGTAGGGCAGGACCTGGTAGTGCTGGAACAGCGGGAAGCCGAGCCCGAGGGGCGTGAAGATCCCGTCGAGCGGGCTGTCGCCGGCCCGCAGGCGGTCGGTCGCCCACCCGAGGTAGGCCTGATGGAAGCTGCCGTCGTGCAGGTAGTGCACCGGATCGAGCTCGCTGCGCAGCAGCCAGGCGTTGACCACCACGACCGCCGCCACCACCAGGGCCGGCACGTGATCACGGGTCAGCCCGCGGCGGGCCGGGAGCCGGAACGGCACGGCCGAACGCTACCGAACGAGACATGTCACCGCAGGCAGTGGCCGACCGCGCAGATGGTCACGATCAAACAGCGTTGCGTGAGTATCGTGAGCGGATGCAACCGCTCCGGGTGGGATGGCGGCGACGCACCATGACGGCGCTCGGCGTGGCCGCGACGGCGGTGCTGCTCGTGGCGGCGTGCGGCGACGACCAGAGCGACGCCGAGCGCGCGGAGGAGAACGCCGAGGTCCTCCAGGCCGGGCTCGACGCCCACGTGGCCGGCGACCTCGACGAGGCCGAGGACCGCTACCGCGAGGTCATCGACGACGACGACCAGAACGCCTTCGCCTACTACAACCTCGCGCTCGTCGAGCAGACGACCGACCGCGCCGACGACGCCGAGGAGCACTACCGGCAGGCGCTGGCGATCGACCCCCGGTTCACGTCCGCGCTGTTCAACCTCGCCATCCTGCGCACGTCGGCCGGGGCCGTCGACGAGGCCCGGTCGCTCTACGAGCAGCTGCTCGCGATCGACCCCGGCAACGCGGGCGCGCACCTCAACCTGGGCTTCCTGCTCATGGAGGCCGGCCAGCAGGAGGAGGCCCAGGCCCAGTTCGACGCGGCCACGGCCATCGACCCGTCCCTGGCGGAGCGGATCGCGGGCGTCGAGGGCACCGCCCCCAGCGAGGGCGAGACCGGGGCCGAGGCCGAGGCCCCCTGAGCCGCCGCGGTCAGAGGGCGGTGAGGGCGGGCGCCAGCTCGCGCCACGCGTCGAGGGGGAGGGCGGCGACGTTCTCCTCGATCACCTGCACGCAGACGTGGTCGGCGCCGCCGTCGAGCTGGGCCCGGACCCGGTCGAGCACCGCGTCGACGTCGCCCCAGGCCACGATGGCGTCGACCAGCTTGTCGCTGCCGCCGTCCGCGAGGTCGTCGTCGGCCCAGCCCAGGCGGCGCAGGTTGTTGGTGTAGTTGGGCAGCGTGAGGTAGATCGCCATGTGCTTGCGGGCCGCGGAGCGGGCGACCTCGGGGTCCGAGGAGAGGACCGCGGCCTGCTCGACCAGCAGCATCGGCCCCTCGCCCAGGTGCTCGCGGGCCACCGGCGCGTGCTCGACCGGCACGAAGTACGTGTGGGCGCCCCAGGCCCGCGAGGCCGCCAGCTCCAACATCTTGGGACCCAGCGCCGCCAGGACCCGGGGCGGGGCCTCGGGCGGGGCGGGCGCGATGGAGAACGCGTTGTCCATGCCGTCGAGGTACTCGCGCATGCGGGTCAGCGGCCGGGTCCACTCCTGGCCGAGCATGCCCTCGACCATGGGGGCGTGGCTGACGCCGAGGCCCAGCAGGAAACGGCCGCCCGAGTCGTCGGCCAGCAGGCGCTGGGCGGCGGCCGCGGCGTGGGGCAGGCGGTTGAAGATGTTGGCGACGCCGGTCGCGACCACCAGGCGGTCGGTGGCGTCGAGCAGCACCGACGCGTGCGTCGTCACCTCGCGGCCCACAGCCTCGGGGATCCACAGCGCCGCGTAGCCGAGCTCCTCGACCTCCGCGGCGACCTCGCGGGCCCGCGCCGCGGGCTGGAGGTCGAGCGTGCCTGTCCAGATGCCGGTACGTCCCAGGTCCATTTCCCGACGGTACTGTGGCGGGCGGATGGACTCCGTCGTCGCCCCCGCCGCGGCCAACCCGGCCGTCCGGCCCCCCGGGCCCCTGGCCACCACCCGGGCGCGGGTCACCGGCCTCGTGCTGGGCGTGGGCCTGACCGCCTACGTCGGCCTGGTCAACCCCGCGACCGACGGCCTCTACCCGCCCTGCCCGAGCCGGGTGCTGCTCGGCCTCGACTGCCCCGCCTGCGGCGGCCTGCGCGGCACCCACGACCTGCTGCACGGCGACGTCGCCGCCGCCCTCGACCACAACCTGCTGCTGCCCGGCCTCCTCGGGGTGATGGCCGTCCTCGCCGGGCTGTGGCTGTGGCCGCTCACCGGCCGGGCCGCCCCCGTGGTGCGCTGGCCCCGCTGGCTGGTCGTGACCGGGGCCGCCGTGGCCATGGGGTTCATGGTGGTGCGGAACCTCCCGGTGGACTCGCTCGCCTGGCTCGGCTCGGGGGCCTGACCCGGGCCAGCGCCCGCAGCCATCCGGCGATCAGCGGACCCGCAGCGAGGGCGAACCCCGCGGTGCCGAGGCCGAGCGCGCCGCCGAGCAGCCAGCCCACCGACAGCGTCGTCACCTCGATCAGCACCCGGGCCCGCACCAGCGGGACCGACCGGTCGGTGGCCACCAGCATCACCATCTCCAGCGGTCCGACGCCGATGTCGGCCCGCACGACGAGCGCCACGCCCAGGCACACGACCGGCACGCCGGCGACGTAGAACGCGGCGCGGGCCGCCAGCGGCTCCGGCTCGGCCAGGAGCGCGAGCGTGATGTCGACCGCCGCGCCCACCCCCACGAGCAGCACGATGTTCCCCCAGCCCGGCAGGCGTCCGAACGGTGCGCACAGCAGGTAGACGCCCACGCTGAGCACGGCCCCGGCGACGCCGATCGACACGCCGGTCTCCTCCGACACGGCCGTCGTCAGCACGTCCCACGGGGCCACACCGAGGCGGGCCCGGATCAGCGCCGCCACGCCCACGCCGATCAGCACGCCGCCCCCGGTCGCCAGCGCCAGGGTCCGGGTGCCGACCGGCCGCCCGGCGACCCGACGGACGCGCAACGCTCAGTCCACCCACTTGCGGGTGGGGGGCGGCGGCTCCCAGGCGGCGAGCGCGTCGAGCAGCGCACCGGCGTCGGTGCCGGCGAGCACGAGGCCGCGGTGCTGGGGCCGGACGAAGCCGCGGTCCACGGCGCCGTCGAACAGGGCGATGAGCGGGGCGAAGAACCCCTCGACGTCGTAGAGCCCGCACGGCTTGGGCACCGCGTGGAGCCCGAGCTGGCTCCACGTGAGGACCTCGCAGAACTCCTCCAGCGTGCCGAACCCGCCGGGCAGGGCCACGAACCCGTCGGCCAGGTCGGCCATCAGCGCCTTGCGCTCGTGCATCGTGCCGACGACCCGCAGGTCGGCCAGCCCGCCGTGCGCCACCTCGGCCTCGACCAGCGACGTCGGGATGACGCCGGTGACCTCGACCCCGGCCGCCAGGCAGGTGTCGGCCACGACGCCCATCAACCCGACGTGGGCGCCGCCGTACACGAGGCCGATGCCCCGGTCCGCCATCTCGGTGGCCAGCGCCCGGGCCGCCGCCGCGTAGGCCGGCGAGTCCCCGAGGCTCGATCCGCAGAACACGCAGAGCCGGCGCACGCGCCCCCTCAGCCGATCCGGCGCAGGTGGTCCCGGTAGTGGCGGCCGCGCTCGACGTAGCTCAGCATCCCCATGCGGATGGTGGCCGGGTCCACCGAGTCGGGCCGGATCTTCGCCGGGACGCCGAGCGCCATCGCCCCCGACGGGACCTCGACGCCGCCGGACACCACGGCGCCCGCGCCCACGAGCGCACCGGTCCTGACGACCGCGTCGTGCAGGACGACGGCGCCCGAGCCGACGAGCGAGCCGTCCTCGATGGTGCAGCCCTCGAGGTGCACGAGGTGGCCGATCACGCACTCCTCCCCGACCGTGGTGGGGTGGAACGGGGTGACGTGCAGGACCGAGCCGTCCTGGATCGAGGTGCGGGCGCCGATCGTGATGGCGGCGCCGTCGCCCCGCAGCACGGCGCCCGGCCACACCGACGCCTCGGGGCCGAGGCGGACGTCGCCGATGAGCACGGCGTCGGGGTGCACGTAGGCGGTGTCGTCGATCGACGGCACGAGCTCGCCCAGCGCGTAGATCGCCACGTCAGGCCCCGTAGCGGCCGAACCCGCCGCGGAAGAACACGAGCGGCCCGCCCTCGTGGCCGATCTCGAGGTCGAGCACCCGGCCGACCACGATCCAGTGGTCGCCCGCCTCGTGGACGGCGTCGATCCGGCAGTCGATCCAGGCGAGGACGCCGGTGAGCACGGGCGCCCCGGTGGCCACGGCCGGTCGCCAGCCCAGACCGGCGAACTTGTCGTCGCCCTTGCCGGCGAACACCCGGGCCACGTCCTCCTGGTCGTCGGCCAGGATGTTCACGCAGTAGTGGCCGGCGGCCTCGATCCTGGGCCAGCTCGTGGAGTTCTGACCCGCGAAGAAGGCGACGAGCGGCGGGTCGAGCGACACCGAGCTGAACGACCCGACGCACAGCCCGGCCGGGCCGGACTCGGTCCTCGCCGTGATGACCGTGACACCCGTGGGGAAGTGGCCGAGCACCTGGCGGTAGCGGGCCGAGTCGATCGACGGCGAGTTCGCCGGCAGGTCGCTCATCGGTGCGACCTGCCGGGTGCGCTGCTGGTTCGCTCGCTTCGCTCGATCACGCCGGGCACCCTAGCGACGACGACGACCGACCTCCGACCCGTGACGGTCAGCCGCCGAAGCTGACCGTGAGCCCCTCGTAGGCCGCCATGACCTCGCACAGACCGGTCGTGGCGGCCTGCTCGCGGGCGTGGGCCAGGAGCGCGTCGACCGCGTCGTCGTCGTGGGCGGGGTCGTGGTGGAACAGCGCCAGGCGCTTGGCCCCGGCCTCGTGGGCCACGAACACCGCGTAGTCGACCGTGCAGTGGCCCCAGTAGTACTTCTGGGCGAACTCGTCGGTCGTGTACTGGGCGTCGTGGATCACCAGGTCGGCGCCGTCGCACAGCTCGAGCACGGCGTCGCTCACGGTGTGGCTGCCGTCCTGGGGCATCTGGTGGTCGGCCAGGTAGGCGACCGTGGCCCCGCCCACCTCGACCCGGTAGCCGTTGTTGGTCCCGACGTGGGGGACCGGCCGGACCCGCACCTTGGCGCCGTCGATCTCGACGTCGCAGTCGGACACGTCGTGGAACGCGATCTGCCCGTAGAGCTGCTCGACCGTCACCGGGAAGAACGGGGGCCGCACGAACTGGTGGAACGCCTCGGCCAGCGACCCGGCCTCCTGGGGCGGGCCGTAGATGTCGAGGCGGGCGCCCGGGGCCAGGATCGGACCGAAGAACGGCAGGCCCTGCACGTGGTCCCAGTGCATGTGGGTGACGAGGGCCGAACCCTGGAACGTCCCGTCGGTCGGCAGCGTCTGGCCGAGCTGGCGCAGCCCGGTGCCGAGGTCGAGGACGATCGGGTCGTGGCCGGGCGCGTCGAGCAGGACGCACGACGTGTTGCCGCCGTAGCGGCGGTTCTCGTCGCACGGGCAAGGGGTCGAGCCCCGAACACCGAAGAAGGAGACGTTCAGCAAAGCTTCCCCTCGTCGCGCCACCAGCGCTCGGGGGACGTTACCCAAGCGGTGCTGGGCTGAGCGCTGGGTGTGACCACAATCACCGGGCCGCCCCGGCCTCGGTTAGCGTCCGGGCCATGAGCGCGACCTCCGCGGCGGCGGACATCACGCAGGGCACCATCGACGCGAACGGGCTGGCCTTCGGCTACCTCGCGGCCGGCGATCTCGACGACGCGGGCGCCCCGCTGGCCCTGTGCCTGCACGGGTTCCCCGATTCGGCGTGGACGTGGCGGCATCTGCTTCCCTCCCTGGCGGCGGCGGGCTACCGGGCGGTGGCACCCTGGTTGCGGGGGTATGCCCCGACGACCGTACCCGAGGACGGGCATTACCAGGCAGCCGTCGTGGGCCTCGACGCCGCCGCGCTGCACGGCGCGTTCGGCGGCGACGGCGACGCCGTGCTCGTCGGGCACGACTGGGGGGCCCTGGCCGGCTACGCCGCGGTCCACGCCCCGGGGGTGTCGTGGCGCCGCCTGGTGACGCTGGCCGTGCCGCCGCCCGCCGCTCTGACCACCGCCTTCTTCTCCTACGACCAGCTGCAGCGCTCCTGGTACATGTTCTTCTTCCAGCACCCGCTGGCGGAGATGGCGGTGCCGATGGGCGACCTGGCGTTCATCGACCGGCTGTGGGCCGACTGGTCGCCCGGCTACGACGCGTCCGAGGACCTGCCCCACGTCAAGGACGCGCTGCGGGACCCGGCCAACCTGGGCGCCGCCATCGGCTACTACCGGGCCACGCTCGGCGGCGTCGGCATCGACCCCCGCCCGGAGGTGGCGGCCATCGACGCCGCGGCCGCCGGACCCCCGCCGCTGCCGACCCTGTACCTGCACGGCCGCGACGACGGCTGCATGGGCGCCGACCTGGCCGAGACGGCCCGATCGGTCCTCACCACGCCGGGGTCGCGGGTCGAGCTGGTCGACGGCACCGGCCACTTCCTCCACCTGGAGCGGCCCGACGAGGTGAACGGGCTGATCCTGGACTTCCTGGACTGAGGCACCCGTGGCCGGCGACGGGAAGAAGCAGGAGAAGAAGAAGCCGATCGTCATCTACGAGCCGATGCCGGCGGCCGAGCGTGAACGCCTCGACGCACGGCGCCGTGAACACGACGGCGTCGCCGAGCTGCCGGACGGCTTCCACCTCGTGGGCGGCGGCCGGAGCGGGATGCTCTACTACCGCGAGGGCGAGAACGTGCTGGAGCTCGGGTGGGAGATCAGCGGCATCGCGGCCGGGCATCAGCCTGTACCTGTCCGGGCTCGACGAGTGGGTGCTGCCGGCGCGGGTCCCGACCTCGGACGCGGACCGCGAGCGGCTGCGGGCCGCGCTCGACCGGTGGCCGGGGCTCCGGAACGAACAGCGTCACCCTCGTCTCGGCCGACGATCTGGTCCGCCCGTGGGAGGACGAGTAGTCAGCGCACCCAGTGGTTGAGCTGGCGGACCTTCGCCACCACCGCGTCGAAGCGGTCGCGGCGCAGCGCCGCCCCCTCCCGCCGGACGTCGCCGGGCCGGTAGGCGAGGACACGGTCGGCGTTGGCGAAGCTGGGCCGCGCCTCGCGGTCCCAGCCCCCGGCGCCGACCTCGACCCACTCGTCGGCGTCGCGCTTGGCCGCCGGGTCCTTCGACGACAGCGGGACCGCCAGCAGCTCGTCGTCCTGGTAGCCGACGACCAGCACCGGCCGGTCCTTGCCCTGGTTCGGGTCGTCCTCGTAGGGCACCCAGGCCCACACGACCTCGCCGGGGTCGGGGTCGCCGTCCCGCTCGGGGGCGTACACGATCTCGGGCGCCCGTGCACCCTTCGGGGTACGCTGCGGCTGCCGAGCTACGCTCACGCCGCCTCGTCCGACACTACGGCAGGCGCAGCACGTCGCCGTCGCGTGCTGGCCAGGCCGTCGGCCACCATGCCGACCGCCACCCGGTCGGCCCGGGCCGGGTCGTCGGGCCAGCCCATGACGGCCGCCACCCGCCCCAGCGGGACCGGGCCCGCGCACAGCGCCTCCACCAGGCGGCCCCGGCCCTGGCGGTCGGAGCCCTCGAACCTCGGCTGGCCGGTGGACACCCCGGCCGAGCCGTCGGCGGGGTCGGGGGCGGCCAGGCCGGCGGCCGCCCACCCGCACCGGGCGCGCACCGGGCAGGCCGCGCAGTCGGGCCGGCGGCGCCGGCAGACGGTGGCGCCCAGCTCCATGATCGCCTGGTTCCAGGCCCACGACCGCCCGGCCGGGACCAGCGCGTCGGCCAGGGCCTGGGCCTCGGCCGGGCGCAGGGGCCGGCCCTCCCAGCGGGCCAGGACCCGGCCGACGTTGGTGTCGACGACCCCGACGTCCCGCTCGTGGGCGAAGGCCAGCACCGCCCGGGCCGTGTAAGGCCCGATGCCGGGCAGCGCCTGCAGGGCGCCGAGGTCGGCGGGCAGGCGCCCGCCGTGGTCGGCGACGACCGCCCGGGCGCAGCCGTGCAGGTTCACGGCCCGGCGGTTGTAGCCGAGCCCCCGCCACGCCCGGACCACGTCGCCCACCGGCGCCGCCGCGCAGGCCGCAGGGTCGGGGAAGCGGGCGAGGAAGGCGTGGTAGTAGGCGGCGACGCGGTCGACGCCGGTCTGCTGGGCCATGACCTCGGACACGAGGACGGCCCACGGGTCGCGGGTGGCCCGCCAGGGCAGGGGGCGGAGGTGGCGCTCGCCCCAGCCGGTCAGCGCGTCGTGGTCCGCCACACCCGGGTCACGTAGGGGAAGGGGAACCGGTCCCGGCCGGCGAGGTCGGGGTGGGTGGCGGCCAGGTTCCGCACCCGGTCGAGCACCCGGGCCTTGTCCGCCGGGGGCAGCGACCCGACGACGCTCACCGACTCGGCCCGGGCCACCAGCAGGTCGGGGTCGCTCGGCTGGTCCCAGGCGTGGTCCCACCGCTGCACCGGCGCGAACCCGCCGTCCGCGGCCACGAGCGCGGCGTAGTCGACCTCGTAGTAGCTGTCGTAGGGCCGCTCGGCGTCGGGGCCGTCGACCAGCAGGTCGCCGAAGACCCGCACCCAGTCGACGTCGCGGTCGCGCACGTTCCACACCAGGAACAGGTGCCCGCCGGGGCGCAGCACCCGGCGCAGCTCGGCCAGGGCCACGGGGGCGTCGAACCAGTGGAACGCCTGGGCGACGGTGACGGCGTCGACCGATCCGTCGGCCAGGGGCAGGGCCTCGGCGGTGCCGTCGTGGACCTCGATCCCCGGCAGCAGCGCCGTCGAGCCGGTCGCGCATGCCGGCCACCGGCTCGACGGCCACCACCTCGGCGCCCGTCGGCACCAGGAGGCGGGTGAGCTTGCCGGTGCCGGCGGCCAGGTCGAGGACCCGGGTGCCGGGCCCGATGCCGCCGTGCCCGACGATGTGCGCCACGGCCTCGGCCGGGTAGGACGGGCGGGACGCCTCGTAGGCCCCGGCGTTGGCGTCGAACCCGAGGGCGGCGTCCCTGATCCGTGAGGTCATGAACCGAGCATACAAGTTGCAGACAAGTGACGCTCGCCCGTCGCCCGGCGTCAGCCGTCCGCGAAGGCGTCGTCGTACGGGTAGCGCCGGGACGGCGCGAACTCCCGCTTCCACACCATCAGCCGGCGCTTGAAGTAGCAGACCTCCTCCTCGCGCTGGTTGATGCCCTTGGTCTCGACGGTGACGATCCCCCGCTTGCCGTCCGAGGTCTCCTTGCGGTCGAGCACCCGGGTCACGGCGTAGATGGTGTCGCCGTGGAAGGTCGGCTTGGCGTGCTTGAGCGTCTCGACCTCGAGGTTGGCCACGGCCGCCCCGCTGACGTCGGGGACCGACATGCCGAGCACCAGCGAGTAGACGAGGTTGCCGACGACGACGTTCTGCTTCTGCACGGTCTCGTTCTCGGCGTACCACTCGTTGGTGTGCAGCGGGTGGTGGTTCATGGTGATCATGCAGAACAGGTGGTCGTCGTACTCGGTGATCGTCTTGCCGGGCCAGTGCCGGTAGACGTCGCCGACCTCGAAGTCCTCCAGATGACGGCCGAACGGGCGGTCGATCGTTGCCATGGCCGACACGCTAGGAATCGGCGCCGGGTGACGGCCAGACGGCCGCGCGGGGTGCGATGATCTTCGTCCCGGATCACCCCCAGGAGTCACGACCATGACGGCGGAACGTCACACATCGCGATCCACGAGATCGACGAGGCGCGCCCGGCGCGCCGCCACCTCCCTGCTCGCCCTGGTCGTGCTGGCCACGGGCGCCGTCGCCTGCGCCCAGGAGGGTGGCGGCGACGACTTCGCCGTCGAGGACACCGGGGGCGGCACCGACGGCGGCGGCAGCGCCGGCGGGTCCGGGTCCGGCGCCGCGGCCGAGTTCGCGGCCACCGCCGAGTTCCTCAAGGAGACCGCCACCAAGTCCGCCGAGGAGAGCCACCGCATCGAGGTCCGCATCGGGATCGACGAGGTGGCCGACAGCGCGCCGCCCGCCATGACGGGCGAGATCGACGGCCCCAGCTCGCACATGCAGATGGACCTGGGCGTGATCATGGAGGAGGTCTCGGCCGGGATGGGGCTCGGCGACCTCGGCACCGGCCTGTTCGGCGACGCCGACATGACGATGGAGACCATCACCGACGGCGACACCCTGTACCTCCGGGCCCCGTTCTTCGCCACGCTCGGCGAGATGATGCCGACCGGCTCGACCCCCGGGGCGTCGGAGCTGGCGGCGCTGGGCGACGGCTGGGGCAGCGTGTCCATCGCCGAGCTGGGCGAGATGCTGCCCGAGGACGTGGCCGCCAGCATCACCGGCCAGCAGAGCTTCAACCCGCGGGCCGCCGTCGAGATGATGGAGAACATCGAGGGCGTCGAGGACCTCGGCACCGAGGAGATCGACGGCGTCTCCCAGCACGGCCTCCGGGCGGACGTCACCTTCGCGGACCTGCTGCGGACCAGCGGCATGGACCCGGAGGCCTACGTCGAGTCCCTCGGGGGCGACGCGGAAGGCGGCGATGGCGTCGCTCGCCGACATGCGCATGCCGGTCGAGGTGTGGGTGGACGACGACGGCTACCTGCGCACGCTCACCTACAGCCTGGCGCTCGGCCAGCTCATGGAGGCCGCGACCGACGGCGCTCCCGGCGGCGATCTCGGCCTGGGCGACATGACGGTGCTGTACGTGGTCAGCTTCTCGGACTACGGCGCCGACTTCACCTTCGACGCCCCGGCGGACGCCACCGACATCACGAGCGCCTTCGCAGAGATGTACGCCGGGTAACTAGCGTCGGGCGCCATGAGCGCGCCCGATCTCGACGCCGCCGCCTCGGCGGTCGACGCTGCCAGCAACGTTGTCCGCCGGGCCCTCGCCCACCTCGCCGCCACCGGGTCGGTCGAGGAGGACCAGGTCGTCGCGTACGACCTGGCCCACGCGGCCGCCGCGGTCGAGACGGCGCGCACCCTGCTCGACTACGGCGCCAAGGGCGACGAGGAGGCCAGGATCACCTGCGCCTTCGTGGCCGACGCCGTCGCCGACGTCGCCGCCCGCCTCTACGGCCGGGAGGCGGCCTGGGGCGTCGGCGCCGACGACCTCGACGAGGCCCGCCCGTTCGTGGCCACCTACCGCGACCCGGCGTTCCTCGCCTCCATCGACGGGCCGGGACCCCGCCACCTCGACGACGACTTCGAGCTGGTGCAGGACACGTTCCGCCGCTTCGCCGACGACAAGATCCGCCCCGTCGCCGAGCACGTCCACCGCCACAACGCCGACATCCCCGAGGACGTCATCGCCGGCCTGGCCGAGCTGGGCGCGTTCGGCCTCTCGGTCCCCGAGGAGTACGGCGGCTTCGCCGCGGGCGGCGAGAGCGACTACATGGGCATGGTCGTCGCCACCGAGGAGCTGTCCCGCGGCTCGCTCGGCGTCGGCGGGTCGCTCATCACCCGCCCCGAGATCCTGACCCGGGCCCTCGTCAAGGGCGGCACGGAGGAGCAGAAGAAGTCGTGGCTCCCCCGCCTCGCCTCGGCCGAGATCATGGCGGCGGTGGCGGTCACCGAGCCCGACTTCGGGTCCGACGTGGCCGGCATCAAGTGCACGGCCACCAAGACCGACGGCGGGTGGCTCATCAACGGCGTCAAGACCTGGTGCACGTTCGGCGCCCGGGCCGACGTCCTCATGCTGCTGGCCCGCACCGACCCCGACCGGTCCAAGATCCACCGGGGCCTGTCGCTGTTCGTCGTGCCCAAGGCCCAGGGCGACGGTCACGGCTTCGAGCTGACCCAGGACGCGGGCGCCGACGGCGCCCCCGGCGGCGGGAAGATGGAGGGCCGGCCGATCGACACGATCGGGTACCGGGGGATGCACTCCTACGAGGTCGCCCTGGACGGCTGGTTCGTGCCCGACGACTGCCTGGTCGGCGGCGAGGACGGCCTCGGGCAGGGCTTCTACCTGCAGATGGCCGGGTTCGAGAACGGCCGGCTCCAGACCGCCGCCCGCGCCATCGGCGTCATGCAGGCCGCCTACGAGGACGCCCGCCAGTACGCCCTCGACCGGACGGTGTTCGGCCAGCCCATCGCCCGGTTCCAGCTCACCCAGGCCAAGCTGGCCCGCATGGCGGTCACCATCCAGGCCGCCCGCCAGTTCAGCTACTCGGTCGCCCGCCTCATGGCCAACGGCACCGGCACCATGGAGGCCGCGATGGTCAAGGCCTACGTGTGCCGGGCGGCCGAGTGGGTGACCCGCGAGGCCATGCAGATCCACGGCGGCTACGGCTACGCCGAGGAGTACGCGGTGAGCCGCTACTTCGTCGACGCCCGGGTGCTGTCGATCTTCGAGGGCGCCGACGAGCTGCTGTGCCTCCGGGTCATCACCCGGCGGCTGCTCGAGCGCGGACGGGGCTAGCCGCGGATGGAACCCGACGACGAGCCGCTGGAGGCGTTCCCCGACGACTGGTCCTCGGCGCTGGCGGTCATGGCCCACCCGGACGACCTCGAGTACGGCGGCGCGGCGGCCGTCGCCGCCTGGACCCGGGCCGGGCGGCGGGTGGCGTACCTGCTCGTCACCCGGGGCGAGGCGGGCATCGACACCATGCCCCCGGCCGAGGCCGCGCCCCTGCGCATGGCCGAGCAGCGGGCGAGCGCCGCGATCGTCGGCGTCGAGGACGTCGAGTTCCTCGACCATCCCGACGGGATGCTGCACGACGGCCTGGAGCTGCGCCGCGACATCGCCGCCGCCATCCGCCGCCACCGGCCCGAGGTGGTGGTGACGGTCAACCACCGCGAGACCTACGGCGGCCGCTACCTCAACATGGCCGACCACCGGGTGACGGGCCAGGCCACGATCGACGCGGTGCGCGACGCCGCCAACCGCTGGGTCTTCACCGACCTCACCGACGCCGGGCTGGAACCGTGGGGCGGCGTCCGCCACCTGGCGGTGATCGCCTCGCCCGCGCCGACCCACGCGGTCGACGTGTCCGAGACCTTCGACCTCGGGGTGGCGTCGCTGCGGGCGCACGCCGCCTACCTGGCCGGGATCGGCGACCCGGACCCGGAGGCGTTCCTGCGGGGCGCCGCCGAGCGGGCGGCGGCCCGGTTCGGGGGCCGCCTGGCGGTCACGTTCGAGCTAGTGGGGCCTGACAGCTCGTCGACCCGCTGCTGCCAGGCGGCGAGCATGGTGGCGAAGTCGGCGGGGTTGTACACGTCCTCCTCGTAGGACCACTGCCCGGCACCGGCGTAGTGGAGGATCGTGATGTTGGCGCCCTGGTGGACGCTGCCGTCGCCCGGGTCCTCCATGCGGTTCTCGACCTGGCACACGATCCAGCCCCGCTCCTCGTCGACGACGTACCAGTCGACGGGGAACTCGGGCATGCGGTTGCCGGGGAACGTGCTCATCGTGCCGGTGATCCAGTCCCGGATCGCCTCCCGGCCCTCGAAGCGCCCGTAGTGGTGCTCGATGTAGACGGCGTCCTCGGTGAACTGGTCGGCCCACCCGCTCCAGTCACCCGTCGCGCCGGCCGTGGCCGACGCCCGCTGGTAGGCGGCGAACGCCTCCTCCAGCTCACCCCTCGTGAACTGTCCCATGCGCCGGAGGCTAGCTTCCGGCCCCATGGACGACTTCGAGGGCAAGGTCGCGGTGGTGACCGGGGCCGCGTCGGGCATCGGCCTGGGCCTGGCCACCCGGTTCGGCCGCGAGGGCATGGCGGTGGTTCTGGCGGACGTGCAGCGCGACGCCCTGGACGGGGCGGCCGCGACGCTGGCCGGCGAGCTCGGGGCCGACCGGGTGCTCGCCGTCCCCACCGACGTCCGCCACGAGGAGGACGTGCTGGCGCTGGCCGAGGCCACCGTCGAGCGGTTCGGCACCGCGCACGTGCTGTGCAACAACGCCGGCATCGGCGCGGGCGGCTTCGCGTGGATGGTCCCGGCCGACCGCTGGCGCTGGATCGTCGAGGTCAACCTCCTCGGCGTCGCCCACGGCATCCGGGCCTTCGTGCCCCGCATGATCGAGCAGGGCGAGGGCCACGTGGTCAACACCGCCTCGGCCGCGGGCGTCAACACGGGACCGGTGATGTCGCCGTACTACGCCACCAAGCACGCGGTGGTGGCGCTGTCCGAGTCGCTGCACTTCGACCTCCAGTTCACCGGCTCGCCCGTCGGGGTGTCGGTGCTGTGCCCCGAGTGGGTGCGCACCAACATCGCCGACTCCGAGCGCAACCGGCCGCCGGAGGTGGCGGAGGTCGTGCTGCCGCCCGACGCCCCCGTCGAGGCCCGCAGCATCGTCCAGGGCCTGGTGGCGGGCGGTCTCGATCCGCTCGACGTGGCCGGCATGGTGCTCGACGGCATCCGCGCCGGCCGGTTCTGGATCTTCACCCACGACACCACGGTGGGCGTCGCCAAGCGCCGCTGGGACGCCATCGCCTCCGACGGCCAGCCCACGCTGTGGGACGTCATGGAGGGCATGGAACCCTCGACCTGAAGTCGAGGTTCAGGGTCGATCGCACAGGCAGGCGATCGACAGCCCGAACGGCACGGCCCGGCGCCGGGCCCAGCGCCGCTCGGCTCCCGCGAGCCCGCTCATCACGCGGTCGACCGCCGGGCTCGCCGCCCCCACCTCGTCCTGCTCGCCCTTGACCAGCCGGCGGACCGGGGTCCGGCGCAGCACCGCGGCCGGCGGCACCAGGAACGAGTTGAAGTAGGTGACCCGCCGCACCCGCAGGCCGGCCCGGTCGACCGCGGCGACGAGCGTGCGCCGCGAGTAGCGCCGGCGGTGGGCGGCCCAGGTGTCGTGGTCGCTCCACAGCCATTGGTAGGCGGGCACGGTGAGCAGCACGAGCCCGCCCGGGCGCACCACCCGGCGGTAGTCGGCCAGCGCGGCGTCGTCGTCGAGGTGCTCGATGACGTCCATGCTGGTCACCAGGTCGGCGCACCCGGCGGGGAACGGCAGGTGCTCGGCCCGGGCGACGCCGACCCGCACCCCGCCGCCCGGCGCCCGGGGGGCGTGGCGCACCGCGTACTCGGACAGCTCGACGCCCACGACCGGGCGCGCCACGGCGTCGTCGAGGGCGCCGAGGTTGTCGCCGGTGCCGCAGCCGACGTCGATCACGGTGGCCCCGGGCCCGACCTCGCCCGCCAGCAGGTCGGCCACGAGCGCCCGCCGGGCCCGGTACCACCAGTGGCCCTGGGCCTGCGTGGCCATCACGTCGAAGTAGTGCTCGTCCAGCACGGGGGCGGTCACTCGCCCTCCCGCCGCCCGGTGATCAGCAGGTGGGGGTGGACGGAGCGCCGGTCCAGCGGGTGGCGGGCCACCGTCAGGCCCGCGGCGGTCATGGCCCCGGCGATGAAGGCGGGCGGCACGAACGCCACCCCCTCGCCCGCGGTGATGCGGGTGACCCGGGTCGACACCATCTCCTGCACCCGGGCCAGCTCGTACTTCCAGCGGGGCCGGACGTCGATCTCCTTGACCGCCAGCACGCCGCCGGGCGCCAGCGCGGCCGCCGCCCGGGTCACGAGGTCGAGGGCCCGGTCCTGGCCGAGGAGGTAGAGCACGTCCACCACCGTGATGGCGTCCCACGGGCCCGGGGGCAGCTCGCCGCCCGGCGCCTCGGCGAAGGCCACGTCGAGGCCCGCGGCCTCGGCCGCCCGGCGCGCCGACACCAGCTTGGCGGCGTCGACGTCGACGCCGGTGACCCGGCGGGCGGGCGCCGCCGCCGCCAGGTACAGCGGGAACAGCCCGTGGCCGCAGCCGACGTCGAGCACCCGCCCGGCCGCCGGGACCTGGGCCGCCACCGCCGGGAACGGGCACGACCGCCAGCGGACGGCGACGTGGAACCGGTCGCCCCGGCCCAGGCCGGCGTAGGCGTCGAGCGCCCGGCGGGCGGCGTCGGGTGGGGCGGGCACGTCGGTCGGCGCCACCGCGGCGCGGCTCACGCCGCCGCCCCGAGGTCGGCGTAGGTGCCGAGCCGGAACCCGAGCGACGACACCCGCCGGCGCACCTCCGGGTCGACCAGGGCGTCCAGCTCGCTGTCCCAGATGTAGCCCCACCGGTAGCGGTCCCGCTCGGGGTCGTCGGCCTCGCCGGGATGGGTGGCCAGCTCCGCGCTCGGGCCCCGGCGTCCGGGACAGACGCTCGAGCGTCGGGACCAGGCGGGAGGCGTCGAGGGTGCCCGCCTCGTCCAGGCCGGCGCCGCTGGCCGGGAAGCGGAAGCCCCGGGCGCGGGCGGTGCGCTCCAGGCGGGCGGCGAGGCGCCGGACGGTCATCCCCGTCGGCCCCCGGCTGGTCGAGCGCACGATCCGCAGTGCCGTGATGCCGGCGGCCTCGGCCACGTCCATCACCACCGCCCCGACCTTGGGCCAGAGGTGCAGGTGCTGATGGGTGTCGACGTGCCCGAGCGTGAGCCCGGCCTCCTGCGCGCAGGTGATCTGGGCCGCGAACTCGCGCCGCAGGTCCTCGACGTCGATGCGCCCGGCCGCCATGCGGGGCACGAACTGGCGCCACGACGTGGCCAGGCGGCCCTTCTCGTCGACGAGGGTCGGCACCTCGCGGGCGCTCAGCAGCGGCGGGTCCTCGCCGACCGCGGCGAGGTGGGCGCCCACGCCGATGCCGGGCGTGTCCCGCAGCGCGGGCGCCGACGCCCCGAACCCGGGGGCGATGGCCAGCACGGACGTGCTGGTGACGATGCCGTCCCGGTGGGCCCGCAGGATGCCCCGCGACACGGCCGGCGTGAGCCCGTAGTCGTCGGCGTTGACGATCAGCACCCGCAGGGCGCCGCCCGGCCCCGGCGGGCTCACTTCAGGTCGCCGTCGAGCACCGCGGCGGGCAGCCGGTCGACCCGGCGGATCTCGGGGTACAGGTCGGCGAGCTCCCGCACCATCTTCACGATCACGGCCGGCGACGACAGCGTCGAGGTCCCGCGGGTGCGGGCGATGTAGTCGACCCCGAACTGCACGAACCGGAACCCGCGCCGGTGGGCCTTGGCCACCAGCTCGGCGTCGATGAAGCTGCCCTCGCTGACCAGCTCGACGTGGTCGAGCACCCGCCGGCGGATCAGCTTGAACGCGAAGTTCACGTCGCGCACCCGCACGCCCAGCACCCAGCGCACGAGGTGGTTGTAGACGTAGGAGTACACGGCGCGCTGGGCGCCCTCGGCCGTGCGGTCGAAGCGGTAGGCCGACACCACGTCGGCCTCGTAGGTCCGCATCAGCCGCAGCGCCTTGTCGGTCTCCATGAGCTCGCAGGGCAGGTCGGCGTCGGTGTAGAGCACGACGTCGCCGCCGGCGGCGGCGAAGCCGGACTTCAGGGCGCCGCCCAGCTTGCGGTTCTCGGGGTGGTGCACGACCACGACGCGGGGATCGTCGTCGGCCAGCTCGTCGGCGATCTTGCCGGTGCCGTCGGTCGAGGCGTCGTCGACGAGCACGATCTCGAACGAGCCGACCAGGCCGCCGGCGACGAGGCGGTTCCCCGCCTCGCGGGCGGCCGCCACCGTGCGCGCGATCATCGCCTCCTCGTTCCACATCGGGAACACGAAGCTGAGGCGGTCGTCGCTGTCGATTATGCGATCCATGAAGCCCTAGGAGAGGTAGCGGCCGTTGGCGAACATGCCGGTGAACACCACGAGGACGACGGCCGACAGCGGAAGCACCACACGGCGCACGGCCGGTCTCTCCGCCAGCAGTGCGCCCGCGAGCGCGAACGAGGGGAACGCCCCCAGAAGGTAGCGGCCGAGCCCCTGGAAGTCCTGGCTCCCCAACCCGGGAACCAGGACGAGGAACCCGGTGTAGGCACCGTAGCGCCAGCCGAAACGGCGCACGACCGCCGGGATCGACAGCACGACCAGCAGCCCGAACGCGGCCTGGATCACCAGACCCTGGGCGTAGAAGTGGTCGGGGTGGCGGACGACGGTGGCGAAGAAGTCCCGCTTGATCCAGGTGCCCGGGCCCGACTCCTGGCCCCAGCTCTCCTGCACCGTCGAGAACAGGAGGGGGTCCCCGAACCGGGACCACAGGTACAGCGACCACGCCACCAGCCCGCCGAGCGACAGCAGCACCCAGCCGTCCCGGGGCCGGAGCCGGGACAGGTGGACGTCGGGACGGCGGCGGCCCTCGGCCCGGGTCAGCACCTCGCGGCGCTCGATCACCCCGGCCACGAGCCCGACGACGATGGCCACGCCGACGAGCCGGGTCCCGGTGGCGAGCGCGCCGGCCAGGCCGGCCAGGACGAGGTGGTCGCGCTCGAAGGCGAGGAACGCGGCCACCGCGCACAGCAGGAACAGGGCGTCGCCGTAGACGGCGCCGTACAGGTAGTAGGCGTAGGGGTACAGCGCCAGGCACAGCAGGGCGGTGGCGGCCGGCGCCCGGATCGAGCCGGTCGCGGCACCAGCGGTGGAACGCCACCAGCGCCGCCGCCCCGCACGCCAGCGTGATGGTGATGCCGGCCAGCGGGATGTTGTCGAGCACCGCCCCCCAGCCCCGCATCAGCAGCGGGTAGACGGGGAAGAACGCCACCGGCGACTGGAAGCCGGGCGAGTAGCTGTAGCCGTGCTCGGCGATGATCGTGTACCAGCCGGCGTCGTAGCGGACCCAGCCGTCCCAGAACCACTCGCCCCGGAACTGCACCGGCGGCACGCCGGCAGCGGTCTCGCCGTAGCGGGTGATGACCTGCCAGCTCACCAGCGCCAGCACGGCGAAGACGGTGGCGTAGAGGGCCAGGGGCAGCACCCAGATGCGGGACGCCCAGGCCGGGATCCCGCGGCGCTCGTCACGCTCGACGTCCGCCGTGACGTCGCCCTCCGTGGCCTGCACCCGAGGAACGCTACCGCGATCGCCGCTCGCCCTTGACGCGCCTAGACGGGCGTCTGCTGGTGCAGCGCGAGACGCCAGGTCCCGCCGTCGCGGACGTAGGTGGAGGACATCAGCGCCACGTACGGGGCCTCGCCCTCGCGCCGCGCCTCGGCGCGGTAGACGACCACGCCGGCGTCGTCACCGAGCGGCGCGGCACGCCAGTCGGCGAGCGTGTACTCCGCCCAGCCGGGGGCGTCCCGCAGGCCCTGCACGGCGGCGTCGCGGTCCATGACCATGCCGCCGGGGAAGATCATGAGGGCGTCGTCGGTGCAGTGCTCGGCGTAGAAGCCGGCCCCCTCGCCGGCGGCCAGGGCGCGCCAGCCCTCCTCCTCCAGTGCGATCAGCTCGTTCTCCATACCCCAGGACTACCCGCGCGGCGAGCGCCTCGATCGCGGCCGCCATGGCCAGGGTGCGCCGGGCCTGGTCGACGTGGAGGTTCTCCACCATGCGCCCGTCGACGGTGACGACGCCCCGGCCGTCGGCCTCGGCCTCCTCGAACGCGGCGATGATCCGCCCGGCCCGCTCGATCTCGGCGTCGGTCGGCGCGAAGACCCGGTTGCACGGCTCGAGCTGGCTGGGGTGGATGAGGGTCTTGCCGTCGAAGCCCATCTGCCGGCCCTGCACGCACTCGGCCTCGAACCCCTCGGGGTCGCGGATGTCGTTGTAGACGCCGTCGAGGATGACCTTGCCCGAGGCCCGGGCGGCGAGCAGCGCCAGCGACAGGCCGCCGAGCAGCGGCTGGCGGCCCGGGACGTGCTCGGCCTGCAGCTCCTTGGCGAGGTCGTTGGTGCCCATCACCAGCACGGTGAGCCGCTCGGAGGCGCGGGCCACCTCCTCGCAGTGGAGCATGGCGACCGGCGTCTCGACCATGGCCCAGATGGCGGTGTGGTCGGGGGCGCCGCCCGCGTCGAGGCCCTTCTCGATGGCGTGGACGGCGTCGGCCGAGTCGACCTTGGGGACCACGACGGCGGCCGGCCCGGCGGCGGCCACGGCCCGCAGGTCGTCGTCGTGCCAGGGGGTGGCGAGCCCGTTGACCCGGATCGCGACCTCGCGGCGGCCGTAGCGACCGGAGGTCGCGGCCTCGCACACGCGGTCGCGGGCGTCGGCCTTGGCGTCGGGGGCGACGGCGTCCTCGAGGTCGAGGATGAGGGCGTCGGCGGGCAGGCCCGCCGCCTTCTCCAGCGCCCGCTCGTTGGCGCCGGGCATGTACAGGACGGAGCGCCGGGGGCGCAGGTCGGCGGCCACCGCTCAGCCCTCCCCGTCGCCGGGGGCGTCGTCGGCGTAGGCCTTGGCGAGCTCGGGGTCCTTGGCCGCCAGCGCCTCGGCCAGCTCGACCATGACCCGGCACTGCTTGACGGAGGCGTCGTCCTCCATCTTGCCGTCGATCATGAGGGCGCCGGTGCCGTCGCCCATGGCCTCGATGACCCGGCGGGCGTGGCGCACCTCGTCCGGCGGCGGCGAGAACACCCGGCGGGCGATGTCGATCTGCACCGGGTGGAGGCTCCAGGCCCCGACGCAGCCGAGGAGGAAGGCGTTGCGGAACTGGTCCTCGCAGGCCACGGTGTCCTTGATGTCGCCGAACGGTCCGTAGTAGGGCAGGATGCCGGCCGCGGCGCAGGCGTCGACCATGCGGGCGATCGTGTAGTGCCAGAGGTCCTGCTGGAACGAGGTGCGGTCGGCCTCGACGTCGCCGCCCGGCGGGTCCTGGCGCACGAGGTAGCCGGGGTGTCCGCCGCCGACGCGGGTGGTCTTCATGCGGCGGTTGGCGGCCAGGTCGGCGGGGCCGAGCGACAGGCCCTGCATCCGGGGGCTGGCGGTGCAGATGTCCTCGACGCTGGCGACGCCGCGGGCCGTCTCGAGGATGGCGTGGACGAGCAGCGGCCGGTCGAGCCCGGCCTTCGCCTCCAGCTGGGCCAGGAGGCGGTCGACGTAGTGGATGTCCTCGGGGCCCTCGACCTTGGGGACCATGATGACGTCGAGGACGTGCCCGGCCTCGGTCACGGCGGTCACGAGGTCGTCGAGCCCCCAGGGCGAGTCGAGCGAGTTGACCCGGGTCCACAGCTGGGTGCCCGGCGTGTCCCACGCCCTGGCCACCTCGACCAGCCCGGCCCGGGCGGCCTCCTTGTCGCCGGCCGGGACGCCGTCCTCGAGGTTGGCGAGCAGGACGTCGACGGTGGGCGCGATCTGCGGGACCTTGCCGACCATCTTGGCGTTGGACGCCGGGAAGAAGTGGATCATCCGCGACGGACGGAAGGGGATCTCCCGCACCGGGTCGGGCGCACCGACGGCCAGCGGGCGGAAGAAGTCCTTCGGGGAACGCATCGGGCCTCCAACTCACGGCGGACGTAGCGTCCCCCACCCTACGAAGCGCCACGCCCACCGGCCCAACGCGCGGTCCGGCGGGCGCCGGCCGGTCTGGTCGGCTGGCCTGCGCGTCAGCCGGGCCCCTGGCAGGCGTGGACGCTGACCGCCCCCCGGCCGGAGGCGGTCGCGGTCGCCCGGTTGCCGGCGAGGTCGGTCGCCTCGACGGACCAGGACACCGGGAGGACGGTCGGGAAGTACATCGACTGGTCGAAGATCGGCCCGAGCGCGCCGGCCCAGCCGCCCTGCCCGTCGGCGGCCAGCTTGATCGAGCCGCTGTGGCGTTCGGTGCTCCAGTACACGACGACGCTCCCGACCCCGGTGTCGTCGCTGACGGCCGCCCGGAGGGTCGTGGTCGTGGGGTACGGGCACCGGATGCCGGGCTGCGCGCTGATGTCGCCGTCGTCGCGGGTCAGCAACCCGATGACGGGCGGCGTCCGGTCGCCGGGCGGCTCGGTGCCGGTCGTGGTGGTCGTCTCCCCGGGCCCCGGCCCCGGTCCGGTCCCACGGTGCCGCCGCTCCCCCGGCCCAGGGTCGTGGTGGTGCGCTGGGTCCCGTCGCCGACAGTGGTGGAGTGGTCCCGGTGGTGTCGCTCGTGTCGCTGGTGCCGCCGATCCCGTCCTTGTCCCCGCCGGCCCTCCCGGTCCCCGACCCGTCGCCGTCGTCGCCACCCCCGCCGGCGTCCCGCCCGTCGCCGTCGCCGTTGCCGTCCGAGGCCAGCACCGCATCGGGGTCGGCATCCTGGGTGCAGGACCGCACGGTCAACCCACCGACGACGACGGCCACCACGACCGCGGGCGCCAGGACCAGGGCCCGCTTCCGCCCACCCCGAGCCAGCCGCTCCCACGAGGGCCGACGCTTCCCGCCCCCGGCTCCCCCGCCGCCGGCACGCCCGCCCACGGCCCCACCTACTGCGGCCCCGGTCCCCCCGCCGTCCCCGGGCCCGACCTTCCCGGCATCGAACGCACCCCCGGCGTCCCCCGGCCCGACCTTGCCCGGCATCGAACGCACCCCCGGCGCCGCCGGGCCCGGAGACGACCCCGGCCGCGCCCGCACCAAACCCGCTCCCGACATCACCCGCCGCCAGGCCCCCCGGACCGAGCCCACCCCCCGATCCACCGAGCCCCGCCATCACCCCGGCCACGCCCCCACCGAGCCCACCAGCCGACCCGGCCGCCAGCACGTCGCCCCCGCCGAACCCGCTCCCCGCATCACCCGGCCCGACCGTTGGCGGAATCGAGCCCGCTCCCCGCATCGCCCGGCCCGACCGTCCCCGGATCGAACCCGCCACCCACCGTCCCCCGGGCCGACGTTCCCCGGATCGAACCCGCCCCCCGCGTCACCCGGCCCGGCCTTCGCCGCACCGAGCCCACCGCCGGGACCGCCGAACCCGCTCCCCGCATCACCTGGCCCGACCTTCCCCGGATCGAACCCGCCACCCACGTCTCCCGACCGACGGCCCCCGGACCGAACCCGCTCTCCGGCATCGCCGAGCCCCGCGCGTCGCAGCGGACTCGCCGCCGCCGAGCCCGCCGTCCGAGCCGGCCGCCAGCCCCTCTCCGCCGTCCAGCCCGCCCCCCGCATCGCCCGGCCCGAGCTCTCCCCCGGCGGGAGCGGCCTTCGTCCCCGCCAGGTCCGCCGCGGCTCCCCCGGCACCGGTCCCGACGCCCGACACGGCCTCCCCCACCGCCATGCCGGCGCCCGAGCCCACGGGCGCGCCCGCCGTCGGTGTGGCCAGCGCTGCCGCACCGAGCAGCGACGACCCGAGCGCCACGGCCGCCCCGCCGCCACCGCGTCCGGTCTCGCCGGCCAGCAGCGCCGCCCCGCACGCCACCGCCAGCTGCGGGTCGGGGTCGACGACGGCCGCCAGATCGGCGAGCTCCTCGATCCCCTCCGCGAGCGCGTCGAGCCACGGGGCGCCGCCGACCACCACGGCCACGTCGAGGTCCGTGGGCGTCACCCGGGCCGACCGGATCGCCAGCGCCGCCATGTCCACCGCGTCGCGGACCGGGTCGTTCGTCCCGAGAAGGCCACCGGCCGGCCGCCCGACCACCACCGCGCCGGCCGGGCGGCTCCCCACGATGCACACCGTCGCCGCCGGTCCGGCCGCGTCGTCGTCGGCCTCGACCACCACGACGAGCCCGTCCGGGTGCACGTCCTGGACGTGCCGGAACCACGCCGCCACCGCCACCGGGCGCGGCACGATCAACGGGTCGCCGAACACGTCGCGGGCCGCCGCCTCCAGCTCGGCGCCGGCCGAGGGGTCGTGCACCGGCACCGCCACGCCCACCGACGGCGGGACTTCGGCACCGCCTCCGGCACGGGTGGCGAGCGCGGCCAGCGCCGCCCGGGTGTCGCCCGGTGGTGCCACGTCGGCCGTCGGCAACAACAGGCGCGGCTCGACGTCGTCGCCCTGCCGCCGGGCGGCCGCGGACACGGCCGTCCCCAGATCGATTCCTACCGCCTCGCCCATGTGCCGCCGCCTCGACGTTCGATGGTGCGGAGAATCTAGGCGCGGCGGCAGCCCTCCGGACGTCAGGCCGCGGGGGCCAGATCCTCCGGCAGGAGCTGCTCGGTGATGAGGCGCTCGAATCGGGACGGGTCACCGTCCACGTAGCCCCGGCACAGCCGCAGCCCCTCGGTGTAGCAGTGGCTGTAGGCCCGCCAGGTCGGGTCGGTCAGGAACGACACCGCCTTGCTCGCCCGGTTCGGTGGCAGGAGCGCCCATCGCTCCAGGTAGGCGACGGTCTCCGCCACCGGCCATCCGCCGTCGTGGAGGCCGATGGCGGCGTTGGAGCGCACCCACGACAGCGCCTCGCCCGCCTCGGCCACCGCCGCCGCCACGTCGGCGTCGTAGCGCACGCCGAGCGGGCGCAGGTGCTCGGCCACGATCGGCTCCGGTCGGCGCCCGAAGGTGATCTCCGCACCCAGGTCGGCGAGCCCCTCGGCCATCGTGCACTGGGGTGTCCCCACCAGGAAGATCGTCTCCTCCTGCCAGTGGCGCCGCCGCACGAGGCCCGCCTCCTTGCGGGTGTGCTCGGTGTGGTGGCCCGGGTAGGCCTCGTGGGCGACCAGGTGGCCGAGCGTGAGCGAGAGGACGGGCAGGTCGAGGTTGATCGCCACCCGGCTGCGCAGGTCGCCCTCGTAGTAGTTGAACCCGGACCACGGCTTGTCGGTGGCGAAGATCCACTCGACGTGCTCGCCCTCGGGCAGGCCGAACAGCCGCTGGGTCCGTTCCCGCAGGTCGTCGGCGAGCGCCTGGATGGCCGGCTCCAGCGTCTCGACCGGGACGGCGTGCGCCTCCCGCCAGGCGATGTAGCGGTCGCGCAGGTCGCCGTCGCCGGGCAGCACCGCGTCGAGCTTGCGGTGGGCCGCCGCGAAGTCGTCCTCGGGGACCGGCGCGGGCCGGGCGCCGTAGCACTGCTCGACCTCGTCCAGGTAGCCGACCGGCGCGCCGGACAGCTTGGTGGCGCTGGTGTAGAGGCCGAGCACCTGGGCCCGGATCCACCGGCGCCGCCCGGCCTCCATCTCGTCGGCCCCGACGCCGGCATCGAGGTCGGCGAGCAGGCGCCCGGCGTCGGAGCGCAACTCGGCCGGCGGGCGGACGGGCTCGGCCTCGATCCGGGCGGCGAGGGCCGCCGGGCCGTAGTACGCGTCGACGAAGCCGTCGACGTGGCGGCCCAGCCGCAGGCCGAGCTCGAGGTACCGGTCGACGATGCCGGTGGCCATCAGTTGGGTTCGTTCCGGAGGAGGGTCACGGTCTGGTTCCTACAGGCTCGGGCCCGCTCCGGGGCGTGGATCGCGGGGCGGGAGTCGTCGTCGACGTGGGTTCGGTGCCGCGCACGACCCGCCAGGGTGCCGTCCCGCGGCCACCGTCGGCCGAGCACCGCGGCCATCGCCGCGTGATCGTTCGCCGGGATCGGCCATCGTCCCTGGGCTCGGCCACCGTCGGAGCGATCTCCGGGGACCGGCGACCGTGACGTTTGCCGCGGTCGCGCGTGCAGCCAGGGGACCTCGACGTCGTGGCCCATCGACGGCCCGTCACCAGCCGCCGGGCGCCCGCAGGAGCTCGGGCACCACCGGGCAGCCGATGTGGCGCGGCTCGACGACCCGCTCGGCCGCTGAGATCGGGACGACGTCACAGCCCGGCGGCGAGCGCCGGACGAGCGCCTCGAACAGCGCCTTGGGCAGACGCCGGCCCACGTCGATCACGAGCCAGACACCGACGCCGGCATCCCGGGCGGCCGCGATCTCGTCCTCGGTGCCCTCGGGGGCGAGGAACGTCTCCGGCCCGGCCGCTCCCGCCTCCACCAGCAGCATCCGGGGCTCCGGCCGGTCGAGGTGCAGCGCGCCGGGGTCGTGGGCGATCACCAGGTCGTCCCGCCAGGCGGTCAGGCCGTAGGCCAGCTCGGAGCCCCCGGCCGCGTCCGGGATCACGGCCACGACGGCCCGCTCGGGCAGGTCGAGGCTCAGCGCGGTCGTGGCCGGGCTGTCCTCCAGGTCGTGACGGACGGCCTGGGCCTCGGCCCGCACGTCGCCCGCGTCCAGGAGGCGGGCGAAGCTCCACCACAGGGTGCCCGCCGCCGGGTGCCGGTCGAGCAGCCGCCGGCACGACGTCACCAGCCCGAGCGGATCACCTGCGAACGCGCCGAGCACGGCCGCGGCCTCGCGGGCCAGCAGTGCCTGGTCGACCTCGCGGGCCCGGGCGACGGCGCGCAGCCGCTCGATCGGGTGCACCCACCCGACGCTACCGGAGCAGCGGCGATCAGAGCCCCGGCTTCCAGATCATGAGCCAGAGCATCACCACGAGCAGGACGTTGAGGATGGCGATGCCCAGCGGGGCCCGGTCGGCCCGGCCGCGGCGACGGGACGGGAAGACCATGGCGTGGAAGACGCCGTTCATGGCGATCCACACGAGGAAGGCGAGCGAGATCCAGGTCTGGTCGAACGCCCAGACGTCCTCGCTGGCGAAGATCAGGAAGATTCCGAACAGCCCGGCCAGGATCAGGCCACCGGAGTAGACGATGCGCCCCATGGCGCTCAGCTCGGGCACCGTCGACCGCCGGCCCGCCGGCGGGCGCGACCGCCACCGCCCCCACGATGACCGGTGCGAACGCCACGACGACCGACGCGATGTGCAGGGCCAGGAACAACTTGTACGTGTCGGACACGGTGCCTCCTCCAGCGGACGCCCGGACACTATCGCCGCGCCCGCTGGGGCACGCGCAGGCGGGGATCTGCTCGCCGAATCCGCCATCCACTACTTTCTGCGCCGTGGCTACCGATCCCCCTGGTGACCTGCGTCTCGCGCCGCTCGATGGCGAGCCGCGCACGCTCGACGGCTGGTTGACCACGTTCCACCTCGCCGTCGTGATCCTCGACCCGTACACCTACGAGAGCGCATGGTTGCTGGAGACCGCCGGCCGCATCCTCGACACGTTCCGGGGCGCCGACTGCCGCATCGCCTTCGTCGTGACCGCCGACGCCGACGACGCCCGTGAGTTCCTGGGCCCGTGGGCGACCCGCATCCTCACATTCGCCGACCCCGACCGCGACCTGGTCAAGGCCCTCGGACTGAACGAGCTCCCGGCGTTCGTCCACCTCCGCCAGGACCGCTCCGTCGCGTCCGTGGCCGAGGGGTGGGATCCCCCCGAGTGGCGCCAGGTCGCCTCCGAGCTGGGCAAGGCCATGAGCTGGTCCCGCCCCAGCATCCCGGCCCCGGGCGACCCCCAGCCGTACGCGGGCTCCCCGGCACTCGGCTCGTAGCGACTACTTCCGCACGCCACCCTCCGTCATGCCGAGGACGTGGAGCGCCCGGTCGACCTCCTCGTCGCTGAGCAACCCGCGCTCGACCACGATCTCGCGCACGCTTCGCCCGGTCTTGATCGACTCCTTCACGACCTCGGTCGCCGCCTCGTAGCCGATGTAGGGGTTGAGCGACGTCCCGAGCGACGGGCTCGACTCCGCGTACGCCCGACACCTCTCGACGTCCGCTTCGATCCCGGCCACGGCCCGGTCCGCGAACAGCTGGGTGACGTTGGCCAGCAGCCGGATCGACTCCAACACGTTGCGGGCGATGACCGGCAGGTAGACGTTCAGCTCGAAGTTGCCCTGCGACCCGGCGAAGGCGACGGTCGAGTCGTTGCCGACGACCTGAGCGCACACCTGGGTCATGGCCTCCACCAGCACCGGGTTCACCTTGCCCGGCATGATCGAGGACCCGGGCTGCAGATCGGGCAGCCGGATCTCGGCCAGGCCGGTCCGCGGCCCGCTGGCCATCCACCGGATGTCGTTGCCGACCTTCACGAGCGCCACGGCCATCCCGCGCAGCGCCCCGGACAGCCCGACGAGCGCGTCCCGGGCTCCATGCACCGCGAAGTGGTCGGCCGCCTCGGCCAACGGCAGCTCCAGCTCCTGGGCGAGTTGCCGGACGACCGCGCCCGCGAACCCGGGCGGGGCGTTCAGCCCGGTCCCCACGGCCGTGCCCCCGAGCGGAAGCTCCCCGACCCAGGGCAGGGTGGCGCGGATGGCCTCGGCCGCGCTGGCCACCTGCGCGGCGTAGCCGCCGAACTCCTGCCCGAGGGTCACAGGGGTGGCGTCCATCAGGTGCGTGCGGCCCGACTTCACGACGTCCGCGAACTCACGCGACTTGGATCTCAACGCCAGTTGCAGGTACTCGAGCGCCGGGAGCAGCTCGCGCTCGACCTGCTCGGCCGCCGCCACGTGCATCGCCGACGGGAACACGTCGTTCGACGACTGGGACGCGTTGACGTCGTCGTTGGGGTGCACCGGCCGGCCGAGCCGCTCCGAGGCCAGGCGGGCGATGACCTCGTTGGCGTTCATGTTGGAGCTCGTCCCCGACCCGGTCTGGAACACGTCGATCGGGAACTGGTCCAGGTGGTGACCATCGACGATCTCAGCGGCGGCCGCCGCGATCGCCTCGGCCACATCGGCCGGTATCACGCCGAGCTCGGCGTTCGCCCGGGCCGCCGCACCCTTGAGACGGGCGAGCGCCCGGATCAACGACGGCTCCAGCGTCACGCCTGACACCGGGAAGTTGTCCACCGCCCGTTGGGTCTGCGCCCCCCACCGGGCAGAGGCCGGGACCCGCACCTCGCCCATCGTGTCGTGCTCGATGCGGAAGCCGTCGTCGCTCACACCGGCGACGCTACCCACCTCGACGTGAACCACCCACCGTGTCCCGCCTACGTTGACCAGGCGATGCCCGAGTTCGCGTACACCGAGTTGCTGCCCCTCGGACCCGACGACACGACCTACCGCCTCGTGTCGTCCGACGGAGTGGGGAGCTTCACCGCCGGTGGGCACCGGTTCCTGACCGTCGAGCCCGATGTGCTCACGGACCTGACCGCCCTCGCCATGCACGAGATCGCCCACTACCTGCGGTCCGGGCACCTCGCCCAGCTCCGGGCGATCCTCGACGACCCGCAGGCGTCGGCCAACGACCGCTTCGTGGCGCTCGACCTGCTGAAGAACGCGTGCATCTCGGCCGGTGGCGTGCTGCCGATGTGCCAGGACACCGGCACGGCCATCGTCAAGGGGAAGAAGGGCCAGTTCGTGCTCACCGGCGGGGGCGACGAGGCCGCCATCGCCCGCGGCGTGTTCGACACCTACGAGCGAGACAACCTGCGCTACAGCCAGATGGCGCCCGTGACCATGTGGGACGAGGTCAACACCAAGACCAACCTCCCGGCCGAGATCAAGATCTCGGCGGTCGACGGCGACGCCTACAAGCTCATGTTCATGGCCAAGGGTGGCGGGTCGGCCAACAAGAGCTACCTGTTCCAGGAGACCAAGGCGCTGCTCAACCCCGCGAGCCTCGCCCGGTTCCTCGACGAGAAGCTGCGTGCGCTCGGCACCGCGGCTTGCCCGCCCTACCACCTCGCCGTGGTGGTGGGCGGCACGTCGGCCGAGTTCGCCGTCGAGACGGCCAAGCTCGCATCGACCCGGTTCCTCGACTCTCTGCCGACGACCGGCAGCGAGGCGGGGCACGGCTTCCGCGACATCGAGCTCGAGGCCGAGGTGCTCGCCCAGGTCCAGGCGTTCGGCATCGGCGCCCAGTTCGGCGGCAAGTACTTCTGCCACGACGTGCGCGTGATCCGCCTGCCCCGCCACGGCGCGTCGTGCCCGGTGGCACTGGCGGTGTCGTGCTCGGCCGACCGCCAGGCGTTGGCCAAGATCACGCACGACGGCGTGTTCCTGGAGCAGCTCGAGCACGACCCGGCCCGGTTCCTGCCGGAGGTCGACGACACCTCGCTCGGCACCGACGTCGTGCGGATCGACCTGTCCCGCCCGATGGACGAGATCCGTGCCGAGCTGTCCCGCTACCCGGTCAAGACCCGGCTGTCGCTGTCGGGACCGATGGTGGTGGCCCGGGACATCGCCCACGCCAAGATCAAGGAGCGTCTCGACGCCGGCGACCCCATGCCCGGCTACCTGCGGGACCACTGCGTGTACTACGCGGGGCCGGCCAAGACCCCCGCTGGTATGCCGTCCGGTTCGTTCGGCCCCACGACCGCCGGGCGCATGGACGCCTACGTCGACGAGTTCCAGGCGGCGGGCGGCAGCCTCGTCATGCTCGCCAAGGGCAACCGCAGCCGCCGGGTCACGAAGGCCTGCCGCGACCATGGCGGGTTCTACCTCGGATCGATCGGTGGCCCCGCCGCCCGGCTCGCGCAGGACTGCATCCGCAAGGTCGAGGTGCTCGAGTACCCCGAGCTGGGCATGGAGGCGGTGTGGCGCATCGAGGTCGAGGACTTCCCCGCCTTCGTCGTCGTCGACGACAAGGGCCACGACTTCTTCGACGAGGTCAGCCGGCCCGTCGACATCCGCGTTCCCTGACCCCCGAACCCTCACCTCACGTTCGTCGACACCGAGGCCGCGCACCAGGAAGCGCAGAGCACCTCGGACAAGGACGAGCACGTGGCAGATTCGGGCGGCGAAGCACGAAGCGACTTTCGTGGAGTTCGGACTGTTTTTCTTCCTCCCCAGTCTCAAAGGGGTTGTTTCGGCGATCGACATGTGGCTACCGTAGCGAACGTGTGTTCGAGCCGCAACTCCACTGTTCTCCGCCACCGCCCCGAGCCGGGTTCGATCGTCGACGAGAGCCCGACAACTGCCCGATGCGCAGCTGACCCGCCGGTCAAGCCGCGGTACGTTGCCGCCCATGCACTTCGGGATCGCCTTCGCCAATACCGCGACGTTCGCCACGCCGGAGGGCGCAGCCGCCATCGCGGAAGCGGCCGAGCAGTCCGGGTTCGACTCGCTCTGGACCGTCGAGCATGTCGTCGTGCCGAAGCAGTACTCGTCCGAGTATCCCTACTCGCCCGACGGCAAGATGCCCGGGGCCGAGGCGTTCGACCTGCCGGATCCGCTCATCTGGCTGGCCTGGGTCGCGGCAAGGACCACGACGTTGCGCCTCGCCACGGGAATCCTCATCCTGCCGCAGCGCAACCCGGTGGTGACGGCCAAGGAAGTGGCGACCCTCGATCAGCTCTCGGGCGGGCGGGTATTGCTGGGCGTGGGGATCGGGTGGCTCGAGGAGGAGTTCCGGATCCTGGGCTCGGACTGGGAGACCCGTGTGCCACGCACCGAGGAGTACATCGAGGCGATGCGCTGCTTGTGGCGGGAGGAGCTGCCGACGTTCCACGGCGAGACGGTGTCGTTCACCGAGGCCATCAGCAAGCCGCGTCCGGCGGCCGGGTCGGTGCCGATCGTCGTGGGCGGGCATTCGCCGGCGGCGGCTCGCCGAGCCGGGCGCATCGGGGACGGCTACTTCCCGGCCAAGGGCGAGATCGGGGCGCTCATCGGCGAGATGAGGAAGTCCGCGGAGTCGGCGGGACGCGATCCCGACGCCATCGAGGTCACCTGGGGTGGGCAAGACGTTCTCCGCGGCGGCGAGGAAGCCCTCGACGAGGTGGGGCGCCTGGCCGAGATGGGGGTGGGGCGCCTGGTCATCCCGCCGCTGTCGTACAACCCGTCGCAGCTCCGGGACCTCTTGGCGGCGTTCGGGGAGAGCGTCATCTCGCGGGCGTGACCGATCTCGCGAAGCCGGCGCGGTACGTCGCGGTGGTGGGCGGTTACGAGGTGGACGCCGAGGTTCTGGCGGTCGCCGAACAGGTCGGCAGGCTGCTCGCACAGCAGGGATGCGTCGTCGTGACGGGCGGGCGCCGAGGCGTCGCGGAGGCTGCCAGCCGGGGGGCCGTGCTGGCGGGCGGTGTGACCCTCGGGATCTTGCCGGGGTCTCACAGATCCGAGGCCAACCCGTACGTGACGGTCGCGGTGCCCACGGGCCTCGGCGAGACCCGCAACGCACTGGTCGTCATGGGCGCCGATGCCGTGGTCGCCCTGCCCGGCGCCTATGGCACCTTGTCGGAGATCGCCCACGCCCTGCTGGCGGACACCCGAGTGATCACGGTGGGCGACGGTTGGAGCATCCCGGGGTGCATCCCGGTTGCCGAGTGCGGCCGAGGCCGTGGAGGTGGCGCTCGCGGGCTGAGCGTCTGTGCGACCAGCGATCCGGGTCAGCCGGCGCAGGACTCGACGGTGAGGGGGCCGCCGCCGCTGGGCGTGATCGTGACGCCGTCACGGTCGGATGCCCAGGCATCGAACGCCTGGGCCAGCTCCTCGGTCTCGTCGACGTCGTCGCCGACGACGGTGAAGGTCACGCATGACCGGGTGCCATCGGTCCACACCGCGGCCCAGTCGCCTCCCCATCCGTCGGCGGCGTCCTGTGCGTCATTGCGGCCGATCTCTGGCCGGAGGACGAGATCGATCATGAACTGACCGATGACGCCTTCGTCGACGAGCTGTCCGGACGGCTGCGGATGCGGGACGTCGATCGCGCCCTCGCCGTCGATGAACGCCTCCGGGTTGATCACCTGCTCGCTGGTACGAGGTGGCTCGGCGAAGGCGGCGGCGAGCTGCGCATCCCCGCCCTCCGCGATGAGGTCGTCGACCAGGTTCTGGCCCAGCAGATACGGGGCACCCATCACCTCCAGCAGCACGAGCGGCACGTCGCCGATGTCGATGCCGGCGCCGAGCATCAGCTCCTCGGTGGTGGCCGAGTCCTGCTCCTCCGGTGACAGCGTGTCGCGGTAGGCCGACTCGATGCGACGGGCGTTGCCCTCGACGACCGCGCTGAAGCCGAATGCGATCTCGTCGGGAGACTCGTCGTACTCGGGCCGGTCGAGGTTGTGGTGCTGGTCGTCCAGGGCATGGGTCAGCTCGTGGGCGATCGTCGTCCGCACGTACGGCGTGACCGACGCGCCGCGGACGACGAGCTCTCCGGTCTCCGGGTCGTAGAAGCCCACGACACCGGCCCCGAGAAGTGAGCGCATCGACTCGACCAGGTCGACCTCGGGCTCCACGAGCCCGAGGGCTGTGTAGAGGTGCTCGGCCTGGCGGAGCTCGTCGACGTCCTCGTCGAAGTCGGCCAGGAGCCGGTCCTGGAACGCGCCTTCGCCGAGGAGCTCGACATCGACGGGCTGGAGGAACGACAGGCCCTGCTCCTGCTCGACGAACTCGCTGATCTCCGCGACCACGGCCTCCGTCTCGGCGGGCGTGGCCGGCTCCGGGACCGTCGTCGTGACGGGCGGCAGGTCGGCCTCGTCGTCGGACGACGATCGCTCGGAGCGGCCGCCTCCGCTGATGGACCACCCGAGCAGCGCGACGACGAGCAAGGCCGCCACTCCGGACACGACCCAGCGCCACCGTTGCGGCCGCGGCCAGTCGATCTCATCGGACTCGTGCTCGCCCGGCGGCGGCCCGAACCCGGGCGGCGGGGGGAACCGGGGTGCCTGGGCGGTGGCGTCAACCGGTGCCCCGTTGGTGCGGTCCGGCGCGGCCCCGCCATCGTCGGCGGTGGGCGGCGGGGGTGGGTGGACGGGTGATCCGGCTGCGGGGGCCGCGGGCGGAGGAGGCAGGGCCTCGGGTGGCGGCGCGGCGGGATCGTTGGCCGCAGGCGACGGCGCGGCGGCGTCGTCTTGCGCGGGCGGCGGGTGGCGGCGGTCGGTGTGCCACAGGCGGCGAGGCGGCGGCGTCGCTTCGCCGCGGCGGCATGGGGCCACGGCGTCGGGGCCTGGTGGCGGCGGCGCGGCAGGATCGGGCGCCGCAGGCGGCGGGGCGGCGGCGGGTGCCGCAGGCGGCGGGGCGGCGCGGGTCGGGCGCCGCGGCCGGCGGGGCGCGGCGGCGGGTGCCGCAGGCGACGGACCGGCGGGATCGGGCGCGCGGCCGGCGGGGCAGCGGCGGCGGTGCCGCAGGCGGCTGCGCGGCGGCGGGGTCAGACGCCGCAGCCGGCGGCGCGCGGCGGCGGGGTCAGGCGGCCGCAGCCGCGGGGCGCGTCGGCGGACGCCGCGGGCGGTGGTGGGGGTGGCGGGAGTGGTGGCTGCGGCGCGGCGGCGTCGTGGCGGATATCGGGCATCGGCGGGTGCACCGTAGCGGCGTCCTTCCTCGGCTTGGCCGCGGGGCGGCGGGTATCTCCGCTCCTCGGGCGCGGGTATGCCTGCCGGGGAGGTTTCCGCATGTCCGAACACGACACGTCCGACGGTACGCACGAAGCCGAGGCATGTCGAGGCCGCCGAGCGCATCGCTCGTGAGGTCGGCGCCGAGAACCCGGATCCCGTGACCCGGCGGGAGGCGATCGAGCTGGAGCTCGAGGACCAGGGCCTCTCCGACGCCGGCGAGAGCCTGGGCGAGCACGTCGAGTGAGCCTCCTCCACCGCATCCTCCCGGCGGCGCCGCTCGCCGACCTCGATGCCTACCGGTCCGCCGGCGGTGGGCGGGCCATCGACGCCGCACGTCGGGTCGAGCCCGCTGCGCTCATCGACGAGATCGAGGCGTCCGGCCTGCGGGGCCGGGGCGGGGCTGGGTTCCCCACCGGGGCCAAGTGGCGCACCATCGCCGCCAACCTGTCGCCTGAGCTGCCTACCACCGTCGTCGTCAACGCCGCCGAGGGCGAGCCCGGGACGTACAAGGATCGGGCGCTCCTGCGGGCGAACCCCTACGCCGTGATCGAGGGCGCGCTGGTGGCCGCCATCGCTGTCGGGGCCGGTGACATCGTCGTCGCGCTCAAGGAGGGCGAGGACGCCGAGCGGCGGCGCATCGAGCAGGCCGTCGCCGAGATGACCGACGCAGGCCTCACCGGCCGTGCGGCCGAGCGGGGGGACGACGGCCGTGGGCGGGGCGGTGAGCGACGACAACGACGGGCGGATACCCATCACGGTCGTTGTCGGTCCTCACCACTATCTGTTCGGTGAGGAGACCGCTCTCCTCGAGGTCGTGGCGGGGCGGCCGCCGTTCCCGCGGATCGCTCCGCCCTACCGGCGGGGGGTGGTCGAGGTCGTCGAGGGCGAGGACGACGTCGACGACGAGACGAACGTGTCCGCCCACGTCGAGATGGCCGGGCCCGGGCCCGAGACCCTCGCTCCCCCGGCGCTGGTCGACAACGTCGAGACCCTCGCCAACGTTGCCGCCATCGTCGCCAACGGGGCCGGTTGGTTCCGCCAGCACGGTACCGCCGAGTCCCCCGGCACGATCGTGTGCACCGTCACCGGCGACGTCGTCCGGCCCGGCGTCGGCGAGGTCGCTCTCGGGACCAGCGTGCGCGACGCCATCGACCTCGTCGCCGGCGGGCCCGCTGCCGACCGCCGGATCAAAGCCGTGCTCAACGGCGTGTCCGCCGCGCCGCTGCCGCCCGCGCTGCTCGACACCCCGCTCACCTACGAGGACATGGCCGCCGCCGGCAGCGGGCTCGGCACCGCCAGCCTCGTCGTGATCGGCGACGGCACCGACATGACCGCCGTCGCCGCCGGCGTGGCCCGGTTCCTGGCCGTCGAGTCCTGCGGGCAGTGCACGCCGTGCAAGGCCGACGGCCTCGCCATCGCCGACGCGCTCGACCGGCTGTGTGGCGGCGACGGCGCCGCCGCCGACCTCGACGGGGTGGCCAAGGCGCTCACCACGGTGGCCGACGGTGCCCGCTGCAACCTGGCCAGCCAGCAGCAGGCCGTCGTCGGCGGCATCCTCGAATCGTGGAACGACGAGCTGATCCGGCGGGCCACCGGACCCGCCGAGGGCGCCGGTGACGGCCGGATCGAGCCGTACCCGATCGCCGCGATCACCGCGCTCGACGACGACGGCGTCAGCGTCGACGTCCGCCAGCGGGACAAGCAGCCCGACTGGACCTACGACGCACGACGCCGCACGCGCGACTGGTCGGGGTCCTACCCCGCCGACAGCTCGTAGAAGCGGAAGAAGTCGTCCTCGATCGGCAGCACGCCGAAGTCGGAGTAGCCGGCCTCCCGGGCGTACGCGGCCAGCGTCGCCGGGCGCATCACCGTGCCCGTCTCGGCCGACGGCTGGTGCGACATGCAGTCGCCCAGGCAGCACATCAGCGAGTAGCCGTACAGCAGCTGCTCCACCTCGCCCGCGGGCGCGGTGAACTGCTCCTCCGTCCGCTCGTCCATCACGACGACCGGACCGCCGGGCACCACCAGGCGGCGCATGGCGGCCAGCACGGCCACCGGGTCGGGCAGGTCGTGGACGCACTCGAAGGCGAAGACCGCGTCGTACCCGCCGGCGACCGCCGGCGTCGGACAGCGTGCCGACGTCGGCGACGTGGAACGACACCCGGTCGGCCACGCCCGCGGCCGCCGCGTTGCGGCGGGCGGCCGCGACCGACGGGGCGTCGACGTCGTAGCCGTCCACCACCGCCTCCGGGTACGTCCGGGCCAGGCCGATGGCCGACCAGCCGTACCCGCACCCCACGTCCGCGATGCGCACCGGCCCGGACCCGAGCCGCTTGTGCAGCGCCGGAGCGGCCGGCAGCAGCTCCTGGCCCAACCGGTGCAGGAACAGCGGCCGGTTGGCCGCGGCCTGGGCCTCGCGGGCGTCGTCGCCCAGGTCGTCCCAGCTCAGCCCGCCGCCCGACCGGTACGCCGCGGCGATCCGGTCGACGAAGCGGCCGGTGCCGGCCACGAACCGGGCGATCGGGGTCATGTACGCCACGCTGTCGACGTCGGCCAGGACGGCGGCGTGCGCCGCCGGCAACAGGTAGCGGCGCTCGCCGGGAGCCGCCGCGGGCGAGTCGACGGTGACGTAGCCGCACACGGCCTGGTGCTCCAGCCACTCGCGGGCGTAGCGCTCGTTGCTGGACGTGGCCGCGGCCAGCTCGCCGGAGGTCATGGCGCCGCCGGCCGCCAGCGCGTCGTACCAGCCCAGGCGGGCGCCCAGCTCGATGGCCTGGACCTGCTGGGCGCCGAGGACGGCCGCGAAGACCCGCTCGGCGAAGGCGTCCACCTCGTCGCCCGGGGCCGGGGGCTGGGGAGAGTCGATCGTCGTCATGGTCCCAGGGGACCACGCCCCGGTTGCGTGTCGCTTGCTGCCCGCTTGCACGGGCAACGATCTCACTCCTCGATCGGCGGCAGCGTGGCCAGCGGCAGCAGCTCGTGCGCCCAGCTCACCCGGTAGTTCACGGCGGGGGCGAACACCTCGCAGTACTCCCGCTCGACCTGCAGCCCCCGGAACCGCATGGTGGCGATCTCCCGCTCGATCAGGTGCTCGATCGACTCGAGGTGGGCCACCCCCCGCCGCTCGGACAGGCCGGCGTGCAGGCGCAGCGCCTCGACCTTGAGCTCCCACGTCTCCTCGACGTCGACGTAGATCGTCCCCTGGGAGTTCAGCCCCGACGTGGTCTCGGAATAGAAGAGGTTGCCGATCTTGTGGGCTTCGTGCTCGGACTCGATCTCGTCGACCCGGGCCAGCAGCGCGGCCGCCAGCACGCCCCGGGACAGGGCCCGGTGGTCGGGGTGGTAGTCGGTGGGCTGGTGGGTGATGACGACGTCGGCCTTGTGCCTGCGCAGCAGGTCCATGATCTTCTGCGTGTGGACCGGGTCGTCGAAGATGGCGCCCTCCTCGAAGTCCAGCCACTCCTGGCTGGCCCCGAGCCGGGCGGCGATGCCCCGCACCTCCTCGGCCCACTCGTCCTCGTAGGCGGCCGACACGGTCACCACCGTGTGGCCCCGGGCGGCGTACTTCGCCAGCGTGCCGCCGGCCTGGTACGGCATGTCGAAGGGGTCGGGGTGGGCCCCGATGGCCACGATCGTCAGTGGGCCGCCGGCGGCGAGGTCGGTCATGCCGACTGTCTACCCGGCCGGATCGGTGAGGGCGACGACCAGCCGCTCGGCCGAGAACGCCAGCAGGTCGGACGCCGGGTAGGGGTCGAGCGCCCCGCCGCTCGCTGGTGACGTGGTCGGCCAGCCCGTTGAGCGCGGACCACAGGAGGCTGGGGACCAGCCGGTCGTCGGCCACCCGCCGGCCGCCGCGGGCCGCGGCGGACCGCACGGCCTCCATGAGCAGCCGGTTGTGCTCGACCGTGGCCGCCCGCAGCTCGGCCACCAGCTCGCGGGGGACGCGGGCGTCGGACGCGTCGGCGTCGTGGCGGAGGTCGGACCACAGCGTGAAGTGCCGGCCGTAGGACCGGTACAGCTCGATGTGGCCGTCGATCACCGCCCGCAGCAGGGTGACCAGGTCGTGGCCGGCGTCCGCCACGGGCCGGAACGCCTCGGTGTGGGCCCGGATCGCCTCCGCGTACAGCGTGGCGAACAGGACCTCCTTGGTGGCGAAGTACGAGTACAGCGTGGCCGGGCTGACGCCGGCGGCCGCCGCCAGGTCGCGCATGTTGAGCGACAGGTAGCCCGTCTTGGCGATGCGCTCACGGGCGGCGTCGAGGATGTCGACCCGCCGCTGCTCGCGGTCGCCCCACTTGGCCCGAGGCTTTCGAACAGCGTTTGATTCGAACACCGTTCAATTATAGGGTCGGGACATGGAGCTGTGGACCATGCGGATCCCGGAGACGGCGACCGCGCTGGCCCAGGCCACCCGGGCCGAGGACCAGGGCTGGGACGGCATCACGTTCACCGACTCGCAGAACCTGGTGGGCGACCCGTTCGTCGCCGTCGCCCTGTGCGCCGGCGCCACCTCCACCCTGCGCTTCGCCACCGGCGTCACCAACGCCTACACCCGCCACCCCGCGGCCCTGGCCACCGTGGCCGCCACCGTCCAGGAGGCCACCGCCGGGCGGTTCGTCCTCGGCATCGGCCGGGGCGACACCGCCCTGTTCCACCTGGGCCGCAAGCCCATGCCCGTGGCCGAGTTCGCCCGCCGCACCGGGCAGGTCCAGACCTACCTCGCCGGCGGCACCGTCGACTGCGACGGCCACCCCAGCCGCCTGCAGTGGCTCGACCGGGCCACCCAGCCCAAGGTCCCGCTCGACGTGGCCTGCTCCGGTCCCCGCCTGCTGGAGTTCGCCGGCCGGACCGCCGAGCGCATCACCCTCGGCGTGGGCGCCGACCCCGAGCGCGTGGCGTGGGCCCTCGACCTCGCCCGCAAGGCCGCCGCCGACGCCGGGCGCGACCCCGCCGTCGCTGTCGTTCGGGTCGTTCGTGAACGTCGGCTGCCACCCCGACCTCGACGTGGCCCGGGGCCTCATCGCCGGCGGGGTCGCCGCCTTCGCCCACTTCTCGTCCATGCCGGGGTCGACCGGCGCCGGGCTCGCCGACGCCGACCGGGCCGTCGTGGCCGAGGTGGGCCGGCGCTACGACTCCAACCGCCACCTCAGCAACCGGGCCGACCACACCGCCCCGCTGAGCGCCGACTTCGTGGACCGCTTCGCCGTCGTCGGCCCGCCCGAGCGCTGCGCCGAGCGCCTCCGGCGAGCTGGCCGCCCTCGGCATCGACCGCTTCGTCCTCACCGGGTCGAGCTTCGGCGCCGACCGTGAGGACGCCCGCACCGCCTCCACCCTGATCACCACCGAACTACTTCCGTCGTTGCGATCCTGAAGGAGCACGATGAGCGAGCACGACCTGGTCATCCGCGGCGGCACCGTCGTCGACGGGACCGGCGCCCCGCGCCCGCACGGCCGACGTGGCGGTGAGCGACGGCGTCGTCACCGAGGTCGGTCGCGTCGACGGCGCCGCCGACCGCACCATCGACGCCGACGGCCTGCTGGTCACCCCCGGCTTCGTCGACATCCACGCCCACTACGACGGCCAGGCCTCGTGGGGCGAGCGCATGATCCCCTCGTCGTGGCACGGCGTCACCACCGTCGTCGCCGGCAACTGCGGCGTCGGCTTCGCCCCCGTGCGGCCCGAGGACCACGCCCGCCTCATCGAGCTCATGGAGGGCGTGGAGGACATCCCCGGCGTCGTGCTGGCCGAGGGCCTGGCGTGGAACTGGCAGTCGTTCCCCGAGTTCATGGACGTGATCGGCGGCCGGTCCTTCGACGTGGACGTGGCCCTGCAGGTCCCCCACGGGGCGCTGCGGCTCCACGTCATGGGCGAGCGGGGCGCGGCCCGCGAGACCGCCACCGCCGGAGGACATCGCCGAGATGGCCCGGCTGGCGGCCGAGGGCGATCGCGGCCGGGGCGCTCGGCTTCACCACCTCGCGCACGCTCAACCACCGCACCAGCCGGGGCGAGCCCACCCCCACGCTCACGGCCGGGGCCGACGAGCTCGTCGGCATCGCCAACGCCATCGGCGCCACCGGCCGGGGCGTGCTGCAGGTGGTGTCGGACTTCGGCGACGTCGACGCCGAGTTCGGCATCTTCCGGCGCATGGCCGAGGAGTCGGGCCGGCCGCTGTCGTTCACCCTGGTGCAGACCCGGGGCGACGGCTGGCGCCGCCAGCTCGAGCTGCTGAGCGAGGCCAACGCCGACGGCGTGCCCATGGCCGCCCAGGTGGCGCCCCGGGCCGTCGGCCTGCTGCTCGGCCTGCAGTGCACGCTGCACCCGTTCCTCACCAACCCCGTGTACCGGGAGATCGCCGCGCTCGGCCTGGACGAGCAGGTGGCCGCCCTGCGGGACCCCGGGTTCCGGGAGCGGGTCATCGACGCGGCCCGGGCCAAGCGCGACCAGGACCGGCGCAGCGGCCGCCTGCTCGACGGGTTCGACGCCATGTACGAGCTGGGCGACCCGCCCGACTACGAGCCCGACCCCGCCACCAGCATCGCCCGGCGGGCGGAGCGCGAGGGCGTCGACCCCCTGGACCTGGCGTACGACCACCTCGTGACCGACGACGGGCGGGCGTTCTTCTACGTGCCGCTGCTCAACTACGCCGACGGCAACCTCGACGCCACCGCCGAGATGCTCGCCCACCCCCACACCGTGCCCGGCCTGGGCGACGGCGGCGCCCACCTCGGCACCATCTGCGACGCCTCGTTCCCCACCACCCTGCTGGCCCTCTGGGGCCGCGACCGCGACCGGGGCCGGCTGGAGCTGCCCTACCTCGTCCGCCAGCAGACCCGGGACACGGCCCGCACCGTCGGGCTGCTCGACCGGGGCGTCCTGGCCCCCGGCTACCGGGCCGACGTCAACGTCATCGACTTCGACGGCCTCGTGGCCCGGCGCCCCGAGATGATCCACGACCTGCCCGCCGGCGGGCGCCGCCTGGTCCAGCAGGCCGACGGCTACGTGGCCACCGTGGCCGCCGGCCAGGTCACCTACGAGGGCGGCGAGGCCGCCGGCCCGCTGCCCGGCCGCCTCGTGCGCGGCCCCCAGCCCGCCCCCACCGGAGGAGCCCGATGACCACGACACCGACGCCGCTGGAGGAGCGCTGCGAGTGGCGCACCGACGAGGTCGGCGACGACTACATCGTCCACCTCACCGACGCCCACGTGGCCGAGCTGGACGCCGCCCTCGTCCACGCCGAGAGCCGGGTCGACGACGTCCTCGACATCAGCCGCGACCTGTTCCCGCTGCCCACCCTCGGCCCCGAGCTGGCCCGCATCACCGACGACCTCGTCAACGGTCGCGGCATGGTGCTCATCCGGGGCGTCCCGGTCGAGCGCTACAGCAAGGACCGGGCCGCGGCCATCTACTGGGGGGTCGGCATGCACCTCGGCCACCCCTGGCCCCAGAACGCCAAGGGCCACCTGCTGGGCGACGTCACCGACCAGGGCCGGGCGCTCGACGACCCGACGGCCCGGGGCAACGAGCTGGGCGGCATCCCGCTGCCGTTCCACTCCGACGGCTCCGACCTGGTCGGGCTGTTCTGCCTCGACGCCGGGGCCGGCGGCGGCGACAGCCTGGTGGCCAACGCGGTCACCATCCACAACGACCTGGTGCGGGACGACCCGGACCTGGCCGCCGAGCTGTACCGGGACTTCCCGTACGACCTGCGGGGCGAGCAGGCGCCCGGGACCCGCGGCCTGGTACACGATGCCGGTGTTCACCCGGCGCCGGGACCGGCTGTTCGTGCGCTACATCCGGCCCTACATCGAGTCGTCGCGGCGCCACGCCGACGCCCCCCGCCCCTCCGAGCGGGCCCGCGCCGCCCTCGACCGGCTCGACGCCATGTGCGCCGACCCGCAGTACCGGGTGGCCATGGGGATGCGGCCCGGCGACATGCAGTTCGTGAACAACTACCACGTGCTGCACGCCCGGGACGGCTACCGCGACGACCGCGCCGCCGGGAAGATCCGCCACCTCAAGCGGCTGTGGCTGGAGACCGACGTCCTCGCCGACGACGACAAGCCCGAGCGGTTCCGGCTCGGTCGCACCGACGGCTACTGGGCGTCCAAGGGCAGGACGAAGAGCGAGATCCAGGTCTAACCTCCTGCGCCTATGGCCTACGACATCGAGGTGGTCGACTGCGCGGAGCAGCCGACCGCGGTGGTGCCGGTCGACACCACCTGGCCGGAGCTGCCGGCGGCGGCCGGCGCGGCGTTCGACGACGTGTGGGCGTTCCTCCGCAGCAACGAGGGCCTGCGCACCGACGGCCACAACGTGATCCTCTACCTCGACGGCCAGCCGCACGCCGAGGTCGGCGTGATCGTCACGGGGGGCTTCCCGGACGCCGGCCGGGTGACGGCGTCGGTGCTGCCCGGCGCGACCGTGGCCCGCACCGTGCACCGCGGCTCCTACGAGCACCTCGCCGACGCCCACCAGGCCGTGCACAGCTGGTGCTCCGCCAACGGCCGCGCCATGACCGGGGTCCGCTGGGAGATCTACGGCGACTGGCACGAGGACGAGTCCCAGCTAGAGACCGAGGTCGCCTGGGTCCTGTCCTGACCAGCCCGAGTGGGTGGTCGTGCTGCGGGCCGAGGCGGGGCTGTTCTTCGCCAACGCCGAGGACGTGCGGGGCCGGCGCCGGCGCCGGCGCCGGACCCGTAGGCGGCGCGCAGCACGGCCCGCATGTCGCGCACCGCCCGGGCCGTGCCCCGGACCGTGCCCGTCACCTTGGACCGGCCGGTGCGGGGCGCGTAGGCGACGTCGACCTCGGTCACCCGCCAGCCCGCGGCCGCGGCCCGCACCACCATCTCCAGCGGCCAGCCGAAGCGGCGGTCCTCGATGCCGAGGGCGAGCAGGTCGGCCCGGCGGGCGGCCCGCAGCGGGCCGAGGTCGGTGACGGCCAGGCCCGCGTCCCGGCGCAGCCGGTGGGCGAGATAGCGGTTGGCCAGCCGGGCGTGGCGCGGCCAGGCGCCGCGGGCGGTGGGCCGGCGGGCGCCGAGGACGAGGTCGGCCGCGCCCGCGAGCACCGGGCCCGCCACCCGGGGCAGGTCCCCCGGGTCGAGCGAGCCGTCGGCGTCGCAGAACGCCACCACGGGGGCGGTGGCCGCCGCCAGCCCCGCCGCGCAGGCGGCCCCGAACCCCCGCCGGGGCTCGACCACCACGGTGGCGCCCAGGCGCCGGGCCAGGTCGCCGGACCCGTCGGTCGAGCCGTTGTCGACCACGATCGCCCGGCACCCGGCCGGCACCGCGGCGAGCACCGCGGGCAGGGCCGCGGCCTCGTCCAGCACCGGGAACACGACGTCGACGTCCATCGGCCGGGACGGTAGGCAGGGCGGTCCTTACGGCGCGCGAAACATCGGCCCCGGCGCCGCCGGCGTGCGGGAGCCCGGCCGTAGGTTCCGCCCGATGGCCACCGTCGTCACCGGGCCACTCCGCCGGAGGGCGGTCGTCGAGCGCCGGGCCGCCGCGGCCTGGGTGGCGCTGGTGGCGGTGGCGGTGGCGTGGGGCACCGCGTTCGTGGCCGGGTCCGGGGTGGCGCTGCGGGCGGCGCCGGTCATGGGCCGCTGGCACCTGCCGTCCGGGGTGGGCGGACTCGTTCCCGCGGCGGCCCTGGCCGCCGTGGTGGTGGCCGCCGGGCCGCGCCAGGCCCGGCGGCTGCCGTGGCCCGCGGTGCCGGCGCTGGCGGGGCTGGGGGCGGCGGCGTGGGCGGCGGCGCTGGCCGCCGCCGGCGGGTGGGACCGGCTCACCGAGCCGCTCACGACCCGCCACGAGTACGAGCCGCTGGCCGCCCGCATCGGGGACCTCGGCGGGTTCCTGTCGACGTACGTGGCCGAGCTCGGCACCCGCCCGGTCCACGTCCAGGGCCACCCGCCGGGCCCGGTGGTGGTGGCGTGGCTGCTCGACCGGGTGGGGCTCGGCGGCGCCGGGTGGCTGGCCGCGCTGGTGATCGCGGCCTGGGGCGTGGCCGCCGCGGCCGCGCTGGTCGCGACCCGGTCGGTGGCGGGCGAGGCCGCGGCCCGGCGGGCGGCCCCCGCCCTCGTGCTGGTGCCGGGCGCGCTGTGGGCGGCGACCTCGGTGGACGCGCTGTTCGCCGCGATCGCCGCCGCCGGTGTCGCCCTGGCCGCCCGGCGGCGCCCGCTGGCGGCCGGCCTCGTGCTCGGGGCCGGCCTGCTGTGCACCTACGGCATGGCCATGGTCGTGCTGGTCGCCGCGGCCGTGGGCTGGGCCGTGACGGCACCCGACCGCCGCCGCCCGGCGCTGGCCGCGCTCGGCGCCGGGGCGGCGGCGCCGCTGGTGGTGGCGGCCGCCGCCGGGTTCTGGTGGCCGGCGGGCCTGGCCGCCACCGGCGTGGCCTACTGGTCCGGCATCGCCGCCGAGCGCCCGGGCCTGTACCTGACCGTGGCGGGCAACCCCGCGGCGCTGGCGCTCGCCACCGGCCCGGCCGTGGCCGTGGGCCTGGCGACGGCCCGCGGCCGTGTCTGGGCGCTGGCCGGGCCGGCCCTCGCCGCGGTGGTCGTCGCCGACCTGTCCCAGATGGCCCGGGGCGAGGTCGAGCGGATCTGGCTGCTGTTCGTCCCGCTGCTGGCGGTGCTGGCGCCCGGCCACCGCCGGGGCTGGCTGGCGGCGCAGGCCGCCGTCGCCCTCGTCCTGCAGGCCGTCCTCGCGTCCCCCTGGTAGGTGCCCCATGGCAGAGCGCATCCTCGTCACCGGCGGCGCCGGCTTCGTCGGCTCCCACGTCGTCGACCTGCTGGTGGCGGCCGGCCACGAGGTGGTCGTCCTCGACTCGCTGGTCGCGCACGGCGAGCAGCCGCTCCCCTGGCCCCGGCCGCCCGCCGAGCTGGTGGTGGGCGACGTGCGGGACCCCGGCGCCTGGCGCCGGGCGGCGCGGGGCGTCGACGCCGTGTGCCACCAGGCCGCCCGGGTCGGCCTCGGCGTCGACTTCGGGGACGTGCGCCGCTACGTGGACGACAACGACGCCGGCACCGCCACCGGCCTGTGGTCGCTGCACGACTCGGGGTTCACCGGGCGGTTCGTGCTGGCGTCGAGCATGGTCGTGTACGGCGAGGGGCGCTACCGGTGCCCGGACGACGGCGACGTCCGCCCCGGCCCCCGCACCGCCGCCGACCTGGACGCCGGGCGCTTCGACCCGCCGTGCCCCCGGTGCGGGGCGCCGCTGGCGTGGGCGCCGATCGACGAGGACGCCCCCCTCGACCCCCGCAACGTCTACGCCGCCACCAAGCTCCACCAGGAGCACCTGTGCGCCGCCTTCGCCCGCGAGCACGCGGGGGTCACGCTCACCGCCCTGCGGTACCACAACGTGTACGGGCCCCGGATGCCCCGGGACACGCCGTACGCCGGCGTCGCCGCCATCTTCCGGTCGGCCGTCGAGCGGGGCGAGCCGCCCCGGGTGTACGAGGACGGCGGCCAGACCCGCGACTTCGTGCACGTGCTCGACGTCGCCCGGGCCAACGTGGCCGCCCTCACCGGCGGCGAGCCGGCACCCGGCGCCTACAACGTCGCCTCCGGCACCCCCCGGACCGTGCTCGACATGGCCCGGGCCGTGTGCGACGGCACCGGCCTCGACCCCGTGGTCGTGGGCGGGGGCCGCCTCGGCGACGTCCGCCACGTGGTGGCGAGCCCGGAGCGGGCGGCCGCCGCCCTCGGGTTCCGGGCCCGGATGGCGTTCACGCCAGCGGGAGACGCACCGTGAACCGGCAGCCGCCGGGCTCGTTGCGCACCGCGATGTCGCCCCGGTGGGCCTCCACCAGCCCCCGGGCGATGGCGAGGCCCAGCCCGGCACCGCCCGCGGCGCCGGGCGTGCGGGCGCCGTCGCCCCGGTAGGCGAGGTCGAACACCCGGTCGAGGTCGGGGTCGGGGATGCCGCCGCAGCCGTCGCGCACCGACACCTCGGCCACGCCGTCGCCGGTGCGCACGTCGACCTCGACCGTCCCGCCGGCGGGCGTGTGGCGGATGGCGTTGTCGAGCAGGTTGCCGACCACCCGGGCCAGCTCGGGCGGCGACCCCGTCACCTCGGGCGCAAGCGCCGGGGCGAACAGCGGGCCGCGCACGCCCTTGGCCTCGGCCACCACCGCGGCCGACGCCACCACCTCGGATACGACCTCGCCGAGCGGCACCCGCTCGAGGCTGAGGGCCAGGGCGTCGGCCTGGATGCGCGACAGCTCGAACAGGTCGTCGACGAGGCGGGCGAGCCGCTCGGACTCGGTCACGAGGCGGCCGTGGTAGCGGCGGATCTCGGCCGGGTCGTCGACGATGCCGTCGTCCAGCGCCTCGGCCAGCGCCCGGATCCCCGCCAGCGGGGTGCGCAGGTCGTGGCTGACCCAGGCCACCAGCTCGCGGCGGCTCTGCTCCAGGCGGCGCTCGCGGGCGGTCATGGCGTCGACCCGGCGGCGGGCCCGCTCCAGCTCGGTGGCGAGGGCGAGGGCGCCGAGCAGCCCGGCGGTCCCGGCGCTGACCACCACGACCACGAGGGCCGACAGGTCGTGGCTGGACACGAACATCGACCACGCCGCCACCAGCAGGCCGAGGGCCATGGCGCACGTGGGGATGAGCGCCACCACCACCGGGCTGCGGGACCGGCGCAGCATGGCCCGGCCCACCAGGTAGGCGGCCAGCGCCAGGCCGAACGACGACGTGACGAGGATCGCGGTGTCGCGGGCCGGCAGGCCGAGGGCGATCGCGGCCACCACCGCCACGGCCAGCCCGGCCACGACCACGGCGGCCTCCCGCTCCGCGGGCGCTGGCCGCGCCACTCATGGGCGCACCGTCGCGGCCGTGGGCTCCCACCGGTAGCCGACCCCCCAGACGGTGGCGATGCGGCGGGGGTTCGACGGGTCGGGCTCGATCTTCTCCCGCAGGCGGCGGACGTGGACGGTGACCGTGGAGGTGTCGCCGTAGCGGTAGCCCCACACGCCCTCGAGGATCTGCTCCCGGCTGAACGCCTGGCCCGGATGGCGGGCCAGGAACGCCAGCAGCTCGAACTCGCGGGCGGTCAGCGACACCACCTGCCCGTCCCGGCGGGCCTGGCGGGCGGCGACGTCGACCTCCAGGTCGCCGTCCACCAGCGGCACGGTGGCGGCCGGGGTGGCGGCGAGCGGCCCGCGGGCCCGGCGCAGCACGGCCCGGACCCGGGCGACCAGCTCCTTGGGCGAGAACGGCTTGGCCACGTAGTCGTCGGCGCCGATGTCGAGGCCGACGATGCGGTCGCTCTCCTGCCCCCGGGCCGTGAGGATGACGATCGGCACCGGCGCCAGCGCCCGCAGGCGGCGGCACACCTCCAGGCCGTCCATGCCCGGCAGCATGAGGTCGAGGACGACCAGGTCGGGCGGGGCGGCCAGCGCCCGGTCGAGCGCCACCCGCCCGTCGGCCACGGTCTCGACCTCGAACCCCTCGTGGGTGAGGTAGCGGCCCACGACCTCGGCCACGGTCTCGTCGTCGTCCACGACGAGGATGCGCGCGGGGGCGTCCATCACCGTTCCGAGGGTACGGCGCCCGCCGCCCGCAACCCCTTACGAACGGCGAAACAAGGGGCCCGGGCGGCCGCGGCCCGGGGCGGGGCGTCCTACACCGGCCCCGTGGACATCATCGTGCTCGCCAAGCAGCCCGTGCCCGGGAGGGTGAAGACCCGCCTGTGCCCTCCGTGCTCGCCCGCCGAGGCGGCGGCCGTGGCCGAGGCCGCCCTGGCCGACACCCTGGGTGCGGCGTGCGCCGCCGGCGCCGACCGGGTCGTGCTGGCGCTCGACGGCCGGCCGGGACCCTGGTGCCCGCCCGGGGTGCGGGTGGTCGGCCAGGGCACCGGCCTGCTGGCCGACCGGCTGGCGGCGGCGTGGGCCCACGCGGAGGGCCCGGCGGTGCAGGTCGGCATGGACACGCCCCAGGTCGGGGCGGCCGACCTCGTGGGGGCCATGGCCGCGCTGACGGCCCCCGGGACTCGACGCGGTGCTGGGCCCCGCCACCGACGGCGGCTGGTGGGGCATCGGGCTGCGGCGGCGGCACCCGTACGCGTTCGTGGGCGTGCCCACCAGCCGGCCCGACACCGGCGAGCGCCAGGCCCGGCGGCTGGCCGGGCTGGGCCTGCGGACCCGGCTGCTGGCGTGGCACCGCGACGTGGACACCTGGCCCGACGCCGTCGCCGTCGCGGCCGCGGCGCCGGCGACGGCGTTCGCCGGCGTGGTCCGGGGGCTGGCCGGATGACCGGAGCCGCCCCGACCGCGGTCACCGACGCCGGCGAGGTCCTGGACCTGGCCTACCACCGGTGGTGGGCGCCGCCGGACGCCGCCGAGCGGTCCCTGCTGGCCCGGATGGCCGACCCGGTGCTCGACGTGGGCTGCGGCCCCGGCCGGATCGTGGCCGCGCTGGCGGGGGCCGGCCGGCCGGCGCTCGGCGTCGACCCCAGCCCCGGGGCGGTGGACGCCGCCACCCGCCGCCGGGCCCCGGCCCTGCGCCGATCGGTGTTCGACCCGCTGCCGGGCGAGGGACGCTGGGGATCGGTGCTGCTGCTCGACGGCAACGTCGGCATCGGCGGCGACCCCGGGGCGCTGTTCCGCCGGTGCGCCGCGCTGGTCCGGCCGGGCGGGCAGGTGGTGGCCGAGGTGGCGGCACCGGGCACGCCGTCGGGGCCGGTGACCGTGCGGCTGGAGCTGGGCGGGCGGGCCGGTGCCTGGTTCCCGTGGGCCCGCCTGGCGGCCGACGCCGTGGGCACGGTGGCCGCGGCCGCGGACCTGGCGGTCACGGGCGTCGAGGCCGAGGGCGGGCGGTGGTTCGTGTGGACCGTGCGACCCTGACCCCCGCCCCGCCCGACGAGCGGACCGCGGCGTGGCTGGGCCTGGCCCTCGGGGTCACGTTCTCGGTGTGCTTCGCCACCGGGGTGTGGTCCCACCTGGCGCAGGACCCGCCGGGCTGGTTCAGCTCGCCGGCCCGGCCGGCCGGGCTGTACCGGGTGACGCAGGGCCTGCACGTGACCACGGGGACGGCGTCGATCCCGCTGCTGCTGGCCAAGCTGTGGACGGTCCGGGCCCGGCTGGTCGAGTGGCCGCCGGTGCGGTCGGTGCTCCACGGCGTCGAGCGGCTGGCGCTGCTGCCGCTGGTGGGCGGCGGGCCTGTTCCTGCTGCTGTCGGGGACGGCCAACGTGGCCGGCTGGTATCCGTGGGGGTTCTTCTTCCCCCGGGCCCACTTCTGGGCGGCGTGGATCACGATCGGCGCCCTCGCCGTCCACGTCGGCGCCAAGGCGGGCGCGACCTGGGCGGCCGTGCGCCGGCCGGCGCTGCCGCCCGACCCGGCGGCGACGGCCGAGCGCCGCTCGTTCCTGGGTGCGGCCGCCGCCGGGGCCGCGGCCCTGGTGGTCGCCACCGCGGGCGGGACCGTGGCGCCCCTCGCCCGCCTGTCGTTCCTGGCCCCGCGTGATCCCCACGACGGCCCCCAGGGCCTGGCGGTCAACAAGTCGGCGGGGGCCGCCGGGGTCGAGGCCGCCGCCCTCGACGAGGGCTACCGCCTGGCGGTGGACGGCGACGTGGACCGGCCCCTCGCGCTGAGCCTGGCCGACCTGCGGGACATGCCGGCCCGGGAGGCGACCCTGCCCATCGCCTGCGTCGAGGGCTGGAGCGCGTCGGCCCGGTGGCGGGGCGTCCCGGTGCGGGACCTGCTGGAACGGGCCGGCGCGCCCCCGGGCGCCCGCGTGACGGTCGAGTCGCTGCAGGAGGGCGGCCGCTACCGCACCTCCGAGCTGGCGGGCGCCCAGCTCGACGACGCCGACACCCTGCTGGCCCTCGACCTCGACGGCGAGCCCCTCCACCTCGACCACGGCTTCCCCGTGCGGCTCATCGCCCCCAACCGGCCCGGCGTCCTCCAGACCAAGTGGGTCGGCCGCCTGGTGGTGACCCGGTGAGCGCCGAAGCGGCGCGACCTCGACCCGGGGCCTGCTCGCCGGCCTGGCCGTCGGCGTCCCGATCATGGCCTACGGCGTCCGCGGCGCCCTCGTCGACGCGGCCGACACGCACCCGGCCGAGCTGGCGCGGTGGATCGCGGGCGCGGCGGTGGTCCACGACGCCGTGCTGATCCCGCTCGTGGCCGTGGCGGCGTGGGGCCTGCGGCGGGTGGTCCCGCCCCGGTGGTGGGGACCGGTGCGGGCCGCCCTGGTGACCGCCGCGGTGCTCGCGCTCGTGGCGGTGCCGCCGGCCGTGAGCTGACCGCGGCACGAGCGTGGGGAGCTCGACCGCGAGCTCGCCGACGGGGTGGGAGGGCACCGGGCGGGTCCACCCCACGGTCGACGCCGCCGTCGAGCGCTTCCGGGCGGATGCGGCGCCGGCCCCGGCCCCGCGCTCAGGCGAAGGTCCGGACCAGCTCTAGGACCGCGTCGGCGTCGGGGCCCTCGGCCCGCAGGTCGCTCTCGGCCCCCGGGAGGCGGCGGCCGGCCACGAGGCACAGCTCCAGCGCGTCGCCGGACACGGTCGTCAGCGGCTCCTCCTCGGACGAGAAGTGCCACCCGTCGCCGCCCGGAGCCCGCAGGTCGAACGCGACCGGGCCGGCGAGCGTCCGCCCGGCCCGGGCGAAGGCGTAGGGCAGCGTGCGCCAGGCGAGGCGGGCGATGTGCCACAGCCGCTCGGTGGGCTCCAGCTCGACCCCGAGGCCGGCGGCGACGTCGCCCGTGTGGATCCACGTCTCGGCGAGCCGGGTGGTGGCGAGCGTGCGGGCGGTGAGATCGCCCGCCACCCACGTCACCCGCGTCTGCAGGTCGGCCGCCTCGAACGCCGCCAGCAGGGTGGCGGCGCCCGCGCGCCAGCGGTCGAGCAGCTCGGCCGGCGCCGCGCCCCGCTCGCGCCGCACGGCGAGGTCCGCGCCCTCGTCGACGTCGGCCGCCGCGGGGAGCCCGGCGTAGAAGTCCTCGAGGAAGGCGGGCAGCCGCCCCTCCAGGCTGGCCAGCGCCATGTCGTTCGTCTGGGCCAGGTGCAGCACCACGTCGGCGACCGTCCAGCCCTCGCAGCGGGACGGCGCCTGCCACCCCGCGTCGTCGAGGCCGGCGACGAGATCGCTCAGCTCGACCTGCTGGTCCTCCAGTGCCGCGACCACCCTGTCCACGGGGCCAACCTAGCGGTCGGCGGCCACCACCCCGCCCCGCTCGACGAGGGCGACCTCGGGCAGCACCTCGACCTCGGGGCCCGGGACGGCGCCGTCGCCGGGCGGCGCGGGCTCCCGCCCGAGCTCGGCGAGGTCCTCGCCCCGGCGCTCGCGCACGCCCCGGGTGGCGGCCAGGCCCCACAGCCCGGCGCCGAGGGCGGCGGCGGACCCGAGGGCGATGGCGTAGCGGGCGCCGAACTCCTCGGCGACCCAGCCCACGATCGGGCCGCCGACCGGGGTGCTGCCGAGGAACAGCATGGCCTGCAGGGCCAGGACGCGGCCCCGCATCTCGGGCGCCGACTGCGTCTGGACGATGGCGGTCGACGCCACGATGAACGAGATCGACGACAGGCCGAGGACCACGCCGACGGCCAGGGCCAGCGGCACGGTGGGCACGATCGCCATCACCCCGAGGCTGGCGGCGAAGGCCAGCGACGCCGTGCACACGCGGCGCACGGCGACCACGCTGTGGCGGGCCGTGAGCAGCGCGCCGATCAGCGAGCCGATGCTCACCACGGAGAACAGCAGCGTGAAGGTCGAGTCGGTGCCGCCCAGGTCCCGGATGACGAACAGCGGGAACACGGTCGGGAAGTTGTAGGACAGCGTGCCGACGACGGCCATCATCACCATGGGGACGAACAGCACCGGCTCGTTGCGGACGTAGCGCAGCCCGGCCCGCACCTGGCCCTTGGCCTTGGGCGTGACCGGCGCGGGGCGCAGCTCGGAGGTGCGCATCATCCACAGCCCGGCCAGCACGGCCAGGTAGGACAGGCCGTCGCCCAGGAACGCCCAGCCGAAGCCGACGGTCGTCACGGCCAGGCCGGCGAGCGCGGGGCCGACGACCCGGGACGAGGTCATGAGGGCGCTGTTGAGGCTGACCGCGTTGTTGATGTCCTCGGGCGGGACCATCTCGACCACGAAGCTGCGCCGGGTCGGGTTGTCGAAGGCCATCGTGATCCCGCCGAAGAACGCCACGGCGTAGATGGCGCCCACGGGCGGCTCGCCGGAGAAGGCGAGGGCGGCCATGGCGAAGGACTGGACCATCGCCAGGGTCTGCACGGTGAGCAGGAGGCGGCGCTTGTCCGAGCGGTCGGCGACGAGTCCGGCCCACGGCCCGAGCAGCAGGATCGGGCCGAACTGGGCGGCGGCGAGCACGCCGAGCGCGACGCCGCTGTCGGTGATCTTGAGGACGAACAGCGTCTGGGCGACGAGCGTCATCCAGTTGCCGACCTGGGAGACCAGCTGCCCGTAGAAGAACAGCCGGAAGTTGCGGTACTGGAGCGACCGGAAGATGTCCTTGGCCGCGGCGCGCACCATCCTCACGCCGGATCCTGCCCGGTGAGGGCGTCGAGCACGTCGAGCGCGGCCGCCAGGCGGGTGCGCTGGTCGTCGTCGAGGGAACCGAGGCGGGTGGCCAGCCAGACGTCCTTGCGCTGGCGGACCTCGGCCAGCAGCGCGGCGCCGGCGGGCGTCACGGTGACGCGGGCGACCCGGCGGTCGGCGAGGTCGCCGCGCCGCTGGACCAGGCCCAGCTCCTCGAGCTTGCCGACGACCTTGGTGACGCTGGGCGGGGCCACCCGCTCGTGGTCGGCCAGGGCGCCGAGGGTGAGCGGGCCGTGGCGCTCGATCGAGGTGAGGGCGGAGATCTGGCTGGGGGACAGGCCGGTGTCGCCCTGGCTGCGCAGCACGCGCGCCAGGCGGGTCGCGCTCACCCGCAGGTGGGCCGCGATGTCGGCCACGTCGGTGCTGCTGACCGCGGTGTCGCGAGGAGGGGCAGGGGTCGTCGGCACGGTTCCCACGCTACCGACAAGTAGTTAGTTTGGGAAACGAATTGTGTAACGGGACCTCCGTACGGGGGTCCCAACGGGCCCGGTCCTGGAGTAGAACCGACCTGCCGGGGTTCCGAGGAGGGGTGGATGATCCGTCGACTGCGAGCACGCCAGGAGTGGCAGTTCTTCGCCGTGCTCCCCCGCGCCGACCGGCGCCTGGCCGTGGCCTGGTGGACGGTGCTCATCGCGCTCGCCCTCGTCCCGGCCGTGTTCGCCGTGGCCATGGGCGCGCTGGTCGGTGCCGTGCAGCGGGGCGACGACCTCGACGGCGCCGCTCGTGTTCGTCGGCGTCACGTTCGTGGCCGGGCAGGTGCTGTCGCCGCTCCACCAGTCCATCGGGGCCAACCTCGGCGACCGGGTGTCGGCCTGGCTCTACGACCGGCTCACCGAGGCGTGCATCGAGCCGCCCGGCATCGCCCACCTCGAGGACCCCGACCTGGCCGACGACCTCGCCATGGCCCGCGACTTCGACACCGGGATGGCGGGCCCGCCCATGTCGATCAGCATGGACTTCATCGCCTCGGGGCTGATCGAGCTGCTGGCCGGCGTGTCCTCCGCGGTCGTCCTGTTCGGCTACGCCTGGTGGGCGCCGCTGGTGCTCGGCGGGGCGTGGGCCTCCACGCACTGGTGGCTGCGGGAGAGCGCCATCTGGCGCGACCGCAACACCGACGAGGTGCGCCGGGCCCAGCGCGACGCCGACTACGCCTACCGCCTGGCCGTCGACCCGCCCGCCGCCAAGGAGCTGCGCCTGTTCGGGCTCGCCGGCTGGACCGTCGAGCGGTTCGTGGCCCGCCGCCGGGTCCTCTACGAGCTGCAGCACCGGGCCACCCGGCTGCGTGAGCGCCCGCTGGCGGTGTGCGTGGTGGTCGTCACGGCGGCCAACCTCGTCGTGTTCTGGTCGCTCGCCGCCGCGGCCGTCGACGGCCGCCTCGACCTCGACCGGGTCGTCGTGTTCGCCCAGGTGGCGGTCGGCACCAGCATGATCGCCTTCGGCGGCCTGAACTGGGCGCTCGACGGGGCCTCGGCGGCGGTGGCGGCCGTGCTGCGGCTGCGGGAGGCGATGGCGCCCCGCGGCGCGCTCCGCCCGGGCGACCGGCCGGCCACCGGCATGCCGGCGACCGAGATCTGCTTCCGCGACCTGACCTTCGCCTACGACAGCAGCAACCGGCCGGTGCTCGACGGGTTCGACCTCACGATCCCGGCCGGCTCGTCGCTCGCCATCGTCGGCCAGAACGGCGCCGGCAAGACGACGCTGGCCAAGCTCCTGTGCCGCCTCCACGACCCCCAGGGCGGGGCGGTGCTCGTGGACGGCGTCGACATCCGCCAGCTCGACCTCGACGGGTGGCGCACGCGGATCGCGGCCGTGTTCCAGGACTTCGTCCGCCTCGACCTGCCCCTGCGCGACAACGTCGCCCCGGCGGGCGCCCCCGACGAGGTGATCCTGGCCGCCCTGGCCGAGGCGGGGGCCGAGGGCCTGGCCGACCTCGACACCATCCTGGCCAAGGGCTACCCCGGCGGCACCGACCTGTCGGGCGGGCAGTGGCAGCGGGTGGCGCTGGCCCGGGCGCTGTGCGCGGTCCGCCAGGGGGCCGGGCTGGTCATCCTGGACGAGCCCACCGCCCAGCTCGACGTGCGGGGCGAGGCCGAGATCTTCGAGCGCATCCTGACCGCCACCCGCGACTGCACCACGATCCTGGTGTCCCACCGGTTCTCGACCGTGCGCCACGCCGACCGCATCTGCGTCCTGGAGGGCGGCCGGGTGGTCGAGCTCGGCAGCCACGACGAGCTGATGGCGCACGAGGGCCGCTACCACACGATGTTCGAGCTCCAGGCCAGCCGGTTCGACGAGCCGGGCATCGGCGACGAGGAGGGGGTGACCTATGACGTCCTCGCTTGACGGCAAGGCGACCCGCGACGACGCCCTGCCGTCGTCGTTCTCGGCGATGTGGCGCATGACCAAGCTCGGCTACCGGGCCGAGCCCGCGCTGCTCGTGATCTCCTTCGGGCTGTCGCTCGTGGCGGCGCTGCCCGACGCCCTGCTGGCCCTGTGGCTCGCCCTGCTCGGCAAGGGCGTCGTGGACGGCGACGACACGCTGATGGTCGTGGCCGCGGTCGGTCTGGCCCTGTCGGCCACGGCCACCTGGTTCCTGCGCATCGTCAGCACCCGCACCCAGCGGCGGTTCCGCGACAAGGTCACGGTGGCGCTGGAGGCCCACGTCGCACGGCTGCAGGCGTCGGTCGCCAGCATCGAGCACCAGGAGCGGCCCGACTACCTCGACCGGCTGTCGGTGCTGCGCGAGCAGGTGTTCGTGCTCGACCACCTGTTCCTGTCGCTGTTCACGACCTGCGGCTGGATCCTGCGCCTCGCCGTGACGGTGGCGCTGCTGGCCGCCATCGACCCGGTGCTGATCCTGCTGGCGCTGTTCGCCGTGCCCACCGTCCTCACCGCCACGTGGCGTCCGGGGGTCGAGCGGGCCGCCGAGGAGCGGGGTGCGTCCCACAGCCGCCTGGCCCGCCACCTCTACCTCACGACCACCACGGCCTCCCCCGGCAAGGAGCTGCGGGTGACCGGCACCGGCCCCGCCCTGGCCCGGGAGCGCCGGGCGGCGTGGGAGCGCTGGCACGGCCCGATCGCGTCGACCCGCTGGGCCAGCGCCGCCTGGCACTCGGCGGCGTGGGCCGTGTTCGGGCTCGCCTACGTGGGGGCGGTCGTGTACGTGGCGTCGGGGCTCGACGCCCCGGCCGGCCAGGTGCTGCTCGTGCTGGCGGCCGGGGCCCGGCTGTCGGCCTACATCGGCGCCACCGTGGGCGAGATCGGGTTCCTGCGGGGCATCTGGCTCGACGGCTCCCGCCGCCTGGCCTGGCTCGAGGACTACGCGGCCTCGTTCGCGGCGGCGGCCGACACGCCGGTGCCCGACCGGCTGGTCGACGGCATCCGGGTCGAGGGCCTGTCGTTCCGCTACCCCGGCACCGAGCCGCTGGCGCTGGAGGGCGTCGACCTGCACATCCCGGCGGGCGCGGTGGTGGCGCTGGTCGGCGAGAACGGGGCCGGCAAGTCCACCCTGGTCAAGCTCCTGTGCAAGATGTACGAGCCCACCGCGGGGCACATCCTCGTCGACGGGGCGCCGCTCGCCCGCATGGCGGCCGACGAGTGGCGGGCCCGGCTGTCGGGGGCGTTCCAGGACTTCTTCCGATTCGAGCTGGCGGCCCGCCGGTCCGTGGGGGTCGGCGACGTGCCCCGGCTGGACGACGACGGGGCCGTGCGGGGCGCCGTCGCCCGGGCCGGGGCGACCGACGTGGTGGACGGCCTGGCCTCGGGCCTCGACACGCAGCTCGGCCCGACCTGGCCCGACGGCGTCGAGGTGTCGTTCGGGCAGTGGCAGAAGCTGGCGCTGGCCCGGGGGTTCATGCGGGACGAGCCGCTGCTCGTCGTGCTCGACGAGCCCACGGCCGCGCTCGACGCCGAGACCGAGCACGCCCTGTTCGAGCGGTACGCCAGCCGCCGCCCGCCTGGGACGCGAGTCGGGGCGCATCACGCTGCTGGTGTCCCACCGGTTCTCCACCGTGCGCATGGCCGACCTCATCGTCGTGCTCGACGGCGCCCGGGTGGTCGAGATCGGCCGGCACGAGGACCTGGTGGCGGCCGGCGGCCAGTACGCCGACCTGTACGCCATCCAGGCGGCGGCCTACCGCTGACGCCATCGCCCACCCGGATCGGGTGAAGCGCCCCGCGGCGGCGGTGGGCATCCTGGCGCCGTGCTCTTGCTCGGACTGCTCGCATTCGGATTCCTCGCCGGCTGGCTGGCGCAGATTCTGCTGGGCCTCGGCAGCCGCCCGGACGGCCGCACGCTGGTGGCCGGCCTCGTCGGCTCGTTCGTCGGCGGGCTGGGGGCCAGCCTGCTGGCGGGCGACGGCCTGGCGCTGCGGCCGAGCGGCCTGATCGGCTCCATCATCGGGGCGGTCGTCGTGCTCGCCATCTGGTCGCGGGTGGCGCCGGCGTCCGATCGCCGCTGACCCCGCCCCGCGTGCAAGGCTGCGCGCATGGGTACGAGCGGACAGGCCGAGGAGATCGTCACGCGCGACGACGTGGTCATCCTCAACCGGGCGGTGGTGGCGCGGGCCGCGGTGATGGCCCGGTTGGTGGGCAGCGCGCTCATCGTGCTGGCGGCGGTGGCCGCGGCGGCGTGGGCGTGGCTGGTCGTGCGCCAGCAGGTGACGATGGACGACGAGTCGGCGTTCTCGGGCGGCTTCGAGGACCTGTCGATCGGCCAGCGCATCGACCTGTTCGCCAACATCCTCCCCTACCTCGTGTACGCCGGGCTCGCCCTCGGGGCGGGCATCGGGCTGCGGCTGCTGGCCGACTACGCCCAGGCCCGCACCGGCGGCTCGCTCACCGGCTACGAGCCGGGCGACACGCTGCCGGACCCCGACCCCGAGAGCGACGACTACGTCCCGCCGCCGGTGCCCGCCGACTGACGGTCCCGGCAGGCGGCCAGGAACGCGGCCACCGCGGCCGGGTCGCCGCCCGGGTGGTGGTGGACGTAGGTGGCGAGCAGCCGCGGGGTGGCGAAGCCCTCCGGGCCCTCGCCGAACCGGCTGGCCAGCCACAGCGCGTCCCCGCCCGGGTCGGTGCGGGAGTAGTGGAACTCGTGGCCCCGGAACGTCGTGCCGGCCGGGCCCAGCGGGCTCGGGCCGGCGGTGGTCGCCGTGCGGTAGCCGAGCGTGAGCCGCTCGGACATCCGGCCGGTGGCGGGGACCACGCCGGCCATCGGGTGCCCGTCCAGCTCCCGTGACAGCCACAGGAGCCCGCCGCACTCGGCCCACGTGACGAGGCCCCCGCCGACCCGGGCGGCGGCGTCGGCCAGCAGCGGCCGGTTGGCGGCCAGCTCGGCCGCGAACGTCTCCGGGAACCCGCCCCCCACCACGAGGCCGTCGACCGCGTCGGGCAGCGCCGGGTCCCGCAGCGGGTCGAAGGGGACGACCTCGGCGCCGCCGGCCGCCAGCGCGTCGACGGTGTCGGCGTACGTGAACGTGAACGCCGGTCCCCCGGCCACGGCCACCCGCACCGGAGGACCCGGCGGGGGCAGCGGCACGGGCGGCACCGCCGCCACCGGCGGGGCGGACGCGGCCAGGGCCAGGACCGCGGCCAGGTCGACGCGCTCGGCCACCGCGGCGCCGAGGGCGTCGAGCGACCGGCGCACGGCGTCGGGCCGCTCGGCGACGGGGACGAGGCCGAGGTGCCGGTCCCGCCAGGTGAGCCGGTCGTCCCGGCGCAGCGCCCCGAGGACCGGGAGGCCGAGCGGGGCCAGCGCCTCCCGCAGCTGGATCTCGTGGCCGTCCGAGCCCACCCGGTTGAGGATCACACCCGCCACCCCCACGGCCGGGTCGAGGGTGGCGAAGCCGTGGACCACCGCCGCGACGGACCCGGCCATGGCGCCGGCGTCCACCACCAGCACGACCGGGGCGTCGAGCAGCCGGGCCACGTCGGCGGTGGAGGACGCCCGCCCGTCGGCGGCCCCGTCGAACAGCCCCATCACGCCCTCGACCACGAGCACGCCGGCGCCCGCCGCCGCCCGGGCGGCCAGCGGGGCGACGGCCGCCTCGCCGCACAGCCAGGCGTCGAGGTTGCGGGGCGGGCGCCCCGACGCGAGCGCGTGGTAGCCGGGGTCGATGAAGTCGGGGCCGACCTTGGCCGTCGCCGGCCGGTGCCCGGCCGCCCGCAGCGCGGCGGTCAGGCCGGTGGCCACCGTGGTCTTGCCGACACCGGAGTGCGTGCCGGCCACCACCAGGCGCGGGCCGAGCGCGGTCATGGCCGGGCGACCGTACACGGGTGGCACGTGCCCTAGGTAGTGCCCTACGTCCGCGCCTAGGGTGCGGACCCGGTGAAGAAGACCAGTGTGTACCTCCCCGAGGCCCTGAAGGAGCGCCTGGCCGCGGTGGCCCGGGCCACCGGCCGGTCCGAGGCGCAGCTCCTGCGCCTGGCGGTCGAGCGGCTGGTGGCGGCCGAGCCCGCGGGCCACGCCCCGATCGCCCGGCGGGAGGACCCGGTGGCCGCCCGCCACCGGCCGGGTCCCGCCCTGGTGGGCGTGGGCGTGGGTCCCGGCGACCCGGGGCTGGTCACGCGGCGGGCGGTCGAGGTCCTGCGGGACGCCGACCGGGTGGTGGCGCCGAGCACGTCGGCGATGGCCGTGGGCCGGGCCGAGGCCATCGTGCGGGAGGTCGCCCCCGACGTGGCCGTCGAGCGGGTGTCGTTCGTGATGGAGGTCGGGTCCGAGGCGCGGGACGCCGCCCTCGCCGCCGCGGCCGCCACGCTGGTCGCCCACCTCGACGCGGGCGAGCGGGTGGCGTTCGTGACCCTCGGCGACCCCAACGTCTACAGCACGTTCTCGTCGCTGGCCGACGCGGTGCGGGGCAGCCGCCCGGCGGTCCCGGTCGAGGTGGTGCCGGGGATCATGGCCTTCCAGGACCTGGCGGCCCGGACCGGGACGACGGTCGTCGACGGCACCGAGCACCTGGTGCTCGTGCCCGCCCACGCCGCCGGCGGGCGACGCCACGCTGGCGGCGGCGGCCGCCGACCCGTCGGCCGCGGTCGTGGTCTACAAGGGCGGCGCCCAGATCGGGGCGGTGGCGGCCACGCTGGCCGGCCACGACCGGCTCGAGGGGGCGGTCATGGGCGAGCTGCTGGGCCTGCCCGGGGGGCCGGGTGGCGGCCCTGGCCGACGTGGCCGACCGGCCCGCGTCGTACCTGGCCACGCTGCTGGTCCCGCCGGTGCGGGGGCCGGGAGACGTGATCTCGTTCGTGGGCGCCGGTCCGGGCGCCCCCGACCTGCTCACGCTGCGGGCGGTCGACCGCCTGGCGGCGGCCGACGTGGTGGTGTGGGCGTCGTCGCTGGTCCCCGAGGAGGTGCTGGCCCACGCCGCCGCCGGGCGCCGAGGTCCACGACTCGGCGGGCATGACGTTCGAGGACGTCGTGGCGGTCTACGAGGCCCACCCGGAGGCCCGCATCGTGCGCCTCCACTCCGGCGACCTCAGCCTCTACTCGGCGCTGCAGGAACAGGTCGACTGGTGCCTGGCCGAGGACCGGCCGTTCGAGATCGTCCCCGGGGTCGGCTCCCTGGCCGCGGCCAGCGCGGCGGTGGCCCGCGAGCTGACGGTCCCCGCCGTCGCCCAGTCGCTGGTGGCGACCCGCCTGCCGGGCCGCACGGCGGCATCGATGCCCGAGGGCGAGACGGTGGCGGCGTTCGCGACCCACCGCACGACGATGGCCGTCTACCTCTCGGGGGCCAGGGCCGCCCAGCTCCAGTCCGAGCTGCTGGCCGGACGGCGCCGGCTACCCCCCGGACACGCCGGCGGCGGTGGTGGTCCGGGCCACGTGGCCCGACGAGCAGGTGGCGCTCACGACGGTGGCCGGCCTGGCGGACACGATGCGGTCGGTGGGCGCCCGCACGACCGTCCTGGTCCTGGTGGGCCCGGCCCTGGCCGGCGCCGCCCCCCGCTGCCTGCTCTACGACCCGGCCTACGCCCACGGCCACCGCCGCCGCTCGGCGCCGGGCACGACCGCGGGGCGCCCCCGGTGACGGTCCTGCTGGTGGGCGCCGGCCCCGGCGACCCGGACCTGCTGACGCTGCGCGCCGAGGCGGCGCTGGCCGCGGCGGCGGTCGTCGTGACGGACGCGGCGCTGGTCCCCCTGGCCACGGCCTTCGCCCCCCGGGCCCGGGTGGTGGCGGCCCCGGCCGACCTCCCCGCGCTGGCGGCCGCCGGCGCGGGCCGCGCTGGTGCGGCTCTACCGCGGCGACCCGTGGCTCCACCCGGACCACGCCGGCGAGGCGGCGGACCTGGCCGCCCGGGGGATCCCCACCGAGTCGGTCCCGGGGCCCCCGGTCGAGACGGCGCTGGCGGGCGCGGCGGGCGTCCCGGTCCACCACCGCCCGCTGGCGGTGACGCGTGACGCTCGGGCCGTGCGCCGCCGCGGACCCCGGCCGCACGGTGGCGGCCGAGGTGCCCGACCTCGCGGCCGCGGCGACCGCGCTCGGGCCGGTGGCGGCCGTGGCGGGCGGGATCGCCCACCGGCGCCCGCTCGACCACCTGTCCGGCGTGCCGGGGCTGCTGGTCGTCGGCGACGTCACCGGCGACCCTGCCGGAGTCAACGCAGCCCCGGCGCCCCGGCGTGCTCGTCACCGGGGCGGTGGCACGGTGACCCGAGCCGCCGCCCGTGCACGTGGTGGGGCTGCTCGGGGGGCGGCCCGTGGGGGACGAGGCCGCTGGCCGCGCTGGCCGGGGCCCGGCTCGTGGCCGGGGGGCGGGACCAGCTGGCGGCCGTGGCCGACCTCCTGGCGCCCTCGGTCGAGACCGCGACCGTGGCGGGCGGGCTGGCCGCGCTCGACGCCGTCGAGGCCCATCCCGGGCCCGTCGTGCGTGCTGGCGTCCGGCGACCCCGGGTTCCACGGCATCGTCCGGGCGCTGGGCGCCCGCCTCGGGCCCGGCAGGCTCGTCGTGCACCCGGCGCCGTCGTCGGTGGCGCTGGCCTTCGCCCGGCTCGGCCTGGCCTGGGACGGCGCCACCGTCGCCTCCTGCCACACCGGCGACGCCACCGCCGCCGCGGCCCGCGTCGCGGCCGCGCCCGTCGCCGCCGTGCTGTGCGGGCCCGCGGCGCCGCCCGAGGCCCTCGGCGCGGCGCTCGTCGCGCTCGGCGCCCACCACCCCACCGTCGCCGTCGCCACCCGGCTGGGCGAGCCGGGCGAGTCGGTGTGCCGGCTCGACGGCGTCGGGGCCCTGGCCGCCGGGCGGTTCGACCACCGGTCCGTCGTCGTCCTGGCCCACCCGGACCCGGGCGTGCGGCCCGGGGGCGGCCTCCCGGTCACCCGGTTCCACCACCGGGCCGGGATGATCACCAAGCCCGAGGTGCGCTCGCTCGTCCTGGCCCGCCTCGACCTGCCCGGGCGGGGCACGCTGTGGGACCTCGGGGCGGGCAGCGGCAGCGTCGCCGTCGAGGCCGCGCTGGCCGCCCCCGGCCTGCGGGTCGTGGCCGTCGAGCGGGACCCGGCCGCGGCCGCCGCCGTCGTCACCAACGCGGCGGCGCTCGGCGCCGTCGTCGAGGTCGTCGAGGGCGCCGCGCCCGCGGCGCTGGCCGGGCTGCCCCGCCCGGACCGGGTGTTCGTCGGGGGCGGCGGCCTCGACGTCCTCGACGCCGCCCTGGCCGCCGCCGCGCCGGGCGCCCGGGTCGTCGCCACCTACGCCGCCGCCGACCGGGCGCTGGCCGCCCGCGAGCGGCTCGGCGCGCTCGTGCAGGTGTCCGTCGACCGGGCGGTCGACCTGCCGGGCGGCGGGGTCCGCTTCGAGGCCGACAACCCCGTGTTCGTCGCCTGGGGCGACGCCCCGGCGGGCCGGGACGCCGGCAGCGAGCGTGGTCGCCGTGGGCGTGGGCTGCTCGACGGCCGCGACCGCCGCCGAGGTCCGGGCCGTGGTGGCCGAGGCGCTGGCCGGCGGGGCGGCCGACGTCGTGGCCACCGTCGACCGGCGGGCCGGCCACCCCGCCGATCCCGGCCGGCGCCGTCACGTTCCCCGCCGGGCTGCTCGGCGCCGTCGACGTGCCCAGCCCCAGCGCCGTCGTGGCCGACGCGGTGGGGACGCCGTCGGTGGCCGAGGCCGCCGCCCTGCTGGCCGCGGGGCCGGGCGCGCGGCTGGTGGCCGGCAAGCACAAGGGCGCCACCGCCACCGCCGCGGTCGCCGCCGCGCCCCGGCCCCGCGGGACCCGGCCGGGTCACCGTGGTCGGCCTGGGGCCGGGCGACCCCCGCCACCGCACGCCGGCGGCCGTGGCCGCGGTGCGGGGCGCCGACGCCGTCGTGGGCTACGGGCCCTACGTCGACGCCGCCGGGCCGCTGCTGCGGCCGGACCAGCTCGTCGTGCGGTCCGCCATGGGCGCCGAGGCCGCCCGGGCCGGCGAGGCCGTGGCCCTGGCCGCCGCCGGGTGGCGGGTCGCCGTCGTGTCGTCGGGCGACCCCGGCGTGTTCGCCATGGCCTCGGTCACCCTCGAGGAGGCCGCCGGGCGCGGCGTGCCCGTCGACGTCGTCCCCGGCGTCACCGCCGCGACCGCGGCGGCGGCCGCCGCCGGGGCGCCGCTGGCGGGGCCCCACGCCGCCCTCACCCTGTCCGACCTGCTGGTGCCGTGGGAGCGGATCGAGGCCCAGCTGCGGGCGGCCGCCGGGTCGGGGCTGGCCCTGGCGCTGTTCAACCCCCGGTCCGCCGGCCGGCCCGACCACCTGGCCCGGGCCGCGGCCGTGCTGGCCGAGGTGCTGCCCCCGACCACCCCGGTCACCGTCGTCACCGACGCCACCGGCCCCGACCAGCAGGTCGTCGGTGACCACCCTCGCCGGCCTCGACCCGACCGTGGTCGGGATGCGGTCGCTGGTGCTCGTCGGGTCGGCCGACACGGCGGTCGTCGGCGGGCGGGTCGTGACCCGGCGCCACCATCCCCGGCCGGAGCCCGCCCGATGAGGCCCCCCGTGCACCCCATCGAGGCCGAGAGCTACCGCATCCTGGCCGAGCGGGTCGACCTGTCGGGCTGGCCGCCCCGGGCCCGGGCGGTCGTGGCCCGGGTGATCCACGCCGCCGCCGACGTCGGCTACGCCGACACGATGGTGGTCGACGAGGACGCGTGCGCCGCCGGGATCGCCGCGCTGCGGGCCGGGGCGCCGGTCGTGTCGGACGTCGACATGGTGGCCGTCGCCTCCCGGCGGGCCGGGACCCGGTCGCTGCTGGCCGAGGGCCGGGACCGGGCCGCCGCCGACCGGGCGGCCGAGCCCGACCTCACGGTGTCGGCCGCCGCCATGCGGGTCGCCGCCGACCGCTGGCCGGCGGGCGCCGTCGTCGTCGTCGGCAACGCCCCCACCGCGCTGCGGGAGGTCGTCGACCTGGCCGCCGCCGGCCGCTTCGCCCCCGCCCTGGTCATCGGGCTGCCGGTGGGGTTCGTGGGCGCGGCCGAGGCCAAGGAGGCGCTGCGGGCGAGCGGCCTGCCCGCCATCTCGAACGTGGGCGAGCGGGGCGGCAGCGCCGTGGCCGCCGCCGCCCTCAACGCCCTGTGGCGCCTCAGCCGGGAGGACGGGTGAGCGCCGACGTCCTGTCGACCTCGTGGGCGCCGGTCCCGGCGACCCGCTGCTGCTCACGCGGCGGGCGGCCCGGCTGCTGGCCGAGGCCGACGTGGTGGTGGCCGACCGGCCGTCCGCGGCGCCGGTGCTGGCCCTGGCCCGGCCGGGGGCCGAGCGGGTGTACGTGGGCCGGTCGCCCGACGGCCCGGCGTGGTCGACCGCCGCCATCGCCGACCTGCTGGCCGCCCACGCCCGGGCGGGGCGGCGGGTGGTGCGGCTCAAGTCCGGCGACCCGTTCGTGTGCTCCCGGGGCGCCGAGGAGGCGGCGGCGCTCGCCGACCGGGGCGTGGCCTGCGCGGTGACCCCCGGGGTCACGGCCGCCACCGCCGCGCCCCTGGCCGCGGGGATCGCCCGCGGGCCGAGACGGTGACGGTGGCGTCCGGCGACCGGGACCCGCACGCGGCCCCGGTGCCGTGGGCGGCGCTCGCCGACCCCGCGGCGTCGCTGGTGGTCCTGACCGGGCGGGCGCAGCAGGGGGCGATCGCCGCCCGGCTCGCGGCGGCGGGGATGCCGGGCGCCACGCCCGCGGCCGTGGTCCACGCCGCGGGCCGCCCCGGGACCCGGGTGGCGGCCACGACGCTCGACCGCCTCGGCGCCACCCGGCTGCCGCCGCCCGCCACCGTCGTGATCGGGGGGCCGCGTGCACATCCCTGACGGGTGGGTCGACCTGCCGACGTCCGCCGCCGCGGCGGCGGTGGCCCTGACGGGGACGGCGCTGGCCGCCCGGCGGAGCGCGGCCGCGCTGCGGGACCGGGCCACCACCCTGCCCGCGGTGGTGGCGGCCTACGTGCTGGTGGCCCAGCTGCTGGTGGTGCCGGTCGGGTTCGGGACGAGCGCCCACCTGGTGGGGACCGGGCTGGCCGCCCTGCTCGTGGGGCCGGCGACCGCCATCGTGTGCGTGGCGGTCGTCGTGGTGGTGCAGGCCCTGGTGCTGGCGGACGGGGGCGTGACCGCCCTGGGGCTCAACCTGGTCAACGACGGGATCGTCCCCGCGCTGGTGGCGTGGGGCGTGTTCGTGGCCGCCCGCCCGCTCGTGCGGTCCCGGCGCCGCTGGGCGGCGGCGGCCGGGGGCGTGGCCGCCGGGGTGGCGTCGCTGGCGGCGGCGGGGGCGGCGACGCTGGCGTTCGTGGCGGGCGGGACCGACGCCGTGCCCGCCCACGTCGTGGCGGTGAGCATCGGCGGCTCGCACCTGCTGCTGGCCGTCGTGGAGGCGGCGCTGACCGCCGCCGTCCTGGCCACCGTCCTGCGCCTGCGGCCGGACATGGTCCGGGCCCTCCCCCACCGCCCCGACCCGGTGCCCGAGCCCGTGCCGGCGGGGGACCCGGCGTGAGCGAGCGCAGCGAGCGAACCATCAACACAGTGCATTGCTCGGCACGAAGTGCCGATCGCTCGCTGCGTGCATCCCGAAGGGTGCACCAGTGAGCGCGCGCACGGCTCGCCGCGGGCGGCGGCACGGCTGCGCAGCCCCGTGTCTGGGCTGGCGCCCGAGGCCAAGGTCGTGGGGTTGGTGGCGTTCCTGCTGGTGGTGGCCGTGACGCCGCCGGGCCGGCCGTGGGTGCTGGCGGCCGACGGGCTCGTCGCGGTGGCGGTGGCCGTCGTGGCGCTGGTCGACTGGCGGGCGGTGGCGGGGCGGCTCACCCTGGAGCTGCCGCTCGTCGTGCTCGCGGTGGCCTACGCGCTGGCCGGTCGCGGGCCCTCGGTCGAGGTGCTCGGGATCGCCCTGTCCGAGCCGGGCCTGCGGGCCGGGGGGACCGTCCTCGCCAAGGCGACCATCGGCATCGTGGCCGTCAGTGCGCTGGCCGCCTCGTCCTCCGTGCCCGAGATCGTGGACGGGCTGCGGCGGGTGGGCGTTCCGCCGTGGTTCCGGCGGCTGGTGGCGCTGACCGCCCGGCAGCTGCAGGTCCTGCGGGCCGAGGCCGCGCGGCTGCGGCTGGCGGTGGCGGTCCGCACCGGCTCGCCGCGGCGGGCCGTCGCGCTGGCCAGCGGGGCGCGGGCGCTCGGGTCGCTGTTCGTGCGCTCGACCGAGCGGGCCGACCGGCTGGCCCTCGCCGCCGAGCTGCGGGGGGCGCCGGCCGGGGGCACGCCCGCGGCGGCCGCGTCCGCCGCCGCTCCGCCCGCCGGCGCCGTCGACTGGGCTGCGGCGCTGGCCCCGGCCGCGCTGGCCGCCGTGGCGCTGGTGGTGCTGTGACGACCGACCTGCTGCTCGTCGGCCACGGGAGCCGGGACCCGGCCGCGGCCACCGAGTTCGGCGCCCTGCTGCGCCTGGTCGGCGGCCGGCTGCCCGAGCACCGGGTCGGGGGCGGGTTCCTGGAGCTGGCCGACCCGCCCGATCGACGACGCCGTCGACGCCCTGGTGGCGGCGGGCGCCACCGACGTCGTGGCCGTGCCCTACGTGCTGTTCGGGGCCGGGCACCTGAAGGACGACGGCCCCGCCGTGCTGGGGCGGGCCCGGCGCCGCCATCCCGGCGTGCGGTTCCGGCTGGCCCGCGACCTCGGCATCCACCCGGCCGTCCTGGACGTGGCCGAGGACCGGGCCCGGGCCGCGGTGGCCGAGGTCGGCGGTCCCGCCACCGTCGTGCTGGTGGGCCGGGGGTCGACCGACCCCGACGCCTGCGCCGACTTCGTGAAGCTGGCCCGCCTGCTGGGCGACGGCCGGGGCCTCGGGGCGGTGGAGCCGGCGTTCGTGGCCATGTCGTCGCCGTCGCTGGAGGACGCCCTGGACCGGGCCCACCGGCTGGGCGCCGACCGGCTCGCCGTGGTGCCGCTGTTCCTGTTCTCGGGCGTGCTGGTGGACCGCATCGCGACCCGGGCCGCGGCGTGGGCGGCCGGGCACCCGGGGGTCACGGTGGCGACCGCTCCTCCGCTGGGCGCCGACGAGCGGCTCGCCGACCTGATCGTCGAGCGGTTCGGCGAGGCCGACCACGGCGACGTCCGCATGAACTGCGACCTGTGCAGCTACCGGGTCCGCCTGCCCGGCTACGAGGAGCGGCTGGGCACCCCCCTGTCGCTGGCCCCGCCCGAGCGGGCGCCCCGCGGCTGGCGGGCCCGGCGGGCCGCCAACCAGGCCGCGTCCGAGGCCGGCGAGCGCCGGGAGCGCCCCCGCCGGGGGCTGGGGCGGCGCAGCGGCGTGCCCGCCGCCGCCCGACCGGTCCGGCCCCGCGGTCGAGGTCGCCGGCCTCACCCACCGGTGGTCCGACGGGACCGTGGCGCTGGCGGGGGTCGACCTCGCGGTGGCCCGGGGCGAGCGGGTGGCGATCCTCGGGCCCAACGGCTCGGGCAAGTCGACCCTGGCGCTGCACCTGGTCGGCGCGCTCGGCGGGACCGACGGCAGCACCGCCGCGGGGACCGTGCGGGTGGCGGGGCTGCCCGTGGGCCCGCCGGCGGCGCTCGCCGAGGTGCGGCGGCGGGTCGGGCTCGTGTTCCAGGACCCCGACGACCAGATCCTGCTGCCGACGGTGGCGGCCGACGTGGGCTTCGCGCCCGCGCAGCGGGGCGTCCCCGCCGGCGAGGTCGCGGCCCGGGTGGCGGCCGCCCTCGACGTCGTCGGCCTGACGGACGCCGCCGAGCGGGCGCCCGAGCACCTGAGCCTGGGCGAGCGGCGGCGGGTGGCGCTGGCCGGCGTGCTGGCCGCCCACCCCGAGGTGCTGATCCTCGACGAGCCCACGGCCAACCTCGACCCGGCCGCCCGCCGCGACCTGGTCGAGGTCATCCGGGGCCTGGACCTGACCACGCTCGTCATCACCCACGACCTGCCGCTGGCGCTCGAGCTGTGCCCCCGGTCGGTGGTCCTGGCCCACGGCCGGGTGGCGGCGGACGGGCCGACGGGTGCGCTGTTCGCCAACCCGGGCCTGCTGGCCGCCCACCGCCTGGAGCTGCCCTACCGCATGACCCCGGTCGTGCCGTCAGCCGTCGCCCGCGAGGGCTGACAGGGCGGCCGGAACGCTGTCGACGAGCGGGCCCGGGGGCGGCGCCGGTCGCCGGACCATGACGACCCGGACGCCCTCGTCCCGGGCGGCCTCCAGCTTGGCGGCGGTGGCCGGACCCCCGGAGTTCTTGGTCACGAGCGTGTCGATCCGGTGCTCCCGCAGCAGCGCCACCTCGCCGGCCACGGCGAACGGCGGCCGGGCGGTCACGACGGTCGCCCCCGGCAGCACGGCGGCGTCGGGCGCCTCGATCGACCGCACGACGTAGGCGCGGTCGCCGCCGGAGGCGAAGGCGGCCAGGTCGTAGCGGCCCACGGTGAGCAGGACCCGCCCGGCCCCGACCTCGTCGAGGCGGCGGGCGGCGGCGGCCAGGTCGGGCACCTCGTCCCACGCGTCGCCGGGAGCGGGTCGCCACGGTGGCCGCAGCAGCCGGATGCGGCGGACGCCCGCCTCGGCGGCGGCCGCCGCCGCGTGGTGCGACATGGTGGCGGCGAAGGGGTGGGTGGCGTCGACCAGGACGGCGTACCCGCCCCGCCGCAGCTCGGCGACGAGCCCGTCGACGCCACCGAACCCCCCGACCCGGACCGGGCACGGCAGCGCCGCCGGCGCCGACGTCCGCCCGGCGAACGACGCGACCACCGGCACCCCGGCGGCGTGCAGCCGCGTGGCGAGCTCCCCCGCCTCGGCCGTCCCGGCGAGGACCAGAACCGGGCCGGTCACGGGAGCGTCAGCCGCTCGACCGCCTGGCCTGTGAGATCGGCGATGAGCTCGAAGTCCTTGTCGACGTGCAGCAGCGTGAACTGGCCCAGCTCGGCCGTGGCCGCCAGCAGCAGATCCGCGACGGACGGCGCCCGGTGATGCCCGACCTCGGCGAGCAGACCCTGCACGACCACAGCCCTGTCCTCCACCGGCGGCGTGAGGTACTCGACGGGCATGAAGTCAACGGGAGGCTCGTAGAGCGGGTCCGCTGCGCAGTCGGCGGCCGAGCGGGCCGAGAACCCGACCTCCAGCAATGTCAGCGACGCTGATCCGCACGAGGCCCCGCTCGATCCGCCCGACCCAGGTGTCTGCGTCCGGGCTGGTCGTCGAGCCGGACAAGAGCCGACTTGTCGACGAGCCAGTCGGTCACTCCCACGCCCGACGCATCACGTCGTCGTCGGCAAGATCCTGCGCCAACGTCTCGAGAACCGGCGCAGGTCCTCGACGGTGACCTTGCCACCGGTGCGTCGGCGCTCGGCGAGGAGGATGCGCCGCACGTGCTCGGTGCGCGACAGGCCGAGGCGCTTGGCGTTGGCGTCGATGGCGGCGATGACGTCGTCGGGGACGTCGCGGATGAAGAGATCAGCCATGTGATAGCTGATGATATCACCGGTCCCGGCGGAGGAGGTACGTGTCGAACATCCAGCCCTTGCGGTCGCGGGCCTCGGCGCGGGCCTGCTCGATCTCGGGGGCCATGGTGGCCAGGGGCCCGGACAGCAGGATCTGGTCCGGGGTGCCGAGGTAGGCGCCCCAGTAGATCGTGACGCCCTCCGGGTCGACCGCCGTGAAGGCGCGTTGGCCGTCGAGCATGACCACGACGTCGTCGACGCCGTCGGGCCAGCCCTCCTCGGCCAGGCGGCGGCCCGTGGTGACGTGGACCGGGGCGCCGACGCCGTGGAGGGCGATGCGGTGGGCGGCGGCCAGGGCCTGGACGCTGCTGATTCCGGGGACGACCTCGACCGTGAACGCCACCTCGCCCCGGGCCGCCACGCCGTCGAGGATGCGCAGGGTGCTGTCGTAGAGCGCCGGGTCGCCCCACACCAGGAACGATCCCACCTCCCCGTCGGCCAGCTGGTTCAGCAGCAGGGTCTCGTAGACGCCGACCCGCCGGTCGTGCCAGTCCCCGACGTCGGCGGCGTACGACGGTCCCGACAGGTCGCGGGGCGGGTCGGGCGCCTCGACCACCCGGTAGCGGGGGTCGTCGATGTAGCGCTCGCAGATCAGCCGGCGCACCGCCACCAGGTCGGCGGCCGCCGGGCCCTTGTCGAGGAGGAAGAACACGTCCGTGCGGTTGAGGGCCCGGATCGCCTCCACGGTGACCTGGTCGGGGTCGCCGGCGCCGATGCCGATGGCGAGGACGGTCCTCACCCGGCCACCGCCAGCACCGCCGGACACCGGGTTCGGCTCCAGGTCGGCGTGCGCCTCCCGCACGACGGCGAACCCGCCGGCGGTCAGCGCCGACCGCATCGCCGCCACCGCCGCCGCCGTGCGGTCGGGCGACGGGTGCTGGGCGAACAGCGCCAGCGTCCCGCCCGCGGCCAGGCGGGGGCGGACCACCGCCAGCGCCGCCGGTTCGGCCATCGCCCGCACGTTGAACGCGAACACGTGGGTGAACGGATCGGCGCCCAGGTCGGCGGACGCCAGGGGCGCCTCCACCAGGCGTAGGCGCCCGGCCGCCACGTGGGCCGCGTTGCGGCGGGCCGCCGCCGCGATCATCTTCGGCGACCGGTCCACCGCCACCATGCGGCCCGCGCCCAGCCGCTCGCACACGAGCGTGACCGCCCGCCCGTGGCCGCACCCCACCTCCAGCACCCGCGACGACGGGGTCACGCCGAGCTGGTCCACGGCCCACGCCATGCGGTCGACGGCGGCGGCGGGGGCGTCGGCATGCGGGGGCACGGGCACGAGTCCAGCATGCGGGCCGGGCCGGGGTGTCCCGCAACTCCGCTCGCTACGGTGGGCGGCGCCCGTCCCACGCCGCGCCGCGGAGGCCCCGGATGACCACCACCGACCCGACCACCGGCACCCCCGAGGGCCCGACCGCCCTCCCGCCCCTGCGCCCCGGCCGGGACGAGACGGCCCGGCTGGCCGCCCGCGTGGACGTGGCGGCCGGGCGCGAGACCCGGACGGTGACGTCGCCGCTCACGGGCGCCGTCGTGGGCGAGGTGCCGGTGGGCACCGCCGAGGACGTGACCGCCGCCTTCGCACGGGCCCGGGAGGCCCAGCGCCGCTGGGCGCTGCGCCCGCTGCGGGAGCGGGCCGCGGTGCTGCTCCGGTACCACGACCTCGTGCTCGACCACCAGGAGGAGCTGCTCGACCTGATCCAGGCCGAGAACGGCAAGGCCCGGGTGTGGGCGTTCGAGGAGATCATGGACCAGGCGGTCACGGCCCGGTACTACGCCCGCCTGGCGCCCCGGGCGCTGCGGCCCCACCGCCGCCTGAGCGCGCTTCCCGGCCTGGTGTCGACGCGGGTCCACCACGTGCCCAAGGGCGTCGTCGGGGTCATCTCGCCGTGGAACTACCCGCTGGTGCTCGCCACGTCCGACGCCCTGGCCGCACTGGTGGCGGGCAACGGCGTCGTGATCAAGCCCGACTCGCAGACCCCGTTCACCGCGCTGCGGGCGTTCGAGCTGCTGGAGGAGGCGGGCCTGCCCTCCGGGCTGGTCCAGGTCGTGACCGGGCCGGGGCGCAGCGTCGGCACCGCCATCATCGAGGCGTCGGACTACATGATGTTCACCGGCTCCACCGCCACCGGCCGCACCGTCGCCCGCCAGGCGGGCGAGCAGCTCATCGGCGTGTCGGCCGAGCTGGGCGGCAAGAACGCCATGGTCGTGACCGGCGACGCCGAGCTCGACCGGGCGGTGGACGGCGCCGTCGTCGGCTCGTTCGCCAACACCGGCCAGCTGTGCATCTCCATCGAGCGCATCTACGTGGAGGAGCCCCTGGCCGACCGGTTCGTCGCCGCGTTCGGCGAGCGCACGCGGGCGCTGCGGCTCGGCGCCGAGCAGTCCTACGGGGCCGACGTCGGCGCGCTCGCCTCCGACGACCAGCTGGCCAAGGTCCGGGCCCACGTCGACGACGCGGTGGCCAAGGGCGCCACGCTGGTGGCGGGCGGGAAGCACCGGCCCGACGTCGGTCCGCTGTTCTACGAGCCGACGGTGCTGGCGGGCGTGACGCCGGACATGGACCTGTACCGGGAGGAGACGTTCGGCCCGGTCGTGGCCGTCTACCCGGTGGCGTCCGACGACGAGGCGGTGGAGCGGGCCAACGACTCCGAGTACGGGCTCAACGCCAGCGTCTACTGCGGCGACACCGGCCGGGGCCGGGCCATCGCCGAGCGGCTCCAGGCCGGGACCGTCAACGTCAACGACGGCTACGCCTCGGCGTGGGCCAGCGTGGACGCGCCCATGGGCGGCATGAAGGCGTCCGGCCTCGGGCGGCGCCACGGCCGCGAGGGCCTGCTCAAGTACACCGAGCCCCAGACCATCGCCGTGCGGTCCAAGCTGGCCGAGCGCATCACCGACCCGGGCGACGACGCCGCCGGCTACGCGAAGCGGTTCACGTCGATGCTGCGGGTGGCGAAGCACCTGCCGCGCTAGCCCGGAGCACGTCCCGGGTCACCTCCATCTGGCCGCGGTGCTGGGCCAGCTCCTCGTAGATGTGGAGGGTGGCGCCGCCCTGGGTGGCGCCGAGCGGCCGGTCGCGGGCCTCGAGGTCGAGCTCGACCCGGGGCGGGGCCGCCGGGTCGAGCTGCGCCAGGTCCTCGGCCAGCCGGGCGCGGGCGGCGACGGGCCCGCGCCGCGAGGTCGGCTCACCGGCCCGGTGGCGCGGAACTCGGCGTCGCGGTCCCGCTCGACCGGGCGCCCGGCGACGGCCACGCCGCCCCACCACTCCATGACGCCCAGGCAGTGGAAGAGGATGGCGTACGGCGAGTTGGCGCCGGGGAGGTCGGGGCGGCGGTTGGCCAGGTCGTCGCCCAGCTCGACCACGATGCCGACCATCCCGTCGAGCGCCTCGTCCACGAACCACAGGAAATCGTCGACCGAGATCATGGGTACAACACCTACCCTGCCCCGCCCATGGACCGCACGATCACGACCGATCTGGCCGCCCGGGTGGGCGAGCGGGTGCGGGTGGCGGGGTGGCTGCACCACCAGCGCCAGCTGGCCCGGGTGGCGTTCCTCCTCGTCCGGGACCGGGCCGGGATCGTGCAGGTGGTGGTGGAGGACGACGACCTGCGGGCCCGCGTCGACGAGCTCGCGCCCGAGACCGTCGTCGAGGTCGAGGGCACCGTCGTCGCCACCGCCCAGGCGCCGGGCGGCCTGGAGCTGCACGCCCCGGACGTCACCGTCGTGTCCACGCCCACGGCGGCGCTGCCGTTCGAGCTGCGCCGCCCGGAGCTGAACGCCCAGCTCCCGACGCTGCTCGACCACGCGGCGGGGGCGCTGCGCCATCCCCGCCGCCGGGCCGTCGCCGGGGTGGCGGCCGCGTCGGTGGCCGGGTTCCGGGACACGCTCGACGCCGCCGGGTTCACCGAGGTCCACACCCCCAAGCTGGTGGCGTCGGCCACCGAGACCGGCTCGAACGTGTTCCCGGTCGACTACTTCGGGCGCCGGGCCTACCTGGCCCAGAGCCCGCAGTTCTACAAGCAGGTCATGGTGGGCGCCCTCGAGCGGGTGTACGAGGTGGGCCCGGTGTTCCGGGCCGAGCCCCACGACACCGCCCGCCACCTGGCCACCTACGTGTCGCTCGACGCGGAGCTGGGGTTCGTGCGCGACCACACCGACGTGATGGCCGTCCTGCGGGACGCCGTCGCCGGCATGGTGGCGGCCGTGGCCGGGCGGGCCGCCGCCGCCGTCGAGGCCCTCGGCCTGGTGCTGCCGGAGGTCCCCGCGGCGATCCCGGGCGTCGACTTCACGGACGCCCAGCGCATGGTCGAGGAGGCCACCGGCGAGGCCGTGGTGGGCGAGCCCGACCTGGCCCCGGCCCACGAGCGCTGGATCGGCGAGTGGGCCGAGCGGGCCCACGGCAGCGCGTTCGTGTTCGTCACCGGCTACCCGCAGGCCAAGCGGCCCTTCTACACCCATCCCGACCCGGCCCGGCCCGGGTTCACCAACAGCTTCGACCTGCTGTTCCGCGGCGTCGAGCTGGTGACCGGCGGGCAGCGGCTCCACCGCTACGAGGACTACGCGGCGGCGCTGGCCGGCCAGGACACCGCCCCGCTGGCCGGCTACCTCGACGCCTTCCGCTACGGGATGCCCCCGCACGGCGGGTTCGCCATCGGCCTGGAGCGGTGGGTGGCGCGCCTGGTCGGCGCGGCCAACGTCCGCGAGGTGACGCTGTTCCCCCGTGACTCTGCACCGGCTCACGCCGTGAGCCGACCTGCACAGTCTCACGCCGTGAGCCAACCCGCTTGACCTCAAGCGTGGTTGAACTGTGATGCTGGGTCGATGCAGATGGATTTCAGCCACTGGATGGCGCTGGAGAGCGCCATGCAGGGCCAGCAGCCGCGCCGGGCCTTCGACCGCACGACCCTGCGCCGCATCTGGGACTTCGCCAAGCCCCACCGCCGCGCGCTCGCCGTCTACCTCCTGCTCAGCGTCGTCCTCGCCCTTCTGGCCGTGGCCACGCCCGTGCTCGCCGGCCAGGTGGTCGACGAGATCGTGGAGGGCGGGCGGGAGAGCCGGGTCATCGCGCTGGCCCTGCTCATCGCCGCCATCGCGCTCGTCGACGCCGCCGTCGGCATCGCCGAGCGCTGGCAGTCCGCCCGCATCGGCGAGGGGCTGATCCTCGACCTGCGCCGGGCCGTGTTCGGGCACGTGCAGCGCATGCCGGTCGCGTTCTTCACCCGCACCCGCACGGGGGCGCTGGTCAGCCGCCTGAACAACGACGTGATCGGCGCCCAGCGGGCCTTCACCTGGACCCTGTCGGGCGTCGTCAGCAACGTCATCACCCTGGTGCTCACGCTGGCCGTGATGATCGGCCTGTCGTGGCAGATCACGCTGCTGGCGCTGCTGCTGCTGCCGGTGTTCGTGCTGCCGGCCCGGCGCATGGGCGCCCGCCTCGCCCACCTGGAGCGGGAGGCCGCCGACCACAACGCCACCATGACCACCCAGATGACCGAGCGGTTCTCGGCCCCGGGCGCCACCCTCGTCAAGCTGTTCGGCCGGCCGGCCCGCGAGGAGGCCGAGTTCGGGAACCGGGCCGAGCGGGTGGCCGAGATCGGCGTGCGCACGGCGATGGGCCAGTACGTGTTCCTGACCGCCCTGGCACTCGTGTCGGCCCTGGCACTGGCGCTCGTCTACGGGCTGGGCGGCTGGATGGCCATCAACGGCCGGATGGAGCCCGGCACCGTCGTGACCCTCGCCCTGCTGCTCACCCAGCTGTACGCCCCGCTGACCGCGCTGGCCAGCGCCCGGGTCGACGCGATGACGGCGATCGTCAGCTTCGAGCGGGTGTTCGAGGTGCTCGACCTGGTCCCCCTCATCACGGAGAAGCCGGGCGCCCGGGACGTGCCCGAGGGGCCCGTGGCGGTCGAGTTCGACGGCGTCCGCTTCGCGTACCCCAGCGCCGAGCGGGTGTCGCTGGCCTCGCTGGAGGAGGTGGCGACGCTCGACACCCGGGGCGGGACCGAGGTGCTGCACGGGATCTCGTTCCGGGTCGAGCCGGGCCAGATGGTGGCGCTGGTGGGGACGTCGGGCAGCGGCAAGTCGACCATCGCCGCCCTCGCGCCGCGGCTCTACGACGTGGACGAGGGCGCGGTGCGCCTGGGCGGCGTCGACGTGCGGGACCTGAGCTTCGACGCCATCCGGTCCACGCTCGGGCTGGTGACCCAGGACGGGCACCTGTTCCACGACACGGTGCGGGGGAACCTGCGCTTCGCGCGGCCCGAGGCGACCGACGACGAGCTGTGGGACGCGCTGCGCACCGCCCGGCTGGCGCCGCTGGTGGAGTCGCTGCCCGACGGGCTGGACACGGTGGTGGGCGAGCGCGGCTACCGGTTCTCGGGGGGCGAGCGCCAGCGGCTGACGATCGCCCGGCTGCTGCTGGCCCGGCCCCGGGTGGTGATCCTGGACGAGGCCACCGCCCACCTCGACTCGACGTCGGAGGCGGCGGTGCAGGCGGCACTGGCCGACGCCCTCGTGGGTCGGACCTCCATCGTGATCGCCCACCGCCTGTCGACGGTCCGGGAGGCGGACGCCATCCTCGTCATCGAGGCGGGTCGGGTCGTCGAGCGCGGCACCCACGCCGACCTGCTGGCGGCCGGCGGCCGGTACGCCCAGCTGTACCAGACCCAGTTCGACGACGAGGCCGTCGAGAGCGTGGCCTGACCTCTCGTCGCGCGCGGCACGCAATCCATTCGGAACGTGATCGCAACTCACTCTGTGCGCCCACGTCTTGACGGGACCCCGGTGTTAACAGAAACTCAATAACACAACGGGGGCATACCCACGCGATCTACTGACGGGTCACGCAATAGCGGTTCCTCGGGGAGGGGGACCGGGCGGCATCCGGGGGCCGCGACCGTCCACTGACAATGGGGTCAGTGCGCGTGCAGACTGCACCCAAGCCCCGGCGGGACGGGGGAACGGGGAGGTGAGGGGGTCTATGGGGCCGCGACGAGTCTCGATCAAGACCAAGCTGGCGGCGGCGCTGGCGGTGCCGCTGATCGCGTTGTCGGTGGTGGCCGGCCTGGAGGTGGCGCGGAGCCTCCAGGAAGCCGAGGAGGTGCGCAAGCAGACCGACCTCGCCACCGCGTCCATCGGGCCCTCGGGCCTGATCAACGCGCTCCAGCACGAGCGCAACTACTCGTCCCTGTGGCTGCTCGGCGCCCACGAGCTCGTCGACCTGCCGGTCGACAGCATCGAGGAGGCGCGGGCCAACACCGACGCCGCCCGCCAGGCCTTCGCCCTCGAGGTCGCCGACAAGGGCGAGGACGTCGCCCGCATCTACTCCCCGGCCCTGGCCGAGCTCGACCGGCTCGCCACCCTGCGCGGCAACATCGACAGCTACGACGGCCCCCGCGTCGTCACCGAGTTCAACCAGGTCGCCGAGGACTCGTTCCTCGGGTTCTCCGAGCTCGTCACCTCGCTGGCCGACCGCAACAGCCAGCTCGTCACCGAGATCGAGGACCACGAGCTGCGGCGCGGCGTGCAGCTCATCGACATGTCCAGCCGGGAGATCGACCACATCGCCCGGTTCGTGCGGCTCGGCCTGCTGGGCGCCGTCACCGGCGACCGCCGTGTGGCCGATCCGCCCGAGATCGCCGAGGCGTCGATGGCCGTCACGGCGTCGCTGGACAACCACTACGCGATCCTCGACCTGGCCCGGGACCGGTACGCGGCGGCCGGCGACGAGCTCGAGATCGAGAGCGCCGCCACCGGCATCATCGAGATGGGCCCGCAGATCATCGAGACCGGGGTCGTCGACGTCCCCGCCATGCTGGAGGGCATCTCGCTCGAGGACGACGAGAGCTACTACGGCTTCGTCAGCGACGTGTCCGGCATCGTCCAGGCCCGGGCCGACGACCTCAACGCCGCGGCGGCGGCCCGCAGCCGCTGGTACATCGCGACCGCGCTCCTCGTGGTCGCGGCGGCCGTCGTCGCCATCCTGGCCGTGTCCCGCTCCATCGTGCGCCCGCTGAAGGAGCTGACCCGCCAGTCCATCGCCATGGCCGAGGACCACCTGCCCAACGCCGTGCGCAAGGTGCTCGACGCGCCGGTGGGCGAGGACGTCGAGGTGCCCGACCTCGCCCCGGTCACCGTGAGCTCGCGCGACGAGGTGGCGGACGTGGCCGACACGCTCAACCGGGTGCAGACCGCCGCGCTCGACCTGGCCGTCGACCAGGCGATGCTGCGGCGCAACGTGGCCGACGCGTTCGTCAACCTGGCCCGGCGCAACCAGAACCTCATCGCCCGCCAGCTCGACTTCATCACCGAGCTGGAGCGCAACGAGACCCGCACCACCACGCTGGAGAACCTGTTCCGGCTCGACCACCACGCGACCCGCATGCGCCGCAACGCCGAGTCGCTGCTGGTGCTGGCCGGCGTCGAGGGCTCCCGCAAGTGGGGCGGGCCGGTCAACCTGACCGACGTCGTGCGGGCCGCCGTCGGCGAGGTCGAGGACTTCAAGCGGGTCGTCATCACCACGATGGACGGGGCCACCGTCGTCGGCTCGGTGGCGTCGGACCTCGCCCACCTGCTGGCCGAGCTGATCGAGAACGCCCTGCAGTTCTCGCCGCCCGAGCGCACGGTGGAGATCAACGGCCGCAGCCGCGGCGGCGGCTACCTGCTGCTCGTCGTCGACGACGGCATGGGCATGACCCGCGAGGAGCTGGCGGCGGCCAACGAGCGCCTCGAGTTCGGGGCCCCGCAGACGATCGCCCCGTCCCGCTACCTCGGCCACCACGTGGCCGGCAACCTCGCCCGGCGCCACGGGATCCGGGTCACGCTGCACCCCACGCCGTGCTCGGGCGTCACCGCGGCCGTGGCCGTGCCGCCGTCGCTGGTGGCCGGCGAGATGCCGGTGCCGGTGGCCGGCTACCGGCCCCCGGTGCTGGAGGCACCCGCGCCCGGTGAGCTGGCCGCCCCGGCAGGGCCGCCGACCCCGGCGCCGCTGCCCCCCCTGCCGTCGCTGCCGTCGCTCGCCGCGCTGCCGTCGCAGCCGGTCCCGGTGGCGGAGCCGGTCCGGCCCGAGCCGATCACCGCCCCGGTGACCATGGTGGACCTGGCGTCGCGGGTGGTGGCCCCGCGGGTGGTGCGGACCGACCCGGACGCGCCGCCGCTGACCCGGCGGGTCCCCGGCGCCCAGCCGCCCGTCACCGCCGTCCACGGCCTGCACAGCGACGGCGGCAACGGCGACGGCGACGGCGACGGTTCGAACGGGAACGGCGACCACGCGGACGGCCCGCCGCCGCCGGGATCGGCCGACGACGTCTACCGGCTCCTCACCGACTACACGGACGGCATCCGCCGGGGCCGCGACGAGGCGTCGCCGGTCTCGTCGCGCTAGGCCCGCGATCAGCAGCGTCTTGCCGAGCGTGGCCCGGGCCTCGATGGCCGCGTGGGCGGCGGCCACCTCCGCCAGCGGCCAGGTCTGCCCGACGGTGGGCCGGATGCGGCCGGCGGCCGCCTCGGCCAGGGCGTCCTCGGTGAGGCGGTAGAACTCGGCCTCGCCGGCGCCGATGGCCGCCAGCGGGATCACCGTGAGCCCCCGCTCGGCCGCCTCGTCCTCGCCGAGCCCGGCCCAGCTCCCGCTGGCCCCGCCGTGGGGCAGGTAGCGGCCGCCCGGCCGCAGCGCGCGCCACGAGCGGGGCGCTGACGTCTCCGCCCACCCCGTCGAAGGCGACGGTCAGCCCGCCGGGGGCCGCCTCGGCCAGCCGGTCGGGCCAGGCGGGGTCGCGGTAGTCGAGGGCCGCCGCCGCCCCGAGGTCGAGGGCGAGGTCGCGCTTGGCCCGGCCGCCCGCCAGGGCCACGACGGTGGCCCCGGCGTTGCGGGCGATCTGCACGAGGAGGCTGCCCACGCCCCCGCCGGCGGCGGTGACGGCGACGGTGTCGTCGGGCCCGACGCCGGCGGCCCGGGCGAGCCCGAGGGCGGTCCGCCCGTCGGCCAGGAGGGCGGCGGCGTCCCGCAGGTCGAGGCCGGCGGGGATGCGGTGGAGGTCGGCGACGGCGGCCACCGCCCGGGTGGCGTAGCCGCCCCGGCCGCCGGTGGCGGTGACGACCTCGGCGCCGAGCCAGCCGGCGTCCACGCCGCCGCCCACGGCGGCCACGGTGCCGGCCACCCCGTTGCCGAGGACGAGGGGGAAGTCCTCGGGCCGCACCCGCGGGAACCGGCCGGCCCGCATCTGGGTGTCCACGAAGGTGATGGCGGCGACGGCGACGTCCACCACGACCTGGCCCGGCCCCGGCTCGGGGTCGGGGGCCTCCTCCACCGCGAAGACGTCGGGGGGTCCGGGCCGGCGGGCGGTCACGACGTGCATGGCGACCGAGCCTGTCACGCCGCGGGGCGGGCGAGGGCGCCCGGGACGCCGGCGGCGGGAGCCCGGTGGCGGGCGGCCTCGATGCCGCCGAGGTAGGCGGCCCCCACGACCAGGTGCATGACGGCGAGGGCGACGGCCGTGCCGGTGTCGGTGTCGGCGGCGAACGGGCCCGCCACCGACACGACGGCGAGGGCGGCGACCACGATCCCGAGCGGCCGGACGAGGCCGGGGCGCCAGCGGTCCAGGAGCGCGGCCAGCAGGAAGCCGGCCGCCAGCGGGACGATGCTGGCGAAGAGCACGGCGGCGACGTCGACGTCGGCGGGGTCGCCGTTGTCGACGACGACGAAGGAGGCGTCGGCCAGCGTGCCGATGCCGAGGATGGCGAGGTTGGCGACGACGGAGGCCACGACGGCGAGGCCGCCGGCCCACCACCAGCCGAGCCGGCGGGTGGCGTCGTCGTGGGTGTCCGGGGTGCGGGTTTCGGTGATGTGTTTCCATGCCCCGGACCGTAAATGCTCAAGTTAACTTGAAGTCAAGGGCTGGCACGCTGGGCCGATGCCGGCACCCAACCGCGTCACCCCCACCGGGCGCGATCGTGGCCATCGACCAGCGCGGCCTGTTCATGGGCAACCGGGGCTGCCTGCACCGCGAGCCGCGGGTGATCGCCCGGCCGTGGCAGGTCCGCCGCTGGATCACCTGCGTGCTGGAGCACAAGGGCTGGCGGGCGCCGGTGTGGGAGCCGGGCCGCTGGACCCCGCTCTTCTTCTGGGACGAGGCCGTCGCGCTCGCCGCCGGTCACCGCCCGTGCGCGCTGTGCCGCCACGCCGACCACGTCCGCTGGCTCGACGCCTGGGAGGCGGCCCACGGCGAGCGGCTCCGGGTCGACCCGATGGACCGCCGCCTGCACGCCGACCGCCTCGACGGGCGCGCCCAGCGCCGCCACCGCCGGGCCTGGTCCGACCTGCCGGTCGGCACGTTCGTGGCCCTCGACCCCGACCGCGGGGACACGCCGGCGCTGGTGGCCGGCGACCGGGTCGTGCCGTGGACGGTCGCCGGGTACGGCCCGGCGGTCGACCGGCCCGGCCGGGGCGACGCCACCGTGCTCACGCCCCGCTGCACGGTGGACGTCCTGGCGCACGGCTACCAGCCGGTCCTGCACGGCGAGGCGGGCGTGCCAGGATGACGCCCGTGGGGCGCTTCGACGGCAAGGTCGTGATCGTGACGGGCTCGTCCAGCGGCATCGGCGAGGCCGCCGCCCGGGCGTTCGACGCCGAAGGGGCGCGGGTCGTCGTCAACTCGTCGTCGTCGGTGGAGGCGGGCGAGGCGGTCGCCGGATCGCTGGCCGACGGCCTCTACGTCCGGGCCGACGTGGCCGACGCCGACGCCTGCGCCGCGCTCGTCGACGCTGCGGTCGGGCGGTTCGGCCGCCTCGACGTGCTGGTGAACAACGCGGGCGTGACCCAGGTCATCCCCCACCACGACCTCGACGCGGTCACCGACGAGGTGTTCCGGCGCATCTTCGAGGTCAACGTGCTCGGCACCTTCCGGCTCACGCGGCTCGCCCTCCCCCACCTGCGGGCCTCGGGCGACGGCAGCGTCGTCAACGTCACCTCGGTGGCGGGCGTGCGGCCCACCGGCAGCTCGGTCCCGTACGCCGTGTCCAAGGCGGCGCTCAACCACCTCACCGCCCTGCTCGGCAACGTCGCCGGCCCGGAGGTGCGGATCAACGCCGTGGCCCCGGGCCTCGTGCGCACGCCGTGGACCGCGGCCTGGGGCCCCATCCACGACGCCATGGCCGACCGGGCCCCGCTGGGCCGGTCCGGCGAGCCCGACGACATCGCCACCGCGATCGTCGACGTCGCCGCCTCGCCCTACCTCACCGGCCAGGTCGTGGTGGTCGACGGCGGCCTCAGCCTGCGCTGACCCGAAACCGCCCGTGTCGCCCGCCGTCGCCCACGTCGTGCCACGCCGGGCCTGAGGTCCGCAGAATCCGTATCTAAACCCGCACGATCCGTCTCTTGGTTGATGCTCGGTCACGGCCGAGGTTCACAGGCGGCTTCCGGCCGCCAGGGCGGCGGCAGTGGTCCGACCGGCCCCGGCCGGAACGGAACACGGAGGCAATCGCGCATGAGCGCACATTCAATCGCCGGATGGATCCAGGGCATCGCGGTCGTCGTGACCGGCGTCGTCCTCGGCTCGCTCTTCGGCGGGCTCGTCGGGGCGATCATCGGCGGGCTCGTGCTCGCCCCGTTCGCCCTCTTCTACGGCCGGGCCGTCAAGCAGGGCGAGGTGTACACCGGCGACGCCATGGGCATCTGGCGCTTCCTGCTCGACGCCACGTGGAGCTCGCTCAACACGGCCGCCGGCGCCATCTACTACGGCATCCACATGCTGTTCGGCCACACCTTCAACGTCGACAAGACCCGGGGCACCGGCTCGCTCTGGATCGACGAGGGCGTCTCGGACGACTACGCCACCACCATCGGCACGGTCAAGGCCGGCTCGAACGAGCGGATCGACGACCACGAGATGATCCACGTCTTCCAGGCGCGGCTGTTCGGGCCGCTGTACCTGCTGCTCGTGGGCCTCAACTACGTGATCGCCACGATCCTGCCGTACTGGCTGCTGTTCAAGGACCGCAAGCCGGTCACCGGGTTCGGCTCCTACTTCCTGGACGGCGTCTACCCGCACGTCTGGAACGAGCTGTGGGCCTACAAGTACGCCAAGAAGCCGGCGCCCGCGCCGGCCCCGCCCACCGCCCCCGCGCCGGCCTGAGACCTGGCGATCATGGGGATGCTGTCCGAGGCCGACGATCGGCTGCGGGACTGGCTCGGCGACCTCGCCGGCGACGTCCCGGTCGTCGCCGGGCTGCCGCCGGAGGCGGCGCCCGGCGGCGGCGGCGACGGTGACGACGGCGAGCCCGTCCTCGCCGCCACGCTGCTGGCCATCGAGCCGGCACCCCGGCTCGCCGGCGAGGCCCACCGCCCCGCCACCGTCGTGGCCCACCTGCGTTACCTGGTCACCGCCCACGCGGCGGACGAGCGGGCGGCGCTGGAGCTGCTCGACCGGGTGCTGACGGGCGCGATCGACGCCGGGCCGGCCGACGACGTCGACCTCGACCTCGATCCCGTCCCCCTCGACGCATGGCAGGCGCTCGGCGCCGCGCCCCGGGCGGCGCTCACGTTCCGGGTCACGGCCCGCCACGCGCCGCCGGTACCGGAGATCACGCTCGTGCGCGAGCCGCCGCAGATCGTCGACACCGGCGCTGCGACCGCTGCGGGGCCGGGTGCTCGGCAACGGCGACATCCCGCTGGCCGGCGTCGAGGTCGTCGTGGCCGGCACCGGGGCCACCACCCGCACCTCGACCCAGGGCACGTTCGCCTTCGCGGCCGTCCCCTCGAGCACCAGTCCCATCCGACTCGCCGTGCGGGCGAAGGGTCGCACCTTCACCGCCGACGTCGAGCCCACCGGCGACGAACCCGTCGTCGTGACCTGCGACCTCCTGGAGGCCTGACATGCCCCCGTACGCGACCCCCGGCGTCTACGTCGAGGAGGTACCGAGCGGTGCCCGTCCCATCGGCGCCGTCGGCACCAGCACCGCCGCCTTCATCGGCGTGGCCCCCGACCGCCGAGCGCGCCTCGGCGACGCCACCGCGGTCAACTCGTGGACCGAGTTCGTGAAGTACTACGTCGGCGACGCCACCGAGACGACCGATCTCGCCAACGCCGTCTACGGGTTCTTCGACAACGGCGGCGGCCGCTGCTACATCGTCAACATCGAGGAGGGCCAGCCCATCGCGGGCGGGCCGCGCCAGCGCACGGGCCTGCGGGCCATCGAGGCCATCGACGAGATCGCCATCGTGGCCGCCCCCGGCTACGCCGACCTCGACTCGTGGAACGCGCTGATCTCCCACTGCGAGAACCTGAAGGACCGCGTGGCGATCCTGGATCCCCCGGCCGAGATCGAGGACGTCGAGCAGCTCACCCGGGTCGCCACCGCCCCGGCCGAGGCGGCGAAGGCGGTCGGCAGCGGCAGCCGCAGCCGCAAGCGCGGCGCCTCGTCGGCCGCGTCGTCCGGATCGGGCGCCGCGGGCGAGGAGCCGGACCCCAACGACGAACCCGGGATGCGCCCGCCCGACACCGACATGGCGGCCTTCTACTTCCCGCGGATCGTGGCCCCGAACCCCATCGACGGCAAGCGGGTGGACATGTCCCCGAGCGGGCACGTCGCCGGTGTCTACAGCCGGACCGACTTCACCCGGGGCGTCCACAAGGCCCCCGCCAACGAGCTGGTCCGCGGCGCGACCGGGCGTGAAGTACGCCGTCACGCGCGAGGAGCAGGCGATCCTCAACCCGGCGGGCGTCAACTGCATCCGCTACTTCCCCGGCGGCGGGATCCTCATCTGGGGCGCCCGCCTGCTGGAGACCCAGGGCGACGTCCGGTACGTGAACGTGCGCCGGCTCATCAACATGATCAAGGAGTCCATCGACGAGGGCACCCGGTGGGCCGTGTTCGAGCCGAACAACTACATCACGTGGACCTCGGTCAGCCGCGACATCACCGCCTTCCTGACGCTGGTGTGGCGGGACGGGGCGCTGCTGGGCCGCACGCCGCAGGAGGCGTTCTACGTCAAGTGCGACGACGAGACGAACCCGCCCGAGGTGCGGGACGCGGGCCAGATGGTCTGCCAGATCGGCATCGCGCCGGTGAAGCCCGCGGAGTTCGTGGTGTTCAAGCTCAGCCAGTCCTCCGGCGGGGCCGACTTCCAGATGATCGGGGCATGACATGAGCGACACAGCAGGAACGACGACCCCGGCCGCCGCCCCGGCGGCGGCGCCGGGCAACCGCATCGACCCGTACCGGTCCTACACGTTCAACCTCCTCATCAAGAACGTGCCCGCGGCCCACTTCACCGAGGTGCGGGGCCTGGGCCTGCGCATCGACCGCATCTCCTACCGCGAGGCCGGCATCACGTCCGTCGAGCGGCAGGTGCCGGGGCAGGTCAGCTACTCGCCCGTCGAGTGCCTGCACGGGCTCACCTCGTCCAACGACCTGTGGCAGTGGCTGACGAAGGTGCGCAACGGCGACGTCAAGCGCGAGGAGGTCTCCATCATCGTCCTCGACCCCCGGGGGTCCGAGGAGGTGCTGCGCTGGAACCTGACGCAGGCCTGGCCCTGCGAGTGGCGGGCGGCCGAGTTCTCGGCATCGGCCCGCGGCGTCGCCATCGAGACGCTCGTACTGGCGCATGAGGGGATCGAGAGGGTCGACCGTGGCGCTGCGGGCGCAAGCACGCCGCCGGCTCCAGCGTGAGCTGGGCCGCCTGGCGGGCACGCTCCAGCGCTGGGCCGACGACACGGCCGACACCGGCGACGCACACCGGCGGGCCCGCGGCGGCGACCCCCGCCGCCCCCGCTGCCGGCGGCCCGCCGGAGCACTGGCTGGCCACGGTGCGGGAGAACGCGCCCGAGCTGCTGGCCGGCGGCGGGTCGGCGTTCTCGGTCGACCCGGGCCCCCGCGTGTGGCGGCCCGAGCCCATCGAGCACCCGCCCGCCGGACCGTGGCCGGAGCTGCCGGACCTGCCGCCGGCCGCACCCGGCGCGGCCACCGACGCCGGGCCGGTGACGTCCCGCGGGGCCGCGGCTCTCTCCCCCGCCGCGGCCCCGCACCTCTCCGGCGGCGCGCCCGGTCACGGCGACCCCGCCGCCGGGAAGGTGGAGGCGGGGGCCGGGCTCCCCCCGGGTGGGGCGGCGGCCCCGCCCGTGGTCCCGGCCTCCCGCCCCACCGTCACCCCGGTCCCGGCGGTCACGTCGACGGCGGCACGGGTCCCGCACGGCGACCCGGTGTCCTCCCCCGGCGCGGCCGCGCCGGCGTGGCCGGCTCCGCCGTCCCCGACGCCCCGGCTCCCGGCGGCGGAGCCCCGCACGTCGGCGGGCGCGCCCGCTCTCGACCTCGCGGCGCCACCGGCGCCCACGGCACGCGCCCTGCAGCTCGCGGCGCCGGTCCCGGCGACCACCCCCACGCCGGGATCGGCGCCCGCGCCCGAGCCGGCGACGAGCCCCGGGCCGCGGCCCCTGCCGTCGCTCGTGGCCATGACCGTGCCGCCCGCCCGACCGGCGGAGCCGCCCGCCCCCGCGGTCGACCCCCCGTGGCCGGCGCTGGCCACCGACGCCGTGCGCCCGCCCGCACCCCGGGCCCGGACCGCAGGGCCCGTGGCCGGAGCTGCCCGACGACGGCGAGCAGCGGGCGTGGGCCCCGGGCCTGGCCCGCACCGACGCCGGCCGATCCCGGCGGCTCGAGCGTGAGCAGCGGGGGGCCCGCTAGTGGAACGCGTCGCCTTCCTCATCGAGGAGTCCGGCACCCGCCTCGACTGCCTGCTCAACCCCGAGACCCTCGAGGTGGGCCGCCTCGCCGGGGTCCGCCCCCGCGGCGTCGGCTCCGGCCGCCTGACCGGCGCCGGCCTGGCCGACGACCCGCTGCACCTCACCGGCGGCGGCCGCACCGAGCTGACCGTCGACCTGCTGTTCGACATCGACCTGGTCCCGACCCCCGGCGGCCCCGCCGACGTGCGGGGCCTGACACGGCCGCTGTGGCAGCTGGCCGAGAACTCGGCCGTGCAGCGCGGGGCGGTGCGCCCGCCGCTCGTGCGGTTCCTGTGGGGCAAGAGCTGGAACGTGCCCGGCGTGGTGGCCGCCGTCGCCGAGCGGTTCGACCGCTTCGACCAGGAGGGCGTGCCGCAGCGGTCGTGGCTGCGGCTGCGCTTCCTGCGGGTCGCCGAGACGGCCGCCGAGGCCCAGGCGTCCTACGAGAGCATGCTGGCCGAGCAGCAGAACGCGCAGGCCGAGGCGGCGCTCGCCGCGTCCGCCGAGGGCACGGAGCCGACCGCCAGCGTGATCGCGCCCGGCGAGGGCGAGTCCTTCGACGGCCAGCCGGCTCCGACCCGCTTCGACCTGCTCGCCACCGACGGCCTCGGCAGCCCGTTCCTGTGGCGGCTGCTGGCCACCTACAACGAGGTCGACGATCCACTGCGGGTCGATCCGGGCACGGTCCTGTCCGTGCCCCCCGGCCTGCCCGGGAGCGGGGCCGCGGCCCCGCCCCCCTCCGGACCGGAGGTACTGGCATGAAGTCCGCAGCAGTGGCTCCCGCGGTCGACATCGTGGTCGACGGCAGCCTGCTCGACCCCGCGCACCCTCGCCAACCTGGCGTCGGTGCGGGTGGCGCGCCGGCTGTCGCTCCCGGCCCAGTGCGAGATCGCCTTCGCCCTCGACGGCCCCAACGCGGGCGACCTGCCGGGATCGCTGCCCATCGGGGCCGGCATCGACGTGACCGTGGCCGACGACAGCGGGACCCTGTTCTCCGGCGACATCACGGCCCAGGAGTGGGTCCACGACGCCGACGGCGCCGCCGAGCTGCGGATCCGGGCCTACGACCCGCTGCACCGGCTGCGCAAGCGCCAGCGGGTCGTCGCCCGCACCGACCTGACCGTCGCCGACCTCGCCGCCGAGCTGGCGGGCGATGCCGGCCTCGGCACCGAGGCCGACGAGGACGGGCCCCGCTGGCCGGTCCTCGTCCAGCACCGCCAGTCGGACCTCGACCTGCTGGGCGAGGTGGCCGAGCGGGCCGGGCTGTGGTTCGCGGTGCTCGACGGGACCCTGCACCTGTTCAGCCTGGGCGGCACCGGCGACGCCGTCGACCTGGTCCTGCACGACACGCTCCTCGCGGCCCGTTTCGACGCCACCGCCGACCCGGCGTGCGCCACCGTCACGACCGACGGGTGGGACCCGGTGGCCGCGGTCCGGCTCCAGGGCGCGTCCGGCGGCCCCCGCAACGGCCGGGACACCGCCGTCGACGTCGGGCCCTCGGCGGTCGACGCCGACGGCGAGCTGGTGCTCGTGGAGAGCCACGGTCCCGGCCTCGACCACCTCGACGCCGCGGCCCAGGCCGAGCTCGACCGGCGGGTGGCCCGGGAGGTCACGCTGACCGGCACCGCCGAGGGCGATGCCGCGCTCCAGCCCGGCCGCCGGGTGCGGGTGAGCGAGGCCGCGCCCGAGGTGTCGGGCACCTACGTCCTCACCGCCACGGAGCACACGATCGACGCCGGCGGCTACCTCGTCGAGCTGTCGACCGAGCCGCCCGAGCCGCGGCCCGTCTCCGACGCCGCCGTGGCCACGCTGGCCCGCGTCGTGAGCGCCGACGACCCCGACGGGCTCGGCCGGGTCAAGGTGGCGCTCGCCGGCTACGGCGACGTCGAGACCGACTGGCGCGAGGTCGTGGTCCCCGGTGCGGGGTCCGGCAAGGGCGTGATCGCCCTGCCCGACACCGACGACCGGGTGCTGGTGCTGCTCCCGCACGGCGACCCCGCGGCCGCCATCGTGGTCGGCGGCATGTACGGCGACGGCACCCCGGTCGACCCCGGCATCGACGGCGGGGCCGTGCGCCGCTGGTCCGTGCAGACGCCGGGCGGGCAGCGGGTGTTCATGGACGACGGCGAGAACCGGGTCACGGTGGCCAACAAGGACGGCAGCGCGGTCGTGCTGGCCCCCGACAAGGTGACGGTCCACGCCAAGTGCGACCTGACCATCGAGGCGCCGGGCAAGACGATGACGCTGCGGGCCAACAAGATCCAGCTGCAGCAGGCGGCCGCGCCCGAGGACGGCCCCGTGCCGCCGGTCGAGGCGGTCGGCTGATGTTCCTCCTGCTCATCCTGGCGTCGAAGATCCGCTGCGACCACGACGGCAAGGTCGCGAACAAGGCATCCCAGGAGTGGGCGGTGCTCGACGACAGCCCGATCCTGCGCAACGACGACCCCGAGGGCCGCGACATCGACTGGTGCCCGAACCGCGGCGCCAACATCAAGTACTGCGACAAGACGCTCAAGGTCGAGACCGGCTACTCCAAGTTCGTGACCGTGGGCGGCAAGGCGGTGGTCATCGCCAACCTCGCGGGCAAGACCAACGGGACCCCGCCGGGCGCCGTGTTCTACCGCGTCCGCAACGCCGAGCAGACCTACGTCACGGTGGAGTCCTGACGTGGCCCCGCCCCGCTGGCAGGCGTTCCGCTTCGCCGACCCCGGTCTCGTGAGCATCGGCCGGGCCGGCGGCCTCGTCGTCGACCCCACGGGGGCGCTGGCCACCGTGGACGGCGACCAGTCGGTCCGCCAGGCCATCCTGCTGCTGCTCATCACCCGCCCGGGCGAGCGGGTCATGCGCCCCCAGTACGGGTCGCTGCTGCACCGCCTCGTGTTCGCCCCCAACGACGCCACCACGGCCGGGCTCGCCATCCACTACGTGCGCCAGGCCCTGGCCCGCTGGGAGCCCCGCGTCGAGGTCCTCGACATCGACGCCGGCGCCGACCCCGACGCCCCGGAGCAGCTCGTCATCACGCTGCGCTACCGGGTGCGGGCCAGCCGCACGGAAGCCACGCTCACCATCCCGGTGGAGCTCGCGCCCACCGAACCCCTACGCACCGGAGGCGACGGACCGTGACGCTGCGGCTCCCCGATCTCGACGACCGCACCTTCACCCAGCTCGTGGACGAGGCCAAGCGCCGCATCGAGGCCACCTGCCCCACCTGGACCGACCTCACGCCCCACGACCCGGGCATGACCCTCATCGAGGTGTTCGCCCACCTGACCGAGGTCATGCTCTACCGGCTCAACCGGCTGCCCGAGAAGGCGTACGTGGCCTTCCTCAACCTGCTGGGCGTGCAGCGCATGGCGCCCGTGGCCGCCACCGCGATCCTGGAGTTCCGGCGGGAGGGCGACGGCGACGACCCGATCACGATCCCGCTCGGCACCCGGGTGACCCTGGCGGGCGGGGCCAAGGACGGCCCCGTGTTCGCCACCGCCGACAACGTGACCCTGGCGGCCGGCGAGCAGTCGGTGACCGTGTCCGCCCACCACCGCGACGCGGTGGACGGCGAGATCCTCGGGCCCGGGCAACGGTGCCGGCGGGCAGTCGTACACCGTGCGCAAGCCGCCGATGACCCGCACCCGGGAGCCGTTCGACCTCCTGGTCGGCGTGGAGGCCCCGCCCGACGAGCTGGAGGAGGGCGCCCCCGCCCGCGAGTGGGACGGGGTCACCTACCGGCTGTGGGAGTCGGTGCCGACCCTGGCCGGCCACGCGGAGGGCGACCACGTCTACCTGGTCGACCGGTCCGAGGGGCGCATCACCTTCGCCCCCGCCGTCGACCTCGGGCCGCCGCCCGGCGAGCCCGAGCCCGGCGCCCCGCCGCCGCCCGCCCCGCTGGTCGCGGTCCCGCAGCTCGGCCGGCGCATCGCCGTCTGGTACCGCACCGGCGGCGGCCCCACCGGCAACGTGGCGGCCAACACCCTGGTGTCGCTGCTCGACAACGTCGGCGGGGTCAAGGTGACGAACCCCGAGCCGGCCCGGGGCGGCCGCGCCATGGAGTCGATCGAGAACGTGCTGCTGCGCGGGCCGGACGAGTTCCTGACCGTGCGCCGGGCGGTGACGGCCGACGACTTCGAGCTGCTGGCGGCCCAGAGCACCGGGGGCGTGGCCCGGGCCCGGGCGCTGACCCGCGCCGACCTGTGGTGCTACGCCCGCCCGGGCGAGGTCGAGATCGTCCTCGTGCCCCACGTCCCCGAGGACGCGGCGCCCGGCGGCCGGATCGACGCCGCGACGCTCATCGAGCACCAGACCGAGGAGGCCCGCCTCGCCACCCAGCGCGAGCTGGACGAGCGCAAGTCGCTCGGCCTCCCGCCGGTGGTCGTCGGGTGGGCGCCGGTCAAGCCGGCGAGCGTGCACGCCCGGGTGGTCGTGCGCCGCGAGGAGGACGCGGCCCGGGTGCGGGCCCGCATCCTGGACCGGCTGCACCGGGCGCTGTCGCCCCTGCCGGGCGAGGGCCTGGAGGGCTGGCGGTTCGGCCAGGCGCTGCGGCGGTCCAACGTGTACCGCCTGCTGGAGCAGGCCGAGCCGGGCGTGCAGTGGGTCGACAACATGTCCTTCGTGGTCGACGAGGCCCCCGACGACGAGACCCCCACCGTGGCGGCCGACCGCTACCAGGCCAGCACCTGGTACGCGGGCAGCGGCGACGTGCTGTTCCGGTCGACCAACGACGCCGGCGGCTGGGAGCCCGTCGGCCGCTTCCCGGGCGAGCGCGTCCGGGTCGTGGTCCCCTACCCCGAGCCGCTGCGCCCCGGCATCGTCCCCCGGCCGGGCCTGCTGGCGGTGGCCACCCGGGCCAACGACAGCGCGCTCTCGATCGTCTACGTGTCCGAGGACCTGGGCGCCACGTGGCGCCGGGTGGGCGGGCTCGACGTCGGCATCACCGACCTGGCGTGGACCAGCCGCGGGTCCCAGCCCGAGCTGCTGATCGCGTCGGACAAGGGCATCCACGAGCTGGCCCTGCTGGAGGGCGACCAGGTCGCCGCGCCGGTGCAGGTGGTCGTCGACCCCGCCGACCCCGACCGCGGCTTCTACGGCGTCGAGACGTTCGTGGACGAGCGGGGCGAGTGGGGGGTGGCGGTCGCGGCCCAGGCCGAGCAGGGCGTCTACCTGTCGACCCAGGCCGGCGAGCCGGGCACGTTCACCCCCATCGGGCTCGACGGCGAGGACACCCGCACGCTCGCCGTCCAGATCGACGGGGCCGCCACCTGGCTGTGGGCGGGGCTCGGCGAGGCCAACCCCAACGTGGCCGGCAAGGGCGCGGCCCGGGCCCGCCTGTTCGAGGCCGACGTGCGCTGGGAGATGCGCACCGCCGGCTGGGTCGGCTCCACCTGCTGGTCGATCACGTTCGCCGGCGACCAGGCCATCGCGGGCACGCAGAACGGCGGGGTGGTGCGGCTCGACACCGCGGCGTCGGGCGCCGCCTGGCAGCCCCTCGACGTCAACGCCGGCCTGCCCCTGCGGGACCGCACCCGGTTCGAGCCGGTCGTCACCGTGGCGGCGTCGCCTGCGGGCCGGCCGCTGCTGGCCGGCGGGCCGGAGGGCGTGTTCCGCACCCGGGAGGCGACCGACAAGGACCCCCGGGAGTGGGAGCCCTGCGACCAGCGCGAGGCGACCGAGGTCGTGACCATCCCGCCGACGTGGGTGCTGTGCTCGGGCGAGCACAAGATCACGGTCGTGACCCGCGCCACCGCCGGGCGGGGCCCCACCGAGCCCGACGAGGACCCCGACGAGGTGCCCGCCGATGCACCATGACGCCATCCGCCGCCTGCTGCCGACCGTCTACCAGCTGGCGGCGCGGGACAAGAGCCCGCTCGACGCCGCGCTCCACGTCATGTCCGACCTGCACGAGCCGGACGAGCAGCTGCTGGCGGTCGTCCACCGGGTCTTCGACCCGTACCGGGCGCCCGCGCCCTTCGTCCCGTGGCTGACCCGCTGGGTCGGGCTCGACTGGCTGGTGGCCGACGAGCCGGACGACCTGGGCGGCGGCGATGCGGAGGGCGTCGCGCCGTCCACGTTCACGCCGGGCGTCGGGCGGCTGCGCGACGTCGTGGCGGCCGGGCACGTCATCGCGCAGTGGCGGGGCACCGACGCCGGGCTGCGACTGCTGCTCACGGCGGCCACGGGGGCCGTCGGGTTCGATGTCGAGGAGCCGGCGGACCGGCCGTTCCACCTGGTCGTGCGGGCGCCGGCCGAGGCGTCCCCGCACGCCGCGGTCGTGAGGCGCATAGTCGAGCGGATGAAGCCCGCGGCGACGACCGCGGAGGTCACGTTCGCCGAGCCGGGAGACACGCAATGAGCTGGGAGATCGCGGAGTCGGACACGACCGTGGAGCTGGACGGCACCGGTCACGCCCAGGTCACCTTCACGGTGACCAACGCGGGCACGGTCCGCGACCGGTCGGTCCTGACCATCACGCCCCTCGACGGCGCCGCCGAGGGCTGGTACTCGGTCGAGGACCCGCAGCGCGTCGTCGATCCCGGCTCGTCGGTGGCCTACCTCACCGAGGTGTCGGTCCCGCCGGCGACGCCGCCGGCCACCTACGGGCTCGAGGCGGTCGTCTACTCCGCGGACGCCGACCCCGGCGAGTCGTCGGTGACGAGCAAGCCCGTGACCTTCACGATCGAGCCCCCGGGCGAGAAGACGTCCGGGCCCCCGATGTGGCTCGTCATCGTCCTCGTCCTGTGGGTCACACTGGTGATCATCGGCATCACCATCGTGTTCCTCATCGCATGACCCGCTGGCACATCGGCGAGTCCGGCACCACGGTCGCGCTCGACGACCGGGGCCGGGGCGAGCTGACCTTCACCGTCACCAACGTGGGCGCCGCCCAGGACCGCTCGATGCTCGAGATCACGCCGCTCGACGGGGCGTCGGCGGCGTGGTTCGTCGTCGACGAGCCCCAGCGGGTGGTCGGTCCGGGCGCGTCCGTCGTGTACCCGGTGGAGATCGCGGTGCCGGCCACCGTGCCCGCCGGCACCTTCGGCCTCCAGGCCTACGCCTACTCGGCCGACACCGACCCGGCGACGTCGTCGGTGACCAGCAAGCGCATCAGCGTCTCGCTGACCCGCCCCGGCCGGGTGCCGCTCGACGCGCTGGTGGTGGTGGGTCCTGATCGTCGCCGCGGTGCTCCTGGTGATCATCGTGATCATCGCCCTCTGACCGGCCGACGACGGCGGGGACCTCACGCTGCCCCGGGCCTGAGGTCCGTCATCTGATGCGCGGAAATTTCATGCATCTGATGGTGCTCTCCGAGGCTCTCCATCACTGAGGAGACACCGAGCCACGGAGGGCGACGACAGTGACGACGACCTGGCAGATCGGTGAGTCGGGCACCGCCGTCACGCTCGACCCCGCCGGCCGGGGGGAGGTCACCTTCACGGTGACCAACGCCGGCACGGCCCCGGGCCGCGCGGTGCTGACGATCACCCCGCTCGACGGGGCGGTCGACGCCTGGTTCACGGTGCCCGAGCCCCAGCGGCCGGTCGCGGCCGGTGCCTCGGTCGTGTACCCGGTCGGCGTGGCGGTGCCGCCCGACACGGCCCAGGGCCTCTACGGCCTCCAGGGCGTGGCCTACTCGGCGGACGGCGACCCCGGCGAGTCGTCGGCCACGAGCAAGCGGGTGAACCTGAGCGTCACGACCGTCACGCCGAAGAAGGGCATCCCCCGCTGGGTGTGGCTGGTGGTGGCGGCCGCCGTGCTGCTGGTCGTCGGGGTCGTGATCTTCCTGCTCACCCGGGGGGACGACAGCCCCCTGCGCAACGAGCGACTGCCCGAGGTGGAGGGCACCGCCGCGGTGGGCGAGACGCTCACCGCCGACGCGGGGTCGTGGTCGAAGGACCTGATCGAGATCGACTACCAGTGGCAGTACTGCCACGAGGGCGACGAGGTGTGCGACGACCTCCAGGGCCAGACCGGCCGCGAGATGCTCGTGACCCTCGAGCACCAGGACCACGAGATCCGGGTCGAGGTCACCGCCACGGCCGGCGGCGGCGGGGACGTCGAGACGGCGACCGCCCGCAGCGGGCCGAGCGAGCTCGTCCCCACCATCGGACCGTGAAGTCGGTGCATCTGGCGGGACGTTCCGAGGCTCTTTCTCAGAGGTAACAGGCGGACACGAAGGACGGGACGGGATGACGACGTGGCAGATCGGCGAGTCCGGCACCACCGTCGCGCTCGACGGCGGGCCGGGGCGAGCTGACCTTCACCGTGACGAACGCCGGCGCGGCCCAGGACCGGGCCGTGCTCACCATCACGCCGCTGGACGGCGCCGCGGACGGGTGGTTCACCGTCCCCGAGCCCCAGCGACCGGTGGCCCCCGGCGCCTCGGTCCTCTACCCGGTCGGCGTGACCGTGCCGCCCACCACCGCGGCCGGCACCTACGGGCTGCAGGGCGTGGCCTACTCCGCCGACCACGACCCCGGGGAGTCGTCGGCCACCAGCAAGCGGGTCAGCCTGACCGTGGGCGAACCGGCGCCCCGCAAGGGCGTGCCCAAGTGGATCTTCCTCGTGATCGCGGCGGTCGTGCTGCTCGTGATCGCGGTGATCGCCTTCCTGCTGACCCGCGGTGGCGACGGACCCGCCGACGAGACCCGTCGAGCAGCTGCGCAACACGTCCGAGCCGGCGATCTCCGGCACGGCCGACCTCGGCGAGACGGTGACCGCCGACGAGGGCGAGTGGTCCGTGGACCGCGACGAGACCGCGTTCCAGTGGGTGCGCTGCCAGGGGAGCCCCGAGCTCTGCACCCCGATCCCCGGCGCCACGGCCGCCGACCACGACGTCACCGGCGACGACGTCGACCACAGCCTGCGGGTCGAGGTCACGGCGACGGCGGGCGACGACGACGTCACCGCGCGCAGCGCCCCCACCAGCGTCGTCCCCTCGCTGTCACCCACGACCCTGCCCCAGATCAGCGGGACGGCCCAGGTCGGCCAGACCCTGACGGCCACGACCGGCGTGTGGTCCCGGCCCGACGCCGTTCTCACCATGCAGTGGCAGTTCTGCAACTCGCAGATCACCGCCTGCGGGCCGATCCCCGGCGCCACCGGCACCACCTACGTGGTGTCCACCGGCGACGTCAGCGGGGCGCTGCGGGCCGAGATCACGGCGACGCTGGCGGGCGCGACGTCTGTGGCCCACACCCCGGCGACCGGCACCGTGGCGTCCCCGATCGTGTCGGTCCCCGCCGGTCATCGGCATGACCAGCGGACCCGCCGCCGCCACCCTGCAGGCCGCGGGCCTGCGCCCGTTCATCGTCACCTACGAGTCCCACCTGCGGAGCGACTGCGACGGCGGGGCGACCGGCCAGGACCCTGCGGCGGGCACGCAGGTCCTGCGCGACTCGGAAGTGACCGTCGACATTCCGTTCGTCCCGGACGGCCCGATCGTGGGCCACATCTGCGACTGACCCCGTCCCCCGCGCAACCTGGAGCACATGACATGACCGCCGAAGAGAAGACACTTGGAGAGCAGATGACCACCTGGCAGATCGGTGAGTCGACGACCGAGCTCACGCTCGACGGCTCGGGCCGCGGCGAGGTCACCTTCACCGTGACCAACACCGGCGCCGCCCAGGACCGCGCGGTCCTCACCGTCACGCCGCTCGACGGGGCCGCCGACGACTGGTTCACCGTCGAGGAGCCCCAGCGGGCCGTGGCCCCGGGGGCCTCGGTCGAGTACCCGGTCAAGGTGGACACGCCGGACGGCACCGCGACCGGCACCTTCGGCCTGGAGGGCGTGGCCTACTCGGCCGACACCGACCCGAGCGAGTCGTCGGTCACCAGCAAGCGGGTCAGCATCACGGTCCCGCCGCCCCCGCCCCGCAAGGGCCTGCCCAAGTGGGTGTTCATCGCCATCGCCGCCGCCGTGCTGCTGATCATCGCCCTCGTGGTGTTCTTCCTCACCCGGGGCGGCGGCGGCCTCGAGAACGACGAGCCGCCCGAGGTCCTGGCCACCCCGACCGTGCTGCAGGCGGTCGGCGCCTCCCCCGGCGTCTGGTCGGAGGAGGACGTCGAGGTCGAGTTCCAGTGGCAGCGCTGCGACCGGGACGGGGACGACTGCGAGGACATCGACGGCGCCGTCGGCCCGCTCTTCGTCCCGGGGGGCACCGAGGCCAACCTGACGCTGCGCGCCGAGGTGACCGCCACCGCGGTCGAGGGCGGCGACAGCGCCAGCGCCACGAGCGAGCCGAGCGAGCAGGTGGTCGCGATCGACCTGAACTCGGTCATCGGTGCCGCCCGTCGATCGGCCTGAACCGGTCGGTGGCGGCCACCAAGCTGACGGCGGCGGGGTTCATCGTGCGAGGCAGGAGGTGGACGAGCATCGCGTCGCCACCTGCAACCCGACCGTGTTCGACCAGCAGCCGGATGCCAACACGCTGCTCGAGCAGGGGACCGAGGTGGTGATCGTCACCGGGCCCGAGGTCGTCAACATCGTGGCGTGCGACCAGTTCGAGATCGACGCCCGGCTCGAGGAGGTCGTGCGGTTCGCCGACCCGATCGGGCCCATCTCGCTCGGGCTGGCCCAGGACATCGCGGAAGCGTCGCAGTGAGCCTCAAGGTCGCCATCGTCGTCGGCGTCGTCATCGCCGTCCTGTTCGTCGGCGTCCTGGCGTTCGGCGGATCGGACGGCGAGGGCTCCGCGGCGGAGCAGACCGAGCAGGACGGCGGGATCTTCGGCCGCCTCCGGGACCGCGCGGGCGACCCGTCGCTCGTGGCGCTGGAGGCGGTCGAACCAGCCGTGCGCGGCGAACACCACGGGCCTGCTCGAGTTCTCCGGGGGGTGTTCGCCACGGGCTGCACCCTCACGGTCACGAGCGACGACAGCGGCATCCGGATCCTCAAGCTGAGCCCGGTGACCGGGTCGTTCCGGGTCGTGGCCCCCGCACCGGAGGGCGACGTCGAGGTCGAGGACGAGTTCGCACCCGACGTCGACGACCCCGACGGGGACGACGCCAGCGTCGCCGTCGGCGAGGGCGTGACCGAGGTCGACCTCACCTGCCTGGGCTTCAACGCGACCTGCCAGGTGCAGATCGTCACGTCATGAACGAGCTCCGCAAGCCCTTCCTCCTGGTGGCGATCGTCCTGATCGCGCTCGTGGTGCTGGTCGAGCTGGGCAGCAGCCTGATCCTCGGCGGCGCTCCCGCCGGCGACGCCCTGGAGGGCCAGGCCGTCGAGCTGGAGGTCGAGGTCGACGGTGCGTCCGACGTGGAGCAGCCCCCGGGCCGCGCCATCACCTACATGGCCATGGTCGACGGCATCCTGCTCTACACGGTGCTGCTGATCGGCCTGAGCCTGATCATCCCGGAGAAGGTCCAGGCCCGGGCCCAGGGCGTGACGACGCTGATCGGCTCGATCATCCTCATCATCGTCGGCATCATCCTGCTGATCATCGCCTTCATCGAGCTGCTGGTGATGGTGTCGCTCCTGTTCGCCGTGCCGTTCGGCACCATCGCCTACCTGGCGCTGTGGGGGTCGTTCCCCCGGGGCGACGCGGCCGTGCTGCTGTCGCTGCTCATGTTCCTGAAGCTGGCGGCGTGCGTGTTCCTGGTGCTGGCCCAGCAGCGGTTCCTGGCGATGAAGGGCCTCGTGCTGCTCATCCTCACGTCGCTCGTGTGCAACATCCTCATCGCGTTCCTGCACGGCTTCGTGCCCATCATCGTGGTGAGCATCGTCGACGACATCGCCGCGATCATCATCGCCATCATCGCCATCGTCTGGGCGATCGTCCTGCTGGTCCTGTCGATCCCGTCGATCATCGCCATGCTCCGCCTCGGCGCGGGCACCGACCTGCAGGCACCGGCGCCCGCCGCCGTCGGGGAGAAGCTCGCCGCAGCACGCTCACGGCACCGCCACCGAGGTGAGCCAATGAACGATCGAACGTTGAGAGCCGACACTCACCCCGGTTGACAGGTTTACATTTGCAGTTAGTTTGTAAGCATGGACGACCTGGGGGAGCGCATCCTGGACGCGGCGGTCGAGGCCGCGTCGGTCCACGGCATCGGGCGCATGTCGGTGGCCGACGTCGCGGCCCGCGCCGGGCTGTCCCGGCCGACCGTCTACAAGCGCTACCCGTCCAAGGACGCCCTCGTGGCGGCCGCGGTCAGCCGCGAGGCGCTGCGGGTGGTGGAGGCCACGCGCGAGGCCGCCGCCGGGGTCGAGGACCGCCGGGAGGCCCTGACCGCCGCGGTGGCGACGGTGCTGCGGCTGGCCCGCGAGCACCCGCTGCTCGACCGGGTCGTGCGCACCGAGCCCGAGCGGCTGGTGCCGCTCCTCACCACCGACGACGGGCCCATCCTGGGGGCGATCCGCCCGCTGATCGAGACGGTGATCGCCAACCGGTTCCCCGCCATGGACACGGTGACGTGCCGCCGGGTGGCGGACATGCTCGCCCGGCTGCTCATCAGCTACGCGCTGAACGCCCCCGACGACCCGCCCGAGGTCGTCGCCCGCGTCATGGCCGCCGTCCTCGTGGACGGCGCCACCTCGCTCGCCGGCGAGTCCGACCGCACGGAGGCCCGATGACCGCCACCGAGTCCACCGCCCCCGCCACCCGCTGGCGGGACCGCAAGCGCTACCTGTGGATCGCGGGCCTGCTGGTGCCGGTGCTGCCCTTCGCCGCCGCCCGCTGGGTCGAGCAGACCGGGTGGAACGCCCTGTGGTACGCCGGGCCGATCTGGATCCTCGTGATCATGCCGCTGCTCGACACCGTGTTCGGCACCGACGCCTCCAACCCGCCCGACTGGGCCATCCCCCAGCTCGAGAGCGACCGCTTCTACCGGTGGATCACCTACCTGTACCTGCCGCTGCAGTACTACGGGTTCCTGTGGGCGGCGGCGATCGTCGCCGGCGGGACGCTGTCGCCCCTGTCGGAGCTCGGCCTGGCCCTCACCGTCGGGCTGGTGGCCGGCATCGGCATCAACACCGCCCACGAGCTGGGCCACAAGCGCGACAAGCTGGAGCGGCGGCTGTCCAAGGTGGCGCTGGCCCAGAGCGCCTACGGGCACTTCTACGTCGAGCACAACCGGGGCCACCACAGCAACGTGTCCACGCCGGAGGACCCGGCCAGCGCCCGGTTCGGCGAGTCGTTCTGGGCCTTCCTGCCCCGCACGGTCGTCGGCAGCCTGCGCTCGGCGTGGTCGCTGGCGGCCGGCGCCCAGCGCCGCAAGGGCCTGCCGGTGTGGTCGTGGCGCAACGACGTCCTCAACGCCTGGGCCCTGACCGCGGTCCTGTACGGCGTGACGATCGCCCTGTTCGGCGTGCGGGTGATCCCGTTCATCGTCGTGCAGGCCGTGTTCGGGTTCTCGCTGCTCGAGGTCGTCAACTACATCGAGCACTACGGGCTGCTGCGCCGGACGCTGCCCAGCGGACGCTACGAGCGCTGCCGGCCCGAGCACAGCTGGAACAGCAACAACGTGGTCTCCAACCTGCTGCTGTACCACCTGGAGCGCCACTCCGATCACCACGCCAACCCCACCCGCCGCTACCAGTCGCTGCGCCACTTCGACGAGGCCCCCCAGCTGCCGTCGGGCTACGCGCTGATGATGGGGCTGGCCTGGGTGCCGCCGCTGTGGCGCCGGGTCATGGACCACCGGGTCGTCGCCCACTACGACGGCGACGTGACCCGGGCCAACATCGACCCCCGCCGCCGCGACCGCATCCTGGCCAGGCACTAGACCGGGGGCGTGGCGTACTTCGTGGTGCTGCGGCGCACCGGGCCCGCCTGGGACCCGGCCGTGCCGCTGGAGCAGCAGTCCGGCTGGGACGCCCACGCGGCGTTCATGGACGCCCTGGTCGACGACGGGTTCGTCGTGCTGGGCGGCCCGCTGGCCGACGAGGTCCGGGTCGTCCTCGCCGTCGAGGCCCCGACCGAGGACGCAGTGCGGGCCACGCTGGCGCGCGACCCGTGGCACGGCTCCCACCTGGTGATCGACGCCGTGGACGCCTGGACCATCCGCCTGGACGGCCGCCACCGCTGATTTCCCCTGGCGGCCACGTCCGCGCCCGGGACTGGCGCGCATGGCCGGCGCATTGCCGAACGGACGGTGTCCGCCGGGCGACCGCCCGGGTGAACATCGCGTGCACCTACCGGCGCTCGCGCACCTCGTAGTGCCGGGACCGCTCGTCGAAGCGGGCCAGCACCGCCCGGGCCGCGGGCGGCACGACGGACGCCTCGTAGTCCTCGCCGGCGAACTCGACGACGGCGTCGAGCGAGTCGAACCACATCTCGGTGACGAACTCGACCTCGTCGCCGAGGTCCCGCCGGAGCATCTGTATCTCCCGGAACCCGGCGATCGAGCGTGCCTCGATCCCGGTGAAGATCTCGTCCCGCAGCAGCGCCTCGTAGATGTCGGCGTTGCCCGGCGTCGTGTACCCGTGCCAGATGCGGCTGATCATGGCTCCGAGTCTCGCGGTAGACAGGGCGGATGTGGATCGTCCGGTTCGACGAGGAGGTCTCGCTGCCCGTCGACCGGTTCGGGTCCCGGTTCCGGCTCGGGCCGCTCACCGGCGACGGGCAGGTCCGGGTGCAGGTGATGCACCTGCCGCCGGGCGGTGTCGTCGGACGGCATCCTGCGGCGTCCCGGCAGCTGCTCGCGGCCGTGGCCGGCGAGGGCACCGTCACCGGCGACGGCGGCGAGCGGCGGGCGCTCCGTCCGGGCTACGCCGCGGTCTGGGAGGCGGGCGAGGAGCACGAGACCGCCAGCGACGGCGGGCTGACCGCGTCTGCGTCGAGGGCACCTTCGACGTGCTGGCGGTGTCGGTGACCGGGCACATCGTGGTGGCCGACTACGACCCGGCCTGGCCGGACCGGTTCGCGGCCGTGCGGGACCGGGTGTGGCCCGCGGTCGAGGGTGTGGCGCTGCGCATCGACCACGTCGGCTCGACCGCCGTCCCCGGCCTGGCGGCCAAGCCGATCATCGACGTGGACGTCGTGGTGGCGTCCGAGGACGACGTCCGCCCGGCGATCGAGCGGCTGGCCCGCATCGGCTACCGCTGGCGCGGCGACATGGGCGTCGTCGGCCGGGAGTCGTTCCGGCGGCCCCGGGACGACGACCTGCCCGAGCACCACCTGTACCTCGTGGTCGAGGACAACAGGGCCCACCTCGACCACTGGCTGCTGCGGGACGTGCTGCGGTCCGACGCCGGGGCGCGGGACCGCTACGCGGCGCTGAAGCGGCGCAACGCCGTGCTGGCCGACCGCGACATCGACGTGTACGTGGCGGCCAAGGCCGAGCTCGTCGCCGAGCTGCTGACCCGGGCCCGGGCCGAGCGGGGCCTGCCGCCCGTGACGTACTGGCGGCCCGAGGTCGATCTGCCCGAGGTCGATCTGCGCGAGCGCCGAGGCGTGAGCGAGCGCCCGGACATCGCGGTCGTGGGCGCCGGCATCCTGGGGTTGGCGACCGCCCGGGAGCTGCTGATCCGCCACCCGGACCTGCAGGTGACGGTCCTCGACAAGGAGGACCGCGTCGCCGCCCACCAGACGGGCCACAACAGCGGGGTCCTGCACGCGGGGCTGTACTACACGCCCGGCTCGCTGAAGGCCCGGCTGTGCCGGGAGGGCAAGGCGCAGGTCGAGGCGTTCGCCGCCGAGCACGGGATCCCGGTCGACCGCTGCGGCAAGCTGGTGGTGGCGCTGGACGAGTCGGAGCTGGGCCGGCTCGACGACCTGCGGGCCCGGGCCGAGGCCAACGGCGTGGAGGGCCTGGAGGTGCTCGGCCCGGCCGGGATCGCCGAGCACGAGCCGCACGCGGTCGGCGTGCGGGCGCTCCTGTCGCCGGGCACGGGCATCATCGACTTCCGCCGGGTGGCCGAGGCGCTGGCCGGCGACATCGTCGGCCGGGGCGGCACGCTCGCCCTCGGCCGCCCGGTGTCGGGTGTCGAGCGCCGCCCGGACGAGATCGTGCTCGCGACCCCGGCGGGCGAGGTGGTGGCGGGCCACGTGATCGCCTGCGCGGGGCTGCACGCGGACGCCCTGGCCCGGGAGCTGGGCGACGAGGGACCCGAGCGCATCGTCCCGTTCCGGGGCGACTACTACACGCTGGTCGGGGACGCCAAGGCTCTGGTCCGCGGCCTGATCTACCCGGTCCCGGACCCTCGGTTCCCGTTCCTCGGCGTGCACCTGACCAAGCGCATCGACGGCGAGGTCCTGGCCGGCCCCAACGCGGTGCTGGCCTTCGCCCGCGAGGGCTACCGCCGCCGCGACGTCCGCCCCGGCGAGCTGGCGGGCGTCCTGGGCGAGCCCGGCTTCCGCCGCCTGGCGGCCCGCTACTGGCGCACGGGCGCCGCCGAGATGTGGCGCGACGTCTCCAAGCGCTCGTTCCTCCGGGCGCTGCGCCGCTACGTCCCGGCCCTGCGGGCCCAGGACCTGAGCTTCGGCCCCTCCGGCGTCCGGGCCCAGGCGGTCGACCCCGACGGCACCCTGGTCGACGACTTCCGCCTCGGCGGCGACGACCGCGCCCTCACGGTCCGCAACGCCCCCTCCCCCGCCGCCACGGCCTCCCTCGCCATCGCGGGCGTCCTGGCGGACCGCGCCGAGCAGCAGTTCGCGGCCCTGCAACGCTGATCGGCCTCGGCGCTGCCGCGGGCGAGGAGAGCGCGCCGGCACCCTACGTTGCGACATAACCGGAGAAGGATCCCCGAGCCTCGATCACCAAGACGTTCACCGCTGCGGTCGCCGACGACGAGCTGCTGCATCGGGCGGAACCCCGCCATCGCCACCGATGAGCTGGGTGTGTTCAGAGACACGACGGCGTGGACGCCGGCTGTGATCTACTTCCAGTTGCTAGCGGCGGTGTGGATCCTGGCGAAGGTGCTGACCGCCCGCTGGCGGCGATGGTCGGCGTGGCTCATCACCGCTCCGCTCCTGTTCACGTTCGGCTTCCTGTTCCTCGAGAGTGCGGCCCGGCTGCTCCCCTCCACCTACTGATCGCATGCGAGGTGCCATCTCTCCCATGACGCTCCGCCCCCGCATCCACACCCTGGTCACGGGCCTGGCCCTCGCCGGGCTCAGCGCCTCGGTCGTGACGCCGGCGGCCGGCGCCGAGCCGCAGCCGCGGCCGGCGCAGTCCCAGCCGGCGGCGCCCGTCCTCGCCGACGTGCCGCCGGGCAACGCCATGCCGGTGCCGGCGCCCCATCAGGTGTCGTTCGGCAACGACTGGCACGCGTGCCGGGACGGCTGCGCCCGCCAGCACAAGGGCACCGACGTGTTCGCCACCGAGGGCACGCCGATCGTCGCCGTCGAGTCCGGCATCGTCGCCGCGGTCGACAACGTCGACGACGGCAACGGCGGGCTGAGCGTCTGGCTGCGGGGCGACTCGGGCGTGGCCTACTACTACGCCCACAACTCGGCCAACTACGTCGCCGTCGGGCAGCGGGTCGGTCGGGGCCAGATGCTGGGCCGCGTCGGCCACACCGGCAACGCCCGGACCACGCCGCCCCACGTCCACTTCCAGGTCAACCGGTGCGGCGCCCTCGACAGCGCCGAGCCGTGCACCGAGAACCCCTACGACCACCTGTCCCGCTGGGCGCCGGGCGAGATCGGCGGCGGCGCCGACGCCCTCGGGCTGTACCGGCGCTCGCAGGCCACGGCCGAGCTGCGGGTGGAGGGCGGCTCGGCGCTGCCGGCCTTCGTCTACGGCCAGGCCCCCGAGGAGAGCGCCCAGGTGGTCGCGGGCGACTGGAACGGCGACGGCCGCGACACCGTCGGCCTCTACCGGCGCACCGACGCCACCTTCGCCCTGCGGGACGACGCCGGCGGCGTGCTGGCGCCCCTGACGCTCGGCACGCCCGGCGACCCCGGCGCCGTGCCGGTGGCGGGCGACTGGAACGGTGACGGCCGCGACACTGTCGGCCTCTACCGGGTCGCGGACGGCACGTTCGTGCTGCTCGACGACACCGGCGCCGCGATGGCGACCCTCGCGTTCGGGCCCCCGGGCGCCACCGACGCCGTGCCGGTCGTGGGCGATTGGGACGGCGACGGCCGCGACGCCGTCGGCGTGTACCGGACCGCCGACGCCACCTTCCGGCTGCGGGACGAGATCGGCGCCGAGCTGCCGCCCGTCGCGTTCGGGACCGTGGGGGCGGCCGAGCTGCCCGTCACCGGCGACTGGGACGGCGACGGCCGCGACGCCCTCGGGGTGTACCAGCGGAGCACGTCGACGTTCGTGCTCGGCGGGGCCGATCCGCTCGACCCCGCCACCGGGGCGCGGACGTTCGTGACCGGCGACCAGCCGGCGACCGACCTGGTCCCGCTGGTCGGCGACTGGAACGGCCTCGACGTGGTCACGCTCGACGACCTGCGGGCGATCTTCGGGCCGCTCGGCGATCCCGCCACCGAGGCGACGATCGCCGGCCAGCTCCCGGTGCTGAACGAGGCGCTCCTGCGGGCCGGGGCGGTCACGCCCGCCCGCAAGGCGGCGTTCCTGGCCACGCTGCGCCACGAGAGCGCCCTGCGGGCCGACGCCGTCGAGGCGACCAACCCGTCCCCGTACCGGGGCCGGGGCTTCATCCAGCTCACCGGCGTGTTCAACTACCGCTCGGCCGGCGAGGACCTGGGCGTCGACCTGGTCGCCGCGCCCGACCTGGCCGCCCAGCCGGCGACGAGCGCCCTGCTGGCCGCCTGGTACTGGACGGTGGCGAGGGACATCAACTACGCCGCCGACCGGCTGGACATGGCGGCGGTCAACATCGCCATCGGCTTCCGGCCCACGGTCCGGGAGGACATGGAGCGCTGCGCCGACTTCGTGCGGGCGCTGAAATGGTTCAGCGGCGGGCTGCTGCCCGAGGGCGTCAACTGCGAGCGGTCGGCCGACTCCCGGCTGGTGGCACTGGCCACGGTCCCGGGCCCGCGGCCGCCGCGCTCCGCGGCACCGGGCACCAGACTGCCGACGACGACCACGGCGCCGCGGGCGGTCCCGCTGCCGGCGCTCGGCACCGAGCCGGCGCCGCCGCCCCTCGACCCGGGCCCGCTCGTGCCGCCGACGCCGGGCGTCCCGCCGACGACCCCGACCACCCCCACGACCCGCCCGCCGACGACCCCGACCACGCCGGGCGGCCCCCCGTCGACCGACGACCCGACACCCCCGGACACCACGCCCACGACCCCGCCGCCCCCGGACACGACGACCACGACGGTCCCCGACACGACGACCACCACCAACGACATCCCCCCGGGCTGGACCGACCCGGGCGGCGGCGGCATCAACCCGTAACCGCACGACACCCGCACGCCGGCGGGGGCCCGCGCCCGGATGGCGCCGCCCCCCGCCGTCTGCGCACACTGTGGAGTCCTGCGGGTGTAGCTCAATGGCAGAGCTCCAGCCTTCCAAGCTGGCTATGCGGGTTCGATCCCCGTCACCCGCTCTGCGGCGTATCCCCTGGTAGAGCGGCTCTCACGCTCTCGACCGAGCGCCACATTCGAGCCGATCATGCGTCGTTGTCGTCCCGGTGTCGGGCAACGGCGCCGGGCGATTGCTCGCCGCCGCCGGCATGCCGGCGAGCTCGTCGTTAAGAGCGGCGACGATCCTCGCGTCGGCCTCCGACGTCGCGTGCTGATAGATGAGAGCCGCCCGCACCGAGTCGTGACCCATCCGGGCCATGAGGTCCCGTGTGCTCACGCCGCTGCGGGCCGCCAGCGTGTTGCCGGCGTGCCGCAGATCGTGCAGCCGGACCCCAGGCAGGCCAGCGGCCGCCAGGGCATCGGTCCAGCGAAGGGCCTTGCGGACCTTGCCCCGCCGCATCGCAGCGCCCTTCGGGCCGGTGAAGACGAGCGAGGCCGGGGCCTCATCGACGTACGCGGCGCTGCCGGTGGGCGCTCTACATCATCAAGTAGGCGCCGGCAGTGCCGGCGCCTGCCCTGCGGGCGGCGCCCAGAGGGCGCCGTCCTCGGCCGCGCGCATCCGAACGAGCCAAGGCGCGAGCGGACGTGTCATGGCTACGCAGAAGTCTGTGCCGGTACCGGTCACGATGATCGTGTCGACATCGAGGTCGGCGAGTTGCTCGGCCAGTTCGGTGCGGAAGAAGCCATCGGTTGCCGTCTTCCGCACGACGACGTTGTCACCGTCGACGCGGACCCGGGGGTCGAGCTCGCCGCAGGGGGGGTCACTCCTCCACGGAGATCTGGCCCAAGGGGATGCCGCTGGCCGGATCGACCGGTGGCCCTTGGCGGAGCCGCCCGCTCGGGTTGCAGTACATGGTCGGGTCGACCCCGGTCAACGGCGGGCAGAGCACCGGGATGACGTGACCCCGTCCAGCCTCCGCGTGAGATGATCGCGTGCGTGACCGACGCGGCCGACCTCGGCGTGGAGGACGCGGCCGAGGCGCTCGCGCGGCGAGCGCTGTCCTCGCGGGAGCTAACCGAGGCATGTCTCGACCGCATCCGTGCGCGCGACGGGACACACAGCCACGACGGCGACCCGGGCTCGGTTAACGCGTGGGTGCGGGTCTACGAGGAAGACGCGATCGCCGCGGCCGACCGTGCTGACGAGCGGCTCGCGGCGGGCGACGCGCCCGAGCTCTGTGGGATCCCGATCGGCCTCAAAGACCTCTACGCCGTCGCCGGGAAGCCGCTCACCGCCTCGAGCCGGGTGCTCGACGAGGTGGCCGACCGGGACTGCGACGCCTGGGCGTGCCTCTCGCAGGAGGGGATGGTCCTGCTCGGCCACCTGCACACGCACGAGTTCGCCTGCGGCGGCACCACCGACCAGGTCGGCAACCCCTGGTCGCTCGAGCGCTCGGCGGGCGGCTCGAGCGGCGGCTCCGGCGCGGCGCTCGCGTCGAGCCAGGTGCCGGCGGCGACCGGCACCGACACCGCGGGCTCGCTGCGCATCCCCTCGGCGGAGTGCGGGACGTCGACGATCAAGCCGACGCGCGGGCTCATCTCGCTCCGCGGGATCGTGCCGCTGGCGCCGACCTTCGACCATCTCGGGCCGATGACCCGTGCCGTGCGCGACTGCGAGCCGCTGCTGGCCGCACTCGCAGGTGTCGAGCGCCCCCGGAATCGCCGGGTGCTCCGCCGGTACGCCGTCTCACCCCGGATCGCCGACCTCGACTCGGACGTCGCCGACGGGTTCGAACGGGCGCTCGCGGCGCTTCCCGGGGAACGCGTGGAGCCGTCTCCGCCCGCGGCCCGGCTCGAGGTGCTCTCCGACTTCTTCGAGCTCATGCTCACGGAGATGTTGGTCTTCCACCGCCGCTTCGCCGAGCGGCGCAGCGAATACCGCCCTGCGATTCGCGCCCGGCTCGAGCACGCCGAACGTCGTGCGATGACGGCCGAGGAGTACGTCGCCGGACAGGTCGGGCGCGCCGAAGACACCGCCGCCTGGTGCGACTGGCTCGATGAGCACGGGATCGACGCGGTCGTCGAGCCGACCCTGCCGATCGTCGCGCCCATGCGCGGATACGGCTACGACGACACGTTCGGCGACCTCGACGACCTGTCCCTGACCCACTACTGGGACTGGACAGGCTTCCCGGTCGTCTGCCTCCCTTCGGGCGTCGGGTCGCGGAGCGGGCTGCCGGTAAGCGTGTCGCTGATCGGCCGCCCCCACGCGGACTGGGACCTGCTCGCCTGGGGCGCGGCACTCCAGGACGAGCTCGGGACGGTGGAGCTGTGATTGACATCGCAGCTGTCGCCGCGATCGACATGCACGTCCTATCGCCCAGCTGACCTCGATGTCGTCCCGGGGCACGTAGCCCAGCGCCTCCGTCCAGAATGTGGCCGCTCGGGGCACGTCGAGCCTGCTGCTCACGATCCTCGGCCCGTCAGGCGTGTCAACCACGACCGGCTGCCCCGCAGTGCAGCCGAAGCCGGCGACGTCCAACGAAGCGGGTCCACCGCGGCCCCCGGCCCCCGGGTCGAACGTGCTCAGCGCGCAGCCACCGGTCACGTGGATGCCGGCTGGCGACACGACCGGTGAGACTTGCGGGGCTGTCAACCCGACGTCGGCCCACCACCACAATCGCAGGCCTGCCACCGTCTGGGGCCTGATCGCCGTGGTGTGGTCCTCCGCGACCTGAACACAGATCTAGCATCGAACGCGATGGCGGGCACCTATACGGATCAGGGCGCCGGAGTCGAGGCGTGGGAGTACGCGATCTTCCAAGGCAACAAGGACATGATCGCCACGGTCAACGACCTCGACGTCGAAGGCTGGCACCTCGTCAACATCATCAGCGCCGACAGAGGCTTCGCAGCGATCGTCCGCCGGGCGATCGACCCCCTGCCGCCCCTATCACCCGGTACCCCGCCCGGCTGGTATCCCGACCCATCGCCGCGGCAGCATGAGGTTCGCTTCTGGAATGGGATGGCCTGGACCCACAACGTCGGCCGCGGCAGCGAGCACGGCCGGGACGCTCCCACACGCCGGCCGCCCACGCCTCGGTTAACGCAGCCGTAGCACGACCAGTCGACGTGCTCGCCGCCTGCGGCATCACCGATCCCGTTCTCAAGGACACGCTCAGCCACCACCATCGTCGCCTGACAACACCCGCCACGACACCTGCGAGATCCGCCTCGGCGCCAACGGCGCCGCCTCCGTGTTCGTGGCCTCGACCTACGCCGGGCTGGCGTGCCGATCGGCCGATCGGGCGACCGCCGGTGCGTTCCTCCGGTATCAAGCGTGCGGGGCGGCCTGGGTCCGGTCTCGAACGTGGCTCACCTTGTCGCGGTCGTGTTGTGGTCAGGTGGTGGTGAGCGCGGCTGGGGTGGTGCCGGTGAAGTGGCGGAACTCGCGGATGAGGTGGGCCTGGTCGGCGTAGCCGGACTCGGCGGCGATGCGGGCCCAGGTCTGGTCGTGGTCGATGTGCTGCCACACCGTGGAGAGGCGCAGGAGCCGGGCCGCCATTTGGGGGGCCACGCCGACCTGCTGTTTGAACCTGGTGATGAGGTGCTTGTGGCTCCACCCGACCTGGCGAGCGATGCCGCTGATCGTGGTCTTGCCGCCGGAGCGCACGAGCAGGTGCCACGCCTGGGTCACCTCGGGCGACGGTTGGGGTCCGTGCGTGGCGCGATCGAGCAGGAAGGCGTCGAGCAGCCGGCCGCGCTCGACCCAGGTCCGGGCGGACAGGACCTGCTCGCTGAGCCGGCGGGCGGCGGCGCCGACGATGTCCTCGACCGCGACGAGAAACGATCCGCCCAGCTCCGACAGGGCCGGCCCCAGCAGCCTGTAGGCGCCGAGGGGGGCCAGGTGCACCGCGATGGCGGGTGCCCACGGCCCCTGGATGCGGGTGTAGGTGGTGCTCGGGCCGTTGACGAGCACCGGGGGATGCCACCGCTGGTCCGTCACCTTCACGGCCAGCTGTGTCACCAACCTGGCGGGGTCCACCAAGTCGCCGTGCGGGAACGACGTCTCGTCGAACCCCTCGTGGTCACGGGCGACCCACGACCACCAGGCTAGGGAGCCCCACGGTCCCACCGGCATCGCCCCCCTACGACCTGACGGCGTCGACCTGCACCCCGACCCAGGTGAAATCCGTTCAATACCGCGACTGCTCGTTGCCCGCATCGTGGGCCCCACGGCACAGACACAGCGGCCGGGGCCGTTCTGCGGGTAGGCGTCGCCGGCCGCCGGCCGGTTCGACCCTGAAGGGCCCCCGGCGACTCCTACCAAGGAGCGAGACCACATGGGCAAGACGCGACACACCCTCGCGGCGGCGGTGCTGCCCCCTACTTCGGTCACCCCGGGCCGAGTGGCCGACCTACTGTCTCGCCCCCCTGGGGGCGCGATGCATGAGCTCCAGGTCCCCGCGACCCGTTCCTTCCACGAACACGCTTGGCAGACCCGGTCACGTCACCCCACCAGCGAAGGTGTGGTGCGCTACCAGCGATGCCACTGCGGCTCGTGGCGTGCACTCCTCGGGTCCCGTCCGGCACTGGCCGTCGAGACGGGTGGCCGCACGACCTACAACGGGCACCAGGGCCTCACTCAACGGTCCAGGCCCGGTCGACGGAGGAAGTCTTCGTGACGCCGTTCGACTACGTCATCGTCGGCGCGGGACCGGCGGGGTGTGTGCTCGCCAACCGCCTCTCCGCGGACCCCGGCGTCGACGTGCTGCTGGTCGAGGCCGGCGACGAGGACACCAACCCGCTCATCGCCATGCCCAGGGGGTTCGCCGAGCTGCTGGGCGACCCGGCCACCGCGTGGCACTACCCCACCCGCCCGTTCGGGCCGTCGCAGCAGGTCGAGTACTGGGTGCGGGGCAAGACGCTCGGCGGGTCGAGCTCGGTCAACGGCATGGTCTACAACCGCGGCCAGCGCGCGGACTACGACGCGCTCGAGCGCCTCGGCAACCCGGGCTGGGGCTGGGACGACATGCTGCCGGCCTTCAAGACGATCGAGGACAACGAGCTCGGCGCCTCCGACCTCCGCGGCGCGGGCGGCCCGCTGCACGTCTCGACCGTCGACGGGGCCGACCCGCTGCTCGAAGACGTGATCACCGCCGGCACCGAGCTCGGCTGGCGCGCGGATGCGGGACCTCAACGAGACCGACGAGGAGCGCATCGGCTACACGATGGCGACGATCCGCGAGGCGCCGGGTCAGCGCGGCCGACGCGTTCCTGCACCCGGTCATGGACCGTCCCAACCTGACCGTCGCCCTGCACACGGTCGTCGATCGGGTGCTGCTCGACGGCCGCCGAGCGGTCGGCGTGCGGGGGCGCCAGAACGGACAGGCCGTCGATCCCTCGCCGCCCGCGAGGTGATCCTCGCGACGGGCAGCATCGCCACGCCCAAGATCCTCCAGCTCTCCGGCATCGGTCCCGCCGACACGCTGCGGTCCGCCGGCGTCGACGTCGTGGTGGACAGCCCGAACGTCGGCGCCCGGCTGCGCGAGCACCGCGTGTTCATGCTGCAGTTCCGGCTCGCGGACGACCTCGGGTACAACAAGCTGCTCAGCACCGAGCCGGCAGGAGGCGGCGGAGCTGCAGTACCGAGACGACCCGGCGAGGGCCGCTGGCGACGCCCGGCGTTCGACATCGTCGGGTTCTTCAAGACCCGCCCGGAGCTCGACCGCCCCGACGCCCAGATCCAGGTCGCGCCGTTCTCGTTGCTGCCGCTCGAACCCGGCAGGAGCCGCTCCAGATGGAGCAGGAGCCGGGCATGATGTGCATCGGCTACATCCTGCGGCCCGACAGCGAGGGCAGCATCCACATCACCTCGGCGGATCCCGACGCGCCGCTGGACATCGACGCCAACTACCTCGCCACCGACCACGACCGCACCACGGCGGTGGACGCTCTTCCGCGCCATGCGCCGCCTGTTCGCCACCGAGCCGCTCGCCCAGCGGATCGAGCACGAAACGACTCCCGGGGAGGGAGTGCAAGGCGACGAGGAGATCATCGACGCCGGGCTGGACATGGGCGGGTGTGGCTACCACGCCATCGGCACCTGCGCCATGGGGCCGAACGACGACGACGTGGTCGACCCGCAGTTGCGGGTGCGCGGGGTGACGAACCTGCGCGTCGTGGATGCCTCGGTGCTGCCGATCATGGTCTCCGGCAACCTCAACGGCCCGGTCTCCGCGCTGGCCTGGCGCGCCGCCGACCTCATCATCAACAGCGCCTGACAACGGCCACGGCCAGGCTGTGATCAGGCGGTGATGAGGGCGCCTGGGGTGGTGCCGGTGAAGCGGCGGAACTCGCGGGTCAGGTGGGCCTGGTCGGCGTAGCCGCATTCGGCGGCGATGCGGGCCCAGCTCTGCTCGTCGTTGAGGTGTCGCCACACCGTGGACAGGCGCAGGAGCCGGGCCGCCAGGTGGGGGGCCACCCCGATCTGCTGTTTGAACCTGGTGATGAGGTGCTTGTGGCTCCACCCGACCTGGCGGGCGATCTCGCTGATCGGGCTTCTCCCGCTGGAGCGCATCAGCAGGTGCCACGCGTGGGTCACCTCGGGTGACGGTTGTGGTCCGCGGGTGGCGCGATCGAGGAGGAAGTCGTCGAGCAGCCGGCCGCGCTTCTCCCAGGTCCGGGCGGATTGGACCTGTTCGCTGAGCCGGCGGGCGTCGGCGCCGGCGATGTCCTCGAGGCCGACGATGGATCCGCCGATCTCCGACACGGCCGGCCCCAGCAGCTTGTAGGCGCCGAGAGGGGCCAGGCGCACCATGACGGCGGGTGTCGCACGGTCCCTCGGCACGGGTGTAGGTGCCGCTCGGACCCATGACCAGCGCCGGGGGACGCAGTGGCGAGCAGCTCACGTACACGCGCCAGCGGGGTCACCAACGTGGCGGGGACGGATGACGGGGGCGTGTGGCAACGAGGCCTCGTCGAACCCCCCGTAGTCGCCGACGACCCACGACCGCAGGCGAGCATCCGCCGGGAACCGGGCCGACGGCGTGCGCTCAGGGTCGGCCGTCACCCGTTCCCGGCCCTGGGGTGCGGGTTTCTGGGCCACGATCACGAGGCTACGGGACCAGACGACCGCACCGACGTCGCGGCCCAGTGACCTGGGTGCTCCGACCTGCCCCCCGACCCGGGTGAAATTCGTTCAAGACCGAGACGGCCGATTGCCCGCATCGTGGCCCCGATGACGCAGATGCAACGGTCCGAACCGTTCTGGGATGGCGTCCGGCGCCGGCCGGTTCCAGCCGAGGGCGCGCCACACAGCAGGAGAAGGAGAGTGACGATGCCGGCAACGACCACCGAGCCGATCCTCGACGCGGTGAAGGCCCTGTCCCCGTCCATCGCGGCCCGGGCCGAGGAGATCGAGCGAGCCCGGCGCCTACCCCCCGACCTGGTGGACGAACTGCTCGCCGCGGGCTGCTTCCGGATGCTGGTGCCCCGCAGCCACGGCGGCGCCCAGCTGGACCTGCCCGCTCAGATGCAGGTCCTCGAGGAGCTGGCCCGCGCGGATGCCTCGGTGGCCTGGACGGTGATGATCGGGTCGGTCGGTCCCGTCCTGTTCAGGATGCTTCCCCGCGCCAGCTTCGACGCGCTCTACGCCGCCGGCCCTGACGTGATCGTGGCCGCCGTGTCCAACCCGACGGGCGTCGCCACCCCCGTCGAGGGCGGCTATCGGGTGACCGGGCAGTGGGCGTTCGCCAGCGGCTGCCAGCACGCCCACTGGTTCATCGGCCACTGCGTGGTCGACGACGGCCGGGAACCGCCGGTCCGCATGATGGTGCTCCCCCCGAGCGACGTCGAAGTCAAGGACACCTGGTCGGTGTCCGGGCTGTGCGGCACCGGCAGCCATGACGTCGTGGCCAACGGGGCGTTCGTCCCCGACGAGCTCAGCTTCGTCGTCTTCGGCAGCGATCCGTCGGTCGACGTGCCACCGCTGCGGATCCCCGAGGTGACCAGGGCCGCCATCCAGATCGCGAGCGTCACCATCGGCGTGGCCCGAGGGGCCCTGGACGAGATCCTCGCGCTCGCCATCGACAAGACCCCGGCCTTCGCCGAAGGCCCGCTGGCGTCGAACCCGCTGTTCCAGAACCAGTTCGGCGAGGCCGAGACGCAGCTGCGCACGGCCCGGACGGCGCTGCGCGCCGAAGCCGACATCGTCTGGGCCAAGGCCCAGGCCGGGTCGCCGCTCACACCCGAGGACCGCGCCCACGTGCGTGGCACCACGACCTGGGCGACGAGGACCGCGGCCGCAGTCGTCAACACGGCCTATCAGGCCGGCGGCTCGAGCTCGATCTACACCAGCAACCCGTTGCAGCGGCGGCTGCGCGACGCCCACGTGCTCACCCAGCACTTCACCATGAAGGCCGACACATTCACCAAGGTGGGCGCCGTGCTCGCCGGCCAGGAGGTCGACCTCACACTCTTCTGACCCGGTCACGAGAGGCCCAGCCGGCCAGCACGTGTCGCGCACCGGAAAGCTTGTTGTAGCTGAGACCCGCATGTTGGGTATGACTCCAACAGAGCGATGGGACGCGCTGACAGGCTCGCGATGAGTTTCGGGTAGGGGTGGAGTCTCAAGAACTATGAAAACAACGACAAACCTTGGTGAGGTCGATGGGCTGCCCACGCTCGAGTGGTCCCAAGTTGAAACGCAGCTCGCCGACCTCCTGACGCACGACGACCCGCGCTCGCCGAACCGCTCGACGTTCTGGCTGACGACCCTGAACGCCGACGGAAGCCCGCACGTGACGAGTGTGGGCGCGCTCTGGCACGCGGGCTCATGCTGGTTCCAGACCGGCGAACGCACCCGCAAGGCGAAGAACGTTGCACGCGACCCGCGCTGCACGATCAGTGTCGCCACGAAAGGCTTCGACGTGATGGTCTCCGGCGAAGCCCGCCGCGTGACCGACCCGACGATCGTGGCCGAGATCGCGGCGTTGTGGGCGAAGAGCGGATGGCCCGCGCAGCCCGACGACTCGGGAACCGGCATCACCGCACCGTTCAACGCGCCGACGCTCGGACCGCCGCCGTGGTTCGTCTACGAGGTCAAGCCGCGCACCGCGACCGCAGTCGGTACCGCCGAAGAGACGCCGGGTTCAACGCGTTGGCGGTTCTGAATAGATGGGGCGCGGATCGGCAGTCATGCGCCCCGCGCGTCGCTCTCACGGTCTTCCCCATCGGCCGGCCTGGACATCCCAAAGGGGCGATGACGCTCCGGCGGGGTGCGGAGTAGCCTGCGACCACAGGCGGAAGGGGGTCGCCCATGTCCACCAACCCAGAGCCTGACGACGAGCTGATCCGAGAGCGGTACGCGACGAGCCTCGACGAGGACGTCGCCACGAAGCTCACGCGAGGAGTAGTGGACGGCTTCACCGAGGCGTCTCAGGCCTTCTCGCACGAGCTGGAGGGGACCAACCGGTTCCCCGACCTGATGGGGCGGTCGGTCGCCGGGGTGATCCGGGCCAACGCCCGGCTGCTCGACGAGCTGGCCACCATGGTCCGCCAGATGTCCGACGGGCTGAGCCTTCGGGCGGCATCGGCGTCCGAGTCGGCCGCGACCGACGGCGACCTCGACTACGAACGCCTCGCGGACCTGGTGGCGGATCGCCTCCGCGCCGCCGGGGCGGCGCCGGCCGGGAGCAAAGCCAAGGCCTAGTCCCCCCGGGCGACGTCGCCCTCCATGTTGCGGATCAGGTTGCCGAGCACCAGCACGGCGAACACCCCGATACCGACCGCGGGCCAAGGGTTGTCGGCGATGCGCGTCAGGAACCGGCCGAACGCGCTCTCTTGGGAGAAGTGGGGGTCGACCAGAGCCAGCCCCAGGGCGCCGACGATCCCCACCACCGAGAGGCGGCGGAGCAGCCGCAGCACGTAGGGGATCAGGCGCTCACCCGCCGACAGCGTGCGCAGCGTCTGGCGCCCGATGTCGGGCAGCCTGCGCATGACCCACTCCATCGTCTCCGTCGCCGCCATGGGCGCCCGGGCGAGCCGGTACCACGTGTACGGCGAGGTGACCGGGTCCAGGGCCGAGCGCCGCACCAGGTCGGCGGACAGGTCACGCAGGAACTTGCGGAGATGGCCGCGCCAGTCGATGGTGGGATAGAGGCCCAGCATCACGATGTCGGCCACCAGGATCGTCCGGTACAGCTGCACGGTGCTCGACGTCATGGGCAGGCGGTTGCGACGAAGCGTGGCCAGCGTCTTGAGCAGGAACGCGCCCGTGCTCTTCTCGCTGAGCGGCGCGCTCGGGATCGCGCGAGGCGATCAGGTAGTCGCTCAGGATCCGCTTGATCTCCTGCTCGAACGGGCGCAGGTTCCGGTACGGCAGCGGCTCCATCGCCTCCAGCAGGGCGAGGTAGGCGCCGTGGATCTGCTCGTGGGCGATGGCGTCCCTCAGCCGGAACTGGAGGTCCCACTGACGCTCGTCGAGCCACCCCACGGCCCCGAAGTCGACCCAGTTGAGGGTGCCACCGTCGCTGACGATCAGGTTCGACGGATGCGGGTCGGCGTTGAACGACCGGTAGCGCATGGTCTGCTCGAGCACCGACCGCAGGAGGATCACCGCGGTGCGCTGGGGGGTGATCCCCCGGGCGGCCCACGCCGCGAGGGCACCGCTGTTGCCGTTGGTGGTGGCGGAGAGCATCTCCCGCACGGTCACGCCCCGGATGCGCTCCTGGGTGAGCACGTTCCGGCTGGAGCGCGGGCGGTACACCCGCGGCGCGTAGTGGGCGATGGGGTCGGCGGCCATCAGCTCGTGGAGGTAGGCGGTGTACATCGCTTCCCGGCCCAGGTCGAGCTCGTCCACCACGGTGCGGGAGAGGTCGTCGACCAGGCCGCTCACGTCGGTGCCCCGCAGCAGAGGTAGCAGGTCGAGCACCCGGGCGCTGAGCCGCAGGAACCGCAGGTCGACGCGGACCCGGTCGCCGATCCCCGGCTTGAGCACCTTGACGACCACCTCGTCGCCGTCGGGTAGCACCGCCCCGTGCACCTGGGCCAGCGAGGCGGTGGCCAGCGGCTGCGCCTCGAACGACGCGAACAGCTCGTCGAGCGGCTGCCCCAGCCCCCGCTCGATCTCGCGGGTGATCTTCGGGGTTGGCACCGGACGCAGCGAGTCGAGCAGCCGCCCGAGCTCGTCGGTGTACCCGACGCGCAGCAGGTCGTACCGGGTGGCCAACAGCTGGCCGATCTTCACGTACCCGCCCCCGCAGGTCTCGAAGTACCAGCGCAGCGTCCGCGGGCCGGTGTGCGGCCCGAACAGGTTGCGCACCAGCAGCACGGGCGTCACCAGCAGTGTGAGCGCGACGAGCCGGATGATGCGGGCCACGGCCAGCACCGTGCGGGAGAGCCGGCCGGTCATCGCACGCGCCTCACAGTCCTAAGCATTGAGCACCTGGTGCAGAGTGTGCTCGATGCTGACGAGGTCCTACTGGTCCGCCGTCACCTGGTCGATTCACTTGTCGGCCCGGCGGTCGTCGTCGAGCAGGGCCTCGGCTTCGCCGCAGCGGGTGCCCATGGCGCCGGGGATGCAGGAGGATCAGGTCGTCGCTCAGGGCTGCCGAGGTGAACGGCAGCGCGGAGGCGCGTTGCGCCTGGTCCATGGTCTTGCCGTCCAGACCGCAGGCTCGCGAGAGCACGTTGCCGCGCTTGTGCGGCATGGGCCGCATTGTTCCATCGCGGTCGCCTCTCGGGCAGGTACTTGCGGCAGCGGAACGTAGGTTCGTACTGCCTGGTTGTCCGCACGTCGCGATTTCCGGCCGGGTGAAAGTCGAGACCAGCGTCGGTTCTTCGGGCCCGAGTTCACCCGAACGGGGTGGAGCTTTCGCGACGATGAAAGTCCACGGTCGACCCCAGAGACACGAACGGAACCGTGTCAGAGGAGGACACCATGGTCCTTGCCGATGTGGGGTTGTTCGATCTGATCTGGACGACGCTCTTCATCGCCGGGCTGGTGCTGTTCGTCGGCCTGGTCATCTTCGTCGTACGCGACCTGTTCCGCGACCACGAGCTGTCCGGATGGGCCAAGGTGGGCTGGTTGGTGGCGGTAGTCATCTTCCCGTTCCTCGGATCGATCGCGTATCTCATCGTGCGGTCCGGGGGCACCCGCGGCGACAGGTTGTTCGAGGATTCGGTCGCGCGGGCGAACCGCACACGGACAGAGGTCGAGCGCCAGGCCCGCCGCGACGCCGAGTCGACGGGGACGGGGCCGGGGCCGGTGGAAGACTGATCCGGGCTGGTAGAGCGGCGGAACAACGATCTCTGTGCGCCCGACTACGTCGCGGCGGCCAACCATGAGCCACCACCACCGCATCCTGCGCGCCGCCGGCCGCCCAGGTCGCACGGTGCGCACTCGTCGGTGCGGCCTGGCCAGTGCTGACCGCACCACGATCCCGCCACGCGCCGGCGAATCATCCAGACATGGTGATGCAACGGCGGCATGCTGAACTGCCTGCGCTGGAGGCCGTCATGGCATCCCCGCTGCACGATCGGGGATAGGTTGCGATCCGTCGACGGGCACCGCCTGCGACGTACCGGGAGCGCGATATGAGCTACGCAGTGGACTTCGTCAACGTCTCCACCGTCGGCCTGGAGTCGTCGCCGGTGGCGGTGGCACTGGCTGGCCTGCGGGCGAACGAGGCTCGCTACTTCAAGAACAAGTACGACCACGTCTTCATGGTCGAACCGGCCGCCAAGGCGAAGAAGACCATCGACTGGGTGCACCGCATCCTCAAGGAGGAGCGCGACATCGTCATCGCGTCGCCCCCGCTCGAGGCGACGACCTTCGAGGTCGAGAACATCCGGTGGGCCTACGTGTTCTACGAGAGCGGGCTGTCGATCAACGTGCTGCTCGACGAGCCGAAGAAGCGAGCGGTCGGGTTCAAGCTCTCTGAAGGGATGGAGGTCCCGGCCGAGCTCGGCTCCTTCAAGTTCGCGAGACAGAAGTCGAAGCTGGCTGGGACGATCCGTGGCTCGTACTTCGTGATCAAGGGCGACTACTGAGCCCGTCGAGCCTGAATCAGGACCGACTTCGAGAGCGTCTGGCCAACGGCCGACAATGCTTGACTGGCTTGCATGTCGATGACAGAGCTGCGCACGGCATTCGATCAGGGCGACATCTCGGCCGCCAGAAAGCTGCTGGCCGCCGATCGATCGTTGACCACGACGCTCATCGAGGCGCCTGACATCGAGCCGACCTCACCGTTGACCTACGTTGGCATGGCCCGCTTCTACGGCTACGCGGACCACGACCGCACGGGCGACCTGGCCCGAGTTCTGATCGACGCAGGCGCTGACAAGGACGACGAGACAAAGAACGGCAGTCCCCTCATCTGCGCCGCCAGCCACGGTGACGCTGATGTCGTACGAACCCTGCTCGACGCCGGGGCCGACGTCGAGCTCACAGACTCGCCACCCGACACTGCGCTGCGACTGGCTGCGGCCTTCGGCCACCCCGAAGTCGTCGACGCGCTGATCGCGGCGGGAGCGAGGGTCGGCTCGGTCATCGAAGCGGCCGGTGCAGGGGACCTGTCCGGGTGGTCGATCGCTGATCTGTCGGCGTTCGACCGAGCATGCGCCTTGCGGGCAGCGGCGGTGAACGAACGCTTGGACGTCATCGATCAACTGCTCGCTGCCGGCACCCCGATCGATGCCGAGGTCGACGGTGCGCCGGCCGTTCACTGGGCGGCCGAGCAAGGAAGGCAGCGTGCCGTCGAGCACCTCTTGGCGAACGGGGCGACACCGCAACCAACCCCCTGACGCGGGCTGACCAACCAACGGTCCCCAATCGCCTGGTCGGAGTTCGCTCACAGGGGCGACACCGGGTCCGCGACAAGGACGGTGCCCGCGTCATCGACCGCCCGGATCTCGACGATCGCGACCCCGTCCCGAACCCCGGGGAACGCGGTGACGAAGTAGCCGTCGCGCTGGGCGTCCACCGTCAGCGTCGTGCCGTCGTCGAACTCGAACACCGCCTTCGTGGCGCCGACCGGAAGCTGCCCCCAGGACGTCGAGTGCATCGGTGCCGACTCGGGATCGCTTCCCGCCGAGTTGTCGAACACGTTCGACGGATAGCCGGCGTCGATCCGGCCCACCGGCCGCGGCGACGGCGACGGGCCGGCCTCCCCGCTGCAGGCCGCTCCGCCGTGATAGTCCTCGTCGAACCCCGGGCCGATCACCAGCTGCGAGACGCACTGGCCTCCGCCGTCCAGCGGGGCCCGCCAGATCTCGTACGTCAGGTCGCCCTCGGAGGTCGACGCCATGAGCTCGGCACCGGCGTCCGCCGGGAAGCCCCACTCGCGGAACTCGGCCAGCGTTCTCTCGACCTGTTCGGGCAGCACGCCGACCGCCGTCGCCGCCCCCGCGGTCGCCACGGCGGTCGCCCCGACCGCGATCGCGACCCTCGGCCACCGCCGGGAACGGCGCCGCGAACGCGGGCCCGCGCCTTGATCGACCCGATCGGCGGCGGCTCGACCGTCGCCGCGGTCTCGGCCGCCAGCGTCTCCAGTCCCCGGCGCAGCGTGGTCTCGACGTCAGTCATCGAGCGCTCCCTTCAGCGTTGCGAGGCCCCGGGACAGCAGGGACTTGACCGTCCCGGGCCGGCACCCCAAGGCCTCGGCGATCTCCCGCTCCGGCAGGTCCTCGAAGTAGCGGAGCACCACAGCCGCCCGCTGGCGCGGGGTCAGCCGCGCCAGCGCACCCCGAACGGCAACGGCCGTCGTGTCGAGCACGACCGCCTCCCGCTCGGGCAGCGGGCGCCGGCGCTCGACGGCCCGCCGCCGGCCGTGCGAGCGGCAGCCGTTGACGACCGCGATGCGCACGTAGGTGGGCGGATAGCTCACCGACTCCCAGTTGCGGTAGAGCTGGACGAAGGCGTCCTGCACCACCTCCTCGGCGGGGCCGAGCGCCCCGATCATCAGGCGCGCCAACCCGACCAGCCGCACGTAGTGCGACCGGTAGACGTCGTCGAACGTCGAATCGCCCTGTGTTCGCACCGGGGTCTCCGCGGGTCCTGCGTTCACACGGATGTAGGCGCCCGACGCGGCCGTTTGGTTCCCTCCTCCGAGAACTACACGATCGTCAGCCGACGAAGGCGGCGATGACCCCACCGAGCAGGAGCCCCGCGCCGAAGCCGGCCGTGACGTCGAGCGGGTTGTGTGCGCCGACGTAGACCCGACCCAGCATGACCAGCGCGGTGAGCAGGAACGGGCCGCCGATGACCACGCCCGGCAGCGTCGGGGCGACCACGGTCCCGATGGCGGCCACCAGGATGACGTGCCCGGACGGGAAGCTCGGTCCGTGCGCCGGCACGTCCTTGCCCCGCAGCACGGCGCCCGGCTGGCTCGAGCCCGGCCGCTCGCGCACCGCGAGGTAGTCCCGCATCTCCCGCCGGACGACGCGCTCGGTCACGAGCTTGAGGACCATGGCCAGGACCACGCCCACGGCCACGGCCGCCTCCCCGGTCACCCAGGCGGTGGCCAACCCGAGCAGCGTCCCGACCACCAGGTTGCCGAGCTGCATCGGCGGCCACAGCACCCAGTACAGCCACCCCGGCAAGCCGTTGATGGCGCGGAACACGCGCATCTCCCAGGGCGCGATGTCGGGCCGCCGGGCCGCGGCGATGGAGCATCCCGCGATGACGAGGCCGACCCCGGTGAAGACGAGCCAGGAGGGATTCATAGGACGCAGACCGTCGGAATGTTCTAGTCCGTCCCGCCTGCGCCGAGGTCACACTTCTCCCATGACCGTGTCGCTGCACCACATCGTCATCGACGCCCATGATCTACCCGGGTTGGCTCGCTTCTGGAGCGAGGTCCTCGGTTGGATGATCCTGTCCGAGCGCGAACGAGAAGTCGTCATCGGCGCCGACGTGGACGCGCCGGTCGGAATCTGCTTCATGCCCGCGGGCGACGAGAAAGTGGTCAAGAACCGTGTCCACCTGGATCTCAACCCGGGCGGCGACACCAGGCCCGACGAGCGGGAGGCAGAGATCCGGCGCATCCTCGCCCTGGGTGCCCGGCGCGTGGACATCGGCCAGACCGGCGACGAGTCCTGGACCGTGCTGGCCGATCCCGAAGGCAACGAATTCTGCATACTCCGACCGAAGCGGACTCTGATCGGCTGAGCCGCCGGATCACGGGGACGGAGCCAGGGACTCGACGCCGGTCGCGGCGGCGGTGGCGTCGGGGGCGGGAAGCTTGGCGCCGACGATCTGACCGCGGTCGTTGATGTCGTAGGCGCTCGTCGCGGCGGGGCCCGCCGGGGGGCCGGGGGCATCGAAGGTTGTCAGCCGGCCCCGGTGCAGGATGGCGCCGCGCACCGTCGGCTGGGCCGGGTCGCCCTCCTCGATGTAGCCGACGATCTGGCCCCGCGTGTTGCTGGCGTTCACGCCGGTCACGGTGGTGCCCGGGAACTCGATGCTGTGATAGCGGCCCCGGTTGAGCGTGAACCCGAGCTGGTCGCCCGCATCGTCGAGGTAGACGCCGACGACCTGTCCCCGGTCGTCGATCTTGTGCACCAGGGTGGCCACGGAGCCCGGGAACTGGATGCGCGTGAACGCGCCCTCCTCCCACAGGAACTCGGGGAACGACTCGTCCGCCGACTCGGCCTGGACCGTGACCTGGCCGCGGTCGTTGATGCCGAAGGCCGCCGTGTCGGTGGCACCCGGGGCGTCGATGGTCCGGAACCGTCCCCGCTTCCACAGGTAGCCGTGGAGGTGCCCGTCCTCGCCCACATAGGCACCGACGATCTCGCCGCGGTCGTTGATGTCGAAGGCGCCGCTGCCCGAGTAGCCCTCGGGGGTGGTGCCCGTCGCCCCGGGCGCGTCGATGGTCCGATGCCGCCCTCGGTCCCACACGAACCCGTGGCTGCGCCCCGCCGCGTCGTCGTAGATGCCCACGATCTCCCCGCGATCGTTGATCCCGAAGGGCAGCGTGCCCGTGGCGCCCGGAACGGCGATCGACCGGAAGCGACCGTCGTCCAGCAGATACCCCTGGCCGCCCCCGGTGAAGCCGGTGACGGCGGGCGGGTCCGGCGGCGCCGACCCGGGCGCGGGGGGCGGGCCGGCGGCGACCGGTGCCGCGGCGGCCAGTGACAGGCCGGCGGCGACGAACGAGACGACGACGGCGATGCTCAGGCGACGACCGTGGCGGGGGAACATGTCTTGTCGTTCGGGACGGCGACCACGACCGGATGACGCCGGCGCACTTATGCTGTGCGAGTGCTCAACACACCTCCATATCGGGTCGTCCAGTGGACGACGGGCAATGTCGGGAAGAGCTCGGTGCAGGCGATCGCCGCGAGCCCTGTGCTGGAGCTCGTCGGGTGCTACGCCTGGTCGCCGGAGAAGGTCGGCCGCGATGTCGGTGAGCTGTGCGGGATCGCGCCGCTGGGCATCGCCGCCACCGACGACGTCGACGCGCTGCTGGCGCTCGAGCCGGACTGCGTGGTCTACAACCCGATGTGGCTCGACACGGACGAGCTGGTGCGCATCCTGTCGGCGGGCGTGAACGTGGTGGCCACGGCGGCGTTCATCACCGGACACAACCTCGGCGCCGGCCGCGACCGCATCGTCGAGGCGTGCCGGACCGGCGGCTCGACGATGTTCGGATCCGGCATCAGCCCCGGCTTCGCCGAGCTGCTGGCCATCGTGTCGGCGACCGTGTGCGACCGGGTCGACAAGGTCACGATCAACGAGGCCGCCGACTCGACGTTCTACGACTCACCCGCCACCGAGCGCCCCGTGGGCTTCGGGCAGCCGATCGACCACCCCGACCTGCCGGCGATGACGGCCGAGGGCACGGCCGTCTTCGGCGAGGCCGTGCGGCTGGTCGCCGACGCCCTCGGCGTCGAGATCGACGACGTGCGCTGCGAGGCCGAGTATGCGCAGACCACGGCCGACCTCGACCTCGGGTCGTGGACGATCCCCGCGGGATGCGTCGCCGGGGTCGCCGCCAGCTGGAAAGGCCTGGTCGGCGACAGGGTCGTGGTCGAGCTCAACGTCCGGTGGCGCAAGGGACAGACGCTCGAACCCGACTGGAAGATCGACCAGGACGGCTGGGTGATCCAGATCGACGGGCGGCCGACCGTGACCGCGACCATCGGCTTCCTCCCGCCGCCGGACTTCGAGGCCGAGACCATCGCCGACTTCATGGTGCTCGGGCACATCATGACGGCGATGCCCCCGATCAACGCGATCCCGGCCGTCGTGGCCGCCGCTCCGGGCATCGCGACGTACAACGATCTGCCCCTCGTGCTGCCCCGCGGCACCGTGCCGCCGGGATAGCCGCCCCGGCGGCGGCCAGGTGTCAGCCCCAGCAGAGGCAGAACGGGTGGCCCGCGGGGTCCGCGTAGACCTGGAAGCCCTCGCCGGCGTCGAGGTCGTCGCCCGGCTTGAGCAGGGTGGCCCCGAGCGCGAGGGCCTCGTCGTGGGCGGCCCGGACGTCGTCGACGTGCAGGTCGAGGTGGATCTGCTGGGGGGTCCCGTCCGGCCACTCGGGCCGGACGTGGTCCGGGGCGAGCTGGACGCCGAGGCGCCACTCGCCGTCGACGACGACGCTGTGCCAGTCGTCGTCCGCCACCACCGTGCCCCCCAGCAGTCCGGCCCAGAACGTGCTCTCGGCGGCGAGGTCGGCGGCGTCGAAGACGATGATCTGCCGGCGGATCTTCATCCGTCCATCATGCCGCCACTACCGCTGCCGATGAGAACACCCTGGTGGACTACGACTACGGTCACCGCCCGTGGCCGCTCTGGGGACGGTAGTTGCCGGGGCGGCGGGAGACGCCGGGCCCGGTGGGGGAGGCGACGGTGACGCCGTTCCCGACAGCGCCGACCGCGGCGGGATCCGGGCCCGGGTCCGGTCGTGGTGGCCGCTCGTCCTCGTGCTCGTGCCCCTGGCCGTGTCGGCGGTCGCACTGGTCGTGCTCGTGGGGGCCGACTACGTCCCGACGGGCGACCATGCCGGCACCGAGATCGCCGTCCGGGCTCTCGGGCACCACGAGGTCCTGACCGGCCTGTGGTCCCGTGACAACTGGGGCCATCCCGGCCCGATGTCGTTCTACGTGTTCGCCCCCTTCTACTGGCTGACCGCCGGATCGTCTGTCGGGCTGAGCGTGGGGGCGCTGGCCGTCAACGGCGCGTCGATCGCCGCCATGGCCGTGGTCGCCCGGCGTCGCGGGGGCACGGCCCTGTTGCTGTGCACGCTCGTCGCCTGCGCACTGGTCGTGCGCACGCTCGGCGCCGACAACGTGCACGACTTCCAGAACGTCGTGATCGTCACGCTGCCGTTCGGTGCCCTGCTGTTCCTCACGTGGGCGATGACCTGCGGCGAGGCGTGGGCGCTGCCGGCGGGCGCCCTGTTCGCGTCGTTCCTGGCCCAGACCCACGTCGGCTTCCTCCCCCTGGCCCTCCCCCTGCTGGTGTTCGGGGCGGTCTGGCTGGCGGTGTCGGTCCTCCGCTCGGACGGTCCCGACCGGAGCGGCGAACGGCGGGCCCTGCGGACGGCGTCGCTGGCCGCCGGCGGCCTGCTCGCCCTGGTGTGGGCGCCGCCGGTCGTTGACGTCCTGATGCACTCGCCCAACAACGGCCGCCGCATCCTCGAGTGGTTCAAGGCGGGCGACGGCGGCATCCACGGACCGGGCGAGGGCTGGGCCGTCGTCACCGGACAGTTCGGGTTGCCACCGGAGTGGCTGATCTCGAAGCGCCCGACGGCGTGGCTCGGCGAGTCCGGCTTCCTCGACGACCCGCTCCTGCCGCTCTTGCTCGTCCCCGTGGTGGCGGCCGCCGTCGTGCTGTGGCGCCGGCGGCCCGACGGCCGGTCGCTCGTGGCCGTCCTGGCCGTCGCACTCGTGCTGGCGATCGTGGCCGTGATGCGGACCGTCGGGCCGCTGTTCGACTACCGCCTCCGCTGGACGTGGATGCCGCCGCTGCTGGCATTCGTCCTGGTGGCGTGGACGGTGTGGCTGCTGGCGGTCGACCGCTGGGGCCGCCGGGCGGACCGTGCGCTCACCGCCGCCGCCGTCGCGGTCCTCGTCGCGGTCAGCGGCGTGAACGTCGTCACGGCCGCCACCGCCGGCACGCCCCACCCCGACGACAGCGCCATGGTCGCCGCGCTCCTGCCCGACGTGCTGGACCACCTGGACCCCGACGGCGGGGCCGTGATCGTGTCCGACCCGTTCACCTCGGGCTCGTGGTACGGGCGGTCGCTGGCGCTGCAGCTGGAGCGGCGCGGCTTCGACGTCCGGGTCCCGCCCGAGAAGGCGATCGAGTTCACGGCCCACCACGGGGCGCGCCCCGGGCGCGTCCAGGCCCACCTGCTCGTCCTGGGGGACGCCCTGATCGACCGGGTCGGGGACGACTCGGGCCTGCGGCGCATCGCCCACTCCCTCCCCGACCGGAGCCGTGTCGTCGCCCGCAACACGCGGGCGACCGAGCGGATCCTGGCGGAGGCGCAGGACCGGGGCGTGACCCCGGCCGAGGCGCTGGCGGACCCGGAGATCGGCGACGCCATCGCGGCGGCGACCGAACCGGTCCCCGAGGTCGAGGGGCAGACGTACGCCCTCGAGCTCGCGGTGTTCATCGAGGACGACCCCGAGACCGAGCCCGACCGCGACGACCGCTGAGGGCCCGGCCCGCTCAGCCGCGCGGGCGTTCCTTGTGCCCGGCCTTCAGCAGCTCGACCATCTCGGCGATGCGGGCGGCCCGGACGTCGGGCCGGCGCTTGGTGCCGTCGATCCAGCGGAGGTAGGCGCGGCGGTAGAACTGGGCCAGCGAGTCGAACATGGCGGCGGCGGCCGGCTCGGCGTCCAGGGCGGCGGCGATGTCCGGCGCCAGGTCGTCGCGCTGCGGGCCCTCGGGCGTGAGCACGACGGCGACCTCGTCGCCGGGCCCGATCCCGCAGTCCCGGCGCCACGCCGGGCCGAGCAGGATGCCGTGGCCCGCGCCGAGGGGCTCGACGACCGCCGCGGACGCCCATCCCGGCGACGGTGCCGTGGACGTGGTGCGCGGGGCGGGGTCCCCAGGCCTCGTCCGGGTCGAACGGGAGCGGGACCAGGACCCGGCGGCCGTCGGTGGTCACGACGGCCGTGAACGACCGGGCGCGGTCGAGCCCGTGGCGGGCCTCGACGCGGCGGACGGCGGCGACGAGCGCCTCCTCGGTCGGGTCGGGGACACCGGGATCGCCCGCGCCGTCGGCGCCACCGGTGCTGCGGCGCGACCGCTTCTCGGCCAGGCGCTCGTGCACGTCGACGACGGCGCCGTCCGGGCTCGTCGTCTGGTCGCACCACGCCAGCTCGTCGTGGGGCAGCGATGGGTCGTGCGGGAACTCGGACGCGAGCGCCCCGCCGACCTCCCGGCCGTTCGCCCTGGTGCCGGCGGACGAGTGGTGGGCGACGAGGTTGACGACCCGGTCGTCGAACCCCGCGGCCCGGACGGCCCGGGCGCCGTCGAGCTGGTGGAACTTCGTCTCCGCCAGCCCGGGGGCGTAGCCGATGTCGTGCAGCCACGCCGCCGCCACGACCAGGGCCCGGTCCTCGGGCGACAGGCGCGGCAGCGCGCCGGCCCGGGCCGCGACCCCGCACACGTGGCGCCAGCGGCGGGGCAGCGCCTCGGCCAGGTGATCCCGCGCCAGCGCCTGCGCCCGTTCGACATCGACCACGGTGAGCCACCGTAGCCCCGCCGGGCATCACCCTCCGTCAGCGGCCGCCACTACCGGCGCGGGCGCGTGGCGGTCGCCCCAGGCCCGCAGGGCGGCCAGCACCGGCCGCAGGTCCTCCCCCTTCGCGGTGAGGACGTACTCCTCGCGGCGCGGGGCCTGCTGGTACTCGCGGCGCTCCAGGACGCCGGCCTCGACCAGGCCGTCGAGGCGGGCGGCCAGCATGTTGCGGGCGATGCCGAGGCGGCGCTGCCAGTCCTCGAACCGGGTCACCCCCCGGAACGCGTCGCGGACGATGAGCAGCGTCCACCACTCGCCCACCACCTCCAGGGTGCGGGCGATCGAGCACGGCATCGACGCGAACGAGGTCCGGCGCACGCCCACAACGTATCCGTTGCATGATGCAACTGACTACTCCTAGGGTGCGTTCCATGACCGAACGGACCGGGGGGACCGTGGCCCCGCCGACGGACACACCAGCCGCCGACCCCCGCCGCTGGTGGACCCTGGCCGTGCTCTGCACGTCGGTCGTGCTGATCGCCATCGACACCACGATCCTCAACGTCGCCATCCCGACGCTCGGCCGCACCGTGGCCGACTCCACCGGCGAGCTGCAGTGGATCGTCGACGCCTACACCGTCGTGTTCGCCGGCCTGCTGCTCACCTGCGGCAGCATCGGCGACCGCAGCGGGCGCCGCCGGGCGCTCACGATCGGGCTCGTCATCTTCGCCGCCGGCTGCCTGGCCTCGGCCCTCGTCGACACGGCCGGCGGGCTCATCGCCATGCGGGCCGTCACCGGCGTCGGCGCCGCCCTCATCTTCCCGGCCACGCTGTCGATCATCACCAACGTGTTCACCGACCCGGTCGAGCGCCAGCGGGCCATCGCCGTGTGGGCCAGCACCGCCGGCATCGGCATCGCCCTCGGCCCGCTCACCGGCGGCATCCTGCTCGAGCACTTCTACTGGGGCTCGATCTTCCTCGTGAACATCCCGGTCATCGCCCTCGCCCTGGCCGGCGTCGCGTGGGCCGTGCCCGAGTCCCGGGACCCCGTGCGCCGCCCCCTCGACCTGCTGGGCGCCGCCCTCAGCGTCGCCGGCCTCGGCACCCTCGTGTACGGCGTCATCCGGGGCGGCAGCGACGGCTGGCTCGACGGCGTCACGCTGGCGGCGCTCGCCGTGGGCGGCGCGCTGATCGCCGCCTTCGTCGCCCACGAGCTGCGCAGCCGCTCGCCGATGCTCGACGTGCGCGTGTTCCGCAACCCCCGCTTCACGGGCGCGAGCGTCGCCGTCTCCGCCGTCTACTTCTGCCTGTTCGGCACGATCTTCCTCGTCACCCAGCACATGCAGGTGCTGCTGGGCTACGGGACGCTGGCGGCCGGCCTCCGCACCGTCCCGTTCGCCGCCGTGCTCATCGTCGTGGCCAACCTCACGCCCCGGATCGTGGCCCGCTTCGGGCCCCGCCTCCCCATCGTCGGCGGTCTCGTGGTCGTGGCCGTGTCCCAGCTCCTGCGCATCGCCTCGACGCCGGACACCGGCTACGGCCTGATCCTGCTCGGCCAGTGCATCTTCTCGGCCGGGATGGGCCTGCTCATCGCCCCCGCCACCGCCTCGATCATGGGGTCGCTCCCGCCCGGCCGGGCGGGCGTCGGCTCGGCCATGAACGACACCACCCGCCAGGTCGGCGGCGCCCTCGGCGTCGCGGTCATGGGCAGCGTGGCCGCCGCCGCCTACCGGGGCGAGGTCGACGACCGGCTGGCCGCGGCCGGGCTCGCCGGCCGGACGCTGGCCGCCGCCCGCGAGAACCTCGGCGCGGCGCTCCACACGGCCAGGGGAGCCGGCGGCGGGGCCGGCGACGTCGTCACCGAGGCCGGCCGGGCCGCGTTCATCACCGGCCTGCGGTGGGCCTCCCTCGTGGCGTTCGCCGTGGCCGTGGTCGGCGCGGCCACGGCCTGGCGCCTGCTCCCGGCCGGCACCACCGCGGCGGCGCCGGCCGCGGCGCCCGCCCCGACCCCGACCCCCGGGCCGGAGGACGCTCCGTCCCCCGCCGGCCACGACGGGAATCAGCCCGCCGGCGTTCCCGTTGTCCCCTGACATGGCGACCGAACAGCGAGGACGCGTCCGGGTCGAGCCGGGCGCCAAGCGGGTGCGGGCCTATTTCAACGGGGAGGTGGTCGTCGACACGACCCATCCCCTGCTACGTCTGGGAGATCCCGTACTACCCCACCTACTACCTGCCCCTGGCCGACGTCCGGGCCGAGCTGGTCGACACCGGCGACACCTCGCGCTCCCCCAGCCGGGGCGAGGGCCGGGTGCTCACCGTGCGCACGGCTCGGCGGAGGCGCCCAAGGCCGCGCTCCGCTACCCGGACAGCCCGATCGAGGCGCTGCGCGACCACGTCCGGATCGAGTGGGACGCCATGGACGCCTGGTTCGAGGAGGACGAGGAGGTGTTCACCCACGTCCGCAGCCCCTACGCCCGCATCGACATCCTGCCGTCGTCCCGGGAGGTGGTCGTGACCGCCGGCGACGTCGAGCTGGCCCGCACCACCCGGGCCCACGCCCTGTTCGAGACCGGACTGCCCACCCGCTGGTACGTGCCGCGGGTCGACACCCACATGGACCTGCTCACCGAGTCGGCCACCGTGACCCGCTGCCCCTACAAGGGCACCACGGTCACTTCTCGGCCCGCCTCCCCGGCGGCGAGACCGTCGACGACGCGGCCTGGTCGTACCCGACGCCGCTGCCCGAGAGCGCCCGCATCGCGGGCCTGCTCTCGTTCTACGACGACCGGGTCACCGTCACCGTCGACGGCGACGCCGGTGTAGTCCCCCACCCCCGCACCAAGGCCCGGTACGGCGCTGGACCGGGCCTCGGGCGGTGGTGGGCGATCAGCCGGCCGGCACCAGGTCGGCGAACAGCACGAACCCAGAGCCGACCCGGCCGATCTCGACCGGCGTGAGCCCCAGCCCGGCGAAGCCGGGCAGCGGGAAGCTCGGCAGCACGTCCTGCACGGCCCCGAACACCTGCGGGGTCAGCTGGGTGAAGACCTGGTCGACCAGCGCCTCGGGCAGGTTGTTGGGGTTCTGCGTGATGGTGGCGTCGAGGTCGCCCGCCGCGGGCGGATCGAACGTGAAAGCCAGCCCGCCGTCGACGAACGCCATGCCGACGCCGGTGCGGAAGTCGAGCACCAGCTCCAGGAACACCTTGTCGTCGTCGGTGGTCTTGATGGTGGCGCGGTAGCCGTGGAACAGCATCTCGCCGAGGGCGCCGCCGGGGCCGTCCGCGGTGGTGACGATGGGCGCCACCTCCGGGCGCAGCTGGATGGCCAGCGGCCGGTCCTCGGTGACGAGGCCGCCGGCGCCGACGAGGTCGTACAGCGCCTTCAGGGTCAGCGGCACGCCGCCGATGCTGGTGATGTCCACGTTGAGCAGGCCGCGCTCGGTCTCGCCCGCCAGCAGCTGGTTGAACCCGGTGG
>CAVWYL010000017.1:0-30428 GCA_963759225.1 uncultured Acidimicrobiales bacterium | reverse complement strand
ATGCGGCATGGTGTGCGGGTGGTGGGCAGCGGCCCAGGAGCGCAGTCGACTAGGCGAACGGCGAGGTCTCGGTGGCCGTTGAACCCCGCCTGCCCTGGGTGTGGGGGCCGTCGCCGTAGTCGGTACCGTCGCCACCCGGCCGAACGACGGCGACCCCCGCCAGCCGGAACTCGGGGCGCTGCACGACCCGGGTCCGGAGCTGCGGCTTCCGATCCCACCCCGTGTGTCTCCCCTCGTCACCTGGACCGGCCAACAGATCGTCGTCTTCGGTGGGCGGGACCCGGTCGTGGGCCTGCCGCGGCGGCCGCGTGACGACGGCGCCGCCTACGCCCCGAGCGCCCGACGATGGCGCCCCATCACAGCGCCCGGATTCGCTCCGGCACTGCTCCGCCCATCCGGCGTCTGGCTGGGCTCAGCCCTCGTCGTCGTCGGTCAACCATGCGATGACCAATCGGGGCCGGACGACGACACCGAACATTGCGAGCCCGGAGGCCTGGCCGTGGGCGTCTACGAACCCGAGCGCGACAGGTGGCGCATCGTCCCACCACCTCCCACCCGGCCGTCGAGGTCGGTGGGAACGTCGTCGGTCAACGCGAGACCGGCGCGGCAGTGGTCGCCGTGGGAGGCGACGAGCTCTGGCTGCTCGATCCCGTCACCGAGCACTGGTCCCCGGTGCCACGCGTCCGGTGACCGACCGGTTCTGCGCCGACCACGAGAACATCATCGCCATCGGCGTCCAACCGCTGAACCGGCCTCCCGCGATCAGGACCCTTCCGCTTCGGCTTCGGACGACACGCCCCAGGCCGGCCCGGCGTCCGAGCCACCCACGCACCTGTGGTCGGCCACGCTCCCGGCCGAAGGCGACGACTGGACCCCACCGGCACCGATCCCCACGGCGCCCGTCTGCGCTGAGGGAACCGCCTACATCCCGGCACCGACCCCGCTGCGGCTGGACCCGGTCGACAACACCCTCGTTCCCCTGCCGCCACCGCCGATCGCTCTCGGCACCGCCCCGGTCGTCACCACTGCCGACGACCGCGTGGTTTTCTGGCCCGATGATCGATCCGCCGTGTCCTTCACGCCATCCACCCAACAGTGGCGCATCACCGAGCACGGGAACGGCCGGCGGCCCGACGCCGCCATCTGGATCGGAGAAGAGCAGTTCCTGCTCGTCAACGAGGAAGCACCCGGCTACACCGCCCACCTGAGACGGGAAACCCTCCCTACGGTTGGCTCATGAACGCGAAGCTGCGCGTGCCCACGTACCTGCAGGCGTCGACCGACGCGGGCGGGCCGGCGCGCGTGGCGTGGCTGGCCGCGCTCCCGGACCGGGTCGAGGAGCTGACCGCACGCTGGGGACTGAGCCTCGGCGAGCCGTTCGAGCCCGGTGGCAACTGCGCGTGGGTCGCGCCGGCCACCGACCCCGACGGCCGCGAGGTCGTGCTGAAGGTGGCGTGGCGGCACGCCGAGGCGCTGCACGAGGCAGAGGGGCTGGCCGCGCTCGGCGGTCAGGGGGCGGTCGAGGTGTACGCGTTCGAGCACCTGGCACCGGCCGGAGACACCACCGCGATGCTCCTCGAGCGGTGCCGTCCCGGTGCCGAGCTGCGCGGACGCCCCGAGGCCGAGCAGCACGTCGTCGTCACTGACATGCTCCGGTCGGTCTGGGCTGTCGACCTGCCGTCCGACCACCCGTTCCGGCCGCTGTCGGCCATGGCCGGCGAGTGGGTGTTGCAGGCCGAAGCGCGCCTCGCCGCCGACCCGGGACTTCTCGACGCCGGGCTGGCCCGCGAGGGACTGGCGCTGTTCCGCGAGCTGTCGCGCCCCGGACCGCACGACGTGCTGTTGTTCACCGACCTGCACGCCGGCAACGTGCTGTCCGCGGAGCGCCGCCCGTGGCTGCTCATCGACCCCAAGCCGTACGTCGGCGATCCGCACTACGACGTCCTGCAGCACCTGCTGAACTGCAACGGGTCACTGCAGGCGGACCCGATCGGGCTGCTGACCGAGGTCGCCGACCTGGCCGGTCTGGACGCCGGGCGGGTCCGGCACTGGCTGTTCGCGAGGTGCGTCCAGGAGAGCCTGGGCGAGGCGCCGCCGTGGCCGGGGCTCGACGCGGTGCTGCACCGGCTCGGTGGTCCATAGCCCACAGCAAGGAGGATCGGGCGGACTAACATCTGGCATGAGCGCGTGAGAGGGGCCGCGCCGAGATCCGCCGGAAGGCTCGAAGCCACCCCCGCAGAACAGGCTCGAGCGAGGCGTCATGCACCCGCTCTTCATGCACCCGTGCGGGTCCGGGTGAGAGCGAGGGATGCCATGAGAATGCTGGCCGACAATCCGAGCATCGAGTTCCTCCGGCGCGAGGCGAAGGACCTGCTCGGGGCGCTGCGGGAGTCGGACGCGGACGCGACGCTCGCCGACGCCCAGAGGGCGATCGCCGACATGTACGGGTTCCGCACCTGGAGCGACCTCAAGGCCGAGGTGGACCGGCGCCGGGAAGCGCTGCCCGAGGCCCCTGCCGGGCTGGCCGAAGGGGTGGGCGAGGCGTTCGGCCTGGGTGCGATCCGGGGGGCGATGACGCCGATCCGCTACGAGCACATGGGCCGCCGTTGGTCCCTGGAGACCGAGCGCGGCCGGTTCATGGTGAGCCCCGTGTTCGACTGGATCGACGACGGTCAGGCGGAGGTGTCCGTCGACCTCATCGAGCGGGCGCGGGCGGCCGGCGTGCTCGCGCCCGTGCCCGTGCGCACCCCCGAGGGTGGGCTGGTGCGCCGGGTCGTCGACCAGAGCTGGCGGGTCGACCGGTGGATGGATCTCGGACCCACGCCGGTTCGACCCGTCCACTCGTCGGTCGCCCACCAGGTCGGCGAGCTGCTGGCGACGCTGCACGACGTCGCCCCGAGGACGGACCGGCCGGTGGAGGGCCCGTGGATCACCCGTCGCCCGGCCGAGGCGTCGTGGGCGGCGCTGGTGCACCGGGCGCGAGCCTCGAAGAAGCCATGGGCCGACGAGTTCGCCGCCCTCTCACGTACCGTGAGCGAGCTGTCGAAGGTGACTCCGGATGCGCCCGCGGCACCGGCGATCATCACCAACTGCGACATCGTCCCGGAGGGCGTGCGGTTCGGGCCCGGCGGGGACCTGGTGGTGGTGCACTGGGACTTCGCCGGTCCGCTCACGGCGGAGTGGGAGCTCGCGTCGGTCCTGCTCCAGTGGGCGATGTACTCCGAGCGGAACCTCGAGGCGGCGCGTGCGCTGATGGACGGCTATCGCGCGAGGTCAGGTGGCGAGTCGCCGGCCCTCACGCTGCGTTCGTTCAACGTCGCGATCACGGGCTGGCTCAACTGGGCCCACAACCAGGCCTGCGAGGCCATCGATCCGCGATCGGAGGAGAAGGCCGAGTTCGCCGAGCGTGCGCTGCGGGAGACGCTCGACGACCCGCTGACCGTGGCGAAGCTGTCGTCGTTCCTCGACGGGCTCGTGACGCGCCGCGCCTAGGACGCGTCCCAGCAGACATTTCGTCACCCCGAGCCCTCGGGCGGACTACAGTCCGCCGCTGAGAAGCGCGTTTCTGTGTGCGGATCGGCGGCCGGAGGGGGCGCCGGCGCGAGGGAGGCCGAAGACATGGCGCGTGTTGTCGTACGTGGACGCAGTCGCGGCGCGCGGCTGCTCGGACTGGCCGGTGTCGCGGTGCTGGTGGCGGCCACCCTCGCCCCTGGCGGCGCGGGTGCGCAGGCGGGCGACGATCCCCGGGTCGGTCTCGATCCCGGCTGGCTCGACGCCGAGTCCGCGATCAGCAACCTCGAGCAGCGTGCCCACCACGACAAGCCCGCGGGCTTCGTCGACCCCGCCAACCCCGGCAGCTTCGCCTTCGTGACCTCCGACATGGCCTTCTCGGACGGCTACGCCTTCGTCGGCAACTTCAACGGGTTCAACATCTACGACGTCGCCAACCCGGCCGCTCCCGTCAACGTCACCAACGTCGTGTGCCCGGGCGGCCAGGGCGACCTCTCGGTCCACGGCAACCTGCTGTTCATGTCCGTGGAGGAGTCGCGCGCCCGGGTCGACTGCGGCACCGATCCGACGGTGGGCACGCGGTTCCAGGGCGTGCGGATCTTCGACATCAGCAACATCGCCGCCCCGGTCCAGGTGGCCACCGTGCAGACCTGCCGTGGCTCGCACACGCACTCGATCATCGACGACCCCGACGACAGCCGAGAACCTGTACGTCTACGTGTCGGGCACCGCCGGCGTACGCCCGGCCACCACGCTGGAGGGCTGCAACAACAACCCGGCCGACGGCGAGAACCCGTCGCGCTGGCGCATCGAGGTCATCAAGGTCCCGCTGGCCGCGCCCGAGACCGCCGCGATCGTCGGCGGCCCCCGGCTGTTCACCGACCCGGTCACCGGCGCCATCGACGGCCTGCAGAACGCACCCCCGACCCCGCTCCACCCGTCGGGGATGGCGTGGGGCCCGACCCCGATCACCGACGCCTGCCACGACATCACCACGTTCCCCGAGATCGGGCTCGCCGCCGGCGCGTGCGAGGGCAACGGCATCCTGATCGACATCTCCGACCCGGAGAACCCCGTCCGCGTCGACGAGGTCGCCGACCCGAACTTCGCCTACTGGCACTCCGCCACGTTCAACAACGACGGCACCAAGGTCATCTTCACCGACGAGTGGGGCGGCGGCACCGGCGCCCGCTGCCGCGTGACCGACCAGCCCCAGTGGGGCGCGAACGCCATCTTCGACATCGTCGACGGCCAGATGCAGTTCGCCAGCTACTACAAGCTGCCGGTGCCGCAGACGACGCAGGAGAACTGCGTGGCCCACAACGGTTCGCTGGTACCGGTGCCCGGCCGCGACATCCTGGTCCAGGCCTGGTACCAGGGCGGCATCTCGATGATCGACTTCACCGACTCGGCCAACCCGGTCGAGCTCGCGTTCTTCGACCGGGGCCCGATCAGCCCGACGTCGCTCGTCCTCGGCGGCTTCTGGTCGGCCTACTGGTACAACGGCAGCATCTTCGGCAGCGAGATCGCACGCGGCTTCGACGTGTTCGGGCTGCTCCCGAGCCAGCACCTGTCCGAGGCCGAGGTCGCCGCCGCCGGCGAGGTGCAGCTCGCCGAGTTCAACGCCCAGCACCAGTCGGCGTTCACCTGGGAGCCCAGCAAGGCGGTGGCCCGGGCGCGGTTCGACCAGCTCGCCCGCACGTGCACGTCCACGGTCACCGGGCGCCACGACGGGCCGCTCGTCGTCTCGGGCGTCACGTGCCTCAACGGCGTCACCGTGCGCGGCCCGGTGACGGTCCAGGCCGGCGCCACCCTGCTGTCCCTGGACTCGACGATCCAGGGCCCGCTGACGGCCGCCGGCGCCAGCGCGGTGCACCTCTTCGACAGCACCGTGCGCGGCGCCGTCACGATCACCGGGGCCACCGGCAGCGTCGCCATCGTGGACTCGACCGTGCAGGGCCCGACGACGCTCGCCGACAACGTCACCGGCGACATCGAGCCGATCGTCGCCGACAGCCTGATCAAGGGCTCGCTCTCCTGCACGGGGAACTCCCCGGCGCCGATCGACCTCGGTCTGGGCAACACGGTGAGGGGCCCGGCGTCGGGTCAGTGCGCCGGGATGTGAGGCCGGCCGCAGGGCGCGGGGGTCGTCACGATCCCCGCGCCGCCTGCATGTCGGTCATCCGCGTGATCTCGATCGTCTGATCCGCCTCGACCTCGCGGGCGAACCCGTCCACGGCCGGCTCCAGCCCCCCGCCGACGGTGTACAGCTCGTTCACCATCGTCAGCGCTCCCTGGTGGTGGGCGATCATCAGGTCCAGGAAGAGCGCGTCGAACGCCGCCCCCCGGGCGGCGTCCAGCTCGGCCAGCTGCTCGGGTGTCGCCATGCCGGGCATCAGCCCGTGCGCGTCGTGGTCGGTCGCGGACGGCACCGCCTCACCCCGGTCGTCCAGCCACTGCTCGATCAGGGCGATCTCGGCCTCCTGCGACACCGTGATCCGCTCGGCGAGCAGCGGCACGTCCCCGCTGTCGGTGCGCGCGTCGACCAGCGCGGTCATCTCCAGCGCCTGCGCGTGGTGGACCAGCATGCCCTGCATGAACGCGGTGTCCTCCGCCGTGTGGCGGGGCGGCTCGACGCCGGCGGCGTCCTCGCCGGTCAGCTCGCGTGCGCCCTCGCCCGGCGCCCCCGGCTGAACGGTGCGCGCGCCGTCGCCGGTGTTGTCGTCGCCCGGATCACCGGAGCCGCCGGCCACCGCGATGGCACCGGCCACGCCGGCGACGACGGCGACCCCGATAGCCACGGCGACGAGGATGCGACGCGACGGGGCCACGGGATCCAGTCTGTCACCCTCGGTGCGGCTCTCCTGGCCGCACCGCGCTCACGCCGCGGCGTCACCGGACGAGCGGGTTGTCCGGACCGTCGTGGGCGTCAGGCGCAGGCGGCGAGCATCGACGACGACATGTGGTCGGAGGGGTCGTCGCCCTCGGACAGCATGACGTCGGCGATCTCGCAGGTGGTGGTGGCGGCCTGCTGGTCGAGGACGCTCAGCTCGGCCATCTCGTCGGAAGCGGCGCCGCGCCCCGGTGCCGCCGGCCTCTGCGGTCTGCTCGATGGCGACCAGGACCTCGGCGCGCCGGTCGAACGCACCCATCAGCTGGTCGTAGAGCGGCGCCGAGGCGCCGTCGGCCCCGTCGGCCGCGGCACGCAGGTCGGGCTCGTTGATCTCGATCCAGGCGGCGGCGTCGTTGGCGGCCAGGGCGAGGCCGTTGGGATCGTCGCCCTGCGCCTCGTCGGCCACGTGCTCGTGCTTGTCGCTCCAATCGTCCGCGATCGGCGCGTACTCGTCCATGGCGTCGGCCGCGTCGGCGTCACCGTCACCGCCGTCCCCGAGGCCACCGAGCGACGTCCCCACGCCGCCGACGACCACACCGATGGCCAGGGCCAGCAGCAGCGCCGAGAACGCGAACGCCACCAGGACCGCCAGCGTGGGTCCCGGCGGCGAGTCGGCGTCCGGGACCACCTCGATCACAGGCGCCGGCCGCGGCTCCTCGTCGATCTGACGGGTGCCGCACTCCGGGCAGAAGTTCACTCCCGCCTCGACGAGGCTGCCACACGCGGTGCACCGTCGGAGCGTCGTCACGTCCATGGTGAGCGTCATGGACAAGGAATGCCCGCCCGGCGGGATCGCCAGTCACGCGCCACTACTCGTCGTCGTCGGCGCCGTCCGTCTCGTCGCCCACGACCTTGAACGACTCGTCGAGCTGGACGTCGACCTGCGTTCCGTCGTCGAGCGTCACCTCGACCTCGTAGAGGCTCTCCTCGTCGCCGACCTCGGTCTCCGTGACCCGGCCCTCGCCGGTGTGCTCCAGGGCGGCAGCGCTGGCCCGGTCCAGATCTGCGCCGGTGATCGGGGTCTCGGCGGGCTCGTCGGCGTCGTCGTCACCGCCCTGCGCGGCCACCACCCCGCCGCCGACACCGAGCGCCACCACCAGGGCGATTCCTGCGACCCCGAGGGCCTTCGTCCGTTTCTGCATTGTCGTCACCTCGTCTCGTCAATGCTCCCACGATGCGCCTCGGGTCCTGAACCGGGCCTGACGCGGCCCACGCGGATTCAGCGCACGTTCAGGCCCACGCCGCCAGACTGGACGCCCGAGGACCGATGAAGCTGCTCCTGGTCGAAGACGACGCCACGCTGGCCGCCACGCTGCGCCGGGGGCTGGAGGCCGAGGGCTACGGGGTCGAGGTCGCCACCGACGGCGACGACGGCCTCTGGCGGGCGTCCGAGGGCGTGTTCGACCTGGTCGTCCTCGACATCATGCTGCCGGGCCGCAACGGCTACCGGGTGTGCGCCGCGCTGCGGGAGGCCGGGGTGTGGACCCCGATCCTCATGCTCACGGCCAAGGACGGCGAGCTCGACGAGGCCGAGGCGCTCGACACCGGGGCCGACGACTTCCTGACCAAGCCGTTCTCGTTCACCGTGCTCGTCGCCCGGATCCGGGCGCTGCTGCGGCGGTCGGCGGAGCGCACGGTCGCCCCGGCGACGGTCGGCGACCTCCGCATCGACCCCGCCGCCCGCCGGGTGTGGCGGGGCGACGACGAGATCGCCCTCACCGCCCGCGAGTTCGACGTGCTCGAGCTGCTGGTCCGGCGGGCCGGCGAGGTGCTGTCCAAGGACCGGATCCTGGCTGCCGTCTGGGACAGCGACTTCGACGGCGACCCCAACATCGTCGAGGTCTACGTCCGGCGCCTGCGCCGCAAGGTGGACGAGCCCTACGGCCGTCGATCGATCGAGACCGTCCGGGGCGCCGGCTACCGGATCACCGATGGCCCGTGACGCCCGCCTGACGGCGTCCGTCCGCTTCCGCATCACCGTGGTGGCGGCGCTGGCGGTGGCCGGGGTGCTCGTCGTGACCGGCGGTGCCCTCGTGCTCAACCAGCGGCGCGTCCTCACCGAGGACCTCGACGACACGCTGGCCGAGTGGGCGGGCGACCTGGCCGCCGGCGCCGAGGCCGGCAACCTGCCGCCGACCTTCGATCCCGTGGGGGACGACGACGCCGTGGCCCAGGTCGTGGAGGCGGACGGCGGCGTGGTGGCGGCCACCCCCGGTGACGCCGACCGGCCGCCGCTCGTGCCGGTCCCCCCGCCGGGCGACGACGGCGGCGGCGCCCGCACGGTCGACCTGGCGGTCGACGACGAGGGACCGGCGCCCTACCGGGTCGTGGCGCGCCCGGCCGGACCCGCGACGGTCCTCGTGGCCTCGCCGCTCGACGACGTGGCCGAGAGCACCGGGCTGCTGACCCGGTCGCTGGCCGTGGCCGTCCCCGCCGCCACCTTGCTGCTGGCCGCCCTGGTGTGGGTGCTCGTCGGCCGGACGCTGCGCCCGGTCGAGGCCATCCGCCGGGAGGTCGCGGGCATCGGCGCCGGCGGGCTCGACCGGCGGGTGCCCGTGCCCCCCACCGGCGACGAGGTGGCCCGCCTCGCCCGCACGATGAACGCCATGCTCGACCGGATCGAGGACGGCGCCCGGCGCCAGGAGCGGTTCGTGGCCGACGCGTCCCACGAGCTGCGCAGCCCGCTCGCCCGGCTCCGCGCCCAGGTCGAGGTGGACGCCGCCCACCCGGACGGGGCCGACCCCGCCGCCACCCGGCAGCGGGTCCTCGAGGAGACCGTCGGCATGCAGCACCTCGTCGACGACCTGCTGGTGCTGGCCCGCAGCGACGCCGGGGCCGGAGCCGCGCCGCACCGTCGCCGTCGACCTCGACGACGTGGTGTCCCGCCACGTGCGCCGCCTGCGGGCGGACGGGCGGGTGGTCGTGGACAGCCGGGGCGTCGGGCCCGCCCAGGTCGTCGGCGATCCGGACGACCTGGGCCGCGCCGTCGGCAACGTCGTGGACAACGCCGTGCGGCACGCCCGCTCGACCGTGACCGTCGCCGTGGCCGCCGGCCCCGGCACCGCCGTGGTCACCGTCGCCGACGACGGGCCCGGCATCCCGGCCGATCGCCGCGAGGCCGTGTTCGAGCGCTTCACCCGCCTCGACGGGGCGCGGTCCCCCGGCGCCGGTCCGGGGCTCGGGCTCGCCATCGCCCGCGAGGTGGTCGAGTCCCACGGCGGGACGATCGCCGTCGACCCCGACCACGGGCCCGGCGCCCGGTTCGTCATCACGCTGCCGCGGGAAGCCGACTGACCCGGTGTCGGGTCAGTGGCGGAGCGTGCCCTCCATCACCGTCACGGCCCGGCCCGACAGCTCGACCCGGTCGCCGTCCAGCCGCATGCCCACCACGCCACCCCGGCGGGACGCCTGGACCCCGGTGAACGTGGTCCGCCCGGTGCGGGCCGCCAACCACGGGGCGATGAGGCAGTGGGCCGAGCCCGTCACCGGGTCCTCCGGGATCCCGGCACTGGGGGCGAAGACCCGGCACACGGAGTCGACGCCGTCCTCGTCCCCCGGCGCGGCGACGGTGATGTAGCCGCCGAGCGCCACGATGGCGGCCGGGTCGGGCGCGGCCGCCCGCACGTCGGCGGGCGAGGCCAGCTCGGCGAACACCCACTTCGCGGCGTTGGCGTACACCCCGACCACCCGGTCGGGCGCCAGGCCGAGGGCCGCGGCCCACGCCGGCGACGCGTCCCCGGGCTCGGGGTCGACCGTGATGGCCGGGAAGTCCATGGCGATGGTGCCGTCGCCGCTCGCGGTGCAGCGCAGCACCCCGCCGCGGGTGTGGAACGTGCGGTCACCGCCCAGCACGTGGGCGCTGGCCAGGGTGGCGTGCCCGCACAGGTCGACCTCGGCGGTCGGGGTGAACCAGCGCAGGTCGTGGTGGCCGTCGGGCCGCTCCACCAGGAACGCCGTCTCGGACAGGTTCATCTCGGTCGCGACGGCCTGCATCCAGGCCTCGGGGGCCGCGGCCGGCAGCGCGCAGACGGCGGCCGGGTTGCCGGCGAACGGGGTGTCGGTGAAGGCGTCGACGACGACGACGGGCTGTCCCATGCCCCGACACTACGGGGGTGTCGCTCGGCTCAGGTGGGCGGTTTCGTTGTACGAGCGCAGCGACGGGAACGGTCCGGCGCAGCCGATGCGGGTGATGGACGCCGGTGCCACCCACATGCGCCACGCCACCTCGTCGCCCACGCCGAGCGCCCACGCCACCGCGGCCTTGATGGGCGACACGTGGCTGACCACCACGACGTCACGGTCGGCGGCGTCGGCGACGAGGTCCTCGGCGCCCGCCCGCACCCGGGCGCCGAGCGCGGTGAGGGACTCGCCGCCGGGCGGCGCCCAGCCCGGATCGGACCGCCACGCCGACCACAGGGAGGCGGGCAGCTCGGCCAGCGGGAGGCCGTCCAGCTCGCCGTAGTCGAGCTCGATCCACCGGTCGTCGACCTCCACCGGCATGCCGCCCACGGCCGCAGCGATGGCACCGGCCGTCGTGCGGCACCGGCCGAGCGGGCTCGTCACCACCCGGGCCACGTCGAGGTCGGCACAGGCCCGGGCCAGGCCGGCCACCTGGCGGTCGCCCTCGGCGTCCAGCGGCGGGTCGGCCCGCCCCAGCAGCAGCCCGCCGGCGTTGGCCGCCGTGCGCCCGTGCCGCACCACGACGATCACGGCGTCGCCACGTCCCGGTCGAGCTGGCCGGTGCGCAGGAACCGCTCCCGGCGGGCGGGCTCGGACAGCCGGAACCGCTGCCAGCACCACCACAGCGCCGCGGCGCCCGCCGCCTCCAGAACGATGTCGAGCGGGCCCCTCGCCAGCTCCGGCAGCTCGGCGTCGCTCCAGGCCAGGCCGGCGAACGGCCACCAGAACGCCTGCGTGTCGGTCCAGATGCCGTCGAGCAGGAGGTGCAGGAGCATGCCGATGGGCACGGCCACCAGCCGGCGCTGCACCAGGCGCCGGCGCGGCGTGACCAGCATGGCGACGCCGAGCGCGACCACGGCCGCGGTCAGGCTGTGCAGGAACCGCGGCTCGCCGAACGGCAGCTCCGCGAGGGGGATCACCGCCCCCAGCATCACCAGCCGGTAGTCGACGGCGGGGCTGCGGAACACGAGCCACACGACGACGAACGCGCCACCCACGAACCAGAGGAACACGCCCGGCGGGCCCGGGTCAGTCACGCACGAGGAGCCGGCCGCACTCCTCGCAGTGCACGGGGTCGTCGACGCCCAGCTTGCGGATGCGGTCGACCTCCACGGCCGACAGCGCCAGGTGGCAGCCCTGGCAGGTCGAGCCGACCAGGCGGGCGATGGCCACGCCGCCCAGCTGCGACCGCAGGCGGTCGTACTCGGCCCACAGGTCGGCGGGCACGGCCTCGGCCGCCTCGACCCGCAGGGCCTGCACGGCCGTCAGCTCGTCGGCGATCTCGGCCTCCGTGGTGGCCAGCTCGGCCGTGATCCGCCGCGTCTCGCCGTCGAGCCGCTCCCGCTCGGCCGCCAGCTGGGCCCGCTCGGCGTCGACCGGCTCGGACAGCTCCATGATCTCCAGCTCGTCGTCCTCGATCTGGGAGATGCGCCGGCGGATCGAGGCCACGTCGTCCTGCAGCGCCTGCAGCTCACGCGGGCCGGTCACCGCGCCCGAGTACAGCTGCTTCTCGGCCTGGTTGGCGCGCTCGGTGAGGGAGGCGATCTCGTCCTCCAGCCGCTGCTGGCTGCGGGACAGCTCGCCGCGGCGGACGTCGACCGTCGCCAGCTCGCGCTCGACGGCGCTCACCTGCTCGCCGAGGGCGACCAGCTCGGCCCGGGCCGGGAGCGTGTCGGACCGGTGCTGCAACTGGTCCACCCGGGTGTCGTGGCCTTGGACGGCGAGCAGGGACTCCCAGCGGCTCATCAGCTGGGCACGCTAGCCCGGGAACCCCGGAATCGTGGGGAACGGGAAGGGGAACGGTGTCGGCGGCTGCGGGCCGGGGTCGGGCGGCGGGGGCGGCGGGGGCGGCGGCGGCAGCGGCGTCAGGTCCTGCCCGCCCGGGACCTCGAGCATGGCGCCCGAGGGTGCCACCGGCTGGGCGGCCGCGAACCCGGTGGCCGGGCGGCTCTCCTGCCAGGCGTTCATGAAGCTGCCCCAGATGCGGGCCGGGTAGCTGCCGCCGGTGATCTGGCGGCCCCCGAGCGTGATCGTGAACTTGTGGTAGAGGCCGCCCACCCACACCGCGGTGGCCAGCGACGGCGTGTAGCCGACGAACCAGCCGTCGGTGGCGTCCTGGGTGGTGCCGGTCTTGCCCGCGGCCTGCTGGCCCCGGATGCGGGCGGCGGTGCCGGTGCCGCCGATGACGTTCTGCTCGAGGACGGCGGTGACCAGCCGGGCCGTCTGGGGCGCCACCCGCTGCTCGGGGGCGGGCGTGTGGGCGTAGATCACAGCACCGTTGCGGTCGGTGATGCGGTCGATGAAGTACGGCCGGTTGTAGACCCCGTCGTTGGCCAGCGTGGCGTAGGCGGAGGCCATCTCGAGCGGGGTGATGTCGGCGACGCCGAGCGGGAGGGACTTGACGGCGCTCAGGTCGGACGTGATGCCGAGGCGGTGGGCCACGTCCACGACGGCCGGGATGCCGGCGATCAGGCCGAGCCGGACGAAGGCGCAGTTCGACGACGCCGTCGTGGCCGCGGTGATGGTGCCGACGCTGCCGCTGCCGTCGGCGTAGTTGCCGACCGGATAGGGGTTGGGGGTGCCGCCGGCGTTCGTGAACTCGCAGGGGGCCGTGCCGTTGATGATGTCGTCGGGCGACTTGCCCTGCTCCATCAGCGTCGTCAGCACGAACGTCTTGAACGACGAACCGACCTGCCGCTGGTTCTGCGTGACCAGGTTGTACTTCAGGTTCTGGAAGCCGGGACCCGCCACCATCGTGCGCACGGCCCCGGTGGCCGGCTCGATCGAGGTGATGGCCGCCGAGCCGGTGTTGGGCAGCCCGGCGGCGTCGGTGACCTCGGGCGGCACCACGCCGCCCTGCGGGAACACGCCGTTCTCGAGCGGGAGGTTCGCGTCGCGGGCGGCGATCGCCTGCGCCTGCGCCACCGGGTCGTAGGTCGTGTACACGTTGAGCCCGCCGTAGTACACGGACTGGTAGCGCTCGTCCTCCGTCGCCCCCAGGAAGGCGAACGCCGGGTCGGTGAGCAGCATGGTCTGGACGTGGTCCGGGAAGTAGTCGTTGGCGACCGGCAGGATCTGGTGGAGCTGGGGCGTCGTCGGGGCCGCCGTCCACCACGCCGCCTCCTCGTCGGTCAGCGCCCCGACCTCGACCATGCGGTCGATGGCCACCTGGCGGCGCGCGCGGCGCGCTCGGGGTAGCGGGCCGGGTTGTAGCTGATGGGGTTGCGGATGATGCCGGCCAGCAGGGCGGCCTGGCCCACGTCGAGCTGCTGGACGCCGACGCCGAAGTAGGTCTCGGCCGCGGCCTGGATGCCGTAGGCGTGGTTGCCGAAGTAGACGGTGTTCAGGTAGCGGTCGAGGATCTCTTCCTTCGTGAGGTCCTTCTCGAGGCGCGACGCCAGGAAGATCTCCTGCAGCTTGCGGTCGAGGGTCTGCTCGGACCCCACCTCGTCGAGCTTGATGAGCTGCTGGGTGATGGTGGAGCCGCCCTGGCTGATGCCACCGGAGTCGACGTTCGCCTTGAACGCCCGGAGCATGCCCCGGATGTCGAACCCGTCGTGGATGTAGAAGCCCGAGTCCTCGACGGCCAGGATCGCGGCGATCACGTGCGGGGGGACCTGGTCGAGCGTGACCGGCTGCCGGTTCTCCTCGCCCTTCAGCGTGGCCAGCAGCGACCCGTCGGCCGCGAAGATGTAGGACCGCTGGTTGAGCGGGTCCAGCGTGACGGAGCGCGGGTCACCCGTGCCCGCGGTGCCGACCATGCCGGCCGGGACGGCGAGCGCGGCGGCCGTCACCGCCAGGACGGCTCCGGTGACGAGGATGACGAGCGCGAGGCGGGGGAGGATGCGACGCATAAGGCGGGAGGACCCGAAAGAGACTACCCAGCGGATCATTCGGTGGCGTGCCGGGCCCGGGATCTCGGCGCTCGGCGGCCGGGCCTAGGGTGATGCCCATGCCGCATCCCAGGCCGTTCCGCTTCGGCATCCAGCTCACCTCGGCGCCGCCGGGCACCGACTGGGCGTCGGTCGCCCGCGAGGCCGAGGACCTCGGCTACTCGACCCTGTTCATGCCCGACCACTTCGGCGACCAGCTGGCCCCGGTGCCCGCGCTGGCGGCGGCGGCGGAGGCCACCACGACCCTGCGGGTCGGGCCCCTGGTCCTCGACAACGACTACAAGCACCCGGTCGTGACGGCCAAGGAGATGGCCACGCTCGACGTCGTGTCGGGGGGCCGCCTGGAGCTCGGGATCGGTGCCGGGTGGATGGCGAGCGACTACGAGCAGTCGGGCATCGCCATGGACCCGGCCGGTGAGCGCGTCGAACGGCTGGAGGAGGCGGTGGCCGTGCTCAAGGGCCTGTTCGCCCCGGGGGCGTTCAGCTACGAGGGCAAGCACTACCGCATCTCGGACCTGGACGGGTTGCCCAAGCCGGTGCAGTCGCCGGGTCCACCGCTGCTGATCGGCGGGGGCGGGCCGCGGGTGCTGGCGCTGGCCGGGCGGGAGGCCGACATCGTCGGGATCAACCCGGCCGTTCGGTCGGGCCAGGTCGACGCGGCGGCGGCGCTCGACGGCGGTGCCGAGATCACCGATCGGAAGCTGGGCTGGGTGAAGGCCGCCGCCGGCGACCGCTACCCGGACATCGAGCTGACGATGCTGATCTACATGGCCGTGCTGACGGACGACCGCGCCGGCACGATGGCGGCGACCGCGCCGCTGTTCGGCCTGGAGCCCGCGGGCCTGGAGCACTACCCCCACGCCTGGGCGGGCACCGTGGACGAGATCGCCGCCGACCTCGTCGCCCGCCGGGAGCGCTGGGACGTGTCGTACCTGGTGGTGCAGAGCGCGGACACGATGCGGGCCATGGCCCCGCTCGTCGCCCGCCTGTCCGGCACGTGACGGACGCGCCGGCCGAGCGGTGACGTCCCTCGCCTTCGCGGGCGCCGGCTGGATCACGGCCATCCTCGGCCTGGCCGCCGACGCGGTGCCCGAGATGTCGGTCGTGCACGTGGCGTCGCGGCGCGGCCTGTCGGCGTCCCGGCGGGCGGAGCAGACCGGGGCGGTCGTGTGCCGGTACGACCAGCTGCCCGGAGGCGCCGACGCCGTGGTCGTGGCGACGCCGCCGCCGTTGCACCGCCGGGAGGCGGAGCGGGCGGTCGAGGGCGGGGCGCTGGCGCTGGTGGAGACGCCGCTGGCCGCGACCCTGGACGACGCCGACGCACTGGTGACGCTGGCGGCCGACCGGGGCCAGGTCGCGTACGGGGAGAACCTGCTGCACTCGCCGGTCGTGGCCGAGGCCGTGAGCGCCTGCCGGCGCATCGGGTCGCTGACGTTCCTGGAGGTCCGGCTGGCCCAGGCCGTGCCCGACTGGGGCGAGGACCGCACCGAGCCGTCGTGGGGCGGAGGGGCGCTGTTCGACCTGGGGGTGCACGGGGTGGCCGTGGCGCTGCTCATGGCGGCCCCGGCCCGGGTGGTGGCCGTGGAGTCGGCGACGGTGCGCCCCGGCCAGCGGCTGGCCGTCGACGACGACGCCTCCGTGGTGCTGCGGTTCGACACCGGCCTGCGGGCCGAGGTCCGGGCGTCGTGGCGCGCGCCCGTACCGGCCTGGGACGCCCAGGCGGCCAGCGCCACGGGCGCCGTCCGGTTGGAGCTGGTGCCCGAGCCGTCGGTCGAGATCAACGGCACCGGGGCTCCGCCTGCCGGCACCGCCCACCGAGGCGGCGGCACCGCAGCTGCACCACCTCGGCTACATCGGCCTGCTGGAGGCGGCGGCCGCCGACGTCGAGGCCGGCCGCACCGCCCCGTCGACGACCGTGCTGGGCCGGCTGGTGCTGGAGATCCTGTGCGCCGCGTACGACTCGGCCCGCACCGGCGAGGCGACCCCACTCCCCTACGCGGGCCCCCGGGACCGCACCCCGCACGAGATCTGGCAGGGCGGGTAGACCCGGCGGCCGGCCGACCCGGCCCCCGGCCCGAGCGGGGCCTAGGGTGGGGGCCCGTGGCATCGATCGACGATGTGCGCACTCTCATCACCCTCGACAACGGGCTGGCGACGGTGTCGACGGTGCGTCCCAACGGGACGCTGCAGTCGACCGTCGTCAACGCGGGCGTCGTACCCCACCCCGTGAGCGGGCGGCCGGTCGCCGCGTTCGTGGCCCGCGGTGGCACCCACAAGCTGGACCACCTGCGCAAGGACCCCCGCGCCACGCTGCTGTGGCGGGCCGGGTGGGCCTGGGCCACCGTGGAGGGCACGGCCGAGCTGTGCGGCCCCGACGACCCGGTGGCCGGCATCGGCGACGATGGGCGCCGGCTGCTGCTGCGGGAGGTGTTCGAGGCCGCGGGCGGCAAGCACGAGGACTTCGCCGAGTACGACCGCGTGATGGTGGCCGAGGGCCGGGTGGCGGTGCTGGTGACGCCCACCCGCATCTACCAGAACCCCTGAGCCGGCGGTCACGGTCCCGCCTCCCCGGCGTCGACCCACGACCAGTCGACCAGGCCGGCCACCGACCGCAGCCGGGGCGGGACGGCCGAGGCGGGCGAGGCCCCGGACTCCAGCCGGTCGAGCGCGGCGGGCGAGATGCCGACCCGCTGGGCGAACGTGGGCCCGTCGTCGCCGGCGATGCCCCGCAGCGCCACCACGGCCGCGGCGACCCGGGGCCAGTCGGCACCGCCGTCGCGGGCACGGTCCGCGAGGCGCTGCAGGAGGCGGTCGCGGTCCGGCCGCCAGCGGCGCCCGGAGGGATGCCGCGACCGCGCCTCGGCCCGGGCTGCGGCCGACCGTGCCGCCCGGCCCCAGGCCCCGTGGCCCGGCACCGCACCCGGCCCACGAGACCCGACCGAACCCGGCGAACCCTGGCCCGGCACCACACCCGGCCCGCCCGAACCCGGCGATCCCTGGCCCGGCACCGCACCCGGCCCGCACGGGCCGGCCGTACCCGGCGAACCATGGCCCGGCACCGCACCAGGTTCGCAGGGGCCGGCCGAACCCGGCGAGCCGGGTGAGAGCCGTCCCGGCCGCCACCGGGAGTCGCCCGACGCCGACCGCAACGACCGGGCCGGGCCGTCACCGGCGCCGCCGTTCGGTCGGGTCGCCTTCCGGGACGATCGAACGCCGGACCCGTCGTCGGCACCCGCGGGCGGGTCCTGGTCCGGGGGGCGGACCAGGCGCAGGGGCCAGCGGCGGCGGGGGCCGCCCGGGCCGGCGTCTCGGGGCGAGGTCATGCCAGCAGGGGGAGGTCGGCGAGCGCGGCGAACCGCTCGTCGCTGGCGGCGAGGCGGAGCAGGCGCTGACGGGCACGGCGGGCGGCCTGGCGGACCGAGACCTCGCGCATGCCGAACACCGGGGCGACCGCGGCGGCCGGGGCGGCGTTGCCCGAGTGCTTCTCGTAGGCGTACTCCAGGAACAGCTCGCGATCGCGGGTGCTCACGCCGCCGCGGTCGAGCGCCTCGGCGAGCAGCGCGGCACCGGCGAGGTCGGGCACCATGCGCCCGAGCGTCGTGAGCAGCGAGGGTTCGTCGGACGCCGGGCCGGGTGGTGGGGCGGCCAGCCTGTCGAGGGCGGCGAGCCGCACCTCGTCGAGCGGGTGGAACTGCTGGCCCAGCGCCCGGTCGACCGCGTTGGCGACCCGGTGCCGGGCCCACACCCACGGCAGGGCGCCACCCTCGGGCGACCAGCCCCCGGCCACCGGGACCAGGTCGAAGCACACCTCGAGCACCACGCCCGGCACCTCGTCGTCGGCCAGCCGCCCCGGCCGGTGCCTCGCCACCCGCCGCACCGCGGCGGCGATCGGCCCGCCGTAGCGCTCGTACAACGTCACCACCGCCGCCTCGTCGCCCCCCGCCATGCGGCCCATGATCTGGGCCAGATCGTCGTAGTCGTACAACCCCTGGAGTTCCACCTCGGTCTCCTCCTGCACGCCGGGCACGTGAGCCCGGGTCGTGCAGGACATGATCCCGAGGGGGTATGACAAACAACATCGCTGTAATTCGCGAACCTCAGGGTTCCGGGGGCAACTCCCCGAACCGCTCGGTCGGAGCGGGCTGCCGGCTGCTCGGGAAGTCCCGCAGATCGCCCTGCGGCTCCCGGTCCCAGCGGGGGAACGTCAGCGGCGAGAGCAGGTGGGCGCACAGCAGCTGCGCCACCGCCTCCAGCGAGTCGACATGCGTGCGCTCCGCCCCGTGGCTGGCGTCCACCCCGAACGCCACCAGCGCCGCCCGGGTCTCCGCGCCCGCCTCGAGCGCGGCCGCCACGTCCGAGCGGTAGAACCGGAACACGTCGCGGGCGTAGCGGATGCCGTGCGCCTCGCACAGCCGGCACAGGTGCCGGGTCAGGTGGTAGTCGAACGGCCCGGTGGCATCGAGCATGGGGATCGTCACCCCGTCCTCGATCGAGTGGTTGCCGGGCGCGCACACCGCGTTGTCGAGCGACACCATCTCGGCCACGTCCTCCTGCAGCCCGTGGCTCGCCCCCTGCCCGACCTCCTCCGCGATCGTGATGAGCAGGTGCGACTCGTGCGGCAGCACGCACCCGCTCGAGCACAGTGCGGACAGGGCGGCCAGCGCCGCCGCCACCCCGGCCTTGCCGTCCAGGTGGCGGGCGTTGATGTAGCCGTTGTCGAGCACCACCGGGACCGAGTCGAGGGCGACGAAGTCGCCGACCCGGATGCCGAGGGCCGCCAGGCTGGCGGCGTTGTCGCAGCGCTCGTCCACCCGGACCTCGACGTGCGACCAGCCCACGGGCTGGGTGTCGATCTCGTCGCCGTAGGCGTGGCCGCTGGCCATCAGCGGCAGGACCGTGCCGGCGAAGGTGCGCTCGGGCTCGTCGGTCAGGATCGTCACCCGGGCGCCCTCGGCGAACCGGGCGCTGTGGGTGCCGACGGGGACCACGGCCAGCCGCCCGTTGGGCTTGAGGTCCCGGACCATGCAGCCGATCGTGTCGGCGTGGGCGACGACCGCCCGCGCCCCGCGTTCTCGCCGGGCAGGCGGGCGAGCAGCGACCCCCGCCGGGTGACCGCCAGGTCGACCGGCAGGCCGGCCAGCTCGTCGCCCAGCAGCTGCATCACCGCGTCGGTGCGCCCGGCCGGGCTCGGGGTCCGCAGCAGCCGCAGCAGCAGGTCCACCATGGCGGGGACGTCGATCGCGGGCAGGGACGGCAGGGGCGGCACGGCCGCACCGTACCGGCGCGCCGCGGCCCGGCGGTCAGCCACCCGGCGTGGCGCCGTCGCCGCCGTCCGCAGGGCGCCGCCAGGGCAGGGCCTGCGTGGCCGGGAACAGCAGGTCGACGAAGCGCTCGACGGTCGGCTGGGGCTCGTGGTTGGCCAGGCCGGGGCGCTCGTTGGCCTCGATGAACACGCCGTCGGGGCCGTCGGGCCGGGGCACGATCATGTCGAGCCCGGTCACCGGGATGCCGATGGCGTCGGCCGCCGCCACCGCCGCCCGCGCCAGGCCGGGGTGCAGCGACCCGGTCACGTCGTGGATCGTCCCCCCGGTGTGGAGGTTGGCGGTGCCCCGCACGGTCAGCTCCTCGCCGTCGTCGAGCACGTCGTCGAGCGTGCGCCCCGCGGCCTCGACCGTGCGGGCGGTCTCGTCGTCGAGCGGGATGGTCGACTCGCCCCCGGTGGCGGCCGCCCGCCGCCGGCTCTGCGCCTCGACCAGGTCCCGGACCGTGTGCTTCCCGGTGCCGACGACCGCCGCCGGCCGCCGGACCGCGGCGGCCACGACCGCCCCGCCGATGACCACGATGCGCAGGTCGTCCCCCACCACCCGCTGCTCGATGACGACGTCGGGGCAGTGGCTCCGGGCCACGTCCAGCGCGGCGTCCAGCTCGTCTCCCGTGGTGACGCCCACGGTGATGCCCGCGCCCTGCTCGCCCCGGGCGGGCTTGACCACCACCTCGCCCACCTCGGCCAGGAACTCGTGGTCGCCGCCGTCGAAGGTGGCGTCGCGGCCGGCCGCCACCGGCAGCCCCGCCCGGGCCAGGATGCGGCGCGTGTGCCGCTTGTCGTCGCACCGGCTCATGGCGACCGCCGTGGTCAGCTCGGACAGCGACTCCCGGGTCACCAGGCTGCGACCGCCGTGGCTGAGGCGCATCTCGCCGGCGCGGGCGTCGACGACCTCGACCGCGATCCCCCGCCGCAGCGCCTCCTCGGCCACGATGCGGGCGTAGGGGTTGAGGTCGTCGAGGCCCTCGTGCTCGCCGGCGAAGAGCCGCTCGTTGATGGCGTTCTTGCGCTTGACCGCGAACACCGGCACCCGCTCGAAGCCGAGCTTCTCGTAGAGCGCGATGGCGGGCTCGTTGTCGTGCATGACGGACAGGTCGAGGTATCCCCGCCCGTCCTCCCGGTACCGCGCCACCAGCCCCCGGACCAGGGCGTCGCCCACGCCGGGGACCGGCGAGGCCGGGTCGACGGCCAGCGTCCACAGGGAGGTCCCCTGCTCGGGGTCGTCGAAGGCGGCCGCGTGGTCGATCCCGGCCACCGTGCCGATCACCTCGCCGGAGCGGGCGTCCTCGGCCACCAGGTAGGTGACGTGGTCGGCGTGCTGGTTCCGCCACACGACGTCCGCGGGGGCGGGGACCATGCCGCAGCGGAAGTAGATCCGCCGGACGGCGTCGGCGTCCTCGCGGCGGGCCAGGGGCCGGACCGTGAGGCCGGGCACGGGCCCGCGGTCGGGCAGGTCGTGGTCGAGCCAGAACCGGTAGGTGTAGGAGGGGTCGACGAACACCTCCTGCGGCGCCTGGGCCACGAGGACGTGCGGGTCGCGGGGGTACAGGCAGATGTCGCGGCGGCCCTCGGCCTCGTCCCGCAGCAGGTCGACGACGGTCTGGGGCGACCGGAACGTCTGGCCGAACAGGACGCGGCCCCAGCCCATGTCGACGACCACGTCGCTGCCCATCGCCTCCGCCACGTGCGAGGGCGCCTCGCGCCACGACCGGGTGGAGATGTCGTCCGGACCATGCCGATCGGTCACTGGTGCACCCTTCGGGCGCACCGGTGACCGCATCGCCACTTCGTGGCGCAGGGCCGACTGTGCCTATGGACCTCGCTGCGCTCGGTCATCCGCGGACGCTCACGGGTCCACTCCGTGGGCCTGGAGCCACAGCTCCAGCAGGCCGAGCTGCCACAGCTTGTTCCCGCCGAGCGGGGTCAGGCCGCCGTTGGGCTCGGCCAGCAGCCGGTCGACGTAGGCGGTCTCGAACAGGCCGCGCTGCTTGGCCGCGGGGTCGGTGAGCGCGTCGCGCACGAGGTCGAGCAGCGGGCCCTCCAGGTGGGTGAGGGCCGGGACCGGGAAGTAGCCCTTGGGCCGGTCGATGACCTCGGCCGGGATGACCCGGCGGGCGGCGTCCTTCAGCACGCCCTTCCCCCCGCCGGCCACCTTCAGCTCCGGCGGGCAGGCGGCGGCCAGGGCGACGAGGTCCTGGTCGAGGTAGGGCACCCGGGCCTCCAGGCCCCAGGCCATGGTCATGTTGTCGACCCGCTTGACCGGGTCGTCGACGAGCATCACCTCGGTGTCGAGGCGCAGCGCCCGGTCGAGGGGCGTGGGGGCGCCCGGGCGGCGGAAGTGGCCGGACACGAACGCGCCGGCGGCGTCGTCGGCGCAGCGGTGCGCAGGCGCCACGACCTCGGCCATCGCCTCGTCGGGCCGGTCGAAGAAGGCGTTGCCGTAGGTCATCACGCCGCCGTCGGACGACGAGTCGTCGAGCATCGGCGGGTACCAGTGGTAGCCGGCGAAGACCTCGTCGGCCCCCTGCCCGGACTGCACGACCCGGACGTGGCGCGACACCTCCTGCGACAGCAGGTAGAACGCGACCGCGTCGTGGCTGACCATCGGCTCGCTCATGGCCCCGATGGCGCCCTCCAGGGCGGGGAGCAGCCGGTCGCTGGGGACGCGGATGCGGTGGTGGTCGGTGGCGAACCGCTCGGCCACGACGTCGGAGTACCGGAACTCGTCGCCCTCGATGCCGCCGTGGGAGTCGAAGCCGATGCTGAAGGTGAGCAGGTCGGAGACCCCGGCCTCGGCCAGCAGCCCGACCACGAGGCTCGAGTCGAGCCCGCCCGACAGCAGGCACCCCACCGGCACGTCGGCCACCATGCGCCGCTCGACCGCGGTGCGCAGGGCGGCGAGGACCGCCTCCTGCCAGTCCTCCGGGGACCAGCCCGCGTGCTCGGGCCGGCGGCCGAACTCGGCCCGCCAGTAGGTCCGCTCGTGGCGGCGGCCGTCGGGCTCGACGACCAGCACGGTGGCGGGCGGCAGCTTCGTGACCCCCCGCAGGATGGTGCGGGGCGCCGGCACCACGGAGTGGAACGTCAGGTACTGGTGCAGCGCGACCGGGTCGATGGCCGTGTCCACGCCGCCCCCGGCCAGCAGGGCCGGCAACGTCGACGCGAACCGCAGCCGCCCGCCGGACTCGCTGAGGTACAGCGGCTTGATGCCGAGGCGGTCGCGGGCGAGGACGACCCGCCCGGTGTCCCGCTCGACGAGGCACAGCGCGAACATCCCGACGAGCCGATCGACGAAGGCGTCGCCCCAGTGGTGGTACGCCTTGACGATGACCTCGGTGTCACCGGTGGAGAAGAACCGGTAGCCGTGGCCCTCCAGCTCGTGGCGGAGCTCCCGGTGGTTGTAGATGCAGCCGTTGAAGGCCACGGCCACGCCGAGCTCGCTGTCGACCAGCGGCTGGGCCGCCTTCTCCGACAGGTCGATGATCTTCAGCCGGCGGTGGCCCAGCGCGACCGGGCCCTGCGCCCACAGGCCGGTGCCGTCCGGCCCCCGGGACGCCATCGTGCCCGTCATCGCCGCCACGGTGGCCGCATCAGCCGCCACCGTGCGCGCCAGGTCGAGTTCGCCGCTGAAACCGCACACGGGAGGCATGCATACCCCCGGACGAGGTCGTCTGTACCTTCCGGGGGTGTGACATTCGACCACGGACGCCGTTCGGCGACCGCGGCGCGTCAGCTATGCCTCAGGCGGCGTTCAGGAACGCCAGCAGGGCCTCGTTGAACGCCATCGGGTCCTCGAGGTTGGGCAGATGGCCGACGTTGGGGACGATGACGAGCTCGCCCTTCAGCAGCGAGCGCACGCTCATGGCCTCGGCGATGGGGGTGATCCGGTCGAGCTCGCCGACGAGGACCAGGGCCCGGATGTCGGCCTGGCGCAGCAGCAGCATCGAGTCGGGCCGGTCCTTCATCGCCTCCAGCGCCGCGATCCACCCCTCGGCGTCGGCGCCGTCGGCCAGGGCGTGGACGTAGTCGACCAGCTCGGGCCGGGACATGGACCCCGACGACAGCAGGCCCTCGACCGTCTCCTTGGCCAGCGAGGACACCTCGGTGCCGCCCCGCAGCTGCTCCTGCTGGGCGGAGCGGCGGTGGGCGGCACCCGGGTCGTCGGACCGGGCCCGCGTGTCGGCCAGCACCAGCTGGCGCACCCGGGCCGGGTGGTGGCGGAGCATGGCCATGGCCAGGTAGCCGCCCATCGACAGGCCCACGAACGTCGCCTCGTCGACGCCGAGCTGGTCGAGCACGCCGGCCACGAGGTCGGCCCAGCCCCGCATGGACGCGGCCCCGGGGTCGTCGGGCGGGGGCGACTGCCCGAAGCCGGGCAGGTCGATGGCGAGGCACCGATGGGTGCCCTCGAGGGCGTCGATCTGGTAGTCCCACATCGCGGCCTGTAACGGGAAGGCATGGAGGAAGACGACAGCGTCGCCCTCGCCCCGGTCGACGACGTGGACAGGCTGATCTTGGACCTCGAGCAGCGGCACAGGCGGGCTCCTTGGGCGTGCGCACGGGATATCCCCTCAGCAGTACCCCATGTCATCGTTGGCAGGCGAACCGGGAGTTCAGGGGGTCGCCCGGCGATCCAGCTCCGCGACGAGGCGTTTCCCGGCGATCAGACGATAGCTCTCGTCGATCCAGTCGCACATCAGTTCGAGCGGAATGTCCGCCCCCGGCGGGAAGTTGGCGCTGATCCAGCCGTGGCGGCCCAGGCCATACCCCGTGGGGGTGGTGAAGTCCATCGCCATCGCCTCGTCGTGCGAGTCGCGCAGCTTCACCGACAGCCCCGACGCCGCGTCCTCCGGATGGCCGAGGAAGACGAAGATCTTCTTGCCCACCTTGACCACGGACTCCTCCCACGGGAAGTCCTCCCAGGCCCCGGGCAGGTCGAGCGCGAACCGGCGCAGCGCCTCGGTGGCGTCGTCGGCGGGTCCGTCGGCGGGCATCGCCGCGAGCGTAGAGGGTGGCCACCCCGGGGTGGCGCCGCTACCGTGCGCCTCCTCGTGGCCTTCGACTCCCTCGCGCCGTTCGGCTGGAACGACCGCTGGGCCGCCCTGCTCGCCGCGGCCGGCGACGGCCACGGCGGCCACCTGGTGCCGGGCCGGGTGATCCGCCACGACGGCGCCGGCCTGCTCGTCGCGCTGCCGGACGGCGCCCGCACGCTGATGCTGTCGCGCCCGCTCGACCCCCCGCCGGCCGTGGGCGACTGGCTGGCGGTCGACGGGGAGGTCCCGGCCGTGGTGCTGGCGCGCACGTCGGTGCTCACCCGGCGGTCGGCGGGCTCGGACACCCCCCAGCAGCTGGCCGCCAACGTCGAGGGCGTCCTCGTCGTGTGCGGCCTCGACCGCCCGGTGAAGGCCGGCCGCATCGACCGGGTCGTCACGCTGGCGTGGGACGCGGGCGCCGTGCCGGCCGTCGTGCTGACCAAGGCCGACCTGGTCCCCGATCCCGCCGAGCCGGTGGCCGCCGTGGCCGCCGCCCACCCCGGCGTCGACGTGCTGGCCACGTCCGTCACCACCGGCGCCGGTCTCGACGACCTGCGCGCGCTGGTCGCCGGGCGGACCGTCGTGCTCGTCGGCGAGTCGGGGGCCGGCAAGTCGTCGCTGACGAACGCCCTGCTCGGGTCCGAGGTGATGGCCACCGGGCAGGTGCGGGCGGGCGACGCCAAGGGTCGCCACACCACCTCGACCCGCGAGGCGCACCCGCTGCCCGGGGGCGGGGTGCTGGTGGACACGCCGGGCCTGCGGGCGGTGGGGCTGTGGGCCGACCGGGACGCGGTGGCCGCCACGTTCGACGACGTCGACGACCTGGCCGGGGGCTGCCGGTTCGGCGACTGCGCCCACGACGGGGAGCCGGGGTGCGCGGTGCAGGCCGCGATCGACGACGGGACCCTGGCGGTCGCGCGCCTGGAGGGGTGGCGGGCGCTGGAGCGGGAGGCGGAGGCGGCCGAGCGGCGCGCCCAACCCCACCTGCAGCGCGCCCACGGCCGCCGCTTCGCCCGCCTCGCCAAGGACGCCATGCGCCGCAAGGGCCGCGACTGACCCGGTTTGTCGTCTCCACCGCGGATATCCGCGGTGAGAGACGACAGAAGGGCGGCGGGTCAGGACAGCTGCAGGCGGCGCAGGGACTCGAGCTCGAGCCCCAGGTCGGCGATCTCGACCAGGGCGGCCCGCACGTCCTCGGCCGAGGCGCCGGGGCGGCGCAGGATCGTGAACGGGCCCTCGGCCTCGACGTCCCAGCCGGCGAACCCGGCGGTCAGCCGGCGGGCGCCCCGGCAGCGCAGCGTGATCTCGGCGACGTCGGCCACGCACCCATCGTGACCATCTTCGGGGTGAACGCAGCACACCCGCCCGGGGTGACGCCCGATTCAGGTCGCTCCCCGGCTACAGCAGGCCCAGCTGGCGGGCCCGGCGCACCGCCTCGTCCCGCCGGTCGACGTCCAGCTTGCGGTAGATCGTCTTCAGGTGCGACTTGACCGTGTTGAGCGACACGTAGAGCTCGTCGCCGATCTCGCGGTTCGACAGCCGGCTGGGCAGGTAGCGCAGGATCGACATCTCCCGCTCGCTCAGCGGATCGACCAGCGCCACCGTCGAGGCCGTCCGCCGGCGGGGCGCGCCCTCCGGGGCGGCCACGACGTCGCGCACGTCGAAGCCCTCGTCCAGGAAGCTGCGCCACGCCTCCTCCCGCACCGCGAGCGGGGCGACCTCGGCCAGCACACGGCGGGCGGCGCCCAGGTCGCCGCCGGCCGCCGCGGCCCGGGCGCCGAGCGCCGCCGACTCGAACCGCAGGCGCCGGTTGCCGTCGTCGTCGACGGCCGCCAGCAGGGCGGGGACGGTCGTCGGGTGCCCCCCGACCAGCGCGAGCCGGGCCTCGAGCAGCGTCCGCTCCGGCCCCTTCGGGATGTCGTCGAACAGGTCCTGGGCCCGGTCCAGGTCGCCGAGCACCAGCCGCACCCGGCATTCGGCCATGTCCAGCACCGTGCCGATGAACGGCGGCATGCCCCGGGCCGCCCGCTCGCGGCGGACCCGCAACAGGCGCCGGAGGGCGGCCTCGCCGTCCCCCTGGGCGCACTCGACGCGCGCCAGCTCGGCCTCGCCGACGGTGGCGATGCCGATGTGGCCCTCGATCAGCGCGTCGTCGAGGTGGGGCTCGAGGACCTCCATCGCCCGGTCGAGCTGGTCCCGCTCGCGGTGCACGAGGGCGAGGGTCGTCCGGGCGCCGATCATCGCCCGCCGGGAGCCACGGCCCTGCTCGGTGCCGAGCGACATCGCCTCCTCCCCCAGCTCGGCGGCCGCCCGCAGGCGCCCGAAGCGGGCCTCGACCCAGGCCTCGGCCCCGAGCGTGCCCACCAGGTCGCCCGGCAGCCGCGGGCCCTGGCGCCGCACGACGCGGACCCAGTGGCGGACGCCGTCGCGGTCGTCGAGCAGGGCGTGGGCCCGGGCCAGGGCGACCGGCAGGTAGCCCCACAGCTCGCGGCCGGCGGTCGCCAGCGCCGGCGGCATGCTCCCCAGGTCGACCTCGGCCCGCCGGTCCCACGCGGCGTTCCCGATGGCGATCGCCCTGTCGGGATCGCCGGAGACCGCGGCGAACGACGCCTCGGTGACGTCGAACTGCAGCCCGACCTCCTCGACGTCGGCGGGCGTCGCCGTGGCCCGCCAGCGGTCGACGATGGCCTGGCCCTCCGCGACCCGGCCCGTGCGGGCGTAGGCCAGGGTGACCATGAGCTGGCGGCCGGGCGTCAGGTCGACGAACCCGGCGGGGAACCGGGTGAGCCAGCCCCGCACGGTCTCCTGGCGCCCGGCGGCGAGGTAGTCGCGCAGGTGGCGGGTGAGCAGGTCGAACGCCTCGTCGTGCCGGCCGGCCTCCAGCAGGTGGTCGATGGCGGCCCCGGGCTCCCCGTGGTCGCGGAACCAGGCGGCCGCCCGCTCGTGCCCCTCGCGCTCGGCCTCCGGCCGGGTGACCCGCAGCTCGCGCCGCAGCAGCTGCCCGAACAGGTGGTGGTAGCGGAACCAGGACCGCTCGTCGTCCAGCGGCACCAGGAACAGGTTCTCGACCTCGACCCGGCGCAGGAGGGCGGCGGCGTCGGTGCGGCCGGTCACGTACTCGCACAGGTCGGCCCGCAGCCGCTCCAGCACCGACGTGGCCAGCAGGAAGGACCGGACGTGCTCGGGCTGGCGGTCGAGCACCTCGTCCAGCAGGAAGTCGGCGACGTGCCGGTCGCTGCCGGCGAAGCGGTCGACGAAGGCCTCGGTGTCGTCGCGGCCGGCGAGCGACAGCGCGGCGAACTGCAGACCGGCCGCCCAGCCCTCGGTGCGCTCGGCGAGCCGCTCCACCTGGGACTCGTCCAGGTCGACCTCCGGGAAGCGGGCGAAGAACTGGCGGGCCTCGGCGGCGTCGAAGCGCAGCGCCGCCTCGCGCACCTCGACCAGCTCGCCGGCGAGGCGGAACCGGTGCAGCGACACGGGCGGGTCGGACCGGCTGCACAGCACGAGCCGCAGCCGGGTCGACTCGACCACCTCGGCCAGGGCGCCGAGCACGGCCCCGGCCGGGCTGTGGTCGAGGACGTGGACGTCGTCGAGGACCAGGGTGGCCTGCGACCACGACGCCAGGTACTCCGCGGCCCGCGCGATGGCGAGCGCGGCCCCGTCGTCGTCGCGGTCGCCGCCGCCGATGGCGACCGTCAGCCCGGGGGCGAGGCCGTCGAGCGCGTCGAGCACCGCCTCGAGCAGGTGCTCGGGGTCGGCGTGACGGGCGTCCAGGGACACCCAGGCCACGGGGCCCTCGGCCCGGCTCGCCCAGTCCCGCACGGCCACGGTCTTGCCCGACCCGGCCGGGCCGGTCACCACGATCACGCGGGCGCCGGCGGTCTCGAGCGCATCGGCCAGCCGGGGCCGCCGGACGACGTGGGCGGGCAGGTGGGTCGCCGGCGGGCGCGACGAGGCCGGACGCGCTGTCGAGCTGTCGGCCTCGGGCAATCCCCGCCTCCTACCTCCGCGCTCCTCGCCTCGCTGGGTCGGAGTCTGGGAGAAAGCTTAGGAGGTTGTCACCGTGCGTGGCGTGTTGAGCGGCGCTCGACAGAGACGACGTCGAGGCCCAGCCGGTACAGCCGTTCGATGATGCCGTGGAGCGCGGCCCTGTCCACCAGGTCGCCCTCGGCGCGGACATTGCGCACCGCCGCGGTGACCTCGAGCCCGGTCTCGCGCTCCAACGCGTCGGGGTCGACGTCGCCCGACACGGTGAACTCGTAGTAGGGCATGACGACCTCGGTCCGGGGATGGGTCCGCTCAGACTGCCGCGGCGCGGGGTGACGGGGCGTCGCTCCGCGCGGGTGAAGATCCATCGCATGGCATGGCATGCGCTTGACGACCGACGGCCGGGCCGGTCAGAGTGCGGCGGAGCGTTGCGGGGCGACATCGCAGCGCGGTCACGGCGGAAGGTGAGAACGGTTGGCTGAGGTGACCCTCGGGTCCGGCGGCACGGCGGCGATCCCCAGAGATGGGGAGGCGGTCACCGCCGGCTGGCTGTCGGCCGTGCTGGGTGCGAGCCACCGTGACGCGGGCCGGGTGGCCGAGGTCGCGGGCGAGCCGCTGGGCGCCGGCATCGGTCTGCTCGGCGCGCTGCACCGGCTCGATCTCCGGTGGGAGGACCCGGCCGCCGGTGCCCCCGCCAGCCTGGTCGTCAAGTTGGCGGCCCCGGGGGCGATGTCCCGCACGGTCGGCATCGATCTCGGGCTGTACCGGAACGAGGTGGACTTCTACCGGCACCTGGCCGCGGACACGGTCCTCGCCGTGGGCTGCCACCACGCGGCGATGGACGACGCGACCGGCGACTTCGTCCTGTTGCTGGACGACCTCAGCGCCGCCGCCGTGCTCGACCAGATCGAGGGGTGCCCGCCGGACCGGGCCGCCACCGTCGTGGCGGCGCTCGCCGGCCACCACGCCACCTTCTGGGGCGGCGCCGGCCTGGAGGGCCACCCGTGGCTGCGCCGGGTGGACGACGCCGCCTTCGTGTCCGCCCTGGCCGGCGGTTCGCGTCGGCCTGGCCCGTGGTGCGCGAGCGCGACGGCGACCTGCTGCCGGCGGACGTCCGGGACACCGGCGACCGGTTCACCGGGCTGCTGCCGGGCCTGGCGGCCGAATTGGCGGGCGCGCCGTCGACCCTCTCCCATGGCGACCTGCGGCTCGACAACATGTTCTTCCCGGAGGGCGGGAGCCTGAGGCTGTGCGACTGGCAGCTCGTCGACCGCTCGCGGGCGGTCGGGACCTGGCCTACTTCGTGAGCCAGAGCCTGACCCCGGCGCACCGGGCGGAGCACGAGCGGGCGCTGATCGCCGAGTACCGCGGGCGGCTGGCGGACCACGGCGTCGACTACCCGCTCGGCGACGCCTGGCAGGACTACCGGGTGGCCACGCTGTTCTCCTTCGCGTACCCGGTGGTGGCCGGCGCCGGCCTCGACCTCGACGACCGCGCCGCCCGGCTGGCCCGGGTCATCCTCGAGCGCTCGGTGGCGGCGCTGGTCGAGCTCGGATGCCTCACTCTGGGTGACACCAGATGACAAGCCTGTGACGTGGTTCACCCCGCTG
>CAVWYL010000016.1:0-46491 GCA_963759225.1 uncultured Acidimicrobiales bacterium | reverse complement strand
GCCGGTCCCCCCGGGCGACCGGGGCCGTCCGGGGGGACCCGGGGGGGATCAGCCGCCGGCGATGCCCCCTCGGCGTCGACGATCGAGGCGTCGGGCACCGGCTCGCCGCCCGACCGGGCTGGTCGAGCGGCGCAGGGTCACGTTCGCCACGATGCTCGTCCTCGTGCTCGTCGAACTGGAACACGAGCGCCGTGGTCTGGCCGGGTGGGAGCTGGTCCGGTGCAGCACTACTGCGGATCTCGTCCGGGGAAGTGCGCCCAGGTGAACAGCGCCTCTCCCGCGTTCCTCCACCCATCTCGACCGCGCCGGTCGCGCGAAGCCGCTCTCGAGGAAGTCGACGACGGCGGGCACCCCGAGGTCGTTGAGGCGTCGCTGCAGGTCCTTGGGGTTCTTCCCTCGTGATGGTGATGACGATCACGCCGTCGCGGTGCGCTCCGCCGTGTTGGCGCCGGCGCGGTCGTCGCCGCCGGCCACGAATGAGGTGGCGAGGCCGAACCCGTGGCCAGGGCGGCGGCGGCGGGCGGTCGCGCCAGCGGCGGTGGGTGACCGCCGGTACCACCGGCGGTTCCGTCTCGAGGTCGTGTTCGATCTGGGACATCAGATCTTCCTTCAGGCCGGTGAGCCGGCCTGCGGGGAGGTCTCGCTCCGGGGGAACATCTGATCGTCACGGTTCCTCCTCCACTTTCCGGGGAGCCCGATCGAGTTTCACCCCATCTGTTCCAGGCGTCCGGGGGGTTTCCGTCCAGCTCCGCCAGCCGGGCCCGGCAGCGGGCGAGCCGCAGCGGACCGTGCCGACCGGGACGTCGAGCACGTCGCCGCCTGGTGATCGGTCAGCTCCGACCGGGCACAGCCCCAGGACCTCCTGGTCGCGACGTGGCAGCCGCTAGACGAGATCCAGGACCCGGCTCATCCGCGCCTCGTCGGCCAGTCGCCCGGCGACATCGTCCGTCGGATTAATATGGGATTTTTTTTTTTTTAAAAAAAAAAATTGACCCAGCACGGTGGCAGCGTTGCGGAGGAGGTTGTTGGCCACGCCCAGCAGCCACGGCCGGGCCGAGTCGTCGATCAGCTGCACGTCACGCCGCCGACGCCACGCCTCCAGGAACACCGCGGAGGTGAGCTCCTCTGCGTCGGCCCAGCTGGCAGTGCAGCGGAAGCAGTGGTTGTAGAGACGCTGATGGCGTGGCGCTTGAACAGCAGGCCAGAAGCCCTGGGCTCGCCGCCGACGGCGAGACCCCAGCCAGCTCGCTGTCTGTCCGCTCATCCAGGCATCACCTGCCTCGTCCCCCGTGTCGCTGCTCGGCTCACACCTCCCTGTGTCCGGTCGTGCCGCACAGTTCCGTCCCGAACACCTCGTCGAAGAGGTCGAGCATGGCCCGCCACGAGCGGTCCGCGCTCGGCGCGTGGTAGCGGATGCCCGGCAGGTTCGTGCGGGCCGGGACGGCGCCGGGGTGGGTGAAGCTGTGCTCGGCGCCGCCGAGGAGGTGCATGCGCCAGTCGACCCCAGCGGCCCGCATCTCCTGCTCGAAGGCGAGGCGGTGCTCGACCGGGATGAACGGGTCCTCGGTGCCGACGCAGACCAGGACCTTGCCCGTGATGGCGGCGGACGCCTCGGGGCGGGTGGTGGTGAGGCCCGGGTGGAAGCCGACGACCGCCTTCAGGTCGGCGCCGTCGCGGGCCAGCTCCAGCACCATGGTGCCGCCGAAGCAGTAGCCGATGGCGGCGACCCGCGACGGGTCGGCGCGGGGCTCGGCCAGGAGCGTGTCGAGCCCGGCCCGGCCCAGCGCCACCATCGTCGCGGGGTCGGCGCCGAGCTCGGCCAGCCGGGCCGCCATCTCGGCGCGGTCGGCGATCCAGCGGCCCTCGCCGTGGTAGTCCATCGCCAGGGCGACGTACCCCAGCTCGGCCAGCTGGTCGGCCCGATGCCGCTGGTGGTCGTCGAGGCCCGGCCCCTCGTGGGCGACGAGGACGGCGGGGCGCCGGTCGGCGCCGTCGGGGACGGCGAGCCGGCCCCGCATCGTGGCCCCGCCGGCCGTGTAGGCGATGTCCCTGGCGTGCATGGCCCGGACCGTATCGCGCAACCGCCGGGTTGCGCATCAGCGCAATTCGGTTGCCTCCCGTGGGCGCGGCGTGGTGGCCTGCGGGGCGACCACCGATCCATCGGGGAGAAACGTCATGCGAGCAGCGTCTGTGTCCATCCAGGAAGGAGCCATCACTTCGGAGGACCTGACGCTTCATGCATTCGTCGAACCTGGGGATCCTGGCGCATGTCGACGCCGGTAAGACCACACTGACCGAGCGGCTGCTCTACGCCGCCGGGGTCATCGACAGCCTCGGCAGCGTCGACCGCGGCAGCACGCAGACCGACACGCTGGCGCTCGAGCGCCGGCGCGGCATCACGATCAAGGCCGCGGTCGTGTCGTTCATGATCGGCGACGTCGCGGTCAACCTGATCGACACGCCCGGGCACCCCGACTTCATCGCCGAGGTCGAGCGGGCGCTCGGGGTGCTGGACGGGGCCGTGCTCGTCGTGTCCGCCGTCGAGGGCGTGCAGGCGCAGACCCGCGTGCTCATGCGGGCCCTGCGGCGGCTCGCCATCCCCACCCTGCTGTTCGTGAACAAGATCGACCGGACCGGGGCCGACCCCGACCGGGTGCTGCGCGCCATCGCGGCCAAGCTCACGCCCGACGTGGTCCCGATGGGGACCGTGACCGGGGCGGGCAGCCGCGGCGCCGCGTTCGTGCCGCACGACGCCGGGCACGAGGGACATGCCGCCGGGCTCGATCCCCGGCTGGCCGAGATCCTTGCCGACCACGACGACGCCCTGCTCGCCGCCTACGTCGACGGGACCGCGGCCGTGCCCTACGCCCGGCTCCGGCGGGCGCTCGCCGACCAGACCGGCCGGGCGCTCGTCCACCCCGCCTACGCGGGGTCGGCGGCCACGGGGGCGGGCGTGCCCGAGCTCATGGCCGGGATCGCCGAGCTGCTCCCCGGGGCAGCAGGCGACGCCGGCGGGCCCCTTTCCGGCACCGTGTTCAAGGTCGAGCGGGGCCCGTCCGGCGAGCGGCTCGCCTACGTCCGCCTGTTCACGGGCACGCTGCACGTCCGGGACCGGCTCGGCTTCCGGGGCGGCGACGGCGAGCGGGTCACCGGCATCGAGGTGTTCGACCGGGGCGCCGCCGTCCCCCGGCCGGAGGCGGTGGCCGGCCAGATCGCCAAGCTGCGCGGCCTGACGGCCGTCCGCATCGGGGACACGCTCGGCGACGCGGCCGGCGCCGGGCACCACTTCGCGCCGCCGACGCTGGAGACCGCGGTCACGCTCCGCCGGCCCGGCCACAACGGGGCGCTCCACGCCGCCGTCGCCCAGCTCGCCGAGCAGGACCCGCTCATCAACCTGCGCCAGGACGACGGCCGCCGGGAGCTGTCCCTGTCGCTCTACGGCGAGGTGCAGAAGGAGGTGATCCGGGACACGCTGGCCGACGACTTCGGGCTGGACGTCGAGTTCCGGGCCACGACCACCATCTGCGTCGAGCGGGTGGCCGGAACCGGCGAGGACGTCCAGCCGATCGGCCCGCCCAACCCGTTCCTGGCCGGCGTCGGGCTCCGGGTCCAGCCGGGGCCGCCCGGCACCGGCACACGGTTCCGGCTGGCGATCGAGCTGGGCGCGCTGCCCTCCGCCTTCCTGCGGCCATCGAGGAGACCGTGCGCGCCACGCTGCACCAGGGCCTGCACGGCTGGGACGTGATCGACTGCACCGTCACGCTGACCGACTGGGCTACTGGCCCCGCCAGAGCGCCCGGGGCGCCAAGTTCGACCCCCGCGTCTCGAGCACGGCCGGCGCCTTCCGCGACCTCACCCCGCTCGTGCTCATGGCCGCCCTGCGGCGGGCGGGCACCGTGGTCCACGAGCCGATCCACCGGTTCCGCCTCGAGCCCCGGCCGACACCCTCGGCCCGCTGCTGCCCGTGCTCGCCGGCCTCGGCGCCACCCCGGAGGTGCCGGACGTGTCCGGGCCCGCGCCGGGGCCGCGGGCGGGGTCGGGCCGGCCGGACGCGGGCACGCTGGCCGGCGAGGTCCCCGCGGCCCGGGTCCACGAGCTGAGCCAGCTGGTTCCCGGGATGACCCGGGGCGAGGGCGTGCTGGAGCTGGCGTTCGCCCGCTACCGGCCGGTCCGGGGCCCGGTCCCGAGCCGCCCGCGCACCGACCGCAACCCGCTCGACCGCAACGAGTACCTGCGCAACGTCGTGGAACGGGCGTGAGCCCGCCGTCAGTCGGGCTGGTAGTGGCTCACCGTGAACGCGGCGCCCCACGGGTCGGCGACGACCGCCATGCGGACCGGGCCGGCGTCGAACGGCTCGGTCACGACCGTGCCGCCCAGCTCGGCGGCCCGGGCCGCGGTCGCATCGGGGTCGTCGACGGCGAAGGTCAGGTGCCACACCGACGGGCCGTCGTCCGCCGTGATCGGCTGCAGCCAGCCGACCGCGTCCGAGAACCCCGCGGGCACCGAAGGGTCGGCGTGGCGGGCCCGCAGGTCGGGGTCCCGCTCGGCCAGCCAGTCGCCGTAGCCCGGGAGCTGCCACATGAGCGCGTCGCCGAAGTCGGTGGGGGCCGCCATCCACCCGAACACGGCGCCGTAGAACCCGATGGCGCCGTGTGGGTCGGTGGTGCGGAGGTCGCTCCAGTTCCACGACCCGGGGGCGTTGACGACCTCGGCGCCCCGTGTCCGGCCCGGCTGCCACAGGTTGAACGGGGCGCCCGCGGGGTCGACGCACACCGCCATCCGGCCGGCGTCCACGACGTCGAACGGCCCCGTCAGGACCGTGCCCCCGGCCTCGCGCACGGCCACCGCCGTCTCGTCGGCCGAGGCGACGCCCACGTAGGTCGCCCACGCCACCGGGGCGTCCGGGTCGGGCGGGGTGCCGATGGCGGCCACGTCGCGCCCGCCCAGGCGGCCCACCAGGTAGCGGGGCCCGCCCTCGGGCATGCGGTTCTCGAACTCCCAGCCGAACAGACCGCCGTAGAAGGCGGTCGCGCCGTCGGTGTCCGGCGGGGACAGGTCGATCCAGCACGGCACACCCGGCGGAAACCCCTCGCGGTCGGGCATGGCGCCACCCTACGCCCCCCGTTTGCGCCACCGTTGCGCACCCTGCCAGGGCGGTGTGCGACAACGTGGGTATGCCCGCACTCAGCGTCCTGGTGCTCGACTCCCACGACGTCGTCCGTCTCGGGCTCGCCAGCATGGTGGAGGCCATCGACGTGGTGGACCGGTGCGAGAGCGCCGCGACGCCGGTCGAGCGCCGGGCCGACGTCGTGATCGGCGCCCCGGACCTGGTCGGCGCGGCCCCGGCCGGCGCCCGCCGGGTCGTCGTCATCGCCGCCGGCGACAGCATCGACGACGCGCTCGCCACCGGGGCCGACGGCTACCTGATGCTGGGCGACCTGACCGTCACCGCCCTCCGCGACGCGCTGGTCGGCGTGATGCACGGGGACGTGCCGCTGCCCGCGGCGGTGTCCGACCACCTGCTCGCCGCGGCCCGCGCCGGGGACCGGCCCCGCACGCCGCTCCGCCCCCGCGAGGGCGACGTCCTCGAGCTGCTCGTCACCGGGCACAGCAACCAGGAGATCGCCGCCCTCCTCGGCATCTCGATCCACAGCGCCAAGCGCCACGTGTCCAGCATCCTGGCCAAGTTCGACTCGCCCAGCCGCTCGCACCTCGTGTCCCGGGTGCTGCAGGCCCGGGCTACGTAGGCGGCGGCAGGAACACGACGACCGCCCGGCGGGGCCCGTCGTCGTCGTACCAGGTCGTGACCTGGGCCCCCGGGCGGCCGGTGCGCCGCAGCTCGAGGTCGATCTCGACGCCGTGGCCCTCGGCCACCGCCCCCCGGACCAGCGTGAGCACGTCGCTCTGCAGGCGGGCCGGCTGGGCGTTGAGGTAGTCGACATAGGGGTCGGCGATGTCGCCGGCCAGGGCCCGCACGACGTCGCCGAGCTTGTCGGACCGCTCCAGCCGGTCGAGCCGCTCGCGCCCGACCGACCGGTCGCGCACGGCGGCGGGGGCGAGCCGTTCCCGCAGCCGGTCGAGGACCGCCGTGCCCACGAGGCACACGGACGGGCGCTCGGGCGTGTCGGGGGTGGGGGCGTCGGAGGTGGGGGCGTCGGGCATCCGGAGGCGGAGGCTACGCTCCGAGCTCAGGCGCCGCCAGGGTGTGATGCCACGGCCGGCAGCGGGGGCGGGTGGGCCGCGGCCATCCCGGCGAGGCGGCCCAGGTCGAGCCGCTCGGCGGTGGCGGCCGCCTCGGCGGCCAGCTCGTCGGACCGCTCGGCGTCGCCCGCCGCGGCCCGACGCCACAGGACCTCGGCCAGGTCGCGCCGGGCCGTCGCCTCCCACAGCGGGCTGCCCATGCGCCGGTTGGCGGCCACCGCCGCGTCGAGCAGCGCGACCGCGGCGTCGAGCTCACCGGCCGCCGCGGCCGCCAGCCCGGCGGACCGCCCGGCGGCGCCGAACGCGGCGGCGCCCCCGACGGTCACGTTGGCGGCGGCGTGGGGCACGAGCAGCGGGTGGAGGCGGGCGGCGGCCTCCGAGTCGCCGGCCAGCCACGACGCCTCCGCGGCGAACGACAGCGTGGCCAGCCACATGTTGTCGCGGGGCACCGCCACGCACCGCTGCGCCGTGAGGCGCGCCAGCTCGTCGCGGGCATCGTCCTTGTCGCCGGCCTCGGCCCGGGTCAAAGCGCCACCGCGGCGCGCCAGGTGGCCACGGCGGGGGCCGTGAGCGACCACGACCGGGCGGCGTCGGCCAGCTCGCCGGCGCGGCCCTGGTGCCACCACACGGTGAACACCTGCACGGCGTGCGCCAGCGGGGCGCCCGGCTGCTGGAGCCGGTCGCCCAGCTCGGACGCCTCGTCCGCCAGCGTCGCCCCGGCATCCAGCCGGCCGTCGAACAGCGCCCGCATGGCCCGCATGACCGCGGCGCGCCACAGGTCGTGGGGCCGGCGCAGCTCGCGGGCCGCGCCGGCGTAGGTGGCGAACTCGGCGTCGAACCGCACCATGTCGCCCAGCTCCACCAGGTCGGCGAGGCGGTCGAGCCGGCCGATCATGGCCCAGGTGGTGGCGTTCGCCGACTCGCTGCGCTCCACCACCCGGCGGGCCAGCTCGGCCCGCTCGTCCGCGTGCGCCGGCATGGCCAGCGCCTGGTGGCGGGCGTGGAGGGCCGCGGCCAGCCCGGCGTCGTTGCCCAGCTGGACCGCGGTGCGCAGGACCTCCCGGCTGAGCGCCGCCACCCGGGGCCCGGGCTCCAGCCCCGCCAGCACGTCGGCGAGCTTGGCCGTGACCCGGACCCGCAGCGGCGACACGCAGTCGCCCAGGGCGTCTCGGGCCTCCTCCAGCAGCGCCCGGCGCTCCTCCCACACGTCGCCGCCGGTGACCAGCTCGCCCTCGAAGCCCAGGGCGGCCCGGGCCAGGTAGTCGGGCAGGCCCAGCTGGCGGGCCACCGCCGCCGCCTGCGCGAACGCCCGGCTGGCGTCGGGGACCCGGCCGGCGGCGGCGTGGGCGGCGCCGAGCGCCAGCGCCAGCTCGCACAGGTCGGCGTCGGGCGCCCGGTGGGACCGCTGGTGGGCGTCGCAGGCCCGCTGGTAGTGGGTGGCGGCCTCCTCGTAGGCCAGCAGCGCCATGGCGCGGTCGCCGGCCCGGCGGGCGTAGTCCTCGGCCTCGGCGGCGCCGGTCCCCAGCGGCAGCGCCGCCCACCAGTGGTACGACAGCTGGGACAGGTCGGCGGCGGGGCCCTGGTCCTGCAGGACGCGGGCGACCGCGGCGTGCAGCCCGAGGCGGCGGCCGGTGGCCAGCCCGGCGTAGATCGTGTCCCGGACGATGGCGTGCGCGAAGCGGTAGCGGCCCCCGGCCATGGGGACGACGAGGCGGGCGCGGTCGGCCTCGTCGAGGGCGTCGAGCCCGCTCCGGCGGTCGTGGGCCGGGCCGGACGCCTCGGCCACCACCTCCCGGTCGAACTCGATGCCGAGCACCGCCGCCACCTCGAGCGTCTGGCGGGTCGCCCGCTCGAGCCGCCACAGCCGCCGGCCCACGACCTCGCGGATGCCCGCCGGCACCGCGCCGGGGTCGTCGCCGTTGGTGCCGGCGGACCCGGCCGGGCGACTCGGCCAGGTTCAGCAGCAGCTCCCGCACGAAGAACGGGTTGCCCCCGGTGAGGCGCACGATGGCCTCGGCGGTCGGCCACGCCACGTCGGGGGCCGAGCCGCCCGCGGCGTCGACCAGCTCGGCCACGTCGTCGCGGGCCAGGCCCGTCAGCTCCAGCCGCTCGATGCCCTGCTCGCGGTGGAGGTCGGCCAGCAGCTCCGGGAACGGGCCGCCGGCCGCCAGCTCGGTGTCGCGGTACGTGGCCACCACCAGCAGCCGCATCGCGGGGTCGGCCTGCACCAGGTGGCGGACGAGCAGCAGCGACGGCGAGGCCGCCCAGTGCAGGTCGTCGAGCACGAGCATGACCTCGCCCGCCTCGCACACCCGCGCCAGCCATGTCGCCATCGCCTCGAACTGCCGGTAGCGGGCGGTCCCGGGGTCGGCGTCGAGGGTCTCGTCCCGGCCCGGCAGGCGCTCGCCCGCCTCGGGCACGAGCGGGCCCAGCTCGGCGCCGAGGTCGCCCATGCGGTCGAGGGACGCCACCGCGGGGCCGTAGGACAGCAGCGGCTCCAGCGCCTCGACGAAGGGGCGGTACGGGGCGCCGTAGCCCTCGTCGCAGTGCCCGGCCAGCACCACGGCTCCCTCGGCGTGGGCGGCGGCCGCCAGGCGGGACACGAGGCTGGTCTTGCCGACGCCCGCCTCCCCGGCCACGAGCGCCACCGTGCGCTCGCCGGCCCGGGCCCGGGCCCAGGCGGCCTCGAGGGCGGCGAGCTCGACCCGGCGGCCGACGAACTCGTCGGCGTGGGTGCGCGCCACCAGTGACGGCAGCGGGGGCCGGGCCGACCGGCCGGCGGGGCGCGCGGGCTCGGCCTCCGGCGGCTGGAGCACGTAGACCCGCTCGGGGCGGGCCATGCCGACCAGCGCGGTGTCGCCCACCTCGCGCAGCGCCAGGTCGTCCGGCAGCGTGTCGGCCACCAGCTCGGCCGTCGACCGGGACACGACGACCTGCCCGGGCGCGGCCACCGCCCGCAGCCGGGCCGCCCGGTTCACGGTGGGGCCGTAGTAGTCGCCGTCGCGGGTCATCGGCTCGCCGGTGTGGACCGCGACCCGCACCCGCAGCTCCAGGCCGGCGGGCCAGTCGGCGGACGCCAGGTCCCGCTGGAGCCGGGCGGCGGCGGCCACGGCGTCGGACGCCCGCAGGAACACCGAGAACGTGCTGTCGCCCTCGCCCTTGGACTTGATGAGCGTGCCCCCGGCCTCGCGCACGGCGTCGGCGACCACGGCGTCGTGGCGGGCGAGTGCGCCCGCCATGCCGTCCGGGTCGGACTCCCACAGCACGGTGGACCCCTCGATGTCGGTGAGCAGGAAGGTCACCACCCCGGTCGGCAGGGCCGGGGCCGGCGGCTGCAGCGCCTCGTGCTGCTGCAGGATGGCGGACTCCAGCCGCACCAGGTCGGGGCTGGGGGTGATGCCCAGCTCGTCGCCCAGGTGCTCCCGGAGCCGGGAGAACGCCCGCAGCGCCTCGGCCTGGCGGCCGGCCCGGTAGAGGCCGAGCATGAGCTGCCCGCACAGCCGTTCCCGCAGCGGGTAGGCGGCGACCAGGGGCTCGACCTCGGCCACGACCGCCTTGTGGTGGCCGAGCGCGAGCTCGGCGTCCAGGCGGCGCTCGATCGCCTGGAGCCGGACCTCGTCGAGCCGGGCCGCCTCGTCGTCGGCCCACCGGGCGCCGGCGAAGTCGGCCAGCGCCGGGCCGCGCCACAGGGCCAGCGCCTCGGACAGCCGGGCCGACACCCACGCCGGCGCGGCGTCGGGGGTGCGCTCGACCTCCGTCACGAGGGCCTCGAACCGGTGGGCGTCGACGTCGGTGGGCGGCACGTCGAGCACGTAGCCCGGGGCCCGGGTCACGAGCGGGCAGTCGCGCCCCCCGAGGGCGCGGCGGAGCTTGGAGACGTAGCTGTACAGCACCGCCGCGGCCGCGTGGGGCGGGTCGCCGTCCCACAGGTCCTCGGCCAGGCGGTCGGCGGGCACCACCCGGCCGACGTGGGTCGCGAGCAGGGCCAACACGGCCTGTTGCTTGCCGCGCGGCACCACGACAGGGTCGTCTGCATCGAGGACCTCGAAGGGTCCGAGCGTTCGGAAGTCCACACCCGCTCCTGCCGCCACTCACCGGAGCTACCGCCACACTTTACGTCTCTGGCCCTGCTCCCGCGTGATGGGAAAGGTCGGAGCAACGTCGGAGCAAGGCGGGTCCGTCATGGTCGAGCCAGGCCATCCGGCGATGGAAGAGGGCGGACACATGACGAGCGCACCCGCGACGTGCGTACCTGGCGACGCAGACAGTGACCTCGGTCACGTCCGGATCCCGGGCGAGGCCACGAACACCGAGCTCCTGTGCCAGGCGGCGGCCGGCAGCCAGGCGGCGTGGAACGAGCTCCACGAGCGCTACGGGCGCCTGGTGGTGCGGGCGGCCCGGCGGACGGGCCTGAACGAGCGTGACGCAGCCGACGCGGCCCAGGTCACCTGGATGCGGCTGTTCCAGCACGTGGGCGCGATCCGCGATCCCGAGCGGCTGCCCGGGTGGCTGGCGACGACGGCCCGGCGGGAGAGCATCCGCATCTCGATGCGGGCCGCCCGGCTCCCGCTCGACGACGGCGCCCACGACGTCGAGACCCTCGGCACCACGGTGGCGGCGGACGCCCCCGTCCTCGAGCGCGAGAGCGTCGAGACGCTGGAGCGGGCCGTCGAGGGCCTGCCCGACCGCTACCGGGTGCTGCTGCGCCTGCTGCTGTCGGACGAGGGACTGAGCTACGCGGAGATCTCGCGGCGGCTCCACCTGCCGGTCGGCAGCATCGGTCCCATGCGGGGCCGGGGCCTGGAGCTGCTGCGGCGCAGCTTCGACGGCGACGCCGACGCGGCCGTGGGCCACTAGCTCAGCCGGCCTTGGCGGGCGCCGGCTCCTCGGGCGCGACGGCCCGGACGTAGTCGCCGAAGCCGACGTCCTCCTCCTCGACGGTCACGGACCGGAGGTGGCGGCCGAACGCCACCCGGCCCTTGACGTAGGCCTCGTCGGGGACGTTCTCGATGGAGGCGATGAACTGGCGGAGGTCGCCCAGCGTCATGCGGCGGTTGGTGGCCTGGCCGGTGATGGTGCGCTTCATGGCACCCATCATCCCAGAGGGGGCCTGCCCGCTAGCGTCGACATATGGCGATCCGGCTCAGGCTCACCCCGGACCGGCTGCGGGGCCGGGCGGTGCTGCGCGATCCCGCCGAGGACGCGCGGGCCGCCTCGCCGCTCGAGCTGCTGTTCGACCTCACGTTCGTGGTGGCGGTCAGCCGGGCCTCCGCGGCCCTGCACCACGAGCTGCTGGCCGGCCACATCGCCCAGGGGGTCGTCGGCTTCGCCGCGGTGTTCTTCGCGGTGTGGTGGGCGTGGATGAACTTCACGTGGTTCATCTCGGCGCACGACGCCGACGACGTGCCCCAGCGGATGCTCACGCTGGTGCAGATGACCGGCGTCCTGGTGCTGGCCGCGGGCGTGACCCGGGCGGTCGAGGACCAGGACTTCAGCGTGGCGGTCGCCGGCTACGTGATCATGCGCCTCGGGTTGGTGGTGGCCTGGCTGCGGGTCGCCCGGGACGTGCCGGAATCCCGGCAGCGGGCGCTGCGCTACGCCGCCGGCATCACCGCGCTCCAGATCCTCTGGGTCCTCCGGCTGGCCATCACCGGCGAGCTGGCCTGGACGAGCTTCGTCGTCCTCGGGCTGGTCGAGCTGGCCATCCCCGTGTGGGCCGAGCGGGCCACCCCGGAGCCGATGTTCCACGCCAGCCACATCGAGGAGCGCTACGGGCTGTTCACGATCATCGTGCTGGGCGAGTCGATCCTGTCCGCCTACGCCGGGTTCCAGACCGCGCTCGACGAGGCCGGCCTGACCGCCGAGCTGCTGACCGTCGGCGTCGGCTGCCTGGTGCTCGCGTTCGCCGCCTGGTGGATCTACTTCGACCACCCGGGCCACCTCACCCCGACGCCCGACATCGCCTTCCGCTGGGGCTACGCCCACCTGTTCGTGTTCGCGTCGCTGGCGGCGGCGGGCGCGGGCGGGTTCGTGGCCGCCGACGTCGCCGCCTTCGGGGGCGACGAGCGCATGGCCGCGCTCGCGGTGGCGCTGCCCGCGGTGGGCTACGTGCTCGGCCTCGCCCTGATCATGATCGTGACGGGCACGGCGGCGACCGACCCCCGCGTGTACCCGAAGTTCCTGGGCGCGGCGGCCATGCTCGCCATCGGCCTGACCGCCCCGGTGGCGCCGGCGGTCGCCGGCTGCGCCGCGGTGATGACCGCGATGGCGGTGTCGATGGTGCTGCTCACGCCGACGCAGGTGGACGAGGGCGAACCGGTCGTCCTGTCGGAGGTCTGACCGACCTGGAACACTGCCGGCCATGTCGTTCGTCAACTACCAGAACGAGATCTACTTCCGGGGCATGGCGGGGGAGCGGCCGCCGTTCACCACCGACCTCGCCGGCCTGGAGGACGCGGCCCGCGCCGCGATGACGCCGGAGGCGTTCGGCTACGTGGCCGGCAGCGCGGGCAGCGGGGCGACGGCCCGGGCCAACCGGCGGGCGTTCGACCGGTGGGCGATCGTGCCCCGCATGCTGCGCGACGTGGCCGACCGGGACGTGTCCACCACCGTGGCCGGCACCGCGATGCCCGCCCCTGTGCTGCTGGCGCCGGTGGGCGTCCAGACCATCGCCCACCCCGACGGCGAGCTGGCCTCGGCGCGGGCCGCCGCCGCCCTGGGCCTGACGTTCATCCACTCCACCGCGGCCGCCCACTCGATCGAGGACGTGGCCGCCGCGTCCGGCGCCGGGTCCCGGTGGTACCAGCTCTACTGGCCCAACGAGCGGTCGGTGGCGACGTCGCTCGTCGGGCGGGCCGAGGCGGCCGGCTTCGGCGCCCTGGTGGTCACGCTCGACACGTTCATGATGGGCTGGCGGCCGCGTGACCTCGACGCCGCCTACCTGCCGTTCCTCCAGGGCACCGGCATCGCCAACTACCTGTCGGACCCCGCGTTCAACGCCCCGCTCAACGAGGACGCGCCGCTCGGCGACCGGGTGCTGCGGTGGGCCGGCATCTTCGGCAACCCGCGCCTCACGTGGGACGACCTGGCGTGGCTGCGGTCGCAGACGGGGCTGCCGATCGTCCTGAAGGGCATCCTGCACCCCGACGACGGCCGGGCCGCCCTCGACGCCGGGGTCGACGGCCTCGTGGTGTCCAACCACGGCGGCCGCCAGGTCGACGGGGCCATCGCCGCCCTCGACGCCCTGCCGGGCGTGCTCGACGCCGTGGGCGGGGCGGTCCCGGTCCTCGTCGACTCCGGCGTGCGCACCGGGGCCGACGTCGTCAAGGCGGTCGCCCTCGGCGCCGCCGCCGTCCTCTACGGCCGGCCGTACATCTACGGGCTGGGCCTCGGCGGGCAGGCCGGGGTCGAGCACGTGCTGCGCTGCCTGCTCGGCGAGCTGGACGCGACGATGGCGCTGTCCGGTCACCGCACCCTCGCCGAGCTGGGCCCGGACGTGCTCGCGGTTGCACCGGGCGCGGCCCCGGTCCCATGATCCCCGGCATGGCCGGGAACCAGCGCGCACAGATCACGATGACCGACGACGAGATCGCCGGGTTCGTCGAACGCAGCCGCACCGCCACCATGGCGACGATCGGTCCCACGGGCCTGCCCCACCTCGTCGCCATGTGGTACGCGGTGATCGACGGGCAGATCTGGTTCGAGACCAAGGCCGCCTCCCAGAAGGCGGTGAACCTGCGGCGCGACGCCCGCATGACGTGCATGATCGAGGACGGCCTCACCTACGACACGCTGCGGGGGGTGTCGTTCGACGGCCGGGGCGTCATCGTCGAGGAGCCCGGGGCCCTGTTCGACATCGGGGTCAACGTGTGGGAGCGCTACAACGGGCCCTACACCGAGGACGTCCGCCCGATGGTCGAGGCCATGCTGCGCAAGCGGATCGCGGTGCGGCTGGAGGTCGACCGCGTGCGGTCATGGGACCATCGCAAGCTGGGCATGCCCGCCATGGAGGTCGGCGGCACGACCGCCCCCTGAGGTCGACCTCCCACCGCCCGCGGTCTGGCCCTCACGGGTGACTCGGCGGTGCGCGACGGGGGTAGTCGTGCGCCACCTTTGTCACGTTTGGGGAAAGGACCCTTCGGATGATTCTCGCGGTGGACGCACTCGATCCGACGTTGCGCATGATCCTGCTGGCACTGGCCCTCGTGCTGTTCGTGCTCGGCGCCGTCGGCTACTCGTGGGGCAAGGTCCAACTCGTGTCCGCCGGCCTGGCGGTCATCACCTTCACCTGGTTCTGGGACGCTCTGGCCGCGGTCTGACCGGGGACAGCTGCTGGGAGGCTCGGCCCGGCCGCACGGTCACGTGTGGCCGGGCCGGCTCGCGTCCGGGCTCAGGCGGTGGCGAGGGCGACGAGCTCGGACCGGGTGGGCCCGGGGGCCGGGGGCGGGTCGGCGGCCACGGCCGCCCCGGCCTTCGCCGCGATGCCGGGCTGCGCCCAGGCGTCGACGAGGCGGTCGAGCAGGCAGCGCACGGCGGCGTAGGCCCGGAACACGTCGGGGTCGGCGGGGGCGCCCCGCCGGAGGGCCTCGTTCCGGAACCAGGCCGGGTCGTCGGTCTCGTAGGGCACGCCGGCGACCTGGGCGTCGATCTCGGCCAGGCGGTGCCGGTCGAAGTTGAGCGTGTCCCGGAAGAGGGGCTCCACGGTCTCGTCCGTGGCCCGGTCCCACCGGCGGGCCAGGCCCAGCGCGTCGTCGGGCCCGACCTCCCGCAGCACGTCCCGCAGCGCCACGGCGTGCAGCAGGCCGATGGACGCGCCCCGCCCCACCGACGGGTTGGTGCAGGCCCAGGCGTCGCCCACCGCCACGACCCCGGTGGCCACGGGCGCCCCGTCGAGGAAGAACCGCCGGTGGCGGTCCTCGATGCGGGTGAAGACGTCGACGCCGGTGATGGGCTCGCCCTCCAGCCAGTGGGCGGCCAGGGGGTAGTGCTTGACGAGGCGGGTCCACACGTCCTCGTCGGCGGGCGGCACGCAGGGCGGTGTCCTTGGCGCTGGTCACGATGCCGACGCCCCAGGTCCCGTTGTCGGCGGGGAGCAACGCCAGGGACAGCGAGTCGTAGGGCTGCAGCGGGGGCCCGAAGGCCGGCGGGACGGACCCGTCGCCCGACCGGAAGTGGCGCGCGTAGTAGCGGAACCCGCTGTCCTCGCGCTCCTCGACCACGGGCCGGGCGCCGATGCCGGCGAGCCACCGGGGCAGGGGGGAGCGCCGGCCGCCGGCGTCGACCACGAGGTCGGCGTGCAGCCGGCGACCGTCCCCGGTGGCGACGCCGGTGACGTGGGGGACGCCGGGCGCCGCGGGGCGGTCGGCGGCCACCAGGCCGGTCACGGTCACGCCGCGCTCGACCGTCACGCCCGGGGTGGCGGCCGCCGTCCGGGCCAGCGCCGCCTCCATGACGGGCCGGCGGGCGGTGAGCAGCTCGAAGCGCTCGTCGCCCGGCCGGGGGCCGCCGGTGAGCTCGGGCGGGGCGTTGTGCACCGAGTTCGTGCGCAGGGCGCCGGCGCGGTCCATGGCCGCGGCCACCTCGGGCAGCTCGGCCTCGATCGTCTGGCGCCAGCGGGGGAGGAAGCCGTGCAGCTGCCGGAACTGGCCCACGCCGCCGCGGTCCCACGCGGTCCAGCACCCGACCGCGTCGTCCGGCGGGGGGCCGGGGTCGCGCTCCAGCACCCGCACCCGGTGGCCGTCCTTCGCCAGCAGCATGGCCGTGGACAGTCCGTTGATCGCTCCGCCGATCACGATCACGTCGCTCATCGATCCGCCTCCGATACATACATACAGACTGTATGTATGTATGTTGGAGAGCGAACCGCTGTCAAGGGAGAGCTCGGCGAACGATGGCGCGACGAACAGCCGACGAGGCGGAGGCGACCCGGCAGGACATCGTGCGGGCCGCCCACGACCTGTTCGCCGCCCAGGGGTTCGCGGCCACCTCCACGGGGGCGGTCGTCGCGGCCGCGGGGGTCACCCGCGGTGCGCTCTACCACCACTTCGCCGACAAGACCGCGCTGTTCCGGGCGGTGTTCGTCCAGCTCGAGCACGACCTGAACGACACCGTGAACCGCGTCGCCCGGGCCGAGACCACCTCGCTCGACGCCTTCGTGGCCGGCTGCGGGGCGCTGCTCGACTTCATGGTCCGGCCCGACTACCACCAGATCGCGGTGGTCGACGCCCCCGCCGTGCTCGGGTCCGCCGAGTGGCACGGCATCGACGCCGGCATCGGCCTGGCCAGCCTGCAGTACGGGCTGGCCGCCCTCGACCGCGACGGCCACCTGCGCCCGCCCCGCACCCCGGCGCTGGCCGTCGCCGTGTTCGGGGCGCTGACCGAGGCCGGCATCGTGCTCAGCCGGGGCGGCGAGGGGTCCCCGACCCGGGACGAGCTGCTCGACGCGATCGTCGGCCTGCTGTGCGACCGCGACGGCTGAGTGCGCTAGCCGGGCGTAGCGGTAGCCGCCCGGGTTCTGGGACTGCCAGCGCCAGTGGTCGGCCGCCATCTCCTCGAGCGTCCGCGTCGCCTGCCAGCCCAGCAGCGTCCCCGCCAGGGTGGCGTCGGCCCACGTGGCCGCGATGTCGCCCGGCCGCCGCTCCACCACCTTGTACGGCAGGTCCCGGCCCACGGCCGCCGACGCCGCGGCGATGACCTCCAGCACCGTGTAGCCGGTGCCGGTGCCCAGGTTGACGGGCAGGCAGCCGGCGACGCCAGCCAGCGCCTCCAGCGCCGCCAGGTGGCCCCGGGCGAGGTCGACGACGTGGATGTAGTCGCGCACGCCGGTGCCGTCCCGGGTGGGGTAGTCGTCGCCGAACACCCGCACGAACGGCTGGCGGCCCGCGGCCACGTGCATGATGTACGGCATCAGGTTGTTGGGGATGCCCTCGGGGTCCTCGCCGAGCCGGCCGCTGCGGTGGGCGCCCACCGGGTTGAAGTAGCGCAGCGCCAGCACCTGCCAGCGGTCGTCGCTGGCCGCCAGGTCGAACAGGATGTCCTCGATCATCAGCTTGGTCCGCCCGTAGGGGTTGGACACCTGGCGCCGGGCCGACTCGTCCACCGGCACCCGCTCCGGGTCGCCGTAGACCGTGCACGACGACGAGAACACCAGCCGCCGCACCCCGGCCCGGTCCATGGCCCGCAGCAGCGAGGCGGTGCCGCCGACGTTCACCGTGTAGTACCGCAGCGGCTCGGCCACCGACTCGCCCACCGCCTTCAGCCCCGCGAAGTGGACGACCGCCTCGACGTTCTCGGTCGCCATCACGGAGGCGAGCGTGTCGGTGTCGGCGATGTCGAGCCGGTGCCGGGACAGCGACCCGGAGCTGCCCACGTGGGGCACGACCTCGGCCACCCGGTCGAGCGCCACCGGGCTCGAGTTGGAGTGGTCGTCGACCACCACCACGTCCCACCCGGCCGTGAGCAGCTCGATGGCGGTGTGGCTCCCGATGTAGCCGGCGCCACCGGTCAGCAGAACGGTCCCTGTCGTCGTCACCGGACAACGGTGGCACACCGGGGGCCCGCGGCGACAGGCTGACCGGGCCCGTTCCCGAGGAGGACCCCGTGAGCACGCCGGACCGTTACGCCCCGTTCCCCCACCTGCGCCTCGACCGCCCGAGCGACGGGGTGCTGCGCATCACGCTGGACGGGCCGGGGCTCAACGCCGTCGACCACGACGTCCACCGCGAGCTGGCCGACGTGTGGACCGTCGTCGACCGCGACCCCGACACCCGGGTGGCGGTCATCCAGGGAGCGGGTCGGGCGTTCTCGGCCGGGGGCAGCTTCGAGCTGATCGAGTCGATGACGGCCGACTACGCGGTGCGGACCCGGGTCCTGCGGGAGGCGCGGGACCTGGTGTTCAACGTCATCAACTGCGCCAAGCCGATCGTGTCGGCCATGCACGGCCCCGCGGTGGGCGCGGGCCTGGTGGCGGGACTGCTCGCCGACGTGTCGGTGGTGGGGCGCACCGCCCGCATCATCGACGGCCACACCCGGCTCGGCGTGGCGGCCGGCGACCACGCCGCCATCTGCTGGCCGCTGCTGTGCGGCATGGCCAAGGCCAAGTACTACCTGCTGACCTGCGACACGCTGACCGGCGAGGAGGCCGAGCGCATCGGGCTGGTGTCGCTGTGCGTGGACGACGACGTGGTGCAGGACCGGGCGCTGGAGGTGGCGGTCCAGCTGGCCGGGGGCGCCCAGTCGGCCATCCGCTGGACCAAGCAGACGCTGAACCACTGGTACCGGGCCCAGTCGGCCGTCCTCGACGCCTCGCTGGCCTACGAGTTCTACGGGTTCGGCGGGCCCGACGCCCGCGAGGGCCTCGCCTCCCACACCGAGCGACGCGAGCCCCGGTTCACCGGCCCGACGTCCGAGTGACCGGCCGGGACGTGCCAAGGTGGGGGCGTGACGTCCTGGGGAGCGATCACGATCGACCAACTGGAACCGTCGTCGTGGCTGGTGGTGGCGACGGGCGTGGCGGCGCTGGCCGCCGTGCTGATCGACGGCGTGTGGCGCTGGTCCCGCAACGTGGTCACCATCGTCCACGAGGGCGGCCACGCGGTCGCCGCGCTGGTGACCGGGCGGCGGCTCACCGGCATCCGGCTCCACTCCGACACGTCGGGCCTCACCCTGTCGGTGGGGCGCCCGTCGGGGCCGGGCATGGTCATGACCGCGGCGGCCGGCTACGTCAGCCCGTCGCTGGTGGGCCTGGCCGGGGTGGCGCTGCTCGCCGCGGACCAGGTCACCGTGATGCTGTGGGGGGCGGTCGTCGTGCTGGCCGGGATGCTGGTCATGATCCGCAACGCCTACGGGGCCCTCACCCTGGTGGTGGCGGGCGCGGTCGTGGTCGGCGTGTCGCTGTGGGCCCGGCCCGACGTGCAGGCCGCGTTCGGCTACGCGGTCACCTGGTTCCTGCTGGTCGGGGCGGTGCGGCCGGTCACCGAGCTGTGGCGCCAGCGCCGCCGCCACGAGGGCCGCTACTCCGACGCCGCCCAGCTCGCCCGCATCACCCACGTGCCGATGTCGCTGTGGGTGGCGTTCTTCGGGCTGGTCACGCTGGGCGCGCTGGCGGCCGGTGCGCTCCTGCTGCTGACCTGACGCCATCGCCGACGCCACCGACCCCACCGACCGCGCCACCGCGCTGGCCCTCGACGCCGCCGACCCGCTCGCCCCGCTGGTGGCCGAGTGCGTGGCGGTCGAGCCCGGCCTGCTCTACCTCGACGACAACTCGCTCGGCCGCCTGACCCGGCGGGCCCGGCGCCGGCTGGCCGAGGTGGTCGACGGCGAGTGGGGGACCGGGCTGATCCGGTCGTGGGACACCTGGGTCGACCTGCCCACCCGGGTCGGCGACGCCATCGCCGCCCACCTCGTCGGCGCCCGGCCGGGCGAGGTCGTCGTCGGCGACTCGACCACCGTGAACCTGTACAAGGCGGCGTCGGCCGCCATCGCCGCGCGGCCCGGCGCCCGGGCCGTGGTGACCGACGACGACAACTTCCCGACCGACCGCTACGTGCTCGAGGGACTGGCCGCCCGCCACGGCCTCGAGTACCGGGAGGTGGCGAGCGACCCGGTGCACGGCCCCGACCCGGGCGCCCTGGCGCCGGCGCTCGACGGCGCGGCCGTGCTGTGCCTGTCCCACGTGGCCTACCGCTCGGCGGCGCTGGCGGACATGGCCGGGCTGACCCGGCTGGCCCACGACCACGGGGCGCTGGCGCTGTGGGACCTGTCCCACGCCGCCGGGTCGGTGCCCGTCGACCTCACCGGCACCGGCGCCGACCTGGCGGTCGGGTGCACGTACAAGTACCTCGACGGCGGGCCGGGGGCCCCGGCGTTCACCTACGTCCGCCGCGAGCTGCAGGCGACGCTGCGCCAGCCGATCTGGGGGTGGTTCGGCCGCCGCGACCAGTTCGCCATGGGCCCGGGGTACGCGCCGGTGGACGGCATCGCGTCGTGGCTGACCGGCACGCCCGCCGTCCTCGGCCTCGTGTGCGTCGAGGAGGGGGTGGGGCTGCTGGCCGAGGCCGGGATCGGCCGGCTGCGGGCCAAGGGCATGGCCCTGACCTCGCTGGCCGTGGACCTGGCCGACGCCTGGCTCGCCCCGCAGGGCTACACCGTCGCCAGCCCCCGCGACCCCGGCCGGCGGGGCTCGCACGTGACGCTGGCCCACCCGGACGCCGAGCGCATCGTGGCCGACGCCATCGCCCGGGCGGGGGTCGTGCCCGACTTCCGGGCCCCCGACCGCATCCGGCTCGGCCCGGCCCCCCTGGCCAGCCGGTTCGTGGACGTGTGGGACGCGCTCGACCGGCTGGCCCGGCTATGAGGCCCAGCGGACAGGGCGCTCCGAAGGGCACCACCGCGTGGGAATTTGCTGACGGGCCGCAGCTCCACAGCTGGGCCTCCCGGCAGCACTGACCACTGCAAGTCGAGATGATGCGCCAATCCGCTGATGCTCTAATTCGGCGCTGACCGACAGGTCGCCCCGGTACGGTCCCGACCATGTCCGACGCGCGCGCCCGGTTCCGTGAGCTCCACCGCTCCGGCCTCTTCGTGATGCCCAACCCCTGGGACATCGGCTCGGCCCGCATCCTCGCCGACCTCGGGTTCCCGGCCCTGGCCACCACCAGCCACGGCCACGCCGCGTCCCTCGGCAAGCGGGACCAGCAGGTGACCCGCGACGAGCTGGTGGCGCACGCCACCGCCCTGGCCGCCGCGGTCGACGTGCCGCTCAACCTGGACGCCGAGCGGTGCTTCGCCGACACGCCCGCGGGCGTCGCCGAGACCGTCGGCCTGCTGGCGGAGACCGGCGCCGCCGGGCTGTCGATCGAGGACTACGACCCGGTGGCCGGCGCGGTCGAGCCGCTGGAGGCGGCCGCGGCCCGGGTGGCGGCCGCCGCCGAGGTGGCCCGCGCCGAGGGCATGGTGCTGACGGCCCGGGCCGAGAACCACCTGTACGGCGCGGGCGACCTCGACGACACCATCGCCCGCCTGCAGGCCTACCGGGACGCGGGCGCCGAGGTCGTCTACGCCCCCGCGCTCACCGACATCGCCGACATCGCCCGGCTGGTCGAGGCGGTGGCGGTGCCGGTCAACGTGCTGGCCCTGCCGGGCGCCCCCACCGTGCCGGAGCTGGCCGCCGTCGGGGTCCGGCGGGTGTCCACCGGCGGCGCGCTCACCCAGGTCGCCTACGGGGCGCTGCGCGAGGCGGCCCGGGCCCTGCTCCCGTCGGACTGAGGTCCGCCGGCGAAGGCCGCGGCCCCCTCCGCCCAGGTGCGGTCGAGGTCCGAGCCGTCGGGGAAGCGGCCGTCGAGCTCGAGGATCACCATGCCGTGCGCCCACGCCCACAGCGCCTGGGCCCGGTGGGCGTCGCCGGTGACGGCCAGGAACGGCTCGCCCGCCCAGTCCTCCCGGCCGGGGGTGAGCTCGCCCCGGGGCAGCCGGCCCGCGGTGGCGAGGCGGTAGAGGTTGGGGTGGGCGAGGGCGTGGCTGCGGTAGGCGGCCAGCACCGCGGCCAGCGGGCCCTCCGGGCCGGAGCGGGCGAGGGCGTCGTGGAGGGCGCGGCCCATCTCGGCCATCGCCGCGTCGATGAGCACGACCTCGATGGCCCCCTTGCCCTCCACGTGCTTGTAGAGCGACGGGGCCCGGATGCCGAGCTCGGCGGCCACCGACCGCATGGTCAGCCCGTCGGCGCCGTCCCGTTCCAGCACCAGCCGGGCGGCCGCCGCCACCTCGTCGGCCCGGCTCACTGGTGCACCCTTCGGGATGCACGCAGTGAGCGATCGGCACTTCGTGCCGAGTAATGCACTGTGTTGCTGGTTCGCTCGCTTCGCTCGCTCACGCCTCCACCGGCTCCAGGGCGAAGACGGGGTGGCGGGGGGCGATGGCGGCCAGCTCGTCGTCGGTCGAGTCGGCGGAGGCGCCGTCGAAGAACACGCCGACCTCGGCCTTCCACCGCTTCAGGTAGGCCCGCAGCACGGGGATCTTGGCGGCGCCCTCGAGCTCGGTCGCGACCCACTCCTCGCGGCGGGAGCCGACCATGGTGGCCAGGCGCCCGCCGGCGGCCCGCACGTTGCGCACCCACTGGGCCTCGCCGCGGGGAGCCACGAGGTACCGGTGGTCGTCGAGGGTGAGCAGGTTGACCGGCACCTGGCGGGGCTCGCCGGTGGTGCGGCCCCGCACCTCGAGGACGCGGCTTCCCCAGATGCTGATGCCCCGGCGGGTGAGGAAGGCGACGATCGGGTTGAAGACCCGGCGGGTGAAGAAGCCGGGCTCGCGGTAGTGGGTGGGCGTCTCGCTCATGGGGGCTCCTGGTCCTTGGCTAATGCTGTTAGCTGCGGACATCATCATGAGGCTAACGCCATTAGCCTGTCAAGGTGTCACCCGTCACGGAGCCGAGCACTGCCGAGGGGGACGCCATGGACACCGTGCGCCGCGTCGAGACCGTGCGGGGGCCGGTGCCCACCGCCGAGCTGGGCCGCACGCTCATGCACGAGCACGTCTTCGTGCTGTCGCCGGAGAGCCAGGCCAACTGGTCCGACGAGTGGGACGAGGAGTCCCGGGTGGCCGAGGCCGTCGACAAGCTGACCGCGCTGGTCGGTGCGGGCATCCAGACCATCGTCGACCCCACCGTCGACGGCCTGGGCCGGGACATCCGCCGCATCGCCCGCATCAACGAGGCGGTCCCCGACCTGCACATCATCCCCGCCACCGGCATCTACACGTACTCCGACGTGCCCACCTGGTTCGCGATGCGGGGCCCGGGCATCATCCCCGGCCTCCCCGAGCCGATGGTCGACCTGTTCGTGCGGGACATCCGCGAGGGCATCCAGGGCACCGACATCAAGGCCGCGTTCTTCAAGTGCGCCATCGACCACCACGGCCTGACCCCCGGCGTCGAGCGGGTCATGCGGGCGGTGGCCCGGGCCCACGGCGAGACCGGGGCCCCGGTGATGGTCCACAACAACCCGGGCACCGGCACGATGGCCGAGGTCCGCCGGGTGCTGGGCGAGGAGGGCGTCGACCCGTCACGGGTCCAGCTGGCGCACGTGGGCGACTCCACCGACGTCGACATGCTGGCCGAGCTGGCCGAGGCCGGGTTCCTGCTCGGCATGGACCGGTTCGGCGTCGACGTCATCGTCGCCTTCGAGGCCCGGGTCGACACCGTGGCCGAGCTGTGCCGGCGGGGCCTGTCGTCGCGCATGGTGCTGGCGCACGACGCCTCGTGCTACATCGACTGGATCGACCCCAACCTGCTCGCGGGCGCCACGAACTGGCACTACCTGCACATCACGAACGACGTGCTGCCCGCGCTGGCCGAGCGGGGCGTCACCGACGACCAGATCGACGAGATGCTCGTCCGCAACCCCCGCGCCTGGTTCGAGGGCTGAGAGGCTGCGCCGAGTCTTCCTCAGTCGTCGTCCTCGGGCAGCAGCGACACCGTGAGCCCGCACACCTGCGGGCCCTCGAACACCCCGACGCGGGTGCCCTCCAGCTCCAGCCGGTCGAAGCGGGCGCGCTCCTCGGCGCTGATCGAGCCGGGGTCGTCGAGCTGGCGCAGGCGCATGTCGTCGACGAACGCCCGCTCCTCCGGGGTGATCGCGTCCCACGACCCCAGCAGGCGGGCCGTGGAGGACCCCTGGTCGCATCGAGCGTACGCATCCGTCCACGAGCCGCCGTTGTGGACGGCGATGGTGAGCAGCATGTCGTAGTCGTCGCCCGCGTCGTAGATGTGCTCGCCGCCCCACTTGACCCCGGACTGGCCGTCGCTGGTGATGACGTTCACGCCCTCGTCCAGCAGCGCGTAGATCAGCGACGGGCCCCAGATGTGCCACGGCTCGCCCCGGTGCTCCACCCGGATGACCTGGTCCTTCGGCAGCTCGGCCGCCAGCTCGACGCCGAGCCGGCGCATGACCTCGCCCTGCTCCCCGAAGCGGGGCTCGACCTCGCCGGCGGCGCCCCACGACCAGCCGGCCGCCGCCACCACCGCCACCGTCGCCAGCGCCGCCGCCCCCACCCGGCGCCGGGGCACGGCCCGGACCCACGGCTCGGCCAGCCGCCAGCCCATCCAGGCGACGGTGAACCACACCAGGCCCCCGACCACCTTGATCCACTGGGCCAGGTAGGGCTCGGCCGGCACCACGAACTGGCTGGCCGCCGGGACCGCGCCCACCACGAGCGTCAGCGCCAGGCACGACAGCGCCACCACGTCGACCAGGCCCCGCCGCCGCCCCACCCGCAGGCACCAGGCCAGCACCGCCAGGGCGGCCAGCAGCGGCAGCGGCCCCGACCCCTGGACCTGGAAGCGCCTCCAGCGGGGTCTCGCCGCCCATCCACGGGCCGTCGGGCCGCACGTACCGGCCCACGACACCCACGCCGTTCACCAGACCCAGCCGGGGCGTGTCGCCGCCGAACGAGTACAGGATCCGCAGCGGGTTGTGCATGAACAGCACGCTGTCGATCAGCGGCCCGATGCTCAGCAGGGCCACGACGCCCGCCGCCCACCAGCCGGTCCGCCACCAGCGGGCCCACGGCGGCCGGGGCAGCTCGGCGGTGTGCGCCTCGTCCTGCGGCAGCAGCCGGGGCCACCACCGGCACCACGCCCACACCCACACGGCCAGCAGCGCCACCAGCGGGACGAACGCCAGGTGGCACTGCATGGCGAAGCACGCCGGGACCGCGGCCTCGAGCAGCGCCCGGCGCCGGCCCAGCGCGGCGTCCCACACCAGCACCACGGTCAGCAGGAAGGCCAGGAGCGGCGCGTGCGGGTTCCACACGTCGACCATCAGGTCCGGCCCGAACCCGTGGACCAGCACCGCGGTCAGCAGCATCAGCGCCAGGGTGAGCGCCCACCGACCCCGCCGCCACGCCACCGCCGCCACCGCGGCGATGGCGGCCGTGTTGATGATCGCGGCCGTCCACTCCAGCGTGCGGGCGTCGCCACCCGACAGGCGGAACAGCGGCGCCGCCAGCCAGAACAGCAGCGGGCCGGGGTGGGCCCAGCCCTTCACCGTGTAGGCCCCCACCAGCGGCGTGTCGGCCGTGCCCACCTGGGACGTGCGCCAGGCCATGCTGGCCCAGTCGCCCATCGGCCACCACGGCTCGCCCGCGATGGCGAGGCTCGCGACCACGAGCGGGCTGGCCACCACCGCCACCAGCGCGACCAGCCCCAGGCGCCGCGGCCACGGGCTGCGGCCGGCGGTGGAGGGTGTGACCGCGTCGTGTGCGGCCTCGGTGACCGCCGTCATGCTCGTTCCCCCTCGCGGCGTCCCCACAGCGACCCCAGGTACCCCGGGGGGTGAGGTTAGCAGCCGCTACGGTGACGCCCGTATCAGCGACGTCCGAGGGGAGGGCCGGAATGACGGACGAGACGGCCGACGACACGACCGACGAATCGGTGGCGGGCCCGCAGCGGTTCGGCATCTTCCTGGCCCCGTTCCATCCGTGCGGCCAGAACCCGACCCTGGCGCTGGAGCGGGACCTCGACCTGGTCGTGCACCTCGACCGGCTGGGCTTCCACGAGGCGTGGATCGGCGAGCACCACTCGGCGGGCTACGAGATCATCGCCTCGCCCGAGGTGTTCATCGGCGTGGCCGCCGAGCGCACCCGGAACATCCGCCTGGGCACCGGCGTGTCGTCGCTGCCGTACCACCACCCGCTGATGCTCGCCGACCGGATGGTCCTGCTCGACCACCTGACCCGGGGCCGGGTCATGCTGGGCGTGGGGCCCGGGGCGCTGCCGTCCGACGCCTACATGATGGGCATCGAGGTGGCCCGCCAGCGGGACATGATGGAGGAGTCGCTCGAGGCCATCCTGGCCCTGCTGCGGTCCGACGAGCCGGTGTCCATGTCCACCGACTGGTTCACGCTGCGCGACGCCCGGCTCCAGCTGCGGCCCTACCAGCGGCCGCACTTCGAGGTGGCGGTGGCGGCCCAGGTGTCGCCCGGCCGGGCCCCGGGCCGCCGGCCGGTTCGGGTGCTCCCTGCTGTCGATCGGCGCCACCAGCGCCGGCGGCTTCGACATCCTCGGCCACCACTGGGACGTGGTCGAGGAGCGGGCCGCCCAGTTCGGCACCACGGCCGACCGGGCCGGCTGGCGGCTGGTCGGCCCCATGCACATCGCCGAGACCCGCGAGCAGGCCGTGGCCGACGTGGCGTTCGGGCTGGGCGACTGGGTCGACTACTTCCAGCGGGTGGCGGCCCTGCCGCTGGCGCCCGACACCGAGAACCACGACGACCTGGTCGAGGCGCTCAACGCGTCGGGCTTCGCCGTCATCGGGACCCCCGACGACGCCGTGGCCCAGATCCGGCGGCTCGCCGACCAGTCCGGGGGGTTCGGCACCTACCTGCTCATGGCCCACGAGTGGGCCGACCGGCCCCAGACCCTGCGGTCCTACGAGCTGTTCTCCCGCTACGTGATGCCCGAGGTCACCCGGTCGGCCACCACGCTGGGGGCCAGCCGCGACTGGGCGGCCGCCAACCGCCCGCAGTTCATCGGCGCCGCCGGGCAGGCCGTGATGTCGGCCATCCAGACCCACGCCGCCGAGCGGGCCGCCGCCGGTGACGGCGACGGCGGCAGCTGACGGCCGCATGGACTTCACCCCCGACGAGGACCACGAGGCCATCGCCGAGGCCGTCCGGCGGGTGTGCGCCGGCTTCGACGACGACTACTGGGCCCGCTGCGAGGCCGACCACGCCTTCCCCTGGGACTTCTACCGGCTCATGGCCGAGGGCGGCTGGGTCGGCATCGCCATCCCCGAGGCCTACGGCGGCGGCGGACGGGGCATCACGGAGGCGGCCATCGTCCTGCGGGAGGTGGCCCGCAGCGGGGCGGCCATGAACGGCTGCTCGGCCCTGCACCTCACGATCTTCGGGCTCAACCCGGTGGTGCGGTTCGGCAACGACCGGCTGAAGGAGACGTTCCTGCCCCGGGCCGCGGCCGGCGAGCTGCACGTCGCCTTCGGCGTGACCGAGCCGGACGCGGGCACCGACACGTCCCGCATCACCACGCGGGCCGAGCCCGACGGGCAGGGCGGGTACGTGGTGCACGGCCGCAAGATCTGGACGACCAAGGCGCTGGAGAGCGAGGTCGTCCTGCTGCTCGTGCGGACCGGGGGCGAGGGGCTGAAGGGCCTGTCGCTGCTGCTGGCCGACCTCGACCCCGACCACGTGGACATCCGCCCGATCCCGAAGATGGGGCGCAACGCGGTGGCGTCGTGCGAGGTCGCCTACGACGGCCTGCCGGTGCCCGGCTGGCGGCTGGTGGGGGAGGAGGGCCAGGGCTGGCGCCACCTGCTGCACGGCCTCAACCCCGAGCGCATCCTGCTGGCGTCGGAGGCCATCGGCATCGGCGAGGTGGCCCTGGCCCGGGCGGTGGCCTACGCCAAGGAACGGGAGGTGTTCGGCCGGCCCATCGGCGCCAACCAGGCGATCGCCCACCCGCTGGCCGAGGCCCACATGCGGCTGGCGGCGGCCTGGCAGGTGGCCCAGCACGCGGCCTGGCGCTACGACCGGGGGCTCGACTGCGGCGAGGCGGCCCAGAGCGCCAAGTACCTGGCGGCCGAAGCCGGGTTCCACGCCGCCGACCGGGCGGTGCAGACGCTCGGGGGCATGGGCTACGCCACCGAGTACCACGTCGAGCGCTACTTCCGGGAGGCCCGGCTCCAGCGCATCGCCCCGGTCAGCCAGGAGATGACGCTCAACTACATCGCCCAGCAGATCCTGGGCCTCCCCCGCAGCTACTGACGGTCGCCGCCGGCGAGCGCGGCGGCTGCGGCCAGGACCAGCGCCCGGGCGGCGTCGGCCGGCTCGGCCCCGGACCAGCGGTCCAGCGCGGCCTCGGCGGCGCGGGCGAGGTCGTCGCACGCCTCGCGGAAGCTGCGGGTCAGGGTCGGGCGCCACACGAGCAGGCCGACCGCCGCCACCAGGCGGCCGAACGACCGGCCCCGGCCCTGGGCCTCGACCCGGACCTGCCAGCGGTCGGCGCCGTCCACCGGCAGCGCCGTCACCCGGAGGGTGGCGCCCGCCCAGGCGTGGGCGACCGTGGCGTCGACGGCGGGGAGGCCCGCCCACCAGCGGTCGACGTCGACCTCCGCGTGCCAGCGCACCTCCCGCAGCCGCCGGACCCGTCCGGCGGCCCGGAACCGGCCGTCCACGGTCGCCACCCGCAGGCCCTCGACCACGACGCCGGTGCGGGCGGCGCCCTGGGCGACCGCCACGGCCAGGCGGCCGGCCGGGTCCCACGCCTCCACGGTGACCTCGGCGGTGTCGTCGGCCCCGCCCCGCACCAGGTAGCGGGCGCCCGGGGCCAGGTGGTCCCCGGCGACGAGGCGCACGTCGAGCCCGGGCAGTCCGGGCTCGACCAGGTCGGCGCCCGCGAAGCGGAACCCGGCCAGCACGGGCGGCACCTCGCGCACGACCGCGTCGGCCCACTCCCGGCGCGGGGCGGTGACCGTCACGTCGTGGCGGAGGTGCGTCACGGCCCGGCATCGTGCCACGCGGGCCGGGCGAAACTCGTTCGCCGGGCGCGCCGGCGTGCGGCAGGCTCCGCCGATGGCCGACGCCCTCCCCGACGACGCCGACCCCGCCGATCCCGCCGGTCCCGCCGACCCCGACCCGCCGCTCGACCCCGCCGTGCGGCGCAACGCCCTGGTGCTGGGGGCGGCGGTGGGGGTGTTCGGCGTGTCGTTCGGCGTGGTCGCCACGACCGGCGGCCTGAGCGTGGCCCAGGCGTCGGTGATGTCGCTGCTGGTGTTCACCGGCGCCAGCCAGTTCGCCACGGTCGGCGTGCTGGCGGCCGGCGGGTCGATGGCGTCGGCCCTCGGCTCGGCGCTGCTGCTGGCGGGCCGCAACGCGGCGTACGGGGTGGCGATGGCGCCGACGTTCGCCGACCGAGCGCTCGGCCGCCGCCTCCTCGCCGCCCAGCTCGTCATCGACGAGACCACCGCCATGGCCACCGCCCAGCCCGGCCGCCGGGCCCGGGCGGCGGCCTTCTGGGTGACCGGCGTGGCCGTCTTCGTGTTCTGGAACGCCGGCACCCTGCTGGGGGCCATCGCGGGCGACGCCATCGGCGACCCCGAGGCCTGGGGCCTCGACGCCGCCTTCCCCGCCGGGTTCGTGGCCCTGTCCGTCCCCCACCTCCGCACCCGTCAGGGCCGGATCGCGGCCGTGGCCGGCGTGGTCATCGCCCTGACCCTGGTCCCCCTCGCCCCGGCGGGGGTCCCGGTCATCGCCGCGGCGCTCGGGGTCGTCCCCGCGCTGCTGTTCGGCGGGAGGCCGGAGTGAGCTGGTGGGCCCTGCTGGCGCTGGCGGCGGGCGCCTACGGGCTGAAGGCCCTCGGCCTGGTCGTGCTCGGCCCCCGGGCCGCCGAGGGCCCGATGCTGCGCGTGGTCGGGCTGCTGCCGGCCGCCCTCCTGCCCGCCCTCGTGGCGGTGAACACGTTCGCGGGCGACCGGCGGCTGGTCCTCGACGCCCGGGCCGCGGGCCTGGCCGTGGCCATCATCGCCACCTGGCGCCACGCCCCGTTCATCGTCGTGGTCGCGGGTGCGGCGGCCGCCACCGCCCTGGTCAGGGCCGTCGCGGGATAGGGGTTACGGCCACAGGGGCTCCTGGGGCGGGGTCACGACCAGCTCCCGCACCTCGCACCCCGGCGGGCGGGTCAGGACGAACGCCACCGCCTCGGCGACCTGGTCCGGCTCGCACAGCTGGAAGTCGGGGGCCGGCTTGTAGCGGTCGTCGTCCCGCTCGTCGAAGAACGACGTGCGCATGCCGCCCGGCGTCAGCAGGGTGACCGCCACCTCGCCCCGCAGCTCGTCCATCAGCGCCCGGGTGAAGCCGACCACCCCGAACTTGCTGGCGCAGTAGGCGGTGGCGTCCGCCACGGCCCGGTGGCCGAGCGTCGAGCCGACCGTGACGACCCGGCCCCGGGCCTGGCGCAGGAACGGGACCGCGGCCCGGACCACCGCCACCGTGCCCAGCAGGTTGACGGCGACCGTGCGCTCCCAGTCCTCCGCCGCCACCTCGTCGAGCCGGCCGGGCACGTCGAGGCCGGCGCAGGTCACGACCGCCCACAGGCCGCCGCGGTCCTCGGCCACCCGGGCGACCGCCTCCTCGGCGGCCCGGCCGTCGGCCAGGTCGACCTCGGCCGTGGGCAGGCCGGCGGGCGAGGGCTTGCGGTCGAGGACCGTGACGCGGCCGCCGAGGCCGGCCAGCGTGGCGGCCACGGCGGCCCCGAGGCCGGACGAACCGCCGGTGACGACGACCGGGGCGCCGTCGAGCGCGGCGGGCGGAGCGGGGGTCGGCACGGACATGGTTGCGGCACATACCCCCGATGCGCCGCGCCGAGAAGTGGTTTTCGCCGGTTCGCGGTTTGTGCCCCCGACCGGGGGGAAGCGACGGCACCTGGCCAACGGTCCCGAGGGAGGCGACGTGTCGATCAGCGACGAGCGGGCACGCGCCCGCCGGCGGCGCCGACGCCCCCACGGCGCGCCGACCCCCGCCGGTCCCGGCGGCGGGACCCGCCTCGACCCCCGCTTCGCCGAGTACCGGGCCACCGGCGACCGGGCGGTCCGCAACGAGCTCGTCGAGGACCACCGCTGGCTGGCGGTCCACTGCGCCCGCCAGTTCGCCCGCAAGGGCGAGCCGCTCGACGACCTGGTCCAGGTGGCCGCCGTCGGCATCCTCAAGGCGGTCGACCGCTTCGACCCCACCTACGGCGTCGCGTTCACGACCTACGCCGTGCCCACCGTGACGGGGGAGCTGCGCCGCCACTTCCGGGACCAGACGTGGTCGGTCCACGTGCCCCGGCGGGCCAAGGAGCTGTACCAGTCGGTGAGCGGGGTGGCCGAGGAGCTGAGCCAGACGCTGATGCGCTCGCCCACGGTCCCGGAGATCGCGCAGCGGTCGGGCACCACGGTGGAGGAGGCGCTGGAGGCGCTCGAGGTGCGGGCGTCCTACCGGGGCGTGCCGCTGGCCACGCCGGAGGACGACGAGCGCCGCGACGCGCCCGGGACCGGTGCGCTCGACCGGGGCTACGAGGCCACGGAGGCCCGGCTCACCGTCGGGCGCCTGCTGGAGACGCTGCCCGACCGCGACCGGCGGATCGTCGAGCTGCGGTTCATCGACGGGCTCACCCAGTCGGAGATCGCGTCCCGCATCGGCGTCAGCCAGGTCCAGGTGTCGCGCCTGCTGCGGGCGGCGCTCGACCGCCTGCGGCGCCCGCTGACCCGCGAGCGGGGCTGAGGCCGCCGGGCGGCGGTCGTCAGCCCGGTTCGACCTCGTCGTCGGGGACGACCACCCGCTCGTCGTCGGGCACCACGCCCGGTTCGACCTCGTCGTCGGGGGTGACGGCCCGCTCGTCGTCGGGCACGGGCCGCTCGTCGTCCGGGCGCAGAGGTGTGGTCATGCTCGGACCCTTCCCGGCCCGGGACGCCCTGAGTCGCGCGGCGGGGTTTGGATCCCGGCAGGCGGGGGAAGGAATGCGGCGCCATGCGGGTGATCGACTGCGACGGCCCCGGCATCACCCGCCGCCGGGCGGGCACGGGCTTCACCTACCGCGACGAGGACGGGCAGCGGGTCGACGACCCGGACGTCGTCGACCGGATCAAGGCGCTCGCCATCCCCCCGGCCTGGACCGACGTGTGGATCTGCCCCGATCCCCGGGGCCACATCCAGGCCACCGGCTACGACGTCAAGGGCCGCCGCCAGTACCGCTACCACGACCAGTGGCGGGCCCGCCGGGACCGGGAGAAGCACGACCGCGTGCTGGAGCTGGCCCGGGCGCTGCCCCGGCTGCGGGAGCGGCTGGCCCGGGACCTGGCCGGCGAGGGCGTCGGCCGCGACCGGGTGCTGGCGGCCGCGGTCCGCCTGCTGGAGCTCGGCCTGTTCCGGGTCGGCGGCGAGGCCTACGTCGAGGACGGCAGCTACGGGCTGGCCACCGTGCGCAAGGGCCACGTGCGGGCGGTGAGGGGCGAGCTGCGCTTCGACTACCCGGCCAAGAGCGGGCAGCGCCGCATCGTCACGATCGGCGACCCCGAGGTGGCCGACGTGGTCCGGGCGCTCAAGCGCCGCCGGCGGGGCGGGCCCGAGCTGCTGGCCTACAAGGACGAGCGGGGCCGGTGGGTCGACGTGCGCTCGGCCGACATCAACGAGTACCTGCAGGACGCGCTCGGCCCCGAGTTCTCGGCCAAGGACTTCCGCACCTGGGCCGCCACCGTCCTGGCCGCGGTGGCGCTGGCCGCCGAGGAGGCGCAGGCCGACGACGACCCGTCGGAGTCCCAGCGCCGCCGGGCGGTGGCCCGGGTGGTCAAGGACGTCGCCCACCAGCTGGGCAACACCCCGGCGGTGGCGCGGGGCTCCTACGTCGACCCGCGGGTGATCGAGCGCTTCGAGCACGGCGAGACCGTGGACGACGACCTCGACGGCGACGTGGACGGCGCGGACCCGGAGGTGCTGGCCGAGATCGAGGCGGCGGTCGTCGCCCTCATCGAGCGGAGCGCCGGTCGGCGACGGGGCTGAGACGTCCACCGAGCTGGACGGGGCACTAATCGGCCAGCGGGGCCAGGGCCCGGGCGATCGGGGCCAGCAGGTGCGGGTCGAACGGCGGGTGGAGGTAGACGATGCCGAGGTCGAGGCCGGCCTCGGCGTAGCGCTCCGCCTCGGCCGCCACCGCCGCGGGGTCGGGGGCGGCGGGGTCGACCCACAGGTGGGCGGACGTGGTGATGGTGGCCGGGTCCCGCCCGATCGCCTCGCAGTGACCGGCGAGCACGCCCCGCAGCCGGACGAACTCCTCGACGGGGCCGCCGATGTAGTTCCAGTGCTGGGCGAGGCGGGCCACCGTGCGCAGGGTCCGGCGCTCGCCGCTGCCGCCGATGCAGACCGGCGGGTGGGGGCGCTGGACGGCCTTGGGCTCGCAGTGCGCGGCGGTGATGGTGAAGTGCTCGCCGGCGAAGTCGAAGCTCGGCTCGGTGAGCAGGCCGACGATCACCTCGCACGCCTCGTCGAAGCGGTCCATGCGGGCACCGAGCGGCAGCAGGTCGATGCCGTAGGCGCCGGCCTCGGTGGTGTTCCACCCGGCCCCGAGCCCCAGCTCCAGCCGGCCGCCGGACACGATGTCGACGGTGGCCGCCATGTTGGCCAGCACGGCCGGGTGGCGGTAGGGCGTGCCCGTGACCATCAGCCCCACCCGGATGCGCTCGGTGGCCTGGGCCAGGGCGGCCAGGCTGGTCCACCCCTCCAGGCACGGGCCGTCGCGGTCGCCGTAGATCGGCTCGAAGTGGTCGAACGACCACGCCGACTCGAACAGCTCGATCTCGTCGGCCTGGCACCAGACGGCGAGCATCTCCGCCCACGTGGTCCGCTCCGGGGCGGTCTTGATGGCGAAACGCATGGGCCCATCCTGGCACCCCTCGCGTCACGTTCCGTAACCGCGCTGCGACACAGCGTGCGGGCGGGGTCGGTTCAGTGGGTGAAGCGGCCCACCTGGACCTTGTAGCCCGCCTTCTCCAGCGCGGTCACCACCCGGCCGACGTGGTCGAGGTCGAGGGTCTCGACCGTGACCTCGATCTCGGCCGAGCGGGCCGACAGGTCGACGAACATGCGCTGGTGGAGGATCTCCACGATGTTGGCGCCGACATCGCCGAGCACCGTGGTCAGGTCGCCCATGCTGCCCGGCACGTCGGGGACCTCGATGTGCAGGCGGGTGAGGCGCCCGTGGCGGATCAGGCCCCGCATGATGACCGACGCCAGCAGCCGGGGGTCGACGTTGCCGCCGGTCAGGACCACCCCCACCCGGCGGCCGGCGAACCGGCCGGGGTGGGCCACCAGCGCCGCGATGCCCGCCGCGCCCGGCGCCCTCCGTCACCACCTTCTCGATCTCCAGCAGGAGGTTCATCGCCTCCTCGACGTCCTCCTCGGACACCGTCACCACGTCGTCGACCAGGGCCGCCACGATCTCGCCGGTGACGCGGCCCGCCCGGGCCACCGCGATGCCCTCGGCGATGGTGGGGCCGCCGATGTCGGGCTCGGTCCCGGCCAGGCGGGCGGCCATCGACGCGTAGCGCTCGGTCTCCACCCCCACCAGCTCGATGCCGGGCGCCAGGTGCCGGGCCACGACCGCCATCCCCGCCAGCAGGCCGCCCCCGCCGACCGGGACGACCAGCACGTCGAGGTCGGGGTCGTCGGCCAGCATCTCCAGTGCGCACGTGCCCTGCCCGGCGATGACCGCCGGGTCGTCGTAGGGGTGGACGTACGTGCGCCCCTCCGCCTCGGCCAGCCGGACCGCCTCGGCCTCGGCCCCGAGGAGGTCTTCGCCCGCCAGCACCACCGTCGCCCCCAGCTCCCGGGTGCGCTGCACCTTCACGAACGGCGTGAACCGGGGCATGACGATGGTGGCCGAGATGCCCAGCCGGGTGGCGTGGTAGGCGACCGCCTGGGCGTGGTTGCCGGCCGACATCGCCACCACGCCCCGCGCCCGCTCGTCGTCGGTCATCAGCAGCAGCCGGTTGAGCGCGCCCCGCTCCTTGAAGGCCGCCACGAACTGCAGGTTCTCGAACTTCACCACCACCGTGCACCCGAGCACCTGCGACAGCGTCTGGCTGTGGGTGCTGGGCGTGCGCTCCACCGCCCCGGCGATGCGCCCGGCCGCGGCCACCACGTCGTCGTAGGTGACCGGCAGGTCGCTGCGCTCGCTCACTGGTGCACCCTTCGGGGTGCACGCAGTGAGCGATCGGCACTTCGTGCCGAGCAATGCACTGTGTCGATGGTTCGCTCGCTGCGCTCGCTCACGGCTCGGCCCGCAGCGTGCGGTGGTTCACGGTCATGTCCTCCAGGGCGTCGGGGTCGGGCTCGACGCCGAGCCCCGGCCCGCTCGGCACGATCATCGTGCCGCCCCGCGACTCGAACGGCGCCGTCAGGTCCCGCCGGAAGTAGCGCGACGACGGCCCCAGGTCGGGCGGCAGGTTGCAGCCCGGCAGCGCCGCCACCGCCAGGTTCAGCGCCCGGCCCAGGCCGGTCTCCAGCATGCCGCCGCACCGCAGGGACACGCCGGCGTCCCGGCACCGCTGGTGGATCCGCCGGGTCTCGACCAGCCCGCCCACCCGGCCGGCCTTCAGGTTGACGGCGCCGCACGCCTCCAGCGTCAGCGCCGAGTCCAGCTGGGCCAGCGAGCCGATCGACTCGTCCAGGCACACGGGGATCCCGATGCGGCGGGCCAGCCGGGCGTGGCCCACCAGGTCGTCGGGGGCGAAGGGCTGCTCGATGGCCACGAGCCCGATGCTGGCGTCGGCCAGCCGGCCGAGCGTGGCCAGGTGGTCGATGCTGTCGCTGCGGAAGCTGCCGTTGGCGTCGGCGAGCAGGGCCACCTCCTCGCCCACCTCGTCGCGGACCGCCCGCAGCGGCTCGACCTCCCAGCCGGGCTGGATCTTGATCTTGAACGCCCGGTGCCCCTGGCCGTGCCAGCGCAGCACGTCGTCGACCAGGTCGTCGACGCTCGCGGCCAGCCCCAGCGCGATGCCGGTGGGCACGACCGGGCGGGTGGCGCCGAGGAACGACGCCATCGACCGTCCCTCCGAGCGCAGCCCGGCGTCGAGCGCGGCGCACTCCAGTGCGGCCTTGGCCATGTGGTGGCCCCGGACCTCCCGCAGCGAGCGCCCGCCCAGCAGCCGGGGGACCAGGTGGTGCTCCAGCACGTGCAGCGCACCGGCCGTGTACTCGGGCCAGTAGGTGGGGTCGGGCTCGGCCACGCACTCGCCCCAGCCGTCGGGCCCGTCGGCCACCATGGCCCGGACGACCACCACCTCCCGCCGGCGCCGGGTGCCCCGCGAGGTCACGAACGGCTCGGCCAGCGGGACGCGGAGCAGCCGCAGCTCGACACCCTCGAGCGCGACCTCCATCGTCCCTCCTGGTCCGGCCGTCCGTGTGCCGGCCCATCATCGCCCGAGAACGCGGGCCGTGCGGGGATCGGTAGCCTGGTCGGGTCATGTCCACGACCATGCTCGCCGTCAAGGCCAACGACCCGTGCTGGTGTGGCAGCGGCCGCAAGTTCAAGCGGTGCCACAAGGCCAGCACCGACCACATCCGCCCCGGGCGCCTCAGCCCGACGCGGGTGGTGCCGCCGGAGATCCCCCGGCCGCCGTACGCCGAGACCGGGGTCCCGGTGCGCAAGGCCGGGTCCCACGTGCGCACGCCCGAGGTCGTCGAGCGCATGCGCCGGGCCGGCCGGGCCGCGGGCGAGATCCTGGCCACGGTGGGCGCGGCGGTGGCGCCCGGCGTCACCACCGACGAGCTCGACGCCCTGTGCCACGAGGAGTGCATCCGCCGCGGCGGCTACCCCAGCCCGCTCAACTACGGCGCGTTCCCCAAGTCGCTGTGCACGTCGGTCAACGAGGTCATCTGCCACGGCATCCCCGACGACCGGGCCCTGGTCGACGGCGACATCGTCAACCTCGACGTCACGATCTACCTCGACGGGGTCCACGGCGACACCAACGCCACGTTCCCGGTGGGCACGGTCGACCGGGCGTCGGCCGACCTGATCCGGGTCACCCGCGAGTGCCTCGACCTCGGCATCGGCCAGGTCCGGCCGGGCAACCAGATCCGCCAGATCGGCCGGGCCATCCAGACCCACGCCGAGGGCCTCGGCTACGGCGTCGTGCGGGCCTTCGTCGGCCACGGCATCGCCGAGCAGTTCCACACCGACCTGCAGATCCCGCACTACGACGACCCGCGGGCCACCACCGTCATCGAGCCGGGCATGACCTTCACGATCGAGCCCATGATCACGATGGGCGCGTGGCAGCACGAGCTGTGGTCCGACAACTGGACGGCCGTCACCGTCGACAAGCGGCGCACCGCCCAGTTCGAGCACACGCTGCTCGTCACCGACGACGGGGTCGACATCCTCACGAAGGTCGACTGACCGCGGCGCAGAAGTCGTCGATCCGGCCCCGCACCACGTCGAGGCTGTCCGCCCAGAACGCCTCGTCGGTGACGTCGATGCCGAACCGCGCCCCAAGCTGCGACGCCGTCTCCACGCCCGTCGACGCCAGCATGTCGGCGTAGGCGCCCCGGAACCCGGACGGGTCGTCCTGCCAGCGGGCGTAGAGCCCCAGCCCGAACAGCAGCCCGAACGTGTAGGGCCAGTTGTAGAACGTCGAGCCGTAGTAGTGGGGCTTGGCCGCCCACATCAGCGGGTGGCGCTCGTCGGGGTCGAGGCCGTCGCCGTACGCCTCGGCCTGGGCCTCGGCCATCAGCGCGGACAGCTCCCGCACCGGCACCGTCGAGGCCCGGCGCCGGGCGAACAGCCGCGACTCGAACAGGAACCGGCTGCGGATGTCCACCACCACCTGGCACGCCCCCTGGAGGTCGGCCTCCAGCAGGGCCAGGCGCTCGCCCTCGGTGGCGGTCTCCAGCGAGCGGTCGGTGAGGATCGTCTCGCAGAAGATGCTGGCCGTCTCGGCCAGCGCCATCGGCGTCCAGCGCTGCAGCGGCGTGCGGTCCGCCAGCGTGACGTTGTGGTAGGCGTGGCCCAGCTCGTGGGCCAGCGTGTGCACGGCGTCGATGGACCCGTCGAAGTTCATGAGGATGCGGCTGGCGCCGTCGCCCACGTGCATGCAGAAGCCGCCGCCGACCTTGCCGGCCCGGGGGCCGGCGTCCACCCACGCCCCGTCGAGCGCGCGGCGGGCCAGCCCCACCAGGTCGTCGCCGTAGCCGGCGAAAGCACGGTCGACCGTCGCCGTGGCCTCCGGCCAGGCCACGACCGGGGCGTCGCCCACGGGGGCGAACAGGTCCCAGAACGCGAGGCGGTCCTTGCCGAGCGCCTGCGGCCTTGGCCGCCAGGTAGCGGCGGAAGTCGGGGAGCGAGTCGTCGACGGCCGCCTGCATGGCCTCGAAGGCCGGGCGCTCGACCGCGCTGACCTCCAGCACCGGGTCGAGCGGGTCGTCCCAGCCCCGCCGGGCGCCGAGGGCGAGCGTCTCGCCCTTGATGGCGTTGAGCGCGGCGGCGATCGGCACGGCGTTGGCCTGCCAGGCGACCAGCTCGGCCCGGAAGGCGGCCTCCCGCACGCCGGCGTCGGGGTCGGTGGCGAGGCCCCGCACCGCGAAGATCGGCAGCGTCTCGGCGCGGCCGTCGGGGAACTCGACCGTGGCCGTCACCCCGGCCGACACGTCCTGGTAGAGCCGGGCCCACGCGGTGCCGCCCGTGACGCCCAGCTCGGCGGCCAGGTCCTCCTCGGGCTCGGACATCTGGTGGGCGGCGTGGCGGGCCGCCTTGCGCAGCGGCCAGGCGTGGGCGGCGGCCGCCTCGCTGCGCCCGATCAGGGCGTCGATGTCGATCGTGGCCACCCAGGCGTCGAACCGGGTGCGCAGCACCGACATGCGGGCCTGGAGGGTGGACAGCCGGGACAGCAGCGCCTGGGCGTCGTCGTCGTCGCTGTCGGTGCTCACGTGGCCGTAGGCGAAGCTGTTGAGCCGGGCGAAGCGCTCCATGACGTCGTTGAGGGCGCCCAGGGCGCCCTCGAACGTCGCCACCAGCCCGTCGTCCACGGGTCCCGGTTCCGCGGTGTCCCGCACCCCGGCGTCGTCGAAGCGCTGCCCCAGCGCCGCGATGCCGTCGGCCAGGGCCGCCTCCGCGGCGGCCACCTCCGGCCCGTCGACGGTCGGGAACAGCGGGGTGAGGTCCCACCGCGGGAGGGTGTCGTCGCGCACGGTCATCCCGCCATGGTGCCCCGTCGGGGCGGCGTTACGGGATCGCCGCAGCGACGATCGAGTAACCACCCGGCCCGACCAGGCACCCGACGACGATGAGAACGATGCCGAGCAGGATCTCGCCGCGCACGATGCGCAGGATGCCGAGGATGACGAGGACGGCCGCGATGAGCCACAGGATGAAGAGCATGCGCCGAGGAGTACCCGGGTGCCGGCCCCGTCAGACGTGGCCGGACAGGTCGGCCGCCAGGTCGCCCCGGGGCTCGACCGCGACGCCCCCCGGCAGCCCCAGCCACGCCGCCATCGCCGCCAGCTCCGCGGCCAGCTCGCCGCACACCCTGTCGGGCTCGGCCGCGGCCGTCGGCTCGCTCCACGCGGCCTGCACCCGCAGCACACCGGCCTGGCGGTCGGCCTTCAGGTCGACCCGGGCCACCAGCGCCTCGTCGAGCAGGAACGGCAGCACGTAGTAGCCGTGGACCCGCTTCGGCGCCGGCGTGTAGATCTCGATGCGGTAGCGCATGTCCCACAGCCGCTCGGTGCGGGACCGCTCCCAGATCAGCGAGTCGAACGGCGACAGCAGCGCCCGGGTGCGCAGCCGCCGCCGGGGCAGCCGGGCGTCCGCGTGCAGGTAGGCGGGGTCCTTCCACCCGGCGACCGTCACGGGGACCAGCGCGCCCTCCTCGACCAGCTCCGCCACCAGCGGCCGGGCCGCCGGGATGTTGAGCCGGTAGTAGTCGGCCAGGTCGCGCAGGGTCCCGACCCCGTGGGCGGCGGCGCCGAGCAGCAGCAGGGCCTTGCGGGCCTCGACGTCGTCGATGCTCGGCGGCCTCGAGGTGCTCGGCCGGCAGCCACTGGCGGGGGAGCATGTACCAGCGCGTGAAGCCGTTGCGGCGCACGGCGGTGATCTCGCCCTGGTGGAACAGCGCCTCCACCACCCGCTTGCCGTCGCCCCATCCCCACCACGACTCTTCCTTGCGGGGCGCCTGCCGGTTGACGTCCATGTCGCCGATGGGGATCGGCCCCCGCTCGGTGATCTCGGCCAGGGCCGCCGCCACGAGCTCGGGGTTCTCCTCGACGCTCTGCCGGACCCCGCCCCAGGCGTGCAGGCCGGCCATGCGCCAGCGCAGCAGCGGCCAGCGCTCGACCGGGTGGAGCGACGCCTCGTGGCCCCAGTACTCGAACACCTCGCGGCTCTGCCACAGCCAGCGGGTCAGCGCCTCGCGGTCGTAGGCGCCGAGCCGGGCGAAGAACACCAGCTCGTGGCTGCGGGTGATCACGTTCACCGAGTCGATCTGCACGGTGGCGAGGCGGTCGAGCACCCGGCGGAAGTGGCGGCGGTCCACCCGGCCCGCCGGACGGGGGTCGGCGAAGCCCTGGGCGGCCAGCGCGACCCGCCGGGCGTCGCGCAGGCTCATGTCGAGCGGTGTGGTCATGCCGCAGCGAAGCTACCGGTACTACGTTTGCCCGGTCAGGCGTGTTCCGGAGGAAGGGGGGCCCAACGTGGGCTATCGCGTGGTGGTCGACTTCGACCTGTGTGAGAGCAACGCCCGGTGCATGGAGGTGGCGCCCGAGGTGTTCGAGGTGCGGGACGACGACTTCCTCTACGTTCTCGACGAGACACCGCCCGACACGCTGCGCCCGGCGGTCGACGAGGCCGTGCGGCGCTGCCCCAAGGCCGCCATCACCGTCGTCGAGGAGTGAGCGAGCGCAGCGAGCGAACCGCCGCGGCCCGGCGCATCGTCGTCGTCGGTGCGTCGCTGGCCGGGCTGCGGGCGGCCGAGGAGCTGCGCCACCGGGGGTTCGACGGCACGATCACCGTCATCGGCGACGAGCCCCACGCCCCCTACGACCGGCCGCCCCTGTCCAAGCAGGTGCTGGCCGGGAAGGTGCCGGCGGAGCAGATCGCGCTGGCCGTGGCCGGCGACGGGCGGGATCGACGCCCTCGCCCTCGACTGGCGGCTGGGGCAGCGGGCCACCGCCCTCGATCCCCGGGCCCGGCAGGTCACGCTGGCCGGCCGGGAGCGCGTCCCCTACGACGGGCTGGTGATCGCCACCGGGGCCTCGCCCCGCGAGCTGCCGGGCACCGAGGGCCTGGCCGGCGTCCACACGCTGCGCACGCTGGACGACTGCGCCGCCATCCGCGACGGGCTGGCCGGCGGGGTCCGGCGGGTCGTCGTGGTGGGGGCCGGGTTCATCGGGTCCGAGGTGGCGGCCACGTGCCGCACCGCGGGCCACGACGTCACCGTGCTGGAGGCGCTGCCGGTCCCGCTGGGCCGGGCGCTGGGGCCGGAGATGGGGGCGGCCCTGGGCGAGCTGCACCGCGACCACGGCACCGACCTCCGCCTGGGCGCGGGGGTGGCCGGGTTCGAGGGCGGGGCCGGTCGGGTCGAGCGGGTCCGCCTGGCCGACGGGGGCGCGGTCGACGCCGACCTGGTGGTCGTGGGCATCGGGGTGGCGCCGAACACCGGCTGGCTGGAGGGGTCGGGCCTGGCGCTCGACGACGGCGTGGTGGCCGACGCCACCACGCTCGTCGCCCCCGGGATCGTGGCGGCCGGGGACGTGGCCCGGTGGCCGAGCCACCGCTTCGCCGAGCTGATGCGGGTCGAGCACTGGGACAACGCCATCGCGATGGGCGAGCACGCGGCCCGCCGGCTGCTGGCCGACCTGGCGGGCGCCGACCCGGCGGGGTGCGATCCCTACGACCCGGTGCCGTGGTTCTGGTCGGACCAGTACGACCGCAAGATCCAGCTGGCCGGGCGGTCCTCGGGCGCCGACGAGGTCCGGGTGGTCGACGGCGAGGTGGCCGAGCGGCGGTTCGCGGCGCTGTACCGGCGGGGCGACCGGCTGGTCGGGGTGCTGGCCATGAACCGGCCCCGGGTGCTCAACACGTACCGGGCGCTGGTCGAGCGCGGCGCCACGTGGGCGGAGGCGCTGGCGGCGTGACCGCCGCGGCCGCCGGCTGGCTGGTCCTCGCGGTGGTGGCGGCGGTCGCCGACTGGTTCGCGGTCGCACCGCGAGCGCCGGCCGCTGGAGCTCGTCGCCAAGCCGGCCACGATGGTGGCGCTGATCCTCGCCACGCTGGCCCTGGACCCGGCGGAGGCCGGCGCCCGGTCGTGGTTCGTGGCCGCCCAGGTGCTGTCGCTGGTGGGCGACGTGGCGCTGATGCTGCGGACCCGCACGCTGTTCCTGGCCGGGCTGGGCGCGTTCCTGGTGGCGCACGTGGCCTACGTGGTCGGCCTGGCCGGTTTCGGGCTGTCGCTGGGCAGGCTGGGGATCGGGCTGGCGGTGGTGGCGGTCGCGTTCGCCCTGGTCGGCGTGCCGCCTGCTGGCCGGCGTGCGCCGCACCGACGAGACGATGGGCCCGCCCGTGGTGGCCTACGTGGTGGTGATCTCCGCGATGCTGGTCACCGCGATCGGCACCGGCAACCCGGTGGCGATCGCCGGCGCCGGGCTGTTCTACGCCTCGGACGCCACGCTGGGCTGGAACCGCTTCGTCCGCCCGCTGGCGCACGGCAACCTGGCCGTGATGGTCACCTACCACCTGGCCCAGATCCTGCTGTTCCTGTCGCTGATCTGGGGGTAGCGGGACGGCATGACCGTGACCACCTTCCAGGACCTCCCGCTCGCCGACCGGGACCGGGCGTGGGACGGCGACGCCGCCGACAAGCGGGTCCGCGAGTGGGCCGACGCCACCGACGAGCCGGACGCGAAGTACCGGGACGCGCACGTCTGGTACGACGCCGACAACAAGGACGAGTTCGGCGCCTACAAGCTCCTGATCGCCGACGTGATCGACGGCCGCCTGAAGGCCGTCCCCCGCGGCGTGATGGCCGCCGGCAACGTCATGCAGGGCGCCCGGGGCGGCGTCGACCTCCCCGCCGAGGACATCGACCGGGTCAAGTCCCACCTGGCCAGGTACTACGCCAAGATGGGCGACACCGCCCCCTGGGACCGCGACTGACCACCGCCCCGGCCGCGTGGCCTGAGCCGTCCCCTCAGCCCCGCACCCGCTCCGCGAGGGCCACCGTGACCCACATGCGCTCGATGTGCTGGCGGACCTGGAGCTCGCCCTGGGGGATCGGGTGGGCGGCCAGGAACCCCACCACCTCGGTCCGCCAGCGCCCGGTCCTGGAGGGAGCGGATGCCGCCGACCAGGCGGGACAGGCTGTTGGCCGGGAACCGCTTCTCGATCTCCGGCCAGTTGGCGGCCACGAACGCCCACGCCTCCGGCCCGTTGTCGCGGTTGGCGACGCACTCCCGCAGCAGGTAGGGGGCGTCCTGCGTGCGGACGTCGCCGGACAGGCTCAGCTCCAGGGTCCGGCGCAGGGCCTCCGGGTCGCGGAAGCGCGACAGCGACAGCAGCACCCGCTCGCGGTCCTGCGGGTTCTCCGCGGTGCGGAACCGGTCGGCCAGCCGCTCGTGCAGCGCCACGTCGCCGAGCGTGGCCGACACCACCAGCGCCGGTGACGCCAGGCTGGGGTCGACGCTCGGCGGGTGGGCCAGGAACCGCTCCAGCAGCTCGCCGGCCCGCCGGCGGGCGGCGTCGTCGTCGGCCAGCAGCGCCGCGGCCGACAGCAGCTGGCCCCGCAGCGTGCGGGTGCGGTCGTCCTCGCCCGGGCGGGCCTCGGCGCCCAGCTCGGCCCGGGCCGGGCCGATCAGCGTCGCCACCCGGGTGTGCAGGGCGACCGCGTCGTCGCCGTCCAGCAGGCGGTCGATCTGGCCGAGGCCGCCGACGATGCGGTCCCACACCGACAGGTCGCGCTCGTCGGCGAACCGCTCGGCCAGGGCCACGAACCCGTCCGCGGTGGTCGACCCGGCCAGCACCGACGCCCAGGCGTCGTCGACCACCGTGTACCGCTCGAGCGGCGTGAGCGCCCCAGCCCGCCGAGCAGGGCGTCCAGCAGCGCGCCCGTGTAGCGCACCCGGTAGAAGCCGTGGGCGCCGGCGTTGGCGTTCAGGAGGCCGCCGTCGCCGCCGACGTCGACCGTGGCCGTGGGCCCGTCGAGCAGCACCCGCCGGGGCGCCGGCTCGCCCCCGCCCGCCGGCCGGTGCTCCACGACGACCGGGACCGCCCAGCGCTCCGCGGCGTGGCCGTCGGTCCCCGAACCGGAACCGCTGCTGGCCAGCGTCACGCCGCCGCCGTCGCCGTCGGCGGACGCCACCGTCACCTCGGGGAAGCCGCCCTGGAAGATCCAGCTCTCGGCGATGCGGCGCACCGGCTCGCCGGTCTCGGCCTCCAGCGCGTCCCACAGGTCGGACGTCTCGGTGTTGCCGTACTGGTGGCGGGCCATGTAGCGGCGGATGCCGGCCCGGAACGCGGTCGGCGCCCAGGTACTGCTCCAGCATGCGGACCACCGACGCGCCCTTCTCGTAGGTGAGCACGTCGAACATGCCGTCGGCGTCGGCGGGGGAGACGACCGGGTACTCGATCGGCCGGGTCGAGGCCAGGGCGTCGGTGTCGAACGCGGCCGAGCGGGACAGCCCGAAGTCGACCCACCGCTGCCACTCCGGCCGGAAGGCGTCGGTGCAGGTCATCTCCATGAACGTGGCGAACGCCTCGTTGAGCCAGATGCCGTTCCACCACTTCATCGTCACCAGGTCGCCGAACCACATGTGGGCCAGCTCGTGGGCGATGACGTCGACGACCGCCTGCAGCTCGGCCTGGGTGGCGGTGGCCGGGTCGACCAGCACGTAGCGCTCGCGGAACGTGACGCAGCCCAGGTTCTCCATGGCCCCGAAGGCGAAGTCGGGGATGGCCACCAGGTCGAGCTTGTCGCCCGGGTAGACCATGCCGAACCAGTCGGTGAAGTAGCGCAGGGCGAAGCTGCCGACCTCGAGGGCGAAGCCGGCCAGGTGCTCCTTGCCCGGCGGGTGGACGACCCGCAGCGGCTTGCCGTCGACGTCGACCGGGTCGGTGGCCACCAGCGGCCCCACGACGAACGCCACCAGGTAGGTGGACATCGGCATCGTGTCGGCGAAGCGCACCGCCACCCTGCCGTCGCCCGCGGGCTCGCGGCCGATCTCGCCGGCGTTGGAGATGGCCAGCAGGTCGTCGGGCACCACCAGCGTCACGCCGAAGACCGCCTTGGCGTCGGGCTCGTCCCAGCACGGGAACGCCCGGCGGGCGTCGGTCGCCTCCATCTGGGTGGTGGCGAGGACCCGCTCGACGCCGTCGTCGTCGGTGAAGGTCGAGCGGTAGAAGCCGACCAGCTTGTCGTTGAGGATGCCCCGGAACCGCAGCTGCAGCGTGGCGTCGCCGGCCGGCAGCTCGCTCGGGAAGCGCGAGCGTGGCCCGCTCGGCCTCGGCGTCGAAGCCGACGGTGGCGGCCAGCGGCTCGCCGTCGCCGACCCGGGCGGTGGCCTCGTCGATCTCGATCTCGACCGCGTTGAGCACGACCTCGGCGGTGGGCGTCGCCACCTCGACCGCGACGGTCTCCTCGCCGGCGAACGTGGCCGCCTCGAGGTCGGGCGTCAGCGTGAGGTCGTAGCGCCGGGGGACGACGGTACGCGGGAGCCGGTGGGGGTTCTCGGACACGCCGGTACCACGGTAGCGACCTTCGAGCGGCCCCGCCGCGTAGGTCACCGGCGGCCCGGGGTTGCTAGCCTCGCCCGAATGACCGCTGAGGCCAGCCTCGACGTCGTCGGCATCGGCAACGCCCTCGTCGACGTGATCTCGCACGAGACCGACGAGTTCCTCGCCGGCCCACGGCCTCGTCAAGAGCTCCATGACGCTCATCGACACCGACCGGGCCGAGGAGCTGTACGCGGCCATGAGCCCGGCCATCGAGGCGTCGGGCGGGTCGGCCGGCAACACGGTGGCCGGCGTCGCCAGCTTCGGAGGCCGGGCCGCCTACATGGGCCGGGTCTCGACGACCAGCTGGGCGCCGTCTTCGCCCACGACATGAAGGCCCAGGGCGTCACTTCGCCAACCCGCCGGTCGCCGAGGGCCCGCCCACCGGCCGCAGCCTCATCGTCGTCACGCCCGACGCCCACCGCACGATGAACACCTACCTCGGTGCGTCGGCGTTCTTCTGCCCGACGACGTCGACCGCGACGTCGTCGCGCTCGGCCCAGGTCACGTTCCTGGAGGGCTACCTGTTCGACCGCCCCGAGTCGCAGGAGGCGTACTGGACGGCCTCGGGTACGCCACCGACGCCGGGCGCAAGGTGGCGCTCACCCTGTCCGACCTGTTCTGCGTCGAGCGCCACCGCGACGGCTTCCTGCCGCTGGTGCGCGAGCGGGTCGACATCCTGTTCGCCAACGAGGCCGAGGCCTGCGCCCTGTGGGGCTGCGACGAGGTCGACGCGGCGGTCGAGCGGGCCCGGGCCGAGGTGTCGGTGGCCTGCATCACGCTGTCGGAGAAGGGCTCGGTCGTCGTGGCCGGGCCCGAGACCCACGAGGTGCCCGCCCACCCGGTCGAGGTGGTCGACACCACCGGCGCCGGCGACCTCTACGCCGCCGGGTTCCTGTTCGGCTACACCACGGGCCGCCCGCTGCCCGAGTGCGGCGAGCTCGGCTCGCTGGCCGCCGCCGAGGTCATCAGCCACCTCGGCGCCCGCCCCG
>CAVWYL010000015.1:0-112321 GCA_963759225.1 uncultured Acidimicrobiales bacterium | reverse complement strand
ACGTGTATGCCACCGCCGACCACTCGAAGTCGCTCGATGTGACTATGTTGGTCAGAAAGCCGATGAGCCCACCGAGAGCAAGCAACAAGATCGTCTTGTGTAGGTCTGAGTCTGACTGAGCTTCGAAGAGTCGATCGATGGTTTGAACGCCAACTAGGTGGACTTCCATCTCCCGATCGTTGGGGAGCCTTACGGGCGCCGAGGGTCCTTTGAGAATGTCAGCGAGCTCATACGCCTCGTCAGGTTGGTCAGGGAGGATCATTCTGGCGATGACCTTGGCCCGGTCGTCGCCTTCTGGCTGCTCGTCTCCAGCGGCGTCAGTGATGTCGCTATCCATCGAGTAGGCTCCCGCTGTCTTCATACAGCTCCACATTGCTCGCCTCGGGTGGCCGAGACGGTGCCGAGCAGATGCCGCCTCCGCTCGGGCGGCTCGAGCTCGGGCTGTGGGTCATGACATCCGTGTATCAGCCGACCTGAACCCATGTCACCTGGCGACCGGCAGAGTGTGAACCCTACGATTGGGGATGGATGCAGGACCCGGGTGGGCGTGGGCTTTCGTGGTTGCTCCGACCGTGGCGGACGGAGGTTGGGCGGCTCAGCCAACCTGCGCTGGCGAGGCGGATCGCTGTCTCGGAGTCTGCGGTCAGTATGTGGGAGAATGGCCGTCGCCGGCCGGACTTCGACCAACTTGTAGCTCTCGACGGCCTCTATCGGGCCGATGGAGCACTGGTCGACCTAGCGTTGGCGCTGGGCACGCTCGAGGGCCTGCCCCCACGCCATACCTGGGCACACAACCCCCAGGGACCGAGCGGGCCCCACTGGGCATGGTTGCGTCCAATGCGGGGAGCCGGCCAAATCTGGGCGTGGCTGCGATGGGGCGCCTTCGGCATGGAGTGCAAAGCGCCCTGTGACGGTCGTGGCGTTTTCGTCACGGTGTCGACGTCGATGCCGAACCCGGCCGCTTGGTTTCACTTCCGCGAGCCTGGCTGGGTGGACTTCGGCCGAGGCCTGGTCCCGCCCGACTCGGTATTCCGCAGCTTGATGCGCTCGCCCACGCCGAAGTCACATATGCCGGTCACTCCCCAGCAGGGCTGGTATCAGCTCATCTCGTTGACCGCTTCGTCAACAACGCGGGTTTCGCTGAGAAGGTTCTGCGGTTCTTTCGCAGCCGTCCGGACTTGGTTCGCCAGGTCTTCACTAGACCGACGCGTGGAACCGGGTTACTCGCCTAACAGTGCCGAAGGACGCAGCTATTGATGCCATGAGCCGTACTCAGGTGCGCAATACCGCCGGCTGCGTGAAGAACGCGGTGTTTCAGCCAGCGTGATGTCGCACGGCTGGCGACGACGATGATGCCGGAGGAGCCAGTGACCGACGATCAGGTCGGGGTGCTTGAGCGGGGTGGTAACCCTCGCCGACGCTTCCTGCGACCGCGTCTCGACATGGTGTACCGAGCAGACGGATTTACATGCTTGGAGCCAGTCTAGCGAGCAGCGGTAGGCAGCAGCAGCCCGGCCGTACGGCGCCCCTCGTTTTCAACTTTCCCGCCTTCTGGGTGGGACCAATATGGCTCACCTTCGAACCAGACCGCCGATCCCCGAGGCTCCTGTGCGGCTGGTCTGGGATGAGAACTTCAAGGACCTCGTCGTCAGCGGTGAGTGCTCAGTGACGTGCCGCCGTGCTACACACGAGGACGGTCCTTTGCAGGTGTTCTGTCCAAGTACATGGACAGTGTCCGCTGGTCTAGGTGGCTACCCGTGGGCCTGGGACGTCAACGCGGGCTGGCACCATCGATCGCGCAGAGCCGGATGAACGACCGGCGGAAGGCGTCAACGAAGTCTTCTTGCAGTGGTTCGGACGTACAGTGGATGAGTGGCGTAACTTTATTGAGGAGCAGAGGTAAAGGGTGCCACCGAGAGGCGTGGAGTGGGCGCTCGTTGCCGGCCAAGCGGTCGCCCATCTAGTGGGGGACTGGGTCCGCAAGGTCTGCTGTTCGGCCGCGGCTGATTTAGTCGGATGTAGCGAGCCCGACCGCCGATGACGACGGCCGGAGCCGCCGCCCACGGCCGGAGGCCGTGGATGCGGCGACAGCGACGGACTCGGGCGCCGGCTTCGCCGGCGCCCTTGAACCCCCTAGAGCCAGATTCGGCAGAGCGGAGGGTCTGATGCTTGTCCGGCTCCGGCTGAAGGTTGACGATCCGGTGTCACCTGATCCTTCACCTCCGACGTGCCGGATGTGCACAGGGTACGCGCTGAATGCGTCCACCACCCGGCGGTGGGGGACACGAAGCGGTTGTCAGAATTGGGGACTTGGATCGCCGTGATGGCCCAGGGATGGCCTCGTGGATCACGGGAACGCTGGGCGGGCGTAGGGTCTGTGGTGGGCGGTGAGATGACGGGGGCGTCGAGATGAGGGCGAACTGTTCGTATCGTTGCTTCGCTGACAGTTGCCTGCAGCGTGGCTGTCGTCGTCACACTATGTGCGGCAAAGGCGACGAGGACGTTGACGGTCACGCCCGCTACCGACCTGGTCGATGGGGACGTGACCACGCTCCACGGCACCGGCTTCACGCCGTCGGCCACGGTGTATTTCTGTGAGGGTGTCGACGACGGCACACCTGGACCGGATGACTGCGGTGTGTCTTTCCAATCGGCTCAGGCAGACGAGGCCGGCGAGTTCGTCGCGACCTACACCGTGCAGCGCTTCATAACGCCGTCGAGTGTCGGGTCGACGATCGACTGCGCTCAAACGTCGGCGAACTGCACCATCGGCTCCTCTAATTTCTACCGCGTCGACCCCCGGCTTCACGTTTGCTCCCGATCACCTTCAACGCCCCGTTCCCGCGGACGTTGACGGTCACCCCGGACACCGGCCTGGTCGATGGCGACGTTGTCGCGGTCCACGGTACCGGCTTCGTTCCGGGGGACACCGCCTTCGTCTGTCAGGGCGTCGCGGATTTTGCGAGGACTGCTATGCGCCATCACAGTCGGTCCAGGTCGACCTCGGCCGGCGAGTACTCGGTCAGCTACACCGTGCAGCGCTTCGTCACGACGTCGGGCTTTTTGACCAGACTGGACTGCGCAGCACCCTCGGTGGGTTGTTCAATGGGGTTCAATGGCGTGTCTGGGCTGGAGCCGCGTGTGTGCCCATCACCTTCGCACCGCAACCACCGCTGCCCCAGATCTCCGGCACGGTGACCGACGCCCAGGGCCCACCTACCGTACCGGGGGTCGCCGTGTGGGCGTACACAGCCTGTGGATACCTGGGTCGGTTCACTACAGGCCGTGACCGACGCACAGGGTTCGTTCACGTTCGCGCAGGTAGGAGCCCGGTGTCGAGTACCGCATCCTCTTCCGGCCCCCTGCCGGGTCGCTGCTGGCCTCCGAGTGGTGGGATGAGCAACCTGCCCGCCAGCGCGCCAATGTCATCGCGCTGTCCGCCGCGGAGCTCACCGAGGTGCACGGGCACCTCGAGGAGGCGGGCGCGATCTCCCCCACGGTAGCCGACACGAACGGCAACCCGGTGTCAGGCGTCCAGGTGTCGGCATTCGGCCCCGGCGACACCTGGATCGGCTCCCACACCGCGTCGACAGCGTCCGATGGCACCTACCAGATCGACGACCTCCGTCCTGCGGAGACATCCACCGAGTACCGGATCCTCTTCGTGCCCCCCACCGGCTCCGGTCTGGCGCCGGAGTGGTTCGATGACGCCGCCCAGCGCAGCCTGGCGACCCCCAGTCACCGTCCCGGGCGGACAGACCATCGCCGGCGTGGATGCCGAGCTGGAGCAGGCCGCCGCGATCTCCGGTTCTGTCACCGACACCAACGGCAACCCGGTGCCGGGCGTCCAGGTCTCCGCGTTCGGCCCCGGCGACACCTGGATCGGCTCCCACACCACGTCCACAGCGTCCGATGGCACCTACCAGATCGGCATCATTCGTCCCGCCGCCTACCGCGTGCGCTTCTCCCCTCCGACTGGCTCCGGTCTCGTGCCGGAGTGGTTCGATGACGCCCCCGACCGCGCCCAGGCGACCGACGTCACCGTCTCGCCCGGACAAACCGCCGCCGGCGTCGACGCCGAGCTCGCGAAATACTCCCCCTGACACACGGGCCACCCCGTGTTTGGCAGACCCGTTCACCGGGCACGAGCGTCTTCGCCCACGGACCGTTGTCGCAAGCGAGCACGAGAGTAGGTGCGGTGGAGGAACGAGTCGTAGGTACAGTCGTGGAGGTGTACGAACGGCAAGCTTTCTTCGCCCCACAATCGAACCACCTGCGGCGGCCGGCGCCGTCGAACTGGTCGCGGTCGCTGCATCGGGCGTACCGGACGGTGGGTCATCCGCCGCTGCGGGTCTACGCCTGCCGCCATGCGGCGGCCACGACCTGGCTGCGGGCCGGGGTGCCGCTGGGCGAGGTCGCCCGCCGCCTGGGCCACAGCGTCGAGACGCTGGTGTCCACCTACGTCGGTGCGCTCCAGGGCGACGACGTGGCGGCGAACAAGCTCATCGACGCCGCGTACTCGACCACCCGGGAGCGGATCGTGCGTCAGCGCCGGAGCTCTTCCCGTGCTCTTCCCGTGGCGAAGGGCAAAACCGGGGCGAAACGGGCTCCTCGCGGTCAATCGCGGGCGAGGCGGTGACCTGGGCAGATGGCCTGGTCAGGCCGCCAGATGCAGGAGCGCCCTCGGCAGGATTCGAACCTGCGCACACGGCTCCGGAGGCCGATGCTCTATCCCCTGAGCTACGAGGGCGGGACATCGCAGGTTAGCGGACGCACCGCTCGGTGGCCGAACCCGGTTCGGCCTCGCGTACCGGCCTCGGTAGCATCGACTGGCCCCTCCCGCCCTCCACGGAACCCCTGGTGATCATGATACGCGACGTCCTCGAAGCGTCCCTGCGTGCCGCTCTCGACAAGATGGGCGTGGCCGCGCCCGCGGCGATCGTGCTCGAGCGGCCCGCTCGGCGGGAGCACGGGGACTGGTCGTCGAACGTGGCGCTGGCGTCCGCCAAGGCGGCCGGGGCCAACCCCCGGGAGCTCGCGCAGCAGATCGTCGACATCGTCGTCGCCGATCCGCCGCCGCACGTGACCCGGGTCGAGATCGCCGGCCCCGGGTTCGTCAACTTCCACCTCGCGCCCACCTGGTTGCACGACGTGCTCCGCGACGTCGTCGCCCAGGGCCAACACGACTATGCCCGCACCGACACCGGCAAGGGCGAGCGGGTCATGATCGAGTTCGTCTCCGCCAACCCCACGGGGCCGATCCACGTCGGCAACGGGTGGTTCGCGTCCTACGGCGACAGCCTCGGCCGGCTGTTCGAACGGTGCGGCTACGACGTCACCCGCGAGTTTTACGTCAACGACACCGGCGGCCAGGTCCGCCGCCTCGGCGAGTCCGTGCTCGCCCGCCGGGCGGGCACCGCGCTCCCCGAGGGCGGCTACCCCTCCGGCTTCGTCAAGGGCCTCGCCTCCGCCTACGACGGCCCCGACGACATCGAGGAGGCCGGCCGCTGGGCCGCCGAGCGCATCCTCCGGTTCATCCAGGGCCAGATGGCCACCGTCCACATCGACTTCGACGAGTGGTTCAGCCAGGCCAGCATCGACGAGCACCGACTTCGTCGCCGAGACGATCGAGGACCTGCACGAGAAGGGCCTCGTGTGGGAGGAGGACGGCGCGCTCTGGCTCGACACCGCCCGCTTCGGCGACTCCCGCGAGAAGCGGGTCGTCCGCAAGTCCCCCGACCAGGGCGGCGACTACACCTACCTGGCCGGCGACATCGCCTACCACCGCAACAAGTTCCTCGTGCGCGGCTACGACCGGGTCATCAACGTGTGGGGCGCCGACCACCAGGGCCAGGTGTCCAGCCTGCTGGCGGGCGTCGAGGCGCTCGGCGTCGAGAAGGGCCGCCTCGAGGTCCGCATCGGCCAGCTGGTGTCGCTCGCCGGCGGCCGCATCGGCAAGCGGCTCGGCAACGCCGTCGACCTCGACGACCTCGTCGACGACATCGGGGCCGACGTCATGCGGCTCCTCTCCCTCGTCGCCTCGCTCGACCAGGCCCCCACCATCGACCTCGACAAGATCCGGTCCGAGTCCCGGGAATCGCCCGTCTACTACGTCCAGTACGCCCACGCCCGCATCCACTCCATCGGCCGCAAGGCCGACGAGCGGGGCGTCACCCGCCAGGACCTCGCCGCCGTCGACCTCGCCCCCCTCACCCACGAGCGCGAGCTCGAGCTGCTCCGCACCCTCGACACGCTGCCCGAGGTGATCGAGCTGGCCACCCAGGAGCGGGCGCCCCACAAGGTCACCGCCTGGGTCCGCGAGCTGGCCGACCGGTTCCACGGCTTCTACCACGACTGCCGCGTCCTCGGCGACGACGTCCCGGCCGAGACGACCCAGGCCCGGCTGTGGCTGGTCGAGGCGTCCCGCATCGGCTTCGCCGTCGGCCTCGACCTGCTGGGCGTGGCCGCCCCGGAGTCGATGTGACGCCCGACGACGACCGCCCGCTCCCGTGGCACCTGCTGCCCGAGGGCAGCACCGTCGGCGACGACGGCTGGCTCGCGGTCGCCGGCTGCTCCACGCAGGACCTGGCCCGCGAGTTCGGGACCCCGCTGTTCGTCTACGACGAGGACCACCTGCGCGCCCGCTGCCGGGAGGCGCTGGACACCTTCGGGCCCGGCGTGTCCTACGCCGGCAAGGCGTTCCTGTGCCTGGCCATGGCCCGCCTCGTCCACGAGGAGGGCCTCCACCTCGACGTCGCCACCGGCGGCGAGCTGCACGTGGCCCTGACCGCCGGCGTCGACCCCGACCGCCTCGTCCTCCACGGCAACAACAAGAGCGAGGCCGAGCTGGCCCTGGCCCGCGAGGCCGGCGTCGGCCGCATCGTGGTCGACAGCTTCGACGAGCTCGACCGGCTCGACCGCCTCCACGCCGCCGACGGCCGCCGGCCCCGCGTCCTCGTGCGGGCCACCCCCGGCGTCGAGGCCCACACCCACGAGTTCGTGCAGACCGGGCAGACCGACTCCAAGTTCGGGTTCGGCGTCGCCGCCGGCGACCTCGGCAAGGCGGTCGAGCGGGCCGCGGCGTCCCCGAGCGTCGACCTGGTCGGCGTGCACACCCACATCGGCAGCCAGGTGTTCGTGGCCGCCTTCTTCCGCCAGGCCGTCGACGTGATCGCCCCGTGGGTCCGGGACATCGACCTGCCCGAGCTGTCCATCGGCGGCGGCCTCGGCGTGCCCTACGTGGCCGGCGAGGAGGCCCCCACCATCGCCCAGTGGGGCCGGGTCGTCATCGACGCCTGCCGCGACGCCGGCATCCGCAGCCGGGTCACCGCCGAGCCGGGCCGGTCCATCGCCGCCCGGGCCGCGGTCACGCTCTACACGGTCGGCACCGTCAAGGACATCCCCGGCGTGCGCACGTACGTGGCCGTCGACGGGGGCATGAGCGACAACCCCCGCCCCGTCCTCTACGGCAGCGGCTACGAGGCGTTCCTGCCCCGGCAGGTCGACGCCCCGCGGCCCCGCACCGTCACGGTCGTGGGCAAGCACTGCGAGTCGGGCGACGTGCTGGTCCGGGACGCCCGGGTCCCCGCCGACCTGACCGTCGGCGACGTGCTGGCCACGCCCGTCACCGGCGCCTACGGCCACTCCATGGGCTCCAACTACAACAAGGTGCCCCGCCCCGCCGTCCTGTTCGCCCGCGGGGGCGACGCCCGGCTGGTCGTGCGGCGCGAGACCTACGACGACCTGCTGCGCCAGGACCTCTAGTCCCGGCAGCGAAGGGGGACCGATGACCGTTCGCCAGCGCCACGCCGTCATGCAGCTCGACGAGCTGCGGTACGAGCCCATCGACAAGCGCATCCGGGGCCAGGCCGGCGACCGGACCGTCGTCGACACCCGCCGGGCCGTCCTCGTGTGGGAGCCCCGGCGCGTCGTCCCCCACTACGCCGTGCCCGAGACCGACGTCGAGGGCGAGATCGTCGCCCCGTCCGGCGAGGGCGACGGCGACGGCGACGCCGACGCCGGGGACCTGCGGCTCGGCGAGCTCCGGATCGTCGACCCGAGCGTCCCGTTCACGGTCCACACCGCCGACGGCGAGTCCGTGGCCATCCGCGCCGGCGACCGGGACGTCGCCGCCTTCCGGCCCGCCGACCCCGCCCTCGCCGGCCTCCTCCTCGTCGACTTCGACGGCCTGGACGCCTGGTACGAGGAGGACGAGCGCAACGTCGCCCACCCCCGCGACCCGTTCCACCGCATCGACATCCTGCACAGCTCGCGCCACGTCCGGGTCGAGGCCGGCGGGCAGGTCCTGGCCGACACGACGAGCCCCTACCTGCTGTTCGAGACGTCGCTGCCGGTGCGGTACTACCTGCCGGCCGAGGACGTGAACACCGACCTGCTCGCGCCGAGCGACACGCAGACCTGGTGCGCGTACAAGGGCGAGGCGTCGTACTGGTCGGCCCCCGGCGAGGCCGACGTGGCGTGGACCTACCGGGACCCGCTGCGGGAGGCGGCCGAGGTGACCGACCGCATCGCCTTCTTCAACGAGCGGGTCGACACCGTGGTCGACGGCGAACCGCTCGACCGGCCGGTCACCCCCTGGTCGCCCCGGCCGAGCTGACCGACCCCCGCCCCTCTCGCCTTCGTCACCCGGGCGGTCCGGCCGTACCATGGCCCGCCGTGACCCCCGAAACCGTGCGCGTCGGCCTGCTCGGCTGCGGCAACGTCGGCGCCCCGCTGGTCGAGCTGATCGGCTCCCGGCGCGACGACATCGCCGCCCGCACCGGGCTGCGCCTGGAGGTGACGCGGGTCGCCGTGCGCAGCCTGGCCCGCGAGCGGGCGGTCGAGCTGCCCGACGGGGTGCTCACCCTCGACGCCGCCGGCCTCGTCGTCGACCCCGACATCGACGTGGTCGTCGAGGTGATCGGCGGCATCGAACCGGCCCGCGAGCTGATCCTCGCCGCGCTCAAGGCCGGCAAGCCCGTGGTCACCGGCAACAAGGAGCTGCTGGCCAACGTGGGCGCCGAGCTGTTCGCGGCGGCCGAGGGGGCGGGCGTCGACCTGCTGTTCGAGGCGGCGGTGGCCGGCGGCATCCCGTTCATCCGCCCGCTGCGCGAGTCGCTGGCCGGCGAGCGCATCGACCGCATCCTCGGCATCGTCAACGGCACCACCAACTACATCCTCACCCGCATGACCGAGGCCGGCGCCAGCTACGCCGACGCCCTCAGCGAGGCCCAGAGCCTCGGCTACGCCGAGCGGGACCCGACCGCCGACGTCGAGGGCTACGACGCCGCCGCCAAGGCCGCGATCATCGCCTCGATCGCCTTCGGGGTGCGGGTGGTGGCGGGCGACGTGTTCCACGAGGGCATCTCCGACATCACCACCGCCGACATCGACTACGCCGCCAAGATGGGCTACGTCGTCAAGCTGCTGGCCGTGGCCGAGCAGCACCGGGAGACCGGCGACGTCGGCGTGCGGGTCCACCCGGCCATGGTCCCGGCCGACCACCCGCTGGCGTCGGTGCGGGACAGCTTCAACGCCCTGTTCGTGGAGGGCGACGCGGTGGGCGACCTCATGTTCTACGGCCGGGGTGCGGGCGGGTTCCCCACGGCCAGCGCCGTGCTCGGCGACCTGATCGACGCCGCCCTCAACCGGGCCCGCGGCAGCCACGCCAGCGTCGGCACGCTGGCCAAGGCCCGCCTCCGCCCCATCGACGAGGTCGAGTCGGCCTACTACCTCAACCTCGACGTGCTGGACCGGCCGGGCGTGCTCGCCGCGGTGGCCGGCATCTTCGGCGACCACGGGGTGTCGATCCGCTCGATGGAGCAGGAGGGCCTGGGCGACGAGGCCCGCCTCGTGTTCATCACCCACGTCGCCCGGGAGGCCGACGTCCAGGCCACCATCCGGGACCTGCACCACCTCGACGCCGTCGACCGCATCACCTCGGTGCTGCGGGTCGTGGGCCGCTAGGCGCGGGCGATGAAGTACGTCTCGACCCGCGGCGCCGCGCCGGTGCTCGACTTCACCGACGTGCTGCTGGCCGGCCTGGCCCGCGACGGCGGCCTCTACGTCCCGGAGACGTGGCCCGACCTGCCGGCGGGCTGGAGCGACGTGCAGCCCTACCCCGACCTGGCCACCGGTGTCCTGTGGCCCTACGTCGAGGGCTCGGCCCTGGGCCGGGACGCGCTCGACGCCATGGTGCGGGAGGCGTACGCCACCTTCGACCACCCCGACGTGTGCCCGCTCGTCGAGATCGAGCCGGGCCTGTACGTGGTCGAGCTGTTCCACGGCCCGACGCTGGCGTTCAAGGACGTGGCCCTCCAGCTCGTGGGCCGGCTGTTCGACGCCGAGCTGTCCCGCCGGGGGGAGCGGGCGACCGTGGTCGTCGCCACCTCCGGGGACACGGGGTCGGCGGCCATCGCCGCCTGCGTGGGCCGGCCGATGCTCGACGTCGTGGTCCTGCACCCGGCGGGCCGGGTGTCGGACGTGCAGCGCCGGCAGATGACGACGGTCGACGCCCCCAACGTGCACAACGTGGCGGTGGAGGGCACCTTCGACGACTGCCAGGACCTGGTGAAGGCCCTGTTCGCCGACGCCGCCCTGCGCGACCGCGTCGGGCTGGCCGCCATGAACTCGATCAACTGGGCCCGGGTCGCGGCGCAGATCGTGTACTACGCCAGCGCGGCGGCGGCCGTGGGGCCGTGCGACGTGGCGGTGCCGACCGGCAACTTCGGCAACATCTTCGCGGGGTGGATCGCCCGGCGGTCGGGCGCCCCGCTGCAGCGCCTCATCATCGGCTCCAACCGCAACGACATCCTGACCCGGTGGTCCCGGACCGGCGACCTGGCCCAGACCGGCGTCGTGCCCACGCTCAGCCCCAGCATGGACATCCAGGTGTCGTCCAACCACGAGCGCATGCTGTTCGAGCTGCTGGGCCGCGACGCGGCGGCCACCGCCGAGATGATGGCCCGGTTCCGCGGCGTCGGCTCGGTCGAGGCGCCCCACGACCCGACGATGGTGGGTGCCAGCCTCGACGACCGGGCCACGCTGGCCGAGATCGCCGACCTCCACCACCGCACCGGCTACCTGGCCGACCCCCACACGGCGGTCGGCATCGGCGCGGCCCGGGCGTGCCGGGCCGGCACCGACCCCGACGTGCCGGTGGTGTGCATGGCGACGGCCCACCCGGCGAAGTTCCCCGACGCGGTGGAGCAGGCCACGGGCGTGCGCCCGCCGCTGCCCGACCACCTGGCGGACCTGTTCGACCGGCCCGAGCGCTACGACGTGCTGGCCGCCGACGTGGACGCGGTCCGCGACCACATCACGAGTGTCGTCCGCGTCAGTTAGGGCCACTAACGTCGGCCCGATGGGGGAGTCGAAGCTTCGTCGCGTGCTGTGCCTGCTCGTCCTCGCCGGGGTCCTGGCCGCCTGCGGCGGCGGTGGCGACGACGACGAGTCGTCCGGCGACGGCGAGGCGGACGAGGAGACCACGACGACGGCCGCCGAGGACGATCCCGCGGCCACGGGTACGACCCTCGGCGGGGACGGCGCCACCCGCACCGACGACGCGCAGGCCTACGTCGACGCCCTCGTGACCGCCACCGATGTCCGGCGGTGGGGTCAGCCAGAGCCCGGACCAGAACCGCTGCTTCTCCGAGGCCTACGTCGACACCGTCGGCGTCGAGGCGCTGGCCGACGCCATCCCGGCCGAGGACGTGGCCGACACCCCGGGCATCACCCCCGACGAGATCGGCGTGGTCATGACGCCCGAGCAGCGGGACGCCTTCTACGTCGGGCTCCAGCGGTGCATCGACGTGAAGGGGTTCTTCGTCGGCGTCTTCACGACCGGCGTGCAGATGGCGGAGGCCGACGTGGCCTGCCTCACCGGCGCGCTCGACGACGGCGCGACCAAGCTCATGGCGGTGGCCGCGTTCGACGGCGACCCGGCCCCCATCGAGAACGACCAGGGCTTCATCGATCTCATCGCCCGGCTGACGGCGGCCTGCCCGGCGGCCATGGAGGCCGCGGGCTGGGACGCGGTGGCCCTCGGCGGCCGGCTCCTGCGGCCACGCCCGTCGATCGTTCGACGGCTGGCACGGCCCGCGGGCGCAGGTCGCGCCATCCCGTCGCAGGTCGAGCACGGCCACGGCGGCCGGCGACCCCTCGACCGGCAGGTTGGGGCTGCCCGGGTTGAAGAACAGCACGCCCTCGTGGTCTGCTCCATGGGCCGGTGCGTGCCGCCGAACGCCACGACCTGGACGTCGGCGCGGAACCGGCGCTGCAGGAGCTTGGCGAGCGGCTCGTCGGGGAAGGCGAGCTCGTCACCCACCACGATCTTCTTGTCCGGCTGGGCGAGGTTGAAGGCCAGGCCGACGGTGGTGCCGCCCGACGAGATCACCCGCACCGGATCGCCCGCCGACGCGGCCCCGCCCTCCGCCCACGGGACGTAGCCCTTGTTGCCGCCCACCGGCACCAGCACCGGCGCCACGGCCAGGAGCCGGTCGAGGATCCCCTTGCGGCCGATGTCCCCCAGGTGGACGACGAGATCGACGCCGGCGAAGGCGTCGAGCACCGGGTCCGGGAGATCGCTGCCGTCCGCCTTGGCGCTGTGGGTGTCGGCCAGGAAGCCGACACGACGTGGTCCGTCCATGGTGTTCCCCCTCGATGGCCGCGTTGCGCGGTCCCCGCCATATCTTGGCGCGGTGAAGTACGTGATCTGCGTCCCGGACGGCTGCTCCGACGAGCCCCTCGCGGCGCTGGACGGGCGCACGCCGCTGGAGGCGGCGTCGATGCCGGTGCTCGCCGGGCTGGCGGCGCGGGGCGAGGTGGGCCGGGCCGCGGTGATCCCGCCGAAGATGGCGCCGGGCAGCGACGTGGGCAACATGTCGATCCTCGGCTACGACCCTGCCCGCTACCACACGGGCCGGGCGCCCATCGAGGCCGCGGCCCTCGGCCTGCGGCTGCGCCCCGACCAGGTGGCGTACCGCTGCAACCTCGTGACCGTGGGCGCCGACGGCACCATGGTCGACTTCGCCGGCGGCCACCCCCGCACGGAGGAGGCCGCCGAGGTCATCGCGGCCCTCGACGCCGCGCTGGGCGCGGGCGCCGGCGCCGAGGTGGCGTTCCACCCGGGCGTGCAGTACCGCCACGTGGTCGTGGCGCCCGAGAGCTGGGCCGACGCCGCCTGCACGCCGCCCCACGACCTGACCGGGCGGCCCGCCATGCTGCCCCGGGGCGCCGCCGCGCCCCGCCTCATCGAGCTGATGGACGCCAGCCGCGCCATCGTCGGCGCCTCGGGCCTCGACGCCACCCAGGTGTGGCTGTGGGGGCAGGGGCACCAGCCGGAGCTGCCGTCGTTCGCCGACGCCACCGGCCGGCAGGGGGCGCTGGTCACCGCCGTCGACCTCATCCGCGGGCTGGGCGTGCTCACCGGCATGGAGATCGTCGAGGTGCCGGGGGCGACCGGCTGGTTCGACACCGACTACGAGGGCAAGCGGGACGCGGCCCTGCGCACGCTGGCCGACGGGGCCGACGTGTTCCTGCTGCACGTGGAGGCCACCGACGAGGCCGGCCACGCCGGCAACCTCGAGGAGAAGATCGCGGCGCTGGAGGCGTGGGACCGCCGGATCCTGGCCGGCCTGGTCGACGGGCCTCGACGATCTCGGGCCGTGGCGGATGCTGCTGCTGCCCGACCACCCGACGCCGGTCGAGCTGCGCACCCACACCTCCGACCCGGTGCCGTACCTGCTGGTGGACAGCACCCTCGACGGACCGGGGGGCACCTACAGCGAGGCCGCGACCGCCGCCAGCGCGCCGATCCCGGGCCACGAGATGCTGCCCCGGCTGCTTTCTCGCTGAGAGGCTGCGCCGATAGGCGTTGCCGTGGCCCGAGCGGCCCGCTGCGCAGCAGCAAGAGCGGGAAGCACTGACCACGGTGGCCGCGACGGCGTGCCCTGTCCGCTCGCGCTGACAGCACCGGCGGCGCGCGGGCCGCGGTGTTTCGTCGTTGCGGACGCCGCGCTAGAGTACGGGTGTTCTGCCGGGGGGTACCGCTGCATCAGAGCGGATGACCGAAGCGGCCCCCGATTCCAATCGGAAAGCAGAGCGTTCTCTCCCGGGTCCGGCCGGTTCCCGCTGGACGTTCACCGTGCCAGCGATCCTGGCGCAGCGTCCCGCCTCAGGTCGACCCCCAGGTCTCCCCCCAGAAGTGTGAGGTGACAGTTCCCGATGAGCGCGGAGCAAACCACCCTCGAACGGTCCGCCCTCGAGCGCAAGGACCGTGAGGAGCTCACGACCATCGCCCAAGCCCTCGGTGCCAAGCCTCCGTCCCGCGCCCGCAAGGCCGACATCGTGCAGCTCATCCTCGAGCTGACCGGGGTCGAGCCCGGGGGCGGCGGTGCGACGGCCGGCGGCGAGGCGAACGGCCCCGAGGAGGCCACCGTGGACGACGACGCCGACACCCCCGCGCCCGACGCCGCGGCGCCCGAGCCGGCCGCGGAGCCGGCGCCGGCCCCCGCCCCCGCGGCGGAGTCCCGCGGCGACGAGCCCCTGTCCGAGTGGGAGGCCGAGTTCGGGGGGACGACCGACGTGGTCGACCTGCCCGCTCCCGCGGGCGAGAACGGCAGCGCCAACGGCAAGGCCGGCGAGCCCCGCACCGGCGAGGCCCGGCAGCCGCAGGACGACGGCGCCCCCACCTCCGAGGGCGAGGCCCGCCAGGGCGCCGGCAACGGCAAGCCCGGCGACGACCCCAACGAGCCCGGCAACCGTCGCCGCCGTCGCCGCGGCCGCCGCGGCAAGGAGGAGACGGCCCCCCACACCGAGGACTTCGCCGGCGAGCCCGTCGAGGTCGAGGGCCTGCTCGACCTGCGCGACGAGGGCTACGGCTTCCTGCGGGTGAAGGGCTACCTCCCCTCCAAGGACGACATCTACGTCTCGGTCAAGCAGGCCCGCCAGTTCGGGCTGCGCAAGGGCGACCACGTCACCGGCGCCAGCCGGCCCGCCATGCGCAACGAGAAGAACCCGGCGCTCCTGCGCATCGACAAGGTCAACGGCGTCGATCCCGAGCAGGCCCGCCGCCGGCGCCGGTTCGAGGACCTGACCCCGCTGTTCCCCGACGAGAGGCTGTCGCTCGAGACCGTCAACGACGCCTCCAACATGACGGCCCGCATCGTCGACCTGCTCTCGCCCATCGGCAAGGGCCAGCGCGGCCTCATCGTGTCCCCGCCCAAGGCGGGCAAGACGGCCATCGTCAAGCAGGTGGCCCGGTCGATCGAGACCAACAACCCCGAGGTCAAGCTCATGGTGCTGCTCGTCGACGAGCGGCCCGAAGAGGTGACCGACATGCGCCGCTGGCTCGGCAGCGAGACGAGCGAGGTCGTGGCGTCCACGTTCGACCGCCCGAGCGAGGAGCACACGCAGGTCGCCGAGCTGACCATCGAGCGGGCCAAGCGCCTGGTCGAGGACGGCCACGACGTCTGCATCATCCTCGACGGCATCACCCGCCTGGCCCGGGCCTACAACCTGGCCGCCCCGGCCACCGGGCGCATCATGTCCGGCGGCGTCGACTCGGGGGCGCTGTACCCGCCGAAGAAGTTCTTCGGCGCCGCCCGCAACATCGAGGAGGGCGGCTCGCTCACCATCCTGGCCACGGCCCTCATCGAGACCGGGTCGAAGATGGACGAGGTGATCTTCGAGGAGTTCAAGGGCACCGGCAACATGGAGCTGCGGCTCGACCGGCGCCTGGCCGAGCGGCGGGTGTACCCCGCCATCGACGTCGACGCCAGCTCGACCCGCCACGAGGAGCTCCTGTTCGCCCGCCAGCAGCTGCAGCTCGTCTGGGCCCTGCGCCGGGTGCTGTCCGGCCTGTCCTCCACCGACGGCGGGAATGCCGCGGCGCTCGAGCTGTTGATCGACCGGATGAAGACATTCCGCACCAACGACGAGTTCCTGGCCGAGGTGGCCAAGAACAGGTTGGCAGCGGGCTGACCCCGTCCGTAGACTCAACCGCCTTTTCGTTCACCTTCAGGAGACCCGCCATGAGGGCCGGCATCCACCCCGACTACGTCGAAGCCACCGTGCGCTGCTCGTGTGGCAACACGTTCACCACCCGCTCCACCAAGTCCGACCTCCACGTCGAGCTGTGCAGCGAGTGCCACCCCTTCTACACCGGCAAGCAGAAGCTGGTCGACACCGGCGGCCGCATCGACCGGTTCGAGCGCCGGTACGGCCGGCGCAACAAGAAGTAGCGCCGATCGCCGCCGCCGACCTGGTCGCCGCCAAGCTGGCGGCGCTGGTCACCCGGCACTGGGGTCCCGGCGACCGCGCCCGCGAGGCCGTGGGCGCCGGGGCCGCGCTGGTCGCCGACGACGCGGCCGGCCGCACCGCCTGGGTGCTGGGCGACGGTCCCGGCGACCGTTCGCTCGGGCCCGCCCTCGTGTGGGCCGACCGCCGGGGGATCACCGACCTCCACCTGCTGGTGGACGACGATCCCGGCGTGGTCGCCCGCCAGGCGGGCCTGTTCGCGCCCGCCCCCGCGGTGTGGGCGATCTCCGGCACGTCGGTCGAGCCGGCGTCCCCGGACCCGCTGCCGCCGCGGGCGGCGCCGGTGGCTCCCGCCGACCTGGTCGACCTGCTGATCGACGCCGGGGTCGAGATCGTGGTCGAGGACGGCATCCTGCGGGGCGAGGTCAACGGCCTCGAGGTCGCCCGGGTCGTGGCCGGCGAGACGACGGCCGGCGTGCCGCTCGACGCCCCGCTGCTGGAGGTCGGGGTCGGCAAGGCCGACCGCGAGCTGACGGCCATGGTCCACGGCGAGCTGTCACCGGTCGACCAGCTGGCCCGGGTGGTCGGGATCGTGCGCGACCACCGGCGCGCCGGCGCCGCCCGCCACCCGCTGAACCAGCTCGTGCCCGACCGCTGGCTGCGGGCGGTGCTGTGCCGCCACCCCGGGCTCGTGGGCCTGGCGTCGCTGCGCCCCGCCGAGGGGCCCCGTCCGCGCCGCAACCTGACCGAGCGGGACGCGGCGGTGGCCGTGGGGGCCGACGCCGACGGCGCGCCGGTGGTGGTGGCGTCCTCGGTGGGCGTCGCCGCCGACCTGGTCCCGGGCGCGGCCGACGCCCGTGCCGCCCTCGACCCGGGCGCCCGGCTCGTCCTCGCGGTCCCCGAGCGCGACGACCACCCGAGCACCCGGCGCCTGGCCGCCCGCCTCGGGGACCCGGCCGAGGTCGTCTCCGTTCCCGGCGACTGGCGCGCCGCGGGCTGAGCGGGGCCGCGTCGGCGTACACTGCCGGCATGGTGAGCACCGGGGATTGGCGCAGCGGCGACGTCGTCGCCTGGACCGAGCACGACGGCGTGGGCACGCCGCCACGGGGGCCGGGGCGGGTACTGCCGCTGGTCCTGGCGGGCACGCTCGCGGTGGTCCTCGGCGGCATGCTCTGGACGGACACCCTGTGCCCCGAGCACCGCAGCTGGGTGATGGCCCTCGGCACGGTGGGCATCATCGGCACGGTCGTGGCGATCGTGGGCCTCGTGCAGTCGTGGGCCCTGGCGCCCCTGCTGACCGTGGCCGTGGCGCTCGACGGCGTGGCCATCGGGCTCATCGACGCTCTCCACGATCCGACCCGCGGCCGCCTCATCGCCCTCGCGTTCGCGCTGGCCGCCGTGCTCGGTGCCGCGCTCACGGCCCGGGCGGTGCCGCTGGTCCTGTGGGAGCGGCACGTGCGCCGCCAGCTCGCACCCGAGCCGGTGCCCGAGGCCGCCGCGGTCCCGCCGGCTCCGGTGGCCGAGCCGGCGCCCGAGCCGGAGGCCGCGCCGACCGCCCTCGGGTGAGCCTGCCGCGCCAGCTGCGCGCCCACCGGGCGCGCCCGCTGCCGTGGTTGGTGGCCGGGACGGGCGTCGCCGCCCTCCTGTTCGTCATCGGGCTGCACGCCGCGGCCGACGACCGCGCCTGGGTCGACCGGTCGCTGCGGGTCGAGGCCGAGGTCGGGGCGGGCTACCGGGGCGGCGGCGAGATCCCGGTCGTGTACCGCCACCCCGTCACCGACCAGGAGATCGAGGTGACGGTCAGCCCGTTCTCGTCGGGCTTCGGCAGCGATCCCGGTGACGTGCTGGCGCTGGACGTCGACCCCGACGACCCCGAGCGGGTGGCCCTGGCCGGCGACCGGGTGCCGTGGGTCGAGGTCGGCTACATCGCCCCGTGGATCGTGATCCCGCTGCTCGCCTACCTGGCGCGGCGCTGGACGGTGCGGCGGACCCTCCGGTTCGTGGGCGACGACACCACGGCGTTCGCCATGCTGGGCGCGATCGCCCCCCGGTCCCCGTTCCGGGGGCGGCGGCCGGTGCTGCACCTCTACGCGCTCGACGCCGGCCCGGGCGCCCCGTCGCTGTGCTCGGTGCGGGTGGCCGCCACGGCCGGCGGCCCGGTGGCGGGGCCGGCGTTCCCGGTCGAGGTGAAGGGGGTGCCGCGGCCGCTCGGCCGCGTCGCGGCCCGGGCGCGGGCCGGGGCCGAGGGCGGCGAGGGTGGCGTCCTGTGGCCGACCGGCCGGGCCGCCCCGCACGGTCCGTGGCCCCGGCCGGACCGGGTGGTCGACGTGGTCCCCCCGACGCCGGCCGACCGGCCCGCGCCGCCGGCCGGCGGCGCACGTGTGCCGCTCGTGGTGCGCTGGCGGGGTGCGGCCGAGGCGCTCGTGATCCCGCTCGGCGTCTTCGGGGCCACGGTGGCGCTCGGTGCGGTGGTCACCGCGTTCACGCTGACGAACGCGGCGGCGTACGACGTGCCGGTCGAGTGGGAGGACACGGTCGGCGAGGTCGTCGACCGCGACCCCGGCGCCTACACGGTGACGGTCGAGTACGAGGAGGACGGCGCGGGGCACCGGGCCTCGGTGCCGGTCGAGTTCGCCGAGGACTACACGGTCGGGCGCCGGTACCCGATCGAGGTCGATCCCGACGACCCGGAGCACGTCCGCGTCACCCGCGAGGTCTACGACACGGCCGAGCCGATCGTGACGGGCTGGCTTCCCGCCGCGGTGGCGGGCGGGGTGCTCGTGGCCCACCTGCGCCGGTGGCGCCGGGTGCGGGCGCTGGACCGGACGGGGCCCTGGTGGAAGACCGAGGCGTGGTCCCAGCCGGGCGGCCAGGGCCTGCTGGGGGACCGGGCGGACGGCTACGTGCGGGCCTGCCTGCCGCGGGCCCGGCCGGTGCAGTCGTCGTGGCCGGTCGCCACCGTGGTGGCCGGGTGTCCCGAGCCGGGCGAGGTCGTGATGGTGGTCGACGAGGCGGGGGACCGCTACCCGGTCGTGCGCCCCCTCGGGGTGCCCGACCGCGCCGTCGTGGGGATCGCCGACGGCCCGGGGCCCGCGGTCGCCACGGCCCGGGGCTGACCTAGTGCCCCGTCCGGCGGCGGAGACGACGCCGGAGGGCGCGGTCAGCGAGGAGGGCCGGGCGCTCAACCGCCGGGTCGTCATCAGCGTCCTGACCGGCTGATCGGGACGGGCGGTAGCCTGGCTCGCTGTGTTCGAACGCCTCGATGAGCTGGAGCAGGAGTTCCTCGCCCTCGAGGCGCGCCTCGGCGACCCCGACCTGATCGCCGACCAGCCCCGCTACCAGCAGGTGGCCAAGCGCTATCGCGAGCTCGAGCCCATCGTGGCCCGCCTCCGCGCCCTGCGGGGCCGCCAGGACGACCTGGCCGCCGCGCAGGAGATGCTGGCCGACGCCGCCGGCGACGAGCGCGAGCTGGCCCGCGTCGAGGTCGGCGAGGCCGAGGCCGACATCGAGCGGCTGACCGCCGAGCTGCGGCTCCTGCTGCTGCCCAAGGACCCCAACGACGAGCGCAACGTCATCGTCGAGATCCGGGGGGCCGAGGGCGGCGAGGAGGCCAACCTGTTCGCCCGCGACCTGTTCGAGATGTACCGGGCCTTCGCCGGCCGCCAGGGGTGGACGGCCGAGGTGCTCGGGGCCGACCCCTCCGACCTCGGCGGCTACAACGAGGTCACGCTGGCGCTCAAGGGCGACGGCGTGTGGTCCCGGATGCACCACGAGGCCGGCCCCCACCGGGTCCAGCGGGTGCCGGTGACCGAGAGCCAGGGGCGCATCCACACGTCGTCGGCCACGGTCACCGTGCTGCCCGAGGCCGAGGAGGTCGACGTCGCCATCGACCCCAACGACCTGCGCATCGACGTGTTCCGCTCGTCGGGGCCGGGCGGCCAGAGCGTGAACACGACCGACTCGGCCGTGCGGGTCACCCATCTGCCCACGGGCACGGTCGTGTCCATGCAGGACGAGAAGAGCCAGACCCAGAACAAGGCCAAGGCGCTGGCGGTGCTGCGGTCCCGGCTGCTGAAGGCCGAGCAGGACCGGCAGGCCGGCGAGGCGTCGGCCGCCCGCCGGGGCCAGGTCGGCGGCGGCGGCCGGTCCGAGAAGGTGCGCACGTACAACTTCAAGGAGAACCGCGTCACCGATCACCGCATCGGGCTCACCGTCTACAAGCTGGACAAGGTGCTGGCCGGCGAGCTGGACGAGATCAGCGATGCGCTGGTGGCCGACGAGCAGGCGCGGCGCCTGTCGGGTGACGACGGCTGACGTGACCGAGACCGGCGGGGAGCCGCCCTGGCGGGCGCTGCTCGTCGACGCCCGCGACCGCCTGGCGGCGCGGGGTGTCGGCAACGCCGAGCAGGAGGCCCGGTGGCTGGTGCAGCGGGCCGCGGGGTTCGCACCCGGCGAGCTGGCGCTCGGGCTCGACGACCCCGCGCCGCTGGGGGCCGCCACCCACCTGCACGGCATGCTGGCGCGCCGCCTCGACGGCGAGCCGCTCCAGTACGTGCTCGAACGGTGGTCGTTCCGGCGGCTGGAGCTGACCGTCGACCACCGGGTGCTGATCCCCCGCCCCGAGACCGAGGTGCTGGCCGGGCTCGCCCTCGACGAGTGCCGGCGGCTGTCGGCCCGCACCGCCGTCGACCTGGGGACCGGGTCGGGCGCCATCGCGCTGGCGCTGGCCGACGAGCGTCCCGGGCTGGAGGTGTGGGGCACCGACGTCTCCGTCGAGGCGCTGGAGGTGGCGCGGATCAACCAGGCGGCGCTGGGACCGTCGGTCGGCGGGCGTGCGGCTGTGCGAGGGGTCGTGGTTCGGGGCGCTGCCCGAGGGCCTGGCCGGGCAGGTGGACGTGATCGTGGCCAACCCGCCCTACGTGTCCGAGCCCGAGATGGCGGACCTGCCCGACGACGTCCGCGACTGGGAGCCGTACCTGGCGCTGTGCTCGGGCCCCGACGGGCTGGAGGACGTGGCCGCCATCACGGCCGAGGCGCCCGCGTGGCTGGCCCGGCCGGGCGCGCTGCTGGTCGAGATGGCCCCGCACCAGACCCGCCGGGCCGTCCGCATGGCGGCCGACGCCGGGTTCACGTCGGTGTCCGTGTGGCCGGACCTCGCCGGACGCGACCGCTTCGTCCTGGCCCGCCGGTGACCGCCGCCGTCGTCGACGCCCGGGTGCCGGCCGCCGACGTGGTGGCGCGGGCCGCCGCCGCCCTGCGGGCCGGCGAGGTCGTGGCCCTGCCCACCGACACCGTGTACGGCCTGGCCGCGCTGCCGGCGCCGGCGGCGCACACGGGCCGGCTGTTCGCGCTCAAGGGCCGGGCGGCCGACGTCCCGGTCGCGGTGCTGTGCGCGTCGCCGGACCAGGGCCTGGCGCTGGCGGACCCGGCGGGCGTCACGGCGCCCGTGCGCCGGATCGCGGCCCGGCTGTGGCCCGGGCCGCTGACCCTCGTCCTGCCCCGCCGGCCCGGGCTCGGGTACGCGCTCGGCGAGCCGGCCGGCACGATCGGGGTGCGGTGCCCCGACCATCCCCTCGTGCGGGCGCTGGCGGCGGAGGTCGGGCCGCTGGCCACCACCAGCGCCAACCTCCACGGCGAGCCGACGCCGCCCGACGCCGCCGGGGTGGCCGCGGTGTTCGGCGACGGCGTCGCCCTGGTGCTCGACGGGGGCCCCTGCGGGGGCGAGCCCTCCACCGTCGTGGACTGCACCGGGCCGGAGTGGCGGGTGCTGCGGGCCGGGGCCGTGACCGGTGCGGACCTCGCCGCCGCGGCCGGGTCCGGCGACGGAACGCTCGATCATCTTCGTGGACACTCCGCTACTGTCCATCGTGCCATGGGGACGAGGGGCGAGCTTCTGGCGCTGGTCGACAGCGCACCGGGGGGTCTGAAGTCGCTGCAGGCGGCCCTCACCACATGGACCGACCGGGCCCTCGTGGCCGAGGTGCTGCGCCGCCAGGACGCCGAGGCGCCGCGGCCGGCCGCCGTCGCGCCCCTGCCCGGCGGCGGCGACGACTACGGCGACCTCGACGACCTCGACCCGCCCGCCCGCCTCGTGCCGTCGGCGGGCGACGACGAGGACGACATCGACGACCTCCACGGCGACGCCGTGGCCACGTCGTACGTGGTGGTGGCGCTGCCGGACCGCTGGCGGGTCGTGGGCCGCGGCTACCTGGCGGTGAGCGACGGCCACCGCAGCTGGGCGGGCACGTCCACGCTCGTGACCGAGCGGGACTCGACCCGGGCCGCCATCCACGACGCGGGCGCGATCGGCGCCTGCCTCTACCCCGGCCGGCTCCTGCGGAACCTCAGCTTCACGGTCCCGGAGCCGGCCGACATCGAGGGCCGGCCGTGCTGGTTCGTGGAGGGCGGCCCCCGCGACGGCGTGCGGGCGCCGTCCTCGCCTCGGGAGCTGCGCCTGCACCGTGACCTGGCCGGGATCGACCACCGCATCTGGTTCGACGCCGCGACCGGCATCGTGCTGCGCCACGAGGGGTCGATCGACGGCGAGCCGTGCTCGTCCACGGCGCTCACCGACCTCGTGTTCGACGGGAGCATCGTGGGCGCCGAGTTCCGCCCGCCGCCGGGCGCGGTGGTGCGGTCCCGCCACGAGCTGCTGCGGGACCACCTGGCGTCCATGGGGATCGACCCGGACACGGTCGACCTCGACGACCCGGTGCAGGTGCGGGACGCGCTCCGCCACGGTGGCTGAGCGGGAAGCATGAAGTGCATACGGGCGGACGTGCGTAGTCGGTACGATTTGTCGACCACCGTGATGTCCGCCGACCCCCAGTTCAGGAGCTATCCGTGAGTGGCCTGTGGCCGCAGATCGCGCTGGTCGCGGTCCTCGTGTTCCTGAACGCGGCGTTCGCCGGCACCGAGATGGCGCTCGTGTCGCTGCGGGAGGGTCAGCTCCAGCGGCTCGAGCAGCGGTCCTCGACCGGCGCGCTGGTGGCCCGGCTGGCCCGCGACCCCAACAAGTTCTTCGCCACCATCCAGATCGGCATCACGCTGGCCGGGTTCCTGGCCTCGGCGGCGGCCGCCGTGTCGCTGGCCGAGCCGCTGGAGGAGCAGCTGTCGTTCCTCGGCGGGGCGGCCCGGCCGGTGTCGATCGTGGTCGTGACCCTGCTGCTGGCGTACGTGACGCTGGTGCTCGGCGAGCTGGCCCCCAAGCGGGTGGCGATGCAGCGGGCCGAGCGGTGGGCACTGCTGGCGGCCCGGCCGCTGTCGCTCATGTCGACGATCACCCGCCCGGTGGTGTGGCTGCTGTCCCGGTCCACCGACCTGGCGGTGCGGCTCATGGGCGGCGACCCCAACGTCCAGCGCGAGCAGGTGACCGAGGCCGAGCTGCGCGAGCTGGTGGGCACGCAGGAGTCGTTCACCCCCAAGCAGCGCATGATCATCGACGGCGCCTTCGAGATCGCCGAGCGCTCGCTCGACCAGGTGCTCCGGCCCCGGCCCGACGTGTTCGTGCTCGACGCCGACTGGACCGCCGACCGGGCGCTGCACGAGCTGGCCGCCAGCGCCCACTCCCGGGCCCCGGTGGCGCACGACCGCAACCTCGACGAGGTGGTGGGGGCCGTGCACCTGCGTGACCTCCTGGACCAGGGCCCGCGGCCGGTCACCGAGCTGGCGGGCGAGATGTCCGCCTTCCCCGAGACCGCCGACGTCCTCGACGTGCTGCACGAGATGCAGACCCGGCGGGTGCAGCTGGCCCTCGTGGTCGACGAGCACGGCGCGGCCGCCGGCATCGTCACGGTCGAGGACCTGCTGGAGGAGCTGGTCGGCGAGATCTACGACGAGACCGACCGCGACGTCGTCAGCGTCCAGCGCGAGCCGGACGGCTCGCTGGTGCTGCCCGGCCGGTTCCCCGTCCACGACCTGGTCGACGTGGGCGTCACCGGCATGCCCGAGGGCCCGTACGCCACGGTGGCCGGCCTGGTGCTCGACCTGCTGGGCCGGGTCCCCGACGCCCCCGGCGACCGGGTGACGAGCGCCGGCCGCACGATCGACGTGCTGGCGGTCGACGGCCGGGCCATCACCGAGGTCCGCATCGGCCCCCCGGCCACCGACGCGCCCAACGGCAGCGGCGATCCGGCCGCCGTCACCCCGAGCCATCGGTCACAGCCGCAGGTTTAGCGTTTGCGGACGGGGCGACAGCGGTAGCTGTCGGCCGTGAACGCAACCCTGGGGTGTGACGATCTGCTGGCGGAGCGCTACGCCCTCGGCGACGTGATCGGGCGGGGCCGCTCCGCGGTGCACGAGGCGCGGGACACCCGCCTCGGCCGGGACGTGGCCGTCAAGCGGGTGGCGCTGGTCACCGGGCCCGACGAGGTGGACGACGTCCACTCCCGGGCGCTGCGGGAGGCCCGGGCCGCGGCCCGGATGACGTCGCCGCACGTCGTCGCGGTCTACGACGTGGTCGAGGACCGCGACGCGGTGTGGCTGGTCATGGAGCTGGTCCGGGCGCCGAGCCTGGAGGCGCTGGTCCGGGAGCGGGGTCCCGTGCCCGCCGGCCTGGCCGCCTGCATCGGGCTCGGCGTGCTCGACGCGCTGATCGCCGCCCACCGTGTCGACGTCGTGCACCGGGACGTGAAGCCCGCCAACGTGCTGGTGGGGACCGGCGACGGCACCGTCGACGGCTGCCCCGGCGTCACGGTCAAGCTCGCCGACTTCGGCGTGGCCGCCCTGCGCGACGAGTCCGGCCTCACCCAGCCGGGCCTCGTCATCGGGTCGCCGTCGTACATGGCGCCCGAGCAGGCCGCGGCGGGCGCCGTCGGCCCCGCGGCCGACCTGTGGGCGCTGGGTGCCCTGCTCTACTTCGCCCAGGAGGGCGTGCCGCCCTTCGCCGGAGACACGGCGCTGGCCACGGCGTCGGCCGTGGTCCACGGCGAGCCCCGGGCCATGCGCCGTCCCGGGCCGCTGACCCCGCTGATCGAGCGCCTCCTGGTCAAGGACCCCGCGGCGCGGCCGGACGCCGCCGCCGTCGCGCGCCGCGCTGCGGGACGTGTCCGCCGGCGTCGCCGCCGGCGGGGCGACGACCCGGATGACGCCCGTGGTCGACCCCACCCTCGCCGCCGCGGGCGCCGGACCGGCCACGGCCACCGTCGCCGCCCGGCCCCCCCGCCTGCCCGACCGCGGCGACGCGGCCGGTCCGTGCTGGCGGCCGCCGCGGTGGCCGCCGTGCTCGGCGGGCTGGGCACCCAGCTGCTCGGCGGCGACGACGGCACCCCCGGCTCGGACCCGGCCGAGGCGGAGCCGGCCGCAGACCCCTCGGCGGGCGCTGTCGCCCCCGCCGCCGGGGCGCCCGCGCCTGCGACCCAGGCTCGCGACGGCGCGGGTGCCCCGGCGGATCCGGGCACCGAGGTGACCACGCCCGCCGGCCCCCCCGCCGCCGGCCCCGGCCCCGCGGCCGACGCGCCGGCGACCGTCCCCTCGACCCCGTCGACCACCGCCGCCCCGACGACCACCACCCCGCCGGAGCCCGAGGTCACGGTCCCCGTCACCGAGCCCGAGCCTCCCGCCACCACCGTCCCCTCGGGCGGCGACGACGGCGAGGACGACGGCTAGCAACCGGGACTAGGACGTGTCCGGGTCCTGGTCGGGGCCGCCGGCCACGGTCTGGAGCAGGCCCTCGGTGCCGGAGCGGGCCATGGCCGCGTCGCTGGTGCCCAGGTAGGACGCCACGACCCGGGGGTCGTGCAGCACGACCTCGGGGGCGTCGTGGGCGATGACCCGCCCGAGGTCGAGGGCGAGGATCTCGTCGGAGATCGACCGCACGAGCGGCATGTCGTGCTCGATGATGACGATGCTCGCCCCCGTCGCCGCCCGCACCCGCTGGATCATCGGGCCGAGCGCCTCGGCCTCCCGCTGGGCGATGCCCGACGACGGCTCGTCGAACAGCATGACGTCGGGCTCGTGCGCCAGCAGGCACGACAGGTCGACGATGCGCCGGGTGCCGGTGGACAGCTCCCGCACGAACTTGGCCCGGTACGCCTGCAGGCCGACCAGCTCGATCAGCTCGTCGACCCGGGCCCACACCGCCTGCTCCGACTCGCGCACCATCGGCAGGCCCACCGCGGTGGCGAACGGGTCGCGCACCTCGACGTGGCGCTCCAGCGCCAGGGCGATGGTCTCCTCCACCGACAGTCCCGGGAACAGCCGGGCGTCCTGGAACGACCGGCCGAGGCCGCGGCGGGCCCGGGCGTCGGCCGACAGCGACGTGATGTCGTCGCCCAGGAACAGCAGCCGGCCGTGGTCGGGGGGCATGTACCCCGAGATGAGGTCGAACAGCGTCGTCTTGCCGGCCCCGTTCGGGCCGATCACGCCGAGGATCTGTCCCCGCTCCAGCCGGAACGACACGTCGCTGACCGCCCGCACGCCGCCGTAGGAGCGGGTGAGCGCGTCGGCCTCCAGCACCACCTCGTGCGACTCGCCGTTGGGCCGGGGCGCCCCGGCCACGGTGGCGGCCACCGCGGGGCGGGAGTCGGGGGCCGGCTCGTCGGCCGCCGTCATGGCGTCGGCCCCCTCCAGGAACACGGACCGCAGGATGTCGGGCCGGTCGAGCAGGTCGCGGGTCGGGCCGTGGAAGCGGATCTGGCCCTTCTCCATGAAGTAGGCCTCCTCCGCCAGGGTGAGGGCCACGTTCACCGACTGCTCGACCAGGATGATCGTGGTCCCCCGGGCCCGGATGGCCTCCACGATGCCCAGCAGCCGCTCGACCACGATGGGGGCGAGGCCGAGCGACAGCTCGTCGATCATGAGGAGCCGCGGCTTGGCGATGAAGGCCATGCCGAGCGTGAGCATCTGCTGCTCGCCACCCGACAGGTTGCCGGCCTCGTCCCGCCAGCGCTGGCGCAGGATCGGGAAGTGGTCGAGCACCGACTCGGTCGCCTCGGCGACGTAGGCCGTGTCGTGCTGGTACGGCCATGCCGCCAGCCGCAGGTTCTCGGCCACGGTGAGGGTGGGGAACACGCCCTTGCCCCCGGGGACCTGCACGACGCCGCGCCCGACGATCTCGTTGGGGGGCGTGTAGGTCATGTCGGTGCCGTCGAACACGATGGCGCCGCCCGACGGGTCGACCAGTCCGGAGATGGCGCGCAGCAGCGTGGACTTGCCGGCGCCGTTGGTGCCGAGCAGCGCCACGATCTCGCCCTCGTCCACCTCGAAGTCGACGTCGAACAGCACCTGCACCGAGTCGTAGTGGACGTCGAGGTGCCGGACGACGAGCAGCTTCGACTCACCGCGGCGGCGGGCCGCCCGCACCTCGGCCATCGTCACGGTGGCGGTGCGGACCTTGTCGATGTCGGACGCGAGGAACTTGCCGGAGGTGGCGATGAGCAGGGAGCCGACCAGCGTCAGCGGGCACAGCAGCAGGATCGCCCGGGTCAGCCCCCAGTCGTCGGCCAGGCCGCCGATGATCGGCTGGATGACCAGGATCGGGAGGATGAACAGGTTGATGATCGAGAACCCGACCGAGCGCACCCGGGGCGGGTTGATGAGCGACACCGTGGCGAACAGCACCGGCAACGTGGAGGCGATGCACAGCGCCAGGATCGCCCGCATGCCGATGACGAGCGGCAGGTTCTTCGTGGTCACCAGGACGAACAGCACGACCACCTGCAGCCCGGCGGCGATGCCCAGGAACGGGGCGATCTTCGAGGGGTCCTTGCGCAGGTAGCGGGCGCCCAGGGGCACGCCCACGAACAGCCCGACGAACTGGAAGGGCTCGGTGGTGGCGGCCAGCAGGCCCCGCTGGGCGGTGTTGAGGCCCAGCTCCTCCTGGTAGAACAGCTGCAGCAGCGGGCCGAGCGCCACCGTCGGGATCAGCAGGAACGGCACCGTCACGCACAGGCGGCGCAGCGTGCGGATCTGCCAGGCGATGCGCCACGCCTCGGCCAGCGACGCCGGCTTCTCCTCGGTGAGCGCCGTCTCCTCGTCGTTCGTCATGAGGGACCGCTCGTGGTAGCCCCGCACCGGCTCCCTCAGGCGCAGCGCGAACAGCACGAGGATGAGCGTGGGGACGCCCATGATGATGAACGACCACCGCCACCCCATCCAGTAGCCGATGAAGCCGGCGGCGATGGGGCCGATGAACCGGCCCACGATGCTGGCCGAGCTGTGGGCCGCGAACACGCCGGGCCGGGCGTCGATGGGGTAGTAGTCCGACAGCAGCGACGGGTGGGTGCCCTGGTTGACCGCCCGGCCCGAGCTGGCGCCGGCCCGGGCCACCGCGTACAGCCACACGGTGGGCGCCAGGCCGCTGAACACGGAGAACACGCCCCAGATCGCCGCCCCGCCCGCCGCCAGCCGGGTCCGCTTGCGGCGGTCCGCGAAGTGGGCGATCGGGATCTCCAGGAAGAAGAACATGAACCCGATGATCGACGTGAGGGTCAGGGCGCCCTGGATGTCGAGGCCGAACGTGTCGCGGATGTCGGGGAGCAGGATCGTGGCGGCCTCGCGGTCGAGCTCGTCGACCGCGTTGAGCCCGAACAGGACGATCAGCGGGCCGGTGGGCGCGCCCCGGGTCAGCACCGACGGGCGGAACTCGTGCAGCGCGCTGGCGGAGCGTCAGCTTCTCGTTCTCCGGCGCGGCCTCGGCGTCCGCCGGCGCGGGCGCGTCCGGGACGTCGGGCGCGTCGGGGGCGTCGGTCGCGGTCACGGCGTCCTCCCGGTGGTCCCGGCGGTGTCGGTCGGTCTCTCCGCGGCTGCCCCGCGGCCGCCGCGGCCGCCGCATCCTCGGCCGCCACCGCGAGGGCGGCCTCCTCCTCGGCCCGGACCTCGACCGGGGGCGGCAGGTCCGGCATCCACAGCGCGGACTCGTCGCCGGCGTCCATGCGGTCGGACATCTCCCGCAGGAACGCCATGCCCCGCTCGCGCGACAGGCCGACGGCGGACATGTCGGCGGCGTCGGCGAACAGGCTCGGCACCATGATCCTGCGGCGGTTGGCCACCCAGCGCAGGTACTCGTCGCGGGCGAGGTACAGCAGCGAGCCGAGGCCGCCCGGCAGCGTGAGCAGCACGAGCAGCAGCCCGGCGCCGCCGGCGAAGAACGCCAGCTCGTCGGGCAGGAAGTACTGCAGGCCCATCACGTAGACCGCCCCGAGGATGGCGCCCGGCAGCGAGCCGAGGCCGCCGATCACCACCATCGAGAACACGGCCAGGCTCTCCGCGGTGGCGTAGGGCTGGATGCCGAGGCTCTGCTGGTGGTGCACGAAGACCGCCCCGGCGAAGCTGGCGATGAACCCCGACACCGCGAAGGCGGTCAGCTTGGCCTTCACCGGGCTGACGCCGAAGGCCTGGGCGGCCCGGTCGTTCTCCCGCACGCCGATCATGACCCGGCCCACCCGGGACCGGCGCAGCCGCCGGGCCACCGACAGCACGAGCAGCAGGCAGGCGACGACGAAGAAGTAGTAGTTCGTCTCGCTGTCGATGGGGATGAGGCCGAACAGGTCGGGGCGCTCGATGCGCCCGAGCGGCAGCCACCAGTCGAACAGCGAGCGGTTGAGCCCCCACACCGCCACCGCCTGGGCGAACGCCAGCGTCGTCACGGCCAGCAGCAGGCCCCGGATGCGCAGGGCGGGCAGGCCGATGACGATCGACACCGCCGCGCCCACCAACCCGGCCACGAGCAGGGCGATCGCCAGGTCCCAGCCCAGCCGGGACGTCACCGCGCCGCCCACCGCGGCCCCGATGGCGAGGAACGCGACCGCGCCGAGGCTCACCTGGCCCGCCCACCCGGTCAGCACCACGAGCGACACGCCGACCATGGCGAAGACGAGGATCACGCCGACCAGGTCGAGCCGGCTGGCCGACAGCAGGGCCGGCAGGGCCAGGACCAGCACGCCCAGCGCCACGGCCAGCCCGCGCAGCATCCAGCGGACCTCGGGCAGGTCCTTCAGCTCGGGCGGGATGGGCCGCACGTCGGTGACCACCTGCCAGGTGGACAGCCCCTCGCTGCGGGACACGCGGGCCTGGCGCTGCACCAGCAGCACGACGAGCACGATGACGAACAGCACCGGGGCGACGAGCGCCGCCTCCTCGGTGTTCCAGATGATGGCCTGCTCGACGACGCCGAGGGTGACGGCCCCGGCGAAGATCAGCGGCAGGTTGGTCATCCCGCCGATCACGCAGGCGGCGAGCGCCCGCACGAGGATGGCCGGGCCCAGCACGGTCCCCAGCGGCACGCCGACGACCCCGGCCCGCAGGAACACGGCGACGAAGGCGAGGACGCTGGCGATCGACCACACGACGAGCTGGACCCGCTTGACCGGGATGCCGAGGAGGATGGCCCGGTCGGCGCTCTCGGCGCTGGCCCGCACGGCGATGCCGGTGTTGGTGATGCGGAAGAAGGCGACGAGCGCCGCGACGCACACGACGACCGCCACCAGGGCGATGACGTCGTTGCCGTGGAAGATGATGGGCGAGATCTCGAAGGTCAGGTCGAACGGCGACGGGTACGACGTCGGCGCGTTGATGTCGAAGGTGCCGGGGAACGCGTTGTTGGCCAGCGACGGAAGGCCCAGCGCCAGCGCCGCGAACACCTGGGCCACGCCGAGGGTCGCCACGGTGAGGATGAGCCGGGGCGCCGTGGCGAAGCGCCGGATGATGAGGAACTCGACCAGCGCGCCGAGCAGGGCGGCGACCACCAGGCCCAGGCCGAAGGCCACGAAGTAGGGGACGCCCGGCCCGACGATCAGCAGCACCGCGCCCATGGTCGGCACCGCGCCGAGGTCGCCCTGGGCGAAGTTGACGATGCGGTTGGCCCGGTAGACGAGCGCGATGCCGAGGGAGATGAGGGCCGTGAGGCCGCCGATGATGACGCCGCGCGACGAGCACGCCGGCCGGCGCGGGCCACAGGATCTGCTGGATGACCAGCAGCGCGGCGATGACCGCGACGGTGGACGGCACGGAGGACGTGCGCCACGATGAGCGGACAGCGTTCGTCGTAGCGCCCAGTGCGAGCGTCATCTCCCCCCCGGGTATCGATCCGCTGCTAACTTGACCTCAGGTCAACTTGACCTCAGGTCAAGATAGCCCGTCCGATCGACGCACGCCGCGGCGACCGGGCCAGGGGACAAGGCGAAAGTCCGAGGGGGACGACATGGGCGATACGCCGAAGAAGCGTTCGGGCCTGGCGCGCTACTGGCCGGTCCTGGCGGTCATCGTGGTGGCTGCGGCCGCACTGGGCATCGGTGCGATCGTGGGCGGGGGAGGCGACGACGAGGACGACGAAGCCGCGTCCACCTCGACGAACGGCGAGGCGCCCGCGCTGGCGGCGTTCCCCGACGAGGACCCGCTCGACGCCCCCGACTGCGACCCCGAGACGGGTCGCCTGGCCATCCCGTCGGTGTACGCACCCCAGTGCGTCCCGCTGTGGCCCGAGGACCGCGACAACGGCGGCGAGACCTCGCCCGGCGTGACCGCCGACGAGATCGTGGTCGCCTTCTACGTCGCCCAGGAGGACCCCACCGCCGCCGCCATCGGCGACGAGGTCGCGGGCGAGGACGCCCCCACGGACGAGGAGAACGACCAGTACCGGGCCAAGATCGTCGAGGCCTACAACGCCCTCTACGAGACCTACGGCCGCACCGTGACGGTGGTCAAGGTCGACGCCACCGGGTCGGCCTCCGACGACGCCGCCGCCCGGGCCGACGCCATCAAGATCGCCGACGACATCGGCGCCTTCGCTGTCATCGGCGGCCCGGCCCAGACCATCGTCTACGCCGAGGAGCTGGCGGCCCGCGGGGTCGTCTGCCTGTGCGCCACGGGCCAGCCCCAGGAGCTGTACGAGCGGCTGTCCCCCTACGCCTGGGGCGCCACCATGGCCTCGACGCAGGGCTACGTCCACCGCGCCGACTACATCACCAGCCACCTGGCCGGGAAGCCCGCCGAGTTCGCCGGCGACCCCGCGTTCCAGAGCCAGGACCGCAAGTTCGCCATCGTCTACTACGAGACCGCCGACGGCTCGCGGGGCCCGGGCGTCGACTTCTTCGAGGAGCGCCTGGCCGAGTCCGACGTCGAGCTGGCCGACCGCATCCCCTACATCCTCGACCTCAGCAAGGCCGCCGAGGATGCGGCCACCGTCATCGCCCGGCTGAAGGACGAGGGCATCACCAGCGTGATCTTCTCCGGCGACCCGTTCTTCCCGATCTACCTGACCGACGCCGCCACCAGCCAGGACTACTTCCCGGAGTGGATCGTCACCGGGTCGACGGGCACCGACGCCACGGCCTTCGCCCGGCGCTACGACCAGGAGCAGTGGAGCCACGCCTTCGGCATCTCGTTCCTGCTGGCCCGGGTCGACCCCGACGTCATCGACGAGTCCGGCAACTGGGTGTCGTGGTACCTCGGCGAGACCCTCGAGGCGTACCCCAACATCTTCGACTTCGGGCGCCTGTTCGCCGGCATCCACCTCGCGGGGCCCGAGCTCACGCCCGAGACGTACCGGGACGGCATGTTCGCCTACGAGCCGATCGGCGGGTACACGACCGTGTTCGGGTCGTCCTACGGCGAGCACCGCTGGCAGTGGGTCGACTACGCCGGCGCCGACGACGTCACCCTCATCTGGTGGGACGCCGAGGCCACGGGCCAGGACGAGACCGGCGCCGAGGGCACCGGCATGTACCGCTACGAGAACGAGGGCGAGCGGTTCCTGCCGGGCGAGGTCGCCGACGCCCCCACGGCCCCCTTCGACGAGGCCGGTACGGTCACGATCATGGACGAGGTCCCCGCCGCCGACCTGCCCCCGACCTACGAGCCGCGCACGTCCCGCGCCGGCTGAGCCGCCCGACCCCTTCACCCATCCGAGACACAGGAGCACGCCATGCCCGAACTCAACGACGCGGTGGTCGTCGCCGCCACCCGCAGCCCGATCGGGCGCGCCAACAAGGGCTCGCTCGTCGACAAGCGGGCCGACGAGCTGATGGCCGACGTGCTCGTGGCGCTCATGGACCAGGTGCCCGACGTCGACCGGGCCGACATCCAGGACATCATCTGCGGCAACGTGGCCCAGACGGGCGAGACCGGGTTCAACATCGGCCGCAGCGCGGGCATCCTCGCCGGGTTCCCGCTGTCGGTCCCGGCCCACACGGTCCAGCGGTTCTGCGCCTCGTCGCTGCAGTCGATCACCGCCGCGGCCAACGCCGTGAAGGTGGGCGAGGGCGACATGTACATCGCCTGCGGCGTCGAGAAGTCGTCGCGCCCGCCGGCCCCCGAGGGCCAGGGCGGCGAGGGCCGCAGCGGCGGCGGGGGCGGCGGCCGCCGGGGCGCCATCGGCCCGGGCGGGCTCAACCCCAAGCTGCTCGGCCGCGACAGCGGGTTCCCGTTCGTCTACATCCCGATGGGCATGACGGCCGAGAACGTGGCCGAGCGGTTCGACGTGAGCCGCGCCGACATGGACGCCTTCGCCAAGCTGTCGCAGGACCGGGCCGTCGCCGCCCAGGCCGCGGGGGTGTTCGACGCCGAGATCAGCCCGATCACCAAGGACGACGGCACCGTCGTGTCCGCCGACGACGGGCCGCGCCCCGGCACCACGGTCGAGCGCCTCGCCGAGCTGCCCACCCCGTTCAAGGAGGGCGGCACGGTGACGGCCGGCAACAGCTGCCCGCTCAACGACGGCGCCGCCGCCGTGCTGATCACCAGCCGCGAGAAGGCCGAGCAGCTGGGCCTCACCCCGCTGGCCCGCATCGTCGCCACCGCCTACTCCGGCAACGACCCCGAGATCATGGGCGTGGCGCCCATCGACGCGGTGCGCAAGGTGCTCAAGGCCACGGGCATGTCCATCGAGGACATCGACGTCGTCGAGCTCAACGAGGCGTTCGCCGCCCAGGTCCTGCCGGTGTGCGAGAACACCGGCATCGACATCGAGGGCCAGCTCAACCCGCACGGCGGCGCCATCGCGCTCGGGCACCCCTTCGGCATGACCGGCGCCCGCATCATGACCACGCTCATCAACGGCCTGCGGACCCGGGACGGGCAGTGGGGCCTCGAGACCATGTGCGCCGCCGGGGGCATGGCGATGGCGACCGTGGTCGAGCGGCTCGCCTAGTGCCCGGTCCGGAACCGTTTGCGCCCTGCCACGCCGGCCAGATCGGCCGCTGGACGGCGTCCTCGTCGTCGCCGCAGCTACGGCTGCGCCTTCCTCCTGCGTCCTTGCCAGCGGCCGATCTGACTCGCCGTGGACAGGACGAACGATCCCGGACCGGGCACTAGTGCCCCCGCCCCTCACCGGCGACGACGCCGCGGCCCGGGTGCGGGCGATGTTCGACCTCGCACCCACGGACAAGGACATCTTCCGGGCGGTGCCGCGGCGGCCGCCGCGCCCGGGGCCGCCGGGATGGGCGGCGGTCGGGCCGCCGCGCCTGTTCGGCGGGCAGGTGGCCAGCCAGGCCCTGAGCGCGGCGGTGCGCACGGTCGACGCCGCCCACGGCGTCAACTCGCTGCACGCCTACTTCCTGCGGCCCGGCCGCTACGACCTGCCGATCGACTACGTCGTCGACCGCATCCGCGACGGCACGTCGTTCACCACCCGCCGGGTCGTGGCCTTGCAGGGCGGGGACGCCATCCTCAACCTCGACGCATCGTTCCACCGCGACGAGCCGGGGGAGGAGACCCAGCCCCCGTCGCCCGTCGACCGGGCCGGCACCCCCGACGAGGGCGACGACCCGGCCGAGCCGCCGTGGGCCCGGGGCCGGCCGCTCGAGATGCGTTTGGCCCGGGGGGCGCCGCCGGGCGTGCGCAGCGTGTGGGTGCGGGTGCCCGGCCGCCTGCCCGACGACCCGATGCTCCACGCGGCCATGCTGACCTTCCTGTCGGACATGGGCCCGGTGGGCGTGGTGTCGGGCGCGCTGGCGTCGCCCCGCCAGTCCCGGATGATGGCCAGCCTCGACCATTGCATGTGGTTCCACCACCCGGCCCGGGCCGACGAGTGGCTGCTGTACGAGCTGGAGCCGGTGGCCGGCGCCCACGCCCGGGGTGTGGCCCGGGGCTCGCTGTGGACCCGCGACGGCCGCCTGGCCGTGAGCCTGGTGCAGGAAGTCCTCGCCCGTCCCCGCCGTCAGTGAACTCGACGGCGCCCGCCCGGGGCGCGCAGTAGCGTGGAACGAGGTGTCGGACGCCCGGAGCTTGACGCGCCACGGGCAGGACCGTAAGGCGGAGCTGCTGCACCATGCCGAGGTCCTGTTCGCGCAGCGCGGCTACGAGGACACCCGCATGGTCGACATCGCGGACGCCGCCGGTGTGGCCAAGGGCCTCGTGTACTGGTACTTCGAGAACAAGGAGACCCTGTTCCGCGAGATCGTCGCCGACATGGGCCGGCGGCTGCGCCGGGCCCAGTCCCGGGCGGTCGACGGCATCGACGACCCGCTGGAGCGCCTGTACGTCGGCACGGCCGAGTCGGTGCGGTTCATCGGCGAGAACCACCGGCTCTACGGCATCATCTCCACCCAGCTGCGGGGCGACCGCCGGCTGCGGGAGACCCGGTCCCAGTCGCTGCGGGTGCTGAACGACGACGCCTCCGGCCTGCTGGCCGAGGGCCAGAGGGCCGGCCTCGTCCGCACCGACGAGGAGGCCGGGGCCATGGCGCACGTCAACGCCGGGGTCGTCTACTACTACGTGCTGCTGTACGCGGACGGGCTGGCGGGCAACGGGCACCGCCGGGTCGAGATCGAGGCCGCGGCCCACGGGGCCGCCCGCTACGTGGTCCGGGCCGTCGGCGCCGACGACAAGGCGATCGAGACCGTCCTCACCCGCCACCCGTACGCCGGCCTCAACTGACCCTCCGCCGCCGGGTGCCCTCGGCACAGCGGTGAACGTGGTGGCCCACCGCTGGCAGTAGGCGCGAACAGATCGGCCGGCTCGGGCGTCGGAGGAGCGTGAGGGCAGAGTTCACGAGCTTCTACGAGCAGGAGGCGCCCCGGCTGGTGCGCAGCCTGACGCTCGTCACCGGCGAGGCCGGGCTGGCCGAGGACGCGGTGGCCGAGGCGTTCGCCCGGGCCTGGTCCCGGTGGCCGCAGGTCCGGGCGTGCGACCGCCCGGCGGCGTGGGTGATGCGGGTGGCGCTGAACGAGAGCCGCAGCCGGTTCCGCCGGCGGTCGGTGGAGCGCCGCAAGGCGCACGCTGTGGCCCGCCCCGACGCGGCCGACGACCCCGACCTCAGCGCCGCCCACGCCCTGTGGGAGGCCGTCCGCCGCCTCGACCGGCGCGAGCGCGCCCTGATCGCGCTCCGCTACGTCGCCGACCTGCCCCAGCACGAGATCGCTCAGGTGCTCGGCATCCCCCCGGGGACCGTCGCCTCCGGGCTGAACCGGGCCCGCCAGCGGCTGGGGGAGACCCTGGCGCCGACCCATGAGGAGGAGTCGTGGTGATCCCCGAGGAGGACCTGTTCGGCCTGGCCGACCTGCCCGCCGGTACGCCCGCCCGGCCCGTCGACGGCGTCATCGCCCGCGGCGGGCGGCTGCGCCGGCGCCGCCACGCGGTGCGGGCGCTGGGCGTCACCGCCGTCGTCGGCGGCGTGGCGGCGGCGGGCACGCTGATGGCCGGCGGCGACGGCGACCGCGACGGCAACGTGCAGGTGGGTGCGACCTCCAGCACGACGGCGCCGGCGCCGGCGCTGCTGCCCAACCCGATGAGCTGCCTCGTGGACGGCGACGGCAGGACGTCCTTCGTGCCGCCGACGACCATCGCCCGGGCCGAGGTGCCCGAGGCGATGCGGCTCATCCCGACCCAGCTCCCCGAGGACTGCCCCGATCACGGTGGCGCAGGGCTCGCGCTACGACATCCCGCCGAGCGACTGCGGCCCGGTGGCCGAGATGGTCGACACCCTGGTCCTGGCGGCCAGCGGCCCGGACGGCGGCGTGAGCGCCACGGTGCGGGTGAGCGGGCCGTACTCGACCCCCAGCGGCGACCTCGGACTCTCCTACGACGTGCCGTCGCAGCTGCGGGGCCGGCCGGCCATGATGGCGGTCAACGGCGTCGACCGGGTTCGTCATCTTCACGTGGGGTGAACCGGACGGCGGCTACTGGGAGCTGCGGGCCGAGGGCATCGACGAGGCCGGCGCCCGGGCGGTGGCCGAGGCGCTGCAGCTCGACAGCTCGCCCGACCCGGGGCAGCCGCCCGCGCAGATCCCGCCGGAGGCGCTTCCGGCCGGGTTCCAGGTGGTCGCCCAGGCCACCACGGTCCCGGGCCCGGCGCCCGAGCCCGACGTGGGGCCGACGTGGACGGTGCAGGTGGGGGAGAGCGCGGCGGTGCAGACGGGCTTCATGTGCCACCTCGAGGTCCGTGAGGCGCAGGGGGCGGGGTTCGGCGGGGCCGCCATGGGCATCGGCGACCGGGTCGTGACCGTCGGCGGACGCGACGCGCTGTGGGGCCCGGTCATGGGCTCGTCGCCCGCCACCCACCCCGAGGGCGTGCCGATGAACGACCTCACGTGGGAGCCGGCGCCGGGGTACGTGGCCCGCATGGACTGCGAGTACTGGGACGGCCCGGCGCCCGGGACGCTGCCGCTGGAGCAGATGGTGGCGATCGCCGAGTCGGTGGCGACGGTCGCCCCCGACGACCCCCGCCTCCCGCCCGAGTAGCGGTCTGTCGTCTCTCACCGCGGATATCCGCGGTGAGAGACGACAGACGACGATTGAACCCTGGTCAAGTCGCCCGAGAAAAAGTTATTCTCGGGGCATGGCTGTCGAGAGGTTCCCCGTCGAGGCGGGGCACGTGCTGATGTTCGCGCGGTCGATCGGGGACCCGAACCCCGTCTACAGCGACCCCGAGCACGCCGCCGGCACCGAGGTCGGCGGGCTCATCGCCCCGCCGACGTTCGTGCAGGCCAGCGCCCAGTTCAACCCCGACTACGGGCTCCGGCCCCGCATCGGCCGGCCCTGGTTCGGGTCGGGGAAGACGCCGTCGGGCCTCCAGCGTCCCGCCCCCACCGAGGGCGGCGAGGACGAGGCGGCCGCCGAGGGCGGCGAGCGCCCCCGGCGAGGCGGGGGAGGCGGCGGCGGGTCGGGCCTGCACGCCGAGCAGCACTACGAGTACCACCGCCCCGTCCGGGTCGGCGACGTCCTCACCGCCACCACGACCCCCGGCAAGCGCTGGGAGAAGCAGGGGCGCCGGGCCGGCACCCTGGTGTTCGCCGAGACGATCACCGAGTACCGCGACCAGGACGGCGAACTCGTGGTCACGGCCCGCGGCGTCGCCGTGCGCACCGAGCGGGCGGTCCAGCAGTGACCCTCAGGGCGAGCGAGCTCGAGAAGGGCCAGGAGTTCTCGGCCGTCGTCGTCGAGAACCTGTCCCGCACCCAGATCGTCCAGTACGCCGGCGCCTCCGGCGACTACAACCCGCTGCACACCGACGAGGTGTTCGCCACGAAGGTGGCCGGCTACCCCACGGTGTTCGCCCACGGCATGCTCACCATGGGCATGACCGGCCGCATGCTCACCGACCTGGTGGGCGACGGGCGCCTCACCAAGTTCGGCGGGCGCTTCACCTCCCAGGTGTGGCCGGGCGACGACCTCACGACCACGGCCACCGTCGAGGCCGTCCACGACGACACGGTCGACCTCGTCGTCGTCACCACCAACCAGGACGGGGCCGAGGTGTTCTCGGGCGCCGCGACGGCCAGGATCGACCCGTGAGCGCGCGGTGCTCGACGGCCGGGTCGCCCTCGTCACCGGGGCGAGCCGGGGCATCGGCGAGGCCATCGCCCGCGCCCTCGCGGGCGCCGGGGCCGCCGTGGCCGTGTCGGCCCGCACGGTCGAGGAGGGCGACCACATGCTCCCCGGGTCGATCTCCACGACGGTCCGGGACATCACCGACGCCGGCGGGGCGGCCGTCGCCATCGCCGCCGACCTCGCCAAGCCGGAGGACCGCCAGCGCCTCGTCGAGCAGGCGGTCAAGGAGCTGGGGCCGATCGACATCCTCGTGAACAACGCGGCCATCACGTTCTTCGAGCCCGTCGAGGCCTTCACCCAGAGCCACTACGACACGATGTTCGCCGTCCAGGTGCGGGCACCGTTCGAGCTGGCCCAGATGGTCCTGCCCGGGATGCGCGAGCGCGGGCAGGGCTGGATCCTCAACATCTCGTCCGCCGCCGGCCGCCACCCCCAGGGCCCGCCCTACCGGCGGGGCATGCGGGGCGGGACCGTCTACGGCATGTGCAAGGCCGCGCTGGAGCGGTTCAGCACCGGGCTCGCCGCCGAGGTCCACCAGGACGGCATCGCGGTCAACTGCCTGGCCCCCACCGGCCTGGTCGGGACCCCGGGCGTCGAGCACCACGGCCTGACCCGGGGGGTCCCCGAGGAGTTCATCGAGAAGGCCGACGAGTTCGCCGCCGCCGCCCTGTGGCTGTGCGCGGGCGACCCGGCCGAGCGCACGGGCCGCATCGACTACTCCCGCCAGCTGCAGGCGGAGATCGCCGGCCAGGCGCCGTGAGCACCGGGGACGGCCCCCGCTCCGGCCGGGGACGAGCTGCGCGCCCGGCTGGTGCGCGCCGCGGCGGCCGTCTTCGCCCGCGAGGGCTACGCCGGCACCAAGATCATGGACATCGTGCGGGAGGCGGGGGTGTCGACCGGCACGGTCTACGGCCGGTTCCGGTCGAAGAACGAGCTGCTGCGGGAGGCCGTGGTGCAGGGGTCGGCCAAGGGGGGCGTGCTGGCCAGCGGGGCCGGCAGCCTGGCCGACCTCATCCGCATCGGGGCCCGGCTGGCCCACCGGCCGCTGTACCCGTTCGAGGCCCTGCGCCTCGAGGCCTACGTCACCGCCCGGCGCGAGCCGGAGGTGGCCGACGCCATCGCCGCCGCCTACGACGGCTGGCGGGAGGGCATCGAGCCGCTGGTGGCGGCGGCCGAGGCCGACGGCTCGATCGACGGGCTCGACCCCGAGGCCGTGCTGTTCCTGTACCGGACGCTGTACCTGGGGCTGCTGCTCCACCGGGGGACGGGCCTCGACGGCCCCGACCCCGACGCCTGGCGGGCGCTGATCGAGCGCGTGGTGGCGGGCCTCGGCGCGCCCGCCGAGGACGACAACTGAACCAAGAGGGGGAGACGGACATGCCGATGGAGATCGACCTCGGCCCCGAAGCCGAGAAGTTCCGGGACGAGCTGCGCCAGTGGCTCGAGGCCAACCGGCCCGACGACCTGGACCCCGAGGCCGGCGAGCGCGGCCCGGCCGCCGCCGCGCCGGCGGCGCTGCGGCCTTCGCCCGCCTGCGGGCCTGGACCGACAAGCTGGCCGAGGCCGGCTACATGTGCGTGAGCTGGCCGGAGGAGTACGGCGGCCGCGGCCTGACCGGCATCGAGGTGGCGGTCATGAACGAGGAGTTCGCCCGGGCCGGCGTGCCCCGCGTGACCCGCGGGATGGGCGAGTGGCTCGTGGGGCCGTCGATCATCGTGCACGGCAGCGACGAGCAGAAGGCCAAGTTCCTGCCCCGCATCATCAGCGGCAAGGACCGCTACTGCCAGGGCTTCTCCGAGCCCGACGCCGGGTCCGACCTGGCCGGGCTCAAGACCCGGGGCGTGGTCGACGGCGAGGAGATCGTCATCACCGGCCAGAAGGTGTGGACCTCCGGGGCCCAGATGGCGAACATGATGTTCTGCCTGTGCCGCACCGACCCGGAGGCGCCCAAGCACCAGGGCATCTCCTACGTGCTGGTGCCGATGAAGACCGCGGACGGCGAGTCCAACGGCATCGAGCTGCGGCCCCTGCGCCAGATCACCGGCAACAGCGGCTTCACCGAGACGTTCCTCACCGAGGCCCGGGCGCCGCTGTTCAACGTCATCGGCGGCCTCAACAACGGCTGGCGGGTCACCATGACCACGCTCGGCAACGAGCGGGGCGGCAACGCCACGACCCAGCACGTGCGCTTCCAGCGCCAGTTCTGGCGGCTGGTCGACGAGGCCCGCAAGCAGGGCCGCAACGAGGACCCGGTCGTCCGCCAGGAGCTGGCGCGGGCGTACACGAAGACCGAGATCATGCGCTACGCCGGCCTGCGCACCCTGTCCGAGGTCGTGGCCCGCAAGGAGCCGGGTCCGGGCGCGTCGATCAACAAGATGTTCTGGTCGGAGTACGCCCGCGACATCGGCGAGTGGACCATGAACCTGCGCGGCGCCCACGCCATGATCCGCCCCGACGGTGACGGCTACCCGCTGGACCGCTGGCAGGCCGAGTTCCTCGGCAGCCGGTCGGGGACCATCTGGGGCGGCACCGCCCAGGTCCAGCGCAACATCGTCGGCGAGCGGGTGCTCGGCCTGCCCAAGGAGCCGGGCCACAACGAATCGGACCGATGAGCGAGCGAAGCGAGCGAGTCGCCGCGGACCCGGAGCGGGAGGCGCGGCGGGACGCGCTGCGGTCGGGCATGTCGCTCGCGCTGTGGGCGGCGCGCCAGCCCGCGGCGCCCGCCGTCGTCACCAGCCGGCGGGCCCGGCGGTGACCGCACGTTCGCCGAGCTGAACGCCGACGCCAACCGCCTGGCCCGGGTGCTGCGGTCCCACGGGCTCGGCCCCGGCGACGGGGTGGCGGCCATGGTGTCCAACCGGGCCGAGTACGTGGTCGCCTACGCCGCCGCACTGCGGACCGGGGTCCGCTTCACGCCCGTCAACTGGCACCTCACCGCCGAGGAGGCCGCCTACATCGTCGACGACTGCGAGGCCAGGGCCTTCGTCGCCGACGCCCGGTTCGCCGGGGTCGCAGCGGAGGCGGCCGGCGGCGCGCCGGCCGCCACCCTGCGCCTGGCGGTGGGCGGCGACGTCGACGGGTTCACGCCGTTCGACGACGCCCTGGCGTCCGAGGACCCGGCCGACATCCCCGACCCGGTGCTCGGCCGGGCGATGATGTACACGTCCGGCACCACCGGGCGACCCAAGGGCGTGCACCGCACCGACAACCAGTCCGTCAGCCGCCGGACCATGCCGTCGAGCGGCTACGTCCCCGGCGAGTCGCTGCACCTGTGCACCGGGCCGCTCTACCACAGCGCCCCGCTGTCGTTCTCGCTGGCCACGCCGCTGCTGTCGGGGGTCGGCGTCGTCCTCATGGACGGCTGGTCCCCGTCCGGGACGCTGCGGCTGATCGAGGACCTGCGGATCACCCACACCCACATGGTCCCGACCATGTTCCACCGGCTCCTGGCCCTGCCCGACGCCGAGCGGGAGGCCGCCGACGTGTCGTCGGTGCGCGTGGTGCTGGCACGGCGCGGCGCCCTGCCCGGTGGCGATCAAGCAGGCGATGATCGAGTGGTTCGGGCCCGTGCTCGTCGAGTACTACGCCGCCACCGAGGGGGCGGGCACGTTCGTGGGCAGCGAGGAGTGGCTGACCAAGCCGGGCACGGTGGGCCGGCCCCACACGCCCGACCACGTGCGCATCCTCGGCGAGGACGGCGAGGACGTGCCCACGGGCGAGGTCGGCACCATCTACCTGAAGGCCCCGGAGCGGGGCCGGTTCGACTACTTCAAGGACGCCGACAAGACCGCGGGGAGCTACCGGGGCGACCACTTCACCATGGGCGACGTGGGCTACCTGGACGACGACGGCTACCTGTTCCTCACCGACCGCAGCGCCAACCTCATCATCTCCGGGGGCGTGAACATCTACCCCGCCGAGGTGGAGGAGGCCCTGTGGCCGCACCCGGCCGTGGCCGACGTGGCCGTCATCGGCGTCCCCGACGACGAGTGGGGCGAGACGGTGCTGGCCGCCGTGCAGGTCCGGCCCGGGGTCGAGCCGTCGGACCGGCTGGCGGCCGAGCTGATCGCCCACTGCCGGGACCACCTGGCCCACTACAAGTGCCCGCGGCGCATCGACTTCGTCGACAGCCTGCCGCGCACCGACGCAGGCAAGCTGTACAAGCGCCGCCTGCGCGACCAGTACCGGGCCGCCCACGCCGCGGCGGCCGCACGAGACGGGAGAAGGAACATGACAGGCATCTGCGAGGGGCGGGTGGCCATCGTGACCGGGGCGGGACGGGGCATCGGCCGGGGCCATGCCCTGGAGCTGGCCCGCCAGGGCGCCCACGTGGTGGTCAACGACCTGGGCGCCTCGGTGGGCGGCGACGGCGCCGACACCGGTCCGGCCCAGGCCGTGGTGGACGAGATCGAGGCCGCCGGCGGGGTGGGCGTGGCCAACACCGACGACGTGTCCGACTTCGAGGGCGCGCGGCGCCTGGTCGAGCAGGCCGTCGACGTTTTCGGGCGGCTCGACGTTTTGGTCAACAACGCGGGCATCCTGCGGGATCGGATGCTCTTCAACATGAGCGAGGCCGAGTGGGACGCGGTCATCCGCGTGCACCTCAAGGGCACGTTCGCCCCGATGCGCTGGGCGGCGCAGCACTGGCGCGAGCGGGCCAAGGCCGGTGAGACCAACGACGCCCGCGTCATCAACACCTCCTCGACCTCGGGCCTGTTCGCCAACCCCGGCCAGAGCAACTACGGGGCCGCCAAGTCCGGCATCGCCAGCATGTCGATCATCGCCGCCAAGGAGCTGGGGCGGCACGGCGTCACCGTCAACGCCATCGCCCCCGGGGCCCGCACCCGCATGACCGAGAACCTGGGCGGCATGGGGCAGCGCCCCGAGCCGGCCGAGGGCGAGTGGGACTCCCGGGCCGCCGACAACATCGCCCCGCTGGTCACCTGGCTGGCCTCGCCGGAGTCGGCGGCGATCACCGGGCAGGTGTTCCTGGTGGGCGGCGGCCGCATCGCGGTGGCCGAGGGCTGGCGCCGCGGTCCGGGTGTCGACAAGGGCGCCCGCTGGGATCCGGCCGAGCTGGGCAAGGTGGTGCCCGACCTCGTGGGCCAGATCTCCTCGTGAGCGACGGGGCCGACGCGGCGACGCCGGCGGGGGGCGGCTGGCTGCGGAGGATGTGGCCCTACCTGCGGCGCCACATGCGCGACGTGGTGCTCGTGTTCGGCGCCGCGCTCGTCGGCATGGCCATCACGGCCGTGCTGCCGCTGCTGACCCGGGCCATCGTCGACGACGCCATCGTCCCCGACTCCAGCGGGGGCCCGGTCCGGGACCTCGAGCCGCTGCTGCGTCGCCATGCTGGTGCTCGGGCTGGCGCGGTTCGGCCTGTCGTTCGCCCGGCGCTTCGGGGCCGGCCGGCTCGGCATCGACGTCGAGTACGACATGCGCAACGACATCTACGACCACCTGCACCGGCTGGACTTCGCCCGCCACGACGAGCTGCAGTCCGGCCAGCTGGTGTCCCGGGCCAACAGCGACGTGCGGGTCGTGCAGATGCTGCTCGGCTTCCTGCCGTTCATGAGCGGCAACGTGGTGCTGTTCTTCCTGTCGCTGGTCTTCATGTTCCGGCTGTCGCCGCCGCTGACCGCCGTCGCGCTCGTCACGGTGCCGACGCTGCTCGTCATGGCCCTCCAGCTGCGCAAGGTCGTGTACCCGTCGTCGTGGGACGCCCAGCAGCGGGCGGCCGAGCTGGCCACCGTGGTCGAGGAGGCCACCAGCGGCGTGCGGGTGGTCAAGGGCTTCGGGCAGGAGGGCCGCGAGCTGGACAAGCTGTCCAAGTCCGCCGTGCGGCTGTTCGGCGCCCGCATGCGCAACGCCCGCATCTCGGCCCGGCGCCAGGCCATCATGCAGACGGTCCCGTCGCTGGCCCAGGTGGCGATCCTGGCGCTGGGCGGGTGGCTGGCCATGGAGGGCAACATCACCCTCGGCACGCTGCTGGCGTTCCAGACCTACCTGCTCCAGCTCGTCGCCCCGGTCCGCCAGGTGGCGGGGATGATGGTCATGGCCTCGACCGCCCGGGCCGCGGCCGAGCGCATCTTCGAGCTGCTCGACTCCACGCCCGACGTGGTCGAGCGGCCCGACGCCACCGCGGTCGACGCCCTGTCGGGCGAGGTCGTGTTCGAGGACGTGAGCTTCGGCTACCTGCGGTCCGAGCCCGTGCTCGACGGGTTCAGCCTGCGGGTGGCGCCGGGCGAGGTCGTGGCGCTGGTCGGCGCCTCGGGGTCGGGCAAGTCCACCGTGTCGCTGCTGCTGCCCCGGTTCTACGACCCCCAGTCCGGCCGCATCACGCTCGACGGCGTCGACGTGCGCGACCTGCAGCTGTCGTCGCTGCGCAGCCACCTCGGGGTCGTGTTCGAGGAGAGCTTCCTGTTCTCCGAGACCATCCGCGAGAACCTCAGCTACGGCCGGCCGGACGCGTCCGAGGCCGACATCGTCCGGGCCGCCGAGTGGGCCCGGGCCGACGGGTTCATCGACGCGCTGCCCGACGGCTACGACACGGTCGTGGGCGAGCGGGGCCTCACGCTGTCCGGCGGCCAGCGCCAGCGCATCGCCCTGGCCCGGGCGCTGCTGACCGACCCCCAGGTGCTGCTGCTCGACGACGCCACGTCGTCGATCGACGTGCGCACCGAGGAGGAGATCCACGACACGCTGCGGGAGGTCATGCGGGGCCGGACGACGATCCTGGTGGCCCACCGGCGCTCGACGCTGAACCTGGCCGACCGCATCGTGGTGCTCGACGGCGGCCGCGTGGTCGACAGCGGCACCCACGGCGAGCTGGTCGACCGGTGCCGCCTCTACCGCCAGCTGCTCGGCGGGCCGGAGGACGACCTCGACACCCTGGCCCCCGAGGACGGCGACGGCGCGCGGGTCCCCGCGGGCACGGTGACGGCCTCCGCGTGGCAGCGCCCGGTCGACGGGGACGCCATCGCCCTCGGTCAGCGCCAGGCCTACCTGGCGTCCCGGCAGGCGGGCATGGGTCCGGGCATGGCCGGCGGCGGCGTGGCCATGGCCGGCGGCATGGCCGGGGCCATCGCCTTCTCCCGGATGGGCGAGCCGCCGACCCCGGAGCTGCTGGCCCAGATCGAGGCCCTGCCCCCCATCGTCGACGAGCCCGACGCCGACCCGGTGGAGTCGGCCCGCCCCGCCCGCGGGCTCACGTTCCGCAAGGTGCTGCGGCCGCAGCACACCCGGCTCCTGTGGGCCGCCCTCCTGGTGGGCGGCAACGCCCTGGCCGGCCTGGCGGGCCCGTACCTGGTCAGCGTCGGCGTCGACAAGGGCGTGCAGGGCGACGACGTGGGCTGGCTGATGGCGGCCAGCGGCATGTTCCTCATCAGCGCGGTGGTGGTGACCGTCCTGACCTACATCGCCGCGGTGGTGAGCAGCCGCCTCGGCCAGGAGCTGCTGCTGGGCCTGCGGATCCGGGTGTTCGCCCACCTCCAGCGGCTGGGGCTCGACTACTACGACCGCGAGATGACGGGCCGCATCCTGACCCGCATGACCTCCGACATCGAGGCGCTCCAGTCGCTGCTGCAGTCCGGGTTCATCGACGCCATGGTGCAGCTCGTCACGTTCGTCGGCGCCATCCTCATCCTCACCTCGATGAACGCCGAGCTGGCGCTGGTGGTGCTGGCCGTGGTGCCGCCCCTGGTGGTGGCCACGGTGGTGTTCCGGCGGCGCAGCGCCCGGGCCTACGGCGAGGTGCGCGACCGCATCGCCGCCGTCAACGCCAACCTGGCCGAGAGCATCTCGGGCGTGCGGGTGGCCCAGGCGTTCGCCCGCGAGCAGCGCAACATGGCCGGGTTCCGCAACGTGGCCGGCCAGCACCGGTCGGCCCGCATCGACTCGACGCTCATCTCCTCCACGTACTTCCCGTTCGTGGAGCTGCTGTCGACCGTGGCCACCATCCTCGTGCTGTGGGCGGGCGCCACCCTCGTGCAGGGCGGGTCGCTCGAGGTCGGCTCGCTGTTCGCCTTCGTCCTCTACCTCACCGCGGTGTTCGCCCCCATCCAGCAGCTGTCGCAGGTGTTCGACACCTACCAGCAGGGCCGGGTGGCGATGGACCGCATCACCGACCTGCTGGACGTGCCGGTGTCGGTGCCCGAGAGCGACCACCCGGTCGACCCCGGGCGCCTGGCCGGGGCGATCGAGCTCCGGGACGTCTCGTTCCGCTACGTCGGCGCCCCCGACGACGCCCTGCGGGAGGTGTCGCTGGCGATCGGCGCGGGCGAGACCGTGGCGTTCGTCGGCGAGACCGGGGCCGGCAAGTCGACGCTGGTCAAGCTGGCGGCCCGGCTGTACGACCCCACCGCCGGGCGCATCCTGGTCGACGGCCGGCCGCTGGTCGACCTCGACCTGGAGGCGTTCCGCCAGCAGCTGGGGTTCGTGCCCCAGGAGGCGTTCCTGTTCACCGGCACGATCCGGGACAACATCGCCTACGCCCGCCCCGACGCCACCGACGCCGAGGTCGAGGCGGCGGCCCGGGCGGTGGGGGCGCACGACTTCGTGTCCCGGCTGCCGGCCGGGTACCACCAGCCGGTGGTCGAGCGGGGCCGGTCGCTGTCGAGCGGGCAGCGCCAGCTCATCGCCCTGGCCCGGGCCCAGCTGGTCGACCCGGCCATCCTCGTGCTGGACGAGGCCACGGCCAACCTCGACCTGGCCACCGAGGCCCAGGTCGTGCGGGCCATGGGGATGGTCAGCCAGGGCCGCACGACCCTGCTCATCGCCCACCGCCTCCAGTCCGCGGCCCGGGCCGACCGCATCGTCATGCTCGACCACGGCCGGGTGGTCGAGGTCGGCCCCCACGACGCCCTCGTGGCCGCCGGCGGCGCCTACGCCTCCCTGTGGGCCAGCTACCTGGGCGAGGAGGCCGCCACCCCGGCCTGACGCCGTCTGTCGTCTCTCACCGCGGATATCCGCGGTGAGAGACGACGATCAGAGCCGGAGCTCGCCCTCGGGCCCGATCTTGACGGCCCGGCCGATCTGCTCGGCGCCCGAGCGCATCTCGGCCACGGTCCCGGCGTCGCTGCTCGCCGCCCATGCCCGCCGCCCGTCGTCGACCAGGCAGGCGGCCAGCACCCGCTCGGGGGCGCCGTCGCGGTCGTGGACGACCACCCACGACTCGACCGTGGCGGCCCCGTCGGGCTGCTCGCACAGCTCGCGGGTCGGCAGCGCGTCCACCTCGTCCTGCACGTCGGCCCACCGGAACCCGCCGGCGGGCGGCTCGGTCGAGTACAGCCCGAGGGCGTGCTTGGTCACGTAGCCGCCGTTGGCCGTGACCAGCCCGAGCGCGCCGGGGTCGGCCCGCAGCACCCCGGCCATCGTCGCGATCGAGTGGCCCACGTAGTTGTTCCACGGCCCGCCGGCGAACGACAGCCCGCCGGTCACCGTGAGGGGCCGGTCGAGGCCGAGCCCGATCTCGGCCGCCCCGATCTCCACCGCCACCGGGAAGCACGAGTACAGGTCGGCGTGGGCCACGTCGTCGACGCCCACCCCGGCCAGGGCGAACAGGCGCCGGGCCGCCAGCCGGATCGCCCCGGACGACCGCAGGTCGGCCCGGTGCGACACCGCGTACGTGTCGTGCGCCTCGGTCCCCGCCAGCGGGAACACCCAGCGGTCGCGGGGCACGCCCAGGGCCTCGGCCCGCTCGGCCGAGCACAGGATCAGCCCCGCGGCCTGCTCGACCGCGTTGTTGGCGTTCATGACCTTCGTGTACGGCCAGCACACCCAGCGGTTGCTGGGCGACGGGGTGCGGATCTGCTCGGCCGTCCACCGCTCTCGGATCCAGGCGTGCGGGTTGCCCTCCGCCACCGCCGAGAACCCGGCCCACAGCTCGCTCACCGCCACCAGGTGCTCGTCGACCGACCGGCCGGCGGCGTGGCGCAGCGCCTGCTCGAACAGCGGGTACATCTGCGCGGGCATGAACAGGCCCCGCGCCACCTCGGCGGGGTGGTTGAGGTCGCGCTCCGGCCCGGTGAGCCGGGCCTCGGGGACGTCGGCCGCCTCGACCGTCCAGTCGAGCTCGTCGCGGGCGGTGGCGCTGCGGGTGCGCCACGCCTCGCCGCCGCAGATGGCCACGATGCCGGCATCGCCGGCCGCGATGTCGAGGCACGCCCGGTTGACCAGGGCCTGGGGCTCGTTGCCGCCGATCGGGCTGAGCGCCTCGTCGCGGGGGGTGGCGCCGATGCGACCGGCCACCAGCCGGGCCGCGTTGCGGTAGCGCCGCGAGAAGGTCGAGACCACGCGCACCGCCTCCGCCGCGCCCAGCAGGTCGCCGCTGGCGCCGCTGTCGGCGGCGGCCCGGCGCAGGGCCTCGGCCATCATCTCCACCGGCTCGACCGGGGGCTCGCCACGGTCGACTCGGTTGGACCACTGGCCGGCGCCGACCAGGACCGGAGTACGGGGATCGAGGGGCATGTCTCTCCTTTCGGCTGGTCAACCTACAATCCCCCCATCGACATCCTGTTGGTGTGCACCGCCAACCAGTGCCGATCTCCCATGGCCGAGGGCCTGCTCCGCAGGCTGCTCGCCCGCGCGGGCGTCGGCGCATCGGTCGGATCGGCCGGGCTGATGCCCGGCGGCGCTCCCGCGACCGCCGACGCCGTCGCCACCATGGCCGCCCGCAGCATCGACATCCGCGACCACGTCAGCCACCGCCTCGACGGCGACACCGTGGCGTCGGCCGCGCCTCGTCATCGGCATGGCCCGCCAGCACGTGCGGGAGGCGTGCGTCACCTACGGCGCCCCGCTCGAGCGCACGTTCACGCTCAAGGAGCTGGTGCGCCGGGGCGAGCAGGGCGGCGGACGCCGGGCCGACGAGTCGGTGAACGCCTGGCTGGCCCGCATCGGCGCCGGCCGCCGGACGTCCGCCCTGGTGGGCGACGAGCCCGACGACGACGTCGCCGACCCCGTCGGCCGCTCCCGGGCGGTCTACGAGGACACGGCCGACGAGCTGGAGTACCTGCTGCGCCGGCTCGTGGAGATGCTCGCCGGCGGCGCCGGGCCGGCCACGGGTGCGCCGGCCACGACCGACTACACACGGAGCTGACGTGCGCGTCGCCATCGGATCCGACCACGCAGGGTTCACCCTCAAGGGCCACCTGTCCGAGACGCTGCGGTCCCTCGGCCACGAGGTCGTCGACCTGGGCACCGACAGCACCGCGTCGGTCGACTACCCGCCCATCTGCGCGGACGTCGGGCGGGCCGTGGCCAAGGGCGAGGTCGAGCGGGGCATCGTGCTCGGCGGGTCCGGCCAGGGCGAGCAGATCTCGGCCAACAAGGTGCGCGGGGTGCGGGCGGCCCTGTGCAACGATCTGTACACGGCACGCATGTCCCGCGAGCACAACGACGCCAACGTCCTGGCCATCGGGGCCCGCATCGTGGCCCCGCCCCTGGCCGACGAGATCATGACGCTATGGCTCACCACACCCTTCGAGGGCGGCCGCCACGAGCGCCGCATCGCCCTGATCCACGAGATCGAGAACGATTAGGAACCGCCATGGGCTGGCCCACCACACCCGACGACGAGCTGTTCGGCCTCATCGACCGCGAGGTCGAGCGCCAGAACACCACCCTCCAGCTGATCGCCAGCGAGAACTTCACGTCGCCCGCGGTGCTGCGGGCCACCGGCACGGTCCTCACCAACAAGTACAGCGAGGGCTACCCCGGCAAGCGGTACTACGGCGGCAACGAGATCATCGACCAGATCGAGGAGCTCGCGCGCGAGCGGGCCAAGTCGCTGTTCGACGCCGAATACGCCAACGTGCAACCCCACTCGGGCGCCAACGCCAACCTGGCCGTCTACTTCGCGCTGCTGGAGCCCGGCGACACGGTGCTCGGCCTGCGGCTCGACCAGGGCGGCCACCTCACCCACGGCTCGCCGGTCAACGCCAGCGGGCGGCTGTACCACTTCGTGTCCTACGGGGTGACCCCGTCCGACGAGCGCATCGACCTCGACCAGGTGCGGGACCTGGCGCTCGAGCACCGGCCCAAGCTGATCGTCACCGGCGCCACCGCCTACCCCCGCATCATCGACGCGGCCCCGTTCCGCGAGATCGCGGACGAGGTGGGGGCGCTGTTCATGTTCGACGCCGCCCACATCGCCGGGCTGATCGCCGGCGGCACCCACCCGAGCCCGGTGCCGTACGCCGACGTGGTCACCCTCACCACCCACAAGACGCTGCGGGGGCCGCGGGGCGGGGCCATCCTGGCCAAGGGCGAGATCGGCGAGCGCTTCGACAAGTCGGTGTTCCCCGGGCTGCAGGGCGGCCCGCTCGACCACGTCATCGCGGCCAAGGCGGTGGCGTTCCACGAGGCGGCCCAACCCGAGTTCAGCGACTACGCCCGCCAGATCGTCGCCAACGCCGCCGCCCTGGCCGAGGGCCTGGCCACGACCGGGCTGCGGCTCGTGTCCGGCGGCACCGACAACCACCTGATGCTGGTCGACCTGCGCAGCTTCGACCCCGACCTGTCGGGCAAGAAGGCGCGCCTGGCGCTCGACCGGGCGGGCATCAGCCTCAACGAGAACACGGTGCCGGACGACCCGCGCCCGCCGTACATCACCAGCGGCCTGCGCATCGGCACCCCGGCGGTGACGACCCAGGGCCTCCGTGAGGCGGAGATGGGCGACGTGGCGTCGCTGATCCATCGCACGCTGGTGGGCCGCGACGACGAGGCGGAGCTGGCGGCGGTGCGGGACGAGGTCGTCGCGCTGTGCTCGAAGTTCGCCCCCTACCCGGAGTGAGCGACCCGGCGTGATCGGGTACCTGGCGGTCATCGCGGCGGCGTTCACCGTCAGCTTCGCGTCGATGCCCCTGCTGCGGAGGCTGTCCTTCCGCGTGGGGGCCGTGCAGCATCCCGACGCCCGCCGCGACCATCCCCGGCCGACCCCGATCCTCGGCGGGGCCGGCATCGTCGCCGGCGTGCTGGTCGGGTTCGGGGTGGCCTGGCTGACCGGCGAGTTCACCGCCGTGTTCCGCACCATCGCCCCGCCCCTCGGCGTGGTGCTGGCCACGGTGACGATCTACATCGTCGGCCAGCTCGACGACCTGCGGGACGTGTCGGCCCCGGCCAAGACGGCGGGGTCGGTGCTGGCCGGCAGCATCCTGGCCATCTCGGGCGTGGTCATCCTGTTCTTCCGGATCCCGTTCGTGGGCCTGGTGGCGCTGCCGCCCGACCTGGCCACGCTCATCACCGTGCTGTGGGTGGTGGGCATGGCCCAGGCGGTCAACCTGATCGACGGGCTGGACGGCCTGGCCGCAGGGGTCGTGTGCATCGGGGCGGGGGCGATCCTGATGTTCGCCGAGCACCTCGACAACAGGGGCTCGATCATCAGCGACGACAACATCGGCGCGCTGATCGCCGCCTGCGTGGTGGGGGCGTGCCTGGGCTACCTGCCGTGGAACTTCCACCCGGCCAAGATCTTCATGGGCGACGCCGGCGCGCTCTCGCTCGGGCTGTTGATGGCCGCGGCCACGATCGCCATCGGTGGCAACACCGACGCCGAGGTGCGGGGCCAGACGTTCTTCTTCTTCGCCCCCCTGTTCCTGCCGCTGGTCATCCTGGGGGTGCCGATCGTCGACACGGCGTGGGCGCTGCTGCGCCGGGCCAAGGGCCGGGCGGGCCTGACGATCGCGGACAAGGGCCACCTGCACCACCGGTTGGTCCGCCTCGGGCACGGCCAGCGCCGGGCGGTGCTGATCCTGTGGGCGTGGACCGGGCTGCTGTCGGCGGCCGTGCTTGTCCCGGTGTACCTGGGCGACAGCACGGCGCTCGTCCCGCTCGGCGTGGCGGCGGTGGGCCTGCTGCTCTACACGCTCATCGCCCCCGGCTGGGACGCCCGCCGCGCCGACGGCGAGGGCGAGGCGCCCACCGCGACCTGGCCGGCGCCGGAGTGGGAGCGCGATCAGTCAACCCGGTAGGGTGCGACCCGCCTCGTGCCAAACATCTGAATTTGGTGCGACGCGAACCAGTCCTATACATTGCGAAATCATTCACAAGGTCCGCCGCGACGAGGGGGTGACCTGCATGGACCAGGCACGACGGGTGTTCGATCTCTCAACCAGGCAAGAGCTGAGCCGGGGGTTCGGCGACGCTCTGTCGACAGCGTTCGAGCTGGCCCTGACCCCCGCGATCATGGCGCTGATCGGCTGGAAGCTCGACGACTGGCTCGGCACCTCGCCTGCGTTCCTCCTCTTCTTCTTCGTCTTCACCATGAGCTACGAGTTCTGGAAGTTGTTCAAGCGCTACGACCTCCGCATGAAGGCCGAGCAGGCCAAGGTCGAGGGCCTGCGCTCGCCGGGGGAACCCAGCGCATGAGGTTGACCTTCACCGACCTGAGCGCGCCCGCGCCCGAGGCTCCCGCCGTGGAACGCGAGCTGGCCTTCGACATGGCGCGCCGCGGCCTGTGGGCGGCCCCGGCCATCGTGGCCCTCGCCGCGCTGGCCTGGGGCGGCGACGGCGCCTGGTCCGCGCTCGTGGCCGTGGCCGTCGTGCTCGTCAACCTGGCGCTCGCCGCCGTGTCGCTGGCCTGGGCGGCCCGGCGCTCGCTCACCCTGCTCATGGCCGTGGCGCTCGGCGGCTTCCTGGTCCGCATGGGCCTGGTGACGGCCGTGATGCTGGCGGTGCGCAACCAGCCCTGGATCGACCTGGTCGCCCTCGGGGTGACCGTCCTCGTCACCCACCTCGGGCTCCTGTTCTGGGAGCTGCGCTACGTGTCCGCGTCCCTCGCCTTCCCGGCGCTCAAGCCGGGGCACAAGGAGGCTGTGCAGCCGTGATCCTCGGGTTGGAGTTCCCGCCGATCAGTCACGTCGTCGAATGGCCCGACCTCTTCAGCATCGGCCCCTTCGGCGTCAACAAGGTGGTCCTGCTCATGTGGATCTCCGTGTTGATCGTGTTCGGGCTGTTCGCCGCCGCGGCCCGCGGCCAGAAGCGCGTCCCCACCGGCGCCCAGAACGTGGCCGAGACCAGCATCGAGTTCATCGAAGACCAGATCGTCATGCAGACCATGGGCACCGAGGGCCTGGGCTTCACGCCCTTCCTGCTGACGCTGTTCACGTTCATCCTGACCCTCAACATCTGGGGGCTGATCCCCGTGGCGCAGATGCCGGTGAACGCCCGCATCGCGCTGCCGATCTTCATGGCCCTGCTGGTCTACGTGATCTACAACGCCGTCGGCATCATCCGGCACGGCCCGATCAAGTACCTCAAGGACATCATGTTCATCCCGGGCGTGCCCAAGGCGATGTACATCCTGCTCACGCCCATCGAGCTGATCACGCGGTTCATCACCCAGCCGCTCAGCCTGGCGGTCCGACTCTTCGCCAACCTCCTGGCCGGTCACCTGCTGCTCGTCAGCTTCGCCGTCATCACCCAGGCGCTGCTGGTGTCCACCTACGTCCTCTGGATACCGCCCTTCGCCCTGCTGATCTTCCTCAGCGCCTTCGAGCTGCTGGTGGCGTTCCTGCAGGCCTACATCTTCACGATCCTCGCTGCCGTCTACATCGACGCCGCGATGCATCCCCAGCACTGAGCACAAACCAAGGAGAAAGAATCGTGCTGCACTTGCTTGCTGAGCAGGACCCGGGCGAGCTGGTCGAGGGCCTCACCGCCGTCGGCCGAGGCATCGTCTACGGCGGCGCCGCCATCGGCCCGGGCATCGGCATCGGCCTGGTGGTGGGCAACGCCATCACCGCGATGGCCCGCCAGCCCGAGGCCGCCGGCATGGTGCGAACCACCATGTTCCTCGGCATCGCCTTCACCGAAGCCCTGGCGCTGTTCGGCTTCGTGCTGGCCTTCATCATCTCGGGCTGAGGAGGCTCCTGTGCGTACCCGCGCGTTGTTTGCGAGCGCTCTGCTCGCCCTGGGTGGGCTCCTGGCGCTGGCGCCGGCGGCCCACGCCCAGGAGAACGGTGACGAGCTGTCGCCCGAAACCGAGGAGTGCATCGAGCACGCCGAGGCGGCCGACGACCCCGAGGCGTGCCAGGAGGCCCCGAGCCCGATCCTGCCGGCGTTGGACGAGCTCTTCTGGGGCAGCGTCAGCTTCCTGGCGCTGCTGGGCCTGCTGTGGAAGTTCGCCTACCCCCCCGTCAAGCAGGGCATGGAAGCGCGCACCGAGCGCATCCGCAACGACCTCGCCGCGGCCGAGGGGACCAAGAGCGAGGCCCAGGCCGTTCTCGACCAGTACAAGGCGCAGCTGTCCGACGCCAAGGCCGAGGCCGGCCGCATCATCGAGGAGGCCCGCCAGGCAGCCGACGCGGTGAAGCGCGACCACGAGACCCGCATGCAGGCCGAGCTGGCCGAGCTGCGCGCCCGGGCGGTGGCCGACATCGAGTCCGCCAAGGCCCAGGCCCTGGCCGACCTGCGCGGCGAGGTCGCGGAGCTGGCCATCGGCGCCGCGGAGGCCGTGGTGCAGCGCAACCTCGACGGGGCCACGCAGGTCCAGCTGGTCGAGGACTACATCAACCGGGTGGCGGCGCAACGCGCCTGAGGGGATTGACGATGGCAGACGACCGCACGCTCGCCTACGCCGAGGCCCTGTTCGGGGTCGCCCGCGCCGAGGGCACCCTCGGCGAGGTGGAGGATGAGCTGTTCCGCTTCTCGCAGACCCTGGAGGGGTCCGACGAGCTGCGGGAGGCGCTCACCGATCCGGCCATCCCGGCGGCCCGCCGCCAGCAGATCGTCGAGGACCTGCTGGGCGGCAAGGCGTCGTCCACCACCGTCGCCATGATCTCGCTGGTGGTGGGCACGGGCCGCGCCCGCGACCTGCCCGCCATCATCAGCCAACTGGTGGAGATGAGCGCGGCCGAGGCCAACAAGGCCGTCGCCGAGGTGCGCACCGCCGTGCCGCTCAACCAGGACCAGCGCGAGCGGCTGGCCACGGCGCTGGGCGAGGCCACCGGCCGCCAGGTCGAGATCAAGGCCATCGTCGACCCGGCCGTCATGGGTGGCGTCGTCGCCCAGGTGGGCGACACGGTGATCGACGGCTCGGTCCGCACCCGGCTCGACCGCCTCCGCAAGGTTCTCTAGCGCACCCCGAAGGAACGAGGACGAGGACAGATCCGATGGCAGACCTGACCATCAACACCACCGACATCGCCGCCGCGCTGCGCAAGAATCTCGAGGACTTCAAGCCCGACGTCGAGACCGCCCAGGTCGGGCGCGTCACCGAGGTGGGCGACGGCATCGCCACCGTGTCGGGCCTGCCCGGCGCGGCCGTCAACGAGCTGCTCGAGTTCGCCAGCGGGGCCATCGGCCTGGCGCTGAACCTCGACGAGGAGTCGATCGGCGCCGTGGTGCTCGGCGAGGCCGCCGAGGTCATGGAGGGCCAGGCGGTCAAGGCCACCGGTCGCATCCTGTCGGTGCCGGTGGGCGACGGCCTGCTGGGCCGGGTCGTCGACGGGCTCGGCACCCCGGTGGACGACAAGGGCCCGCTCGGCAACGTGGCCACCCGCCGCATGGAGATCCAGGCCCCGGGCATCATGGGGCGCCAGCCGGTGCACGAGCCGCTGCAGACCGGCATCAAGGCGATCGACTCCATGACACCGGTCGGCCGGGGTCAGCGCGAGCTGATCATCGGCGACCGCAAGACCGGCAAGACCACGATCGCCATCGACACGATCATCAACCAGCGCGGCCTCGGCGTGAAGTGCATCTACGTCGCCATCGGCCTGAAGGAGTCGACGGTGAAGAACACCGTCGCCACTCTCGAGGAGCACGGCGCCATGGACTACACGGTCGTCGTCGTCGCCGGTGCGTCGGACCCGTCGCCGTTCAAGTACCTCGCCCCCTACGCCGGCTGCGCCATGGGCCAGCACTGGATGGAGAACGGCGAGCACGCCCTCGTCGTCTACGACGACCTGTCCAAGCAGGCTGAGGCCTACCGGCAGATCTCGCTGCTGCTGCGCCGCCCGCCGGGCCGCGAGGCGTACCCCGGCGACGTGTTCTACCTGCACAGCCGCCTGCTGGAGCGGGCAGCCAAGCTGTCCGACGAGAACGGCGGCGGCTCGCTCACCGCCCTCCCGATCATCGAGACCAAGGCCGGCGACATCTCGGCCTACATCCCCACCAACGTCATCTCGATCACCGACGGCCAGATCTACCTGCAGGACGACCTGTTCAAGTCGGGCGTCCGGCCCGCGTTCGACACCGGCCAGTCGGTGTCCCGGGTGGGCGGCGCCGCCCAGATCAAGGCCATGAAGAAGGCCGTGGGCACCCTCAAGGGCGACCTGTCCCAGTTCCGCGAGCTCGAGTCGTTCGCGGCGTTCGGCTCCGAGCTGGACAAGGTGTCCCAGGCCCAGCTCGACCGCGGCTACCGGCTGGTCGAGCTGCTCAAGCAGCCGCTCAACAGCCCGATGTCGGTGGAGGAGCAGGTGGTGTCGCTGTACGCCGCCACCCACGGCTACCTCGATGATGTACCGGTCTCCGAGGTGCGCCGGTTCGAGGCCGAGCTGCTCGACTGGTTCCGGGCCCGCCACGGCGAGATCCTCACGGCGATCCGGGAGACCGGCGACATCTCCGACGTCGAGGTGTTCGAGAAGGCGATCGCCGACTTCGCCGAGCAGTTCTCCTGGGAGCAGGCCGCGGACGAGCAGGCGGCCGACGAGGACCGGGGCTAGCCGATGCCCGGCGGCAAGGAACGCGCGCTGCGGCGGCAGATCCGCTCGGTGCAGTCGACCAAGAAGATCACCAAGGCGATGGAGCTGATCGCCGCCAGCCGCATCGTGAAGGCGCAGCAGCGGGTGGCCGCCGCCCGCCCCTACAGCGAGCGCATCACCGAGGTCATCCGCAACCTGGCCGCCGCCGGGGCCGGCCGGGGCTCGCCGCTGCTGGCCGAGCGTGAGCAGGTCGAGACCGTCGCCTACGTGGTGATCGCCGCCGACCGGGGCCTGTCAGGGGCGTACAACAGCGCCGTCATCCGGGCGGCCGAGCGGTCCATGCAGCGCCAGCGGGCCGAGGGCCGCCAGACCCGGCTGATCACCGTCGGCCGCAAGGCCCAGTCCTACTTCCGCTTCCGGGGCTGGGACATCGACCACGCCTACACCGGCATCTCCGACAGCCCCAGCTACGAGGACGCCCGGATCGTCGCCGACTACGTGGTGACCCGGTTCGAGCGGGGCGACTACGACCTCGTCGAGCTCGCCTACACCCAGTTCCTGTCGGCCGCCAGCCAGCGGGTGACGATCCACCGCTTCGTGCCGCTCGACCCGTCGATGCTGGAGTCGGCCGCCGACGGTCCGACGGCCGACTACGAGTTCGAGCCCGGCCCGCAGGAGATCCTCGACCGGCTGCTGCCCCGCTACGCCGAGGCCCGGCTCTACGCCGCCCTGCTGGAGGGGTCGGCGTCTTTCTTCGCCGCCCAGCAGCGGGCCATGAAATCGGCGACCGACAACGCCGAGGAGCTCATCACCAAGTACAGCCGGGCCATGAACCGGGCCCGCCAGGACGCCATCACCACCGAGATCATGGAGATCGTCGGCGGCGCCGAGGCCATGCGGGCCGCCAAGGCGCACGGCGGCGACCTGCTGGTCGACCACGCCCTCATGTCCGCCGACGTGCTGAAGGACAGCCTCCGCCCCGGCGTGAGGCTGAGCAAGGAGCCCCCGAAATGACCGTCACCGACGACACCACCCCTGCGACGGCCCTCAAGGACGGCCGGGTCGTCGCCATCGCCGGCCCCGTGGTCGACGTCGAGTTCCCCTCCGACGCCGTGCCGGCGATCAACGCCGCGCTGGAGATGACCATCACGGTCGACGGCGAGGGCATCGCGGTCATGGCCGAGGTCGCCCAGCAGATCGGTGACTCCCGGGTCCGGGCCATCTGCCTGAAGCCGACCGACGGCCTGACCCGCGGCACCGCGGTCCGCAACCTCGGCCGCGGCCTCACCATGCCGGTGGGCGACGGCGTGCTCGGCCATGTCACCAACGTCGTCGGCCAGCCGCTCGACGTCGCCGAGCTCGACGCCGACAAGATCGACGACTACTGGGACATCCACCGCGAGGCCCCCGGCTTCGACGCCCTCGAGCCCAAGAAGGAGGTGTTCGAGACCGGAATCAAGGTCATCGACCTCCTGACCCCCTACCTGCGGGGCGGCAAGATCGGCCTGTTCGGCGGCGCCGGCGTGGGCAAGACCGTGCTCATCCAGGAGATGATCCGCCGGGTGGCCGAGCAGTTCGGCGGCGTGTCCGTGTTCGCCGGCGTCGGCGAGCGCACCCGGGAGGGCACCGACCTCTTCCTGGAGATGCGAGGAGTCGGGCGTGCTGGAGAAGGCCGCTCTCGTGTTCGGCCAGATGGACGAGCCGCCGGGCGTGCGCCTGCGGGTCGCCCTGTCCGCGCTGACCATCGCCGAGTACTTCCGCGACGTCAAGGGCCAGGACGTGCTCCTGTTCGTCGACAACATCTTCCGCTTCGTGCAGGCGGGCTCCGAGGTGTCGACGCTGCTCGGCCGCATGCCCTCGGCCGTGGGCTACCAGCCCACCCTGGCCGACGAGATGGGCGAGCTCCAGGAGCGCATCACCTCGACCCGGGGCCGGTCCATCACCTCGCTGCAGGCCGTGTACGTGCCCGCCGACGACTACACCGACCCGGCGCCGTTCACCACCTTCACCCACCTCGACGCCACGACCGAGCTGTCCCGCGACATCGCGGCGCTGGGCATCTACCCGGCGGTGGACCCGCTGTCGTCGACCTCGACCATCCTCCAGCCCGACGTGGTCGGCGAGCGCCACTACGCCGTGGCCCGGCGGGTGCAGGAGATCCTCCAGCGCTACAAGGAGCTGCAGGACATCATCGCCATCCTCGGCATCGACGAGCTGTCGGAGGAGGACAAGGTGACCGTGTCCCGGGCCCGCAAGATCCAGCGGTTCCTGTCGCAGCCCATGTTCGTGGCCGAGAACTTCACCGGCCTGCCGGGCGTGTTCACGCCGGTGGAGGAGACGGTGGCGTCGTTCGAGGCCCTGGTCAAAGGCGAGCTGGACGACCTGCCCGAGCAGGCGTTCCTCAACGTGGGCGGCGCCGACGACGTCCGCCGCAAGGCCGACCAGCTGCGCCAGACGGCAGGGGAGTAGCGCCGTGACCCTCCAGGTCGAGCTGGTGTCGCCCGAGCGCATCCTGTTCTCGGGCGAGGCCGACATGGTCATCGCCCGGACGGTGGGCGGCGGCGACATCGCCTTCCTGACCGGGCACTCCCCGTTCGTGGGGGCGCTGGAGATCGCCACGGTCACCGTGCGGTCGGCGGCGGGCGACGAGCTGGCGGCCGTGCACGGCGGGTTCGTCGAGGTGTCCAACGACACCGTGACGATCCTGTCCGACGTGGCCGAGCTGTCGAGCCAGATCGACGTCGACCGGGCCCAGCGGGCCAAGGACGACGCCGAGCGGCGCCTGCAGGACAGCCACGACGCCGAGGCGGAGGTCGAGGCCCGCCGTGCCCACGTGCGCCTGTCGGCGGCCGGAGGGTTCGCCGGCACACGTTGAGCCCGTCCGCAGGCCGTCGGCAAGACTGACGTCATGCGACGAGGGCTGAGAGGCTGCGCCGATAGGCGTAGCCGTGGCCCGAGCGGCCCGCTGCGAAGCAGCAAGAGCGGGAAGCACGGACCACGGTGGCCGCGATGGCGTGCTCTATCCGCACACGCTCTGAGGGCGCGGTGGCCGGCGGCGACGCTGGCGCTGCTGGTGGTGGCCGCGGCCTGCTCGGGCGGGGAGTCCGACTCGGGGTCGTCACCGGGCACGTCCACCGCGCCCGACACGTCGGCCGTCGCCGCCTCGGAGCCGTACACCGGCGCCGACTTCTACGCCGTGCCCGACCCGCTGCCCGAGGGGGAGCACGGCACGCTGATCCGCTACCAGCCGGTCGAGGGGGCGGATGCGGGCGGGGCCACGCTGTACAAGGTGATGTACCTGTCCGAGGACGTGGCGGGCGAGCCCATCGCCGTCACCGGCATCGCGGGCGTCCCGGCCGGCCCGGCGCCCGACGGCGGGCGGCAGGTCGTGACGCTGGCCCACGGCACGACGGGCGTGGCCGACGAGTGCGCCCCGTCGATGGACGCCGCGGACGGCCAGGGTCTCGCCATCATGCGGCCGTTCCTGAACGCGGGCTACCTGGTGGCCCACACCGACTACGAGGGCATGGGCACGCCGGGCCGCCACCCGTACCTGGTGGGCGTGAGCGAGGGCCGGGGCGTCCTGGACGCCGCCCTGGTCCGCGTCGTCGCTGCCCGACGCCGAGGCCGGCGATCAGCTGGCGATCTTCGGCTACTCGCAGGGCGGCCACGCGGCGCTGTGGGCCGGGCAGCTGGCCCCCGAGTGGGCGCCCGGGTTCGACCTGGTGGGCACCGTGGCCGGGGCCCCGGCGACGGAGCTGCCGGTGATCGTCAACGCGGGCGCCCGGCTGCCGATCGCCGGGTTCCTGTACATGATGATCGCCGGGTTCAACGACGCCTACCCGGACGCCCCGCTGTCGGCGGTGCTCACGCCCGCGGGCGAGGCCGAGCTGCCGGCGGTCGACGACGGCTGCGCAGGCGACGTGATCCGCCACTTCGGCGGCCTGCGGTCGGAGGACCTGCTCGTCCCGGGCGGCGGCGGCACCGAGCCGTGGAAGGCGCTGTTCGAGGACAACAACCCGGGCACCGTGGTCGCCGAGGCCCCGGTCCTGATCCTGCACAGCGCGGCGGACGACGTCGTGCCCGCGGCGTTGTCCGCGGTGCTGTTCAACCGCATGTGCGGGCTGGGCCAGGTGGCGGAGCGGCGGGTCTACGAGCAGGGCCAGGGCCACGCCGCCGCAGCCCCGGGGGCGGTGGCGGACGGCCTCGCGTGGATCCAGCAGCGCTTCGCGGGCGAGGCCCCGGTCTCCACCTGCCCACCGGCCGGCTAGTGCCCCGCCACCGCGTCGGCGTCGCGCTGCTCGTCCCCCCGCCGGTCGCGACGGAGATCGACGGCCTGCGCCGGGCCCTGGGCGACGGCACCTTGGGACGCATCCCCGCACACGTGACCCTGGTCCCCCCGGTCAACGTGACGGCGAGCGCCCTCGACGGACGCTCTCGCCGTGCTCCGTGCGGCCGCCGCGTCCCGGGTCGGGCCGCTGCGCCTGCGGCTGGGCCCGGCGACGACGTTCCACCCGGTGACCCCGGTCGTCTACCTGGCGGTGGACGGCGACGTGGACGCGCTGGTCGCCCTCCGCGACGCGGTCTTCCGGCCGCCGCTGGGCCGCCGGCTGACCCACCCCTTCGTCCCCCACGCCACGATCGCCGACGAGTTGGACCCGGCCCGCATCCCCGCCGCGGTGGCGGCGCTCGCCGACTACCGGGCCGAGGTGACGATCGACAGGCTCACCCTGCTGGCCGAGTCCCCGGGCCGCATCTGGCGCCCGGTGGCCGACACCCCGTTCGGGCCCCCGGCCGTCGTCGCCCGCGGCGGGCTGCCGCTGGAGCTGACGGTGTCCCACCTGGTCGACCCCGAGGCGGCCCGGCTGCTCCGGCACCCACCACCGCCGCGCCCGACCCCGGACCGGCCGCCCGGCACCCGAACCCGCAGCCGGCGAGGGTCCCGACCCGGCACGCGGTGAGCCCGCGAGCCCCGGCCCCGATCCGGGCCCCGGCCCGTGGGCGGTGACGGCCCGCCGCGACGGCCGGGTGGTGGGCGTGGCCCACGGGGTGACGATCGGCGACCGGCTGGAGGTCGGGGCGCTGGTGGTGGACCCCGAGCACCGGGGCCAGGGCATCGGCCGCCACCTGCGGGCGGCTGTGGTGCACCTCGCCGGGGTACGGTCGGTCGCATGGCCCCCGACCTGACCAAGCACGCGCGGGTGACCGAGGCGACCGCCACGACCGAGCGGTTGATGCGGCCGCAGCAGGTCCCCGTCAACGTCTACGCCACGAACGACGCCCTGGTGGTCGTGGCGCCGCTCCCGGCGGTGCAGCCGAGCGACGTGACCATCGACCTGACGCCGGGGTGCCTGCGCATCACCGCCAACCTGCGCACCGCGGCCCCCAAGGACTACCTGGTCCACGAGTGGGACTACGGCGGCTACGAGCGCGAGCTCGACCTGCCCGACGGGTTCGGCGGCGGCGTCGAGGCGTCGCTGGCCAACGGCCAGCTGGCCGTGCGTGTCCTGCGGGGCGAGGCCACGGCCCGGACCTCGGTCCAACCCCGCCTCGGGTGACCGCCGCCTACCCCTGGACCCGCGCCCTGGTCACGGGCGCGTCGTCCGGCATCGGCCGGGCGCTGGCCGAGCGGCTCGCCGGCGCGGGCGTCTCGCTCGTGGTGGTCGCCCGGGACCGCGACCGGCTCGACAAGCTCGCCGCCGACCTGGCCGTCGAGGTCGAGGTCCTGGTGGCCGACCTGGCCGATCCCGCCCAGCTGGCCCGGGTCGAGGACCGGGTGGCCGATCCCGCCCGGCCGGTCGACCTCGTCGTGAACAACGCCGGCTTCGGCACCTACGGGCGCCTCGTCGACCTCGACGTCGACGGCGAGCAGCGGGAGATCGCGGTGAACGTGGTCGCGGTGGTGCGGCTCACGCACGCCGCGGCGCGGGCCATGCTGGCCCGGGGCCACGGGGCGATCCTGAACATCGGGTCGGTGGCGGGTCTGCAGGCCACGCCGGGCAACGCCACCTACGGGGCGACGAAGGCGTTCGTGGCCAGCTTCGGCGAGGCCGTGCACGGCGAGCTGGCCGGCACCGGCGTGTCGCTGACGACGGTGCTGCCCGGGTACACGCGCACGGAGTTCGCCCAGCGGGCGGGGATCGAGGGGCGCCCGATCCCCGGGCCCGCGTGGCAGTCGGCGGAGGACGTGGCGGAGGCCGCCCTCGACGCCACCCGCGCCGGCAAGGCGTGGCACGTACCCGGCGGGCTCAACCAGCTGCTGGTGGCGGCGGCGACCCCGGTGCCGCGGAGCCTGAAGCGCCGGGTCGCGGCCCGGCTGGCCCGCAGGACGTCCGCTAGTTGAAGTCGATGGCCGAGAACCTGGCCAGCTTGGACAGCTGGTGCTGGGCGTTGATGAGGCGCACGGTGCCCGACTTGGACCGCATGACCAGCGACTGGGTCGAGGCGCCGCGGCGGGAGAAGTGGATCCCCTTCAGCAGCTCACCGTCGGTGATGCCGGTGGCGGCGAAGAAGCAGTTGTCGCCGCCGACGAGGTCGTCGGTCGTGAGCACCCGTCCGAGGTCGTAGCCGGCGTCGAGCGCCGCGGTGCGCTCCTCGTCGTTGCGGGGCCAGAGGCGGCCCTGCAGCTCGCCGCCCATGCACTTGAGGGCGGCGGCCGCGATGACGCCCTCGGGCGTGCCGCCGATGCCGAAGAGGATGTCGGCGCCCGAGTCCGACCACGCGGTGGAGATGGCGCCGGCCACGTCGCCGTCGGGGATGAGCCGGATGCGGGCGCCGGTGGCCCGCACCTCGGCGATCAGCTCCTCGTGGCGGGGCCGGTCGAGGATGACGGCGGTGATGTCGCGGGGCGTGGTCCCCTTGGCCTTGGCGAGCGCCTCGACGTTCTCGGCCACGGTGCGGGTGAGGTCGACGACGCCGACGCCCTCGGGCCCGACGGCGATCTTCTCCATGTAGACGCACGGACCGGGGTCGTACATGGTGCCGCGCTCGGACACGGCGATGACGGCGAGCGCGTTGCCGCGGCCGAGGGCGGTGAGCGTGGTGCCGTCGATGGGGTCGACGGCGACGTCGGTGGGGGTGGCGCTGCCGTCGCCGACCCGCTCGCCGTTGTAGAGCATGGGGGCCTCGTCCTTTTCGCCCTCGCCGATGACGACGATGCCGTCCATGGGCACGCTGTCGAGCACGATGCGCATGGCGTCGACCGCGGCGCCGTCCGCGCCGTTCTTGTCGCCCCGGCCCATCCACCGGGAGGCGGCCAGCGCCGCTGCCTCGGTGACGCGCACGAGCTCCATGGCCAGGTTGCGGTCGGGGCGCTGCTTCTCGGTCATGCGGGGAAGATAGTCGGCCTGGTTAGATGTGCTCCGTGGGCCAACTCTCGGATCCGTACAACCAGGGCGAGGACGACACGATCGACGGTGTCAGCGTCGCCGGCCTCCCCGCGGAGCCCGACGATCCGCCCGCCCGACGGCGAGGCGACGGCGGCGGCTCGGCTTCGGCGTCCGATGCGGTGGAGGGCGACGAGGCGCTGTACGACCTGGACGACTGGAGCGAGATGGAGCGCCAGGCGGTCGGCGACCGCCTGCGCGAGGCGACGATCCCGTTCGGGTGGGAGGGCACCACCCTGCAGGTCGCGGCCGAGGACGTCGGCCCGGTCGAGAACATCCTCGACATCGTCGACGGCGGCTCGACCGAGGAGATGGAGCCGCTCGACGCGGACCGTGACCAGGTCGCCTACGACATGTCGGAGTGGGAGGACGACCAGCTCAGCGACCTGGCCGACGCCCTGGCGGCCGCAGGGATCGACTACTCGTGGAGCAGCGACACCGACGAGCTGTTCGTCTACGCCGACGACGAGGAGACGACCGACGAGCTGTTCGACAAGGTCGCCCACCCCGACCAGCTGTCGCCGGAGGACGACGACGGCGCGCGGGCGGCGCCGAGCTGCTGGGCTCGATCTTCGTGGCCGCCGACCGCCTGCAGCACGACGGCGGCGACCACGAGGGCACGATCGCCATGGCCCAGGCCGCCCTGACGGTCGATGCCGGCGAGCCGGCCCCGTACGGCGTCGACCCGGCCCAGTGGAAGCACCTGTGCGAACGCGTCGCCGAGCTGGGCGATCTGCTCAGCGAGGACACGATCGACGAGGACGAGGTCGAGTCCCAGTCCCGCGAGCTCCGCACCGCCCTACGCCCCTTCGTCTGACAGATCGCCCCGGTCCGGCGGCTGGGTCCGTCGACGACGGCAAGGCCGGCACCGCCGTCCGACCGGACTGCGGCCCCCCGTTGGCCCGGTCCAGCCAGTGCTGCAAGGCCGCCGCCGTTCGACTGCGATCCGCCCGTTGGCCGGGTCCGGCGAGCACGGCAAGGCCGGCACCGTCGTCCGACCGGCCCCGTGGGGCGAGCCGCCAAGCCCGCCGGCACCGTCGCCCGCGGGTGTCCCGGGGCGCTGCCCAGCGGGATCCGCTGAGCTCCGTCCGGCCCTCCACCCGTGCGTCGAGCTCGTCTTGGGTCCGCCCGTCGGACCACGGGCGGGAAGGTCCGACGGGTTTCGCAGCGTGCTGGCCCCTTCAGTCTGCGCCCGCGGCGATGCGCTGGAGCGACGGGTCGCACCACTAGGCTGCGCCCGTGATCCTGGCCGAGTTGGAGGTCTTCCACTCCCGGCCCATCGCCCCCACCCGCCGGGTGGCGCTGGGCAACCGTGACCTGCCGGTCACGCCTGCGCCCGGCTTCGGCGGCATCCTGCTCGGCGGCGTCGTGGCGGCCCACATGCCGGCGCTCGATCCCGACATGTTCGACGACCTCGACCGCCTCACCCGCCAGTTGGAGGCCGGCTACCGCATCCCCCAGCCCCGGCTGCGCCACCGCTTGCAGGTCGACCGGATCGGCCTGCAACGCAGCGTGCACCGGCTGCGCGGTGACGGCGAGGAGCTGACCTTCGAGCTCGACGACAAGGGCTCGTCCGCCCAGCACATCCTCGCCGCCGTGTACGCCGCAGGGGAGCTGCCCCTCGGGGCGCGCAACCGCGTGATGGAGGCGATCCGCAAGGCCATGCGCTGGACCGGCGCCATCGACGGCGGGCTCGTCGCCATGCTGTCCGGGCTGGCCCGTCACCACGACTGGTCCGCCGACGCCTACCGCGACCCGGTGTCCTGGGCACTGGGTGTGCTCGAGCTGGCCGGTGGCCAGCGCCCGGCCCGCCGGGCGGTGCAGCGCCGGTTCCGGGACCTGGTGCGGGCCGCGCACCCGGACCACGGCGGCGACCGCGGCGAGGCCGCCGATCGCCTCGCCGAGCTGAGCGAAGCCCGCCGCATCCTGCTCGCCGGATGACCGTCGGCGGCGCGCTGTTCTTCCCGGGTGCCGGCGCGGGCCGCGACACCCCTGCCCTCGTCGCCGTCGACCGTGCGCTCACCGCCGCCCTCGACATCCCCGTCGTCCGCGCCGACTTCCCGTACCGGCGGGAGGGGCGGCGGGCCCCTGACCGGGCGCCGAAGCTGATCGCCTGCGTCCGCGAGGAAGCCGAGCTGCTCGCGACGTCGGCGGGTGTCGCGCCGGACCGGCTGGTGCTCGGGGGGCGCTCCATGGGCGGCCGCATGTGCTCGATGGCCGTCGCCGAGGGCCTGCCCGCCGCCGGGCTGGCGCTGATCGCCTATCCCCTGCACCCACCGGGCAAGCCCGACCGCCTGCGCATCGAGCACCTACCGGACATCACGGTCCCGTGCCTGTTCGTGTCCGGCACCCGCGATCCGTTCGGCACTCCGGAGGAGATGGAGGCCCACACGGCCACGATCGTCGGCCCGGTCACCCACGTCTGGATCGACGGCGGACGCCATGACCTCAAGGGCGCCGACGCCGCCGTGGCCGCCGCGGTGGTCGACTGGGCCGCGGCCCTCTAGTCCCCGGCCGCCGTCTCGACGACCTGGACGGGCGTGCCCAGCGGCAGGCCGATGGATTCGACCAGGTTGACGACCGTCGCCGTGTCGACAGCGATGGCACCCCGGTCGATGTCGCGGCCGAGCAGCGCCGGATCGTCGATTCCGTGCAGCGCGACGACCCCGGTTCCCCCGAGGAACGTGTCGTAGCGGTTGGACGATCCCGACAGCCCGTACGCGTACGTGCCGTAGGGCCCCATCGGGTCAGGCGTTTGCACCAGGTCCTTGATGAAGAGGTTGGACCCGGCGGCCGGGGCGTCCGGGCCGATGGCGACCGGCACCGACAGCGTCTCGTCCTCCCCGGTGAAGACCGTCAGCGTGTGGGCGGTCCGGTCGACCTCGATCCGGTACTGGTGGCGACTCAGCGTGACATCGTCACGTTCGATCCACCCGATGCTCCCGCTCGGCCCCGACGGCAGGTAGACGGCGATCCAGTCTCCGAGCTCCTGGTCGACGAGGCACACGACCTCGCCGCTCACCTCGTCCGCGGCCGACAGCGTCCGGATCTCGTCGGCGGTGTCCTGCGGCGCGGACCGCACCACGAGCGTGTCCCCGACCGCATCCGCGACGTGGTACGTCTCGGCCCGCCGGACGTCGATGCCTCCGTCACTGTCGAGCTCTGCGAACGGGGAGTCCGCAGGAGGGGAGAGGTCGAGCTCGTTGCCGCTGTCGCCGCCCGAACACGCCGTCCCCAAATCAGCAGAATCCCCGCCGCGGCGGCCCCGCGCCGCTTGCGGTTCATGTGCAGAAGCTAACCGCTGGGCGTGATGTCAAACGAGGCAGCGGCGGAGGGCGGTCGCCCACCTTCTCGCGCCACGGCGTCGCCCTCGTCGCCGTCGAGGCGGTCCTCGGGGTTGATGTCCTCCAGCTCCCGGCGGGCGGTCTCGGGGAACCAGGCCACGATGACGACCGCCATGAGCAGGGGAGCGATCGCCAGCACACCCAGTGCCTGCATGAAGGAGCCCAGGGACTCCTCGAGGTGCCCGGCAGCCGCCAGTCCGATGACACTGCCGCCCATGGCCACCGTGGTGATGATCCCGTTCGCCCGTCCCCGCAGCGACGTCGGGAACAGCTCGGGCCCATAGACCCCGATGGTGGGCACGAGGCCCGCGGCGAAGATCCCCCCGGCCGTGGCCGTGAGCCACATCCCGGCCCCGTCGAGGCTGAACGACAAGGTGATGAAGATGGTCGCAACGACCACGGCGGACGCCGCCACCATCCGCCGGCCCCGGGTGTCGGCCAGCCGGCCGCCGACGATGATGCCGAGCCCCGCCACGGTCGACGTCACGAGGATGAACAGCGAGACGTCCGCTGCGCCCATGCCGCGCTCGTTGCGCAGGAACTCGTTGCGGAACTGGGACTGCGGTGCCATGAACACGTTGAACAGGAAGGACGTGGAGGCAAGCAGCAGCAGCCGCCAGTAGTGCCCGGCGAAGGCCACGTTGCGGTGCGGACGCTCGTAGCGCCGACTCTCGGGGATCAGGCGCCCGAACCGGACGATCACGGGCACGAACACCAGCGGGAACACGAACAGCAGGCGCCAATAGGCGGAGCCCTTGGCCCCGATGTCCGCCACCGGAAGGAGCCATACGGCGAACCCCGCCCCGAGCGCCCCGGTCATGGCCAGGAGGCTGAGCGCGTGGGCCCGGGCACCCGCCGGCATCTCCTCCACGGCGATGATCGCCAGCAGCAGGCTCGAGGCCGCCCACGCCCCGCGGTTGACCGTCTGGGTGGCGGCCAGCAGCGCCAGTGAGGGGACGAGTGCGCCGAGCACGGTCGAGACCACGCAAGTCAGCAACGACAGCGTCAGGATCAGCCGCCGGCCCCGCCGGTCCGCCGCCGCTCCCAACACGATGGCGAGGAGCCCGCCGATCCGCACGGCAGCGAATGCGTTCCCCTGCGCGGCCGTTCCCGCGCCGAACTCGTCGGCCGCGAACGTCATCGTCTGGGTGAGCAGGGTGCCGTGGTACCCGACCACGAGCGACAGGGTGGCGAGCAACCCCAGCACGGTCGCGGCCCGGGCTTCCGGACGCTGCGGTGGGAACCACCACGGCAGGCGCCGCGAGGAGCCCGACCCGGTCGCGAGGCCCTTGCGCAGCGCCGACCGGAACACCCGGTCCATCAGGAACGACCAGGTCCCGGGGGGCAGCCGGAAGTCGACCGTCTGCACGACGGAGACGGATCCAGTGGTCTCTCCCGATCGGTCGGACGGGTCCGTCGGGGTCGCCTCCGACACCACGACGGTCCGCTCGTACCGCTCGAACGGCCCGCCCCCGAGCCCGAAGGTCCGACTCTCTGGCAGGGGTGCACGCTCGGTCGCCGGCATCGACGGCGGCAGCCGACGGCCCCGTGGTCGCCGCTTCGAGCGCGATCTCGGCCACCAGATCGTCCCGGGGCAGCAGCAGTCGCTCGGCCGTGTCGCGGTCGACGGTCCTCGTGACGCTGAACCGGGGCACGTCCGGCTACCGGTCGCCCCCGGCCGACGCCTCCGGAGGGTTCCCGGCAAGTCCGTCGGTGCCGTTGGCGGACTCGCCCCCGCCCTCTCGCTGCTCCAGGTTGCTCGCCCGGCGGTTGGCGATCACCAGCAGGACGGCGAAGATGATGATCGGCACCAGCACCATGAGCAGCTCGTCCCACCCGCCCTGGTGCGCAACTACCGGAACCGCCACCTCTGCCACGGGGTTCAGGTTCCCAGACCGTGACCATGGGCGCTATTCCGTGGCCGTGAGGAACATGGTCCGCCCACCCGGTGTTGCTCCAGGTGAAGCCTTTCCGCGACGATTCCACGCGCCCAGTCCGAGGGAGTCCAGGTTGATCGATACCGACAAGGTCAGCGAGGTCATCGAGGTGATCCGCCCGGCCATCCAGGCCGACGCCGGCGACATCTTCCTGCGCGGCGTCGACGAGGAGACCGGCGTCGTGTCGGTCGAGCTCGTGGGTGCCTGTGTCTCGTGTCCTGCCTCGACCGTCACCCTCAAGGCCGGAATCGAGCGCATCCTCAAGGACCGGGTGCCCGGCGTCACCGAGGTCGTCGACGTCGGCGCACCGACCGAGACGTCGGTGGGGCTCGGCCTCTAGCCGGACGGCGCGACGGTCCGACAGGGGTAGCGTTCGGCGGTGCCCGGCCCCTCTGCCGACGACCTCGTCGCTGCCGCGGCCGATGGCGACCGGGCCGCGCTGGCCCGGGTCCTGTCGCTCGTCGAACGCGGCGGCGATGGTGCACGCTCTGTGGGCAAGGCGCTCCACGGCCGCAGGGGTGACGCCTACACCGTCGGCGTCACCGGCGCGCCGGGTGCGGGCAAGTCGACGCTGACCAGCGCGCTGGTCGACGTCATCCGGACCGAGGGCGAGCGGGTCGCGGTGCTGGCGATCGACCCCTCGTCGCCGTTCTCGGGCGGTGCCATCCTGGGCGACCGCGTCCGCATGGGTGATCACGCGCTCGACGACGGCGTCTTCATCCGCTCGATGGCAACCCGCGGGCATCTCGGAGGTCTGGCGGTCGCGGCTCCCGAGGCGGTGCGCGTGCTCACGGCGGCCGGCTATCCCTTCGTGATCCTCGAGACCGTCGGTGTCGGCCAGGTCGAGGTCGAGGTCGTCGGACAGGCCGACACGACGCTGGTGATCGTCAATCCGGGGTGGGGCGACGCCGTCCAGGCCAACAAGGCCGGGCTGATGGAGATCGCGGACGTGTTCGTGGTGAACAAGGCCGACCGCCCGGGCGCCCAGGAGACCGCACGAGACCTCGAGCGCATGCTCGACATCGCACTGCCGGACTCGCGGGCGGCCGTGCCGGGCGACGGCGCCTGGCGTCCGCCGGTCGTGTGTGCCACGGCCACGTCGGGAACCGGAGTTGCCGATCTGCGGCAGGCGATCGCGGATCACCGGGCGCACCTCGTCGAGACCGGCGAGCTCGCACAACGACGCCACCGCCGCGCCGCCGAGGAAGTGACCCGGCTCGTGGCAGCAGAGCTGCTCCGCCGGGCGCGGTCGATGACGACCAGCCCCCGCGCCGAGGAACTGGCGGACTCGGTCGCGTCGGGCGATCTCGACCCCTGGAGCGCGGCCGACGAACTGCTCGGCATCGATCCGGCCTGACCCGTCCTGGCGCCGCAGCGCATCGACGTCGAGCGCTGGCCCCACTCCAGGGCGACATGGGGCAATGCCAGCGCGCCCGCTCGGCCGACGCCTCGTGCGGCACGAGATGGCTCGGTGGATCGTCCAAATCATGGAAAATGCAAGGAAAACATAGAAAATTAGTGTAAACAGCAACTCCTTGTTGAAGAGGGGAGGTCATGGAGTTAGAGTAGCGAACATGAGTTCGTATGACAACAGCGAGCCGAGAAAGGAACCGAGACGCTCACCGGGCTGCGCCGCTCGCCGGGGTGGGCGCGTAGGGTCGGGGTCCATGTCCTCCGAGAGTCCGCTCGTGCACGTCGAGCGACGCAGCGACGGCGTGGCCGTCATCACGCTCGACAACCCCAAGGTCAACGCTCTGTCGAGCGTGCTGCTGGGTCAGCTCGAGGCGGCAGCGGTCGGGTTGACCGAGCAGCCGCCGGGCGCGGTCGTCGTCACGGGGGGCGATCGGCTGTTCGCGGCCGGGGCCGACATCTCCGAGTTCGGTGGGCCGGACGAGGCGAGGGTGGTCGGTGGCGCCTTCGTCCGGGCGCTGGACGCCGTCGCCCACATTCCCCGGTGCGTGATCGCGTCGATCTCCGGGTTCGCCCTGGGTGGCGGCTGCGAGTTGGCGCTTGCCTGCGACCTGCGCATCGCGGGGCAGCGGGCCAAGCTCGGTCAGCCCGAGATCCTGTTGGGCATCATCCCGGGCGGAGGTGGCACGCAACGGCTGGCGCGCCTGGTCGGCCCCGCACGCGCCAAGGAGCTGATCCTCACCGGCCGGCAGGTCGGCGCGGACGAGGCGCTGCGCATCGGGCTGGTCGACGAGGTCGTCCCCAACGACGAGTTGAACGACCGGGTCATGGCGCGGGCGTCAGAGCTGGCGTCTGGTGCCGTCGTCGCGCAGGGGCTGGCCAAGCGCGCCATCGATCAGGGCTTCGACGGCACCCTGTCGGCCGGCGTCGAGCTGGAGCAGCAGCTCTTCGCCGAGGTGTTCGCCACGGAGGACGCCCGCATCGGCGTCGCATCCTTCCTGGAGCACGGCCCGGGCAAGGCGTCCTTCGTCGGGCGCTGATCTGCCTGCGGCCGGCCGCCGGTCGCACCGGGCGTCGGCCGCAGGCCGATCTGACGGGGTGGTTCGTCCGCCGCGATTCAGGCCCAGGCAGCCAGGCCGAGCTCGGCAGGGCTGACGAGGTCGGGGTGACGGGGGACGATGCGCACGGTGAACCCGTAGCGGCCGGCCCGTTCCGTTCGCAGCGAGCCGAGATAGCGGGCGTGGTCGTCCTCGACGTTTCCGTCCGGGCTCATCGACACGATCGTGCGCTCGGTCAGCTCGTCGGCCTGGCCCACGGGGCCGTGCACCAGCTGAACGTCGACGTCGTCGGGGGCGAGCGTCCCGAGGGCCACGACGGCCTCCACCGTGCGGGAGCCACCGAGGTCGGCACTCGTCATGTCCCCCTCGACGCGGTCGACGTGCACGCCGTGCCAGGCCTCTCGGACACGGTCCTTCCAGGCCGCGAGCGCTCGGGCGCGGGAGTGGCTGTCCGTCGAGAGCAGGTCGGTACGCGCCGCGGTCGGCTCGTACAGCTCCTCGACGTAGTCCGCCACCATCCGCGATGCCGTGACCTGCGGGCCCAGCGACGACAGCGACCGGCGGACCTTCTTCAGCCACCGGCGGGGAACAGGACCGCCGTAACGCTCGTAGAACAGCGGCACGACCTGGCGTTCCAGCAGATCGAACAGAGCGCCTGGCTTCGAGGCGGTCCCGTCGTTCGAGGTCCTCCACGTCCTCGGCCGACGAGATGGCCCAGCCGTTGTCGCCGTCGAACATCTCGTGCCACCACCCGTCGAGGATCGACAGGTTGAGCCCGCCGTTCAGGGCCGACTTCATGCCCGAGGTGCCACATGCCTCCTGGGGGCGGCGCGGGTTGTTCAACCACACGTCCGAGCCCTGGTAGAGGGCGCGGGCCACGGCGATGTCGTAGTCGTCGACGAACACGATGCGGTGACGGATCTCCGGGTCCGACGAGAAGGCGACGATCTGGCGGATCATCTCCTTGCCCTGCTCGTCGGCCGGGTGGGCCTTGCCGGCGAACACGAGCTGCATCGGGCGGTCCGGCGACAGCAGCAGCGCCCGCAGCCGGTCGGGCTGCGACAGCAGCAGCGTGGCCCGCTTGTAGGTGGCGAACCGCCGGGCGAAGCCGATCGTCAGCACGCGGGGGTCGAGCACCTCGTCGGTCCAGGCCACATCGGAACCGGTGATGCCACGACCGGCCGACGCCTCCTTGAGGCGGCGGCGGACGAACGTGACCAGCCGCTCCCGCGCCTGCTCGCGGGCGCGCCACAACTCGTCGTCGGGCGCCTCGGTGATGCGGGCCCAGAGGTCGGACCCGGCCTCGTCCCACTCGGGCAGCACGTAGCGGGACAGCACGTCGGTGATCTCGGGCGAGGTCCAGGTGTGGGCGTGGACGCCGTTGGTGATCGAGCCGATGGGTGTCTCGTCGGACTCGAGATCGGGCCAGAGGTCGCCGAACATGTCGCGGCTGACCTCACCGTGGAGCTGCGCCACGCCGTTCGACCTGCCGGCGAGGCGCAGGCCCATGACCGCCATGTTGAACGGTTCGTCCGCCTCGTCGCCGGGCCGGTGGCCGAGGGCGAGCAGGTCACCGATCTTGACGCCGACCTCGTCGCACCAGCGGCCGAAGTACTTGTCCATCAGCTCGAGTGGGAACCGGTCGATGCCGGCCGGTACGGGTGTGTGGGTGGTGAAGATGCACCCGGCGCGCACCGCCTCGATCGCCTCGGCATAGGTGAGGCCTTCGCCGATCACGAGCTGGCGGATGCGCTCCAGCCCGAGGAACCCGGCGTGACCCTCGTTCGTGTGGAACACCTGCGCCTCGATGCCGACGGCCTGCAGGGCCCGGACGCCCCCGATGCCGAGCAGGATCTCCTGGCGGAGTCGGTGCTCCGTGTCGCCGCCGTACAAGCGGTCGGTGACGCTGCGGATGTCGTCGGAGTTCTCCTCGACGTCGGCGTCGAGGAAGTACAGCGGCACCCGGCCGACGTCGGCCTTCCACACCTGTGCGACCAGCGGCAGCTCGTCGGCGGCGAGATCCACCTCCACGCGCACGCCCTCGCACCGGGTCAGCGCCATGACGTGCGGATCGAGCAGCGGGTACCGCTCCTGCTGCCAACCGTCGGCATCGAGGCTCTGCCGGAAGTAGCCGTGCCGGTACAGCAGGCCGACACCCACGAGCGGCACGCCGAGGTCGCTGGACGACTTCAGGTGGTCGCCGGCGAGCACGCCCAGGCCCCCGGAGTACTGGGGCACCGCCTCGGCGATGCCGAACTCGGGCGAGAAGTACGCCACCAGCCCGAGGGGGCTGTCGCCCTTGGCCTGGAACCAGCGCTCGCCGTCGAGGTAGCGCTGGAGCTCGCTGCGCACCTCGCCGAGGAACCGCTTGAACCCGGCGTCGCGGGCGAGGGCGTCGAGCCGCTCGCGCGACACCAGGCCCAGCAGGCGGACGGGGTCGTGCACGCTGGCGTCCCAGAGGTCGGGGTCCACCCAGCGGAACAGGTCACGGGTCTGGTCGTCCCAGGACCACCGCAGGTTGAACGCCAACTCCTCGAGCGCCGAGAGCTCGGCGGGGAGAGACGGGCGGACAGTGAAGCTGCGCAATGCCTTCATCGTTCGCGCACCGTAGTGACCGCGAGCCCGTCCGCGCCCCTGGAGGGGGTCGATCGGGCCCTCGATTCATCGACGATTCACCCGCCGAGCGTGGCGGAGCCCGGCCGGGTGACCGGCCGGGCCGCCCCCGCCCTACTCCGAGGCGCCGGTGTCGCCGAGGGCGAGCTTGCCCGCGTAGCTCAGCGTGACCTCCGGCGTGAACGGGTGGAACGTGCCCGCCCGCACGTCCCGGAACGCCCGCTCGAGTCCGGCGCGCCGGAAGTACGACCGGCCGCCGATGACGTCCATGGCCAGGTCGACGACCTCGATCGCGCCCATGACCGCCTGGCGCTTGGCGACCATCACCGTGTTCATCGCCTCGGGTCCGACGGTGTAGTCGTCGCCGAGCTCGTCGATGGCGCCCAACAGGCCCCACCATGCCGTGCGCAGGGTCACGTCCATGAGCCCGACCTGGCGCTGGACCCGGGGCAGCTCGGCGAGCGCCCGGGGCCCGCGGGCGGCGGCCATCGCCGACTCGACGGCGCGGTCGCGGGCCCCGGCGGCGATGCCGTAGTACGTCGCGCCCACGACCGGGCCGAAGTGCACGACCGCGGCCGCCAGCGGCACGCCGAACTCGCCGTACGGCCGGCGGCCGATGATCCGCTCACGGGGGACGATCACGTCCTCCATCACCACGTCGTGGCTGGCGGTGCCGCGCATGCCGAGGGTGTCCCACGTCTCCTCGAGCCGGACGCCGTCGGCGCCCAGCGGGACGGAGAAGTGCACGACCTCGGCGCCGTTCCCGGGCTCGCCGACCACGGCACAGGTCGCCACCACCGTCGCTCCGGGCGACTGGCTGCAGAACACCTTGCGCCCTGTCACGCGCAAGGGTGCGTCCTCGGCGTCGGAAGCCGGTTCGGCGACGGTGCTCGGCCACAGCCAGTCGGAGCCACCGCTGGTGGCGATCACGATGCCCTCGCCGGCGATCCGGCGCAGGACGCCCTCGGCGTCCGGGGCGCCGACGCGCCGGCGGAAGCCCTGCATGAGGGTCAGGTACTGATGCATGGCCGCGGCGAGAGCGGTGGCTCCGTCGTGGCGAGCCAGCTCGGCCTGGGCGTAGCAGACCTGGCGCAGCGTCGCGCCGCCCCCGCCGAGGTCCTCGGGCACGGCCATGGCCAGGTACCCGCCCTCACGCATGGCCTCGTACGCCTCGGACACGAACGTTGCGTCCCGGTCGTGGTCCCCCGCATGGCGGGCCGCCACGGCGCCGACCTCGGCGGCCAGGCCCACGAACCTCGTGTCGTCCGGCCGCACGGCCGTCGGATAGGTGCCCGTGGCCCCGGGGGGAGCGTCGATGGTCGATGTCATGGATCCGCCTCCTGTAGGTGTTGTCCTGACGACCGTAAAGACGCTCCCGGGCTCCGGGTAGTGCAAGATGTGAACCATGCGGACCTATGCGCAGTACTGCCCGATCGTCCGTGCGGTGGAGGTCCTGGGCGAGCGTTGGACGCTCCTGCTGGTGCGGGAGATGCTGAACGGCGCCAGCCGCTTCAACGACCTGGCGAGAGGCCTGCCGGGCCTGTCGCGGGGTCTGCTGGCCCGCCGGCTGCGCCAGATGGAGGCGGCCGGGCTCGTGGTCCGGGGCGAGGGCGGTTACGTGCTCACCCCGGCGGGCGAGGACCTGCGGCCGCTCGTGTTCGGGTTGGCGGAGTGGGGGGCGCGGCACGCCTTCGGCGACCCGAGGCCGGAGGAGCTCGACCCGGAGGTGCTGATGTGGTGGCTGCACGGCCGCATCGACACGTCCGAGCTCGCCCGGCGGGCGGTGATCCAGGTCGAGATCGCCGACCGGCGACGCGTGTTCTGGCTGGTGATCGAGCCGGGCGACGCCTCGGTCTGCTACACGGACCCCGGCTTCGAGGTGGACGCCGTGCTGCGCTCGGACCTGGCCACGATGTACCGGATGTGGGAGGGCGAGATCGACCTGCTCGACGCGGTCAAGGCCGGCTCGATCGAGTTCTCCGGTCCGCGCTGGATCGTCGCCGGCCTGCCCCGATGGCTGCAGCTGAGCCCGGTCGCCCCGTACGTGCAGGCGGCACGTGGCCGGGTGTAGCCGCCCTGTGCCTACCCTGGGAGCGTGCTCGGCCGCATAACGATCGACACCGTCCGCCCCGCCACTCCCCGCGCCGACTTCCCCGCCAAGGCGGTGGTCGGCGAGCGGATACCGGTGTCGGCGGACATCTTCCGGGACGGCCACGACCTGCTGGCGGCCCGGGTCCGGTGGCGGCGGGCCGGGAAGTCCCGCTGGCAGGAGGCGCCGCTGACGCCGCTGATCAACGACCGCTGGGAGGGCTCTCTCACGGCGACCGACACGGGTCGTCACGAGTTCGTGATCGAGGCCTGGCGGGACCGCTTCGCCACCTGGCGGCACGACGTCGAGATCAAGGCGGCAGCGGGCGACGACCTGGAGCTGGAGCTGGAGGAGGGCGCCCGCATCCTCGAGTCGCTGGCCCCGCAGGGTCCCGGCGCGGGACCGGGGCCGGGTGGTCGAGGCGGTGGCCGGCCTGCGGCGGACGGCCTGCACGCTGCAGGTGCGGCTCAACGCCGGCCTCGACGACCGGGTGGCCTCGCTGGTGGCCGGGGTGCCGGATGCGGACGTGACCTCGACCCCGGCACGCCGGCTGTGGGTCGACCGGCTGCGCGGTGGCTACGGCGCCTGGTACGAGCTGTTCCCCCGCTCCGAGGGTGGCTTCGCCGGCGCGGCGAAGCGGCTCGGGGCGATCGCGGACATGGGCTTCGACGTCGTCTACCTGCCGCCCATCCACCCCGTCGGCGTGACGAGCCGCAAGGGGGCCGAACAACACGCTCGACCCGCGACCGGGCGACCCCGGCAGCCCATGGGCGATCGGCGCGGCCGAGGGCGGGCACACGGCGATCGCCCCGGAGCTGGGCTCGATCGAGGAGTTCCGGCGGTTCTGCGCCGAGGCCGCCGATCGCGGCCTGGAGGTGGCGCTCGACTACGCGCTGCAGTGTTCGCCCGATCATCCCTGGGTCTCGGAGCATCCGGAGTGGTTCTGGCAGCGTCCCGACGGCAGCATCCGCTACGCGGAGAACCCGCCCAAGAAGTACCAGGACATCTATCCGATGAACTTCTGGCCCGAGCGCGACGCCGACCGCGTCGCGCTCTGGAAGGCGTGCCGGGACGTCCTGCGGTACTGGATCGGCCAGGGCGTCCGCATCTTCCGCGTCGACAACCCGCACACCAAGCCGATCGCGTTCTGGGCCTGGCTGATCGACCGGATACGGCGGGACCACCCCGACGTGATCTTCCTGTCCGAGGCGTTCACCCGACCCAAGGTCATGGCCAAGCTCGCCGAGGTGGGCTTCACGCAGTCCTACACGTACTTCACGTGGCGCACCGCGGCCTGGGAGCTGCGCGACTACGTGCAACGAGCTCGCCTACGGCCCCACCGCGGACTACATGCGGCCCAACTTCTGGCCCAACACGCCCGACATCCTGTCCGGGCCGCTGCGGCACGGGCCGCCCGCGGCCTTCCTCCTGCGGTTCGTGCTGGCCGCCACGCTGGTGCCCAGCTACGGCATGTACAGCGGCTACGAGCTGTTCGAGAACGAGCCCGCCAGCGACACCAACGAGGAGTACCTGCACTCCGAGAAGTACGAGATCCGGCGACGCGACTGGGCCGGGGCCGACTCGATGACGCCCGCTCATCACCCGGTCAACGAGATCCGGCGGGCGCACCCGGCGTTCCGGTTCCTGCGCAACGTGCGGTTCCACGGGTCCAGCAACGAGCAGTTCCTCGTCTGGTCCAAGGGCGGTCCGGACGAGGGCGACACGGTGCTGATGGTGGTCAACCTCGACCCGCACAACGCCCAGGAGACGATCCTGCACCTGGACCTCGGAGCGCTCGGCGTCCCCTGGCAGGGTCCGTTCCAGGTGCGCGACGAGCTGGCCGGCGAGACCTACACCTGGGACGGGCCGACCCCCTACGTGCGGCTCGACCCCACGCAGGGACAGGTGGCGCACATCTTCACCTTCGGCGGCTGACCCCCGGCGGCTCAGCCGCCGCGCACGAGCCGCCGCAACCGGCTGGTCTCGGCCGACGGCTCGACGCCGAGGTCGGCCAGCGCCGCCAGCGACCGGTCGAGCGCCCGGCGGGCGGCCGAGCGGTCGCCCCGGGCAAGGGCCACGGCCACGAGCACGCCGTAGGCCTCCTCGGCCCACGGGTCGACCTCGACGGCGCGGCGGGCCACCGGCTCGGCCTGGTCGGGATCCCCCCGACCGACGAGCAGCTGGCCGGCCCGGGTGGCCGTGGCCACGAACCGGGCGCGGAAGTGCTCGCGCTCCAGCATCAGCCACTCGGCGTCGGGGACGCCCTCGTGCAGCTCACCCCGGTACAGCTCGACCGCGGCCAGGTGGTGTCCGAGCGCCAGCGACGGGGTGCCGTCGGCCTCGGCCCGACCGGCCCGGACGACGTGGTCGTCGAACCGGTCGATGTCGATGCGCAGGCGCTCGCCCGTGACGAGGGTGACGGCCGGCCCGTCGAACCGCACGAAGTAGGCGGACTCGCGGGCCGTGCGCCACGGCTCCAGCAACCGCAGCAGGTAGGTGAAGGTGACCCGCAGGTTGTTCGCCGCGGCCCGCTCGTCGAGGTCGGGCCACAGGGCGGTGAGGATGGCCGCCCGGGTGGTCGTCCGGTGGCTGACCAGGTACGCGAGCAGGGCCCGCACCCGCTCCCGGCGTATGTCGGGGTCGGTGACGGGCTCGCCGTCCCGCTCGATCTCCAGCGGGCCGAGGGTCCCGATGCCGGTCGTGTGCGGCGGAGGGGCGGGCACCGCCGCCAGCAGCGACTTGGCCGGCCGGGTCTGGCGGCTGCGGCGACCGGCGACCTCTCGGACGGCGTCGCGTCCGGCGGGGCCCAGCTCCTCGAGGAGGGCCCCGCCCTCCGGGCGCCCCGCCGCCTCCAGGGCCAGGGCCAGCTCGACCGCGAACCGGTGGTGGAGGTTCGCCCGCACCAGGGCGGGGTCGGACACGTCCACGTCGGGAAGGGGCCGGGCGTCGCGGGCGGCGACGAACGGCGGAGGACAGCTCCCGCATGTGGGCGATGCGGCCGCGCAGCGGTTGCGTGTCCCAGAACTCGCGGGTGGACGGGACCAGCACGTACGTCATGGCCAGGCCGTTGCGCCAGGTGCGGCGGTCGCCGCCGCCGCACGAGCCGTCGGCGGCGACCGCCTTCTCCAGCACGGTCGCGGCCTCCGCCTCGTCGCCCTCGGCCAGCAGCACGGCCGCGGTGGCGAGCGCCATCCGGCCGTTGCCGCCCCGGCCGCCGTCGGCGTCGATGCGTTCGGCGTCGAGCAGGTACCGGCGTGCCCGCTCGACGTCACCCCCGACGGCCAGGGCGTATGCCCCCTGCGTGAGACCGACGATCACGTTCTGCATCACGCCCGCGGCACGGATCCGCTCCATCAGGGGATCGAGCGCGGCCATCATCTCGTCGACGTGGCCGAGCGCCCAGCGGGCGGTGGTCCGGGTGCCCTCGACCGTGAGCCGGAACGCAGGATCGGACGCGGGGGCCACCGCGTCGAGCACCGCGATGGCCCGGTCGGCATCGCCCCGACCGAGCTCGACCGTCGCTCGCAGCCAGGCCGCCATGGCCTCCCATGCGTCGTCGAGGGCACCGGGCTCGATGGCGTCCAGGCGGTCCAGGACCTGGTCGTCGTCGCCTTCGAGGTCGGCGATCAGGGCCCGGCCGACGCCGGCGATGGCGCGGGCGACGCGGTGTTCGGCGGCCTCCAGCTCGAGGACCCGCGGGAACAGCTCGCCCAGCAGGGCCACGTCGCCCCGCCACCACGCGACCCGGCCGAGCAGGCGCGATGGCGCCCAGCTCGCCGTCCGTGTCGCCCGCCTCCCGGCACCGGGTGATCGCAGCACGCAGGGGATCGACGGCGTCGACCGGCGCCCCGACCGCGGCGCGCAGGCCCGCGGCCAGGACCACTCCCGGCGTGTCCCGCACGTCCGGTGGCACGGCTGCGAGCCAGCGATCGAGCCGGCCGGCCGGTGGTCGCAGCGGGCCGATGGAGGCGGCCCGCAGGATCACGGGCAGCACGTCGTCGAGGCCGGCGTCCCCCGCCAGCGCGAACGCCTCGTCGTAGCGGTCGCAGGCGACCAGGTGGTCCACGGCCGCACGGCGGACGGCCAGGCGGTCCTCGGCGGCGAGCGCGAGGGCGGGGACCGTCCGCCACAGCTGGTGGGGCACCCGCCAGCCGTCCGCGCCCTCCGCGACGAGCGGGACGCCGTCGAGCACCTGGCCCAGCTCGACGGGGCCACCCAGCACGGCACCGGCGAGGTCGTCGTCGGCGCCGCCGAGGTCGGACAGGACGGCGAGCACCCGGCGGCGCTCCGGCCCGAGCGGGTCGAGCACCTCCTCCCACAGGAAGGCGCCTGTCAGATCGCCGTCGACGCTGGCGGCCAGCTCGGCCATGGCGGGCCAGCCGCCGATCTCGCCGAAGCGCCCGACGTCCAGGCCGCGGCGGGCCGCGAAGCCGGTGATCTCGTCCTCGGAGAAGCGCAGGTCGTCCTCGTCCAGGCGCAGCACGGCGCCCTGGCTCGACAGCCGGGCCAGCGGAATGGCCGGCGCCCACCGGCCCGCGACCAGCACGTGCCCGTTGGCGGGCAGGGCGTCGACGAGGGCCGTCAGCCATCGGGCACCGGGCGACCCCGGCGGGAGCCAGTGGACGTCGTCGATGACCAGGCACAACGCGGTCGGCGACTGCCGCCACACCGCGTCCGCGACCACCGCGGGGCTGGGCGCGTCGTCCCGCGTGCCCGTGGGGGGCGCCGGCGCATCTCCCGATGCCAGGGCGGTGACGGCGGCGAGCACGTCGCGGGCGAGGGCGTCGCCGTCGGCGTCGCCAGGTGCGAGCCCGATCCACACGTCCTGGCCCCGGGGGGCCAGCCGGTTCTCGGACGCGGCCTGCGCCAGCAGGGTGGTCTTGCCGAGCCCGGGACCGCCGACGACCACCGTCACCCGGTGCTCCCACCGCCCGAGCAGAGCGCGCAGCAACCGGGGCCGGGTGAGCGAGCCGGGACGGGGCTCGGGTGGCTCGAACCGGAACGAGCGGGGCATGTGGGCAGCCAGGCTAAAGGGCTTCCCGGCGCCGAGCGTGGTCAACCGGTGTCACCAGCCGCTTCGCGTTCGCTAATGGATTCGCGTCAGCGTTCGGGACGGCGGAGGGAGGGCAGCGGACCATGGGCGACAGCAGGGTCGACGAGATCGCGGACGGGATCTACCGCGTCTCCACGTGCCTGCCCCACGCCGTGGGCGACCGCGACCTGACGGTCAACCAGTTCCTGGTGCTGGCCGAGGAGCCCCTGCTGTTCCACACCGGGCTCCGGGCCAGCTTCGCCGAGACGTCGGCGGCGGTGGCGCGGGTCCTCCCGCTCGAGCGCCTCCGGTGGCTGTCGTTCGGGCACGTCGAGGCCGACGAGTGCGGGGCCGTGAACCAGTACCTGGAGCTGGCGCCCCGGCTGGAGGTCGCGTTCGGGGCGCAGGGCTGCCGGGTGTCGGTCGACGACCTGGCCGACCGGCTGCCCCGACGGCTGGCTCCGGGCGAGGCCATGGACCTCGGCGGCCGGCGGGTCGTCGTCCTGCCCACCCCGCACGCGCCCCACAACGCCGAGGCGCAGGTGCTGTTCGAACAGACCACCGGCACCCTGCTGTGCGGCGACCTGTTCGCCCAGCTGGGCGACGGGCCGGCCGTGACCGGCGACAACCTGGTGGACGCCGCCGTCGAGGCCGAGGACGTCCTGGGCTGGGCCGCGCCCGGCGACGCGGTCCCTGCGGCGCTGGACGGCCTCGCCGACCTGGCTCCCCGGACACTGGCCGTGATGCACGGCTCGTCCTTCGAGGGCGACGGCGCCGGGGCGCTGCGAGAGCTGGCGGCGGCCTGGCGCCGCCGGCGGTTGTGATGCCCCGGGCGGCTGGCTTCTCCCCGCCTGTCGCCCGGGGCGTCACCGACGCCGCGATCCCCCGTCCAGGGGGACGTCCGGCGTACCATCAGCCCATGTCACCGGACGAGAGCGACGACCCGGGCGCCGACACGGCGATGTTCCGGGCCTACGTCGAGGAAGGCTCCCAGCCCGCGGCCGGCGCGCAGGGCGCGAACCGCTGGGTGATCGTGGCGGCCGTGGCGGCTGTCGTCATCGTGCTGCTCGTGCTCGTCCTGGCCCTCTAGCCCGACGCGCCCCGGCGGCGCAGCCACCAGGCCCCCGCGCCCACGGCGCCGAGCGCGACGACGGCCGCGCCCCCGGCGACGAGCGCCGGCGTGCCGTCGCCGTCGCCGTCGCCCTGAGCCGTCCGACGGGGCGGCGGCATCGGCCAGGGTGGTGGCCGGGGACGGCGTCGCGGTCTCGCCGTCACCGCCGCGGAACGGGCCGGTGATCTCGAACGTCATGCCGCCGTCGTGGGTGGTCTCGGTCAGGCCGCGGTCGCCGGCGATCTCGGCGAGGGTGCCGGGGGTCGGACCCCGCTGCGAGCTGAAGTACAGGCGGGTGCCGTCGGGCGAGAACGCGGGTCCGGTGACCTCGCTGCCCTCGTGTTCGGGCGCCGCCACCCGGGCGAAGGGGACGACGTCGCCCTCGGGGGTGATGAGGACGAGCTCCATGTTCCCGCCGTCCTCGGCCACGAACACGTCCCCGGACCCGGCCGCCACCGTGACGTTGTCGACGCCGGACAGCGGGTCGGTCGACGAGCCGTCCCACAGCAGCGAGTAGCGCTCCTCCGCCAGATCGATGGCGTGGACCCGGTTGTCGACCTTGCTGGTGAACACGATCCCGCCGTCGTGGTACCAGATGCCCTCGTTGCCGGGGAACACGGTGGCCTCGGGCACCTGGTCGTGCACGAGGACGGATGCGGCTGACGGGTCGCTCACCTCCACCCAGGTCACGGCCCCGTCGGCGGCGACGACGGCGGCGTCGAGCCGGCCGGCGGTCAGGTCGGGGTAGGCCGACGGCGTGAACCGGTACAGGCGCCCGGCGGGGTCGTCCTCGGTCAGGTACAGCGCCTCGCCGTCGGGGTCGACGGCCACGGCCTCGTGCCGCCACGTGCCGAGGGCGGGCAGCGCCACGCCCGGGCGGGCTGCCGGTGGGGTCGCACTCCCACACCTGGCCGCGGCTGTCGACGCTCTCCTCGCACGACAGCCACGTCCCCCAGGGAGTCGGACCGCCGGCGCAGTTGGCGGACGTGCCGTCGAGCACCCGGTAGGCGTCCACGACGTCGCCGTCGGGCCCGAACCGGATGGCGCTGGCCCCGCCGGCGCCGAAGGGGACGAACACCTCGCTGTTGGACACGAGGTACCACCCGCCCTCGGTCTCCTCGTCGGGGAAGGTGGCGGCGCCGTCGGGGAACACGTGCCAGCGGTAGTCGCCGCCTCCGACGGGCTCGCCCGCGACGGCCACGACCCGGGACGTGAACCCCTCGGGCAGCACGACGCCGTTCGCGTCCGGTGCGCGGTCCGCGATCGAGCCGTAGGGCCCTTCGGCTCCCGGCTGGGCCCCGGCGGACGCCATGGCGGCGCGGGGAAGCGTGGCGGCCGCACCGGCGGACGCCAGGGCGACACGGAAGAAGGCTCGCCTGTCCATCGGCGCATCCTGACCTGTATGTGACGGGCGGCACAATGTCGGTGCTGTAGGTGGTCGCGGGTGGCACTGCGGACCGGGGCGGACCGGTGGCGGGGCGGTGGCGACGGGGGTCGTCCGGGCCCGGCGTGGAGCGTGCCGGGGGGCGTCGTGGGTCACGCGGTGCAGCGGCGCCGGCGGCTTGCGCACTGCGGTCACCGGACCCCGTCCCGGGTGTGTAACCCTGGGGACATATGCCCACGCCGATCGACCCGACCGACGCCCGGTGGTACCAGCGAGCCGTCTTCTACGAGGTGGCCGTACGGGGGTTCTTCGACTCGGACGGCGACGGGTTCGGCGACTTCCGGGGGCTGACCCAGAAGCTCGACTACCTGGAGTGGCTCGGCGTCGACTGCCTCTGGCTGCTGCCCTTCTTCCAGTCGCCCCTGAAGGATGGCGGCTACGACATCAGCGGCTTCCTCACCGTGCTCCCCGAGTCGGGCAAGGTCGACGACGTGGCCGTGTTCATGCGGGAGGCCCACCGCCGGGGCATCCGGGTCATCGCCGACATGGTGATGAACCACACGTCGGACCAGCATCCCTGGTTCCAGGAGTCGCGCCAGGATCGCACCAACCCCAAGGCCGACTGGTACGTGTGGGGCGACGACAACGAGCGCTGGAGCGACGCCCGGGTCATCTTCGTCGACTCCGAGCCGTCCAACTGGACCTGGGACCCCCAGCGCGAGCAGTTCTACTGGCACCGGTTCTTCCACCATCAGCCCGACCTGAACTACGACAACCCCGAGGTTGCCGAGGCCATGGTCGACGTCGTGCGGTTCTGGCTCGACCTCGGGCTCGACGGGTTCCGGCTCGACGCCGTGCCCTACCTGTTCGAGCGGGACGGCACCAACGGCGAGAACCTGCCCGAGACCCACGAGTACCTGCGCCGCATCCGCAAGACCGTGGACGCCGAGTTCCCCGGCCGGGTGCTGCTCGCCGAGGCCAACCAGTGGCCCTCCGACGTCGTCGACTACTTCGGCAACGGCGACGAGTGCCACATGTGCTTCCACTTCCCGCTCATGCCCCGCATGTTCATGGCGGTCCGCAAGGAGCAGCGCCACCCCATCACCGAGATCCTGGCCCAGACGCCGGAGATCCCCGACGGCGCCCAGTGGGGCATCTTCCTGCGCAACCACGACGAGCTCACGCTGGAGATGGTCACCGACGAAGAGCGTGACTACATGTACAGCGAGTACGCCACCGACCCCCGCATGAAGCTCAACCTGGGCATCCGCCGGCGCCTCTTCCCGCTGCTCGACAACGACGAGGGCAAGGCCGAGCTGTTCCACGCCATGTTGTTCTCGATGCCGGGCAGCCCCGTCATGTACTACGGCGACGAGATCGGCATGGGCGACAACATCTACCTGGGCGACCGGGACGGGGTGCGGACCCCGATGCAGTGGAGCCCCGACCGCAACGCCGGCTTCTCGACCGCCGACTTCGCCCGGCTGTTCCTGCCGCCGCTGATGGACCCGGTCTACGGGTTCCAGGCCGTCAACGTCGAGGCCCAGCAGCGCGACCCCTCCAGCTTCCTGCACTGGCTGCGCCGGATGCTGTCGGTCCGCAAGCAGCACCCGGTCCTCGCCATCGGCGAGTTCGAGATCCTGCACGCCCAGAACCCCTCCGTGCTCGCCTACCTGCGCCGGGGCATCGGCGAGGACGGCGAGGAGGACACCGTCCTGTGCGTGAACAACCTGTCCCGCTTCCCCCAGCCGTGCGAGCTCATGCTCGAGCAGCTGGCGGGCAAGGTGCCCATCGAGCTGATGGGCCGGGTGCCGTTCCCGCCCATCGGCGAGCTGCCCTACTTCGTGACCCTCGCCGGCCACGGCTTCTACTGGTTCGAGCTGGTCGAGCCCCATCCCGACGAGGGGCCGGGCTGACGGCGCCGCGGACGCTCAGCCGCTGTTGCGCAGGGCCGTGGCCAGGCCGTTGATGGTGAGCTGGATGCCCCGCTTGGTCAGCTCGTGGTGCTCCCCGGACCGCCACCGGGCCAGCAGCTCGACCTGCAGGTGGTTGAGCGGGTCGATGTAGGGCAGCCGGTTGCGCAGGCTGCGGGCCAGGGCCGGGTTGTCGGCCAGCAGGCGGTCGCGTCCCGGTGATGGCCAGCAGCATGCGGACCGTGCGGCGGTGCTCGTCGCAGATGGCCGTGAAGATCCGCTCCCGGAGCTCGGGGTCCGGCACCAGGCCGGCGTAGCGCGAGGCGATCGCCAGGTCGCTCTTGGCCAGCACCATGTCCATGTTGGACAGGACGGTGCGCAGGAACGGCCACCGACCGTGCAGGTCCTGCAGGCGGGCCAGGCGCTCGCCGGACCCGCCCACCCAGCCGTCCAGCGCGGTCCCGGTGCCGTACCAGCCGGGCAGCATGATGCGGGCCTGGCTCCAGGAGAACACCCACGGGATGGCCCGCAGGTCCTCGATGCGGTCGGACGCCGCCCGGGACGACGGGCGGCTGCCCAGGTTGAGCTCGGCGATCTCGCTGATCGGCGTCGCGGCCCGGAACCACTCGGTGAAGCCCTCGGTCTCGTACACCAGCGCCCGGTAGGACCGCCGGGCCCGCTCGGCCAGGTCGTCCAGCAGCCCGTAGGCGTCGCCGGTGTCGGGGCCGAGGCCCTCGACGTCGAGCAGGCTCGACTCCAGCGTGGCCGACACCAGGGCCTCCAGGTTCCGGCGGGCCATCTCGGTGTCGGCGTACTTGGCCGCCACCACCTCGCCCTGCTCGGTGATGCGCAGCGCCCCGGCCACGCTGCCCGGCGGCTGGGCCAGGATCGCCTCGTAGCTGGGACCGCCGCCCCGGCCCACCGTGCCGCCCCGGCCGTGGAACAGCCGCAGCCGCACCCCGGCGTCCCGGAACACCTCCACCAGGTCGACCTCGGCCCGGTACAGCGCCCAGTGGGCGGCGAGGTAGCCCCCGTCCTTGTTGGAGTCGGAGTAGCCGAGCATGACCTCCTGCACGTCGCCCTGGGCCCGCAGCAGGCTGCGATAGCGGGGCAGCGCCAGCAGCCCGCCCATGACCGCCCCGGCCCGGCGCAGGTCGTCGACGGTCTCGAACAGCGGGACGATGGCCACGGGGGCGGTCCCCGGCTCGCCGGGGGCGAGCAGGCCGGCCTCCTTCAGCAGCAGCGCCACCTCCAGCACGTCGCTGGCCGACTCGCACATCGACACCACGTAGTGCGGGACGGCGTCGGGCCCGAGCCGGTCGACCGCCCGCGCCGCGGCGCCGAGCACGCCCAGCTCCGAGCCGGTGCGCCCGGCCAGGTCGGCCCCGGGGGCGGCCAGCGGGCGCCGGGTGCGCAGCTCCTCGACCAGCACCCCGACCCGGGCCGCCTCGTCGAGCGCCGGGTAGCGGTCGGTCACGCCCGCCCAGGCCAGCAGGTCGGCCACGACCTCCTCGTGGACCCCGGCGTTCTGGCGCAGGTCGATCCCGCACAGGTGGAAGCCGAACACCTCGACCGCCCGCCGCAGCCACGCCAGCCGGTCGTCGGCCAGCGCCGCCGCGCCGTGCTGGCGCAGCGAGGCGTCGATCGCGTCGAGGTCGGCCAGCAGGCCGGCCGGCGAGTCGTAGGCGGCCAGGCCGCCCGGCCGGTCCTCGTCGCGCACCGCGGCGGCGGTGGCGGCCAGCCGCCCGGCCACGCCGACCAGCGCCCGGCGGTAGGGCTCGTCGGCCCGGGACTCGGCCGTGTCGCCGGACGCCTCCGCCAGCGCCGCCACCGCCGCCGTGGGCTGCACCAGGCGGGCCGACATCGACAGCTCGCCGCCCAGCGCCGCCACCTCCCGGGCGTAGCGGTCGAACAGCGACCTCCGTCTGGCGGCGCACCGCCAGGTCCAGGGCGTCGCCGGTCACGAACGGGTTGCCGTCCCGGTCGCCGCCCACCCAGGTGCCGGGCCGGAGCAGGGGGCGGGGCAGCAGGTCCCGGTCCGGCCACCGAGACCGCAGCGCGTCCCGCACGGTGGCGTTCAGCGCCGGGACCACGGCGAACAGCGACAGCTCGTAGTAGCGGAGGCTCTCGTCGATCTCGTCGGCCAGCCGCAGGCGGGACAGCCGCAGCAGCGCCGTCTGCCACAGGGTCAGCACGGCCCGCCACAGGGCGGCGTCCCACGCGGCCCGCTCGGCGTCGTCCAGCTCGGTGCGGTCCCGGCGGCGGATCAGCTCCACCACCCGGCGCTGGACCTCGAACACCGTCTTGCGCCGGACCTCGGTGGGGTGGGCGGTGAACACGGGGCTGACCAGGGCGCCGGCCAGCGCCTCGGCCACCTCGTCGCCACCGGGGGCGGCCTCGTCGATGCGGGCCAGCGCCCAGTCGAGGCTCCCGGGCTGGCCCGGGGACCCGATCCGGCGGTGGTGGCGGCGCCGGCGGTCGTGGTGGAGGTCCTCGGCCAGGTTGGCGAGCAGCGAGAAGTGGGAGAACGCCCGCACCACGTGCAGGGTGTCGCGCTCGTCGAGCCCGGCCAGGTGGTCGACGAGGGGACCGGCGGGGGCGCCGTCGCGGCGGATGCCCAGCGCCAGGGTGCGGGTGGCCTCCACCAGGTCGAACACGGCGTCGCCGGCCTGGTCGCGGATGACGTCGCCGAGCACCCGGCCCAGCAGCCGGATGTCGGCGCGCAGGACCTCCTCGTCGGCCGTCGCCGGCGTGGCGAGCACGTGGTGCTCGTAGCGCATGTCGACCACACCGGGAGCTTCGCCCACCGGGGGAGCCGGGGAAACCGCCGGGCGGTCAGCTTCGCCCAGGGTTCACACGGCGGCGGAACGCCTCCAGGAGCGCCGCCCGGACCTCCGGGTCGAGCGCGACCACGTCGTCGGCCGCCACGCGGCCGCCCAGCCGGACGACCGCCTCCCACTGGGCGACGACGGAGCGGCACCCGGTGCAGGTGGCGAGGTGGGCCGTGATCCGGTCGCGCCAGGCGGCCGGCAGGGCGCCGTCGAGGTAGTCGGTGACGAGCTCCACGACCTCGGCGCAGGGCAGGTCGGCGGGGTCGGGCGCGGTCACGGGACCGGCTGCTCGAGGTACGACGCCACCGCGTCCCGCACGCGGGCCCGCGCCCGGTGCAGCACGACCCGCTGGTTGGCCGGGGTCAGGTCGAGCACGGCGCAGATCTCGCCGGCGGGCCACCCCTCGACGTCCCGGAGGGTGATGACCTGGCGGTGCAGCGGCGGCAGCGCCTCGATGGCGGCCCGCACGCACGCCACCGTCTCCCGGGCCTCGACCCGCTCGGCCGGCAGCTGCTCCCAGGGGCGGGGCGGGACGACCCAGTGGCCGGGCCAGTCGGGGTCGTCCGGCCCCCGGAACGCCTCGGGTGGGAACGCCGGCGCCTCGATCGACGAGAACGGCACCGAGCGCCGGTCGCGCACGCCGCGGGTGCGGGCCTTGTTCATGAGGATGCGGGTGACCCAGGTCCGGACCGACGAGCGCTGCTCGAACCGGTCGACACCCTCCACGACGGCCAGCCACGTCTCCTGCACCACCTCGTCGGCCGCGGCCGGCGTGGACACGAACGTGCGGGCCAGCCGCCGCAGCGGGCGGTCGAGCCGGTCGAGCAGCCAGCCGAACGCGGCCTCGTCGCCCGCCCGCAGGGCGGTGACCAGGGCGGCGTCGTCGGAGTAGCGGTCCGGGTCACCCACCGGCCCCTATCTTGGCCCCGGCGCCGCGGGGCCGGGAAGCCGAACCGGCGGCCGGCCTTCCACTCCTCCGGCTGGTTGCCGTAGGCGGGGATCCCGCCCCCGTCCCGCAGCATGCGGGCGAGGTGCAGCAGGTTCCACGTCATGAACGTGGTGTTGCGGTTGGTGAAGTCGTTCTCGGGGCCGCCCGAGCCGGGGTCGAGGTAGGACGGCCCGGGACCGGCCTCGCCGATCCAGCCGGCGTCCGACTGCGGCGGGATCGCGTAGCCGAGGTGCTGGAGCGAGTAGAGGATGTTCATGGCGCAGTGCTTGATGCCGTCCTCGTTGCCGGTGACCAGGCAGCCGCCGACGCGGCCGTAGTAGGCCCACTGGCCGGTGTCGTTCACCTGGGACGAGTTGCCGTAGAGGCGCTCGATGACCCGGGTGCACACCGACGACTTCTCCCCCAGCCAGATCGGGGTGCAGAGCACGAGGATGTCGGCCGCGATGATGCGCTCGAACAGGGCGGGCCACTCGTCGGTCTCCCAGCCGTGCTCGGTCATGTCGGGCTGCACGCCGGTGGCGATGTCGTGGTCGACGGCCCGGATCGTCTCCACGGCGACGCCCCGCTCCCGCATGATCTGCTGGGACAGGCTCGCCAGGCCCTCCGTGTTCGACACCTCCGGGGAGCGCTTGAGCGTGCAGTTGACGAACACGGCCCGCAGGTCGCTGTGGTCCACGGGCCAGTCCTCGGTGGTTTCCATGCCGGAACCGTCTCCCGGGTGGACGGCGTGTTACAGCAAATTCACGCCGGGATGGACGACCACGCAGCGGGGTAGTCCCTGGTGATTCATGTGCCGGGCTTGTGCCACAGGTCACGAGCGTTCCGGCCGTCCCTCCCAAGTGGTAGGCAGGTGACGTGCCACGCCTCGACGATCTGGCCGAGAAGCTGGCTCCGCTGCTCGGTGACTTCCTCCCGCGGCAGCGGTGGTTCGCAGGCCACGAGCCTCCCGCCTCGGTGGCGGTGACCACCCTCGACGCCCGCGAGGGCGACCCGAGCCTCGTGTGGTACCTGTTGCAGACCGTCGACTCCCGGGGCGCCGAGGCCACCTACCAGGTGGTGCTGGGCGGCCGGCCGGCCCGCGACGAGTCGGACTTCCTGCAGGGCAAGGCCCGTGTCACCGTCGGCGAGGTCGACGGGTGGGTGTGGTACGACGCGCTGGTCGACCCCGACCTCGCGCTGGCCGTGCTGTCCCGGGTGGCCCCCGACGAGTCCGCCGAGGTGGCGCGGCCGCTGGTGGTCGAGCAGTCGAACACCTCGGTCGTCTACGACGAGCGCCTCATCCTCAAGATGTTCCGGCGGGTCCACCCCGAGCCCAACCCCGACGTCGAGATCACGGAGGTCCTGGGCGAGCGGGGCTTCCCGCACGTGGTGCCCCAGCTGGCCGAGCTGCGCCACGACGGGGCCGACCTGGCCGTCGTGCGCCAGTACCTGCTGGGCTCGACCGACGCCTGGCAGCTGGCCCACACCTCGCTGCGGGACCTGCTGGGCACCCGGGTCGCGCCCGAGGAGGCCGGGGGCGACTTCGGGCCCGAGGCCGCGACGCTGGGCGAGGTCACGGGCAAGCTGCACCTGGTCCTGGCCGAGGCGTTCGGCACCGGAGAGGCCGACCCCGCCGCATGGCTGGCCGCGTTCCGGGCCCAGCTCGCCCGCCTGCCCGAGGGCGAGGTCGACGTCGGGGGCGAGGCGGTCAAGGCGTCCGAGCTGATCGACGTCGCCGCCCTCGACGCCGTGCTCGCCGAGATGGTGGACGTGGGCGACCCCGGGCCCGCGTTCCGCATCCACGGCGACCTGCACCTGGGCCAGTTCCTGCTGGCCGACGCCGGCTGGTTCGTCCTCGACTTCGAGGGCGAGCCGGTGCGCCCGGTGGCCGAGCGCCAGGTGGCGTCGTCGCCGCTGCGCGACGTCGCCGGCATGGTGCGCTCGTTCCACTACGCGGCCCGCACCGGCCTCGCCGAGCGGGGCCGGGACGTCGACGACGAGCTGGTGGCGCTCACCGAGGCGTGGGAGACACGGGCGGTCGACGCGTTCTGGAGCGGCTACCAGAACGTGCCGGGCATCGAGGCCCTCCTGCCCGGCGTCGGCCGAGGACCGCAGCCGGGTGCTGCGGGCCTTCGAGCTCGACAAGGCGGTGTACGAGGTCATCTACGAGGTGGCGCACCGGCCCGACTGGGTGGACATCCCCGCCTCCGCGGTGCGCCGCGCCCTGGCCCTCGCGTCCTGATGCTGGCCCCGCGCGACCAGGCGGATCTGGAGGCACTGGCCGCCGGCACCTGCCACGACCCCCACCGCGTCCTCGGCGTGCACCACGACCGTGGGCAGGTGGTGGTGCGGGCCTGGCGGCCGGGGGCGACGGCGGCCACCCTCGAGGGCCGGCCGATGCGCCGGGTGCACGACGCCGGCGCGTTCGAGGTGCTGCTCGACGCCGAGCCCAAGCCCGGCTACGCCGTGACCTACACGTGGGAGGGCGGCGGGCAGCACACGGCCGTCGAGCCCTGGGCCTTCTGGCCGACCCTCGGCGACCTCGACATCCACCTCATCGGCGAGGGCCACCACGACCGGCTGTGGACGGTGCTCGGGGCCAGCGCCCGCGCGCACCAGGGCACCGACGGCACCGCGTTCGCCGTGTGGGCTCCGGCGGCGAACTCCGTGCGGGTCGTGGGCGACTGGAACGGCTGGGACGGCCGCGTCCACCCGATGCGGGTCGTGGGCGCGTCCGGGATCTGGGAGATCTTCGTGCCCGAGGCGGCGCCGGGGCACCGCTACAAGTTCGAGATCGTGGGCGCCGACGGCGTGACCCGGCTCAAGGCCGACCCGCTGGCGCGGGCGTCGGAGCTGCCGCCGGGCACCGCCAGCGTCGTGCACCGCTCGACCTACGAGTGGGGCGACGGCGACTGGATGGCGCACCGGGCCGCGTCCCGCCCGTGGGACGAGCGGATGGCGGCCTACGAGGTCCACATGGGGTCGTGGATGCGCCACCCCGACGGCCGCAGCCTCGACTACCGCGAGCTGGCCGAGCGGCTGGCCGAGCACGTCGCCGACCTCGGCTTCACCCACGTCGAGCTGCTGCCGCCCACCGAGCACCCCTACGTGCCGTCGTGGGGCTACCAGGTGACGAGCTTCTTCGCCCCCACCGCCCGCCACGGCGACCCCGACGGGTTCCGCGACCTGGTCGACCACCTGCACCGGCGGGGCATCGGGGTGATCGTCGACTGGGTGCCGGCCCACTTCCCCCGGGACGAGTGGGCGCTGGCCCGCTTCGACGGCACCGCCCTCTACGAGCACGCCGACCCCCGCCAGGGCGAGCACCCCGACTGGGGCACGCTCGTGTTCAACGTGGGCCGCAACGAGGTGCGCAACTTCCTCGTGGCCAGCGCCCGCTACTGGCTGGAGGAGATGCACGTCGACGGCCTGCGGGTCGACGCGGTGGCGTCGATGCTGTACCTCGACTACTCGCGACAGGACGGCGAGTGGGTGCCGAACCGCCACGGCGGCCGCGAGAACCTGGAGACGATCGCCTTCCTGCAGGAGATGAACACGGTCGTGCACCGTGACATCCCCGGCGTGCTCACCATCGCCGAGGAGTCGACCGCGTGGGGCGGGGTGACCCGGCCCGCCGACGCCGGGGGCCTGGGGTTCAGCCAGAAGTGGAACATGGGCTGGATGCACGACACGCTGTCGTACTTCTCGACCGAGCCCGTGTACCGGCAGTGGCACCACGACCTGCTCACGTTCGGGCTCACCTACGCCTGGTCCGAGAACTTCGTGCTCCCGCTCAGCCACGACGAGGTCGTGCACCTCAAGGGGTCGCTGCTGGGCAAGATGCCCGGCGACCAGTGGCAGCGCTTCGCCAACCTGCGGGCCCTGTACGCGTGGATGTGGTCGCACCCGGGCAAGCAGCTCCTGTTCATGGGGGCGGAGCTGGCCCAGGAGCGGGAGTGGAGCCACGACCGGGAGATCGACTGGTTCCTGCTGGAGGATCCGCTGCACCGGGGGGTGCGGGACCTGATGCGGGAGCTCAACCGGGTCGAGGCGGAGCGGCCGGCGCTGTGGTCGGCGGACACCTTGCCGGCGGGGTTCGCGTGGCTGGACGCCGACGACCGCACCAACTCGGTGTACGCGTTCCTGCGCACCGGCCCCCACGGGCCCGGCGCCGAGGGCGAGCGGGAGGGCGTGGTGGCGTGCGTCGCCAACCTGACGCCCGTGCCGCGCCACGGCTACCGGCTCGGCCTGCCCCTCCCCGGGCGCTGGGTCGACGCGCTCAACACCGACGACGAGCGCTGGGGTGGGAGCGGTGTGGTGCAGCCCGAGGTCACGACCGACGGCACGCCGTGGCAGGGCCAGCCGGACTCGGCGGTGCTCACGCTGCCGCCGCTGGCGATGCGCTGGCTCGTGCCCGCCGACGGCTGAGAGGCTGTGCCGATAGGCGTAGCCGTGGCCCGAGCGGCCCGCTGCGAAGCAGCAAGAGCGGGAAGAAGCACGGACCACTGTGGCCGCGATGGCGTGCCCTATCCGCGCACGTTCTGAGGAGGCGAGACGATGCGGGCGGTTGTCCACACGAGGTACGGATCGCCCGACGTCCTGCAGCTCCGGGACGTCCCGGAGCCGGTGCCGCAGGCGGACGAGGTGCGCATCCGGGTCCACGCCACCACCGTCAACCGCACCGACTGCGGGCTGCGCAGCGGGCGACCGTTCTTCGTCCGGGCGGTCACCGGCCTGCGCCGGCCCAAGTGGACCACCATGGGCAGCGAGCTGGCGGGCGACGTCGACGCGGTGGGCGACGCCGTCACCCGGTTCGCGGTGGGCGACCGGGTCTTCGGCGTCAACGACCGCAGCTACGGCGCCCACGCCGAGCTGGTGTGCATGCGGGAGACGCACCCCCTGGCCCCGATGCCGGACGGCGTGTCGTACGAGGAGGCGGCCGCGGTCCCCGACGGCGTGATCCTGGCGTTGACCTGCCTGCGGCAGTCCGGCGTGGCGGCGGGGCAGCGGATCATGGTCTACGGGGCGTCCGGCTCCATCGGCACCGCGGCGGTGCAGCTCGCCCGGCACATGGGCGCGGACGTGACGGCGGTGTGCGACACCCGCCACGTCGAGCTGGTCGCCTCGCTCGGCGCGCACCGCGTGATCGACTACACGCAGGAGGACTACACCGCCGACGGCCCGGTCTACGACGTGGTGTTCGACGCGGTCGGCAAGAGCTCGTACCGCCGCTGCCGGCAGGCGCTGAAGCCCGGGGGCCCCTACACGTCCACCGACCTCGGCCACCTGTGGCAGAACCCGTTCCTGGCGCTGGCGACCCGGGTGGTCGGCCGTCACCGGGTGCGGGTGCCGATCCCCCGCTACACGCAGGACGACGTGGTGCTCCTGAAGCAGCTGATGGAGGCGGGCGAGTACCGGGCGGTCATCGACCGGCGCTACCCGCTGTCGGACATCGTCGAGGCCACGCGCTACGTCGAGACCGAGCAGAAGACCGGCAACGTGGTGGTGACCGTCGCCGGCTGAGGCTGCGCCGCCAGGCGGAGCCGTGGCCCGAGCGGCCCGCTGCGACAGCAGCAAGAGCGGGAGACGCAGGCCGCTCGTGGCCCCGAAACCGATTTATGCTTGCCTCCGCAACGGTGGTAGGCAGGAAAGGTCGTGTTCGGTGACGTCCCTCCTCAGCCGCTGGACGACGACGAGCGCAGCCTGCTGTCCCCGCAGTTCGCCGTCGTCATGGTCGCGTCCTTCGCCTACTTCGTGGCGATGGGTGCGCTCCTGCCCACCGTCCCGCGGTTCGTGGAGGACGAGCTGGGCGGCGGGGGCGTGCAGGTCGGCATCGGGGTCGGGGCCTACGCCGTGTCCGCCGCCCTCCTGCGCCCGTGGGTCGGGCGCATCGGCGACACCCGCGGCCGGCGGGTGCTGGCGGTCGTGGGGTCGATCGTCGTCGCCGTGTCGATCGTCGGCTACGCCCTGGCCACCGAGCTGTGGATGCTCGTGGTCGCCCGCCTGGTCACCGGGGCCGGCGAGGCGGCCGTGTTCGTCGGGGTGGCCACCGCCGCCCAGGACCTGGCGCCCGACCACCGGCGCGGCGAGGCCGCGTCCTACTTCTCGGTGGCGCTCTACGGTGGCCTGGCCGTGGGCCCGCCGGTGGGCGAGTCGCTGGTCGCGCACGGCTTCAACACCGTCTGGTTCGTGCTCGGCGGCTGCGCGGCCTTCGCGGCCGTGGCCGCGATGTGGATCCCCCGGGGCAAGACCGTCGACCCCGCCACCGTGGGCGACCGGCCGTTCCTGCAGCCCGACGCCCTGTGGCCGGGGCTGATCCTGTTCCTGGGCCTGATCCCGTTCACGGCGTTCGCCGCGTTCGTGCCCCTCTACGCCGAGGACATCGGGCTCAGCAGCGTCGGCGGGGTCTTCGGCCTCTACGCCGGCCTCGTGCTGGTCATCCGCATCGTGGGGGCGCGCCTGCCCGACAAGCTGGGCTGGCAGCGGGGCTCGTCGCTCGCGCTGGTGGGCGTCACGGTCGGGATCTCCCTCATCGCCCTCTGGGGGTCGGTGGCATCGATCTGGCTGGCGGCGCTCGCCCTCGGCTGCGGCATGTCGCTCATGTACCCGTCGCTCTTCACGGCGGTCATGGCCGCCGCGCCCGAGGAGGAACGCACCCATGCCGTGGGCACGTTCTCGGTGTTCTTCGACCTGTCGCAGGGCTTCGGCGCCACCATGGTCGGCGTGGTGGTGTCGTTGACGTCGGGGAACGAGCGGGCCGGGTTCGCGGCCGCCGGGGTGATGGCGTTCTCCGGTCTGGTGGCCCAGTGGCTGCTGCGGGGCCGGATCGGCCAGGGCACCCGCCCCGAGGCGGCCACCACCCCGGCGGGGTGATGGCCCGTCACCGCCGGTCCGGTTGGCTGGAGCCGGCGACCGTGATGATCGTGCTGTTCACGGTGCTCGCCGCCAAGATGCTGGGCTCGGGGATCAGCATCCTCACGCTCTAACGTCGGCGGATGGCCGACGTCGCCCTCGTCCTCCACGGCCACTTCTACCAGCCACCCCGCGAGAACCCGTGGACCGAGGTGGTCCCGCGCCAGCCGACGGCGGCGCCGTTCCACGACTGGAACGAGCGCATCACGGCCGAGTGCTACCGGCCCAACGGGTGGGCCCGCATCCTCGGCGACCACGGGCGCATCGTCGCCATCGTCGACAACTACCGGCGGCTGTCGTTCGACATGGGACCGACGCTGCTGTCGTGGCTCGAGGACCACGCCCCCGCCACCTACGACCGCATCGTGGCGGCCGAGCGGGTGGCCCGGCGGGCCATCGCCCAGGGGTACGGGCACGCCATCCTGCCGCTGTGCAACGACCGCGACCTGCGCACCCAGGTCCGGTGGGGCCTGGCCGACTTCCGGCACCGCTTCGGCCGGGAGGCCGAGGGTCTGTGGCTGCCCGAGACGGCGGTGGACGACCGGGTGCTGGCCACGCTGGCCGAGGAGGGCGTGGCGTTCACCATCCTCGCCCCGAACCAGATCGCCGCCGTGCGGGACCCGGACACGCGATGGCTGGGTCCCGGTCGAGGACGACGTCCGCCCTGCCGGGGACCCTGCGGTGGCGCCACCCCGACCGGCCCGACCTCGGTGTCGACCTCGTCGTCTACGACGGCCCGATCTCCCACGACGTGGCCTTCGGCGGGTTCCGCAGCCAGGTCGTCGTCGACCGGATCGTCGAGCGGTCGGGCGGCGACCTCGTGTCGGTGGCCTGCGACGGCGAGTCGTTCGGCCACCACCACACCTACGCCGACCGCGGCGTCGCCTACGCGCTGGCCGTCGAGTCCGGCCGCCGCGGCGTCGACCTGCCCCGCCTGGCCGACTGGCTGGCGGAGCACCCGCCCACCCGCGAGGGCCGGGTCCACGTGTCGGCCTGGTCGTGCGCCCACGGCGTCGGCCGGTGGATGGAGGACTGCGGCTGCCACACCGGCGGCGAGCCCGGCTGGAACCAGGCGTGGCGGGCCCCGTTGCGGGCCGCGTTCGACCAGGTGCGCGACTGGGCGGTCGAGGTGTTCGAGCGGCGCGGCCCCGCCGTGCTGCGCGACCCGTGGGCCGCGCGGGACGCCTACGTCGACCTGGTGCTGGGGGCGACGACGGTCGAGGCGTTCACCGCCGCCCACGTCGTGGACGCCGGCGACGAGGACACCGTCGTGGGTGCGCTCACGCTGCTGGAGAGCCAGCGGCACGCCCTGCTCATGTACACGTCGTGCGGCTGGTTCTTCAACGACCTGGCCGGCATCGAGACCGTGCAGATCATGCGGTACGCGGCCTGCTGCTGCGACCTGCTGGCCGAGCTGGGCGAGCCCGCGCCGGTCGAGTCGGTGCTGGCCACGCTGGCCGAGGCCCGCAGCAACGACCCCGCCGAGGGCGACGGCCGCGAGATCTGGAGACGCCACGTCGACACCAGCCGCGTCGACCCCGGCCGGGTCGCGGCCCACCTGGCCCTGACCGAGCTGCTGGCCGGCGACGCGGCCGCCGAGCGCATCGCCGGGTTCGAGGTGGAGCGCGAGCTGCACGAGACGGTCGACCGGGGCGGGGTGGCGGTGTGCGCGGGCCGGGTGGCGATCACCCACCGCCGGACCCGGCGCCGCACCCGCTGGGCCTACGCCGCGGTCCACCTGGGCGGGCTGGAGGTGTTCGGGGCCGTGCGCCCGGCCGGCGGCGGGCGACCGCGACGCCCGCGACGTCGCCGCCCTGGTGGGCGACACCCGGCGGGGGGCCCGGGTGACGGGCCTCCTGCGCACGGTCGTGGACCGCTTCGGCCCCCGGGAGTTCGGCCTGGAGAGCGCGCTGCCCGGCGCCGGCGAGGACCTGCTGGCGGCCACGGCCGAGGGCCTGGCCGACCGGTTCGTGGCCGCCTACGACCAGCTCCGGTCCGACCACCACGACACCCTGGCCGCCCTGGCCGTGGCGGGGACGCCGCTGGCGCCCGAGCTGCGGGGCCCGATCGAGCTGGCCCTGGCCCGCCGGCTGGAGGCCGTGCTGGCGGCGGCCGTGTCGTCCCGGGACCCGGCGGCCTACCGGGTCGTGCGGGCGCTCGCCCGGGAGGCCCGCGAGGAGGGCGTGGCCCTGTCCTCGCCCGTGGCCGCGGCGACGCTGACCCAGGCGCTGACCCGGGCGGTCGCCGACGCCGTGGACCGGCCCGACCGGGCGGCGGTGGACGCCGCGACCGCGCTCGTGGTCCTGGCCCGCGAGCTGGGCCTGGACGTGGGGCTCGACGCCGCCCAGGAGCGCATCCACGAGGCCCTGCGCCCGGGCGGCGCCGAGGGCGAGGCCCGGGACCTGCTGGTCCCGCTGGCCCGGCGGCTGGGCGTGTCGTCCCGCCCGATCGACGTCCACCCCTGACCCGTTCGTCGTCTCTCACCGCGGAATGCCGCGGTGAGAGACGACAATCGGCAAGCGGTCGGTAGCCTCGGCCGCCGTGGCCACTGATGTCCAGACCTGCTACCGGCACCCGGACCGGCGGGCCGGCGTGCGGTGCCAGCGCTGCGACAAGCCGATCTGCCCGTCCTGCATGCACCAGGCGTCGGTCGGCTTCCACTGCCCCGAGTGCACCCACCAGGGCCGCCAGAAGGTGGTGACCGGGCGCCAGCTCCGCACGCAGCCGGTCGTGACCATGGCCCTGGTCGCCGCCAACCTGGCCATCTTCATCGTCGACGCCATCTCCCGGGGCAACCTCGGCAACAACCTGGGCGAGTGGGGGGTCCGGGGCGCCCTCTACGGCCCCGCCGTGGCGGCCGGCGACTGGTGGCGGCCCATCACCTCCGGGTTCCTCCACGCCGGGATCGTCCACGTCGGGTTCAACATGTTCCTGCTGTGGCAGCTCGGGATGATGCTGGAGCCGGCGGTCAAGCGCGCCCGCTTCGCGGCCCTCTACTTCGTGTCGCTGCTCGGCGGATCGTTCTTCGTGCTGCTCATCTCGCCCGACGCCCGCACCGTCGGCGCCTCGGGCGCCGTCTTCGGGCTGATGGGCGCGGCGTTCGTGGCCCTGCGGTCCCGGGGCATCGACCCGTTCTCGACCGGCATCGGGCCGCTCATCGTCATCAACCTGCTCTTCACCTTCGCCATCCCCGGCATCTCCATCGGCGGCCACCTCGGCGGCCTGGTGGCGGGGGCCGTGGGCGGGCTCATCCTGTGGGAGTGGGCGCCCCGGCTGCCGCCCCGGTCACCGCTGCCGCTGCTGGCCCTGATCGCCCTGGGCGGAGCGCTGTTCGCCGGCTGCCTGCTGGTGGTGTAGCCCTCAGAGCGTGCGCGGATAGGGCACGCCATCGCGGCCACCGTGGTCCGTGCTTCCCGCTCTTGCTGCTTCGCAGCGGGCCGCTCGGGCCACGGCTACGCCTATCGGCGCAGCCTCTCAGTCGAAGGTCCAGCGGGTGGGGGAGCCGGTGAAGTCCTCCTCCACCAGCCCGAACGCCCGGTCCGGCGCCACCCGCCACACCCCGTTGACCGCAGGGTCGGCGAACTCGGCGCCGTAGTCCGTCTCGTACTTGGCGTCGAGGGCGGCCATGAACGCGGCCAGCCGGTCGAGATCGGTGACCCGCTCGGCGTCGCCCTCGACGATCACCGGCTCCAGGGCGTCGTCGGTCGTCAGCGTGCACCGGGGGTCGGCGGCCAGGTTCCGGGCCTTGCGGGACCGCAGCCCGCTCGAGAACCATGCCGCCCCCTCCGACCACACGGCCCACACGGGCATCACGTGGGGGCGGCCGCCGGCGCCCACCGTGGCCAGCCAGAAGAACGTCGACCGGGTCAGGCGCTCCTCCGCCCACGACCAGGGCAGCAGGCCGGTGCCCGACCCGGCGGGGCCGATGCCGTAGCCCGGCATGTGCGGACCGGGACGCCCGCGCGCGGCGCTCCGGTCATGACGGCTCGCCGCCCCGGGTCCCGGTGACCAGCTCCCCGAACCGCCGCAGGTTGCCCCGCCACACCGCCCGCAGCACGGGGGCCGCGGCGACCGCACCCACGGGACCGCCGAGCCACCACGGGAACCGGAGGTCCTCGTCCCAGGTCAGGCGGGTGCGTCCCCGGCGGGCGCGGCGCAGCAGGAACCGCCCGGTGCCGGTGACGAGGCCGTCGTGGCGCACGCCCATGGCCCGGCGCTCCCGCCACTCGGTGACCTCCATGACGTCGGTGGTGCGCAGCGGCCCCACGCGGGTGTCGCACTCGAAGCGCGTGCCCACGCCCGACCGGCGCTCGCCGGTGAAGCGGATGGCCGCGGCGTCGGCCATCCACGACACGTGGTCGGCGATGTCGGCCAGCCGCGCCCACACCGTCGCGGGCGGCGCGTCGATGGTGGTGTGGATCTTGATGCGGCTCACGGCTCAGTCGCCGGTGCGGCCCGTGTCCTCGAGCAGCGCCGGGATCAGCGTCGCCACCAGGGCCTCGGCCCCCGCCGGCGTCAGGTCGCGGCCCTCGGCCCGGTGGTCGGCGCCGAACTCGCCGCCGCGGGGCAGCCGGTGGGCCCAGGCGTCGAGGTCGACGACACCGCCCTCCCGGTCGCCCACCACGTCGCGGATGATCTCGTTGAGCCGGTCGACCCGGGCGGGCTCGTTGGCGTCGACGTCGGACCAGGCGTTGCCCGAGTCGCCCTGCGGGGCGAGGCGCACGTGCAGCGACGTGGCCCACACGACCCGGCTGCCGTGGCTGCGGAGGGTGGCGTCGAGGTCCTCGAGCCGCTCCCGCAGCCAGGCGTCGTACTCCGGGTCGCCCAGGTGGCGCCACGTGCGGTCGATCTCACGCTCGCCCAGGTCGCCCACGCCGGGCACGACGACGACCACGTCGGCGTCGGCGGCGTCGAGCAGCTTCGGCAGCCGGGGGGCGAAGCCGACGCAGCCCGTGTCCTCGCCCACCACCGCGCCGGCCAGGCGCACCGGCCCGGCCCCGCCCAGCGGGCAGTCGGGGGTCACGTGGGTGTGCAGCCGCACCTGCTCGTCGTCGTTCGCGGCGTTCCAGGCCTCGAACCCGTCGGCCATGGTGCCGGCCAGGGAGCCGCCCACCAGCGCCACCGACAGGTCCTCGCTGCCACCGGCCGGGACGACGACGTCGAGGTCGCCGGCGCCGCTGCCGTCGTCGATCGTGAGGCTCACGCCCGACGGCGGCTGCTCGGGCAGGACGAACGCGGCCGCGGCCACCACGACCACGCTGATGCCGAGGGCCAGCGCGAGCGTGGGCCGCGGCAGGGCCAGGCGGCGGAGCGGCTGCTCCAGCCCGTAGGTCACGAGCGCCGCCGCGGCCAGGGTGGCGGCCAGCCGCACCCCGAACAGCAGCGGGCTGGGCAGGTCGAGGCGCTCGCCGTCGATGAGCAGGAAGATCGGCCAGTGCAGCAGGTAGGCCGCGAAGCTGATCTTCCCGATCGTGCGCAGCGGCAGGCTGCCGAGCACGGTGGACGCCGGCCCGGGGGCGGTGACGGCCAGCACCACGAAGGCGGTGAGCAGGGCGTTCACGGCCGTCACCCCGCCGAACAGGTTGGTGCTGTAGAGGCTCGTGGAGTACCACAGCCAGGCCAGCCCGACGAGCGCGGCGGGGGCGCCGTAGCGGATGACGGCGACGCCCTGGCGGGTCTCGATGACCCGGCGCACCGCCGGGCTGAGCACCGCGTAGGCCAGCGCGATGCCGACCAGCAGCTCGCCGGCCCGGGTGTGGGTGCCGTAGTAGGCGAGCCCGTCGTTGCCGGAGGCCCGGGCCGTGCGCAGCGCCAGGTAGAACGAGCCGGCGGCCGCGGCCGCGAACACGACGCCCGCGGTGCGCCACCGGCGTCCGGTGAGCCGCATCAGCCCGACGAACGCCAGCGGGATGATCACGGTGAGCTGGACCAGGACCGACAGCGGCCACAGGTGCTGCACCGGCGACGGGTCGGTGAGCACGCTGGCGAACCCGTCGCCGGAGAAGGCGAAGCGCCAGTTGAGGACCTGGCCCGAGCGAGGCGAGGACGTCGCCCTTGTAGCCCGGCCCGGCCCCCACCCGCAGCACGACCTGGAGGACGACCACGACGGCGACCGTGAACACGACGGGCGGCAGGATGCGCCGGGCCCGGTTCTCCCACAGCCGGCCGACGGCGAGGCGGCCGTCCTGGGCCCACTCGGCCAGCGCCAGGGTGGCGAGGAGGAAGCCGGAGAGCGTGAAGAAGCTGGAGATGCCGAGGAAACCGCCCCGGGCGACCTCGAAGCCGTGGTGGAAGGCGAGAACGGCCAGCAGGGCGACGGCCCGCAGCCCGTCGAAGCCGCCGACGTACGGGAGCTGGGGCCGGGGCCCCGGCTCGGTGCGGGCGGCGGGGCCACGGCGGGGGCCGGGCTCGCCGTCCGGCTCGGCCTCGGGCTCGCCGAGGTCCGGCGGCGGCGGGGGCTCGTCGTACCAGCGGCGGTCGAGCACCTGCGTGTCGTGGCCACCGCCCTCCTCGGCCAGGAGGCGCCCGTTGGCGGGCGGGACCCGGCCCGAGGGCGGCCCGGCGGGGCGCCCCGCCGGGGCGGGCGGCACCCCGGGGTCCGGCGCAGGACCGCGGCGGGCCGAGGGCCCGGGCGGTGCCGTGGGCGCCGGCGCGTACCCGCGGGCGGCCGGCCCGGTCGGGCCGGGCGGAGGAGCGCCAGGTCCGCCCCGCATGGACGGGGCGGGTCCGGGAGGCGGCGTGGGCGTCGGGCGCCAGCCCGACAGCTCGCTGGGGTCGGACAGGTCGTCGTCCCACCGGGGGCCGGGCGACGCGGGCCGGCCCGCCGTGGGCAGGTCGAAGTGCCGCCGGCCGCGGGTGTCGCGGGGCGTGCGCCCGGGCGGCCGGGGGCGCCGGGCCGGGGTCGTAGCGGGGATCGCTGCCGCGCGGCGGTGGTGCCGGCGCGGCCGGGGCCTCGTCCTGATCGCCGCTCCCGCGCCAGCCACCGAGCTGCTGCCAGAGCTGGGCCCGGCGGCCGCCCTCGGACGTCGGGGCGCGCCCGCCGGAGCGGTCGTCGCGCTCGCGTTCTCGGCGTTCGCGTGCCGCCCGCTCGGCGGTGTATCGGTCGCCCCTCCGCTCAGGAGGCGGGGGTTGGGAAGCGCTCAGCGTCGATCCTCCACGAGTACGGCAGTCGGCTCCCCGGCATCGAAGCCCCGCAGCATTCCTGGTTCTCCGGTCCGAGCAACACTACCCACGCCGTTGTGCGGGCTGCGCATCGCCGCCACGGCCCGTCTCCAACGGTACACGCTCCACCACTCTCCGCGGCTGATCCTAACGGCCGCCTAACGGTCGTGTACCACGTCCGTGACAGCGGGGCGAGCACCCCCTACCGTGCCGGCACGCCCTATCCCAGCAGGGCGGACGGTTGAGGCCATGGGCGGCGCACGCGGGCGGGTCGTCGCCCATGGCACTCCCGTCGGAGCGGTGACGGCCCAGGGGCCGTCTCCCCGGCAGCCTGACCGTGGCGGCGTCAGCGTCGACGCCGCGCCGCTCCCCCGACCCGGGCGCGGGGCGCCTCGTCGATCCGGACCTCCATGCCCCCCTCGACCAGCCGCAGCGGGGCCGCCCGGTCGGCCTCGATCTCCGGGTCCAGCAGCAGGGCGACGGCCCGCCGCACCTGGGCCGCCAGACCCGATGACCCGGCCGTCGCCGGCCAGGTCCGCGGTGCGTTCGGCCCCGAGCCGCTCGGCCACGGCCGACCGCACCGGCCCGCCGTCGTAGGCCAGCCCGAAGTCGACCCGCACGGCGACCTCGTCGGGGACCACGGCCGCCGCCCCCAGCAGGACCGCGGCCTCCTCGACGGCGTCCCGTTCCACGAGCATCTCGGCCAGCATCCCCGCCGCGGTCACGGCGTCGGTCGGGTCGCCGCCCGCCAGCGCCTCGGCCGCCGCCGCCCGCAGCAGGGCGACGCAGCGCGGGTCGTCCGCGGCCCGCCGGGCGATCGACGCCAGCCCGACCAGGGCGGTGCCGGCGATGCGGCGGTCCCCGACCTCGACGGCCCGGTCGTGGGCCAGGCGGAACGAGGCGCCCGCCCCCGCGGTGTCGCCCAGCGCCAGGGCGGCGTGCCCGGCCCCGACGGTGGCCCGCAGCCAGGTGGAGACCCGGGTACGGCTGACCAGGCGGCGGGCCTCGTCGAAGGCCCGCAGCGCCCCGCTGAGGTCGCCGATGGCCCGGCGGGCGTAGCCGATGAACATGAGGGCGTGGGCGACCTCGCCGGGCCCGCCGGTCTCGCGGTGCTCGGCGGCCGCCGACTCCAGCACGGCGATCCCGGCCACCACGTCGAGCCGGCGCAGGGCGAGGAGCCCCTGGAACTCGAGGGCGACCGCCGCCCAGTGACGCTCGCCGAGGTCGGTCATGGCGGTGCGCGCCCGGTCGAGCAGGGCCGCGGCGCGGTCCATGTCGACGCCCTTCCAGCCCAGCCCGATCGCCATCTGCAGGCGGGCGGCCGCCGCCGCGAACTCGTCGCCCGCCGCCTCGGCGTGGGCGAGGGCCCGGGTGGCGAGCGGCAGCTTGGCCGCGATCAGCTCGAAGGCGAACTGCGCGTGGACGACCGCGAGCTCCAGCCGGGCCCGCGGCCCGGGCCCGAGGTCGTCGGCCCGGCTCAGCAGCTCCTCGCCCCAGTCGGGGGCCTCGGGGCCGGCGGGCGAGTCGCCCCAGCACGCCACGAGGCGGGCGTACAGGTCGGCGGCCTGCCTCGGTCCGCCCGCGGTCGAGGCACCGGCGCAGGACACTGCGGAACAGCGGCAGCTCCAGCACGAAGCGGTCGATCACGCTGTCCTGGTCGGGTCCGTGCAGGTGCTGGTCGAGGCCCTCGGCCAGCGTCGCGCACCAGATGGCGAGCCGGTCGAGGGCGGCGGACTCGCCGCCTCCGGGTCGAGGCGGGCGGCGGCGTGGGCCCGCACCGGCTGCAGCAGCCGGGCCCGGGCCCGCTCGGGGCCGTCCAGCACGACCAGCGACGCGTCGGCCAGCCGGGCGACGAGGCCCCGGGCCTCGTCGATGCCGATGCCGGCGACGGCGGCCGCGGCCGAGGCGTCGAACCCGGCCGGGAACACGCTGGCCAGGGCGTACAGGTCGCGGCCGCCGGCGTCGAGGCGGGCGACCGCGGCGTCGAGCGCGGCACCGAGGCGGCGGCGACCGGCCCCCACCGGCGGCTCGGCCGTCAGCACCGCGGACGTGTCGGCGGCCAGCCGACCGGCCAGCGCGGCCAGCGGCTCGACCCGGGCGGAGGCGGCCACGATCTCGATGGCGAGGGGCAGCCCGTCGAGGGCCCGCACGATGGCCCCGGCGTCGGCCCAGCCCGCGTCGTCCGCCACCGGGCAGCCGAGGTCGTCGAGCCGGCGGCCGAGCAGCTCGCCCGCCGGCGAGGCGCGCACGGCGGCGGCCGGCGCGCCCTCGGGCGGCACGGCCAGCGGGCCCAGCACGATCACGGCCTCGCCGACCACGCCCAGGGCGACCTGGCTGGTGGCGAGGACCCGCACGCCGGGGCCGGCGTGGAGCAGGGCCAGCGCCGCCCGCGCCGCGGCGGGCGCCACGTGCTCGCAGTTGTCCAGCACGACGAGGACGTTGCGCCGGGCCAGGCCGGCGACCGCCCGGCCCAGCGGGTCGTCGCCCGGTCCGGCCGGGGCCCCCACCGCCGACGGCCACCGCGGTGCCGACGTCGCCCTCCCCGCCCGCCGCCAGGTCGACCACCACCACGCCGTCGGCGAACGTGGCCTGCTCGGTCGCGCCCACGTCCACGGCCAGGGTGGTCTTGCCCACCCCGCCGGGTCCGACGACGGTCACGAGGCGGGAGCTGCGCAGCCGGCGGATCACCGCGGCCCGCTCGCCGTCCCGGCCCACGAGGCCGGTCAGGGGCGCCGGCGCGGTGCCCGGCGCGGGCTGCCACCGGGCCGCGTCGAGCGCGGGGTCCTGGAGCAGGATGGCCGTCTCCAGCCGCTGCAGCTCGGGGCCCGGGTCGAGACCGGTCCGCTCGACCAGGGTGGCGGCGGCCCGCCGGTAGGTGCGCAGGGCGTCGGCCTGGCGGCCGGCCCGGGTCAGCGCCGTCATGAGCAGGGCCCAGCGCCGCTCGCGCAGCGGCTCGGCGTTGACGAGGCCGGCCAGCAGCGCCAGCGCCCGGTCGAGGTCGCCCGCCTCGATGAGCGAGTGGGCGTGGCGCTCCTCGGCGTCGCGGCGCTGGTCGTCGAGGGCGCGGCCCTCGGGGCCGAAGTGGGGGTCGCCCCGCAGGTCGGCCAGCGCGTCCCCGGACCACAGCGCGAGGGCGGCGGCCAGCAGCTCGCCGGTGACCGCCGGGCCGAGGCCGTCGCGCTCGGCCGCGGCGGCCTGCTCGCACAGGTCCGCGAACCGGCAGCGCGTCGATGGCGCCCGGCCGCGCCCGGAGCGCGTAGCCGCCGGGCGCCGACTCGATGCGGACGCCGTCGATCCCCGCCAGGGTGCGGCGCAGGCGGGACACGTGGCCCTGGATCGCCGTGCGGGCGGTCGGGGGCGCGCCGGCCGGCCACAGGCGCACGGCGAGGTCGTCGGCGGCCCACACCCGGTCGGGGTGGAGGGCGAGCCACGCCAGCAGCCGGGCCGCGTGGCCGCGGAAGCCCACCTCGGCTCCCGTGCTGGTGACCAGACGCACCGGTCCCAGCAGCCGCACCGCAACCGCACCCGCCATGGCCACCCCGGTGTAGCAGACCCGGGGACGCTCACCGTAGCCTGCGCCGTCGTGGCCCTCCGCTGGATCGACGACCACTGCCACCTGGGCTGGGAGGGCGACCGCCCGCCCAGCGACGAGGCGGTCGACGCCATGGTGTCCGAGGCCCGGGCGTCCGGGGTCGAACGGCTCATCACGGTGGGCACCGACCTCGCCCGGTCCGCCGCCGCGGTGGCGGCCGCGTCCCGCCACCCGGGCGTGGTGTGGGCGACCGTCGGGCTGCACCCCCACGACGCCAAGGAGGGGCTCGACGGCCTCGTCGACCTGCTGGCCGCGCCGGGGGTGGTGGCGGTGGGGGAGTGCGGCCTCGACTACTACTACGAGCACTCGCCCCGGTCGGTGCAGCGGGACGCCTTCGCGGCCCAGATCGGCTGGGCCCACGAGCACGACCGGGTGCTGATGGTCCACACCCGGGAGGCGTGGGACGACACGTTCGCGGTCCTCGACGCCGAGGGCACCCCGGCCCGCACCGTGTTCCACTGCTTCACCGGCGGACCCGACGAGGCGCAGGCCTGCCTCGACCGCGGGGGCCACCTCTCGTTCTCCGGCATCGTCACGTTCCCCTCGGCGGACGACGTGCGGGCCGCGGCGGCGCTGTGCCCGCTCGACCGGGTCCTGGTGGAGACCGACTCGCCGTACCTGGCGCCCGTGCCCCACCGGGGCCGGCCCAACCGGCCCGCCCTGGTCCCCGTGGTGGGGGCGGCCGTGGCCGAGGCCAAGGGGCTGCCGGTGGCGGCGGTGGCGGAGGCCACGTGGGAGACCGCCGACCGCCTCTACGGGCTGTCGTCCTCGTAGCCTCGAAGCGTGACGCTCAGTTCCCGGGAGGTCCGAGCGCTGCTCACCGAGCACGGGCTGTCGCCCAGCCGTGCCCTCGGGCAGAACTTCGTGGCCGACCCCAACACGGTCCGGCGCATCGCCCGCCTGGCCCACATCGTCCCGGGCGACCGGGTGGTGGAGATCGGGCCGGGGCTGGGGTCGCTCACGCTGGCGCTGGTCGAGGCGGGGGCCGAGGTCACGGCCGTCGAGCTCGACCGCCACCTGCTCCCGGCTCTGCGCAGCGTGGTCGAGCCCCACGGCGTGCGGGTGGTCCACGGGGATGCGCTGTTCCTCGACTGGGACGACGTGCTGGGCGAGGGCCCGTGGTCGCTGGTGGCGAACCTGCCGTACAACGTGGCCACCGGCCTCGTGCTCGACCTGCTGGCCGACGTGCCGGCCATCGAGCGGATGCTGGTGATGGTGCAGCGCGAGGTGGGCGAGCGGCTCGCGGCCCGGGTCGGCGACAAGGCGTACGGCATCCCGTCGGTCAAGGCGTCCTACTGGGCGACGGTCGAGGTCGTGGGCCGGGTGCCGCGGACCGTGTTCGTGCCGGTCCCCAAGGTCGAGTCGGTGCTGGTGCGCCTGGTGCGGCGGCCCCGCCCGGCCGTGGACGCCGACCCGGCGGCGCTGTTCGCGCTGGTGTCCAAGGCGTTCGGGCAGCGGCGCAAGATGCTGCGGCGCTCGCTGGCCGGCGTGGTCGACGCCGAGACGTTCGCCCTCGCCGGCGTGCGTCCGGAGGCCCGGGCCGAGGAGGTCTCGCTGGAGGGGTGGGCGCAGTTGGTGAACGCCGGTGTGGAAAGGTTGCGGTCATGAGCAATCCCCAGGATCCGTACGGCCAGCCGGACCCCTACGGGCAGCAGCAGGGGCCACCCAGCTACGAGCAGCCGGCGCAGTATCCACAGCAGGGCTTCCAGTACGGACAGCCGGGCTACCAGCAGCCGTCGGGCGGCTACGCACCCCCCAAGGCGCCCCGCAAGCCGATCGACCTGGGCACCCTCGTGACGATCGCGGGATGGGTGGTGCTGGGCCTCTTCGTGCTGGAGTTCCTGTACACGCTGACCCTCGACGGCGACTTCGGCGACCTGTTCTTCGGCGGCATGTCCGAGCTGGGCACCGGCGTGTTCTACGCCGGCGTCCTCCTGGCCGTGGGCGTGTGGCTGCGCCGGCAGCAGGCGGGCACCGACTGACCGTCCTCCGGGCGCCCGCGAAGCTGACCGTCTCCCTGCGGGTGACGGGGCTGCGGCGCGACGGCTACCACCTGCTCGACGCCGAGATGGTCAGCCTCGACCTGGCCGACGAGCTGACGTTCTTCCCGGGGTGGGGCCTGGACGTGGTGTCCGGGTTCGACCTCGGCTACGTCGACCCGCAGGACAACCTGGTCGGGCGGGCCCTCAAGGCGGTCGGCCGGGAGGCGAGGGTCGAGCTGGTCAAGCGCATCCCCGCGGGCGGCGGCCTGGGCGGCGGCTCGTCGAACGCGGCCGCGGTCCTGCGGTGGGCGGGCTGCGAGGACCTGGAGATCGCCGAGTCGCTGGGCGCCGACGTCCCGTTCTGCCTGCACGGCGGCCGGGCGAGGGTGCGGGGCATCGGCGAGGTCCTCGACCCGCTGCCGCACGAGGCCCGCACGGTCACGCTGGCCATGCCCCCGTTCGGGTGCTCGACCCCGGCGGTGTACGCCGCGTGGGACGAGATGGGCGGCCCGACGGCCGAGGGCCCCAACGACCTGGAGCCCGCGGCGCTGCGGGTCGAGCCCCGGCTGGCGTCGTGGCGCGACAAGCTGGGGTCGGCCACGGGCCGGACCCCCGTCCTGGCCGGGTCGGGGTCGACGTGGTTCGTGGAGGGCGACTACCCGGGCGAGGGCAGGATCGTCACGAGGACGATCCCCCGCTACGACTGAGCGCGCAACGAGCGCCCCGGCAAGGGGGCGCTCGGCGGTGGGTTGAAACTGGGAGTGGCGCCGGGGCTACTTGCCGGCGGCGCGGCGCTGCCAGCGGGTGCGCTTGAGCATCTTCTTGTGCTTCTTCTTGCGCATGCGCTTGCGGCGCTTCTTGATGAGAGAACCCATGAGGCCTGCCACCCTAGTGTCGGCCGCAGGGCCCCTCCAACCCGGCGCACCCTGCAACCGGTGCCCGAACGGACACCGCGACGGGCGTTACCGTGAGACCACCTTCGGGGGTAGTTCAATCGGCAGAACAGCAGCCTTTGGAGCTGTGTGTTGCGGGTTCGATCCCCGCCCCCCGAGCCGACATAATGCCTGGTAGACCCCCAAGTCCGTCGGCGCCGGGCGACTGTCTCACGGGCCCGCCGCCATGTGTACTAGACGATCTCGAGACTCGCCGTGGGCCCGGATCCGGCACCGCGCTGAGGTGAGAGTCGACCGGCTGTGGGGCACACCACCTCAGGCCCGGGGCACCTCGGGTTGGCCAGCTCCGGGCCGAGGGCACGCTCGCGACCGCTCGCCGTGTCGCGTGGGGAGCACGGCCGGCCAGACGGTGACCGCCTGACGATGCTGCGACACAGCGGGACGATGCCGGCGACGCCTGGACTGCCGCCACCGACCGCCAACGGACGGATGATGGTGCCGTCGGGAGCGGTGAAGCGAGAATGGCCGAGTCGTAGGACCTGACAGGTTCGCGCCCTGAAGGGCGGCGAATACGACCCCGCTCCACTTCACGTCACGGGCGGAGTGCGGCCAGGACCTCGCGGTCGGCCGAGGCCAGCCAGCCCGAGGCCGGCATCTCCCACCAGCCTTCGGCGGTGGCAAGCTGGTCGATGGCCTGATCCAGGGCGGCGAGCGCCGGGTGCTTCAGGTTGCCGCGGTGCACCATCGTCCATGGATAGAGGGGGATCGGGTCGGTGAAGGGGCGCACCACGGCCCCGGGGATCGCCGGGACGTCTAGCAGGCTGATGATCGGCCAACCGGTGGCTCGGAGGTGGTAAGCGGTCTCGTCGGGTCCGGCCGCGGCCACGGCCGGCATGCCGGGGTGGTGCTCGGGGGAGGGGATGGCGCCGTGGTCGACCACCAGCTCGGTTGCCAGCTGGACCCACTCGGGCGCGGCGACGTTACCGGCGCTGGTGTCGAGGGTGATCCCCGCCACGGCGCGGAGCGGATGGTGGGCTGCGCGGCCAGCGGATGGTCGTTGAGCATCAGAAGCCCGACAGGCTCCAGGCGCACGAGCCGGCGGGTCAGGTGGTCGGGGAAGGGCAGGCCGAACCCGCTGCTC
>CAVWYL010000014.1:0-29006 GCA_963759225.1 uncultured Acidimicrobiales bacterium | reverse complement strand
GCGAGTCCGGCTTCCTCGACCATCCTCTCCTGCCGCTTTGCTCGTCCCCGTGGTGGCGGCCGCCGTCGTGCTGTGGCGCCGGCGGCCCGACGGCCCGTCGCTCGTGGCCGCTCTGGCCGTCGCACTCGTGCTGGCGATCGTGGCCGCGATGCGGACCGTCAGGCCCCTGTTCGACTACCGCCTCCGCTGGACGTGGATGCCGCCGCTGCTGGCATTCGTCCTGGTGGCGTGGACGGTGTGGCTGCTGGCGGTCGACCGCTGGGGCCGCCGGGCGGACCGTGCGCTCACCGCCGCCGCCGTCGCGGTCCTCGTCGCCGTCAGCGGCGTGAACGTCGTCACGGCCGCCACCGCCGGCACGCCCCACCCCGACGACAGCGCCATGGTCGCCGCGCTCCTGCCCGACGTGCTGGACCACCTGGACCCCGACGGCGGGGCCGTGATCGTGTCCGACCCGTTCACCTCGGGCTCGTGGTACGGGCGGGCGCTGGCGCTGCAGCTGGAGCGGCGCGGCTTCGACGTCCGGGTCCCGCCCGAGAAGGCGATCGAGTTCACGGCCCACCACGGGGCGCGCCCCGGGCGCGTCCAGGCCCACCTGCTCGTCCTGGGGGACGCCCTGATCGACCGGGTCGGGGACGACCGGGCCTGCGGCGCATCGCCCACTCCCTCCCCGACCGGAGCCGTGTCGTCGCCCGCAACACGCGGGCGACCGAGCGGATCCTGGCGGAGGCGCAGGACCGGGGCGTGACCCCGGCCGAGGCGCTGGCGGACCCGGAGATCGGCGACGCCATCGTGGCGGCGACCGAACCGGTCCCCGAGGTCGAGGGGCAGACGTACGCCCTCGAGCTCGCGGTGTTCATCGAGGACGACCCCGAGGCCGAGCCCGACCGCGACGACCGCTGAGGGCCCGGCCCGCTCAGCCGCGCGGGCGTTCCTTGTGCCCGGCCTTCAGCAGCTCGACCATCTCGGCGATGCGGGCGGCCCGGACGTCGGGCCGGCGCTTGGTGCCGTCGATCCAGCGGAGGTAGGCGCGGCGGTAGAACTGGGCCAGCGAGTCGAACATGGCGGCGGCGGCCGGCTCGGCGTCCAGGGCGGCGGCGATGTCCGGCGCCAGGTCGTCGCGCTGGGGGCCCTCGGGCGTGAGCACGACGGCGACCTCGTCGCCGGGCCCGATCCCGCAGTCCCGGCGCCACGCCGGGCCGAGCAGGATGCCGTGGCCCACGCCGAGGGGCTCGACGACCGCGCGGACGCCCATCCCGGCGACGGTGCCGTGGACGTGGTGCGCGGGGCGGGGTCCCCAGGCCTCGTCCGGGTCGAACGGGAGCGGGACCAGGACCCGGCGGCCGTCGGTGGTCACGACGGCCGTGAACGACCGGGCGCGGTCGAGCCCGTGGCGGGCCTCGACGCGGCGGACGGCGGCGACGAGCGCCTCCTCGGTCGGGTCGGGGACACCGGGATCGCCCGCGCCCTCGGCGCCACCGGTGCCGCGGCGCGACCGCTTCTCGGCCAGGCGCTCGTGCACGTCGACGACGGCGCCGTCCGGGCTCGTCGTCTGGTCGCACCACGCCAGCTCGTCGTGGGGCAGCGATGGGTCGTGCGGGAACTCGGACGCGAGCGCCCCGCCGACCTCCCGGCCGTTCGCCCTGGTGCCGGCGGACGAGTGGTGGGCGACGAGGTTGACGACCCGGTCGTCGAACCCCGCGGCCCGGGCGGCCCGGGCGCCGTCGAGCTGGTGGAACTTCGTCTCCGCCAGCCCGGGGGCGTAGCCGATGTCGTGCAGCCACGCCGCCGCCACGACGAGGGCCCGGTCCTCGGGCGACAGGCGCGGCAGCGCGCCGGCCCGGGCCGCGACCCCGCACACGTGGCGCCAGCGGCGGGGCAGCGCCTCGGCCAGGTGATCCCGCGCCAGCGCCTGCGCCCGTTCGACATCGACCACGGTGAGCCACCGTAGCCCCGCCGGGCATCACCCTCCGTCAGCGGCCGCCACTACCGGCGCGGGCGCGTAGCGGTCGCCCCAGGCCCGCAGGGCGGCCAGCACCGGCCGCAGGTCCTCCCCCTTGCGGTGAGGACGTACTCCTCGCGGCGCGGGGCCTGCTGGTACTCGCGCCGCTCCAGGACGCCGGCCTCGACCAGGCCGTCGAGGCGGGCGGCCAGGATGTTGCGGGCGATGCCGAGCCGGCGCTGGAAGTCCTCGAACCGGGTCACGCCCCGGAGCGCGTCGCGGACGATGAGCAGCGTCCACCACTCGCCCACCACCTCCAGGGTGCGGGCGACCGAGCACGGCATCGACGCGAACGAGGTCCGGCGCACGGCCACAACGTATCCGTTGCATGATGCAACGGACAACACCTAGGGTGCGTTCCATGACCGAACGGACCGGGGGGACCGTGGCCCCGCCGACGGACACACCAGCCGCCGACCCCCGCCGGTGGTGGACCCTGACCGTGCTGTGCACGTCGGTCGTGCTCATCGCCATCGACACGACGATCCTCAACGTCGCCATCCCGACGCTCGGGCGCACCGTGGCCGACTCCACCGGCGAGCTGCAGTGGATCGTCGACGCCTACACCGTCGTGTTCGCCGGCCTGCTGCTCACCTGCGGCAGCATCGGCGACCGGAGCGGGCGCCGCCGGGCGCTCACGATCGGGCTCGTCATCTTCGCCGCCGGCTGCCTGGCCTCGGCCCTCGTCGACACGGCCGGCGGGCTCATCGCCATGCGGGCCGTCACCGGCGTCGGGGCCGCCCTCATCTTCCCGGCCACGCTGTCGATCATCACCAACGTGTTCACCGACCCGGTCGAGCGCCAGCGGGCCATCGCCGTGTGGGCGAGCACCGCCGGCATCGGCATCGCCCTCGGCCCCCTCACCGGCGGCATCCTGCTCGAGCACTTCTACTGGGGCTCGATCTTCCTCGTGAACATCCCGGTCATCGCCCTCGCCCTGGCCGGCGTGGCGTGGGCCGTGCCCGAGTCCCGGGACCCCGTGCGCCGCCCCCTCGACCTGTTGGGCGCCGCCCTCAGCGTGGCCGGCCTCGGCATCCTCGTGTACGGCGTCATCCGGGGCGGCAGCGACGGCTGGCTCGACGGCGTCACGCTGGCGGCCCTCGCCGTGGGCGGCGTGCTGATCGCCGCCTTCGTGGCCCACGAGCTGCGCAGCCGCTCGCCCATGCTCGACGTGCGGGTGTTCCGCAACCCCCGCTTCACGGGCGCGAGCGTCGCCGTCTCCGCGGTCTACTTCTGCCTGTTCGGCACCATCTTCCTCGTCACCCAGCACATGCAGGTGCTGCTGGGCTACGGGACCCTGGCGGCCGGTCTCCGCACGGTGCCGTTCGCGGCCGTGCTCGTGGTGGTGGCCAACCTCACGCCCCGGATCGTGGCCCGGTTCGGGCCCCGCCTCCCCATCGTCGGCGGTCTCGTGGTCGTGGCCGTGTCCCAGCTCGTGCGCATGGCCTGCACGCCGGACACCGGCTACGGCCTGATCCTGCTCGGCCAGTGCATCTTCTCGGTGGGGATGGGCCTGCTCATCGCCCCGGCCACCGCCTCGATCATGGGGTCGCTCCCGCCCGGCCGGGCGGGCGTCGGCTCGGCCATGAACGACACCACCCGCCAGGTCGGCGGCGCCCTCGGCGTCGCGGTCATGGGCAGCGTGGCGGCCGCCGCCTTCCGGGGCGAGGTCGACGACCGGCTGACCGCGGCCGGGCTCGGCGGCCGCACGCTGGCCGCCGCCCGCGAGAACCTGGACGCGGCGCTCCACACGGCCACGGGAGCCGGCGGCGGGGCCGGCGACGTCATCACCGAGGCCGGTCGGGCCGCGTTCATCACCGGCCTGCGGTGGGCCTCCCTCGTGGCGTTCGCCGTGGCCGTGGTGGGTGCGGCGACGGCGTGGCGCCTGCTCCCGGCCGGCACCACCGCGGCGGCGCCGGCCGCGGCGCCCGCCCCGACCCCGACCCCCGGGCAGGAGGACGCTCCGTCCCCCGCCGGCCACGACGGGAATCAGCCCGCCGGCGTTCCCGTTGTCCCCTGACATGGCGACCGAACAGCGAGGACGCGTCCGGGTCGAACCGGGCGCCAAGCGGGTGCGGGCCTATTTGAACGGGGAGGTGGTCGTCGACACGACCCATCCCCTCTACGTGTGGGAGAGCCCGTACTACCCCACCTACTACCTGCCCGTGGCCGACGTCCGGGCCGATCTGGTCGACACCGGCGACACCTCCCGCTCCCCCAGCCGGGGCGAGGGCCGGGTGCTCACCGTGCGCATGGCGTCGGCGGAGGCGCCCAAGGCCGCGGTCCGCTACCCGGACAGCCCGCTCGAGGAGCTGCGCGACCACGTCCGGCTCGACTGGGACGCGATGGACGCCTGGTTCGAGGAGGACGAGGAGGTGTTCACCCACGTCCGCAGCCCGTACGCCGCGCATCGACATCCTGCCGTCGTCGCGGGAGGTGGTCGTGACCGCCGGCGACGTCGAGCTGGCCCGCACCACCCGGGCCCACGCCCTGTTCGAGACCGGGCTGCCCACCCGCTGGTACGTGCCGCGGGTCGACACCCGCATGGACCTGCTCACCGAGTCGGCCACCGTGACCCGCTGCCCCTACAAGGGCACCACGGTGCACTTCTCGGCCCGCCTCCCCGGCGGCGAGACCGTGGACGACGCGGCCTGGTCGTACCCGACGCCGCTGCCCGAGAGCGCCCGGATCGCGGGCCTGCTCTCGTTCTACGACGACCGGGTCACGGTCACCGTCGACGGCACGCCGGTGTAGTCCCCCACCCCCGCACCAAGACCCGGTACGGCGCTGGACCGGGCCTCGGGCGGTGGTGGGCGATCATGCGGCCGGCACCAGGTCGGCGAACAGCACGAACCCAGAGCCGACCCGGCCGATCTCGACCGGTGCGAGCCCCAGCCCGGCGAAGCCGGGCAGCGGGAAGCTCGGCAGCACGTCCTGCACGGCCCCGAACACCTGCGGGGTCAGCTGGGTGAAGACCTGGTCGACCAGCGCCTCGGGCAGGTTGTTGGGGTTCTGCGTGATGGTGGCGTCGAGGTCGCCCGCCGCGGGCGGATCGAACGTGAACGCCAGCCCGCCGTCGACGAACGCCATGCCGACGCCGGTGCGGAAGTCGAGCACCAGCTCCAGGAACACCTTGTCGTCGTCGGTGGTCTTGATGGTGGCGCGGTAGCCGTGGAACAGCATCTCGCCGAGGGCGCCGCCGGGGCCGTCCGCGGTGGTGACGATGGGCGCCACCTCCGGGCGCAGCTGGATGGCCAGCGGCCGGTCCTCGGTGACGAGGCCGCCGGCGCCGACGAGGTCGTACAGCGCCTTCAGGGTCAGCGGCACGCCGCCGATGCTGGTGATGTCCACGTTGAGCAGGCCGCGCTCGGTCTCGCCCGCCAGCAGCTGGTTGAACCCGGTGGCCGACGCGCCCACGGCGACGTCGAACGGCAGGCCGCCGGGCGAGGTCGAGGGCAGCGGGCCGAGGGCGTCACCGGGGAAGCCGACCGAGCCCGTGAGGTCGGGCGCCCCGGGCACCGGGCCCGCGGTGGTGAAGGCGGCGGTGGCCCGCAGCCCGATGCCGGCCGGGTCCTCGTCGGCCGACTGCAGCGTCGAGTCGAGCTGGAGGCCCAGCGCCGTGCCGATGTCGCCGGCGATGTTGAGCTGGCTGAGCGCCCCCTCGACGGCCTCGGCCACCGGCGCGTCGGCGGGGCCGGACCCGTCGGGGTCACCGAGCAGCGAGGTCAGCGACGTGCGCATCATCTGCTCGACGTCGGGCAGGAACAGGCCGACGATCTGCTCGATGCCGGGGATCGAGCACACGCCGCCCACGAAGTCGCTGTCCACGCCCCCGAGCGTGACGACCGGCGCCGCCCCCACCAGGTTGACGTCGAGGAAGTGGGGGTCGACCGCGTCGGGTTGCAGGGCGTAGTTGCCGTTGATGGTGACGGTGGCGGCGTCGACGTCCATGTCGCAGTTGATCGGCGCCCCGAACACCTGGGCGTTCACGTCGACCGGCACGTGCAGGCCCGACAGCGTGACCACGGCCCGCACGTTGCCCTGGTTCGAGTCGAGCGCCACCGAGAAGTCGTCGATGCTGGCCGCCCCGCCGGTCGCGGCCCGGGCGTGCACGACGCACAGGATGACCTGCGTGATGCACTCGTCGAGGAACACCGTGCCGGGCGGCGCCACCGCCCCGGGGTCGAACGACGTGAGGCTCTTGACCACGGGCCCGAGCTTGGCGAAGGACCGCTCGTTGACCCGCAGCCCCACGGCGTCGGACAGCGTCGCCCCCTCGGGCAGGACCTCGGCGTGGTCGCCGTCGCCGTAGACGACCGTGCGGCGCTCGCGCAGCACCTCGCCCGACGAGTAGGTGGCCACCACGAGCACGTCGTTGAAGATGGCGTCGCCGTCGAGCGGCACCTCGGCCGTCCACCGCTCGCCCTCGACGGTGGCGTCGATGCCGTCCACCGTCAGCGACACCAGCGTCTGCCCCTCGGCGACCGTGACGTCGCCGGTGAGCGTCGTGGTCTGCTGGGCCGTGTACACGCCCCGCTGATCGACCGTCAGTCCGTTGCAGGCGGTCGCGAACACCACCAGTACCGCCGCCAGCGCGCCCAAGCGCCCGCGCGTCCGTCCGAGCCCCATCGGTCCCCCCCGTTGAAACCTGTTGCAGTGAACCTAGCTCATGTTGACGACGAGGCAGGTCCAGGCGCCCACAAAGATCCGGTCCCCCGCCGTGAGGACGTGGCCCTGACCCTCGGCGAGCGGTTCGTCGGCATCGTTGATCCACGTGCCGTTGGCGCTGGCGGTGTCGCGGACCGTCCAGGTACCGGTGTCGGGGTCCCGGGTGAACTCGCACTGGTGCTGGCTCACCGCCGGATCGGCCGCCGGCCCCGACAGCGCCAGGGTGACGTCGCTGGCCTTGCCCGGACGCACCCGGCCGAGCGTCGCCCGGTCGCCGGTGAGCTCGAACGACAGGGTCGGCGCCACGTCGGGGAACGCCGGCTCGCCGGAGCCGACCATGCGCTCCCAGTGCGACCGGTCGGCGCCCAGCACCAGCGTCACGGTGGCGTTGGCCGCCGCGGGGACGCCGGCGTGGACGTCGTAGCCGCACGACTCGCAGAACTGGCCCTCGACGTCGGCCCCGCACCCCGGGCACGTGACGGTGGCCGGCGCGGGCGGCGCCGGCGGGTCGGGCGGAGGCGGGTCGGGCGGCGGCCGTCGGGGCGGCGCTGATGGGGGCGCCGCAGGTGTCGCAGTAGTCGTCGGTGCTCGACGCGTGCCCCGCCGGGCAGGTGGCCGTCATGCCCCGCTCCCACCGGCCGGGGGCTCCTCGGCGGGCTCTTCTCCTCGGCGGGCTTCTCCCCGGCCTTGCCCAGCCGGACCGTGCGGGTCGAGCGGGTGTCGAGGGTCATCTCCGCCGCCTTCTCGGCCCCGGCCTTGAGCCGCACGGTGCCGGACTCGGCGTCGTCGACCTCGACCATGCCCTTCAGCAGGCGCATCGTGTCCTCGTGGCCGGACTCGGCCGCCAGCTGCACGGCCCGCCCCAGCTTCACGGTGGCGGTCTTGTCGTCGCCCGCCTTGGCCGCGGCCAGGCCGGCCTGGATGGCGTCGGCCAGCTCGACCTGCCCGGTGTAGTGGGCCACGTGGCGGTCCATGCGGGTGGACAGCTCGGTGTCGTCGGTCCACGTGGCCTTGACCAGCGCCTGGGTCGCCACCGTGCCGTCCGCCAGGACCAGGCTGACCCGCCCGGCCAGCATCTCGTCGCCCACGCCGCCGGCCTTGACCTTGACCCGCAGGTGGTAGTCCCGGGACTCGCCGGGCGTCCACCCGCCGAGCAGGAAGTCCCGGGCCAGGGGCGCGGACGGCACCGCCGTCCCCGTGGCCGACAGGTCGACGACCTCGGGCGCCACCTGGCGCAGCGACTCCAGCACCGCGCCCTGCGGCGCCCACAGCCGCAGGCTGACGTGCGGCAGCGCCCGGGACTGGCTGGAGGCGATCATGGCCTGGAAGTCGGCGGCCAGCTCCGAGGGGTCGGCGACGATGTCGACGGTGCCGAGCAGGGCGGTGGCGATGCCCCGCAGCTCCTCGACCTCCCAGTCGACGCCGACGCCCCGGCAGTCGCACTGGAACAGGCCCCGGCACGCCTCGACCGCCGCGGCCAGCTCGCCCGGCTGCTGGTGCTCGTTGCGGCCGTCGGTGAGCAGGATGGCGTGGCGCCCCTGGGCGTCGGTGGCGGCGAACAGCCGCCGGGTCAGGTCGAGCCACGTGCCGATGGCCGTGCCGCCCGCGGGGCCGAGCCGGGCGATCGCCTCCCGGGCCGAGGACCGGTCGTCGTCGTCGGCGACGGCGAAGGACCGCCCGTCGATCGGCCAGATCAGCTTGGCCTCGTGGTCGCCGGCCACGATGGCGAACTGCACGCCGTCGGCGAGGACGTCCACCGCGGCCTGGGCCGCGTCCTTGGCCGCCTCCATCTTGCGGCCCGAGCCCATCGAGCCGCTGCAGTCGACCACCACCACCTCGGCCCGGTCGCCGGCCGCCGTGGTCGCGGCCCCGGCGGCTTCCGGATCGCCCGCGGCCGTCACCGTGACCACCGCGTCGACCACGTCGGACCCGGCCGCCAGGTACTGGTTCTGGAACGTCTCGGCGGTGAACGGAGCGGCGCCCGCCGCGTCGGTGGTGCTCACGATGCTGTCTCCTCCGGCTCGCTCGGATCGGGCGCGGCCGCGGGGGCGGCGGGCGCCAGGGCCACACAGATGTTGTCGGCGCCGCCGGCCTCCACGGCCCACGTGACCAGCGCCTGGCACACGGACGCGCTCGGCACCGCGCCGCCCGGCGGGGGCAGGACGGTGCCCGCCAGCTCGCCCAGGGCGGCGTCGGTCGGCGCGTAGTTCCACAGGCCGTCGCTGTCGACGAGCAGCAGGTCGCCCGGCCCGACCTCGACCTCGTCCACGTGCGGGGCCAGCGGCGGGGCGTCGGCGCCCAGCCAGGCGGTGATGGCGTGGCCGGACGGGCCCGACAGCGCCACCTCGGGATCGACGCCCGCCGCCACCGCGGCGGCGGCCACGCTGTCGTCGGTCGTGATCTGGCGGGCGGCCCAGCCGCCCGGGGCGCCGGGGTCGGGGCGGAGCAGGTGCCCGCGGGCATCGCCCACGTTGGCCACGACGACACGGTCGCCGGCGGCCACCGCCACCACGATCGTGCACGCCGGGTGGCTGCCGTCCTCGGGCCAGTGCGGGTCGCCGGCCGCCGGGATCGCCACCGCGGCCTCGTGGGCGGCGGCCACGGCCGCGGCCACCGCGTCCCGGCCCGCCGAAGGGCACGTCCGCGAGGAGCCCGGCCGCCGCCGCCACCGCGGCCGCCGACGCCAGGTGGGGGTTGGGGCTGGCCGACACGCCGTCGGACACCACCAGGACCGGCCACCCCTCGGCGGTGGCGGCCAGCGCGCCGCTGTCCTCGTTGCGGTGGTGGCGCCGGCCCCGGTGGGTGGCGTAGGCCACCGGGCCCCGGTCCTCGACGTCGACCGGCTCCAGCGCCCGGTGCCCGCAGTTGGTGCAGTACCCGTCGTCGTCGATCGCCGCGTCGCAGCGCGGGCAGGCGCCGGTGGGGGTCTCGAACGGGATCTCCTCGGTGGGGTCGTCGAGGTCGGGGTCGGGCACGAGCGGGAGCCCGGTGGCGGCCCCGCACGCCTCGCAGAAGCGGGCGCCGGCCACCAGGGTCTCGCCGCAGGACGGGCAGGTCGCGGTGTCGGCCACGGTCGAGCTCACCACATGCTCCAGGGGCGGGTACGGGCGGCGGCGTCGAGCAGGCGGTGGCGCCGCTCCGGGTCGGGCGTGGCGTCGGCCAGGTCGAGGAGCGACTCCTCGGCCAGCTTGGCCATGTACTTGGGCGTGGCCCGGTGGCCCGCCACCTCGCCCACCGCCTCGCCCCGCGCCAGCGCGGCGAGCGCCGCGGTGTAGAGCGCGGCGGCCAGCTCGGCGTCCGCGGCGCCCCGGCGGTCCGGCGGCGTCGCCCGGACGGCGTCGCCGGCGGCGGCCGCGACGGCCGGGTCCCAGCGGCCCTCCTCCATCGCCCGGCACGCCCGCGTCAGCGCCTCGGTGCGCAACGGGTGCCCGGGCGGGACCGCGGTCAGGACCTTGGGGGCGTCCTCGGGCCGGCCCAGGGCGCGGAGGGTGTCGGCCAGGCCCGCCACCGCCGCGCCCCACGACGGGTCGGTCAGCGCCACCTGCTCGTAGAGGTCGGCGGCCTCGGGCAACCGCTCCGGGTCGCCGGTGGTGACGAGGGCGGCCGCGTAGGCGAGCGCGGTGGCCGGCTCGCCGGGGGCACCGGCGTAGGCGTCCGCGAGGAGCGTGGCCGCCCGGGACCCGTCGCCCGCGGCCAGGGCCGACACGCCGTGGAGGTAGGAGCGGGCGTTGTCGAGCACGGGACCGGCGCCGATCGCCGCGGCGTCGGCCGAGGCCGGGTCGAGCCGCCCGATCATGGTGTCGGCCGACGCGGTGTCGCCCCGCTCGCAGTGGGCCCGGCCCAGCGCCGCCAGGTCGGCCCAGCTCAGCTCGTCGTCCTCGGCGACCAGCCGGACCGCGGCCTCGGGGTCGCTGTCGGCCACGCCGGCCACCCGGTTGGGCAGGCGGGGGTGGTTGGGCAGCAGCGGGGCGGGCAGGGCCCGCCAGGCGGTGCCGTCGAGCTGGGGCCGGGGCGGGCTGTAGCGGGTGCTCGTGCGGGGCCGGGGGAGGCCGTCGGTGGCCGCCGCCACCTGGCACAGCACCCCGTGGAGGGCGTCGGTCATCTCGTCGGCGTTCGGCGAAGCGCTGGGCCGGGTCGGCGGCGCACGCCCGCTGCACGAAGCGCCACAGGCCGTCGTGCTCGATCAGCACGTCGTGGGCCTCCCGGGGCGGGAGGCTCTCGCGGTCGGCGCCCTGCCAGTTCGGCCAGTCGAGGATGAGCACGAGCAGCGACCGGCCCAGGGTGTAGAGGTCGCTCGAGACGGTGGGGCCGGTCTTGGGCACCTCGGGGGCCTGGTAGCCGACGGTGCCGAAGATGGCGGCCTCGGGGTCGTCGATGCGCCGCACGCCGCCGAGGTCGATGAGCTTCACGGCGTCGCCCACGTGGATGACGTTGTCGGGCTTGAAGTCGCAGTAGACCAGGCCCTCGTCGTGGAGGTAGGCCAGCGCGGGCAGCACCGACAGCATGTAGGCCGCGGCCTCGGCCGGGGGCAGCGGGCCGCCCCCGCTCTCGCGGCGCCGCTTGGCGAGCTGCTTGATGCTGGGGCCGCCGACGTACTCCATGACGATGTAGCCCTGGTCGGCGTGCTTGACGAAGTTGTAGATGTCGACGATGGCCGGGTGGCTGACCTCGGCCAGGAACCGGCGCTCGGCCACCGCGGCCTCGGCCGCCGCCGGGTCGGCCGCGTCGAGCAGGCCCTTCAGCACGCACCAGCGGCCGGAGACGTTGCGGTCCCGGGCCAGGTAGATCCAGCCGAGGCCGCCGTGCGCCAGCGCCCCCGCCACCTCGTACTGGTCGGCCACCAGTTCGCCGGCCTTGAGCTTGGCCCCGAAGTCGAACCGGGCCCCGCACTGCGAGCAGAACCCGGCCTGGCGCCCGGGCTGGCCGGCCTTGCCCCGCCCCACCGGGCTGTCGCACCGGGTGCAGAACCGGCGGCCCTCGGGGACGCTGGGGTCGGCCATGACCACCGTGGCGGGGTCGGCCGTGGCCATGGGCGCATCTCGACGATCCCGGCGCCGATGCGGCTGCGGCGGCTGGTGGCGCCGGTCGATCCCGTCTGGCGCGACCGGGTCGTGAGCTTGGACACGTCGACGCGCCCGGACACCCGGCCCGACTCGGTCGTGACCCGCCCGCTCGCGGCCCGAGGCGGACTTCGCCGGGGCCAGGCCGCAGGTGTCGCAGTAGCCGTCGACGATCGTGCCCGTGCAGCCCTCGCGGCCGCAGGCGGTCTCGGTCACGGTCATCGGAGGCCTCCGGGGCGGGCTTCGAGCACGGTCGACAGGGCGGCCAGGGCCTTGTCGGCGGCGTCCAGATCGCAGGGCGCCCGCCACAGCTCCTCGCGGGCGGCCTCGAGCGCGGCGGCCACGTCGGGCTGCTCGTCGAGCTTGCGGGCGCCGGCCTTGGCCCGCAGGGCGGTCCACAGCCCCCGGCCCTCGGACCGGCGCTGCAGGCCGTCGCGGGCGGCGTCGAGGGCGCGGTCCAGCTCGCCCCGGCGGGCCTCGGCCGCCGCGAACCAGTCGTCGAGGGCGGCGGCGGCCCGGGGCCGGTCGCTGCCGCCGGTGGCGCCGATGCGGTCGAGCCACTCGCCCAGCGCGGGCAGGTCCCGGGCCGGGGCGGGGATGTCGAGCCCGGTGATGCGGCTGGCGGCGTGGGCCAGCTCGCCCGCCGCCGCCTGCACGTCGGCGTCGAGGGAGTCGAGCATGGCCCGGGCCCGCACCATGTCGACGTCGAGCCGCCCGGTGGCGGACTGGGCGGCGGCATGGCGGCCGCTCGCCGCCTGGGCCAGCGACTCGACGTGGACGATGTCGGCGTCGGTGACGGCCAGCGGATCGCTCACGAGCAGCTCGGTGATGGCCTCCGCGGCCCGCTGGGCGGCGACGTCGCCCGCGGCCAGGGCCGCACCGGACGCCACCTGGACCCGGGACGCCTGCCCGCCCCACGCCGCGGCCAGGTCGGCCACGACGCCGGCCGCCCGGGTCACGGCGTCGCCCGCCGCGGCCAGCGCGGTGGCGACGTCGGCCGGGCCCGCCGGCGTCGGGATGCTCGCCCCGGCCAGCATCTCGGCCGCCCGCTGGGGCGGGCTCGTCTCGGCCTTGCCCAGCAGCTCGTCGACGGCCCGGTACACCTCCCACGCCGCGGCCAGGCCGGCGTCGGCCTCCGCCCACGTGGCGGCGGTGCCGCCGGTCAGCCCGCCGCCCCGGGCCACCGTGACGGTGGCGTCGGACTCGAGGTCGACCAGCCGCCCGCCGAGCGCGGCCAGGTCGTTGCGCCGGGCCAGCACGGTGGGATCGGTCACGGGTGCCACGTCAATCGCTGTACACCGCCGGCGGGGCCGGCCGCGGCTCCAGGGCGCCGGCCAGGTGCTGGGCGTAGATCGCGTCCCACCGGCCCGACGAGCGCACGTCCTCCAGGACACCGTTCACGTAGCGGACCCACTCGTCCCGGCCGGGCGGCAGGCCGAGGCCGTAGTGCTCGTCGGTGAGGAAGTCGCCCACGATCTCGACGTTGGGGTCCTGGACCTTGAACCCGGCCAGCAGGGTGTCGTCGGTGCTCACCGCGTCGATCTCGCCCTCCTGCAGCAGGGCCAGGCACTCGGCGTGGGTGGGCGGGGCGACGGTGTTGGGGGCGGGGTCGCGGGTGCGCAGGACCTCGATGCTGGTCGATCCGGCCGCCGCGCACACCCGCCCCCGGTCCTCGCTCTGCTGGGCGTCCGCCGAGAGCGTGTCGATGGTCACGCCGGCGGCCGCCGCCTCGACCGGCACCAGCAGGCGCTGGCCCGACGTGAAGTACTCGGACGAGAAGGCGATCTCCTGCCGGCGGGCGCAGTTGATGCTGAACGTGCTGGCCACCATGTCGACCGTGCCGTCCTTCAGCACCGCCAGGCGATCGGTCTGGGGGACGACGACGAACTCGATGTGCTCGGGGCTGGCGTCGCCGAACAGGGCGATCGCCACCTCGCGGGCGACGTCGATGTCGAAGCCCTCGAACTCGCCGGTGAAGGGGTCGACCGAGGAGAACAGCAGGTTGGTGGCGCTGACCCCGACGCGGAGCCGCCCCCGGCCGATGATGTCGGCCATGTAGCTGCCCGCGGCGACGGTGCCCGTGGAGGGACCGGTGGGCCGGAGGCTGGCCACCGCGTTGCCGCAGTCGGGCACGGCCGGCGGCGCGGTCGTCGGCGGGGTCGTCGTGGTGGTGGGACCGGGCAGGGACGGCGGGGACGTCGGTGCGGGGGAAGGCCCGGGGGAACACGACGACCCCCAGCACCACGAGCACGGCGAGCCCGGCCGCGATGCGCCACCACGGGCGGTCGGCCCGCGGGGCGGGCGGCGGCGGCGGGGTGTCGGCGGTGTCGGCTGCCCGTTGGTCGTGCTCACCGGTAGCGCCTCCCCCGGTCGAGGATGCCGGCCACGGCCAGCCCGGCCGCCAGCACGCCCGAGCGCCAGCGGCACGAGCGGGCTGATGCCCGCCGATCCGGCCTCGTCGATCTGGTCGCCCAGGTCGCGGGCCTCGGTGTCGACCTGGTCGACGATGGTGGCCGACGCCTCCTGGTAGCCGGTGGCGGACGCGCCCGTCAGGGTGATCGTCGCCGCCGCCCGGTTGTCGCCGTCCTCCTCGTCGGTGCGCCGGACCTCGGCCACGCCGTCCACGTAACCGTCCACCGTGCCCGCGAAGGTGTCGGCGAAGTCCCGCTCGAACTCGTCGGCCTGGGTCGTGAAGCTGTCGTACTGCGCCGTGCCGCCGCCCCGGGCGGCCACCGCGGCGATCTCCGTCACCCGCATCCGGGACAGCCGCGACGAGGCGTCGTTGGCGCCGATGTACGCGACCACGTCGTCGGACGCCGCCGCGCTGAGCGCGCTGCTCTGCCGGGCGATGCCCACGGTCACGATGCCGAGCGACACGATGGCCACCAGGGCGGCGCCCAGGAGCCCGACGTGCAGCATCCGGCGGGTGCGCCCCGCCACCGTGACCGCCGCCCACACGACCATCGCCACGCGCGCCCAGCAGCAGGACGACCGCCACCAGGCCGACGATCCCGGCCACGTCGTTGGCCGCCTGCGCCACCCGGCGCTCGCCCTCCCGCCGGAGCCGGTCGGCCCGGGGCACCATCTCGTCGGCGGCCAGGCGCCGGGCCTGGGCCAGGTAGGAGCCGCCGACGGGGAAGCCCTGGCGGGAGTTGGCCCGGGCGGTCTCGACCAGCCCGGTGTAGGTGACGAGCTGCTCGGAGAGGATGTCGATCTCGCCGACGTCCTCGGTCCCGGGCGCCGGCCGACGCGTCGGTGAGCGCCTCGGAGGCGTCGCGGAGGTGGTCGGCGTAGTCCCTCTCGGGCGCCGGGACGTCGATGCCGCCGGCGATGAGGGCGCCCGACGCGTCGGCGTCCGCGGCCACGATGCTGGCGCTGAACGTGGCCATGGCCCGGGCCACCTGCAGGCCCTCCCGGCGGGCGTCGGCGATGGTGGCGCGGTTCTCGGCCGCCACCCAGGCGGCGGCCAGGGCGGCCACCACGACGACGGCGGCCGTCAGCGCCGCGAGCACGACGAAGAGGCGCCGGGTGGGCAGCCGGATGCCCCAGGCCCGCCGCTCGACCGCGTCGAGCACGTTCCCGGAGGACGGAGCCGGCCTGACATCGGTCGACATAGGGATGTGACGGTAATCGGCGCCCGACCGTTCGCGTGGCGCGAGCCGAGGTCAATCGCCGAGGAGGAAGATCTCGGGACGGTGTCCGCTCTGGAACACGCGGGCCCGGCTGCGCAACGACCACGACGGCGCGCCGGCCACCGCCCGGGCGAAGCGGGCGATGTCCTCGGTGATCACCACCAGGCGGGCGCCGGGCCGGGCCACGCGTGCCGCCTCGGCCAACAGGCCGCGTACAGCTCCTCGGGCGGCGTCGCCGAGCGGATCTTGTCCCCGTAGGGCAGGTCGGCGTACAGCACCGCGGCCGACGCCGGGGCCAGCGGCAGGCGGGCCACGTCGCCCCGGGCCAGGGACAACCGCGGCGCCACGCCGGCGGCGGCCGCGTTGGCCGCCGCGGCCGGGAGCGCCCGCCGGCCGTCGAGGTCGACCCCGACCGCGGTCGCGCCCCGCACGGCCAGGAGATGCTCGATCGCGATCGTCCCGGCGCCGCACGCCAGGTTGACGGCCCGGTCCCCGGGTCGGGGCCCGGCCAGGCGCACCAGGTGGGCGGCGATGGCGGCGTTGAGCGAGCCGGGGAACCGGGCCACCCGCCACGGCCGGGTCGCCAGCGGCCGGGGGGTGGTGCGCACGTGGACCTCCCACCCCGCGCGGTCCGCGTCCCGCACGACCCGTACCACCAGGTCGCCGTCGGCCTGGTCGTGGGGCAGGCCCAGCTCGGCGGCCAGCGACCCGCCGAGGCGGGCCATCACGGTGCTCTCGGCCCCCGCGGCCACGACCCGCAGGGCGGTGAACGGCCGCCCGCCGGTGGCGGCCCGCGCCTCGCGGGCGATGCGGGTGAGGTGCTCGTGGCCGAGCAGGCCGCGGGGGCGGGGCACGGCGACGTGGACCACGCGGGACACGGCGACGACGGTCCGGGCCCGCTCCAGCAGGTCGCGGCGCTCGTCCCGCACCCGCAGCCAGCCGTCGCCGACCTCCTCGACGGCCACGGGCCGCTCCCGGCGGGCCAGCGCCTCGATCTCGGACCGGGCCCCGTCCTCGAGCCCGGGCAGGACGTCCACCTGCCACAGCGGTGGCCGCGTGCGCCCGGACGGCATAGGCGCGCGACGGTAGTGTCCGGCCATGGACGAGGCGCGGCTCCGGGCCCACCTGGAGGCGGCCTACGACATCGAGGTCACGGGCGTGGCGGCGCTCGACGCCGGGGTCTACCGCGTCGACCGGCGCGACGACGTCCCCTGGGTGGCGCGGGCCTTCAACCCGGCGCGCCCGCGCGAGCGGGCGGAGGGTGACGCCGCGGTCCTCGCGTTCCTCGAGGGGGCCGGGTTCCCGGCCGAGCGCTGCGCCCACCCGCAGCCGGTGACCGTGGCCGGCGGGCAGCCGGTCCTGGTCACGACGTTCGTCCCGGGTCCGTTCGTCGAGCCGGACGACGACACCCGGTGGGCGCTCGGCGAGCTGCTCGGACGGCTGCACACGCTGCCGGCCCCGGCCGCGGGGGCGGTCGGCGCGCCCGGCGGGCTCGCTGCACCACCACCCCGGCTACGAGGGCGGGCCCGACCGCGACCTGGCGTCGGCGGCCGTCTACCTGGCCAACGTCGAGGCCCGGGTGCCGCCGGCCGGCCGGGCGCCGTTCGAGGCCCTGCGGGCGCAGGTGGCGGCGGCCGACCCGTGCGCCGACCTGCCGGCGGCGCTGATCCACCCCGACCCGGTGCTCAAGAACGTGATCGCCACGCACACGGGCCTCACCCTCATCGACTGGACCGGTGCGGGCGTCGGCCCCCGGATCGCGTCGCTCGTCGTGCTGCTGTGGTCGGTCGCCGTGGGCCCGTGGGGCGTGACCGTCGACGCGATCGACCCGGTGGTCGGCGCCTACCGCGAGCACGTCAAGCTGGAGCCGGACGAGCTGGCCCGCCTCGACGCGGCGCTGCGGATCCGGCTGCTGTGGCTGGCGTGCTGGATGTACGGCCTGACCATGGCGTCGGGCTTCGCCCCCACGGGCCGCGAGTGGTGGTGGCCGGACGCCGACCTGGCCGACGCGCTGGCGGCACGGGCCCGCGTCGACTTCGGCGCCGCCGAACGCAACGTGCACTGACCGCTACGGGCGAGATACTGTCGTTATTGACAGTTGGTGCGCATGGGGACCGCACATTGACTCGGGACAGGGACGTCCCGGGCCGGCTGTCGTCGGTCGGTCACACAGACGCGTCCAGGCAACCAGGGGGGAAGCCCGTGAGACGTCCCAGACTGAAGACCCTGTCAGCGATGCTCGCCAGTGCGGCGTTGGTGCTGACCGCGGCGGCGTGCGAACCGCTGCGGAACACACCACCCGGCGGCGGCACGGTGGTCCAGGGCAGCTACCGCATCGGACCGTTCAACCTCAGTCCCGTCGGGCAGGCCGGGTCCGAGAACCAGGGCGCCCAGGGCAACATGCCCAAGCCCACCGGTGCGTTCGGCCTCAAGGCGATGGACTTCGACCTCGTCTACGCCAACGGCGATCCCGTGCCGCACACGGCGGTCCACCTGCACCACATCGTGATGATGAACCCCGCCCGCACGTCACCCAACTGCGGCCAGTGGCCCGAGCGGTTCGCCGCCGCCGGGAGCGAGCGCACGCCCGATGCGGGTGCCGGACCCGTACGCCTACCTCGTGGGGGCGAACGAGTCGTGGAGCAGCATCTGGCACATCATGAACGAGTCCAGCAGCAGCCAGCAGGTGTACATCCAGTACAAGCTCGGCTACCAGCCCGGTGCGAACGCCACGAACACCCGCGGGGTGACGCCGTTCTTCCTGGACGTCACCGGCTGCGGCAACTCGGAGTACGACATCCCCGGCAACGGCGGGGCCGGCAGCGTCCACACCAACACCCGGACGTGGACGGCTCCGTGGGACGGCCTCGTCGTCGGCTTCGGCGGCCACGTGCACGGGGGCGGCATCGACATCCGCCTCCAGAACGAGCGGTCCGGTGACGGCTGCACGATGTTGGCCCACTACGACCACAGCCACAGCCACGGCGCGCCGGGGTACATCGACGCCTGCGTCGCCCACAACCGGGTGCTGGCCGGCGACCGGTACTCGGTGGTGTCCCGCTACGAGAACGACGAGTTCATCGACGGGGCGATGGGCATCGTGCTCGCCTACGTCTGGCGGGGAACGCAGTAGTCACTGCGTCTGTCGTCTCTCACCGCGTCATGCCGCGGTGAGAGACGGCAGACCCATCAGCTCGGCCATGTTCGAGTAGTAGAAGCGGTGCTGGTCCTCGTCGCCGGCGCCGGCGAGGGCCTCCTCGAACTTGGCGAGCGGGTCCTTGCCGCCCTCGGGGTGCGGGTAGTCGCTGGAGAACATGAACAGCTCGGGCCCGCCCTGCTCGACCATCCAGCCCACGGGCTCGCCGGGGAACGGGGTGAACTTGAGGTGGCGGCGCACGTAGTCGCTCGGCTTGTGCTCCAGGCGGCGCAGGGGCTCCTCGGTCCGGCGGAACGCCCGCTGGCCGTAGTCGAGGTGGTGCATCCACGACACGACCCAGCCGGCACCCTGCTCGATGCAGCCGCCGCGCAGCTTGGGGAACCGGTCGAACAGGCCGTCGTAGATGAGGGCGCCGAGGAACAGCGCCGGCGAGTCGTGGATGGCGAGGAAGTCCTTGGACCGGATGTTCTCGCCCCCGCCCAGGTGGTCGCTCACGGGCATGTCGTTGTTGTGGAAGGCGCGGTCGAGCAGCTGGCCGCCGCCGCCGACGTGCAGCACGAACGGGACGTCCGCCTCGGCCAGCGTGTCCCACACGGGGTCGAGGTCGGGGTGGGTCGGCGCCCGCTCCCCCGCCGCCGTGCTCGGGACCATGACGGCCCGGCACCCGGCGTCGACGGCCTCGACGATGGCGGCCGTGGCCCGCTCGGGGTCGACGAGGGGGACGAAGGCCACGCCCATGAGCCGGTCGTCGCCCTCGCAGAAGTGGGCGATGGCCCGGTTCTGGGCCGAGGCGCCGGCGTAGAGCCGGTCGGGGTCGCGCCCGGCGAACATCGAGGTGGCGAACGTGGCGAACACGAGCTGGGCGTCGAAGCCCAGCAGATCGAGCACCCGGCTGCGCTCGACGGCGTCGAAGGCGCCCATGGCCTGCCAGCCCTTGTCCTGGAGCAGGCGCTCCTCGGCCTCCGCCGCCGTGCCCGGGTCGGCGGCCCTCGCCTGGGCCCGGTCGACCGCGGCGTCGAGCACGGGGCGCAGCGCCTCCATGCCCCGGCGCCGGAGCCGGTCGGCGTACGCGGGATCGATGAAGTCGTCGAGGAAGTCGGCCAGCTCCATCACGTGGCTGTCGGCGTCCAGGATCGTGCGGTTCCCGGCGTAGGTCATGCGGTGGCTCCCCTGCACCCGTTGGTGACACTCTGTCACCGACGTCACTATCGCGCCTCCGACCGGCGGGTGACAAGCGGCACTCAGCGCTTCAGCGCCCCCAGCGAGGCCGTCACGACGATCATGAAGGACTCCTCGAGGCGCCCAGCGTGCTCGCCCGTCGGGTCCTGGCGCCAGAGGGCGAGCACCGGGTCGACGAGCGACAGGAGCAGGGCGACCACCGTGGTCGCCGTGTCCTCGTCCGCGCCCAGGTCGCGGACCGCCCGGCGGGTGAAGGCCCGGGCCGTGGTCCGGTCCCGCGCCCGCTGCTCGCGGCGGATCTCCGGGCTCCAGGCCCCGGCCGACCGCAGGGCCGCGAACAGCCGGCCCTGCGCGCCCGCCGCCGCCAGCGCGCCGTGCACGAGGGCGCGGAAGCCGTCCTCCAGCGACCCCGCGGCCAGGACGTCCGCGGTCAGCTGGTCGTGGAGCTGGGCGGCCGCCCGCCGGTACAGCTCGCCGAGCAGCTCGTCCCGGTTGGCGAAGTGCTTGTAGACCAGCGGGCGGCTGACCCCGGCCTGCTCGGCCACGGCCTCCATCGACACCGACTCGGCGTCGCCGGCCCGCACCAGCGCCGCGGCCGCGTCGAGCAACAGCTCCCGCCGCTCGGCACGGCCCACGCGGTCACCCACGCCATCATCCTCGCGTGCCGGCGCGGGCCGGCCCGCACCACAGTGTTCAGGTCCCGGCGCCCGGGGCGTCACCCCGCGGTCAGGCGGGCGTCACCCGGCCGTGGTCGGCTGCCGCGATGCGAACCAAGCACGTCACGGTCGGGGTGGTGGCGGTGGTGGCGGCCCTGGCGGTCGGGGTGGCCACGGGGGCGTACGCCGGACGCGGGTCCGCGCCGCCCGGCCCGGGGGGCGGCGTCCAGCAGGCCGAGCTCGTCGGGCGGTCCGTGCTGCCGGCGGAGACCTACCGGCCGCGGCAGCGCACCGTCCGGCTACTTCACCGGCACGACGGCGCCGATCGCCGCGCCGTTCCCCGGGCAGCCGGTCCAGGGGTTCTCGGGCGTCCACCGCAACCCGGACGGCAGCTATCTGGTCATGAGCGACAACGGGTTCGGCAACAAGGCCAACAGCCCGGACTTCGAGCTGCGGGTCCACCGCATCGCGGCCGACACCGCCACCGGGGTCACCACGGTGCTCGACGGCGGGTTCGGGCTGTCCGACCCGGACGGCAAGGTCCCGTGGACGATCTGGCGGGACGGCGGGTGCGCCGCGGCGGCGACGCTGCCGGCCGGCTACGCCTGCCCGGCGCCCGACCGGCTGCTCACCGGCTGGGACTTCGACATCGAGTCGTTCCAGATCGCCCCCGACGGCAGCTTCTGGTTCGGCGACGAGTTCGGCCCGTTCCTCGTGCACACCGACGCCACCGGGCGCGTCCTCGACGCCCCGGTCCCGACCCCGGGCGTGGCGTCGCCGTCCAACCCGACGCTGCCGGCGGGGGCGACGCCCAACCTGGCCAACTCCAAGGGGTTCGAGGGCCTGGCCATCGCCCCCGACGGTCGCACGCTCTACCCGATGCTGGAGGGACCCGTCGCGGAGGACGTGGCGGCGGGCCTGGCCGCCGACCTGCGCATCTTCGAGGCCGCCGTCGACCGCCGCGGGCGGGCCCGCTACACGGGCGACATCTGGCGGTACCGGATGGAGCACCCGGCCAACGCCATCGGCGACTTCATCGCCGTCAACGACCACCAGTTCCTGGCCATCGAGCGCGACGGCGGGTCCGGGCCCACGGCGCGGTTCAAGGCCGTCTTCCTCGTGGACCTGCGGGACCGCGACGGCGACGGGTACGTCGACAAGGACCTGCTCGTGAACCTCATGGCCGTCCCCGACCCCGGCGGGGTGGGCGGCTTCGGCCCGTTCTTCAGCTTCCCGTTCGTCACCATCGAGGACGTCGAGATCGTCGACCGGGACACCATCGCGGTGCTCAACGACAACAACTTCCCCGGCGCCGGCGGCCGGGCCCCCGACCGGCCCGACGAGAACGAGCTGATCCTCGTGCGGCTGGACCGCCCCCTCGACGTGGCGCGGGGCGTCCTGCCCTGACCCCGGCCCGGGGCGTCGTTTCTGACGTAGTGTCAGATCGTGCGCTCCTACGAGATCGACGGGCGGACCGTCACCATGCCGTGCGAGGTCCGGGACGCGTCCGCGGGCACGGCGCTGTTCGAGGTCGACGCGGCCACCGCGACGGCGATGGTGCCGGCCGCGTTCCGGGTCGTCGAGACGGCGCCGGGCCGCTGCCACCTGGTCGTCGCGGTGATCGACTACCGGGACAACGACCTCGGCGACTACCGCGAGGTCGGCCTGTCCCTGTTCGTCACCCCCGCGGGTGGCGGCGAGGCCGGGACGTTCATCACGCACCTGCCGGTCGACCAGGCGTTCACCTGCCGAGGCCGGCCGGACCATCTGGGGGTTCCCCAAGACGATCGAGGAGATCGACCTCGACCGCGCACGGCGACCGCCTGGTGACGACCCTGCGCATGGACGGGTCGGTGGTGTTCCGCCTGACCCTCCCGGCCGGCGGCGACGACGAGATGGCCCCCGCCCCGATGGCGACGTACTCGATGATCGACGGGCTCCCCCACGTGACGCCCTTCGTGCAGGGCGGCACCGGTGCGGCCGTGCGGGTCGGGGGTGACGGCGTCGAGCTCGAGCTGGGCGACCACCCGCTGGCCAAGGACCTGGCCGCGCTCGGCCTGCCCGGGCCCGCGGTCCTGGCGACCTGGACCGAGCACATGCGGGGCACCTTCGAGGAGCCCGAGCGGCTGGAGGCGGGATGAGCGAGCGAAGCGAGCGAACAGCCAACACAGTTCGGTACTCGGCACGAAGTGCCGATCGGTCACTGCGTGCATCCCGAAGGGTGCACCAGTGAGCGCCGAGGCGAACGCCGCCCTGGTCCGGGAGTTCTGGGCGGCGCTGGCCGCCCGCGACTTCGACCGGGTGGGATCGTTCATGGCCGAGGACGGCCACTACGTCGACGTCCCCGTCAAGGACCAGGAGCCGGGCGCCCGCGGCCCCGCGCAGACCGCGGCCCGCCTGCGGCTGGGGCTGGGCCCGCTCCACGCCTACGAGCTCCACGACGGCCCGATCGTGGCGTCCGGCGACCACGTCGTGACCGAGCACAGCGAGACCTGGACCTGGGAGCCCGGCGTGTCGGTGACGCTGCCGTTCACGTCGGTGATGGAGGTCCGCGACGGCAAGGTCACGCGGTGGTGGGACTACCTCGACCTCGCCACCCTGCTGAACGCCGCGCCCCCCTGGTGGCTCGAACACATCGCGGCCGGCTACGCGGCGCCCTGAGCGCCCTTGTCGCCCCGGGCGGGGCGCCGCGATGATCGGCCCGTGAGGGACCGCCGCCGGGACGTCGCCAGCGGCCGCGGTGCCGCGGTCGAGCTCGTGCTCACGTGCGCCGCGGGGTTCGAGGGCGTGGTCGACCGGGCCCTCGCCGAGGACCACCCCGAGCTGGACCGGCGGGGGCACGAGAGCGGCCTGGTCCGGGCCGCGGCCCGCTCGCCTCGGGCGGCGCGGCGCCTGGTGGGCGCGGGCTACCTGTCCGGCGTGCACCAGGTCGTCGTCGAACAGCCGGTCCGTGCGCGCTCGCGGGACGCGGTCGTCGACGGGCTGGCCGCCGCGGTGGCCGGCGCCCCGGACGGCCCGGTCCTGCGGCCCCGGTCCTTCCGCCTGCGGATCATGCAGGCCAACCAGCCGGTCGCGGTGGCCCCCGACCCCCGCCGGGCGCTGGAGCGGGCGGTGCAGCGCTGGGTCGGCGCGCCGGTCGACGCCCGCGGCGGGGGCGGCGAGGTGTGGGTGTCGCTGCGGCGCGGCGACCCGGTCGCCCGCCTGCTGCTGCGCCTGGACGACCCGGGGCGGCGCCGTACGGCCGCCGGGTCGCTGCGCCCCGAGGTGGCGGGCGCGCTCGTCCGCGTCGTGCCCCCGGTGGACGACGAGGTGTTCCTCGACCCCTTCGCGGGCTCGGGCGCCGTGGCGGCCGCCCGTGCCCGCTACCCGCACGGGCGCCTGGTGGTGTCCGACGCCGCCGCCGAGCGGGCCCGGGACCTGCGGCGCCGGGCCGCCCGCGGCGACCTGGGTCCGCACCCGGAGGTCCACCGCTGGCGGGTCGACGGCGCGACGCCGCCCTTCGCCGGCGCGGGCACGGTGGACACGATCGTCACCGACCCCCCGTGGGGCGTGTTCGGGGGCACCGACGATGCGACGGTCGCCGCCCTGTACGAGGCGATGGCGGCGTCGTTCGCCGCGCTGCTGGCGCCTGCCGGCCGCCTGGTCGTGCTCGTCGCCGACCCGGACCGCCTCGACGGCCCCCTCGCCGGCCGCGGGCTGGCGGTGGCGTCGTCGTTCGGCGTGCTCGTCAACGGCCGCAAGGCCTCGGTCGTGACCTGCCGCCGCACCCAGCCGGCCTGACGGCGGAGGGGTGTCGCCGTCCGGCCAGGACATCTACAGTGCGGCCACTGAGCGGGAGGTGGGCATGGTGCTGGTGCGCAAGCAGGTGTTCGGTGGATTGACGGCCGCAGCCGTGGCCGCGGCGGCGCTCGTGCTGACGGGCGGCGCCTCGTCGGCGCAGCGCGCTCCGACCTACACCCCGGGTGCGCCCGGGGCCGGCGACGCCTACTTCCCGTTCGCCGGCAACGGCGGCTACGACGTCGAGCACTACGACCTCGACCTCACCTACACGCCCCCGGCGGCCGCCCCCGCCCCCCTGGTCGGCCAGCTGACCGGCGTCGCCACCATCGAGCTCCGGGCCACGCAGGACCTGGACCGCTTCAACCTCGACCTGCGCGGCATGGACGTGCAGTCGGTCACGGTCAAGGGACGCGACGCCCGAGAGGTGACGCCCCCCGCCCCGGGGACCAAGGTCGAGGGTGCGGCCTGGTGGCACGTCCAGGACGACGCGGCCCGCTCCTGGGAGCTGACCATCCAGCCCCGGCCCAAGCTCAAGCAGGGCGACACCGCCCGTGTCGTCGTCCGCTACGGCGGCGAGACGATCCGGCCGGAGGACATCGAGGGCGCCCTCTACGGCTGGGTGACCACGCGGGACGGCGCCATGGTGGTGGGCGAGCCCGAGGGCTCGATGACCTGGTACCCGGTCAGCGACCACCAGACGGACAAGGCGACCTACAGCTTCGAGATCACGGTGCCCGAGGGGAAGGTGGCGGTGGCCAACGGGCTGCCCGCCGGCGACCCGGTCACCGAGGACGGGTGGACGACCTGGTTCTGGGACGCCCCGGACGCCCAGGCCAGCTACCTGACCACGGCCTCGGTCGGCGACTACGACCTGCGCTTCTCCGAGACCGCGGGCGGGCTGCCGATCATCGACGCCGTCGACGACGCCCTCACGCCCGCCAACGCCGCCGCCACCGAGGCCAGCCTGGCCCTGCAGGCGGACATGATCGCCTTCATCGAGGGTGCCTTCGTGCCGTACCCGTTCAACTCGTACGGCTCGATCGTGGACGACGACAGCGTCGGCTACGCGCTCGAGACGCAGACCCGGCCCGTGTACTCCCGCGTCGCCCGCGAGGGGACCGTGGTCCACGAGCTGGCCCACCAGTGGTTCGGGAACGCCGTGAGCCCGGGGCTGTGGCGGGACATCTGGCTCAACGAGGGATGGGCCACCTACGTCGAGTGGCTGTGGAGCGAGGCCACCGGCGGCGCCACGGCCCAGGAGAACTTCGACGCGGTCATGGAGATCCCGGCCGACGACGAGTTCTGGGCGCTGACGATCTCCGACCCCGGCCCGTTCGGCCTGTTCCTCGGCGGGATCTACGACCGGGGCGCGGCGACGCTGCACGCCCTGCGGGGCGAGGTCGGCGACGAGGCGTTCTACGCCGCGGCCCGCGAGTGGCTGGTGCGGTACGACGACTCGACCGGCACGACCGACGACTTCGAGGCGGTCTACGAGGAGATCTCCGGCCAGGACCTCGGCGCGTTCTTCGACGTGTGGGTCCGGACGCCGACCAAGCCCACGAGCTGGTGACGGGTCAGCGGCCCCGGAACGCCGGCGGGCGCCGCTCCGCGAACGCCCGCTGGCCCTCGCGGTAGTCCTCGGAGCGGAAGCAGGCCTCGACGAGGGCGGCGACCTTGCCGGTGTCCCGGGCCTCCCGGGGCCGGCGCAGCTGCTGGAGGGCCGCCTTGCACGCCGCCACCGTCAGCGGCGCGTTGGCGGCGATGCCCTGGGCCAGATCCTGCACGGTGGCGGCGAGGCGGTCGGCGGGCACCACCCGGTTGACGAGGCCGATGTCGAGGGCCTCGGCGGCGGTGAGGCGCCGGGCCGAGAACAGGATCTCGGCCGCCCACGACTGGCCGACGACCGACGCGAGGGCCTCGACCCCGCCGAGGGGATAGCCGAGGCCGAGGCGGGCGGCGGGGACGCCGAACTGGCTGTCGTCGGAGGCGATGCGGATGTCGGCCTGCAGGGCGGTCAGCAGCCCCCCGCCGATGCAGTAGCCCCGCACCATGGCGATGACCGGCTTGCCCAGCGCGGCCCAGGCCCGGCCCACGTCGCCCGACGCCCGGTCGTAGGCGGCGCGGGCCTCGGGCGAGGTGCGCTGGTCGCCGAACTCGGAGATGTCGGCGCCCGACACGAAGGCCCGGTCGCCGGCGCCCCGCAGCACGACGACCCGGACGTCGCCGTCGTCCTGGAGGGCGTGCAGCGCGGCGGGCAGGGCCTCGCGGATCTCCCGGGACAGGGCGTTGTGCTTGGCCGGGTTGTTGAACGTCACCGTGGCGACGCCGTCCTCGCTCTCGACGAGCAGCATCGCGGTGCCGGTCTCGTGGTGCCGCGGTCCGGTCGTGGTCGTCATCGTGGTCCTCTCACACGGCGCCCGAGGCGCGCAGCTCGTCGATGTCGGCGGGCGCGAACCCCAGCTCGCGCAGCACCGCGTCGGTGTCGTCGCCGACCTCGGGCGAGGCGGTGCGGACGGTGGGCGCCGACCCGGTCATCCGCACGGCGTTGCGGACCAGCGGCAGCCGCCCGAGGGCGGGATGCTCGACCGGGGCGGTCATCTCCAGGTGCTCGACCTGGGGGTCGGCGAACACCTCGTCCATGCGGTGCACGGGCCCGCACGGCACGCCGGCGGCGTTGAGCACCTCGACCCATTCGGCCGTCGTGCGGGTGCGGAGGCGCTCGGCCACCAGGGCGTTCAGCTCGGCCCGGTGCCGGGACCGCTGGGGCGGCGTGGCGAACCGGGGGTCGGCGGGCAGGTCCGGCAGGCCGATCGCCGCGCAGAACGCCCGCAGGAGCCGGCCGCCCGGCCCGGCGACGTTCACGTAGCCGTCGGCGGACGCGAAGCAGCCCATCGGCACCAGCGTCGGGTGGTGGTTGCCCTCCTGGCCGGGCACCACCCCGTCGATGGTCCACCGGGCCGCCTGGAAGTCCATCATCGCCACCATCGACTCGACCAGCGACGTCTGCACCCAGCGCCCCACGCCGGTGCGGGCGCGGTCGTGGAGGGCGACGAGGATGCCCACGGCCAGGTAGAGGCCGGCGGCGAGGTCGGAGACCGGGATGCCGACCCGGGTCGGCTCGGTGCCCGGCGCCCCCGTCACGCTCATCAGCCCGCCCACGCCCTGGGCGATCTGGTCGACCCCGCCCCGCTCGGCGTGGGGGCCGTCCTGGCCGTAGCCCGAGATCGACCCGTAGACGAGCCGGGGGTTGCGGGCGTGCACGGCGTCGAAGCCGAACCCGAGCCGGTCCTTCACCGGTGGCCGCATGTTCTCCACCAGCACGTCGGACCGGTCCACCAGCCGCATCAGCACGTCGGTGGCCCCCGGGGCCTTGAGGTCGAGGCCCAGGGACCGCTTGTTGCGGTGCAGGTTCTGGAAGTCCGAGCCGTGGCGCTGGATCCCCACGCCCCCGCCGGCCCCGGGCCGCACCGGCGGCTCCACCCGCACCACGTCCGCCCCCCAGTCCGCCAGCTGGCGCACGCACGTCGGCCCCGCGCGGGCCACGGTCAGGTCGATCACCCGCAGATCGGCCAGCGGCAGGTCCCCCTCGGTCGCTCGGTCATCGGCCAATCATGCCGCCCCCGGGACCTCGCGGCGCGCCGGGCCGGCCGGCCGTCAGGAGTCGGCGAGGAGGCGGTACAGCTCCTTGCGGGCTGCGGTCACGATCTCGGTGGCCCGTTCGACGATCTCGGGCGAGCCGGTGAGGCCGACCTGCTTGGCCGCCTGGTGGAGGTCGCGCACGGCGATGCGCAGCCCGCCGTGGTCGCCGCGGCCGCGGTCCATGGCCTCCCACGGGTACCCCTGGTCGGCGATGCGGGCCTCGGCCTCGGCCTTGCCCGCCTCGGTGAGCTCGAAGGTCCGCTTGCCGTCCCGGTCGGTGGCCGTGACGAGGCCCTCGTCGGCGAGGAGCTGCAGCGTCGGGTACACCGAGCCGGGGCTCGGCCGCCAGCGGCCGGCCGTCTTGCTCTCGAGGGCCTGGATGAGCTCGTAGCCGTGTCCCGGGCCGTCGAGCAGGGCGATGAGCAGCGCCGAGCGGACGTCGCCGCGGCGCATCCGCCCCCGTCCGGGTCGCTCGTCGCCCATCGGGGGACGACCCCGCCAGCCGCGCCCGGGCGGGCGTCCTTCGGTTGCCTGCGGCCGGCCCCGCCGACCGCCGCGATTGTGTTGGTGTTCGTCCATGTGTTCGTTCATGGCGATAACGATATATCGCGATCTATCCAGACACAACGCGATGGCATCACTTTTCCGGTGCCGCGAGGCCTAACCTCCGGGGCGTGTCCGCCGAGCTGGTCACCGAGCAGCTGCGCCTGCGGGCGCTCACGCCCGACGACCTGCACGACCTGCACGACCGCGTCTTCAGCGATCCGGACGTCACCTGGGACGGGACCACGGGCACGCTCGAGGACACCCGCAGGTCGCTCGAGGCGAAGATCCGCCACGTCGACGAGCACGGCTTCGGGATGATGGCCGTGACCGACCGCCGGACCGGCGAGCTCTACGGCTTCGCCGGCCTCCAGCACATGGAGGGCGGCCCGGACGTCGAGATCGGCTACTACCTCGCCCGCCGGGCCTGGGGTCGCGGCCTCGCCACCGAGCTCGGGCACGCCCTCGTGGACATGGCGTTCGGCGAGCTGAAGCTCACGCGCGTCGTGGCCGTCGTGCGCCCGGAGAACACGGCCTCGCAGAACGTCCTGGCGAAGATCGGCTTCCGGCGCGTCGGTGTCGAGCACCACTACGGCGCCGAGGTCGAGCTGTGGGCGCGCTCGGCTTCATGACCTGTCCCTCGGTGGATCGGGCATCGCGACCGGCTGCGGGATCACCATCTCGCCCCGGTCG
>CAVWYL010000013.1:0-7089 GCA_963759225.1 uncultured Acidimicrobiales bacterium | reverse complement strand
ACACCCGGGCCGCCCGGCCCACACGTTCTGCGGGCCGGGCAGCCAGCCCCGGCTCTGGCGTTCGTTCGTCCCGGTTTGCGACACGGATGTACGCCGGTTGCGGGGGCAACGATCAGCCGGACGGCCGGCCCGGCCGGCCCTGGCCGTGGTGATCACGACGAGGCCGACGTCTCCGGCTCGACCACCTCGGCCGCGGGGCCGTCGCTGGCGTCGGGGTCCGGCAGCGTGACCGTGGTGTCCGGCTCGCGGGCCGCGGGCCTGTCGGCCCGGCCGCGCCGCAGCACCCGGTCGCGGAAGCCCCACCATGTCACGAGCGACATGGCCTCGCCGATGATGTGCCACGACATCTTCGACACGCCCCGGAAGCGGTCGTTGAACGTGATCGGCACCTCGACGATCGTCGCGCCGAGCCGGTGGGCCCGGTACGACAGCTCGAGCTGGAACCCGTAGCCGGTCGCCTTGGTGGCGCTGGCCTCGACCGTCTCGAGGATGTCGGCCCGGTAGGCCCGGAACCCCGCCGTGGCGTCGCGGACGCCGAGCCCGAGGACCGTCGACGCGTAGAAGTTGCCCGCCCGCGACAGGAGCCGGCGCACGAGCGGCCAGTTGGTGGTGCCGCCGCCGGCCACGTAGCGGGACCCGATCGCGATGTCGGCGCCCCGCTCGACCTCGGCCAGCAGCGCCGGCAGCCGCTCGGGCGGGTGGGACAGGTCGGCGTCCATCTGGACGACGACCTCGTAGCCCTCGGTGAAGGCGCGCTGGAACCCGGCCCGGTAGGCGCCCCCGAGCCCGCCCTTCGCCGGCGCGGGTCAACACGTCGACCCGGCCCAGCGGCTCGCCGGCCTCGCGGGCGAGGTCGGCGGTGCCGTCCGGGCTGGCGTCGTCGACCACCAGGATGTCGGCGTCGGGTGCGTTGTCCCGCACCTTGCCGAGCACATCGGCGATGTTCTCGGCCTCGAGGTAGGTGGGGATGATGACCAGCGTTCTCATGCGGAGCCCCAGACGTCGCGCGGTGTGCCCACGGTACCCCGCTCCTCACGGGCGTGCCCGGGCGTCCCACCCTGCGTGGCGCGGTGGGTCAATAGCCGTGTCATGCGCTGTCCTCCCCCTGGTCACAGCGAACGTACAACTCGAAGATCGGCTCGCCCGCGCCCGCCGCGGGGTTGTCCCCGTAGCGGTCGTGCAGGCAGAACAGCTCGTCGAGGACCTGGTTCGGCTCGTCGGAGCCGGGGTCCATCGACGTGTTCGGCTCGACCCAGTTGTCGTACATGGTCGACAGGATCACGACGTCGGACTCGCGCAGCTCGTCGGCCAGGCCCGAGTCCTCGGCGTTGGCCACGCCGGGGTCCATCTCGATGTAGCGGGTGCCGGGCGTGAGCTGGGGCAGCAGGTAGTAGAGGTAGGCCTCGCTGTAGGGCGTCCGCCGCAGGTCGCCCGTGCCCACGATCACCCGGTCGCCCGGCTCGGTCAGCTCCTCGACGTCGTCGAGCAGGGCCTCGGCCGCCACCGGCACGTCCTGGCGCCCGTAGTAGAAGCTGCGACCCCGGTGGTCGACCGAGTGGACGACCCGGTCGTAGCCGACGCTCTGGGCGGCGTAGTCGGCGTACCAGCGGTAGGTGAAGTGGGGGAACAGCAGCATCAGGGCGAAGGGCGCCAGCATGGCGACGCGGGCCACGGCCACACGTGTGCCCCGCAGGCGGGCGGCCTCGGCGAGGAACGCCGGCAGCAGGCCGAACGGCACGCAGCTCACCCACGAGAGGTGGGCGGTGTCGGCCCGCTGGACCACCTGGGGCAGCAGCCCGGTGGCGAACAGGGCGAGCGCCAGCAGGCGCCACCCGTGGGGGCTGCCGGACCGCTTCGACCACACGGCGATCGCCACCAGCACGGCGCACACCGCCACCAGCACCCAGAACCAGACCGCGATCTGCATGGGCTGGCTCGGCGTCGGCAGCGGCCACGGGAAGTCGCGGAAGGCGAACGCCCGGTTGAGGAAGCTCGTGTACTCGTCGCTCGGGGGCGGGAACGGCAGCCGCCGGCCGGGGCGCAGCTCGAACACCGGCTCGAGGAACATGCCCCGCACGACGTTGCCGGGACCGGCGAGGGCGAGGTGCACCAGGTAGGGGCTGAGCCCCAGCGCCAGGCCGAGCACCAGGCGCCGGCGGCCGGGCCCGTCGAGCGCCCACAGGAACAGCACGCCGAGGGCCAGGCCCAGGCACAGCACGAGGTCGGGCCGGAACAGCAGCGCGGCCCCGGCCAGCAGGCCGGCGACCAGCAGCGCCCGGTCGCGGCGGATGCCCGGATCGAGCGCCCGGGCGGCGACGGCGACCGCCCACAGGGCGAGGGCCACGCCCCCGACCCAGGCCAGGGCGGTCACGCCGATGGGCGGGATGATGACGACGGCGGTGACGACCCCGCACAGGGCGGCGGCGTAGCGGCCCCAGCGGTAGCCGACGTAGGTGGTGGCCGCGATCAGCCCGACGAGCTGGAGCATGCCCACGACCCGCTCGGTCCACAGGGACACGCCGAACGCCTTGAAGAAGCCGGCGATGGTCCAGATGCTGCCGGGCCCGTAGAGGTGCAGGTAGTCGCGGTTGGGGATGTCGCCCCGGAGCAGCCGCTCCGGGAACACGAGCATGAACCCCTCTTCCATGGGGGCGCCCGGGGCCCGGAACACGCCCCGCAGGGGCAGCGCGATGGCCAGGCCCACGATGAGCGTGGGCGCCACCCAGCGGTGGCGGCCGAGCCAGGCCCGCACGCCCCGCCGCCGCGGCGGACCGGCGGTCCCGGCGTCGTCGCCGCCGGTCCCGCCCGGCTCGGCGGGCGCCTGGTCCGGCTCGTCGGTGGACGTGTCCGCGGTCCCGGTGGTCACGCCGGCTCCGCGCCCGTGGGCAGGCCCACGGGCCGCCAGTCGGCGAACAGCTTGTGGTGGCGGTCCTTGAGGGCGAGCGCCGGGCGCTCGATCACGGCGTAGGACACGGCCGCGATGGCCACGCTGCCGGCCAGTGTGGCCGCCAGCGCCGCCGGGAACGAGCCCGAGAAGATGGGCACGTCGAAGACGTCGCGGTAGATGTCCGTCACCCCCTCGTGCCAGAGGTAGATGCCGTACGACACGACCCCCAGCGCCACCATCGGCCGGCTGCCCAACCAGCGCAGCGCGCGGGGAAGACGTGGCACCTGCGAGGGCGACCGGCAAGACGAGCAGGAAGCCCACCCCGCCGTAGAGCACCTCCTTGACCACGCCCTGTGTCTGGCCGGTGGCCCCGACCTCGAAGCCCAGGCCGAGCTGGGTGGACACCGCCCAGAAGCAGGCGGCCGCCCCCAGCCAGCACACGACCGCGTGGCGCCGGGGCCACTCCAGCAGCCGCAGCGGCGCCTCCCGGCGCCGGGACCACTCGAGGCCGACGGCCAGCGCCATGCCCGGGACGAACAGGTGGAAGTTGGCCGGCAGCCAGTGGAGGCGGGGGTCGAAGGTGCCGAGCGTGATGTCGTCGCCCCCGAAGCCGTGCAGCCACCAGCGGAACGCGAGCGCGCCCGCCGCCGCCAGGGCGAGCACGCCGAGCTCGGCCATCACCGCCCGCCGGGGGGCGAGGCGCCGCCACAGCCAGGCCGCGCCCGCGGCCCACAGGGGCAGGAGCAGGTAGAACGCGACCTCGTTGGTGAGCGTCCACGCCTGCTGGAGGCCCCCGAGCGCGGTGTCGGCCGAGTAGCTCTGCAGCAGGCCGTAGTAGACGACGAAGTCGCCCAGGCTCTGGAAGTCGTTGCGGTCGCGGACGTCGAGCACCACGGCGAGCACGGTGAGGGCCAGCCAGTAGGCGGGGAAGATGCGCAGGAACCGGTTGCGCAGGTAGTTGCGGGTGTCGCTCGGCGGCCGGTCGTCCATGCGCCGGGCCACGAACGGCCGGTACAGCAGGAAGCCCGACAGCACGAAGAACACGGCGACGCCCACGTCGAGGCGGGACAGGTAGTGGCCCCGGGGGTCGCGGACCACGAACCCGGCCTGCAGCGCCACGTGGGTGACGAGGACGCCGAGGGCGGCCATCGCCCGCAGCCCGTCGAACCCGGCGAAGCGGCCCGACGACGAGCCCAGCCCGCCGGGGACCTCGGACAGCGAGTCGCCCGCCGGAGGCGCATCCGGGCCGGTGCCGCCGCCGGCGGGGTCGTCGACCGTGGTCCGGGCCGGCCCCGGCCCCGCCGTCGGGCACGGGCTCGGGCTCGCGGCTCCGGCTCCGGCTCGGGGCGCCGACGGCGCCACCACGACACCACCGCGGCGTCGAGCGACACCGCGGCCGGGAACATCAGCGCCAGCTCCGCCGGCAGCCGGAACCGGGTGTTGCCGTACACGACCGCGACGGTCACGACCACGCTGGCCACGATCGCCACCAGCGGGAAGATCGGCCGCCCCGCCCGGCGCAGCCCGACCAGGCCGACGGCGCCCGCCATGGCCACGGCGTACCAGGCGAACAGCCCGGCCTGGCCGAGCGCCGGCTCCTTGGACTCGACCTCGGTGTCGAGGAAGATCTGCTCCTGGGGCTGGTAGAGGCCGAACGTGCGGCCCACCCGGGCCGCCACCACGAACGGCACCCGCTCGGCGTGGTCGCGCATGTACTGGCGGGCGATGCGGGCGAAGCCGCGGCCCTGGGCCGAGGCGTCGCCGTCGCCCACCAGCGGCTCGGTCTCCTGGATGCAGGCCAGCGACCAGTAGCCCACCCGGTCGTCGAAGTAGACCTCCTCGCAGTTGGCCGTGCCCAGCGTCTGGTCGAACTGGGCGGACAGCGTGGTGGGCTTCTCGAAGCGGGCCATGTTGTAGGACACCCACGGCCCGATGACGACGGCGGCCACGAGGCCCGCCGCCCCGAGCTGGACCGCGAGGCCGCGGGCGGGCGGCCGGTCCCCGGCGGGGACGCGGTCGCGCCGGTAGCGCCACCACACGAGCGGCAGCGCGATCACCGGGCCGAGCAGGATCGCCTCCGACCGCACGAGGGCGGCCACGCCGATCGCCAGCCCGAACAGCGCGGCGTTGCCGGCCGTGGTGCGGTCCCACCAGCGGTAGGCGGCGAGGAGCACGAACGCGGTCGTCGAGACCACCAGCGTCTCGGACACGACCATGGCGTCGAACGGGAAGATGTTGGGGCTGATCGCCGTCATCCCCGCCACGATGAGGCCGACCCGCTCGCCGGCGATGCGGCGTCCCGCCAGGCCCATGGCCACGATGCCGATCGCCCCCAGCAGGCACGACACCACCTGGTGGGCCAGGAACGACCGCAGGCCCAGCCACGAGAACCCGGCCAGCACGGTGAGGTAGCCGGGCGGGTGGTCGGCGCCGGGCATCCGCCGGTCCTCCAGCAGCCACCGGAACGGGTGGATGTACCCCTCGCCGTCGGCCAGCAGGTTGGCGCCGTGGTGGTAGTAGTACGGGTCGCCGAGCACGGTCCACGGGTTGCGCCAGCCGAACAGGTACACGAACCGCACGGCCAGGCCCGGCGGCGACGATGGCCGCCAGCCACCAGGCGAAGCGCCGGGGCCGGAGGGAGACGGCGTCGGCGACGGTGCCCGGCCGCTCGCCGGGGCGCCGGTCGGCGTCGCCGTCGGCGGGGCCGCCGTCGCGCTCGGTGACGGTCGTGGTGGGTGGTGTCTCGGTGGATGTCATCGGCGGAAGCTGACCGACGCACCCCCGCGGCGATCCTTGCCACGGCCTTCAGCCGGGCGGTCGGCCATCGCACGACATTAGTGACTTCGACCACGGGCCCGGGGATTCCCGGGGGCTAGGGTGACCCGCCGTGCCCGACGCGCTCCGTGACTGGGGGAGGCGAGTGCTGCCGCCGGTGGAACCGCTGAGCCGCCGCGCCCGCTGGGTGCTCGTGGCCATCGTGGCCGCCGGGGCGCTGATCCGCCTCGTGTGGGCGTTCCAGGCCGAGCCGCCGGTCGCGCTGCGGGACCCCGTCCTCTACCTCGTGCTGTCCGACCACATCGCCGCCGGCGACGGCTACACGCTACGGGTCCGCGCCCGCCCAGGGGCCGACCGCGTACTACCCGCCCGGCTACCCGGTGGTGCTGGGCGCGGTGATCTGGCTCGTGCGGCTGGTGCCCGGGGACTGGACCGCGTTCGGCGTCGCCGTCGGCCTCAACGTCGTGCTGTCGGTGGCGACGATCGGGCTGATGTTCGTGCTGGCCCGGCGGCTGGCGGGGCCGACGGCGGGGCTGGTGGCCGCCGGCATCTGGGCGCTCTGGCCCAACCTCGTGTTCCACAGCGCCATCGTGCTGACCGAGACGCTGTTCCTGTTCCTGCTGGTCCTGCTGCTGATCGTGACGCTGGCCGACCCCGCGGCGGCGCGGGCGCCGGGCCGGGCCCGGCTCGTCGCCATCGGCGTCCTGTTCGGCCTGTGCGTGCTGGTGCGCCCGGTGTCGATCGTCGCCGCGCCCGCGTTCCTCGTCCTGTGGTGGGGGCCGGGGGCTGCGCCAGGTGGCGTGGCGGGGCGCCCTGGCGGGCGTGGCGTGCCTGGTCGTGATGCTCCCGTGGGCCGTCCGCTCGACGCTGGTGATGGACGCCCCGGTCGCGCTGTCGCTCAACCTCGGCGACAACCTGTGCCTCGGCCACAACCCGGGGGCGACGGGCGGCTTCGGCGACCTCGGCGACCACTGCTACACCGCCGAGGGGCTGCGACGGCCCGAGCTGGAGACGCGGCGGAACTCCGAGAACATCGACCTCGCGCTCCGCTACATCCGCGACGAGCCGGTGACCACGCTGCGGCGGACGCTGACCAAGGCCCGGCTGACGCTCGACCAGGATGCCGACGGCCTCGCCGTGGCCGAGGACTTCGGCCTCCGGGCGATCGTGTCCGACGGTGCGGACGACGCCCTGACGCTGGCGGCCAACGCCTTCTACGCCGTCGTGGCGGTGGCCGGCATCGCCGGCGCGGTCGTGCTGGTCCGGCGGCCCGACCCCGGCCGGCGGGGCCTGTTCCTCGTCGTCGTGGGGCTGGTCCAGCTCGTGTCCCCGCTGGCCACCTTCGGCGACCCCCGGTTCAAGATGCCGCTGTACCCGACGCTGGCCGTGTGCGCGGCGGTCGCCCTCGTGGCCGCGGCCGACCGCCT
>CAVWYL010000012.1:0-60300 GCA_963759225.1 uncultured Acidimicrobiales bacterium | reverse complement strand
ACGCTGGTGCAAGGCATCGACACGACGCGCACGGCGACGCCTTCCTGGGCAGCGCACTGCGCGCGCGTCGACCGCCAGCGCCACTTCCGATCCCGTCGCGATCGACAACGCGCTCGCGGCGCGCCCTCGCAATCCGGTTCGAGCACATAGCCGCCGCGGCGGATGCTCGCCGGCGTCAGCGCGCGTCGCGGCTGGCACGGCACATTCTGCCGCGTGAACACCAGGCTCGTCGGGCCGTCGGCGCGCTCGATCGCGGCCGCCCACGCGACCGCCGTCTCGACCGTGTCGCACGGCCGCCAGACGTCCATGTTCGGAATCAGTCGCAAGCTCGCCAGGTGCTCGATCGGCTGATGCGTCGGGCCGTCTTCGCCGAGGCCGATCGAGTCGTGCGTGAACACGAAGATGACGCGCATGCTCATCAGCGCCGCCATGCGCAGCGCGTTGCGGCGTAGTCCGAGAACGTCAGGAACGTGCCGCCGTAGGGAATGAAGCCGCCGTGCAGCGCGACGCCGTTCATGATCGCGGCCATGCCGAACTCGCGCACGCCGTAGTAGAGATAGTTGCCGGCGCATCGCGCCGGTCACGGCTCGCGAGCCGCGACCCGTGTGGTGATTCGAACCGGTGAGGTCGGCCGAACCGCCGAGCATCTCGGGCAGCACGGGCGCAATGCCTTCGATCGCCTCCTGCGACGCCTTGCGCGTCGCGACGCGTCTCGCCTTCGCGGTCTGCGTGCGACGATAGCGCGTCGACGCGCTCCGCGAAGTCCGCCGGCAGCTCGCCGCGCATGCGCCGCTCGAATTCGGCGGCGAGCTCGGGAATGCGCGCTGCGTAGTCGGCGAACGCTGCGCTGCCAGTCGCGCTTCGGCAGCGCCGCCGCGCTCGCGCGCGTCCCACGCCGCGTAGACGTGCGGCGGGAATCTCGAACGGCGCGTGCGTCCAGCCGAGCGCCGCGCGCGTGGCGGCGATTTCCTTGTCGCCCAGCGCCGCGCCGTGCGCTCGTCGGTGCCCGCTTTGTTCGGCGCGCCCTTGCCGATGACCGTCTTGCAGCAGATGAGCGTGGGCCGGTCGTGTCCGCGCTCGCGCCGCTGCGATCGCGCGCGTCGACCGCTTCGCCGTCGTGGCCGTCGACGTCGCGCATCACGTGCCAGCCGTAGGCCTCGAAGCGCTTGCGGCGTGTCGTCGGTGAACCAGCCCTCGACGTCGCCGTCGATCGAGATGCCGTTGTCGTCGTAGAAGCGCGATCAGCTTGCCGAGGCCGAGCGTGCCCGCGAGCGAACAGGCTTCGTGCGAGATGCCTTCCATCAGGCAGCCGTCGCCGAGGAACACGTAAGTGCGGTGATCGACGATCGTCGTAGCCGGGACGATTGAACTCCGCGGCGAGCAGCTTTCTCCGCGAGCGCCATGCCGACGGCGTTGGCGAGGCCCTGGCCCAGCGGGCCGGTCGTCGTTTCGACGCCGGGCGTCACGCCGTACTTCCGGATGGCCCGGCGTTTTTCGAATGCAGCTGGCGGAAGCGCTTGCATCTCCTCCATCGGCAGGTCGTAGCCGGTCAGATGCAAGCAGCGCGTACAGCAGCATCGAGCCGTGGCCGTTCGACAGCACGAAGCGATCGCGATCGGACCACCGCGGATTGGCCGGGTTGTGCCGCAGGTGGCCGCTCCACAGCACTTCGGCGATCTCGGCCATGCCCATCGGCATGCCGGGATGACCGGATTTCGCCTTCTGACGGCGTCCATCGCGAGCGCGCGGATGGCGTTGGCAAGCTGCCGGCGGCGCGGTGTCGACATTACTTCAGAATTCCTCAGGGGAGCCGGATCGAAGGCCGCGCATTTTGGACTAAGGGATCAACAGTGACTAGGCCTCGAATCAATGCGGGAACCGCGGGCGTCGTCGACCGTTAACTTGCACGGTCGCAATGTTAACCAGCGTCGGCAAAATGGACCAGATGCATGGCGGAACGTTCTGCGGCAATCTGCGGCCGGTCCCGGCGGGGCATGTGTACCCGATTAGACGGAATATCGGTAATGAGACCGAGCGCTAGAAATCGAACCGCAGGGGCCATACGGGAGGGCTGATTAGACCCCGATGACGATTTCGCCCAAACGCGGTTGCTAGCATCTCGTTAGCGCCACCCTTTACTCCGGTTGTCCGGCCTCCTCGTGCGCGGGACGATGTGCAAGGAATTCCTCGACATGCAGTCGATTCGGCTCATCCAGTTCAGCGATCTGCACTTGTTCGGCGACGCCGCCGGTCAGTTGCGCGGCGTATCGAGCCTGCCTGCGTTGCAGGCCGCCATCAGCGATGCGCATCGCCGCGGCCTGGACCCGGACGCCGTGCTCCTGACGGGCGACCTGGTTCAGGACGACCCTGAAGGCTATCGCTGGGTCCGACAGGTGTTCGGCTCCTCGCGCGTGCCCGTCCTCTGCCTGGCCGGCAACCACGATCTACCTGACCATATGCGCGCGGCGCTCAGCGCTCCGTTCAGTCTCGGCGGCGCCACGGAATTCGGACGCTGGGTCGTGGTCATGCTCGATACCTGGACGCCCAATGACGCGGGCGGACGGATCGGCGCGGCGCAGCTCGCAGACCTGCGCAACATCCTTGCCGCCCATCAGGAACAGCACGTGCTCGTGTGTCTGCACCATCATCCGATCGCCATGCGCAGCGGCTGGCTCGATCAGGTCGGGCTGCGCGACGCCGACGAATTCATGGCGGTGCTCAGGGAACACTCCAACGTACGCGGCGTGTTGTGGGGCCACGTCCATCTCTCTCGACAGCTTCAGCGGCGGCATCCGCTTCATGGCCTCGCCGGCGACCTGCGCGCAGTTCCTGCCGGGCAGCGAAAACTTCGCGATCGATCGCCGACCGCCGGGCTATCGTGTGCTGAACTGATGCCGGATGGGACCATCGCCACCGAAGTGTGCTGGCTCGAGAGTTACTCCGAAGAGCTGTGAATACGCGCCGGGCCTCAGGGTGTAGTCTGTAGTCCACAGCCCTTGAGCGCGATTGCGCGGCGGCCCATCTCTGCGGAGTCTTGCATGCGCGCGATTGCACGCCTTCTTGCGCTGACTCTTTTTTCTTCCTCCTGCCCTCTGCGGTCTGCCTCGCCGCCGAGTCCGCGGTGCCGACGCGCCAACCCGTATGGTCGCTCAAGGGCAAGACCAACACGGTCTATCTCCTCGGCTCGGTGCATTTCCTCAAGGCGGAGGAAAAGCTTCCTGCCGCCGCAGATGCAGCCTACAGCGATGCCGAGAAACTGGTCATGGAGATCGACCTCGACGACCTGATCTCGCCGAGATGCAGCAAACGATGCTGGAGCTCGGCATGCTGCCCGCGGATCAGCTCGAGGAACGCTTGAGAGCAGACGCCTACGTGCAAGTAGCTTTGCAGGCGCGCGATCTGGGGCTCGAGCCGGCGCTGCTCAACCGATTCCGTCCCTGGCTTGCAGCCTTGACGCTGGCGCAGCTGCACTTCGTCAAGATGGGACTCGATGCGAGCTCAGGCGTCGAGCAGCGGTTGGCTGCGCGCGCCAGGGTGGATGGCAAGCCGATCGCTGGACTGGAGTCGCCGCGCCAGCAATTCGGTTTACTGGCCTCGCTCCCGGAACAGCAACAACGCGAATTTCTCCTGTACAGCGTCGAAGATACGGAGCGGGCGACCCGGGAGATCGATGAGCTTCTCGCCGCCTGGCGACGCGGCGACGCCGATGCGCTGGCCGCGCTTCTGAGCGAAGGATTCGACCAGTACCCCGATCTGTATCGGCCGCTCACCGTCGACCGCATCGCAAATGGATCGCCGAGCTCGAAGACCTGCTCGATGATGACAACGACTATCTCGTCGTAGTCGGCGCACTGCACCTCGTGGGCGACGACAGCGTCGTCGAGCTGCTGCACAGCGACGGCCAGACCGGCGTGTTGGCCGACATCACGCGCACCACACCCTTCAGCCTGCACGTCACCGAGATCCAAGCCGCCATCTGCCACAACAACCCCACCGGCTGCGACCACGACTGACCCCGGCCCGGTCCGCAACCGGCGTTCGTTCGTACCGCCAACCGGGACGAACGAACGCCGGTTGCGGGGACAACTACCGCCACACCACCCCGACAGCGCCCAGGCCCGCTGCCGGGCGGACCCCAGCCCGCTCGAGCGCCGGTAGGCTGGTCGGCTGCGAAAGGACCGACGCTGAGCAGCACCTTCACCCCCGATGCCGCGGCCTCGCTCGACGGCCCCCGCTGGCTGGCCGAGCGCCGGTCCGCCGCCGCCGTCGCGTTCGCTGCTGCCGAGTTGCCCTCCACCGACGAGGAGGTGTGGCGCTACAGCCGCATCGACGACCTCGACCTCGACGACTTCGCGCCGGCCCCGCCGGCCGCTGGGTCAGGGACGCCGCTGCCCGGCGCGGCGCAGGCGCTCGTCGACGCCGTCGCCGGCCGGGCCGCCACCGTGATCGTGCGCAACGGCCGGGTGGCGGCGGTCGACATCGGCGAGTCCGGCGCCAAGGGCGTGACCGTGGGCGCCGCCGGCGACGGCCACGAGACCCTGCTCGGCGAGGCCCTCGACGAGGCGCCCGACGCCTTCGTCACCCTCAACGACGCCTTCATGGCCGAGCCCGTCGTGGTCGACGTCCCCGCCGGCGTCCTGGTGCCGGGCCCGATCGTCGTCGTCCACGTGACCGAGGGCGCGGGCACCGCTGCCTTCCCCCGGCTGATCGTGCGCGCCGGCGAGGACAGCGAGGTCAACGTGCTCGAGGTGCAGGCCTCGGGCGACGATGCCGGCCTGGTGGTCCCCGTCACCGAGATCCTGGTGGGCCGGGCGGCCCGCGTCGGGCACGTCACGGTCCAGCAGCTCGGGATGGCCACCTGGCAGCTCGGCCTGCAGGTGTCCCGGGTGGCGGCCGACGCCACGCTCCGGTCGACCACTGTGGGCTTCGGCGGCGACTACGCCCGCCTGCGCACCGACTGCCGCATGCTGGGCCGGGGCGCCACCGGCGAGCTCGACGCGGTGTACTTCGGCGAGGCCGACCAGACGCTCGACTTCCGCACCTTCCAGGACCACGTCGCCCCCGACTGCACCTCCAACCTGCTGTTCAAGGGCGCGGTCGGCGGGCGGTCCCGCTCCGTCTACACCGGCATGATCCACGTCGGGAAGCAGGCCCGGGGCACCAACGCCTTCCAGACCAACCGCAACATCAAGCTCTCCGGCGGCGCGTGGGCCGAGTCGGTCCCCAACCTCGTCATCGAGAACAACGACGTCCGCTGCAGCCACGCCTCGGCGGTCGGCCCGGTCGACGAGGACCAGCGGTTCTACCTGGAGAGCCGCGGCGTGCCCACCGACGAGGCCGAGCGCCTCATCGTCGGCGGCTTCTTCGACGAGGTGCTCGGGCGGCTCCCCGTGCCGGACGTGGCGCCGGTGCTGCGCGGCACCATCGCCGACAAGTTCGCCCGGAGGGACGCCTGATGGCCAAGGTCACGCTGGGCCCGCTCGACGACGTCGCCCCCGGGTCCGCCCGGCGCTACGACGTCGGCAAGCTCCAGCTCGCGGTCGTGCGGATCGACGACAAGGTCTACGTCCTCCACGACGTCTGCTCGCACCAGAACGTGTCGCTGGCGGAGGGCGAGGTCGACCCCGACGAGCTCACCATCGAGTGCTGGAAGCACGGCAGCCAGTTCTCCCTCACCGACGGCGAGCCCCTGTCCCTGCCGGCCACCCGGCCGGTCCCCGTGTACGACGTGAGCGTCGACGACGGCCAGATCGTGGTGGTCCTGCCCGATGAGTGACACGAACGGCGCCCACGTGCTGGAGATCGCCGGCCTGCGGGCCGGGGTCGCCGGCAAGGAGATCCTCCGCGGCATCGACCTGACCGTGCGGTCCGGCGAGGTCCACGCGGTCATGGGCCCCAACGGCTCCGGCAAGTCCACGCTGGCGCACGTCCTCATGGGGCGGCCCGGCTACGAGGTGCTGGGCGGGTCGGTCACCCTCGACGGGGTCGACCTGCTCGCCCTCACGCCCTGGGAGCGGGCGCAGGCCGGGCTGTTCCTGGCGCTGCAGTACCCGACCGAGGTGCCGGGCGTGTCGCTCGCGGACCTGCTCACCTCCGCGCTCGTCGCCGCGGGCCGGGACGCCGGCGGGGTGACGGCCGCCATCCGTGAGGAGGCCGAGCAGCTCGCCCTCGACCCCCGCCTCATCGACCGGCCCCTCAACGTCGACCTGTCGGGCGGCGAGAAGAAGAAGAACGAGACGCTGCAGATGGGCGTGCTGCGCCCGGCGGTGGCGCTGCTCGACGAGCTGGACTCGGGCCTCGACGTCGACGCCCTCCGGGCCACGTCGCGGCGCATCGAGGCCGCCACCGAACCCGGCCCCGAGGGTCCCGGGCTCGGCGTGCTGGCCATCACCCACTACAGCCGGCTGCTCCACGTGCTGCGGGCGGACATGGTCCACGTCCTGGCCAAGGGCACGATCGTCCGCTCCGGCGGTCCGGAGCTCGCGCTCGAGCTGGAGGACCGGGGCTACGTCGGCATCGTCGGCCCCGAGCTGGCGGGCGAGATCGACGAGGGCCAGCCCGTCGACATCCGCCCGGCCATCGACGACCCCTTCGGCGGCCCCGGGCTCCTCTGAGGTCCGGCCTACAGGGGCCGCAGGTCGAGGCTGGTCGCGACCCAGTCGGCCTCGGCCCGCAGTCCGGCGATCCACTCACGGTCCGTGGGCCGGCCGCGCGATTCGAGGACGGCGGCGAGGGCGTCCTGGGTCCAGGCCACCCAGGGCCGCGCCCGCCACGCCGTGTGGAGCCGCAGGGCCGCGAGCAGGTGGCGTTCGGCCTCGGCGCCGTCGCCGGCCAGGGCCGCCAGGCGGCCCAGGTGGAAGGCGGCCGCGCCCGCGAACGTGCGGTAGCCGTCGCCACAGGCAAGATCGGCGTGCGGAGCCAGCCGCGCCCGCAGCCGGCCGGCCGCGGCACGGTCGCCGGCCGCGCAGGCGGCGAGGGCGGCCACCGCCAGGGCGTGGAGGTCGTCGTCGCCGGCCTCGCCCGGCGGAGGGGCGACAACGCCCGCCCACAGGTAGGCCAGCACGGCCCGGTGGCGGTCGGCGGCCGCCTCGCCGGACCCGGGCGCGAGGGCATCGTGGGCCGCGGCGACCTCGGCCAGAGCGCCGGGCGCGCCGGTGAACGGCCCGGTGGCGACGAGGCGGGCCGCGGCCCGGTCCGCCAGCGCCGCCCGGGCGAACGGGTCGGCCGGTGGCGGGCGGCGGTGGCGGCTCGGGTGAGGTCGGCGAGGGCCTCGGTGACCGTTTCCTCGTCGCCCAGGGTGGCGGCGGCCATCGCTCGGTCGTGGGCGGCGAGGATGCGGAGGTGGGGGTCGTCCGATGCCTCGGCCAGGATCGTCAGCTCGGCGGCGAGGCGGCGGCGTTCGTCCACGTGCGACGGGCCCGTCAGGGACACTACGTGGGCGTGGAGGGCCTGGACCGCGGCGGCCGGGGGGTGGTCGTCGGCGCCCAGTTTCAGGCGGCGGACCAGCAGCCTCGCCCGTTGTCGCCCGTCCAGGTCCGGGGCGTCCGCCGCCAGTGCGACCACTCGGGCTGCGGCCGGGATCAGGGACGGATCGTGCTCCGCTGCGTCCGCCAGGGTCAGCGCCGCCTCGGCCAGCACCCCGGTGCAGCCCTCCGCCGCCGCCAGGTCGGCGCCCTCCACCAGCACCGTCGCGCCCGACGGGTCGCCCGCGGCCACCAGGGCGGCGCCCAGCTCGGCCGTCACCGCGGCCCGTAGGGCGTCGTCGTCCGGTGGTACCAGGACCACGGCCTGCCGGCACAGGCGGACCGCCTCGGCCAGGGCGTTGTGGGCCGCGGCGCGGGCCGAGGCGACCCGGGACCAGTGGACCGCGCCCGGGTCGCCGCGGGGTCCTGCGCCGGCGGCGGCGTGGTGGGCCAGGACCGCGGCGTGGGCGTCCAGCTCGGTGGGGCGCAGGTCCTCGATGGCGCTCGCCAGGGCCCGGTGCAGCGCGCGGCGCCGGGCGGCGCTGAGCTGGGCGACCAGCGTCCGCCGGACGATGTCGTGCGGGAAGCGGTAGCGGTCGGCGTCCTCCTCCACCACCAGGCCCGACGCCAGCGCCGCGTCGAGGGCGTCGAGCAGCGGCTCGCCGTCCAGGCCCGCCGCCGCGGCGACCAGGTCCAGCTCGAACCGGGCGCCGGCGACCGCCGCGGCCTGGAGGAGCACGACCGCACCGCCGCCCAGACGGGCCACCCGGCTCGTCACCAGGGCGTGGACCCCCGGGGGGATCGACGCGTCCGGCCCGCCCGCGCGGAGCAGCTCCGTCACCAGGTAGGGGTTGCCGGCGGTCTCGGCGATCAGGCGGCGGGCGGTGGCCGAAGCGGAGGCGTCGTCGCCGCCCGCCAGCCTGCCCACCAGCTCCCGGACCTCGGACTCGGCCAGCCCGGTGAGCGGCAGGCGGCGGACCCAGCCGTCCCGCTCCAGCGAGTGGACCACCTCGCCCAGCGTGTGGCCCGGCTCCAGGTCGTGGTCCCGGGTGATGGCCACGACGAGGACCGCCGCGTCGCCCGCCCGCCGCAGCACGTGCCGCACGAGCAGCAGCGTGTCGTCGTCGGCCCACTGGAGGTCGTCGAGGACCAGCAGCAGCGGGCGCTCCTTCGCCGCCGCCGCCACCAGGTCGGTGACCGCCGCGAACAGCCGGGCCCGCCCGTCGCCCCCGGCCGCCCGCCGCGGCCCCGGCAGCGAGGGCAGCACCGCCGCCAGCTCGGCCAGCGCGTCGTCGCCGAGCGCCGGCAGCTCGTCGGCGGGCGTGGCCGCCACGAGCCCGTCGAGCGCCTCGACGACCGGCTGGTACGGGACGATCGCCTCCTGGTCGCACCGGCCGAACAGGACCAGCCCGCCCTCCTGCCCGACCCGCCGGGCCGCCTCGGTCGTCAGGCGGGTCTTGCCGATCCCCGCCTCGCCGGTCACGACGACGACGTGGCGGGCGCCCGCCGCCGCCTGCTCCCACGCCCCCGCCAGCGCGGCCAGCTCCGCCTCCCGGCCGACGAACGGCGCCACCACCGGCGGCCGCGCCGCGATCTCGCCGTGGGCGGGCGACGCCGGCCCCGGCGCCGGGGCCGCCGCCCGGCCCAGCAGCGCGAGGTACGCCGCCTCCGTCTCCGGCGACGGATCGACGCCGAGCTCGTCGGCCAGCGCCCGCCGCAGCCGCTGGTACGCCCGCAGCGCCTCGGCCCGGTTGCCCGCGGCGGCGAGGGCCGCCATCCGGCTCCGGTGCGCGCTCTCCCGCATCGGCGCCCGGGCCACGGCCGCGTCCGCCGCCGCCAGCGCGCCCGCGGCGTCGCCCGCGGCCAGTGCCGCGCCGCCGGTGACCTCGTACGCCCCCACCAGGGCCTCGTCCAGCCCGGACCGCACGTCGTCGGCCCACTCGCCCGGGTGGCCGGGCAGGAACGGGGCCTGCAACACGCCGAGGGCGGCCCCCGCCGCGGCCCGCGCGCCGGCGGCGTCGCCCGACGCCAGGGCGTCGCGGGCCGCCCGCAGCGAGGACTCGGCCACGTCCACGTCCACCCGCAGGTCCACGCCCGGCGGCAGCACGAGCTGGTACCCCCCGTCCCCGGCCACCACCGTCTCGCCCGCCCCCGGGACGGCGGCGGCCAGCACCGACCGGACCCGGCTCACGTGCGTGCGCAGGGCCGACGCCCACGTCCGCGGCGGCCCGTCCGGCCACACGATGTCGGCCAGCCGCTCCCGGACCACCCCGCCCGGCCGCTCCAGCACGAGCGCCGCCAGCACCACCCGGGACGGCCCGGCGACCACCACGTCGCCGACGCTGACGTCACCGGTGAGCGCGATCTCGACCTGCACGGGCCTCCTCGTGTGGGCGGGCCATTCTGCCACCAGCCAAAACGCTCGGGCCACCGTGACAGTTGCCACAATCCGTCGGCGTTTGCGCGCCCTTTGCGCGCCCCGCCGCATGATGTGCCCAACGGAGCAGCTGACGCCCTCCCCGGCGGAAGATGATCGTGGCGGATGATCGTGGCGGGATGGCGGGGCGCAGACGCACCCGAGCGGTGGGCCGGCCTGCGGCGGGGCCGGCCCACTTGCGCGGCCCGGCACGGCGGCGTACCACGATGGTGGACGGAGAGGCAGTGAGCGACATCCCGAGCAAGCGACCAGACGCCGAGGACGGCGGGACGCCGCCGCCCCCCCGCCTCTCGCGGCCCCACCACCGGATGCGGGACCGCTACGACGTCGTCGTCGTCGGCTCCGGCTACGGCGGCGCCATCGCCGCCTCCCGGCTGGCCCGCGCCGGCCGGTCCGTGTGCCTCCTGGAGCGGGGCCGCGAGCTGCGACCCGGCGACTTCCCCGCCACCATGGTCGAGGCCGCCGGCCAGCTGCAGGTGCGCAAGGGCGCCCGGCGCCTCGGCCGGGCCACCGGCCTGTTCGACCTGCGGGCCGGCCACGACCTGAGCGTCCTCGTCGGCTGCGGCCTCGGCGGCACGTCGCTCATCAACGCCGGCGTCGCCCTGCGGCCCCCGGCCCACATCTACGACGACGACCGCTGGCCCACCGCGCTCCGGGGCCGGGACGTCGGCCCCGCCGAGCTGGAGCCGTACTTCGCGGCGGCCACGCGGATGCTGGGCTCCACCCGCTATCCCGACGACTGGCCCGAGCCCACCAAGCTCGCCGCCCTGTCCCGGGCGGCGAACGGGGTGGGCGCCACCGTGCAACGCCCCCCGCATCAACGTGACCTTCACCGACGGCCCCAACGCCGCCGGGGTCGAGCAGCCGGCCTGCACGAGGTGCGGCGACTGCGTGACCGGCTGCAACCACGGCGCCAAGAACACCGTCGCCATGAACTACCTGCCCGACGCGGTCGCCCACGGGGCCGAGGTGTACTGCGAGGCCGAGGTGCGCACCGTCCTGCCCGCCGGGGGCGACGGCGGCTGGGTCGTCAGCTTCGGCGTGCTGGCCGGCGGCCGGGCCCGGTTCGACGCCCCCGCCTCGTTCGTCTTCGCCGACGTCGTGGTGCTGGCCGCGGGCACGCTCGGCTCCACCGAGATCCTGCTGCGGTCCCGGGACGAGGGCCTGGCCACGTCGCCGCACGTCGGGCGGCGCTTCAGCGGCAACGGCGACGTCCTCGCCTTCGCCTACGACGTCAAGGACCCCGACATGCGGGGGATCGGCACCGGCGGCCGCAAGGTCACGGCGCAGAACGCCGTCGGCCCCTGCATCACCGGCATGATCGACCTCACCGAGGTCGACACGCCCTCCCGGGTCGCGCTCATCGAGGAGGGCGCCATCCCCGGCGCCCTGCGGGCCCTCATGCCGGCCGCGTTCGCGGTGGCGGCCGACATCGACGACGGCGGCGGCCCCGCCGACTTCGCCGGCCGCCTGGTGCGCCGGGCCCGGGCGACCAGGGGCGCGGTCCTCGACCCCACGGGCGGCCCGGCCGACCGCTCGCTCACCTACCTGCTCATGAGCGACGACGTCGGCGACGGCGAGCTGACCCTCGACGGCGACGAGCTGCGGGTCGAGTGGCCGGCCGTCGGCGACCTCCCGGTGTTCGACAACGACGCCGCCCTGCTGCGGTCGGCCTCGGAGGCGCTCGGCGCCGAGTTCGTCGGCAACCCGCTGTGGTCGCCGATGCTGCACGACTCGGTCGTCACCGTGCACCCGCTCGGCGGGTGCGTCATGGCCGACGACGGCACCCGCGGCGTGGTCGACGACCGGGGCCGGGTCTTCACCGGCGACGGCAGCGCCACCCACGACGGTCTCCTCGTCGCCGACGGCGCCATCGTCCCCCGGCCGCTGGCCGTGAACCCGCTGCTCACGATCTCGGCCCTGGCCGAGCGGGCCTGCGCGCTGCTGGCCATGGACCGGGGCTGGACCGTCGGCTCCGGGCCGACCCCGCCGCTGCCGGTCCCGCCGCCGAAGGAGACCCCCGGCGTGCGGTTCACCGAGCGGATGGCCGGGTGGGCCGCCATCACCGACGAGGGCGACAGCGTCGAGGCCACCACCGCCGGCGCCGAACGGGGCCGGGCCGAGGGCACCCGCCTCGAGTTCGTCCTCACCGTCGAGATCGACGACCTGCCGGCGCTGATGGACGACCCCGCCACCCCGGGCCGCCTCAGCGGGACCGTCATCGCCCCGGCGGTGTCGCCCCGCCGCCTGCGGGTGATCGACGGGTCGTTCCGCCTGGTGCAGGAGGACCCCACCCACGTCGACACCTGGAACATGCGCTACGAGATGCTGCTGGTGGCCGAGGACGGCCGGCGGTTCTCGTTCTCGGGCTACAAGGTGCTCACCGACCTCGCCTTCGCCCTCGACGCCTGGAACGACACGACCACGCTGTACTCCACGCTGCGCGACGAGGACGGGCAGGTGGTGGCGGCCGGCGTCCTGCGCATCAGCCCCGCGGACTTCGCCCGCCAGGTCACCACCATGCGCGTCACCGGCGTCGAGAGCGCCGCGGCGCAGGCCGTGTGGCTGGCCAAGTTCGGCCGGCGCTTCGCCCACTCGCTGGTCACCGTGTACGGCGGCCCGCTGCGGGACGTCGCCCACTTCCCCGACGAGCCGGCCCGACCGGTCCCGCTCACGGGGGCGGGCCACCGGCGGCTGCGCCTCCCCGCTCCCGAGCCCCGCTGGTGCGACGGCGCGGGCCGCTGGCACGAGGGCACCGACTACGGCGACGACGCCTGGCTCCGCCTGGTCCGCTACGAGGGCGGGCGCCGGGGACCGGTGCTGCTGGCGGCCGGGTTCGGCATGTCGGCCACGTCGTTCCTGGTGGACACCATCGACACCAACCTGGCCGAGCACCTCGTGGAGCGGGGCTACGACGTCTGGCTGTTCGACTACCGGGCCAGCATCGACCTGCCGTCGGCCCGCACCCAGTTCACCCTCGACGACGTCGCCCGGGTCGACTGGCCCGCCGCGGTGGCCGAGGTCCGCCGGGTGACCGGCGCCGCGGGTGTGCAGGCGCTCGGCCACTGCGTCGGCTCCGTGACGCTGCTCATGGCGCTGGGCGCCGGGCTCGGCGGGGTGCGGTCGGCGGTGGCGATGCAGTTCCCGCTGCACCCCGGCACCTCGTACCTCAACCAGATCAAGGCGACGCTCAAGGTCGACCGGGCCCTCAAGCGGCTGGGCCAGCACAAGGTGGCCCCCTTCACCCGGGTGGACGTGCCCAACACCGTGCTCGACCTGGCGCTGCGGGCCGTGCCGATGCCGATGTCGGAGCGCTGCGACAAGGCGCTGTGCCGGTGGATCAACGCCATCTACGGATGCACCCACACGCACGCCCAGCTCAACGACGCGACCCACGACCACCTCGACGACATGTTCGGCGTCGGCAACCTGGCCACGTTCGGCCACCTGAGCCGGATCATGCAGGCCCGCCTGGCCGTCGACGACGCCGGCCGCGCCGCCTACACCGCCCATCCGGAGCGGATGCGGCTGCCGATCCTGCTGGTCCAGGGCGAGGAGAACTACATCTTCCACCCCGAGGGCTCGATGCGGACGCTGCGCTGGCTGCAGTCGTCCAACGAGCCGTCGCTGTACGAGCGGGTGCTGCTGCCCGGCTACGCCCACCTCGACGCGCTGATCGGTCGGGACGCCGCCACCGACGTCTTCCCCCGCATCAGCGACCACCTGGACCGCTTCAACCGCTAGGAGGCGACCCCAGGGACGGGTGCGGCGGCGGGAGCGACAGCATCCCGACCGCGCCGGCCCCGGCCATGGCCTCGGCGTGGAGGGCGGCGGCCCGCTCGGCGTCGCCCCGCCCGCCCCGGGCCGCGGCCACGTTGGCGGCCCACGCCGCCGACAGCGCCACCCACGGCCGGGCGCCGATCGTGCGGTGGCGGTCGATCGCGGCGTCGAGCCGGGCGAGGGCGTCGTCGTGGCGCCCCAGGACCGCGTCCAGCGTGCCCAGGTGGTGGTCGACCGCGCCGAGGTAGGCGGCGTAGCCGAGGACGCAGTTGCGCCCGCTGTAGGGGGCCAGCACGCCGTGGACCGCCTCGGCCCACTCCGGGTCGGCGACCGTGGCGGCCGCCACCGCCGTCCCCACGACCCCCATCAGCCAGTTGTAGCCGGCGTCGAGCGTGGCCAGCTCGTCCACCCCGCGGGCCGACAGCAGCCGCGCGGTGGCGTCGGCGTGGCCGAGGCCGGCCAGCGCCCACGCGTGCATCGCCCACCGCTCGAACGACGCCGGGCCGAGCTGCTGCTCACCCTGGATGCTGGGCGTCGCCCCCGCCAGCGTGCCCCGCAGCCAGCGCAGCGCGAACGCCTGGGCGGCGTGGATGTTGCCGGCCTGCGAGTGCCCGGCCTGCTCCAGCCGGCGGCGCAGCGCGTCGGCCTCCGCCTCCGCCTCGTCGAAGCGGCCCTCCAGGCCGGCCCACATGATCCGCCACATGGCGGCCAGCCGCAGGTGGTCGGGGTGGCGGACCGTGGCGGCCAGTCGGGTGAACCGGTCGGCCAGGTCCCGGGCGGCGTCGTGGGCGCCCACCACGAACAGCGGGTGGATGCGGGCCCGTGCCCCCTGCAGCACGAGGTCCTGGTCGCCCGTCTGCTCGCCGATGCGCATCACCTCGGCCCCGATGTCGAGGTGCTCGTCGAGGTCGTCCGGGCCGTCGAGGGCCAGGACCCGTGAGCACAGCACCGACGCCAGGACCACCGGGGCGTCGAGCCGCCGGGCCATGGCCTCGGCCTCGTCGGCCAGGGCCCGGCGCTCGGCGTGGGGGGCGTCGCCGTGGCGGACGTGGGCGAGGCGGGCGGTGGCCAGCGCCCGGGCCCGGGTGTCGGCGGCCGGCAGGCGGTCGAGGACCTGCTCCAGCAGGTCCCGGGCCTCGGGGTTGGACGGCGGCGCCGCCGGGAGCCGCCCGCCGTAGCCGAGGGCGGCCCGGGTGAGCAGGTCGGTCCGGCCGAGGGACCGGGCCAGCTCGGCCGCCTCGAGGTGGCGGCCGTCGCGGGCCGTGAAGTCCCCGGCCCGGTCGTGGGCCTCGGCCAGCTCCAGCCGCAGCTCGCACGCCACCTCCGCCACCCGGCGGGCGTCCGGGTCGCCGCCGTGGGCGTCGTGGACCTCGACCGCCCGGCCGAGGAACCACACGGCGCCCTCGAACGCCGTCTCGATCCGGGCCTGGTCGGCGGCGGCGCGACCCCAGCGGACCGCCAGGGCGGCCGTGGCGGCGTCGCCGACCTCCAGGTAGTGGTGGGCGATCTCGGCCGCGGCCACCGCCTCGCCGACCTCGCCCCGGGCCACCAGGGCGTCGCCGATGCGGCGGTGGAGCGCGGCCGCCCGCTCGGGGCTCACGTGGTCCTGCAGCGTGCGCCGGACCACCGCGTGGGTGAAGCCGGCCCGCCGCCCGTCGCCGAGCTCCCGCACGATCCCGGCCCGGGCCGCGGCGTCGATGCGGCGGGCCACGTCGACCTCGCGCACGCCGAGCGTGATCGCGAGGACGTCGAGCGGGAACTCCTCGCCCACCAGCGAGGCCGCCGCCAGCGCCTCCTCGACGCCGGCGGGCAGGCCCGACAGCCGCCAGCGGACCACGTCGTGGACCCGCTCGGGGAGCCGGTCCCGGGCGGCCCGCAGGGCCCCGGCGGGATCGGCCGGATCGAGGGCGCCCAGGATCTCGTGCAGGAACAGCGGGTTGCCGGCGGTCTCCGCCGCCAGCCAGTCGGCCACCTCCGCCTCGCCGTCGCCGTCGTGGACCGGGCGCCCGAGCGCCCCGGCCACCAGGTGGCGGACCGCCTCGGGCGTCAGCCCGGCCATCGCCACGTGCGTGATCTCGGCGTCCTCGAACACGGGCTCGGCCTGGCGCGGGTCGGTCCCGTCGACGTCGGTGTCCCGCCGGGTCACGACGACGAGCACGGGGTCCTCGGGCGGGTCGGCGAGCAGGTGCCGCAGCAGCAGGAGCGAGGACCGGTCGGCCCACTGCAGGTCGTCGAGCATCAGCAGCACCGGGCGGCGGGCGGCGACGGCCGCCAGCCAGTCGCGCACGGCGTCGAACAGGCGCCGGCGCTCGGCGTCGGGGTCGTCGGCGAGCGGCGGCCGCACCCCGCCGAGGCGGGCGGTCACGTCGGGCAGCAGGCGGGCCAGCTCGTCGGCGTGGGGGCCCACGTCGGCCTGCAGCAGCGGCCGGGGACAGGCGGCGGCGTAGGTGCCGAGCGCCTCGCGGACGGCCTGGTAGGGGGCGAGGCCGTCCTCGTCCCACCGGCCGTAGAGGACGGTGCCGCCGCCCGCGTGGGCCCGCAGCGCCAGCTCGGCCGCCACCGTCGTCTTGCCGATGCCGGGATCGCCGGCCACCACGACCACCCGGCGCTCGCCGGCCAGGGCGCCGGCCCAGGCCGCCTCCAGCGCGGCGATCGGCCCGGCCCGCCCCACGACCCGGCGGGCGGTGGCCCGCCGGGCCCAGCCCAGGTTCGACGCCCCGGCGTCGGCGGCCGCCGCGGTCGGCCCGCAGCTCGTGGATCCGCTCGGTGCCGTGCGCGCCGAGGTCGGCCTCGCCCCGGTCCACCAGGTCGGCGCCGGCGGGCAGGGCGTGGCCGGCCATGACCGCCGTCGACGCGGCGAGCAGCACCAGCCCCTCGGATGCCGCCAGCGCGGCGAGGGCCGCGGCCCGCTCCCGGGTCGCGTCCACCTCGCCGGTGGCCAGCGCCATCGCCGGCGGGGCCGCGCGTCGCCGCCGTCGCCGCCGTGACCCGGGCGGCGGCGGCCACCGCGTCCCCGGCGACGGGGAACGTCGCCACCAGTGGGGGACCGTCCTCGACCACCGCGCCGCCGGCCTCCTCCACCAGGGCGCGCGCCCGGGACGAGTCCCCGGCGGTGGCCTCGATGCGCAGGACGGTCCGGATGGTGGTCACATGACGGTCGGGATCTGCGCCTCGATCAGGCTGGGGCCGGGGGTCGCCAGCGCCCGGGCGAGCTGGTCGGCCAGGTCGTCGGCGGTGGTCGCCCGGGTCGCGGGCACGCCGAGGCCCGTGGCCAGCGCCACGAAGTCCATGTCCGGGCGCGACAGGTCGAGCAGGTCCTTGGCCCGGGGGCCCCCGGCGGCGGCCCCCACCCGGTCCAGCTCCATGTTCAGCACCGCGTACGAGCGGTTGTTGAACACGATCGTGACCACGTCGAGGCCCTCGCGGGCCTGGGTCCACAGCGACTGGATCGTGTAGAGCGCGCTGCCGTCGGCCTCGAGGTTGACGACCCGGCGGTCCGGGCACGCCACCGCCGCGCCGGTGGCGGCCGGCATGCCCTGGCCGATGGCGCCGCCGGTCAGCGTGAGCCAGTCGTGGCGGGGGGCGCCCGCCGTGAGGCCGGGCGCGAACAGGCTCGACGTGTTGCCCTCGTCGACCACGATCGCGGCCTCGGGCAGGAGCGCCGCCACCGCCTGGGCCACGGACTGGGCCGTGAGCGCGCCGATGGGCAGGTCGGGACGCTCGGCCGGCTGGCGGGTGGCCCCGTCGGCGGGGGCGCCGACGACCTCGGCGAGGGCGCCGAGCGCCCCGGCGGCGTCGCCGTCGTGGCCGGCGAGCACGTGGACCTCGCAGCCGTCGGGCACCAGGTAGCTGGCCTTGCCCGGGTAGGCGAAGAAGCTGACCGGGGCCTTGGCGTCCACCAGGACCAGGTGGCGGAGGCCGTCGAGCTGGTGGGCGGCGAACTCGGCCAGGTAGGCGAGCCGGTCGACGCCGGGCAGGCCCGCGCCCCGCTCCATGCGGGCCGGGAACGTCTCGGCCAGCATGCGGGCGCCGGTGGCGTTGGCGACCCGGCTGGCGGCCACGAGCGCGTCCGCCCGCAGCGCGGTGCCGCCGAGGAACAGCCCGCACGGCTCGCCCGAGCGCAGGGCCTTGGCCACGGCGTCGACGGTGTCGGCGTCGACCGGCGCGGGGTCGCGGCGGGGGAGGGGGGTGCCCGTGACGCCGCCGGGTGACCAGCTCACGTCCGCCGGCAGGACCAGCGTGGCCACCGCTCCGGGCGGCCCGGACGCCACGGCCACGGCCTCGGCGGCGTCGGCCCCGATCTCGCCGGGGCTCTGCGTCCACCGCACCCACGGCGACACGTTGCGGGCCACCGTCTCGATGTCGGACTCCAGCTGGGCGTCGTACTGCTTGTGGTAGGTGGCGTGGTCGCCGACGATGTTGACCACCGGCGTGCGGGCCTTGCGGGCGTTGTGCAGGTTGGCCAGCCCGTTGCCGAGGCCGGGACCCAGGTGCAGCAGCGTGGCCGCGGGCCGCCCGGCCATGCGGGCGTAGCCGTCGGCGGCGCCGGTGGCCACGCCTTCGAACAGGGCCAGCACGGCCCGCATGTCGGTCACCGTGTCGAGCGCGGCCACGAAGTGCATCTCGGACGTGCCCGGGTTGGTGAAGCAGGTGTCGACGCCGCAGTCGACCAGGGTCCGGATCAGCGCCTGGGCGCCGTTGTACTCGTGCTCGCTCATGCCGGGTCGGGCTCCGTCGGTTCGAGGATGGTGCCGGGATTGAGGATGCCGTGGGGGTCGAACGCGGCCTTGACGCGGGCGAGGAGGGCCAGCTTGGCCGGGTCCTCCAGCTCGCGGTAGTAGCCGGCCTTCTCGGTGCCCAGGCCGTGCTCGCCGGACACCGCGCCGCCGAGGTCGAGGCCCGCGGCCAGCAGCGCCCGCACGATGCGGCCCCGGATCTCCGGGTCCTTCTGGAACACGGCCATGTGGACGTTGCCGTCGCCGGCGTGGCCGCAGCCCGCGATCCACGCCTGGTGCTCGGTGGCGATCTCGCCGACCCGGTCGACGAAGGCCGGCATCGAGGCCCGGGGCACGACGACGTCGATGATGTCGTCGGCGCCGTTGGCCTTGGCCACCCAGAACGCCTTCTCCCGGGCGTCGATCAGCCCCGCGGCCGAGCCGGGGGGCAGCACGTACACGTCGATGGCGCCGAGCCCGTGCAGCAGCTCGGCCGCGGCGTGGGCATCGGCCTCGACCCGGTCGGCGTGGGCGCCCTCCAGCGCCACCACCAGGTAGGCCAGGGCGGCCTCCTTGACGTCGTCGGGGATGCCGAGGTCGAGGCCGACGTAGGCGGTGGCGCTCGCCATGGTCAGCATGTCGATGTACTCGAGCATCAGCGGCTCGATCCCGCTGCGCACGACGGCGGGCACCGCCGTCATGACCTCGGGCAGCGTGCGGAACGGGGCGAGCAGCGTGGCCTGGTGGGGCTGGCGGGGGTAGAGCCGCAGCCACACCCGGGTCACGAGGGCGAGCGTGCCCTCGGAGCCGATGATGAGCTGGGTCAGGTCGTAGCCGGACGAGCGCTTGACCATCTTGCCGCCGTCGCGGACGACCTCGCCGGTGGCGAGCACGGCCTCGACGCCGAGCACGTGGTGGCGGGTCACGCCGTACTTGACCGCCCGCATGCCGCCGGCGTTGGTGCCGACGTTGCCGCCGAGGCTGGAGCTGTACTCGCCCGGGAACACCGGGTACACGAGCCCGAGGGGGGCGAGGGCGGCGTCGAGCTGGTCGAGCCGGACGCCGGGCTCGACCACGGCCACGAAGTTCTCGGTGTCGATCTCGACGATCGACGCCATGCGGTCGAACGCCACCACGATGCCGTCCGGCCGGGGCGTGCACGCCCCCGACAGCCCGGTCCCGGCGCCCCGGGCGGTGACCGGCACCCGGCGCTCGTCCGCCAGGCGCAGCAGCGCGGCCACCTCCTCGGTCGACCCCGGCTGCACCACCGCCAGGGGGGTCACCGGCTCGGCGGTGAGCGCCTCGTCGTGGGTGTGGTCCTCCTTGACCGCATCCCCGCTCTGCACGTGCCCGGCCCCCACCACGGCGGCCAGGGCGTCGATCAGCTCTGCTGCCACGACGGCGACCCTAGTGCGGGGTCGCGGCGGCGCTCAGCCCTCGTCCGAGAACCGGTCGACGTCGGTGACCCGGCAGGTGAACCCGCCGTCGGGCACGTCGGTGTCGGTCACCGCCCGGGCGGTGGTGCTGGCGCCGGGGTCCACGGCGCTGACCGTCACGGTCTCGTCGCGATCTCGTCGCCCTGGGGGTCGATGAAGACCACGTCGATGACGTAGTTCGACCGCTTGGACGTGGGGTTCGTCACGGTCATCACGGCCTCGACGTGGTTGTTCAGGTCGGACTGGCAGGTCGGCGGGGCCACATCGGTGGCCTCGCCGGCCGACGAGCCGTCGCCGTCGGGCTCGCTGTCGACCGACGCAACGAGGAACACGCACGCCCCCACGCTGAGCAGGGCGGCCAGCACGACGCCGAGGAGCAGACCGTTGAGACCCCGCGTGTCGGGAGGATCGGGCGCGGCGTAGGGCGGTATGTCGCTCATCCCGGGCCCCCTCGGGCGGTCCTCCTGGCACCGAGGGTATCCTCCGGGACGGTTACGAGGGCCGGGCGCGGGTCACAATGTCGCACATGACGCGCCTGACACACGACGAGACCGAGGCCCGGCTGGAGGAGATCCCCGGCTGGGGCATCACCCAGGGGGCCCTGCACCGGGAGGTCGAGTTCCGGAACTTCGTCGAGGCGTTCGGCTTCATGACCATGGTCGCCATCGAGGCCGAGAAGCTGAACCACCACCCCGACTGGTCCAACGCCTGGAACAAGGTGGTCATCGACATCGCCAGCCACAGCGAGGGCGGCATCACCGACACCTGCTTCGCCCTGGCCGCCGCGGTCAACCGGGCCCTGGGCGAGTAGCCCGCCACTCTCGGGTCGAGGCGGTCCGGCGTTCGTAGACGTTCGTCCCGCGTGGGGTAGAACTAAGTCAGTTCAACCACCCGCCCTCTTCGGGGGACGGGCCTGCAGGACCCGTCCGTCTCGGGCGGGTCTCTGCGCGTCAGGGCGCCCACTCGGGTGGTCGGCGGATCGGCCCCTCCTCGGTGAGAACCGTCTCCGGCAGCTGGTTCCGGCGCAGCCGCCCGACCGTCAGCTTCCGCGTGTCGTCACCGGTGAGATGGGCCGCCTGCCGCCGGATCCGGCCGGCTCGCCGGTCGATGATCTGCGGGTTCACGGTCACGACGGCGACCCCAGAGGCGCGCGCCATGTCGATCGGCGTCTGGAGGTCCGAGTCGTTCGAGACGACCATCGCGACCCCCATCGCTCGGTGGCAGGAGTCCCAGACGAGGTGCGCGCCCAGGTTCACGTCGGATGCCTTCTCGCGCGTCTCGTACACCTGGACGAACTCGGTGCCGTCGGGGAGCGGGCGGACCAGCCGTTTCCTCACCCGATGGGTGCTGAACCGTCCGTAGGTGATCGTGAGGCGCGATCCACAGTGCGCCGTGAGCGCCCGCAGGAACACGTCCTGGCGCTGGCTCTGAAGTGGGTCGTCGACGCGGTCGTCCACCCTCGCGGTGAAGTACTTCACGGCGACGACCGTGCACCCGCTACCGACGAGGTCGTCGGCGAGTCCGACGAGATCGAGCCATCGCCAACCGGTCCCCTGCAGGCAGCCCTTGTACAGGTTGAAGCCGTCGACGTACACGATGACCGGGCGGCGCTTCACGGTCGCTGCCGCAGGGGCGGGTCAGGAGGGCTTTTCGTCGAGGCCCTGGAGGAGGGTGTTCCAGGACAGGGTGGCGCACTTGATGCGCACCGGGAACTTCACGACGCCGCGGAGGGCCTCGAGGTCGCCGAGCTTGACGTCCTCGCCGGCGCCGTTGCCCGGCTCGGAGCCGTCGTCGCTCGGCGCCGTCGCCGTCGAGCGACTGCTCGTGGATCGACATCATGCCCTTGAACGCCCGGGACAGGGCCCGGACCTCGTCGAGGGTCTTGCCCTTGACCGCCGAGGACATCATCGACGCCGACGACTGGCTGATCGAGCAACCCTGCCCGCCGATGCGGATATCGCGCACCGTGTCGCCCTCGACGTCCAGGTAGAGCACGATCTCGTCGCCGCACAGCGGGTTGAACCCCTCGACCCGGGTGGCCGGCGGCGCGCTCAGCTCGCCACGGTTCCGCGGGTTGCGGTAGTGGTCGAGGATGATCTCTCGGTAGAGGTCTTCGAGGCCGGGCATGCGGTGGTCGATCCTATCGGTCACGCCCTACGGCGCGAAGAAGTCACCGGCCGCGGCGATCGCATCGCCGAGGGCATCGATGTCGGACTCGTCGTTGTACACGTACAGGGAGGCCCGGGCGGTGGCCGCCACGCCCAGCTCGCGCATGAGCGGCTTGGCGCAGTGGTGGCCGGCCCGCACGCACACGCCCCGCTCGTCGAACACCTGCGTGAGGTCGTGGGGATGCAGGTCGCCGTAGGTGAACGACAGCACGCCGCCCCGCTCGGCCGGCTCGGACGGGCCGTGGACGACCAGGTCGTCGCCGAACCGCTCGGTCAGCGTGCGCAGGGCGTAGCCGGTGAGCGCCACCTCGTGGGTGCGCACCGCCTCCATGCCCAGGCCGCGCAGGTAGTCGACCGCGGCGCCCAGCCCCACCGCCTCGGCGATGGGCGGGGTGCCGGCCTCGAACTTCCAGGGCAGCTCGTTGGGGGTGAACCCCTCCTTGGTGACGTTGAGGATCATCTCGCCGCCGGTCAGGAACGGCGGGGTGGCGTCGAGGATGGCCTCGGTGCCCCACAGCACGCCGATGCCGGTGGGCCCGCACATCTTGTGCCCGGTGAAGGCGGCGAAGTCGGCCCCCCAGGCGCCCACGTCGGTGGGCATGTGGGGCACGTACTGGCTGGCGTCGACGACGGCGATGGCCCCGGCGTCGTGGGCCGCCCGCACCAGCCGCTCGACCGGGTTGAGCGTGCCCAGCACGTTGGACATGGCGGCGAACGAGACGACCCGGGCCCCGTCGACCAGCCGGTCGAGGTCGGTCAGGTCGAGGTGGCCGTCGGGCCCGATGGGGATCCAGCGCAGCTCGATGCCGACCTCGTCGACCAGCTGGTGCCAGGGCACGATGTTGGCGTGGTGCTCCAGCTCGGTGATCACCACCGGGTCGCCCGCCGCCAGGTTGGCCCGCCCCCACGCCTTGGCCACCAGGTTGAGCGCCTCGGTGGCGTTCTTGGTGAACACCACCTCGCGCTCGCTGCGGGCGCCGATGAAGCGGGCGACCTTGGCCCGGGCCCCCTCCAGCGCGGCGGTGGCCTCCTCGGCGATGAGGTACGTGCCCCGGTGGACGTTGGCGTTGGACTGCTCGTAGTAGCGGTCGATGGCGTCGAGCACCGCCCGGGGCTTCTGCGACGTGTTCGCCGAGTCGAGGTAGACGAGCCGCCGGCCCCGCACCACCCGTTCGAGGATGGGGAAGTCCTTCTTGATCCGCTCGACGTCGAGCAGGTCGGCGGGGATGGTCTCGGTCACGACGATGTCACCTCTGGTCCGGCCTCGTTGCCGGTGGTGTTGCCGGTGGTGGGCCGCCACCCCTCGTAGCCCTCGCGCTCGAGGCGCTCGGCGAGCTCGGGCCCGCCGCTGGCGACGATGCGCCCGTCGATGAGGATGTGCACCCGGTCGGGCTGCAGGTAGTTGAGCAGGCGCTGGTAGTGGGTGATGGTGAGGACGCCCAGCTCGGGCCGGTCCCTACGTACCTCATCGACACCTCGGGCCACGACCTTGAGCGCGTCGATGTCCAGGCCGGAGTCGGTCTCGTCGAGGATCGCGACCTCGGGCTCGAGGATCGCCATCTGGAGGATCTCGTTGCGCTTCTTCTCGCCGCCCGAGAACCCCTCGTTGAGGTAGCGGTCGGCGAACGACGGGTCCATGTCCAGCCGCTGCATCCACTCCATGATCGCCAGCCGCAGCTCGAGCACCGACAGGTCGATGCCCTTGCGGGCGGACAGGGCCTGGCGCAGGAAGTTGATGACCGACACGCCCTGGATGGTCTGGGGGTACTGGAAGGCCAGGAACACCCCGGCCTTGCCCCGGACGTCGATGTCCCAGTGCGTGATGTCGTCGCCCCGGAACAGGATGCGGCCCTGGGTGACCTCGTACTCGGGGCTGCCGAGGAGGGTGTTGGCCAGGGTGGACTTGCCCGACCCGTTGGGCCCCATGAGGGCGTGCAGCTCGCCGGCGCCGACGGTCAGGTCGACGCCCTTCAGGATCTCGCCGCCGTTGCCGTCGGGGCCCACGGCCCGGACGTGCAGGTCCTCGATCTGGAACAGGGGAGTGGCGGACATGGACCCAGTGTATTCGCACTACGCGGATAGGAGAAATACCGGTGTCCGATCCGGGAGACCGGGGATAGGGTCCGAGCGATGGCCTTCCCGGCGGTGCCTCCGGGCCGAGGGGTGACACTCGTGGAGGGCGCCTCGTTCTGCCTGAGCGGAGCCGGCGGCGACATCGACGGCGAGCGCCCCGGCGCCCGCGACGGCCTGTTCGTGGGTGACCGCCGCGTCCTGTCCCGGTGCGTCCTGCGGGTCAACGGGGAGGCACCCGCCCCCGTCGACCACGTGCTCGACGACCCGGCCTCGGCCACCTTCGTGGCCCGGGCGGCGGGCGCCCGCGACGGCAGCCCGGGGCCCATCGTGGTGCGCCACCGCACGCTGGGGCACGGCCTGCGCGACGACATCGGCGTGCGCAACGTCGGGGCCGAGCCCACCTACGTCGAGGTCGAGGTCGAGCTCGGCGCGGACATGGCCCCGGCGACGTCGGTGCGGTCGGGCCACGTCGACGTCGAGCCGGTCGAGCCGGCCCCCGGGGGGCCCGGCGAGATCCTGCTGCTCCGGGGCCGGGGCAACGCCCGCGTCGGCTGCCGGGTCACCGCCTCGGACGGCGTCGTGACCGACGGCGCCGTCCTGCGGTGGGAGGCGATCATCCCCGCCCGCAGCGACGTCACGCTGACCGTCGCCGTGTCGCCCATCGTGGACGGGACCGAGGTCGTGCCCGCCCACGGCGAGGCGGCGGCCGGCATCCGCAGCGAGTCGGCCCGGCGGCTGGCCCGCTGGCAGCGCACCGTCCCCCGGATGGGCAGCGACCATCCCCCGCTGCTCACCGCGGTGGCCTGCAGCGCCCGCGACCTCGGCGCGCTGCAGGTCCTCGACCCGGAGTACCCGGAGCGGGCGGTCGTGGCCGCGGGCGCCCCCTGGCACATGGCGCTCCACGGCCGGGACGCCCTGCTCACCGCGTGGATGAGCCTGCTCGTGGACCCCGAGCTGGCGCTGGGCACGCTGGAGACGCTGGCCCGGTTCCAAGGGTCGGCGGTCGACGCCCGCACGGAGGAGGAGCCCGGCCGCATCCTCCACCGGCTGCGGGTCGGCACCGCCGGGTTCGGGTCCGGCCCCCACGCCGTCACCTACGGGTCGGTCGACGCCACCCCGCTGTTCGTGATGCTGCTCGGCGAGCTGCGGCGCTGGGGCCTCGCCCACGAGGTGGTCGACCGCCTGCTGACCCACGCCGACCGGGCCCTCGACTGGATCACCGACTTCGGCGACCGGGACGGCGACGGCTACGTCGAGTACCAGCGGGCCACCGACCGGGGCGAGCGCCACCAGGGCTGGAAGGACTCCGGGTCGCCGGTCCGGTTCCCGGACGGCGAGGAGGCCCGCGGCCCGCTGGCGCTGGCCGAGGTGCAGGGCTACGTGTACGCCGCGTACGTGGCCCGGGCCCACTTCGCCACGGAGGCGGGCGACGAGCCGGGGGCGCAGCGCTGGCGGGACCGGGCGGCGGCCCTCAAGGAGGCGTTCAACCGGGACTTCTGGGTCGACGGGGCCGGCTGGTTCGCACTGGCGCTCGACGGCGACAAGGTGCCCGTGCCGAGCCTGGCCTCCAACGTGGGCCACTGCCTGTGGACCGGCATCGTCGACGAGGACAAGGCCGCGGTGCTGGTCAAGCAGCTGCTGTCCGACGACCTGTTCTCGGGGTGGGGCGTGCGCACGCTGGCCGCCTCCACCGGCGGCTACGACCCGCTCGGGCTCCACACCGGCGCCGTGTGGCCCCACGACAACGCGCTGTGCGCCGCCGGGCTGGTCCGCTACGGGTTCGTGGACGAGGCCCACCGGGTGGTGCTCGGCCAGCTCGACGCGGCCCAGGCCGCGGGCGGGCGCTCCGCGGTGCTGTGCGGGTTCGACCGCGACGACGTGCGGGAGCCGGTGCGGTTCCCCGACGACTGCGTGACCCGGGCGACGTCGGCCGCGGCGCCGCTGCTGCACCTGCGCACGCTGCTGCGGCTCGATCCCCACGTGCCCCAGGGCAAGCTGTGGCTGTCGCCGGTGCTGCCCGAGGCGATCGGGCGGCTGCGGGTCGAGCGCATCCCGCTGCTGGGCGGGACCGTCACCGTGTCCGTCGACGGCGACCGGGTCGAGGTCGACGACCTGCCGCCGGGCGTCGAGATGGTGACCGATCCCCGGCCGCCGCTGGCCAACCTCATGTAGCCCGTAGAGCGTGCGCGGGTAGCTCACGCCATCGCGGCCACCGTGGTCCGTGCTTCCCGCTCGTGCTGCTTCGCAGCGGGCCGCTCGGGCCACGGCTACGCCTGTCGGCGCAGCCTCTCACTCGGCGTCCCGGAGGTCTTCCTTCCAGGCCCGGAACCGGGTGTGGCGGGTGCCGCTGGGCCCGAGGCCGTCGCCGTCGCCCGAGGGGAACAGGCGGAACGTGTAGCTGACCGCCAGGTCGTCGGCCCGGGCCACCCAGTAGCGGGCGTCCGCGCCGGCGGCGGGTCCGGCCCGCCACAGCAGCCAGGGCCCGATGCGCCGCTTGTAGTCGGCGACCGGGCGGCCGGGCAGGTCGTCGCCGAGCGCCAGCAGCGCCGCCGGCGCCTCGACCCACGCCGAGGCCGGGATGTTGCGGTCGCGCACCGGGGTGGCCGGCAGGTCGGCGGTGTGGACCGGGGTCTCGTCGTAGGGCCGCTCGTCGTAGCGCAGGGCGCCGGGCACCTGCCTCACCAGCCCCGGTCGATCCACTCCTGCAGGCTCGGCGTCTCGGACCCGATCGTCGTCGGGTCGCCGTGGCCGGGCAGGACCCGGGTGCTCGGCCGGCAGCGTGAACAGCCGGTCCTCGATCGAGCGGATGATCGTGGGGAAGTCGCCACCCGGGAACGTGGTGTTCCCCGGTCCGCCGGGGAAGAGCGTGTCGCCGCTGAACAGCACCGGCGACCCCTCGACGAGGAAGCACATCGACCCCGGGGTGTGGCCGGGCGTGTGGATGGTGCGCAGCCGCAGCCGCCCGACCTCGACGACGCTGTCGTCGGCGAGGATCTGGTCGTAGGACGGCAGCATGTCCGCGTCCTCGGCGGTGACGTGCACGTCGTAGCCGGCGTCGCGCATCTGGGGCACGGCCTGGATGTGGTCCCAGTGGCCGTGGGTCTCGAGCACGGAGCGGACCCCGAGGCCCTGGGCCAGCTCGAGCAGCCTGTCGTGCTCGTTGGCGGCGTCGAGCAGGACGGCGTCGCCGGTCTCGGTGCAGCGCAGGACGTAGACGTTGTTGTCCATCGGGCCGACGACGACCTTGTGGATCTCGAAGCGGTCGTCGGTGTGGAACAGCGTGCCCATGGGGCCAGTCTGCCCAAGAATCGGGGCAACGTGCGGGAGGCTCCTGGGAGACCACTCATGGTGACATCACGACAACTATCAGCGACGTGACAAATTTCACGCCCAATGGGGTCTTGTCCCGCTGGCGATTTCATGACGAAACTGCAACCGCTCATGCCCACCGCAGAGCGCCCCGAAGCGGGCGACGGGCCGACCGCCACGGCCGCTACGTCGCTTGCAGAGGCAGGCCGGTTCCGGTCTTGGGGAGAAGCCCGGGACCGGCCGCCCCGGGGTTTCGTGTGCCCGGAGGCTGCGCCGATGGCGTAGCCGTGGCCCGAGCGGCCCGCTGCGAAGCAGCGAGCGGGAGCACTGACCGGTGGCCGCGAGCACGCTCTCAGGGCGAGCGGCCTCGAACCCCAGCCGCGGCGGGGATCTGGCGCCGGTCGAAGGTGAGGTAGGTCGCGGGGCGTGGCAGCCGGTCGGCCGCCGCGAGGTGCACGGCGTCGACCGTCCGCAACCCGAAGGTGGCCCCCAGCTCGACGGCCTGCGCCAGGCAGCGGTCGTCCACCGGCACGACGACGAAGGCGTCCCAGTCGTCCCGCAGGCGGCCCCACATGCGCTCGTGCTGGCGCTGCGTGACCGCGAGGCGGTGCAGCGCCAGCAGCGCCTCGGACCGGGCCAGCGCCGACGCGCACCACTCGGGGTCGGCCCCCATGGCGTCGAGCACGAGGTCCCGCCCCGGGCCGTGCACGTAGCGGCGCACGAGGGCCGAGGTGTCCACGAACAACGTCACGCCTACCGCCCCCGCAGCTCGTCGAGCACGCTCTCGGGCCGGATGTCGACCGGGGCGTCCTCGGCCTCGGGCGGGCCGGGCCGGTCCCGCCGGCCGGGCGGCTGCGCCAGGCCCGCGGCCACCAGGTCGTCGACCGTCAGGGCCGCCGCCCCCTCCAGCGGGCCCAGCTGGGCGGCGGGGACGCCGTCGACGGTGACCACGATGCGCTCGCCCCCGGCCGCCCGCCGCACCACGGCGGCGACGTTGTTGCGCAGCTCCCGGATGCCGACCCGTTCCATCGGCCGACCGTAGCACGCGTGTACACACGGCGGGTGGCGGCGGGCCGCGGACTGCCCTAGCGTGGCCGCCATGAACTTCGCCTTCTCCGAGGAGCAGGAGGAGCTGCGGCGCATCACCCGGCAGTTCCTCGAGTCGAAGTCGCCCGAGACCGAGGTCCGGCGGCTCATGGACACCACCGAGGGCTACGACCCCGCCGTGTGGGCGCAGATGGCCGGCGAGCTCGGCCTCCAGTCGCTCACCATCCCCGAGGAGTACGGGGGCCAGGGCTACACCTACGTCGAGCTGACGGTCGTGCTCGAGGAGATGGGTCGGGCCCTGCTGGCCGCCCCCTTCTACTCGACGGTCGTGCTGGCCACGAACACGATCCTCCACTCCGGCGACGAGGCGGCCAAGAAGGACCTGCTGCCCGGCATCGCCTCCGGCGAGACCATCGCCACGCTGGCCCTCACCGAGCCCAACGGCCGCTGGGACCTGTCCGGCATCGAGGCCACCGCCACGCAGTCGGGCGACGGCTGGACCATCGACGGCACCAAGATGTTCGTGCTCGACGGGCACGTGGCCAACCTGGTCATCGTGGCCGCGAAGACCGGCGACGGCATCTCGCTGTTCAAGGTCGACGGCGACGCCGAGGGCCTGACCCGCACCCCGCTCGCCACCATGGACCAGACCCGCAAGCAGGCCAAGCTCGAGTTCTCGGGCGTCCCGGCCACGCTCATCGGCGAGGAGAACGGCGGCGAGGCCGTCCTCGGCCGCGTCCTCGACCTGGCCGTGGTGGCGCTGGCCGCCGAGCAGGTCGGCGGCGCCCAGAAGGTGCTCGACATGTCGGTCGAGTACGCCAAGGACCGGGTCCAGTTCGGCCGGCCGATCGGCTCGTTCCAGGCCATCAAGCACAAGTGCGCCGACATGCTGCTCGAGGTCGAGTCGGCCAAGTCGGCCGCCTACTACGCGGCCTGGTGCGCCGCCGAGCTCAACGACGAGCTGCCCGAGGTGGCCTGCCTGGCCAAGGCGTACTGCTCCGAGGCCTACTTCCACTCGGCCGCCGAGAACATCCAGATCCACGGCGGCATCGGCTTCACGTGGGAGCACCCCGCCCACCTGTACTTCAAGCGGGCCAAGTCGTCCGAGCTGCTGTTCGGCGACCCCACCTACCACCGCGAGCTGCTGGCCCAGCGCCTCGGCATCTGACGCGCACGACGGCGCGTGGCTCCCGCCCGCCGGGGGCCACGCGCCGTCGCCACGTCAGCCGGCTTCCGCCGCGTCCCAGCGGGCGGCCGGCGCCGGCGTCGTTGCCGGGCCGGCCGACCACTGGGGTTTCGCGCTCGGGGTCCGCCGCCCCGGGCGCAGGGCCCGCACCGCCACCGCCGGCCGCAACAGCGATGGCGACGGGGCGAGCTGTCCGATCACGTCCACCTGGGCCGCGTTGACCCGGGGGTCGGTCGTGGCCGCCGCGCCGACCCGGCGCAGGTAGCGGCCCATCACGGCGTCCACGCCCCGCCGGGCCCGGCTCCGCCCGTCGCCGCGGACCCCGGGGTAGCGCAGGTCGAGGCCCGTGGCCATGTCCCACGCCGCGGCCGCCGGCCGGGCCACCGCCCGCTGGGCGGCCGCGCCGACCCCGTCGAGGGTCCGGTGGCGGGCCAGGTGGTCCGCCACGGCGGTGTCGAGGGCCTCGGCCGCCAGCGCCGCCACGCCCATGCCCTGCCCGTACAGCGGGTTCAGCGCGCACAGCGCGTCGCCCACCGCCAGGAAGCCGTCCAGCGGCCGCGCCAGGCGCTCGTAGTGGCGCCGCCGGTTGTCGGTGCGCCGGAACGCCGCGATCGGCCCCAGGGGCTCGGCCCGGGCCACGAACTCGCCGATGTCCGGCCCCCGCAGGCTCCGGACGAAGGCGGCGAAGCCGTCCTCGTCCGTGGGCGGCACGTCGCCACCCACGCTCGACACGGTCAGCATCCACCGGTTGCCCTCGAGCGGGGCGAGGATGCGCGCCCCGGGGCTCGTGCGACGGCCGCGACCCCACGATGGCCGCCCGCCACCCGGGGGTGTCGCCGGCCGACCGCCGGTACAGCCGGCTGGCGTAGGCCAGGCCGGAGTCGACCTCGGTCTCCACCGGCGGCGCCAGCCCCGCAGCCACCAGCCAGCGGGCGGCGGGGGATCGCCGCCCGCCGGCGTCGACGACCAGGTCGGCGTCGATGGTGACCGTGGGCCCGTCGCTGCCCGCCCGCCGGGAGCGCACCTCGACGCCCCGCACCCGGCCGTCCTCGACGACGAGGCCGCGGACGTCGAGCCCGGACCGCACCAGCACCTGGGGCGACTCGAACACCCGGCGGCGCACGCCCCACTCGAGCAGCTCCCGGCTGGCCGACAGCAGGACGTGGCGGTCGAGGGCGGGGAACCGGGGCACCCAGCCGGCCGGGGCGAGCCACAGGAGGTCGGTCGGGATCCGCAGGGGCACGGCCCCCGCGGCCACGAGGTCGGCCGCGACGCCCGGGACCAGGCGCTCGAGCGCCGCGAGGCCGCCCGGCTGGAGGACGTGGACATGGCGGCTCTGCGGAACCCCGGTGCGGGGGACGGGCCGCTCGGGCAGGTCGTCGCGCTCGATCACGGTGACCCGCTCGACGTGGCGGCTGAGCGCCTGGGCGGCGGCCAGCCCGCCGAGGCCGGCGCCCACGACGACGGCGTGGGCGGCCAGCGGCGGGCGGGTTCCGGCGGCGGGGGCGGGGGTGCGGCGGTGGCGGAGGCGTCGCATCGTGGTGGGGCCGTCAGGCCGGTACGGAGGCGCGCTCGGGCCGCTCGTTGGGCCGGGGCATGTCCACCGACGGCCGCGGGCGCCGGCGGCCGAGCACGCGGCGGGCCAGGCCCGGCCGCAGGAGGGAGGTCGGCTCCTCGAGCAGGCCGACGACGTCGAAGAACGCCGCGTTGATCTCCTCGTCGGTGGCCGCGGCCGCGACGACCCGGTCCAGGTAGCGGCGCACGACGCGGTCCGCGAGCGACGTGCGGCCGCCCGTGGTGCCGGGGTAGCGGAGGTCCTCGCCGGTGGCCACCATCCAGGCCCCGGCGGTGGCCCGCGCCACCTCCTGCTGGATGCGCGACGTGGCGGCGGCCAGGTCGGCGCCGCCCGAGCGGCGCCGGTGGTCGGCCAGCGTGCGCTCCAGGGCCTCGGCCGACAGCGCGGCCGCGCCCATGCCCTGCCCGTAGACCGGGTTGAACGCGCACACGGCGTCGCCCACGGCCACGAACCCGTCGGGAAGGCGCAGCTTCTCGTAGTGGCGGCGCTGGTTGGCGGTGCGGCGGTAGCCGACGATCGGCGTGAGCGGCTCGAGCTCCTCGACGACGTCGGCCACGATCGGCGACCGCATCGCCCGGGTGAAGGCGGCGAAGCCGGCCTCGTCGGTCGGGGGCAGGTCGCCGTTGGTGCCGGCGACGGTCAGCATCCAGCGGTCGCCCTCCAGCGGGAAGAAGGTCGCCATGCGGGTGGTGTGGGGCGGCTGGGCCTGCAGGAAGATCGCCTTGTAGCCGGGCACCGGCTCGTCGCCGGTGCGCCGGTAGGTGCGGGTGGCGTAGCCGAGGTCGGCGTCGATGACCGTCTCGGCCGGCCGGCCGTAGCCCGCCGCCGCCAGCCAGTCCGGCGCGCGGGACCGCCGCCCGCTGGCGTCGACCACCAGGTCGGCGACCAGGCGCTCGTGCTGCTCGCCCGGCGCGGCGCCCCGGGGACCCACGTCGACGCCGACGACCCGGCCGGCCTCGACCGCCAGGCCGGCGACCTCGAGCCCGGTCCGCACCGTCACGCCGTCGATCTCCAGCACCCGGCGGCGGGTCGCCCACTCGATGAGGTCGCGGCTGGCGGACACGATCGTCCGGCCGCGCCCGTCGAAGGGCTGCATCCAGCCGGCGGCCGACAGCCACAGGAAGTCGCCGGGGGCCCGCAGCGCCACGGCGCCCTCGGCCAGCAGGATCCGTTCCAGGCCGGGGAGCAGTCGCTCCAGGGCGGCCGAGCTGCCCGGCTGCAACACGTGCACGTGGCGGGCGTGGGGGACGCCCGTGCGGGCGGCCGGGCCGGTGGGCAGCTCGTCGCGCTCGACCATCGTGACCCGGTCGACATGGCGGGACAGGGCGGCGGCCGCGGCGAGGCCACCCATGCTGGCGCCGATGACGACGGCGTGCGTGGTGGGGGTGGTGCTCATCGCACCAGCGTCCGCCCCGCGACCCCGATGGGGCATCGGCAGGATGCCTTAGACGCCCCTTATTCGGTGATCATTCGCTGAGCAGGCCCGCCCGGCGGGCGGCGGCCGCCGCCTCGCCCCGGTTGCTGGCGCCCAGCTTGGCCAGCAGGCGGGACACGTGGACGCTGGCCGTCTTCTCGCTGATGAACAGCGCCTCGCCGATCTGGCGGTTGGTGCGCCCCTCGGCCACCAGGGCCAGGACCTCGGACTCCCGGGGGGTCAGGCCGGGCCCGCCGTCGGTCCCGCCCGCGGCCGGGGCCGGCGCGGCGGCGACGCCGATGTCGACCCGGCCCCGCCGGGCCAGGCGCTCGACCGCGTCGGCCAGCGGGCGGGCGCCCAGGTCGGTCGCCGTGTCCCACGCCGCCCGCAGCTCGCGGCGGGCGGCGCCGTCGTCGCCCGCCGCCAGCGCCGCCTCGCCGAGCCGGAGGCGGGCGTAGGCGCCGCAGTACGGGAAGCCGATGGCGTCCCACGCCCCGGCCGCCTCCCGCCACCGCCCGGGATCGGGGCGGCCGGTGACCCGGGTCTGCTCGGCCCGGCCGGTGAGCAGCGACGCCCGGGTCTCCGACGACGCCGGGGCGTGCCGGGCGTCCGCCGTGGCGGCGAGGGCGTCGAGCCGGGCGACGAGGGCCTGGGCCCGGCCCGCCGGCCCCCGGTCCGCCCCGCCGTTGGCGCCCCCCGGCCACCGCCCCGCCCGGCCGGCGGGGCGGCCCCCGGCCCGGCGGGCGTGGTCGGCCTCGTCGGCCTCGACCCGGACGCCGACCGCGGCGATGCGGGCCGCCAGCTCGGGGTCGCCGGTGTGGGCCAGCAGGTCGAGCCCGACGTCGACCTCGCGGCGGGCGTCGTCGTAGCGGCCCTGCCACGTGGCCAGCTCGGCCAGCGACCGGTGCAGCAGCCCGTTGAGCCGGCCGTCGCCCACCTGGTGGCACCAGGTGCGGGCGATCTCCAGCTGGTCGCGGGCCACGTCGTGGTCGCCGCGGTCCACCGCCAGGCTGCCCGCCACCAGCGTGCGGGCCACGGCCGTGAGGCCGCCGGCGTCCTGCGCCAGGCGGGCGTCGCCCAGCAGCCGGTCGGCCTCGGTCCACCGGCCCAGCTGGTGCAGCGCGGCGGCGCCGATCGTGCCCATGAGCGACGGCGGCTGGGGCCCGGCCGGCTCGCCGGCGAAGGCCAGCAGCAGCTCGACCAGCTCGTCGCCCCGCCCCGCCTCGACCAGCGTGCGCCACAGGTGGACGTAGGCGCCCGCCACCTCGGCCAGGTCGCCGACGCCGACCGCGATCTGGCCCGCCTCGTGCAGCGTGGCGACCGCCTCGTCGGTCCGGCCCTCGGCCGCCAGCACCAGGCCGAGCACGTGGAGGGCCTGGCCCTCGTCGACGACGTCCTCGACCGCCCGGGCCAGGGCGATCGCCTCCTCGACCCGGGCGCGGGCCTCGGGGAACCGGGCCATGCGCACGAGGCTGTGGGCGTGGGCCTGCACCACCCGGGCCCGGGCCTCGCTGGGAGGCGACGGCGGGACCAGCGTCACCGCCAGCTCGGACTCGGCCAGCGCCTCGTCCGGCGCGGCCGGACCGGTACAGGTACCAGCCCCGGCGCTCGTGCAGCAGCCCGGCCCGCACCGGGTCGGCGGACACCTGCGGCGTGGCCAGCGCCTCGTCCACCAGCGTCAGCGCCCGGACGATGGCACCGGCCCGGCTGGCGGCGTCGGCCGCGTGGGCCAGCAGCGTGCCCCGGTCGCACCCGGCCGCCGCCTCGGGATCCGCGGCCCGGTCCCACAGGCGGACGCTCCACTCCAGGTAGCGGTGGGCCTCGGGGGTCGCGAACGCGGCCTCGGCCGCCCGGCCGGCCCGCACGGCGGCGCCCAGCGCCGCGTCGTAGTCGGCGGCCGCGGCCCAGTGGTGGGCCAGGCGGGCCCAGTCCTGCACGCCGCCCGCCGCCCCCGGCCGCGGCGGTGGGCGAGGACGCCGGCGTAGGCCGCGTGGAGCCGGACCAGCTCTCCGGGGAGGATGTCGTCCAGCACCGCCTCGTGCAGCAGGGCGTGGCGGAACCGGTAGCTGCCGCTGCGCTGGTCGGCCACGAGCAGGCCGGTCTCGACGCAGCTGCGCAGGGCCTGGTCGAGGGCGGTGGGGTCGTAGCCCTCCTCCAGCACCGGGCCAGCAGGTCGTGCTCGACCTGGCGGCCGCCGACCGCGCACGCCCGCAGGACGGTCACGGCGTCGTCGGGCATGTGCTCGACCCGGCCGATGACCGCGTCCCGGAGCTGGGGCGGCATCGGGGCGTCGGGGTCGTCGGCCACCGCGGCCGCCAGCTCCTCCACGAACAGCGGGTTGCCGTCGGACCGCTCGACCACGCTGGCGATGACCTCGGGCGACGGCGGCTCCGCCAGCAGGGCGCCGAGCAGCTCGGCCACCTCGCCGGGGCCCAGCCGGTCGAGCTGGACGGCGACGGCGCCCCGCCGGGTCAGCTCCGCCGCCAGCGACCGCAGCGGGTGCCGGCGGGGGACGTCGTCGCGGCGGTAGGTGGCGAGGACCAGCACCGGCAGCGCGCGGGTGTTGCTGGCCACCAGCGACAGCAGGTCGAGCGTCGAGCGGTCGGCCCAGTGCAGGTCCTCGACCACGAGCACCAGCGGCCGGTCGGCCACCAGCCGCTCGATCACCGTGAGCAGCAGCTCGAACAGCCGGGCCTGGCCGAGCGGGTTGCCGGGCGGTCCGGTGCCCTCGTCGGCGTCGGCCGCGGGGAGGTCCCGGCCGAGGACGGCCCGCAGCGGGCCGAGCGTGGCCGCCCCCTCGGCGTCGGACAGGTCGCGCTCCAGCGTGCGCAGCACGTCGACGACCGGGGCGTAGGGCAGCCCGCCCTCCTCCAGGTCGAGGCACTGGCCGACCAGGACGCGGGCGTCGCGGCGCCGGGCGTGCGCCGTCACCTCGCCCACGAGCCGGGACTTGCCGACGCCCGCCTCGCCGGCCACGAGGGCCATGGTCCCGTGGCCCTGCGCCGCGAGCCCGAACGCGTCCAGCAGCGCGGCGAGCTCGGCGCTGCGGCCGACGAACGCGGGCGTCGTGACACGGGCGGGCACGGCTCCGATCATCGCGCCTGGGGCCCCGCATGCCCGGCAGCACCGGCGCAGCCTGCATCTCCCGCTCGTGCTGCTCCGCAGCGGGCCGCTCGGGCCACGGCCGCGCCAGAACCCGGCGCAGCCTCTTATCCTGCGGGCCGTGGTCTGGCTGTTCGCGCTCCTCGCCGCCGTGCTGGTCTTCGCCATCGCGGCCGCCACCGTGGGCCGGGAGGCGTTCCGGCTCGGGCACCAGCCCCCGCCGACCATCTTCGACATGGACGAGGCGGTGAGCCACGTGGCCGACGACCTCCCCGGGTCGGCCCAGGCCCGGCTCACCTACGACGAGGTCCGCCTGCTGCTCACGTTCGCCCTCGAGCACTTCGAGGCCAAGGGCGTCCTCGCCGAGCCCGGCGCCGACGTCGACCTCCCCGACGGCGACACGCCCGCGGTGGTCCTGGCCGACGACGACGCCGTGGCCATGGTCCTCGGCCGGGCGGAGGACCTCCACCTCGACGTCACCGACGAGGACGTCTACCGGGTCATCGCCTCGCTCCACGGCTACCTGTCCGAGATCGGCGCGGTCGGCCCGCCCGCGACCTGGCCCCGGACGGGCACTAGGAGTCTGGTCGACGCGGGTGTTGCCCAGCCAGCTCTCGTACAGCGACGCGTAGCGGCCGCCCGCCCGGACCAGCTCGTCGTGGCTGCCGGTCTCGACGATGCGGCCGTCGTCGAACACCAGCACCTCGTCGGCCGCCTCCGCGGTCGACAGGCGGTGGGCGATCGACACCAGCGTGCGGCCCTCCGACAGGCGGTCGAGGGCCTGGGTCAGCGCCCGCTCGGTCTCGGGGTCGACGGCGCTCGTCGCCTCGTCCAGCACCAGCAGCCCCGGGTCGCCCAGCTGGGCCCGGGCCAGGGCCACGAGCTGGCGCTCGCCGACCGACAGCGCCCCGCCCCGCTCGCCCACCGGCGTGTCGAGGCCCAGCGGCAGGTCGTCCAGCCACCAGCCCAGCCCCAGGGCCGCGAACGCGGCCCGCATCTCGTCGTCGCTCACCGGCTGCCCGTCGGACCGCCCCACCCGCACGTTGTCGGCCACGGTGCCGTCGAACAGGAACCCGTCCTGGGGGACGAGGCGCACGGCCCGCCGCCGCTCGCCGGGGGACACGTCCCGCAGGTCGACCCCGCCGAGGCGGATCGTCCCGCTGGTCGGGTCGGCCAGCCGGCACAGCAGCTTGGCGAAGGTGGTCTTGCCCGACCCGGTCTCGCCCACCACCGCCACCGACCGGCCCGCGGCCAGCCGGACGTCGATGCCGGCCAGCACCGGGACCCCGTCGCGGTAGGCGAAGTCGAGGCCGTCGACCTGCACCGGCAGCGGCCCCGCCGGCAGGGCCCGGCCCTCGGCCGGCTCGGGCACGTCGAGCGGCGTGGCCAGCACGCCCAGCACCTTGCGCCAGCCCGCCATCGCCACCTGGGTCTGGTCGAGGATCTCGGTCAGCTCGGCGATCGGGCTCTGCAGCAGGTTGATGAGGAACACGAAGGCCACGACCACGCCCACGTCGAGGCCCCAGCCCGGCCCCCACGTCACGCCGGCCACGGTCACGGCCGCCATGGCCAGCGCGCCGAACAGGTCGCCCAGCGGGAACATCCCGGCGAAGTACCGGGCCGCCTTCAGGTAGGCCCGTCGCTGGCGGTCGATGGCCTGCCGCAGCCGCCCCCGGGCCCGGCCCTCCAGCCCGTAGGCCTGGACCAGCGCCGCGCCGGTCACCGTCTCGGACACCTCCGACAGGGTGTCGCCCACGGTGTTGCGCACCTGGTCCTGGGCGGCGAGCGACCGGCGCTGCAGGATCGGCATGAGCACGACGACGGGCACGTAGGCGGCCAGGCTGACCAGCGCGAGCCGCCACTCGTACACCGCCATCACCCCGAACGTGGCCGTGATCAGCACGGCGTTCATGATCCAGGCGACCGCGCCCCACTCGAGGAACTGGGCCAGCGTCTCGATGTCGCTCGTCACCCGGGCCACCAGCGCGCCCCGCCGCGACTCGGCGTGCTCGGCGATCGACAGCCGGTGGATGTGGTCGAACGTGCGCACCCGCAGACCGAGCAGGCTGTCCTCGGACGCCCGCACGAGCCGCAGGAACGTGCCCCGGCTGAGCACGTACAGCAGCATCGACAGGACCGACACCGCCGCGCAGGCGGGGTACACGAAGCCCGGCTGGAACCCCTCGTCGCCCAGCACGCCCTTGTCGAGGATCTGCTGGATCAGGATGGGCACGGCCAGGCGGCCCGCCGCCGCGGTGGCCGCCAGCAGCAGCGTGAACGCCACGCCCCGGCGCAGCTCGGGCGTGACCCGCAGGCCCCGGCGCAGCACGCCCACCGCCCCCGCCTCCAGGACGTGGATCTCCTCGGGGGTCTCCTGCACCAGGCGGCCGTCGTCGATGGCGCCGGGCGGCACCGTCTCCGTGCGCAGCTCCTCGGCGGTGTCGGGCACGCGGTCGTCGACCGTCACGGGTGCTCCCTGCGGGCGCACCCGTGACGGGATCGCCACTTCGTGGCGACAGACCGACTGTGCCTCTGGACCTCGCTCCGCTCGGTCATGCCCGGCCCTCGTCGTAGGCGTGGGCCAGCGCCGCGTACGCGGGCACGGTGGCCATGAGGTGGGCGTGCGACCCCGACGCCGTCACCCGGCCGCCCTCCAGGAACACGACCCGGTCGGCCAGCGTGATGGTGGACGTGCGGTGGGCGACGATCAGCGTCGTGGCGTGCAGCGAGCTGCGCAGCCCGTCGAGGATCTGCTGCTCCACGGTGGCGTCGACGGCGGAGGTGGCGTCGTCCAGCATGAGCAGCCCGGGCCGCCGCAGCAGGGCCCGGGCCAGGGCCAGCCGCTGGCGCTGGCCGCCCGAGAGCGTGACGCCGCGCTCGCCCAGCACCTGGTCGAGCCCGTGCGGCAGCCGGTCGACGAACCGGGCGGCCCGGGCGCGGTCGAGCGCCCAGCGCAGGTCGGTGTCCTCGATCGGCTCGCCGAGCGTGAGGTTCTCGCGCACCGTGTCGGCGAACAGGAACGTCTCCTGGAAGGCGAGCGCCACCTGCGCCCGGATCGAGGCCGGGTCCGCGGCCGCGAGGTCGACCCCGCCGAGGCGCACGACGCCCGACGTGGGCCGGTACAGGTGGGCGAGCAGGTGGCACAGCGTCGACTTGCCGCCGCCGGTGGCCCCGACGAGCGCCACCACCTCGCCGGGGGCGAGGTGGAGGTCGACGCCGTCGAGCACCGGGTCGCCGTCGTAGGCGAAGCGCAGGTTGGTGACCTCGACCGTCAGCGGCCCGTCCGGGAGCCGGCGGGCCGTCGTCGGCGGCGGCTCCGGGCGGCCCGCGGTGGCGAGGACCTCGTCGATCCGGTCGGCCGCCACCACCGCCCGGGGGATCTCCTCCAGCAGGTACCCGACCACCCGCATGGGGAACGTGAGGATGCCGAACAGGGCCATGGCCTGGACGAGCTGGCCGGTCGTGATCGTCCCGGTCGACACCCGCCACGACGCCGAGGGCCAGCAGCACGATGGTCCCCTGGGTGGGCAGGGCCTCGAGCCCGGGCTCGAACGAGGCCCGCAGCCGGGCCACCTGCAGCCGGGCCGTGCGCAGGGCGCCGGCGGCCGCCGCCATGCGCCCCACCTCCCGCTCCTCCAGGCCCAGCGTCTTGACCACGAGGGCGCCGTCGAACGACTCGTGGGCCACCGTCGCCACCTCGCCCAGGTGGGCCTGCGTGCGGGCCGCCGGGTCCTCGACCCGCCGGCTGTAGTACCGGTTGAGGGCGCCGAGCGCCGGGAACAGGGCGAGGCCGACGAGCATGAGCAGGGGGTCGATGGCGGCGAGCGCCACGACCGACAGGGCGATCAGCACGATCACGCCCAGCGAGAACGGCAGCGGCATGATGGCGTTGACGGCCCGCTCGATGTCGGCGTCGGCGTGCGCCATGAGCCGCCCCGTGGGGTGGCGGCCGAAGTAGCTGAGCGGCACCCGCAGGTAGGTGTCGGTGACCTGCACGAACCAGGTGCGCTGCATCGACCGCACCAGGTTCACGCCGAAGTAGCGCCGGAACACGACGCCGAGCGACCGCAGCACGGCGACGGCGAGGATGGCGGCCCCGCCCAGCAGTGCCGTGCGCTGCGAGACGCCCTCGTCGAAGCCGGGCACGATGACCTGGTCGGTCACCCTCCCCAGCACCCAGGTCCCGGCCACCGACATGGTGGCGAACAGCAGCGACCCGGTCACCGAGATGGCGAAGCTGCGCGGGTGGGTGCGGACGCTGCGCCACAGCAGGCGGGTGCCGCGCCGCCACAGCGGGTCGGGCGCCGGGGCGGCCGGGGCCGGGGCGGGGGAGAGGACGACAGTCACGACCCGCCGAGTCTGCCGGGTCCGAGGGCGGTTGACGCAGCCGGATGCGCGCGATTCGGGCGGTCGCGCCGGGGTCCGGTACCGTCCGGCGCATGGAGCGCCTCCGGGGGTTCGAGCACAACCGCTTCGTGGGTGACAAGCGCACCCAGCGGGTCCACGACATCGACCACGCCGTCGACGAGGACGCCGTCGCCGACATGGTCGCGGCCGAGACGTTCCTCGCCTTCGGGCCCGACACGCTGCCGGAGGCCCGCAACCGTGGCTACCGGCTGTGCCGGTCGTGCCGCCAGGCCCGGGCGGCCGCCGGCGTCACCGACGACGCCGGCTGACGACGGGGCCGTCGGCGCCGGTGGACCAGCGCATCAGCTCCGGCGGGCTGGCGCTCGCCGCCCACCTCGCCCGCCCGCCCGGGCGGCCCAGCGGGCCGCTGCCCGCGGTCGTCCTGTGCCACGGCTACCCGTCGACCGGCACGGCCGACACCGCGCCCGAGACCATGCCGGAGCTGGCCGACCGCATCGCCACCGAGATGGGGTGGGCGGCCCTCGCGTTCGCCTACCGGGGCTGCGCCGAGTCCGAGGGCCAGTTCTCGGCGGCCGGGTGGCTGGACGACATCGCCAACGCCATCTCCCACGTGGCCGGGGCGGTGCGCCCGCTCGGCATCTGGCTGGCCGGGTTCGGCACCGGCGGCGCGCTCGCCGTGTGCGCGGCGGCCGACGACGAGCGGGTCCGCGGCGTGGCCGTCGTGGGGTCGCCCGGCGACTTCGACGACTGGGCCGGCCACCCCCGGCGGCTGCTGGAGCACGGCCGCGAGGTCGGGCTCATCACCGACCCCCAGTTCCCGGCGTCGGTGGACGACTGGTCGCGTGAGTTCAAGGACATCCGGGCCGTCGCCTGCGTGGGGCGCTACGCCCCCCGGCCGCTGCTCGTGATCCACGGCAGCGAGGACGAGGTGGTGCCGTCGTTCGACGCCCGGGTGATGGCCGACGCCCACGGGTCGGGGGAGCTGCGGCTCATCAACGGGGCCGGGCACGCGCTGCGCCACGACCCCCGGGCGGTGGCGGTGCTGCTCGGCTGGCTCGACCGCCAGCGCCACGCCCTGCTCCGCTGAGCGGGTGGTCCGGTCCGGCTCAGAGAGTGCGCGGACAGGGCACGCGATCGCGGCCACCGTGGTCTGTGCTTCCCGCTCTTGCTGCTTCGCAGCGGGCCGCTCGGGCCACGGCTCCGCCTATCGGCGCAGCCTCTCTCACGCCGGGGCGTCGGACTTGGCCTTGCCCTGCGCCTTCATCATCTTCTTCCAGGCCCGGACCCGGGCCAGGCTCTCGGCCGAGTCGATGTCGGCCACCGACCGCGGCTCGCCGTCCGAGAAGGGAGCGGTGACCTCCTCCCAGCCGGGCGGGCGCACGCCGAACCGCTTGGCCAGCAGGGCGGCGAAGATCTTGGCCTTCTCGCCCCCGAACCCGGGCAGCGCCTCGAGCCGGCGGACGAGCTCGCGCCCGTCGGCCGCGCCCGTCCACACGGCGGCGGCGTCGCCCCCGTAGTCGTCGACGAGGTGCTGGCACAGCGCCTGGGTGCGGGTGCCCATCGAGCCGGGGAAGCGGTGCAGGGCGGGCGGGCCCTTGAACACGGCGGCCAGCCGCTCGGGGTCGAGCGCGGCGATCTCGGCGGCGTCGAGCCGGCCGCCGAGGCGGTCGCGCAGCTTGAGCGGGGCGCCGAACGCCCACTCCATCGGGACCTGCTGGTCGAGCAGCATGCCGATGAGCAGGGCCAGGGGGTCGGTGGCCAGCAGCTCGTCGGCCTCGGGATCGCCGGTCACGGGCACCACGGCAGTCATGGCCAGCACCGTACCGGCTCCCGCGGCCGTCCCGGCCGCCCGACCGGGGCCCGTCCCGGCTGGCCCGCCGCCGTGGCGGGTACGGTCGCTGGCGCATGGGATCGGGCCGCTTCGTTCGCCGCGCCGCGCTGCGTGCCGTCATGGCCGGCGTCCCGGCCCGGCCGCTGGGCTGGCCGGCCGCCGCCGCGGCCGCGGCCACGGGCGCGGCCCAGGAGCACGTGGGCGTCGGGCTGGCGCTGGCCGCCGGAGCCGGGCTGGCGCTCCGCCGGCGGGGCGGACCCGTGCCGCGGCCGGAGCGCCTGCTGGCCGGTGTCGCCATCGGCGTCGCCACCCGCTTCGTGTGGCCGGTCGCCTCCAAGTCCCCCGCCGCCGTGGCGCCCCGGCGCACCTGGAGCGACCTGGCGCCCTCCGACGACGGCACCGGCGTGGCCATCGTCGTCAACCCGGGGGCGGGGTCCGGCGCCATCGGCCCGGCCGGGCCGCCCACCCAGGCGCTGCGGGACGGCCTGCCCGGCGCCACGGTCGTCGAGCTGGCCGAGGGCGACGACCTCACCGCGGTGCTGGAGCGCTTCGCCCGGGGTGGCTGCGCCGCCATCGGGGTGGCCGGGGGCGACGGGTCGATCAACGCGGCCGCGGCCGTCGCCCTGGAGCACCGCCTGCCGCTCGTCGTCGTCCCCGCCGGGACGCTCAACCACCTGGCCCGCGACCTGGGCGTCGAGACCGTGGACGACGCCATCGAGGCGGTGCGGCGCGGCGACGCCGCCGAGATCGACGTCGGCTGGATCGCGGGCCGGCCGTTCCTCAACACCGCCAGCTTCGGCGGCTACGTCGAGCTGGTCGACGCCCGCGAGGAGCTCGAGTCCCGCATCGGCAAGTGGCCGGCCCTCGGCGTGGCCCTGGCCCGGGTGCTGCGCCACGGCACCCCCATCGAGGTCGCGCTCGACGGCGACCCCCGCCAGCTGTGGATCGTGTTCGTGGGCAACTGCCGCTACCTGCCCGAGGGCATGGCCCCCACCTGGCGGGAGCGGCTGGACGACGGTCAGCTCGACGTGCGGGTGGTCGACGCGAGCCACCCCTTCTGCCGCACCCGGCTCGTGGCCGCCGCCCTCACGGGCACGCTGCGCCGCAGCCGGGTGTTCGAGACGTGGCTGGCGACCAGCCTGCACGTGAAGTCGAGCGACGGGCCGCTGCGGCTGGCCCGCGACGGCGAGACGTTCGACGGCGCCGACGAGTTCGACATCGACAAGAACGGCCGGCGCCTGGCCGTGTTCACGCCCCACCGTAAGTACGATTCACGCCTTGCGATCCGTGCTTTCCCGGGCCCGCGTCGGCTGTGCGACGCCCGTCGCGGATCTGGGCTGTGCCGCCGACCGGGCGGCCACGGACCGACGGCTAGGCGGTGACGCGATGCGCGACGGGCCACCCGCGCGTGCGCCTGGCGCTCGCGCGCCCGCCGCCCCCGCACGGTCCCCGCTCCGGCCTCCGCCTGAGCGACCCGGGTGGCGCCTGCGGGCGGGTGACGCGCTCCGTGTCCCGTTCCTGGTGTCACTACGGAGGTATCCCTTGGCGCGCGATCAGCGCAACCGTCACCGGCGCGACCCGCCAGAGTCGTTCCGGTGCCGACACTGCCGGCTCGACGTCCCGACGTCCGCCCCCGGCACCGCCCACCGCAACCACTGCCCCGCCTGCCTGTGGAGCCGTCACGTCGACGACTCCCCCGGCGACCGGGCCATGGCCGAGCTTTGCGGCTCGGCCATGGAGCCGATCGCCGTGAGCGTGCGCGGGGACGGCGAGTGGGTCCTCGTCCACCGGTGCACCGGCTGCGGCACGGTGCACCTCAACCGCACCGCGGGCGACGACAGCCCGCTGCTGCTCGTGCGGATCGCGGTCGGGCCGCTGGCCCGGCCGCCGTTCCCCCTGGATCTGCTGGCGCAGATCTGAGCTACAGGTCCGCGGCCCGAGGGTCGGGACGGTCGACGTCGATCCCGTAGTGGGAGATCGCCTCGGCGACCGTCTCGGCCTTCACCTCGCCCTGCTGGGCCAGGGCCCACAGCGTGGCCACCACCACGTGCGGCATGTCGACCTCGAAGAACTCCCGCAGGCGCTCGCGGGTGTCGGAGCGGCCGAACCCGTCGGTGCCGAGCGGCACGAACGTCCGCGGCACCCACCGGGACACCTGGTCGGGGACCATCTTCATGAAGTCGGTGACCGCCACCACGGGCCCGCCGTCGCCGCCGAGCAGCTCGGTGACCCGGGGCGTGCGCGGCGGGTCGGTGGGGTGCAGGCGGTTCCAGCGCTCGACCGACAGCGCGTCCTCCCGCAGCTTCTTGTAGTTGGTGGCGGACCACAGCTCGGCGCCCACGTCCCACCGCTCGGCCAGCTCGGCCCGCGCGGCCTGGGCCGCGCCCTGGGCGGTGCCGGAGAACAGGATCGTGGCCCGGTGCGACGGGCCCTCGGGCGCCTCCGCCCACCGGTACAGGCCCTCGATGACGCCCTCCTCGACGCCCTCGGGCAGCGGCGGCATGACGTAGTTCTCGTTGTAGAGCGTCAGGTAGTAGACGACGTCGCGCTCGTCGACCAGCATCTCCCGGATGCCGTGGCGGACGATGGTCGCCATCTCGTAGGCGAAGGCCGGGTCCCACGCCTGGACGGTCGGCACCGTCGAGGCCAGCACGTGGCTGTGGCCGTCCTGGTGCTGGAGGCCCTCGCCCAGCAGCGTGGTCCGCCCCGCGGTGGCGCCGAGCAGGAAGCCCCGGGCCCGGGAGTCGGCCGCCGACCAGATGAGGTCGCCCACCCGCTGGAAGCCGAACATCGAGTAGAAGGTGAAGAACGGCAGCATGGGCACGCCCCGGTGGGCGTAGCTGGTGGCGGCGGCGATGAAGCTGGCCATGGCCCCGGCCTCGGTGATGCCCTCCTCCAGCACCTGCCCGTCCTTCGACTCGCTGTAGGACAGCAGCAGCTGGGCGTCGACCGGCTCGTAGACCTGGCCGTGGGCCGCGTAGATCTTGAACTCCTTGAACAGGGCGTCCATGCCGAAGGTGCGGGCCTCGTCGGGGATGATCGGCACCACCCGGGGCCCCACGTTGGGGTCGCGGCACAGGTTCCGCAGCAGGCGGGTGAAGGCCATGGTGGTCGACACCGCCTGCTTGCCCGAGCCGGCCAGGACCTCGTCGAACGGCTTGTCCTCGGGCAGCCCGAGCGGCCGCTTGGTGCGCACCACCCGGGACGGCAGGGGCCCGTCGAGCGCCTTGCGCCGGCCGAGCATGTACTCCTGCTCGACGGAGCCCTCCACCAGCTTGATGTAGGGCGGCTCCCGGTCGTCGGCCAGGTCCTCCTCGGCGATGACGTCGCCGAGGAACAGGCGCTCCCGCAGGACCCGCAGCTGGTCGACCGTCATCTTCTTGATCTGGTGGGTGGCGTTGCGGCCCTCGACGTCGGGTCCGAGCGTCCAGCCCTTGATGGTCTTGGCCAGGATCACGGTGGGGGCGCCGTGCTGCTCGGTGGCCGCCTTGTAGGCCGCGTACAGCTTGCGGTAGTCGTGGCCGCCGCGGGGCAGGTTGCGGATGTCGTCGTCGCTGAGGTGCTCGACCATCTTGCGCAGCCGGGGGTCGGGCCCGAAGAACTGCTCGCGGGCGTACCCGCCCGACTCGACCGCGTAGCGCTGGAACTCGCCGTCGACCGTGGTGTTCATCTTGTTGAGCAGGACACCGTCGCGGTCCTGGGCCAGCAGCTCGTCCCAGCGGGAGCCCCAGACGACCTTGATGACGTTCCAGCCGGCGCCCCGGAACACGGCCTCCAGCTCCTGGATGACCTTGCCGTTGCCCCGCACCGGTCCGTCGAGCCGCTGCAGGTTGCAGTTGATGACCCAGATGAGGTTGTCGAGCTGCTCGCGGGCGGGCAGCGTCAGCGCGCCGAGCGTCTCGGGCTCGTCGACCTCGCCGTCGCCGATGAAGCACCACACCTTCGACGCCGACGTGTCGTCGATGCGCCGGTTGTGCAGGTAGCGCAGGTAGCGGGCGTGGTAGATCGAGTTGAGGGGGCCGAGGCCCATCGAGACGGTCGGGTACTCCCAGAACTCGGGCATGAGCCGGGGGTGCGGGTAGCTCGACAGGCCGCCGCCCACCTCCTGGCGGAACTGGTCGAGGTCGTGCTCGGTGAGCCGGCCCTCGAGGAACGCCCGGGCGTAGATGCCGGGGGCGGCGTGGCCCTGGATGTAGACGGCGTCGCCCGCGTGGCCGTCGTCCTTGCCGTGGAAGAACCAGTTGAAGCCGACGTCGTAGAGCGCGGCCGACGAGGCGAAGGTGGACAGGTGGCCGCCGATGCCGTCGGCGTGCTTGTTGGCCTTGATGACCATGACGGCGGCGTTCCAGCGGATGTAGGCGCGGATGCGCCGCTCCATCTCGTCGTCGCCCGGGAACCAGGGCTCCTGCTCGGGCGGGATGGTGTTCATGTAGGGGGTCGACACGGTGGCCGGGTGGCCGACCTGGAGCTCGCGGGCCCGCTCGATGAGCTTGGACATGAGGAACCGGGCGCGGGGGGTGCCGGCTCGCCCACGACGGCGTCGAGGGAGTCGAGCCACTCCTGGGTCTCCGTGGGGTCGGTGTCGGGCAGCTGATGCACGAACCCGTCGATGATCATGGGCCCATCGTGGCACCGAAATCGGCCGATTGCGCCTGACCCCCGGGTCAGTCGCCGGGGCGGCTGCGCCGCGCCGCTACCGTGTCCGGTCGTGCCCGAACGCCGCCCGACGATCGTGTTCACCGACGGTGCCTGCCTGGGCAATCCCGGTCCCGGCGGCTGGGCGTGGGCCGAGCCGGACGGCGCCTACGCCAGCGGCGCCGAGGCCCACACCACCAACCAGCGCATGGAGATCACGGCGGCGCTGGAGGCGGTGCGCACCCACCCGGGGCCGCTCGAGGTCGTCAGCGACTCGACCTACGTCGTCAACTGCTTCCGGGACCGCTGGTGGGAGGGGTGGCTGCGCCGGGGGTGGACCAACTCCGCCAAGAAGCCGGTCGCCAACCGGGACCTGTGGGAGCCGCTGATCGACGAGTTCCGGCGGCGGGGCGACGTCGGCTTCCGGTGGGTGAAGGGGCACTCGGGCGACCCGCATGAACGACCTGGTCGACCAGCTGGCGGTGGAGGCGGCCCAGAGCCAGCGCGGCCGCACCGGCACCGCCGCCTGACCGTGCAGGTCGGGGTCGACACCGGGGGCACCTTCACGGACCTGGTGGCGGCCGACGGCCGGGTGACCAAGGTCCTGTCGACCCCGGACGACCCCGGCCGCGCCATCCGCGGCGCGCTCGGGGACGCCGGCCTCGACGGGCCGCCGTCGCTGCTGGCGCACGGCACCACCGTCGCCACCAACGCGCTGCTGGAGCGGCGGGGCGCCACCGTCGCGCTCGTGACCACCGAGGGCCTGGCCGACGTGATCGAGATCGGCCGCCAGGACCGGCCGTCGCTGTACGACCAGCTGGCGTCCCGGCCCGAGCCGCTGGTGCCCCGCCACCTGCGCTACGAGGTCCCCGGCCGGCTGGCGGCCGACGGCTCGGAGCTGACGCCGGTCGACCCCGCGGGGCTCGGGGACATCGCCCCGGAGGCCGAGGCGGTGGCCGTGTGCCTGCTGCACGCGGACGTGTCCCCGGGCCACGAGCAGGCGGTGGCGGCCGCGCTGCGGGACCGCGGCCACGACGTGTCCTGCTCGCACGAGGTGTCGCCGGAGATGCGCGAGGTCGAGCGCACGGTGACCACGGTGGTCAACGCCGCGCTGCGCCCCCGCCTGCGGGCGTACCTGCGGGGGATCGACGGCGCCGCCGGCGAGGTCCTGGTCATGACGTCGTCGGGCGGCCTGCTGCCGGCGGGGGAGGCGGCCGAGCTGCCCGCCGCGCTGCTGCTGTCCGGACCGGCCGGCGGCGTGCGGGCGGGCGCGGCGGCCGCGGCGGCCAACGGGTTCCCCGACGCCGTGACCTTCGACATGGGCGGCACCTCGACCGACGTGTGCCTCGTCGTGGACGGGGCGCCGGCCCCGGCGGCCGAGCGGGAGGTGGGCGGGTTCACCGTGCGGTTCCCGTCGCTCGACGTCCACACGATCGGCGCCGGCGGCGGGTCGGTGGCCCGCATCGACCCGGGCGGCGCCCTGGTGGTCGGGCCGGAGAGCGCCGGCGCCGACCCCGGTCCGGCCTGCTACGGGCGGGGCGGGACCCGCCCGACGGTGACCGACGCCGACCTCGTGGCCGGGCGCATCCCGGCGGAGGCGGCGTTCGGCGGGCTGCGGCTGGACCCGGCGGCGGCGGCCGCCGCGCTGGAGGGCGCCGGGGTCACGGCCGAGGGCGTGATCGCGGTGGTGGACGCCAACATGGAGCGGGCGCTGCGGGCGGTGTCGGTCGAGCGGGGCGTGGACCCCCGGGGCCTGGCCCTGGTGGCGTTCGGCGGCGCCGGGCCCCTGCACGCCTGCGCGCTGGCCGACGCGCTGGGGATGCCGGCGGTGGTGGTCCCGGCCCGGGCCGGCGTGCTGTCGGCGGTCGGGCTGCTGACCGCGCCCCGGCGCCGCGACGTGGTCCGCTCGTGGCCGGACCCCGACGACCACTCGGGCCTCGACGCGGCCCTGGCGTCGCTGGCGGACGAGGCCCGCGCCCTGGTGCCCGGCGCCACCGCGGTGGAGCCGGCCCTGGACTGCCGCTACCGGGGCCAGAGCCACGAGATCACGGTGCCGGCGGTGGCCGCGTTCCACGACGAGCACCGCCGCCGCAACGGCTACGCCCGCCCCGACGACCCGGTCGAGGTGGTGGCCCTGCGCGCCGTCGCCAGCCGGCCCCCGGCGGTCGCCCCCGACGACGTCCCCGACCCGCCCGCCCGGATCGACGCCCCCCGCCCGGGCCCGGCGGTGATCGCCGAGCCGGACTGCACGATCTGGGTCCCGGACGGCTGGACCGCCCACCCGGGCCAGGCGGGCGCCCTGGTGCTGCGCCGCCAGGTCACCCGGTGAACGCGATGGCCCCCAGGCACAGCGACGTCATGGTGAACAGGGCGCCCAGCAGCCCGAACATCAACGTGCGGGTCTGCTCGCCGCAGCGCCCGCTCGAGCTTGGCGTCCAGCTTGTACTCCAGACTGCTCGAACCGGGAGTCGACCTTGGCTCGAACCGGGCATCGACCTTGGCGAAGCGCCCGTCGATGCGCTCCTCGAGGTTGCGCAGGTCGGCCCGGACGAGGCGGATGTCGTCCTTGGTGGCGACGTCGGCCCAGCCGACCGGTGGCAACAGGCTCATCAGCGTGTCTGCTCGCTCGGTGCCGAGCAGCTCCTCCACGCCACGATACAGCTCGTGGCGTTGTCGCTCATCTATCATGTCGGAGCACGGTAGCATGCTGTAAGAGCATCACATGACACTAGATGCCGCCGAACTGCAGGTGCTGATCTCCCGGCTCACCGGGGTGGCCGAGGAGATGGGGGCCGTGCTGCGGCGGGCGGCGTTCAGCCCCAACATCAAGGAGCGGGCCGACTGCTCGGCCGCGCTGTTCACGCCCGACGGCGAGATGCTCGTGCAGGCCGAGCACATTCCGGTGCACCTGGGGTCGATGCCGGCCAGCGTGCGGGCGGCGGTCGACGCCTTCGGCGGGACGCTGCGGCCCGGCGACCAGGTGGTGCTGAACGACCCCTTCGCCGGCGGCACCCACCTCAACGACCTGACGCTGGTGGCGCCGTGCTTCGTGGGCGACCGGCTGGTCGGCTGGGCCGCCAACCGGGCCCACCACGCCGACGTGGGCGGCGCCGCGCCCGGGTCGATCCCGGCCGACGCCACCGAGATCTACCAGGAGGGCCTGCGCATCCCGCCCACGCTCCTCGACGACGGCCTGCGCCGGCTGCTGCTGGCCAACTCCCGCACGCCCGGCGAGCGGGTCGGCGACCTCGACGCCCAGGTCGGCGCCAACGCGCACCGGGGTCGAGCGCCTGGCGGAGCTGGCGGGGGCCGGCGCGCCGCTGCCCGAGGTCGTCGACTACGGCGAGCGCCGGATGCGGGCCGCGCTCGGCGGCCTGCCGGACGGCACGTGGCGGGCCGAGGACGTGCTCGACTCGACCGGCGCCGCCGCCGACCAGCAGCGCCCGGCCCGGGTGGCCGTGGCGGTCACCGTGGCGGGGGACGGGGTCACCGTCGACTTCACCGGCACGGCCCCGCAGGCCCGGGGCAACGTCAACGCCGTCGAGGCCGTCACCGTGTCGGCCGTGGCGTACGCCCTGCGGTCGGCCGTCGACCCCACCATCCCGGCCAACGGCGGCGCCATGCGACCGGTGCGGGTCGTGGCCCCGGCGGGCACGCTCGTGGCGGCCCGGCCGCCGGCGGCGGTGGGGGCCGGCAACGTCGAGGTCAGCCAGCGGGTGGCCGACGTGTGCCTGGCGGCGCTGGCCACCCCCTGCCGGGACCGGGTCCCCGCCGCCGGGCAGGGCACGATGAACAACCTGCTCATGGGGGGCGAGGGCTGGGTCTACTACGAGACGGTGGCCGGCGGGCAGGGCGGTCGCCCCACGGCCGCGGGCATGAGCGGCGTGCACACCGGCATGACCAACACCAAGAACACGCCCATCGAGGCCCTGGAGCGGGCCTTCCCCCTGCGGGTGCTGCGCTACCGGCTGCGCCGGGACAGCGGCGGGCGGGGCGAGCACCCGGGCGGCGACGGCCTGGAGCGGGACCTGCTGGTGCTGGAGGACGTGACCGTGAGCCTCATCACCGAGCGCCGGTCGTCGTCGCCGCCCGGCCTGTGGGGCGGCGGCCCCGGCGCGCCGGGGGAGAACTGGCTCGTGCCCGGCGGCGACGAGGCCCGGGCCGAGCGCCTGCCCGACAAGTGCACCGTCCGCCTCGCCGCGGGCGACGTCCTGCGGATGCTGACCCCGGGCGGCGGCGGCTGGGGCCGCGCCCGCTGACCGACGGGCCCGGGACCGAGCGGTACCCTCGCAGCCGATGGTCGCCCCGCCCGCCCGCACGCCGAGATGAGGGCGGTCAGGGCGGTCGGCCTGGGGGCGCTGGCGCTGTTCGCCGCCATCCAGCTCGTGCCCTACGGCTGGCGCCACTCCAACCCGCCGGTCACGCAGAACGCACCCTGGCCCGACGCCGAGAGCGAGCGCATCGCCCGGCAGTCCTGCTACGACTGCCACTCCAACGAGGTCGACTGGCCGGTGTACTCCTACGTGGCGCCGATGTCGTGGCTGGTGCGGTCGGACGTCGACCGGGCCCGCGACGAGCTCAACTTCTCGGAGTGGGACCGCGACGCCGGCGAGGCCGACGACGCGATCGAGCAGGTGGAGGAAGGGTCGATGCCCCCGGACCGCTACACGCTGATCCACCGGGACGCCCGGCTCAGCGACGCCGAGGTGGCGGACCTCGCCCTCGCCCTGGCCCGCATGAGGGACGAGGGCGACGGCGGCGGCGGCGACCGTGACGACGATTGACCTGGCCGCCCGCGAGGCGCTCCAGCAGGTGGCCGTGCACGTCGTGGCCCGGCGGCGCCACGCGGTGACCGGCCGGTTCGGGCTGCGCCCGGCGCCGGGCGGGCTGGCGACGCCCGTGTTCGGCGACGGCGAGGTCGTGCGGGTCAGCGGGGCCGTGCTCGCGGTGGAGCGGGGCGGCGACGTGCGGGCCGAGCCGCTCACCACGCTGGCCCGTGCCGCCGCGCTCGTGGGGGTCGACCTGGCCGAGGAGTTCTCCGTCGGGGACGAGACCCCGCCGATGGTCGAGCCCGGGGCCCGGCTCCCCGTCGACGCCGCCACCGTCCTGGCCGTGGGCGACTGGTGGGGTCTGGGGTCCACCGTCCTGGACGAGCTCGTGGCCGACCACCCCCGCGGTCTCCGGCGCCACCGCCCCCCAGCTGTGGCCCGAACACTTCGACCACGCCTGCACCGTCGCCGTCAACGGCGAGGTCCAGCTCAACGTGGGCGCCTCGCCCGGCGACTCCTTCGAGCCCGCGCCCTACCTGTACGTCGGGCCCTGGGGCCCGGACCGTCCGGGCGACCCGGACTACTGGAACGCACCGTTCGGCGCGGTGCTCCGCCAGGCGGACGTGGCCGGGGTTCCGGACGCGCTGGCGTTCCTGCGCCGGGGGGTCGAGCTGGTGGCGGCGGGCTGAGTCAGCCGTCCTTCAGCCCCGGGTGCTGGCGGGCCACCACCCGGGTCAGCAGCGTGGGCGGGACCAGCGGGGCCAGCGTGGCCGTGACCCGGTTGGCGACGCCCGGGATCACGTGGGCGTGGCCGTGGTCGAGGCCGTCGACCGCGGCCCGGGCCACCTCGCTGGCCTCGACCCACATGAACGAGGGGAGCGCGTTGTCGGCGTCGCCCTGGTCGAAGCCGGCGGTCTCCGCGAACTCGGTGCGCACGGGCCCGGGGCACAGGACGGTCACGGTCACGCCCGCGTCCTTGACCTCCTGGCGGACGGCGCGGCTGTAGGAGACGACGAACGCCTTGGACGCCGCGTAGCCGGCCTGGCCCGGCATGGGCTGGAACGCCGCGGTCGAGGCGATGTTGAGCACCGCACCCCGCCCGCGCTCGACCATGCCGGGCAGGATCAGGCTGGTGAGGTGGGCCAGCGCCTCGACGTTGGTGCGGAGCATGGTCAGCTCGGCGGCCGGGTCGTTGCGGTGGACCGGGCCGACCGTGCTGAGCCCGGCGCCGTTGACCAGCACCGCGGGCTCGAGGCCCCGGGCCGCCACCTCGTCGACCACGTGGCGGCGGGCGGCCTCGTCGGTGAGGTCGGCCGGCACCACCTCGACCCGCAGGTTGTCGGCGACGGCCAGCTCGTCGGCCAGGGCCCGGAGGCGGTCCTCGCGGCGGGCCACGAGGGTGAGGCCGTGGCCCCGCTGGGCGAGCCGGCGGGCGATCTCGCGGCCGATGCCCGACGACGCCCCCGTGACGACGGCGGTGCGGTCGGGGGCAGGGGTGGGGAGGGCCATGGCCCCGGAGCGTACGCCCGGCGCCCCGCCCCGGGGGTCAGAGCGCGATGAGCACGGCCGCCACGCCCGCCACCCCCAGCCCGGCCCGCTGGACCGCGCTGAGGTGCTCGCCGAGCACGAACCGGGCGAGCAGGACCGTGCCCGCCGGGTAGAGGGCGGTGAGCACGGCCACCACCGACATCAGCCCGTGGTCGAGCGCCGTGAGGAACAGCACGTTGGCGGCGGCGTCGAGCACGCCGCAGGCCACGATGGCGCCGATCGCGCCCCGGGGCGGCGCCGAGGCGGTGACGCCGGCCGCGCCGAGGGCGACGAACAGCGAGACCGACGCGGCGCGGGCGCCGACGAGGGGCCAGATGCCGGACCCGTCGGGGGCGTGGCTGATCACCACGAAGAACAGGCCGAAGGCGAGGCCCGCGGACACCGCCAGGGCGAGGGCCCGCCACGGCACCGGGGCCTTGACGCCCGCCGTCGTGTCGCGTGACACGAGCACGATGGCGCCGAGCGCCAGCCCGATGCCGGCGAGGGCCGCGGTCGTCGGGCGCTCGCCGTCGACGAGGCCGACCACCACGGGGACGGCCGCCGACAGCAGGGCGGCGATCGGGGCCACCACGCTCATGGCCCCGACGGCGAGGCCCCGGTAGAACAGCGCCACCCCGGCCCCGCCGAGCAGGCCGGCGCCGGCGCCGATCGCCAGAGCCCGGGGCGAGGGCTCGCCGCCCAGCAGGGGAGCGAGGGCGACGAGCATGGCCAGGCCCACGAGGTGGGACCACAGCACGACCACGGTGGCGGACTCGCGGCGGGCGGCGACGCCCCCCAGGAAGTCGCCGACGCCGTAGGCGACGGCGGCGCTGAGGGCGAGGAGGGCGGCCATCCCGTCAGCCTAGCGGTCAATGTGTTGCACCAGCCCGGTCATTATTCTGTACCGCGGTACGCTGGTTCCCATGCCCTCACCGGAGGCGGTGGCCGCCGCCGTGGCCCGCAACACCCGCCGCCTGCGCACCGAGCGCGGCTGGAGCCTCGACCAGTTCGCCCAGCGCAGCGGGGTGAGCAAGGGCATGCTCGTCCACCTCGAGGGCGCCCGCACCAACCCGAGCCTGGGGACGCTGTGCAAGGTCGCCGAGACCCTCGGCGTCTCGCTCGCGGGCCTGATCGAGGCGGACGAGCCGCCCGCGGTGCAGGTGGTGGCGGCCGGCGACGTGGCCCGCCTGTGGGGCAGCGACGCCGGCAGCTTCGGCGACCTGCTCGTCGGCTCGGACGAGCGCGACCACCTGGAGCTGTGGCACTGGACGCTGGCCCCGGGTGACGCCCACGGGTCCGAGGCCCACGCCGAGGGCACCCGCGAGATGCTGCACGTGGTGGCCGGCACGCTGACCCTGGTGGTCGACGGCACCGCCCACCAGGTCCCCGCGGGCGGCGCCGCGCTGTTCCACGCCGACCGCGACCACGAGTACCGCAACGGCGGCGGCCGGCCGGTGCGCCTGGTCATGGTGGTGGTCCAGCCCGACGCCGACCTCGTCGAGTGGCGGGCCACCGGTTCGCAGGCTTGACCGGCGAGTCAATACATTCGGGCCATGGACCTCAACGGGATCTCAGCCATCGTCACCGGCGGCGCCTCCGGGCTCGGCGCCGCCACCGCCCGGGGCCTGGCCGCCCGGGGGGCGCACGTCGTGCTCGCCGACCTCGACCGCCAGGCCGACAAGGGCGAGGAGCTGGCCAAGGAGCTGGGCGGCCTGTTCGTGGCCACGGACGTGACCGACACGGACCAGATCATCGGCGCGGTCGAGGCGGCCAAGGACATGGGCCCGCTGCGGGCGCTGGTCACGGCGGCCGGCATCGGCTGGGCCACCCGCACCATCGGCAAGGACGGCCAGTACGACTCGGCCCACAGCCTCGACATCTTCAAGACGGTCGTCGGCATCAACCTGGTCGGCACGTTCGACTGCATCCGGCTGGCGGCCACCGCCATGTCCCAGACCGAGCCGCTGGACGACGGCGAGCGCGGCGCCATCGTGACCGTGGCCTCCGTCGCCGCGTTCGACGGCCAGATCGGCCAGGCCAGCTACTCGGCGTCGAAGGGCGGCGTCGTCGGCATGACCCTGCCGGTGGCCCGCGACCTGTCCGCCGTGGGCGTCCGGGTCAACTGCATCGCGCCCGGGCTCATCGACACGCCGATCTACGGGCAGGGCGAGGGCAGCGAGGCGTTCAAGGAGCGGCTCAAGCGCGACGTGCTGTTCCCCAAGCGGCTGGGCTCGGCCGACGAGTTCGCCGGCATGGCCGTCGAGCTCCTGTCCAACAGCTACATGAACGCCGAGGTCATCCGCGTCGACGGCGGCGTGCGGATGCAACCCAAGTGACCAACGGGTAGCCATTTGCCCTTTAGCGGGTGCCGTCGGGACGAAGGTCCTAAGCTGGCCTTCTGGTGTCTGGGATGGGGGTAGCCGGGGCACGGCGGATCGCCGGGCCGACCGCCGCGGTGCTGACCGCGGGCCCGCCGCGCCCCGACGGGGCGGCGGCACCGCTCCGGCCCGGCCCGGTGCCGCCCACCGTCGTGTACGTGGCGGCGGACGCCGCCGCCATGACCCTGGCGCTGGTCGTCGCGCACCTGCTGCGGTTCGGCGTCTCGGCCGCGCTGCTGCCCGGGCCCAACGTGCCCTACGTCCTCGTGGCCGCCCTGTCGGTCCCGGTGTGGCTGGGCGTGCTGGCGCTGGCCCGCTGCTACGACCGCCGCATCCTGGGGGTGGGCTCCGACGAGTACCGGCGGGTGCTGAACGGCGGGGTCCACTTCCTCGCGGTGGTGGCCCTCCTGCACTTCCTGGGCCGGCTCGTGATCGCCCGGGGCTACGTCGGCGTGCTGATCCCCGTCGCGCTGGTCGCCACGCTGCTCACCCGGTTCGCCCTGCGGGCCTGGCTCTACCGCCAGCGCCGCCGGGGGCGCTACGTCCACCGGCTGCTGCTGGTGGGCACGCCGGCCACCGTGGTCGACGTCGGCGAGCACCTCGCCCGGTCGGCGTGGTCCGGGCTGCTGCTCGTCGGCGCCTACGTGGACACCGACGCCCCCGCGCTCGTGATCGCCGGGCGGTCGGTGCCCGTCGTCGGCGGCCACACCGACCTGCGGCAGTCCGTCGAGCTGTGCGCGGCCGACTCGGTGGCCATCACGTCGGAGTCGGCGCCGGGCGAGCTGCGCGAGCTGGCCGCGACGCTGGCGGGCAGCGACGTCGACCTGCTCGTGGCCCCGGCGATCGCGGACGTCGTCGGGCCCCGCACGGTCGTGCGCGACCTGGGCGGACTCCCGCTGCTGCACGTGGAGGCCCCGCACTTCGCCGGCCCCCAGCGGGTGGCCAAGGAGGTCATCGACCGCCTCAGCGCCGCGCTCGCCCTGCTGATCGTGGCGCCCGTGTTCCTGGCCGTGGCCGTGGCCGTCAAGGTCGACAGCCCGGGCCCGGTGTTCTTCCGCCAGACCCGGGTGGGCCGCGACGGCCACCGCTTCGCGATGATCAAGTTCCGCACGATGGTGGTGGGCGCCGAGCGGCTGCTGGCCGACCTCGAGGGCCGCAACGAGGCCGACGGCCTGCTGTTCAAGCTGCGCACCGACCCCCGGGTCACCCGGGTCGGCCGGGTGCTGCGGCGCTACTCGATCGACGAGCTGCCCCAGCTGCTCAACGTCCTGCGCGGCGACATGTCGATGGTGGGGCCCCGGCCCCCGCTGCCGGCCGAGGTCGAGCTGTACGAGCACCACGTGACCCGGCGGCTGCTGGTCAAGCCGGGGATCACCGGGCTGTGGCAGGTCAGCGGGCGGTCCGACCTGTCGTGGGACGAGGCCGTGCGCCTCGACCTCTACTACGTGGACCACTGGTCGCCGACCATGGACGCCGCCATCATCGCCAAGACGTTCTCCGCGGTCGTGCGCGGATCGGGTGCGTACTGACCGCGCGCGTCGGTCACTGACCGCGATGACGGTCGGCGCGGAGCCATCGCATAAATTGGGCGGTTCCATGTCTCTCGTCGCCCTCCGGCGCCCCCTGTTCGCCACCCGCCGCTCCCGCACGGTGGCGTTCGGCGCGGCCGTGGCCGGTGTGGGCGTGGGCGCCGCCGTGCTCAGCACCTCGCACCCGACCGGGTACGACACCGCCGACGCGTTCTGGAGCCTGGCGCTGGCGGTGCCGGTGGCGGTGTTCGGTGCCACCGCCCGGCGCTGGACCTGGTTCCTGCCCGCCGGCGCCGCGGCCGTGCTCGGGGGCGACGCTGTCGCCATGGCGTGCGCGGCGGTCGCCATCGCCATCGCCCTCGTGTCGGTCGTGCGCGAGACCCGCAGCCGGGCCCGGGGCGCGATCGTGGCGGGGCTCGGCGTCATCGCCCTGCTGCGGGTCGGGCCGATCGGCTTCCACGGGCTGTCGGCCCTGGTGACCGCGGCGGCCGTGACGCCGGTGCTGGTGTCCGGCTACCTGCGGGCCGGGAGGCGGGTCCGCCATCGGACCAAGCGGGTCCTGCAGGTGGTGGGCGTCGGCCTGGGCCTGATGGTGGCGGGCGCCGTCGTGGGCCTCGCGTTCGCGCAGGGGTCGCTGCGCCAGGGCATGGCGTCGGTCAACGGCGGGCTCGACGCCGCCCGCGCCGCCGACGACGACACGGCGGCCCAGGAGTTCGCGCTGGCGGCCCGCTCGCTGAGCACGGCGGACAGCACGCTGTCGAGCTGGTTCGTGGCGCCGGCCAAGACCCTGCCGCTCATCGGCCCCAACCTGACCGCGGTCGGGTCGGTGTCGGCGCAGGCCAGCGAGGTCGCCCGGGTCACGTCGCTGGCGGCGTCGGAGGCCGACGTCGACGGCCTGCGCTTCGTCGGCGGGCGCCTCGACCCGGCGGCGGCCAGCGACATGGTCGCCCCGCTGTTCCAGGTCAAGACCTCGCTCGACCAGCTGGGCGAAAAGGTCGACGAGGTGCGGTCGCCGTGGCTGCTCGGCCCCGTCGCCGAGCCCCTGGAGAGGCTCGCCGACCAGGTGGAGGAGGCGCGCCCCGAGGCGCAGACCGCCCTCGAGGCGGTCGCCGTCGCGCCGATCCTGTTGGGCGGCGAAGGCCCGCAGCGGTACCTCGTCCTGTTCACCACGCCGGTCGAGGCCCGGGGCCGCACCGGGTTCCCCGGCAACTTCGCGGAGCTGCTCGTCACCGACGGCAAGCTGTCGATGCCCCGGTTCGGGCGCATCTCCGAGCTGGAGTCGGGCGGCCTGCCGCCGGAGCAGCGCACGCTGACCCAGCCGGTCGACTACGTCGCCCGGTACGGGCGGTTCGACGTGACGGGGACCTGGCGCAACCTGACGATGAGCGCCGACTTCGTGGCCATCGCCCGCGCCGCGGCGGAGCTCTACCCGCAGTCCGGCGGCCAGGAGATCGACGGGGTGCTGAGCGTCGACCCGCAGGGTCTCGCCGCGCTGATGCGCTACACCGGCCCGATCGAGGTCCCGGAGCTGGGCGAGCCCCTGACGGCGGACAACACCGCCGACTTCCTGATGCGGCGCCAGTACGAGCTCTTCCCCGACAACGAGGACCGCATCGACCTGCTGGAGGACGTCGCCCGCACGACGTTCGACCGGCTGGTCGGCGCCGACCTGCCCGGTCCCCGGCGCATCAGCGAGGACCTCGGCCCGATCGTCGACGGTGGCCACATCCAGTTCAGCCCCATCCGGGACGACGTCCTCGGCGCGATGCTCGACTTCGAGGTCAGCGGCTTCCTGCCCTGGAACCTCCCCGGCGACATGATGACGGTGACGACCTCCAACGCGGCGGGCAGCAAGATCGACCTGTTCACGCACCGGCGCCAGGAGTACGACGTCCGCTGGGACCCCGAGACCGGGCAGGTCGGCGCCACGTTGCGGGTGACGCTGGAGAACCGCGCGCCGACCAGCGGGCTGCCGGACTACGTGATCGGCAACGTCATCGGCCTGCCTCCGGGGACCAACCGCTCGTACGTGTCGATCTACAGCACGCTCGACCTGGCGGGGTCGTGGGTCGGCGGGCAGCCCGCACCCCTGCAGTCGGAGGTCGAGACCGGTTTCAACGTGTACTCGGCGTTCGTGGACATCCCGCCGGGCGGGTCGGTCCAGCTCGATCTGGAGCTCGAGGGCGTCGTCGAGGGGCGCGCCTACCGGCTGAACATGCCCGTGCAGCCCTTCGCCACGGCCGACGAGGTGGCGGTGTCGGTGCAGGCGACCGACGGGTCGGCGGTGGCCAGCCGGCAGGCCACGGTCGAGGGGGACACGGCGCGGCTGGCGACCACCCGTGACCTGTTCCGGCTATTGACGGTGTCTGCGCCGTGACGCTCCGTTGCTGACCCAGCAGCGCTGCATGGCAATGTGGTAGACCCTCCAACACCAGTGCATGGGGTGCGGGGAGCGCCCGCCGGGGCGGCGCCGTAGGGGGAAGAGCATGAGCCATCGCCAGTTCGCCGTGGCGGCCGCCATCGTCGCCGCGCTGGCTGTTGCCGGGTCCGCGCCCGCCGGGGCGCAGAGCTACCCGCCGCCGCAGCACAGCCTCACGGTCGACGACGACACGCCCACCCCCGGGCAGACCATCACGGTGACGATGAGCACGTGCCGGACGGGCACCCTCGCCCTCTTCGGCGTCGATCTGCTGCTCGTCGGCTCGGCCCGGGCCGGCGGCGACGGCGTGGCGTCCGGACCGGTCACCGTCCCCGCCGCCACCACGCCGGGGGCCCACACGGTGTCGGGTTGGTGCATCGGGACCAACCTGCTGCCGCTGTTCCTGCGGACCGCCGTGACCGTCGTCCCCGCAGGCGGCGACCCCGCCCCGCCGGCCCCCGACCCCGGCGTGGTCACGCCGCCGCCCGGCGACGGCGGCGGCTCCGGCGATGGGGGCGCCGTCGTCGATGATCCCGCCACCGGCTCGGGCCCCGCCGGCGCCGGCCGCTCGTCCCGGCCCCGCCCCGCGCCGTCGCCCGACGCGCTGGCGGGCCCGGCGCTGCCGGCGGGCGCCGCCGCCATGTTCGAGGACGCGGCCGCCGCCAACGGCATCCCCGCCGCGCCGACGCCGGCGGCCACGAGCCGCCCCGCGGCGTCCGGCGCGGGCGGCGCGTCCGAGCCCGCGGACCGGGCCACGTCGCAGGACGGGTCCGACGCGGGCGCCATGCCCACGGCGGCCCGGGTCGCGCTCGGCCTCGCCGCCATCGGCGGCGTCCCGGTGGCCCTCGCCTTCAGCCGCGGCCCGCGCACCGCCCCCCGGCGGCTCCGCGTCCCGTTCGTCGGCGGCCGCCTGGCCTGAGGCGGCGCCGGCCGGTCAGGTCCGGGTCGCCCGGCGCCCCACCCAGGTGGGGTGGTCGGCCAGGGCCAGCAGCTCGGCGTCGCCGGACGAGTCGCCGTAGGCCCACAGCTCGGGCTCGCTCGCCGGGCCGAAGCGCTGGTCGGCCCACGCCCGCAGGCGGGCCACCTTCTCGGGGCCCCGCGTGTTGAGCTCGCCCACCAGCCCGCCGGTGAGGATGCC
>CAVWYL010000011.1:0-17685 GCA_963759225.1 uncultured Acidimicrobiales bacterium | reverse complement strand
CTGCTAAGGAAGTGAGGGCGCAAGTCCTGGGCGGGTTCAAATCCCACCCTCTCCGCAGGTCAGAGGCCCGGAGCTCGCGGTGAGGCAGGCTCCGGGCCTCGCCTTTCGCCAGCAGGGGCACGCTCCTCTGGGACGAGCCCCCACATAGGGTGGTCGGCGATGGTCGCGGTCTCGGTCCCCGTCGTGTTCGCCTGGATCGTGCTCGGCCCGCTGGCGGCGGTGGCCGTGACCCTGGTGGCGAGCCGACTCCTCGGTGCCCAGCGGGGTTGGCCGAGCCTCCTGCTCGCCGGCCTCGTCGGGTGGATCTGCCGGCGTCGTCGCGGCGGGGATCGTCACCGGATGGGAGTGGGACTCGCCCGACATGGCGCTGCTGGCACTGGCGCTCGGCACCCTGTTCACGATGATGGCGGCCGTCGGGCTCGACCTGCTCGCCCCGGTCGGCACGCTGGCCGCGGGCGCCGAGGCCGGCCGCATCGAGATGGCCAACCCGCTGGCGGGCGTCCGGGCCGCCCTCACACCCATCCGCCGGTTCCGCGAGGTGCTCGCCCTGGCCCGGCAGAACGGCGTGACGAGCCGCAGCCGGCCGTCCGACCAGGCGCTCCCCACCGGCGTCCGGCGCACGCTCGAGCAGGCCGGCGGCATGTTCGTGAAGATCGGCCAGGTGGCGTCGACCCGTCCCGACCTGTTGCCGCCCGCCTGGTGCGATGAGCTGGCGCTCCTGCGGAGCCAGGCCGAGCCCGCGCCGCGGGACGCGATCCAGCCGGAGCTCGAGAGCCAGCTCGGCGGGCCGGTGGAGCGGACCTTCGCCCGCTTCGACTGGGTCCCCATCGCCAGCGCGTCCATCGCCCAGGTCTACGGCGCCCAGCTCCCCGACGGGACCGACGTCGTGGTGAAGGTGCAGCGGCCGGGCCTGGACGAGACGATCGCCCGCGACAGCGCCGCGATCATGCAGCTGGCCGGCCTGATCGAGCGCCGCACCGCGCTCGGCCTCTCCCTGCGCCCACGCGAGCTGGCCGCCGAGTTCATCGACAACGTGTACGAGGAGCTCGACTTCCGGATGGAGGCCGCCAACGCCGAGGCCATGTCCGCCGCCCTCACCGGTGCGGAACGCGTGCGGGTCCCGTCCATCGTCGAGCACCTGTCGACTCAGCGGGTGCTGGTCGAGGAGCGGGTGAGCGGGGTCACGATCTCCGACTCCTCCCGGCTCCGGCAGCTCGGGCACGACCCGTCCGACCTCGCCCGCCGCCTGCTCGACGCCTTCCTCGGGCAGATCTTCGAGGCCGGGATCTTCCATGCCGACCCGCACCCCGGCAACATCCTCGTGGAGGACGACGGCACCATCGTGCTCATCGACCTCGGCGCGGTCGGCCGGCTCGGCCCCAACCAACGGGCCGTCGTCCTGCAGCTCATGGTGGCGGCGGGGTCCGGCGACAGCACGCTGCTCCGGCAGGCGCTCACCCAGATGACCGTCGTCGACCGGACCGCCGACCTGCGCGAGTTCGACCTGGCGCTGGACGATCTGCTCGGACGCCACCTGCGCCAGGGGTCGGGGCTGACCGCCGGCGCGTTCCAGGACCTGACGGTCCTGGTCGGGCGGTTCGGCATCCACGTGCCCCGCTGGTTCGGCACGCTGTCGCGGTCGATGGTCACGCTGGAGGGCACCCTCCGGTCGATCGACCCGACGTTCTCGCTGGTCGACGCGGCTCGCGCCCACGGCGCCGGCGAGATCCGCGAGCGGGCCGACCTGTCGACCGTCCGGAAGGTGATCGAGACCGAGGCCATGCGCCAGCTGCCCCGGCTCCGACGCCTGCCCCAGCGCGTCGACGACCTGCTCGGCCAGGCCACCGAGGGGCGGCTGTCGGCGCGGGTGTCCCTGTTCTCGCACGAGAGCGACGAGCGCCTGCTGCGCAGCCTCGTCGACCGCATCGTCATGGCCGTCCTCGCCGCGTCGCTGGGCATCGGCTCGGTGGTCCTGCTCGGTGTCCGGACCGGACCCCAGGTGAGCGGCGCGGTCACGATCAACGAGGTCCTCGGCTACGTCGGCCTGGCCGCTGCCAGCGTGCTGGCCCTCCGGGTCATCGCGGGTGTGATCCGCGACGGCCTGACCTAGCAGCGCGCTCGTCGGCACCACGAGCGCCCGCGCCCGATGTCACATTCCTGATGCCGGCGGTGCTGTACTCACATGGATCTGGTTCGGCACGGACGAGCGACGGCCGCGGCGGTCCTGCCCGTCTCCGGGGCGGTCGACGGTGCAGCCGAGGACCGGGCCGGGAGGAAGGAGCACGTCGCGGTGTCGGGTTCGGTCAGCGGTGCCGTGCGCGCCGACCTGGACGAGATCTTCCGCCGCGACTACCGGCTGGTCGTCGGCGTGGCCGCGGGGGTGCTGGGCTCGCGTGAGCAGGCCGAGGACGTCGCCCAGGACGTGTTCCTCTCCTTCGGAGGCTCGTCCGTACCGGCCGGACAGGCCCGCGGCTGGCTCTGCGTCGCCGCCGCCCACACCGCCCTCAACCTGCTCCGGTCGGGGCGCCGCCGGGCGTCGCGGGAGGAGACCGCCGCGGCCGCGAGCGACGGCGTCGTCGCCGACGTCGCCGAGGCCGTGGTGACGCTGGAGGAGCGCGACACCATGCGCGCCGCGCTCGCCCGGCTGCCCCGCAAGCAGTCCGTGGCCCTCGTGCTGCGGCACAGCGGCCTGAGCTACGCCGATGTCGCCGCCGCCCTCGACCTGGCCCCCGGCAGCGTCGGCACGACCGTGCGGCGCGCCGAGTCCGCCCTGCGCAAGGAGTTGAACCGCCATGCGTCATCCGAGTGAAGGGGTGCTGCGCCGGCTGCTCGACGAGCCGGCGGGGGTCGCCGTCGCCGACCGCGACCACCTCGCGGGTTGCGACGAGTGCCTCCGCGTCCTGGCCACCGTCCGCGAGGACGCCGACCTGGTGCAGGCGGCGCTGGTCACCGACGCGAGCGCGGACGTCGATGTCGCCGCCGCCTGGCGGCGCCTGTCGACGGCGCTGCCCGCCACCGCACGGGCGCCGTCGGTGGCGCCGCCCCGGGCCCGCCGGTTCCGGGACGTGCTGCGGCGCCCGGTCGTCGCGGGCGTCGCCGTCGCCGCCGTCCTGACCGGCGCGGGGGCCGCCGCCGCCAACGGCTGGCTGCCCATCTTCCGGACCGAGCGGATCGCCCCGCTCAGCGTCAGCACCGACGACCTGAACGCCCTGCCCGACCTGAGCGCGTACGGCGAGCTGGACGTCAGCGGCGATCGGGACGTGCACACGGTTCCCGACGCGGCCGCCGCGGCGGCGGAGACGGGCCTCGACGTACCGGAGGTGACGAGCCTGCCTCGCGGCGTCACCGGCGAGCCGGCCTACCAGGTGGGCGGCGAGGTCAGCGCCACCTTCACGTTCTCGGCGGACCGCGCCGCCCGGGCCGCCGCCGAGGAGGGCGAGTCGCTGCCGCGACCGCCGCCGGGCCTCGACGGGAGCCAGGTGCGGCTGGTGGCCGGCCCGGGTGCGGCCGCGGTCTGGTCGCAGCCGTCCGGCGTGCCCGCCCTCGTCGTGGGTCGCGCCGTCGCCCCCACGGCCTTCTCGCACCGGCGTCCCGTTCGAGACGGTGCGCGACTACCTGCTCTCGCTGCCGGGCCTGCCCGACGATGTCGCGGCCGCGCTGCGCACGTTCAACGCGGACAGCGGCACCCTGCCGCTGCCCGTGCCCGCCGACCACGTCACCACGTCGTCGGCGGAGGTCGACGGCGAGCCGGCCACGGTGCTCGCCACCCGCGGCGGGTCGGCGGCGGCCGTCGTGTGGGTGGAGGACGGCACGGTGACCGTCGTGGCCGGCACGCTCGACACCGGCGAGGTCCTGTCGGTCGCCCGGGGCCTGCAATGAGCGAGCGAAGCGAGCGAATCATCAGCAACGTGCGTTACTCGGCACGAAGTGCCGATCGGTCACTGCGTGCATCCCGAAGGGTGCACCAGTGAGGACCGCCGCCGACCCCGCCGTCGTCGGGGACCTCGTCGCCGACCTGCCGCCGGTGCCCGCCATCTGGTGCTCGGGCATGCGCAAGCGGTACCGCCGGCAACCGGCGGTGGAGGACGTGTCGCTGGAGGTGGGCCGCGGCGAGGTGGTGGGGCTCCTCGGTCCGAACGGCGCCGGCAAGACCACCGTGATCAAGATGCTGCTCGGCCTGGTCCGGCCCGACGCCGGTGAGGCGATGCTCCTCGGGCGGCCCGCCGCCGACCCGGCCGCGCGCGTGCGCGTCGGCTACCTGCCCGAGCTGTTCCGGTACCAGCCGTGGCTGAGCGCCGCCGAGGTGGTGGCGCTCCACGTCCGCCTGTCGGGGATCGACGTGCCGGAGCGGGCCCGGCGCGAGTGCCTGTCCCTCGTCGGCCTGGCCGCACGCGCCGGCGATCGGGTGGGCGGGTTCTCCAAGGGCATGCAGCAGCGCCTCGGCCTGGCGGTCGCGCTCGTCACCGGGCCCGACCTCGTGATCCTGGACGAACCGACCAGCGCGCTGGACCCGCTCGGCCGGGTCGACGTGCGCGACATCGTGCTGGGCCTGCGGTCGCGGGGCGTGGCCGTGCTGTTGAACTCGCACCTGATCGGCGAGGTCGAGCGGGTCTGCGACCGGGTGGTCATCCTCGACGGGGGACGGGTCGCGGCGTCGGGGTCGCTGGCCGAGCTGCTCGGCCAGCGCGAGGTCCGGCTGCACCTGACCGGGGTGTCGCGTGCCGCCGAGGAGCGGCTCGCCGCGACCGGGGCCGTCGACCGGGCCGGTGACTGGTTCACCGTGGCGCTGGCCGCCACCGACGACGGGACGGCGGTCCCCGCCCTGGTGCACGACCTGGTCGGTCTCGGCGCGGGGGTGCACGCCGTCGAGCCCGCACGGATCAGCCTGGAGGAGCGCCTGCTCGGCATCCTGCGGGAAGGCGACGGAGGCGAGCGGTGACCACGACCCGGACCGTCCTGACCATCGCGGCGCTCACCCTGCGCGAGGCGGCCCGCCGGCGCGTGCTGCTCGCCCTCGCGGTGCTGACCGTCCTGCTGCTGGGCGTGAGCGCCTGGGGGCTCTCACGCCTGGCGGACGAGTCGGGCGCCGGCACGCTCACCACCGGCGAGACCCGGCTGACGGCCTCCGTCCTGCTCAACCTGGTGATGTTCGGCTTCAGCCTGATCGCCGCCCTCGGCACCGCGTTCCTCGCCGGCCCCACGCTGGCCGGCGAGACGGAGTCGGGCATCGCGCTGTCCGTGCTCGCCCGGCCGATCCGCCGCTCGGCGTTCCTCCTGGGCAAGTGGCTGGGGCTGGTGGCCTTCGGCACCGGTTTCATCGTCGTCGCCGGGCTGGCCGAGTGCCTCGTGGTCCGGTGGACGATGGACTACTGGCCGCCGGACCCGGCGGTCGCCCTCGCCCTGCTCGCGGCGCAGACCACCGTGCTCCTCACCCTCGCGGTGCTGCTCTCGACAGCCGTCTCGCCGATGGCGTCGGGCGTGGTCGCCGTCGGCCTCTTCGGTGCCGCGTGGATCGCCGGCGTGGTGGGTGGCATCGGCGCATCCCTCGACAACGACGCCGTCGTGCGCGTCGGCACCATCTCGCGGATGCTGCTGCCCACGGACGGGCTGTGGCGGGGGGCGATGCACGCGTTCCAGGACCCCACCGCGATCGTCGAGTTCGGCGGCGACGAGGTCGAGGCGTTCCCGTTCCTCGGCGTGGCGTCCCTCACGGTCGCCTACCTCGCCTGGGCGGCGGTGTGGGTGGCGATGGTGTGGGGACTGTCGGCGGTGTCCTTCGTGAGACGGGATCTGTGACCGGCGACGACGCGCCGAGCACTGTCAGGGGGCGTAGGTGGCGAGGATGATCCCGTTGCTCAGGACCCGCGTCTCGACGAGGTCGAGTGCGGCCGTCGTCCCGGGTCGGGACAGGAGGTCTTGGCTGTCGGCCGGCCCGAGGATCAGCGGATGGATCCACAGCTGGAGCTGGTCGACGAGGCCCGCGTCGAGCAGGAGCCGCGACACGTCACCGAACCCGTACTGCACGATGTGGCCGCCGTCCTCGTCCTTGAGCGCGCGGACCCGGTCGGCGACGTCTTCGGCGACCACCTCGGTGTTCGCCCAGGTCGGGTCGGTGAGCGTGGTCGAGACGACCACCTTGCGCATGGTGTTGATGCGGTCCGAGTACGGGTCGCCGCTGCGACTCGTCCACGCGGGGGCGAACACGTCGTAGGTGCGGCGGCCCATCAGCACGACGTCGCACCGCTGCAGGAGCTCCGTCTGGATCGCGTCGCCCTCGTCGGAGGTGCCGCGCTTCAAGGGTGGCCACAGGTGGGGATTCTCGATTGCGCCGTCGAGCGTGACGTACATGGAGTTGATCAGTTGCCGCATGGGGTCGATCCAACCGCACGGCGCCCCGGGCCGTCTTGAACGGCAACGACACCGGCGGCCGCTACGCGTGTTCCGGCGCCGCCACCGCGACCCGGGAGGGCGTCTGGCCGGCGAACCGCTTGAGCGACCGGATCAGGTGGGATTGGTCCGCGTACCCGGCCCGGTGGGCGGCGTCGGGCGCCGGCACGCCGACGGACAGCAGCTCGACCGCCCGCTCCGCCCGCCGGATGCGCCGGATGAGCCCCTGGGTCAGCCCGGTCGCCCGCGCCACCCGGCGCTCGACCGAGCGGGTGGACAGGCCGTCGACGTCGTCCTCGGCGGCGCCGGCGACGGCGGCCGCGGCGACCGGGTCGTGCGCCAGCAGCCCGGCGTGCACGAGGTCCTCGACGAAGTCGTCGACATCGTCCCGCCCCGGAAACTCCCACGTCGACCCGTGGAGCCGGAACGACGTGCCGGTCGTCGGCGGCAACGTCACCGCCCGGTCGACCAGGTCGCCCGGCGGCAGCCGGGGCATGAAGGTGCCGAGCGTGAACCGGATGCCGAGGAACTCGGCGTCCTGGGGGATCGGCACGATCGTCGCCCTCGTCTCCGGCCCGCGCACCGTCACCTGTGCCGCCCCCCGCTGCCGGGTCACGACCATCTCCCAGTGGGTCGCCGCGACCGAGATGAAGGACGGCTCGGGCTCGCTCCGCGTCCACCAGGTCGCCTCCACGAGGCGCGAGTCGGACGCCCTGGTCTCGAGCGTGAACAGCTCAGCCGCGCGCCGCATGCCCGTTCGACGCCCCGGCGGGGCCGATCTCATCGGCGGTCCGCTACGGCGCGGGGAAGTCCACGATGTACACGGGAGCTCCGACCCTGGTCGTGTCGGCCGCGTCGCCCACGCCGTTGACGACGTGGTCGATGGTGCCGGCGCCGAGGTTGACCGTCATGACGTGGTGCAGCCTGACGCCCGGCGTGTCCGGCACCTCGAAGCCGTTCTCGGTGTGGATCGTCGGGTCGTTCCGGTTGAAGACGTAGACGCCACCGCCGTGGAGCGTGTGGGTCCGCACCCCGTCGTCGACCTTGTAGCCGGCCCACCCTTCGACGGCGCCGTTCATCCAGTCGGCCTGGGTCGGCGGGTCGTACGGCAGCTCGTTCTGGTACAGGATCGTGGTGCCGTCGTCGCCGTTCCAGACGGTGTTGTACTCCTGGAAGTGCTCCACGAACAGGCCGTTCGCGGTCACGTGGTCGCCGTTGACCACCACGCCGTTGCGGCCGGTGTTGGTGGTCCACCGCTCGGTGTCGGTGAGGCCCTCGACGCCGTGGTCGGCGCGCCAGACCCAGGTGTGATCGATCAGCACGTGGTCGCTGTTGACCTCGAGCGCCGTGGTGGCCCGTCCGACGTGCGGACCGCCGACGCGGAAGTACACGTCGGACAGCGTCGTCGGGTTCTGCGCCGAGCCCTGGCTGGTCCCGTGCGGGCTGCCCACCCGCAACAGGACCCGGGACTTGTCGGGGCCGGCGTCGACCGTCACCCCCGCGACGACGACGCCGGGGACGTCGGCGACCTCCATCGCGGTCGAGCCGTTCGCCGCCGTGAGCGTGGCGTGCCCGAGCCCGAGGACGACCGTGTCGGCGCGCTTGACCTTGATGGTGCGTGCGACGTCGTAGACCCCGGGCGTGAGGAGCAGGTGCTTGCCGCGGGCGAGCTGGTCGTTGATCGCCTGCACGGAGTCCGACGGCGTCGCGACGAAGAAGTCGCCGATCGGCAGGGTGCGCCCCGGCGTCACGCCGTCGGCCCAGGTGGTGCCGCTGGTGTCGGTCCGGGCGGCGGGCACGCGGACGTTGAGGTCACCGTGCTCGTCGACGAACAGGTAGGGCTTCTCCCGGCTCACCGGGGTGGTGTCGAGCGTCGTGTAGGGCGGGCTGGGGAAGCCGGCGTCGTCCGGGGCGCCGACGACACCCGTGAAGACCTGGTTCCAGACGCCGTTGGTCCAGCCCCCGATCTCGCTGTTGCGGGTCAGCCACTGCTGCTGCGACCCGTTGAGGGTGTTCGGCAGGCTCGAGTCCGCGATGAAGCCGCCGCTGGCGAACTGCGGCCCGGCGGTGCAGTAGTCCATGAGCGACAGGGTGTTGCCGCTGACGGCCACCCGGCGCATGGATGCCGCCTGCGACACGGCCCAGAAGTTCGCCGTCGAGCGGCAGCCGTCCTGGCCGGCGGCGTTCACGTTGATCGACAGGTTGGACAGGGTGCGCCAGAAGTTGACCAGCGCGACGCAGTTGTCCGGCGCGAGGCAGCGGTTGTAGGTCTCCACCTTGCCGTTGATGACCACGTCGGTGGGTGAGGCGCCCAGCCCGGCGATCTCGGTGTAGTAGCCGACCTTGATCTGCAACGGGTTCTCGGCCGTGCCGTAGGTGCCCGGCGCGAACAGGTAGGCGTAGCGCTCGGTGCCCATCTCGTTGTCGACCTGGGCGGCGTGGGTGGCGTCGAGCGTCGCCTGGATCTCGCTCACCGGCATGCTGGGATCGAAGACGGTGACGTTGACCCCGAGGTCGGGCATGGTCGGCGACGGGCTGGGGCGCGGCGGCGGCCGTCCCCGGCAGCGAGACGGAGACCGCGAGTGCGACGCCGACCGCGGTGGCGGTGACCTGGGCGGGACGAAGGACCATCGTCGTTCCTCTCTGCGGGACCGGCGAGAGAGCGCATTCAGATTGCCGTAAGGTACACCGACCCGTCGCGGCGGATCATCGGGTTCCAGGACGCCGGCGCCGGCCCGCCCGGGCCCGGGGGCCGAGCGACCCCAGGCCGCTCAGCAGCGCCAGCACCGCCAGCGTGGTGCCGGCGACCGCTGCCGGGGGCCGGGCCGCCCGCGCTCGTGCCCGCCGCGCCGACGCCGAGGATCGACCCGCTCGACCCGATCGCCAGGATCGACCCCGACGACCCGATCGACAGGATCGACCCCGACGACCCGATCGACAGCAGCGACCCGGCGGACCCGATCGACAGCAGCGACCCGGCGGACAGCACCGATCCCGCGCACAGCACCGAGCCGAACGAGGCGCCGGACGCCACCGAACCGACCGACCGCCACGACAGCACCGACCACGGCGCGGCCGACGACCGCACCGACCATCGGGGGGCGGACGGGACACCGCGTCGCATCGCCGCAACGTACCTCGGCCCGGACGGCGACCGGCACGCACCACGGTCACGTCGCTGGTGGTTCCGCAGCCCTTGCCACAGATCGTAGGCTCTGTGGGCGGTATGGCATGGGGGCAGGATCACGTGGACGAGGCGACGCACGAGAGCGACGCCGACTGGTGGCTTTCCGGCGACGGGCGCTGGCACGAGGGCACGCCCCCGCCGGGATGGACCCTGGCCGCGGACCGCCGCTGGTACCTGGACGAGCCGCCCCCGTCGGCCCGGGGCTACGCCGCCAAGTGGGAGTCCACGGCCGGGGCACCGGCCATCGTCGTCGTCCCCGCCGCCCTCGGCGTCCTCGACGTGCCCGACGTCCCCGACCTCCCCGACGACCACGACGGCGCCGGCCGGCGCCGCAGGGCCCTGGCCACGGTCGCGCTGGTCGCCCTGCTCGTCGTGGCCGGCGTGATCACCGCCCAGCTGTGGCCCGAGGCCGGCGGGGACGAGGCGGGGCCGGTCGTCGCCGCCCATGTCCAGCACCTCGGCGATCAGCACGTCGACCACCGCCTCCCCCGCGGACGCGACGCCGCTGGCGCCGGCCCCGACCGCCTCGACGACGCCTTCGACCACCCGGGCGTCGGCGAGCTCGGTCCCGCCGACCGTGTCCACGACCGAGGAGCCGGCGCCACCGCCGTCCGGTCCGCCGGTCACCCCCGATCCCGGTGGCGGGCCGCCGGGCCAGGCGTTCGTCCGCCAGGGGTCCCCGTGCTCGGAGGTCGGTGCCACCGGCGTCACCGCCAACGGCACGCCGGTCACCTGTACGACCACCGACTGCGACGGCGACACCGACGACCAGGCCCGCTGGTGGCGAACGACCTGCTAAGCCGGGCTACTGCGTGGGGGGCGCCCGGTGGGGGCGCCCTCCACGCCCCGTAGACTCGGCCGTCGGGCAGGACGGCTGGGGCCGTCGACGACGACGGAACAGGTGACGGTGGGCGAGACACGGTCGGGCGACGGCGCGTGGCGGCGCAGGACCAAGGCATGAGCGCCCGCCGCCGGTCGCGCTCGTCGCGCCGGTCCCCGTGGGTCCTCCGCCTGGTGGTGGTGGTCTGGCGCTCGCCGGCCTCGCCCTGTGGCTGATCCAGCGGGACGCCCCGGCCCCCGGCAGCCAGGGTCCGCCGTCCAGCGTCACCGCCCCGACCCCGCCCGGCGCCCCGACCACGGCCCCGCCCGCGACCGCGGCGCCGGCGCCGGCCCGGGTCCGCGGCCGCCGCGGTCGACCGGCTGCGGATCGTCCCCGCGCTGCCCGACGGCGGCTACGAGCGCGACCTGTTCGAGCACTGGGTCGACGCCGACGCCGACGGCTGCGACACCCGCTGCGAGGTCCTGGAGGCCGAGCGCCGCACCGACCTGCCGGGCCTGACCGGGGGCGGGTGGCTGTCGCCGTACGACGGCTACTCCACGCCCGACGCCGCCGAGCTGGAGATCGACCACGTCGTCGCCCTGGCCGAGGCCTGGCGGTCGGGCGCGGCGCTGTGGGACGCGGCCCGCCGGGAGGCGTTCGCCAACGATCTCGGCCACCCGGGCGCGCTCGTGGCCGTCACCGCCGCCACCAACCGGTCCAAGTCCGACCGCGACCCTGCCGTGTGGCAGCCGCCCGACCGGGCGTCGTGGTGCACCTACGGCCAGGCCTGGCTCGACACCAAGCTGAGCTGGGAGCTCACGGCCGACCAGGCCGAGGCGGACGCCCTCCGCACCATGCTTGCCGGCTGCTGAGCCGGGGTAGACGCCCGGTACCGCACCCAGAGGAGGTGGCGCCGTGCCCCGAGGGAAGAGTCCCGGACCGAGCATCAAGCGTCCGAAGCAGTACGAGGCGATGCGTGACCAGGGAATGAGCAAGGCCAAGGCGGCCCGCATCTCCAATGCCGGCAAGCCAGCGTCCCGCAAGGGCGGCCGCTCCTCGTCCTATGACGACATGACCAAGGACGAGCTGCTCGCCCGGGCGCGCCAGCGCGACATCCGCGGGCGGTCCTCCATGTCCAAGAGCGAGCTCGTCTCCGCCCTGCGCAGGTGACGCCCGCCGCATCGGCGGGCGGGGGGCATAGCGTGTCCCCATGGACGGTCTGCTCGGCGACGAGGCGGAGCTCCACGCCTGGCTCGTGGAGCACGGCGCCGCCCCCGAGGCGGCGACCGCGGCGATCCGCTCCGGGAACGCGGAGGCGCTCGTCAGCGACGTGATCCTGACCGGCGGCGCCCACTTGTCCGCCCGGGACCTCGCGGCGCGCTACGGCGTCGACCTCTCGTCCGTGGTCGGCATGTTCCACGACCTCGGTGTGGCCGTCCCCGACCCCGACGAGCCGCTGTTCACCGACGCCGACGCCGCGCTGGCCGAGACGATGGGCTCCGCCAAGTCGCTGGGCATCCTCGAGGGGGTGGACGTGATGCGGGTGATCGCCGGGTCGCTCGAGCGCATCGCGGAGGCGGCGGTGGCGGTCTACGTCCAGGGCCAGGAGGAGGACCTCAAGCGTCGCCAGGCGTCGGTCATGGAGTGCGCGGAGTCCAACATGCGGGCCACCGGACTGGCCCTGGCGATCGGCGCCGGGCTCGGTCCGATCTTCCAGCACCACCTGCGCCAGGCGGTGGCCCGGCAGCGGGTCATGCAGGAGGGGGTCAGCGCCCCGGAGATGGCGCGCCTCGTGATCGGTTTCGTCGACCTGGTCGAGTCCACGGCGATGCAGGCCGACCTCGACCCGGTGGCGCTCGGCCGGCAGGTGAGCCGGTTCGAGGCCCGGGCCTTCGACGTCACCTCCGCGGGCGGCGGCCGGCTCGTGAAGTTCATCGGCGACGAGATCATGGTGGCCGCGCCCGACCCGGTGGCCGGATGCCGCATCGTCGTCGACCTGATCGACGCCTTCACCGAGGACGGCACCCAGCCGCGTGCCGGGCTCGTGCACGGCGAGGTGCTGTTCCGGCACGGCGACTACTACGGCCCGGTGGTCAACCTGGCCGCCCGGCTGGTCGACGCCGCCATCCCCGGCGAGGCGCTGGTCGACGTCAGCGTGGTCGAGGCGGTCAAGGACGAGTCCCTGGCCTTCGAGTCCGCCGGCCGCCGCATGGTGAAGGGCTTCGCCGCCCCCGTGGCGGTGTGGACCCTGACCGCCGATCCCTGACCGTGCCCACGGGCCGCTTCGCGCCCAGCCCGACCGGTCCGCTGCACGTCGGCAACCTGCGGACCGCCGTGCTCGCCTGGCTGTTCGCCCGGTCGGCCGGGGCGCCGTTCCTGCTGCGGATCGAGGACCTCGACCGGGGGGCGTCCCGCGAGTCCCACGTCCGCTCCCACCTCGACGACCTGGCCGCGCTCGGCCTCGACTGGGACGGACCGGTGGTCCGCCAGTCCGAGCGCTTCGCGCTCTACGAGGACGCGCTCGCCACCCTCGACGCCGCCGGCCTGCTCTACCCGTGCTACTGCACCCGGCGCGAGGTCCAGGCCGCGGTGTCCGCCCCCCACGGCCCGCTGCCCGAGGGCGCCTATCCGGGCACCTGCCGGGACCTGGGCGCGGCCGGGCGGGCGGCCCGGGAGGCGGAGGGCCGGCGCCCGGCGTGGCGGGTCCGGGCCGGCGGCGAGCGGGTGGCGGTCGACGACCGGCTCCACGGGCGCAGGGAGGCCGTGATCGACGACTTCGTGGTCCGGCGGGCGGACGGCGCCCCCGCCTACCAGGTGGCGGTCGTGGTCGACGACGACGCCCAGGGCGTCGGCGAGGTCGTGCGGGGCGACGACCTGCTCGACACCACGCCCCGGCAGGTGTGGCTGGCCCGGCGGCTGGGGATCGCCGTCCCCGCCTACGCCCACGTCCCGCTCGTGCTCGGCCCCGACGGCCTCCGGCTGGCCAAGCGCCACGGGGACGTCACACTGGGCGACCTCCGCCGGCGGGGAGTACCGGCGACGGCCCTGCTCGGCGCCATTGCCGCATCGCTCGGGCTGGCACGGCCGGGATCGCCGGTGTCGACAGCGACCCAGCTGGTCACGGCCTTCGATCCCGACCGCCTGCCCGTCGAACCCTGGTGGTTCGACCCCACACTCTTGCCGTGAACATGTGACAGGCCGTTTGTGAACGGCGCGCGAAACGGTGCCGGAATCGCCGTAACTCGCTTCTGATCCCCGGCTCTAGGGTGAATGCTGGAGTCATGGACCAGGACCTGTTGGATCTGGCCATCCGAGCCCGTGGCGGAGAGCTCGAGCTTGCGGCGGCCCTGCACCATGACGTCCCAGCCATCGACTGGTGGCGGCACAACGGCATGCCCGACGAGATGCGCACGCTGGTGGGCACCCTCGCGGCCGAAATCCAGGAGCGCATGTCATAGCCCTGCCGTAGCGTCCGGCGCGTGGATCCGCTGCCCGAGCACGTCGCGGAGAACCGGCGCCACTGGGACGCGTTGGCGCCCGACTGGGCCGAGCGCGGCGCCCGCTGCTGGGCGGCCGAGCCGCACTGGGGCGAGTTCCGGGTCCCCGAGGCCGAGCTGGCGATGCTGCCGGCCTCGATGGCCGGCATCGACGCGATCGAGCTCGGCTGCGGCACCGCGTACGTGGCCGGGTGGATGGCCCGGCGCGGGGCCCGGGTCGTCGGCATCGACAACTCGGCCGCGCAGCTGGACACGGCCCGCCGGCTGGCCGGCGAGCACGGCGTCGAGCTGACGCTGGTGCACGGCGACGCCGAGCACGTCCCCTACCCCGACGGGTCGTTCGACTTCGCCATCTCCGAGTACGGGGCGGCCATCTGGTGCGACCCCCGGGCCTGGGTCCCCGAGGCCCACCGGCTGCTGCGCCCGGGCGGGCGCCTCGTGTTCCTCGGCACCCATCCGCTGGCCGTGGTGTGCTCGCCGCTCGACGGCTCGCTGCCGGTCGGCGACCGGCTGGTGCGCAACTACTTCACGCTGCACCGCACCGACTGGCGCGACGCCGCCGACGAGCCGGGGGGCATCGAGTTCAACCTGCCCGTGTCCGGCTGGCTGCGGCTGTTCCGGGACACGGGGTTCGAGGTCGACGACTATGTCGAGGTCCGGGCCCCGTCGCCCGGGGGCGAGGTGCGCGACTACGTGACCGCCGACTGGGCCTACCAGTTCCCCGCCGAGCAGGTGTGGAAGCTGCGCCGGTCAGGCGGCGAGGGCTGACCCCATGAGGTCGACGAAGTTGTCGGTGTAGAACCGGCTGCGGGCGTGGGGGTCGACCCCACCGGCGTCGAGCGACGCCTCGAACCGCTCGATGGGCCGGCGCCCGCCCTCGACGTGGGGGTAGTCCGACGAGAACAGGCACACCTCGGGACCGGACTGCTCGATGATCCAGCCGACGTCCTCGGTCGGGTAGGGCGTGAACCGCACCTGGCGGCGCACGTACTCGCTCGGCCGCAGGCTGAGGGTCTGCAGGCGCTCCTCGTGGCGGGCGAAGGCGTCGAACGCGGACTCCATCTGCCGGGTCCACGACGGGACCCAGATCGCACCCTGCTCGATGACCCCGATGCGCAGGTCGGGGAACCGCTCCAGCACGCCGTCGAAGATCATGGTGGCGAGCGTCTGGGCCGGCGGGCCGGGGATGCCCATGTAGTCGACCGAGCGGAAGTTCTCCTCGCCGCCGTGGAAGTCGGGCGGGATCGGCAGCCCGTTGGCGAAGTAGGCCGGATCGATGAGGTCGCCGGTGCCGCCCACGTGGAACACGACGGGGATGCCGGCCTCCTCGGCCCGGGCCCACACGGGGTCGAGGCCGACGTGGCTGGGGGAGTGGCCCGGCGGGCAGCCCGACGCCACCAGCAGCGCGGCGGCGCCGCCCTCGATGGCCTCGCCGGCCAGGGCGGGGGCCCGTTCGATGTCGGCCAGCGGCACGTAGCAGGTGGGCAGCAGGCGGTCGTCGACCGAGCAGAACTCGACCATGCCGCGGTTGTGGGCGCGGGCGACCCCGACGGCGAGGTCGATGTCGCCGCCGTGCTCCCAGTCGTGGAGGCGGCGGTTGTGGAACGTGTTGAACACGAGCTGGCTGGCGAAGCCCAGCAGGTCGAGGGCCCGGGGCCGGTCGTCGGCCACGAAGCTGCCGGTGGCCGCGAAGTTCTTGCGGGCCATGATCTCGGCTTCCTCCGCGGCCCGGTACTCGTCGGAGGCGTGCTTGGCCGCCAGGCGGTCGAACGAGGCCTCCAGGTCGCGGAGCTGCTCGTCCGGGTCGCCGGTCTGGCGCAGCTCGTTCCCGGAGCTGTAGCGCAGCGGCTCGATGCGGTCCCGGATGCCCGGATCGGCGTGGTCACGGAGCCACCCGGGGGTCTCCATGATGTGGGCGTCGGCATCGTGCACGACGAGCCCGGTCTGGTTGTATGGCACCCCGCTCGTCCCCCTCGCTGGTGCTTGCCGCCCGGTCGTCCCAGGCTACCGCGGGTGGCCTGGCCAGGGCCCCGGCGCCGGCGGCTCAGGCGCCGGCCGGCGCAGGCTGGGCGTCGGGCTCGGCGGGGACCGGCGCCGGGCCCGGGCGGGTGACGTAGGCCCAGGGGTCGAACCGCCGGGTCCGGCGGCGGAACGTCCAGGTGGAGCCGGGCCACAGCGTGGTGTTGCGGCCGTTGGCGTCGAGGTACCAGCTGCGGCAGCCGCCGGCGTTCCACACGGTCCCCGCCAGCCGGCGCTGGAGGTCGTCGTTGTAGCCGGCGAGGGCGTCCTCGCGGACCTCGAGCGTGGTGGCCGCCGTGCTGTCCATGTGGGCCAGCGCGTCCATGACGTAGGCGACCTGGGACTCGATCATGAACACCATCGACGTGTGGCCGAGGCCGGTGTTCGGTCCGACGAGCAGGAACAGGTTGGGGAAGCCGGCCACGCTCGTGCCGAGGTAGGCCTCCATGCTGCCCCGGCGCCACCAGACCTCGCTGAGGGTGTCGCCCTCGGGGCCCACGATGCGGTGGCCGGCCGGGAAGTCGGTGACGTGGAACCCGGTGGCGCAGATGATCGTGTCGGCCGGGCGCTCGGTGCCGTCGGTGGTGACGATCGAGTGGGCCCGGACCTCGGCGATGCCGTCGGTGACGACGTCGACGTCGGGCCGGGTGATCGTCGGGTACCAGTCGTCGGAGATGAGGATGCGCTTGCAGCCGATCGTGTAGTCCGGCGTCAGGCGGGCCCGGAGGTCCGGGTCGGGCACCTGGCGGGTCAGGTGGGCGAGGGCGAGCCGCTGGATGCCGCGCATGCGCCGGGGGCGGGCGAGCGCGAAGGACAGCAGCTCGCGCACCCAGTAGATCCCGGCCCGGACGGCCTGCTGCACGGGCGGCGCCACCCGCCAGACGGCGTTCTCCAGGGGATGGAACGCCCGGTCGCGGCGGGGGACGACCCACGGCGGGGTGCGCTGGTAGACGTCGACGTGGCCGGCGACGGGCTGGATCTCGGGCACGAACTGGATGGACGAGGCCCCGGTCCCGATCACCGCCACCCGCTCGCCGGCCAGGTCGTGGTCGTGGTCCCAGGCGGCCGAGTGGAAGATGGTCCCGGCGAAGCCGTCGATCCCGGGGATGTCGGGCGTCCGGGGCTCGCTCAGCGCCCCCATGGCCCCGACGACGACGTCGGCGGTGATCACGCCCGGCGCTCCGCCCGGGTCGCCGGCGGCCTCGGTCTCGACGACCCACCGGCTGCGGGCGGCGTCCCACCGCATGCAGGCGACGCCGGTGCCGAGCCGCAGGTGCGGCACGATGCCGTGCCGGCGGGCGACGTCGCGCAGGTAGTCGAGGATCTCGCCCTGGGGAGAGAACGCCCGGGACCAGCGATGGTTGGGGGCGAAGCTGTAGGAGTAGAGGTGCGAGGGCACGTCGCACGCGGCCCCGGGATAGGTGTTGTCCCGCCAGGTGCCGCCCACGTCGTCGCCCCGTTCGAGCACGACGAAGTCGTCGATCCCGGCCTGCTTGAGCCGCACGGCCATCGCCAACCCGGCGAACCCGGCCCCCACGATGGCGATCCGATGATGAGCGACGTCCTGCGCCACGGGCAGACTCCGGGGGAAGCGGCTATTGACTCTCGCTCAACATAGACCGACCCACCGGCACGGGCAACGCCCCCGATCACGGTTGGGGGCGATCCGGCCCCTGCGATAGGCTCGCCTCTCCACAACCGGCGCTCGTAGCTCAATTGGAGAGAGCATCTGACTACGGATCAGAAGGTTGGGGGTTCGAGTCCCTCCGAGCGCG
>CAVWYL010000010.1:0-41649 GCA_963759225.1 uncultured Acidimicrobiales bacterium | reverse complement strand
CGCCGTCGACACCACGTAGTAGGCGAGGACCTGACCGGGCATGAACAGGTCGCCGACCCAGACGAGGACCTCGCGCACCTCGGGCCACGCCAGGGCCTGGAGCTTCAGCCGGCGCTGGGGGACGATGCCGCCGGTGTACAGGTACTCGGCGCTGTACGTGACGACGTGCAGCAGCTCCCATCCGCACACGGCGACCCCGACGAGGATCACGGCCAGGCCGGCCAGGGCGACCACGGCGGAGTCGAGGGCGACGCCCACGCCCACGATGCCGACACCGACGCCGGCGATCACCGTGGTGGCGGCCAGCGGCACCAACGGGTTGCCGTCGCTGCGGGCCGCCACCAGGTCGCCGAGCCCTCGGGCGGCGGCGAGGCCCGCCACCCGACCGGGAGCGGCCGCCACGGTGGGCCCGCCGGTTCTGTCCTGCACGGCCGCCCAGTATGGGCGACGGGCCCGCCCGGGTCCGGTCAGGCCGGGCAGGCGTCGCGGTCGAGGCCGGGGCGGGGCTCGACGTCACCGGGCTCGAAGCGGCGCCGGAACGTGAAGGCGAACGGGGTCGGGCCGTGGGTGCGCAGGTGCTCCAGCCGGACGAGCGTGTCCTGCGGCGTCGGGACGGTGCCCTCGGGGATCCACCACAGGCACATGATCGGCTGGTCGGGGGCATCGAAGAACTCGCGCCGGCGCCGCAGGAACTCGACGTGGCCGCTGCGGTACGTGAAGTCGGCGAGGGCGTCGATCGACTCCCACACCGACATGTTGATGATCTCCAGCTCGTCGTCGAACACCTTGATGCCGGTGGCGTCGCCGGCGTCGTCCTGGAGCCGCCACACGAACCCGGGGCTGGCGTCGGCGATGGCGTTGACGGGGGCGAGGTTGTCGCGGAAGTCGTGGATGGCGGGGTCGTCGAGCGGTGCCCGCAGGCGCCCGACGTTGAGCTGGGCGAGGTGCATGCCCGCCACTGTGCCCCAGGGCCCGGGCGGTCAGCGCTGCTTTTCGCGCCCGAGCGCCCGCCGGGCCCCGCGGCGCCACTGCTCGGGCACCCGCTCGTCGTCGAGCACGAGGCGCAGCACGCGGTCGGGGACGTCGTCCGCGGCGAGGGCGCCCACCGCGACGGCCGGCAGGGCGGCCGGTTCGACGACGACGGCGTCGCCCGCCGCCACGATGCCCGGCCGCACGATCCGCAGGTAGGCGCCGGGCCGCCCGGCGGCGGCGAAGCGCCCGGGGAAGTGCTCGTCGCCGAGGCGCATGCCCAGCTTGAAGCACGGCATGCGGGGCTGGGCGACCTCGAGCACCGCGGTGCCGACGTGCCAGCGGTCCCCGATGCGGGCGCCGGTCAGGTCGAGGCCCTCGGTCGTGAGGTTCTCGCCGAAGGTGCCCGGCCCGAGCGGTCCCTCGACGCGCTCCCACCAGGCGTAGTCCTCGGCTGCGTACGCGTAGACGGCCTTGTCGGCGCCGCCGTGGACCCGGCGGTCGGCCTGGTCGTCGCCGTGCAGGTTGACGCCGTCCACGGCGACGGGGCCGTCGACCGGCTGCTTCCAGATGGCGGACGTGACCTCCCGTCCGTGCCACTCGACCGTGCGCGGCACGCCGACGTTGACCGAGACCACTCGCATGACGACCTCCCGAGATCTAACCGATATTAGTGAGGTTATCGGTTAGAATCGGATTGTGGACGAGTTCATCCGGATCGGGAACCACCCCGCCGCCGACCTGTGCAACACGACGCCGGTCCTCGACGGCACGCCCGTCGAGCTGCTCCCCGACGGCGCCGCCCTGGCCCGCTGGGCGGCCGGCACCGGCATCGCCGCGCCGCCCGACGACCCGGACGGCGCCCTCGACTTCGTCCACCGGCTGCGGGCCGCGGTCCGGGCCGCGCTCACGGCCCCGGCGCCGGACCCCGGGCTCGACGCCGCCGTGAACCGGGTCCTCGCCGAGCGGCCGGCCGTCGTCCACCTCGACTCGACGGCCGCCGACCCGGTCGGGCTGGCGGCCGCCGACCCCGGGGACCGGTTCTGCGTGGAGGTCGCCGCCGCGGTGGTCGACATCTTCCGGCACGACCGGCGGCTCGTGCGGTCGTGCGCGGGCCCGGCCTGCGTCCTGGTCTTCCTCGACGCCAGCAGGAGCGGCCGGCGGCGCTGGTGCGACATGGCGACGTGCGGGAACCGGGCCAAGGCCGCGGCCCACTACGCGCGGGGCCGGGCATGACAGCTTGTCGAAATCGGCGGCCGGGCTGCGTCTCTTCGGTTGACGCCGCGATCGGCGCGGCACGACATCCCGGAGGAGATCATGGCGACCACCCTGCCCGCCGTCCCGACCGCCCCCACCCGTTCCCCGCGGCGCCGCCGCCTCCTGACCGCCCTGTGCTGGATCCTGGCCGTGGAGTTCGCCGTCGGCGGCGTGGCCAAGTTCGTGGTGCCGTCCTACGACGGCCGCTTCGTCGACTGGGGGTACCCCGGCTGGTTCCGCTTCGTCGTCGGCGCCGGCGAGATCGCGGCCGCCGTGCTGCTCGTCCAGCCCCGCCGCCGCTTCCTCGGCGCCGCCCTGCTCGTGGTCGTCCTGACCGGCGCGACCCTCACCCACGTCGTGAACCAGGACCCGCTCACCGAGGGCCTGTCCGCCCCGATCCACCTGGTCCTCGTGTCGATCGTGGCGTGGGCCACCCGCCCCGTGCCGGTGCCGTCAGCCCGCTAGCCCCAGGTCCTCGTACAGCGCGGCGCACAGGGCGTTCTGCCGGTCCGAGTGGATGACGTCGTCGGCCACCATGCCGTTCCACGAGCAGGTGGCGACGAGGCCCACCTCCGGGTCGCAGAACGCCAGCGTCGTGCGGAAGCCCGAGTGCCCGAACGTGCGGGGCGAGGCGTGGGGGCCGTAGCCGTAGAGATGCGTGCCGCCGCCGTGGTGGACCTTCGAGTCGAGGGTGAGTCCCAGGCCCCAGTCGAGCACCTGGCCCCACGAGCGGTCGCGCAGCCCGCACCGGTGGCGGGCGGTCATGGCCTCGACGGTCGTCGGATCGAGGACCCGGGCCCCGTCGAGCGTCCCGCCCCGGCGCAGCGCCTCGACCAGGCGGGCCAGCTCGCCCATCGGACCGCGGCCGTTGCCGCCCGGCATGAGGTGCGTGAGGTGGTGCGGCTGGTCGGGGGCGAACGAGCGGGGGCGGGGCTCGGGGCCGCTGGTGTCGTAGGTCGTGCCCAGGCGGTCGGCGTAGCCGGCGAGCGCGGCCTCCGGCATGCCGAGCCACGAGTCGTGCATGCCGAGCGGGACGAACACCTCGTCGCGGACCACCTCCCGGAAGTCGCGACCCCGGACGCGGGCCACGATCTCGCCGAGCAGCAGCGACACGACGCTGGTCTGGTACCCGGCGTCGCGCCCCGGCACCCGGCCGGGATCGAGCGCCGACCCGCAGATCAGCGCCAGGTTCTGCTCGGGCGACTGGGTGTACCGGACGGGGAACAGCGCCTCCTCGACGCCGAGCAGCGCGCACGTGTGGGTCCACAGGTGGCGGACGGTGATCGCGTCCTTGCCCCCGCCGGCGAACTCGGGCACGTGGCGGACCACCGGGTCGTCGAGGCCGACCAGCCCCTCCTGCCACACCCGGGCGAACATCACGGACAGGGCGATCTTGGAGGCCGACAGCCAGGTCATCATCGAGCCGGCGGTCATCTCCCGCCCGGGCGCGGCCAGGCCGAGCCCGGCGTCGAGGCGGACCTCGCCGTCCACCAGCACGTGGAGCTGCGCCCCCACGTGCAGGCCACGGCGCATGCCCGCCTCCAGCACGGCGACGCTCCCCTCCATCGGCGGACACCGTAAGCCATGACGCGCTGACCGGTGACCCCGACGTTGGGTAGTGTGAGCCGGACCAATGGGGATCGGGGGGAGAATGGGGACCGGGGGGAGAACGAGGCAACACCGACACCTACTGGCGGTCGTCGCGCTCTCGGTCGCGTCGGCCGGTTGCTTCTGGACGGCCCCCGGGGCCGGTCCCGGGCGGGCGTCGCACAACGTGTTCGAGACCGCCATCACGCCGGCCACGGTCGGCGACCTCGTCGAGCTGTGGGCGGCGAGCGGCGACGGCACCGGGATGGGCGAGCCGGTGACGTCCGACGTGGCCGTCCACGCCGCCGACAGCGCCGGCGCCTACGCCCTCTCCCCCGCCACGGGCGACCGGCTGTGGGAGCAGCTGGTGGCCCCGCAGTCGCCCATGATCATGGGCCAGCCGGTGGCCGACGGCCCCCGGGTCGTGCTCGGCTACGGCTTCGGCAACCTCGGCGGGCGATGGACGACCGAGGTGCGCGACGCCGAGACGGGCGCCACGGTCAGCAGCGCCGGCGGCGGCCTCGTCGACGGGCTGCGGGGCCGGACCCTGCTCACCCGCCTGTTCGCGTTCGGGTCGGGCACCCCGGTCCTCACCGCCATCCGGGTCACCAACCTCGACGTCCCGGGCTCGGGGTGGAGCGCCAACCTCACGTTCCAGTCGGGCGGCCCGGCCAGCGGCCCGCTCACGCTCGGCACCGACCGCGTGTACCAGGCCGGCGCCGGCCCCAACCTGCCCGCGGGCGCCACGGCCAACGGCATCCGGGCCTTCGCCGTCGCCGCCCCGCCGGCCAACTGCCCGCCGCCCGCCCCCCAGGGCTTCGCGTGCCCGGCGTGGAGCGCCCCGCTGCCCGGGACCACCGCCACGTCGCCGGTGCTCGACCCCGACGAGTCACGGCTGTACGTCGGCACCGCCAGCGCGCTGCACGCCGTCGAAGCCGACACCGGGTCCATCGTGTGGACCGCGCCGTTCGACGCCGACGTGACCAGCCCTCCGGCGCTGGCCGACGGTGTCCTGTACGTCCCCACGGGCGACGGCGACCTGCTGGTCCTCGACGCCGCCACGGGCGCCACGCTGTGGACGGCCCCGACCGGCAGCCGCATCGCCACCCAGCCGGCGGTCGCCGGCGGCGTGGTCTTCACGGGCTCCGACGACGGCACGGTCCGGGCGTTCGACGCCGCCGGCTGCGGCGCCGCCACCTGCGCCTACCCGCTGTGGTCGGCCAGCACGGGCGCCGGCGCCGTCACCGGCTCCCCGGCCGTCAGCCAGGGCCGCGTCTACGTCGGCACCGCCGACGGCCGCGTCGTCGCCTACGGGCTGGAGGACTGACCGGCGGAGCGGCCCCGCCGCCGGTCCTCGCGTAGCCTGGCCACCTGGCCGTTCCCCGAGCGGGGCGGTATCTGGGGGGAGCGCCGTGGCGGTCACAGCGGAGGTCGGTGACGAGGTCGTCGATCCGCCGCGACCCGAGCCGACCGGCCGCCGGCGGTGGTCCGCGGCGCTGGCCGCGGCGGTCGTCGCCGTGGTGGCCGCCCCGGTGGTCGTGGCGGGCACGGCGCTGGTCGGCGACCGGTGGCTGCCGCTGAGCGACTGGGCCAGCATGGCGTACCGGGTCTCGGCGGTCGGCGGCGGGGACACGCCGCTGGTCGGGCCCTACAGCTTCCACGGGTTCGCCCACCCCGGGCCGCTGCTCTACTGGGTGTCGGCGCCCCTGTTCCGGCTGACCGGCGGTGACCCGCGGTCGCTGCTGTGGTCGGGGGCGGTCGTGAACGTCGTGGCGGTGGCGGCGATCGGCGCCGCCGGGTGGCGGCGGGGGCGGTGGCCGCTGCTGCTGGCGCTGATGCTGCTGGTCACGGCGCTGCTCCACGGCTTCGGGCCGGCGGTGGTGGCCGACATGTGGAACCCCTACGTGCCGCTGCTGCCGTTCCTGCTGACGGTGGTGCTCGTGTGGGACGCCGCCCTCGGGCGGTCCGGTTCGCTGGTGTGGGCGGCGGTGCCGGCGAGCTTCGCCCTCCAGGCCCACCTGGCGTTCGTGCCGCTCGTCGGGGCCCTGGTCCTCTGGTACGTGGTGTGGACCCGGGGCCGGCGGCCGCCGGGCGCGGGGCGGTCCCTGCGCGTCGCCGCGGTCGTGACCGCCGTGCTGTGGATCGGGCCCCTGCTCGACGCGCTGGTCGACCAGCACAACCCGTTCCGGGTCGCCCGCTCGCTCACCCGGACCCCGGCGACGGTCGGTCCCCTCGACGCGGTCGCGGTCGTCGGTCGCTACGTGCGGCTCGACGGCCGGTGGCTGCGGGGCAGCGACGCGGTCGTGTGGCTGTCGCCCCGGGCGGTCGACGCCGTGCACCTCGTCGTGGCGGTGGCCGTGCTGGTGGCGTGCCTGGTGGTGGCGCGGCGCCGCCGGCTGACGGACGTGGCGGCGCTCGCGTCGCTGACGCTCGTGCTGCTGGCGGTCTCGGTCCCGGCCACGAGCCGGCTCGTGGCGCCGACCATGCCCTACCTGGCCGAGTGGCTGAAGCTCGTCGGCGGCCTGGTGTGGCTGACGGTGGGCTGGACCGCCTGGCGTCTCGCCGAACCGGCGGTGCGGGCGACCCCCGGGCGCCGGGCCGCGGCGGCCGGGGTGGCGGTCGCCGTGCTGGTGGCGGGGGCCGCCGCCGGCGTGGACCGGGCCGCGGGGCACGAGCCGCCGCACGGCGCCGAGCCGGCGATGATCGCCACGCTGCGGGAGGGCTGGCGCGACGCCGTGGACCCCGGGGCCACCGTCCGGGTCGAGACGGTGGGCGACCCGTTCGACCACTGGTCCGGTCTCACCTACTGGATGATCGAGGACGGGCTCGACGTGGTCACGGCCGACGGCGCCGCCGGGCTGAAGTGGGGGCGGACCCACCAGTGGGAGGCGGGCGACGCGGTCGACGAGTCCCTGACCGTCGCCGTCCGGCGACCGGGCGCCGACGCGCGACGAGCTGGACGGCTGCCGGGCCGACGACCGGGTGGAGGAGGTCGCCACCTGGCGCGGCCTGACCCCCGCCGAGCGGAGCGAGATCGAGGACCTGCGGTGGCGCCGGCTCTCCGACCGCGGGGAGCTGTCGGACGACGAGACGGCCCGCGCCGACGCCCTCGAGGCCCGCGACGTCGAGGTGGCGCTGTTCGCCGGCGCCAGGATCTGCGGCCAGGGCTGAGTTGTCGTCTCTCACCGCGGATATCCGCGGTGAGAGACGACAAACCGGGGTCAGGGGGTGACGACCGGCAGCTTCTCCCAGCCGCGCACCGTCGAGGTCCGGGCCTGGACCGCGTTGTCGGTGTCGATCTCCCACTCGGGGAACCGCTGGAGCACCTCGTCGAGCGCCACCCGGCCCTCGAGCCGGGCCAGCGCCGCACCGAGGCAGAAGTGGAGGCCGTAGCCGAACGACAGGTGGTGGTCGATGCTGCGGTACACGTCGAAGCTGTCGCCGTCGGGGAACTTCCGGTCGTCCCGGTTGCCGGCGGCGTTGAGCAGCAGCATGGCGCTGCCCGCCGGCACGACCTGCCCGTAGTGCTCGACGTCCTGGGTCACCAGGCGTCCCTGGACGGGCGACGGCGGCTCGTAGCGGAGGAGCTCCTCGATGGCGTTGGGGACCAGGCTGCGGTCCTCGACGATGGCGCGGCGCTGGTCGGGATGGTCGGCGAGCACCTTGCCCGTCCAGCCGATGAGGCGCGTGGTGGTCTCGTTGCCCGCGGCCGCGATCAGGTTGAGGTAGTTGAGGACCTCCTCGCGGGTCAGGCGGCGCCGGACGCCCTCGATGTCGTCGTACTCGGCCTGCAGCAGCTCGGTCATCAGGTCGTCGGACGGGTTCTTCGCCCGCCAGTCGAGGTAGTCCGCGAACACGCTGGCCTGGTTGGCGGCGTGCGACAGGTCGAACTCGGGCATCGTGCCCTCCTCGAGCCGCAACCCGTCGTCGATCTTGTCGCGCAGGGCCTCCTGGTCCTGCTCCGGGATGCCGAGGAGCATGCCGATCGTGCGCATCGGCATCTGGGCCCCGAGGTCGCGGATGAAGTCGAACCCGCCGGTGCCGACGAGCGGGTCGAGCGAGCGGGCGCAGAACTCGCGCACCTTCGGCTCGATGGCGTTCATCTTGCGGGGCGTGAACACCCGGGACAGCAGCCCGCGGTGGAGGTCGTGGTTCGGCGGGTCCTCGAAGATGATCGACCCGGCCGGGATCTCCATCCCGCTCCTCATGATCTCGAGCAGGGTGCCGTGGGCGGAGCTGTAGGTGCGCCAGTCGACCAGCGCCCGCTCGACGTCGGCGAAGCGGCTCAGCGCGTAGAAGTCGTAGCGCTCGTTGTAGTAGAGCGGCTGCTCGTCGCGCAGGCGCTTCCAGATCGGGTACGGATCGGCGTCGATCTCGAAGTCGTACGGGTCGTAGTACAGGTCCGTGGTGCCGGCCGCGCTCACTGGTGCACCCTTCGGGATGCACGCAGTGAGCGATCGGCACTGCGTGCCGGGTAACGCACGTTGCTGATGATTCGCTCGCTTCGCTCGCTCATCGCTGTGTCCCCTCCTGCCGTCCTGGATGCGTCACGCTCACGGCGACGGTGCCACCGAGATCGCCTTGGTGTCGAGGAACTCGTCGAGTCCCTCGGGCCCGAGCTCGTGCCCGAACCCGCTGGCCTTCACCCCGCCGAACGGGGCGGCCGGGTCCATGCTGTAGGGCTGGTTGACCCCGAAGGTGCCCGTGCGGACCCGCCGGGCGACCGCCAGGCCCCGGTCGACGTCGCCCGTCCACACCGAGCCCGACAGGCCGTAGTCGGAGTCGTTGGCGATGCGGACGGCGTCGTGCTCGTCGCGGTACGGGATGACCGAGAGCACCGGGCCGAAGATCTCCTCCCGGGCGATGCCCATGGCGTTGTCGACGTCCGCGAACAGGGTCGGGCGCACGTACCAGCCCCGGTCGACGCCGTCGGGGAGGCCGGTGCCGCCGACCACCAGGCGGGCGCCCTCCTTCTGCCCGAGCTCGATGTAGTCGCGGACCCGCTCCTGCTGGCGGCGGGCGACGAGCGGGCCGATCTCGGTGGCCCGGTCGGCCGGGTCGCCGACGACGAGGCCGTCGAGCGACGCGGCCAGGGCGTCGACCATCTCGCCGTAGCGGGCCTCGGGCACGAGCCAGCGGGTCTGGGCGACGCACGCCTGCCCGCCGTTCATCAGGCCGGCGACGCGGGCGCCGGCGGCGACCGTGGCGGGATCGGCGTCGTCGAGCACGATCGCGGCCGACTTGCCGCCCAGCTCGAGGCTGACCCGCGTGAGGTTGTCGGCGCACGCGGCGGCGACCTGCCGCCCGGCGGCGGTGGAGCCGGTGAACGCGACCTTGTCGACCAGGGGGTGGCCGACGAGGTGCTCGCCGGTCTCCCGGCCGCCCGGCAGCACGCTGACGACGCCCGGGGGCAGGCCGAGCCCGTCGATCATCTCGGCCAGCAGCAGGGCGTCCAGCGGCGTCTCGGGCGCGGGCTTGAGCACGACGGCGCATCCGGCGAGCAGGGCGGGGGCCAGCTTCACGACGATCGAGAACTGCGGCATGTTCCAGGGGACGACGGCGGCGACGACCCCGACGGCCTCCTTGCGGAGCGTCACCTCCTGGCCGTAGTAGCCGGGCCGCACCTCCTCCCAGCGGTGCGCGGCGGCGAGGTCGGCGAAGGCGCCGAGCATCGTCCACGGCAGGGTGGCCTGGGCGAGCTTCGAGAACGTGATGGGCGAGCCCATCTCGGCGGTGATGAGCTGGGCCATCTCGCGGCGGCGCTCGCCGTAGGCGGCGGCGAGGCGGCGGAGCGCGTCGATGCGCTCGGCCGGGTCGAGCCCGGGCCACGGGCCCTCGTCGACGGCCCGCCGGGCGGCGGCGACGGCGCGGTCGACGTCGTCGGGTCCGGCGGCCGGGGCGCGGTCGATGATCTCCTCGGTGTGGGGTGAGACGACGTCGATGCCGCCACCACCGGCACCCGGCGGGCGCCACTCGCCCCCGATGTAGAGGCTGCCTTCGTGCGCCACCGGTCGCTCCCTCCCGGGCTACTTCTTCGCGAGTGCTGAGACTAACGTTACACTCTGACAAGAAGATAGTTCTCGGGAGCAGTCTCGCGAGCCGTGGCTCACACGTCGACCAACGGAGGGGTGCGATGCGGATCGGGGTCATGATCGGCCCGGAGCGGGGCCGCTACGCCACCAAGGTCGACCGCCTGCGCACCGACGCCCGGTGGGCCGAGGAGGCCGGCCTCGCCTCGGTGTGGATCCCCCAGATCCCCGACGAGTTCGACGCCCTGACCGCGGCCGCCCTCGTGGGCGCCGAGACGGCCCGCATCGAGATCGGGACCGCGGTGGTCCCCGTGCAGCCCCGGCACCCCATCGCCCTGGCGCAGCAGGCGCTCTCGGTCCAGGCCGTGTGCGGCGGCCGCCTGTCCCTCGGCCTCGGCGTGTCGCACCACTGGGTCATCGACGAGATGCTCGGCCTGCCCTACGAGCGGCCCGTCCCCACCATGCGCGCCCACCTCGACGTGCTCGAGCCCGCCCTGCGGGGGCCGGGCATGGTCGACGTCGACAACGAGCTGTTCCGCGTGCACAACCCCCTCGACATCACCGACGTCGCCCCGACGCCGGTGCTGCTCGCGGCGCTCGGCCCGCTGATGCTGCGGCTGGCCGGCGAGCGCACCGACGGCACCATCCTGTGGCTGGCCGACGAGCGGGCGATCGCCACCCACATCGCGCCCCGCATCACCCGGGCCGCCGAGGCCGCGGGGCGACCGGCGCCGCGCATCGTGGCCGGCATCCCGGTGTGCCTGTGCCGCGACGACGAGGTCGACGCCGCCGCCGAGCGCGCCAACCGCATCCTGTCGGAGGCGGAGGTGTCCCCCAACTACCAGCGCCTGCTCGACCACGGCGACGCCCGCAGCGTCGGCGACATCCTGGCCGCCGGCAGCGAGACCGCCATCGAGAAGCGCCTGCGGGGGTTCGCCGACGCGGGCGTCACCGACGTGTCGGTGCGGGTCGTCCCGCTCGGCGACGGCCGCGACGAGCTGCTGGCCTCCCTGCGCCGCACCCGCGACCTGCTCGGCTCCCTCGCCGAGTCACTCTGATCGGAGGAAGACCCGATGCCCAGCTCCACCCTCTCCATCCCGGTGTTCGACGCCGACAACCACCTCTACGAGACCGAGGACGCGCTCACGAAGTTCCTGCCGGACCGCTACAAGGGGGCGATCGACTACGTCGACGTGCGGGGCCGCAAGAAGATCGTGATCCGGGGGAAGATCAGCGAGTACATCCCCAACCCCACGTTCGAGGTCGTGGCCCGCCCCGGGGCCCAGGAGGACTACTTCCGGCACGGCAACCCCGAGGGCAAGAGCCGCCGCGAGATCTTCGGCGAGCCGATGCGCTCGATCCCCGCGTTCCGCGAGCCGGCGGCACGCGTCGAGCTGATGGACGAGCAGGGCATCGACCGGGCGCTGATGTTCCCCACCCTGGCGAGCCTGGTCGAGGAGCGCATGCGTGACGACCCGCAGCTGACCCACGCCGCCATCCACGCCCTCAACCAGTGGCTGCACGAGACCTGGTCGTTCGACCACGAGGGCCGCATCTTCACCACGCCGGTCATCACGCTGCCGATCGTCGAGAAGGCCATCGAGGAGCTCGAGTGGGTGGTCGAGCGGGGCGCCCGGGTCGTGCTCATCCGGCCCGCGCCGGTGCCCGGCTACCGGGGGCCGCGCTCGTTCGGCCTGCCCGAGTTCGACCCGTTCTGGGAGAAGGTGGTCGAGGCCGACATCCTCGTCGCCATGCACTCGTCCGACAGCGGCTACGACCGCTTCGCCAACGAGTGGATGGGCAGCGACAGCGAGATGCTGCCGTTCCAGCCCCAGGCGTTCCGCATGCTCGGCCAGTGGCGGCCCGTCGAGGACGCCGTCTCCGCCCTCATCTGCCACGGCGCCCTGTCGCGCTTCCCCGCGCTCAAGGTGGCGGTGATCGAGAACGGCAGCAGCTGGACCGCGCCGCTGCTGGCCAACCTGGCGGACGTCTACAAGAAGATGCCGCAGGACTTCCTCGAGGACCCGATCACCGTCTTCAAGCGCAACATCCACATCAGCCCGTTCTGGGAGGAGGACCTCGGCGCGCTGGCCGAGCTGATCGGCGTCGACCGGGTGCTGTTCGGGTCCGACTACCCGCACCCCGAGGGGCTGGCCGACCCCGCCAGCTACGCCGACGAGCTGGCCGGGCTGGCGGACGAGGACGTCCGCAAGATCATGGGCGGCAACCTCGCCCGCCTCATGAACGTCGAGGACGCGGTTCTGCGATGAGCGAGCGTCCGCAATGCAGCGAGCGTGGCCCGAGCGGCCCGCTGCGAAGCAGCAAGAGCGGGCATCGATGAGTGAAGGTGGCTGGGCGACCATCCCGGCGATGGCCCGGGACACCGCCGAGCGGTTCGGCGACCGGCTCGCCGTCGTCGACGGCGACACCCGGCTCACCTGGGCCGGGCTGCACGACGAGGCGCAGACCTTCGGCGCCGGCCTCGTGGCCTCGGGCGTCGAGCCCGGCGACCGCGTCGCCCTGTGGGCCCCCAACAGCGCCGAGTGGATCGTCGCGCTGCTCGGCCTCCTGCAGGCCGGGGCCGTGCTCGTGCCCGTGAACACCCGGTTCAAGGGCGTCGAGGCCGCCGACATCCTGTCCCGCAGCCGGGCCCGGGTGCTGGTCACGGTCACCGACTTCCTCGGCACCGACTACCTGGGGATGCTCGGCGGCACCGGCACCCCGCTGCCCGACCTGCAGACCACGGTCGTGGCCCGCGGGCCCGCGCCGGCGGGCGCCGTGGCGCTGGGGCGACCTCCTGGGCCGGGCGACGGGCGCCACCCGCGCCGCGCTCGCGACGCGCCAGCGCGGCGCTCAGCGACGGCTACCCGTCGGACATCCTGTTCACGTCGGGCACGACGGGCTCGCCGAAGGGCGTCGTCATGACGCACGGCCGCACGCTGTGCGTCGCCACCGACTGGGTGGCGATGACCGGGCTCGGCCCCGACGACCGCTACCTGATGGTCAACCCGTACTTCCACATGTTCGGGCTGAAGGCGGGCATCCTCGCCTCCGTGGCCGCGGGCGCCACGATGCTGCCCGAGCCGGTCTTCGACGTCGACCGCGTGCTGGCCCGGGTCGCCGGCGAGCAGGTGACGGTGCTGCCGGGGCCGCCCACGCTGTACCAGTCGATCCTCGACCATCCGGCCCGGGACGACCACGACCTGTCGAGCCTGCGGGTGGCGGTCACCGGCGCGGCGGACATCCCGGTGGCGCTGATCCGCCGGATCGCCGACGAGCTGCCGTTCCCGACCATCGTCACCGGCTACGGGCTCACCGAGGCCGGCACGGCCAGCGCCACGGGTCCCGACGACGACGCGGAGACGATCGCGACCACGGTCGGCCGGGCCCGCCCGGGCTTCGAGGTCCGCATCGTGGGCGCGGACGGCGACCTCCCGGTCGGGGAGACCGGCGAGATCCTGCTCCGCGGCCCCAGCGTCATGGCCGGCTACCTCGACGACCCCGCGGCGACCGCCGAGGCGCTGTCGCCCGACGGCTGGCTGCGCACCGGCGACCTCGGCGTGCTCGACGAGCGGGGCTGCCTGCGCATCGTGGGCCGCGCCAAGGACATGTTCATCGTCGGCGGCTTCAACGCCTACCCGGCCGAGATCGAGGACCACCTGCTGCGCCACCCCGACGTGCGGCAGGCGGCCGTGATCGGCATCCCCGACGAGCGGCTCGGCGAGGTCGGCATGGCCTTCGTCGTGACCCGGTCCGGGGACCCGGCGGTGGGCCCCGACGATCCTCGTCTGGTGCCGCGACCAGATCGCCAACTACAAGGTCCCCCGGGCCATCGAGATCGTCGACGAGCTGCCGGTGAACGCCGCCGGCAAGGTCGAGAAGACCACGCTGCGGGCCCGTGCCGCGCGGCGCGGGCCGGTGTCGGCCCCGTGACGGGCCTCGGCGCCCTCGCCGGCCTCCGGGTGGTCGAGCTGGGGGTGTGGGTGGCGGCTCCGGCCGCGGCCGCGCTGCTGGCCGACTGGGGCGCCGACGTGATCAAGGTCGAGCCGCCCACCGGCGACCCCATGCGCCACGTCTTCGGGTCGCTCGGCATCGGCGAGGACATGCCCAACCCCGCGTTCGCCCTCGACAACCGGGGCAAGCGCAGCGTCGTGCTCGACCTGCGCGAGGCGGCGGGCCGCGACCACCTCGAGGACCTCCTCGCCACCGCCGACGTGTTCGTGAGCAACCTGCGCCCCGACGCCCTCGACAAGCTGGGCCTCGAGCCCGAGGCCACCGTCGCCCGCCACCCGCACCTCGTGTACTGCAGCGTCAGCGGCTACGGGCTCCGCGGCGAGGACCGCAACCGCCCCACCTACGACATCGGGGCGTTCTGGGCCCGCTCGGGCCTGGCGTCGCAGATGGCGGACGGGGACGGCAACCCGCTCAACGCCCGCGGCGGCATCGGCGACCACATCACCGGCCTCGCCGCGCTCTCGGGCGTGCTCGCCGCCGTCCTCGACCAGCGCCAGACCGGCCGGGGCCGGGTCGTCGAGGTGTCGCTGCTGCGCACCGGCGCCTACGTGCTCGGCTGGGACCTCGGCATCCAGATGGCGCTGGGCAGGGTCGCCGGCTCGGAGCCCCGCCACCGCAACCAGGCGCCGCTGATGAACCCGTACCGGGCGGCCGACGGGAAGTGGTTCTTCTTCACCGGCCTCGAGGCCGCCCGCCACATCCCGGCCGTGTGCCGGGCCCTCGGCCGCCCCGACCTGCTCGACGACCCCCGCTTCGCCGATGCGTCCGCCATCCGCCGCAACCGCGGCGAGGTCATCGCCGTGCTCGACGAGATCGTCGCCCAGCGCCCGCTCGCCGAGTGGGCCGAGCGGTTCGAGGCCGAGGGCGTGTGGTGGGCGCCGGCGCAGACGCCCGCCGAGGTGGTGCAGGACCCGCAGCTGGCGGCCAACGACGGCTTCGTCGACCTGGAGGGCGGCGCCCTGCGGTCGGTCAACGGGCCCGTCACCTTCTCGGGCGTGCCCGCCACGCAGGAGCCGCACGTGCCCGGCCTGGGCGAGCACACCGACGAGGTCCTGGCCGAGCTGGCCGCCCACGCGAGCGATACTGCCGGTGCCCGCCCCGCGCCCTGAGCGCGGACCGCGTCGAGGTGTGGAGGACGAGATGCCAGGATCCCGGCCGGTGATGGGCCGTTGGTTCGAGGACCTGACCCCGGGCACCGTGATCGACCACGCGGTCACCCGCACGATCACCGAGGCCGACAACACGCTGTTCTCGGTGCTCACGATGAACGCGCAGCCGCTGCACCTCGACGAGTCGTTCGCCGAGGGGACCGAGTTCGGCACCCGCCTGGTCAACAGCCTGTTCACGCTGTCGCTGCTGATCGGGCTGTCGGTGTTCGAGACGACGCTCGGCACCACGGTCGCCAACCTCGGCTTCGAGGAGATCGCCTTCCCCGCGCCGGTGATCCCCGGCGACTCGATCCACGCGCAGACCGAGGTCGTCTCGGCGCGGGAGTCGTCGTCGCGGCCCGGCCAGGGCATCGTCGTGTTCGAGCACCGGGCCTACAACCAGCGCGACGAGCTGGTCGCCCGCTGCCGGCGCTCGGCGCTGATGCACCGGCGCCCGGCATGACGCCGCCGGACTGGCGCAGCCTGCTGTTCGTGCCGGGCAACCGGCCGGAGCTGGCGGCCAAGGCGCCGCGGTCCGCGCCCGGCGCGGTGGTGCTCGACCTCGAGGACGCCGTGCCCCCGGCGGCCAAGGAGGCGGCCCGCGCCAGCGTGCGGGAGGCCGCCGCCGGGCTGGCCGGCGTCGTCCCCGTGTGCGTGCGGGTGAACCCGCCGGCCACGCCGTGGTTCGCCGGCGACGTGGCCGCGCTGCCGCCGGGCCTGGCCGCGGTCGTGGTGCCCAAGCTCGAATCGGCGGCGCAGCGCGCCGAGGTGGCGGACAGCCGCTGGGCGACCGGGCCGTCGTGGCCGGGCTGGAGACCGTGCGGGGCGTCGCCGACGCCCGCGAGGTCCTGGCGGCGCCGGTGGCGGCCTGCTACTTCGGCGCCGAGGACTACGTCGCCGACCTGGGCGGCGTGCGCACGCCGGGCAGCGCCGAGGTGGCGTGGGCCCGGGCGTTCGTGGCCGTCGCCGCCCGGCTGGCCGGCGTGGCGGCGCTCGACATGGTCACGATCGACTTCCACGACGGCGACCGGTTCCTGGCCGAGGCCCGCGACGCCCGGGCGCTCGGCTACGCCGGGAAGATGTGCATCCACCCGGCGCAGGTTCCCCTGGCCGAGGAGGCGTTCCGCCCCACCGCGGACGAGGTCGACGCGGCGCGGCGCCTGCTGGCCGCCTTCGACGCCGCCGGGGGCGACACCATCGCGTTCGAGGGCCAGATGGTCGACGAGGTCGTCGCCGCCCGGGCCCGCGCCGTCCTCGCCGCCGGGGACCGGGCATGACGCTCGGACCCGCCGCCGTGTCGCTGGCCGGCCGGGTCGCGGCCGTCACCGGCGGCGGCGCCGGCCTCGGTCGGGGCATCGCCGCCGGGCTCGCCGCCTTCGGGGCCGACGTGGCCGTGTGGGAGCGCGACCCGGACACCTGCGCGGCGGCGGCCGCCGAGATCGGCGGCCTGCCCGTCGTCACCGACGTCCGCGAGACCGACCAGGTCGAGGCGGCCGTGGCGGCCACCCTCGACCGCTACGGCCGCATCGACATCCTGGTGAACAACGCGGGCGGGACGTTCGTCTCGTCGCTGCTGGACGTGCCCGAGAAGGGCATCGACGCCCTCTACCGCGCCAACCTGCGGCACGTCATCGTCTGCACCCAGCGCGTCGGCCGGGTGATGGTGGACGCCGGGCGGGGCGGCAGCATCGTCAACGTCGCCTCGATCGAGGGCGTGCGGGCCGCGCCGGGCTACGCGGCCTACGCGGCGGCCAAGGCCGGGGTCCTCAACTTCACGAAGACGGCGGCGTTGGAGCTGGCGCCGCACGGGATCCGGGTCAACGCCCTCGCCCCCGACATCACCTGGACCGAGGGCATGGCCCGGCTGGCGGCGGCGAGCGGCGACGACGACCCGGCCGCCCGGCAGGCCCGCACCGCGCTCACGGTGCCGCTGGGACGGCTCGGGCACGTGGACGACGTGGCGGGCGCGGCGGTGTTCCTGGCCTCGGACCTGTCCGGGTACGTGACCGGCCACACCATCCACGTCGACGGGGGCACGGCGGCCGCCGCCGGCTGGTACCACCACCCCGACCTCGGGCGACTACGTGCTCGGGGCGCCCTGACGCAGCGGGCCGATGACGCCCTCGGCGTACTGCTCGAGCGCCTCCAGGGCCCGGTCGAGGCTGTCGCCGGGGACGCCGATGCCCGCCCAGGTCACGCCGAGGCCGGCCAGCGTGCCCAGCGTGTCGAGGTGCTGGGACGGGTCGAACGCCTCGTCGCCGGGGGGCGCGCACCCGAGCGCCTGCAGCGAGATGTCGATGGCCGCCGGGTCGCGGCCCGCCTCGTCGACGCAGCGCCACAGGTGGTCGAGCATCGGCTTCAGGTCGTGGACCGATTCGAGCACCGGCGTCTTGGCGGTCTGCGCCAGCGTGGCCGACGCCGCGAACGGGGTCCAGCCGTCGCCGACCGCCGCCACCCGGCGCCGGGACAGCGCGCTGTTGCCGCCGATCCACACGGGGACGTGGGCCGGCTTGGGGTTGGCGGTCTGGCCCCGGGCCGTGAAGTGGTGGCCCTCGTAGGCGAACTCGTCCTCGGTCCAGATCCCCCGGATGACCGCCAGCGCCTCGTCGAACAGGTCGTTGCGCTCGTCGAAGTCGACGCCGAGGGCGCGGTACTCGCCCCGCTGGTAGCCGGTGGCGACGGCCAGCACGAACCGCCCGCCCGACACCGTGTCGAGCGTCGCGGCCGCCTTGGCGACGAGGAACGGGTTGCGGTACGGCAGCACGAGGATGTTGGGCACGAGGTGCAGCCGCTCGGTCACCGCCGCCACCACGCCGAGGGCGACGAACGGGTCGAGGGCATCGTGGCCGCCGGCCTGCAGCCAGCGGTGCGACGGCGCCGGGTGGTCGGTGAACCCCACGCCGTCGAACCCCAGCTCCTCGGCCCGGGTGGCGAACCGGACGATCGCCTGCTTCGTGACCAGCTCGGGGCTGTACGGGTGGGCGATCAGCGGGTAGGTGACGACGTGGCGCACATGCGGACGGTACTCCCGGAGAATCGACGCTCTCACCATCCGAGCCGTCCGATGACGCAGACGGCGAAATCTGTTGTTGTGTCCCGCCAGGGTGGTTCTGTACGTTGGGTGCGTTGCTGACCACCACTCGGCGGCGCAAGAGGGGGGATCGACGATGCTTCGTCGTCTGCTGTGGAGCGTCACGTGCGCGCTCCTGCTACCTGTCTGCACGAGCGCGGCCGCGGGCGCCGACGCCGCGTCACCGGGGGTCTCGCCGGTCACCGGCGGGAACGGCGTGCCGGTCATCTTCGGCCACACGTCGTTCGACCTCGCGACGGTGGGGTACACGCAGTCCGAGTTCTTCGTCGAGGGCACGGCCAGCGCCTACGCCCCGGTGACGCCGCTCACCACCGACGGCCGCTGGACCGTCGAGCCCACGACCAGCGAGCCGTACCGGACCCGGATCGTCGTGAACCGGCCGGAACGGGCCCGCGACTTCAACGGCACGGTGGTCGTCGAGTGGCTCAACGTCAGCGGCGGCGCCGACGCCAGCCCCGACTGGATCCACATGCACACCGAGCTGGTCCGGAGCGGGTCCGCCTGGGTCGGCGTGTCCGCCCAGGCCGTCGGGATGAACGCGCTCAAGGTCCCGCCGCTCGGGGACCCGGTGCGGTACGAGTCGCTGACCCATCCCGGCGACAGCTACTCCTACGACATGTTCTCCCAGGCCGGGCAGGCCGTGCGCGACGCGGCCGCGACGGTCCTCGGCGGGCTGGCCCCCAAGCGCGTGATCGCCGTCGGCGAGTCGCAGTCCGCGGTCCGCCTCACCACCTACATCGACGCCGTGCACCCGCTCGCCGGGGTGTACGACGGGTACCTGGTGCACAGCCGCGGCGCCGGTGGGACGCCCCTGACCCAGCCGCCGCTGCCCGCCGTGCCGACGCCGTCGCCCAGCCTCATCCGCGACGACCTCGACGTCCCCGTGCTGGTGTTCCAGGCGGAGAACGACTTCGGCCTGACCGCCCGGCAGCCCGACAGCCCCACGTTCCGGCTCTGGGAGGTGGCGGGCACCGCCCACTTCGACCAGTACGGCCTCCAGCAGGGCGCCACCGACACGGGCCGCCGGGCGTCGGTCGAGGACTGGTTCGCGTCGATGCGGCACCCGACCAACCAGCCGAGCCCCAACTTCACCTGCGACCAGCCGGTCAACACCGGGCCGCAGACCTTCGTGCTGCGCGCCGCGATCTCGTCGCTGACCCGGTGGGTCGCCGGCGGGCGGCCGCCGGCCGAGGCGCCCCGGTTCGAGACGATCAGCATCCAGCCGGTGCAGTTCGCGGTGGACGCCGACGGCAACGTGCTCGGCGGGATCCGCACCCCGGCCGTGGACGCGCCGGTGGCCAAGCTGAGCGGCCTGGGCCAGACCGGGCTGTCGTTCTGCTTCCTGTTCGGCACCACCACGCCGCTGACGCCGGAGCGCCTGGCCGAGCGGTACGGGTCGCACGGCGGGTTCGCCGCCGCGTGGGTCCGGGCCACCAACGACGGCCCTCCGGGCCGGGTTCCTCCTGCGGGAGGACGCCCACGACCTGCGGGTCGTGGGCGCCCGGTCCGACGTGCTGAGGTAGCCTAGCTCGGGGGTGGGACGTCGGCGTCCTCGGCCTCGGCCACGAGGGCGTCGGCGTCCGCCCGGAGCAGGTAACCCCGCGGCGACGGCGGCGTCGGCCGACTCGGTCACGGCGTCGACGTAGTCCTGGTGCGTGGGGTACAGCCCGGCCAGGGTGGCGGCGTCGAACGGCCGCGTCTCCCCGAACAGGAGGCAGATGATGTTGCCGCCCGGCGGCGCCTCGCCGGTCAGGACCGCCACGGGCGCCTCGACCGGTGGCGTGCGGATGCCGCCGAGGGCGATGCCCCGCTCGTCCCGCACGATGGCGTCGCCCGCGACCTCGAGCGGCGGCGCCCCGGGCGGCGCCTCGCCGTCGACCACCCAGGTCCGCAGCCCGGCGACGGCGGCCCGCAGCACCTCGGCCTGGGGGCCCTCGTTGATCGAGCCGCACAGGGCCGCCAGGTCGAAGCCGCCGCCCCCCACCTCCCTGGCCATCTCGGCGTTGTAGTCGAGGATCGCCTGGTCGGCGTGGGCGGTGCCGGCCACCTCCCAGGTCCGCAGCAGGTCGGTGTCGTCCTGGCGGGCCCGGAAGAAGCCGAGCGGCCCGAACAGGTCGGTCTCGGTCTCGAACTGCATCACGGGCACCTCGAGGTCGTCCCGCACCCGGACCACGCCCTCGCCGAGCACGAACCCGCCGTCGCTGAGCGGGGCGCCGCCGCCGCCCCGGCTGTGGACGAGGAACCCGTCGTAGATGCCGGCCACCGGGTGGGCCGCGTTCACGTACGTGATCATGCGGGCGCCCGACTGCGACTCGCCCATGGCGATGACGTGCTCGGCCGTGAGCCCGCCGAGCACGTCCACGTCGCCGGGGCGGCGGACGGCCTGGGCCGCCTGCGAGAAGATGTCGTAGGAGTAGGGGTCGCCGGGGTGGGCGAGCTCGCCGTAGCGCTCGGGGTCCCACTGCTTGAGCGGCTGGGGCCCGCCGCCGGGGATGTCGATGGGCAGCGCGGCCTCGCCACCCTCGACGCTCACCGCCTGGGCGGACACGCCGACGTAGGCCGACCCGTGCCCGAGGAGCTCGGCGTGGGCGAGGCCGAAGTCGGGGTCGCCGTCCACGCCGGCGGTGACGTTGAGCCACTCGACGAACACGGTCCCGTCGAAGTCGTCGGCGTCCGCGGGCCGGCGCACGATGACCCGGGTCCGGTACGGCGCCGTGCCGGCGGGGGTGACGGTCCAGCGCCCGTCCTCGCTCAGCTCGCCGTCGGACTGGTAGGCGGTGGCCTCGCCGTCGAGGAAGTACTCCTCCTCCACGTACCCGTGGCGGTCGGCGAGGCCGGACGGCATGGCGTTGAACGGCTGGCCCTGGGTCCCGCCGGTGACGGGGCCGGTCACGTTCGGGCGGGCCACGTCCGCCCCCGGCGCCTCGGCGTCGGGCCCGTCCCCCGCCGGCGGCTCCTCGCCGGCCTCGCCGCCGGACGATCCGCCGGACGAGCAGGCGGCGACGGCCGCCACCACGCCCATCACGGCCAACCCCCACAGCGGCCCCGCGGCCACGCCACTTCTCCGTCGTCGGTTCACCTGATCTCCCCCCAGGACCGTGATGCAACGCATCTCTCCGGTTCCGAGAGTCTGATTCTCAGGCCGTCGCCGCGTCAATGCCGCTCGCGCCGGCCGACGTTACGCTGCGCCCGTGGACAGCGACGACGGTGACCAGATCGGGGTCGTGGCCGCGCTCGTGCGGTCCTCGTTCCTGGTGAACGCCGTGTACGCCCAGTCCAGCCGGGAGCACGGCCTGACCCCCCAGCAGGGGCAGCTGCTGTGCGTGCTGATGCCGCAGGCGTACGGCATGGGCGAGCTGGGCGCCATGCTGGGGCTGGCCAAGTCGAGCCTCACCGGCCTGGTCGACCGCACCGAGCGCAACGGCCTGGTCCGGCGCGAGCCGGACCCCCGGGACACGCGTGCCGTACGGGTCGCCCTCACGCCCGAGGGCCGCCGTCTCGCCGCCGAGTTCTACGCCGAGGCCTGCCGCCGGATCGACCGGCTGCCGGCGGGGCTGAGCGCCACCGAGCGCGACACGCTCGCGGGTCTGCTCGGCCGGGTCGTGGTGGACAACGAGGTTCCGGTCGTGTTCCTGGAGCCGGACGAATATAGTTCGTAGTACGAACGATATTCACCCCAGGAGGCCCACCGTGCCCGTCCACGACGTCGTCTTCGGCTTCGGCGCCCACACCGGCGTCGACGACGTGCCGGAGCTGCTGCGCACCGCCCGACAGGCCGACCGTGACGGCCTCGACCTCTTCTCGCTGTCGGACCACCCCTACATCGGCGGGCGCCTGGACGCGTACGCCACGGTCGGGTTCCTGCTCGGGGGCACGCAGCACATCGCGGGTCTCGCCAACGTCACCAACCTGCCGACCCGGCCCGCGCCCATGCTGGCGCGGACGGTGACGTCGCTGTCCGCGCTCTCCGGCGGCCGCATCGTGCTCGGCATGGGGGCGGGCGGGCTGTGGGACCGGATCGCCGACATGGGCGTGCCCCGGCTCGCACCGGGCGAGGCCGTGGACGCCTTCGAGGAGGCGATCGTCCTGGTCAAGTCGCTGTCGGGGGGCGGTCCACCGGTGACCCACCACGGGCGCCACTACCACGTGGACCGGATCGAGCCGGCGCCCGTGGCCGCACCCCCCGTGTGGACCGGGTCGGTCGGCCCGAGGTCCCTGGCGGCCACCGGCCGGGTCGCCGACGGCTGGATCCCCGGCCACGCGGCGGACTGGCTCAGCGAGCGCTACCGGGAGTCGCGCCCGGTGATCGACGACGCGGCCTCGGCCGCGGGCCGCGATCCGCACGACATCCGCACGGTCTTCAACTTCCCCGGTCGCATCACCGACCGGCCGGTGGCGGCCACCCGCGACGGCGACGGCCGCTGGATCGGCGGCTCCGTCGGGCAGTGGGTCGAGGAGCTGACCGGCGCGGTGCTGGACCACGACGCCTCGGGCTTCATCCTGTTCCCGCCCGGTTCCGGATCGCACGACCCCGTCTCCCTCGGCCGCTGGGCCACGGAGATCGCCCCCGCCGTGCGCGAGGCGATCGCGAAGGAGAACGGCTAGCGGCAAGCCGTCCGGCGTTCATTCGTACCGGAAACCAGGACGAATGAACGCCGATGCGGACAAACGGCCGACGGCCGCCCCTACGTCGGGTACTCCAGCCGCAGGACGTCGCGGGCCCGGGTCAGCCAGGTGTCGAGCTCGGGGCTCGCCTCCCAGGCGGAGTCGACCAGGAACAGGGCCGGCGTCGGGCAGCTGCAGCCGATCTCGGACAGGACCGGCTTGAGGGTCAGCTCCCCCGCCAGGGCGTGGTGCGGCGACCCGCCGAGCATGAGGGCGACGGCGGTCGTGCCGTGCAGCTCGCCGGCGGCGAACTGGTCGAGGAACAGCTTGAGCAGCCCCGTGTAGGTCGCCTTGTAGGTGGGCGACGCGAAGACCACCAGGCCGGCGGCGGCCACCGCCTGCTTGGCGGCCTCGACGGCGGGGTCGCCCCAGCCGAGCAGCGCCGGGCCGAGCTCCGACAGCTCGATCACGGTGGCCGGCGGGGCGCCGGTGAGGCGCTCGGCCACCATCTCGGCCGCCTGGCGGGTGCGCGAGCCGGGCTTCGGGTTGCCGACGACGACCGCACGTCACCTGCGGCGACGTACTGGTGGAACCCGCGGCCCGACTTGCGCGCCGAGCAGCCCGGCGTCGACCATCCGCAGCAGCATCGGCGGCGGGGCGTACAGGGGCTCCTTGAACTCGTCGTACATCGACTGGGCCACGGCCATCACCGTGTCGAGACCGATCAGGTCGGAGAGCGCCAGCGGCCCCATCGGGTGGGCGCACCCCTGGACCATGCCCGTGTCGATGTCCTCGGCCGTGGCGAAGCCCGACTCCAGCATGCGGATCGACGACAGCAGGTACGGGATCAGCAGGGCGTTCACCACGAAGCCGGCCCGGTCCTGCGACCGGATGACGTGCTTGCCGAGCGTGTCCGACGCGAACGCCGCCGCCCGGCCGAGGGCGTCGGGCGACGTCAGCATCGACGGCACCAGCTCGACCAGCGGCAGCACCGGCACCGGGTTGAAGAAGTGGACGCCGATGACCTGCTCGGGCCGGTGGGTGGCCATCGCCAGCTTCATGATCGGGATCGACGACGTGTTGGACGCCAGGACGGCCCCCTCGTCGGCCACGACCTTGTCGATCATCCTGAACGTGTCGAGCTTGAGCGGCTCCAGCTCCGGCACCGCCTCCACGACGAGCTGGCGGTCGCCGAGCGCGTCGGGCTCGCTGGTCACGAGGATCCGCGCCGCGGTGGCGTCCCGGTCCTCCTCCGTCAGCTTGCCGCGCCGGACCCCCTGGCCGAGCGACGCCTCGACGCGGGCCGGCCGGCGGCGGCCGCCTCGTCGTCGGCCTCGACGACCACGACGTCGAGCCCGGCGCGGGCGGACACCTCGGCGATGCCCGATCCCATCAGCCCGCAGCCGACGACGCCGACCCGGGCGATCTCGCTCTGTGTGTCCACGTCAGCTCCTCACGATCGATCGCGGACGCGACCGTGTCACGCGCTGCGGGCCCGCGCCAGCAGTCCCCGGGCGATGACCAGCCGCTGGATCTCGTCGGGGCTGCTCGCGACCATGGCGGCGAACCGTACACGCGGTCTGTGTTGACGTCGATCTCGCCAGCGGAGAACAATGTTTCCGATGTCGACCCTGATGCACGGCGGTCTGGAGCGCGCCGCGGACCGTCTCGGCGACAGGGACGCGCTGTGGGCGGGGGACGAGGCCTGGACCTTCGGCGACCTCGACGGGCTCGCCAACGCGTTCGCCCGCCACCTCGCGGCGCAGGGCGTCGGACCCGGCGGCCGGGTGGCGGTCGATGACGTCGAACCGGGTCGAGTTCGTCGCCGTCGTCCACGCCGTCAGCAAGCTCGGCGCGGCCGCGGTGCTGCTCAGCCCGGCCTGGAAGGAGATCGAGGTCGACCACGCCCTCGGGCTCACGTCCCCCGGCCACGCCGTCGCCGACGGACCGGCCGCCCCGCTGCTGGCCGACCGGCTGGGCGCCGGCGGCGTCACCGACCTCGACGACGCGGCGACGATGGCCGCGGCGCTCGCCCACAGCCGGACCCGGCCGGCCGGCACCGGCCGCCCCGCGGCCGGCACCGACGACGTGATCCTGGTGTTCAGCTCCGGGACGACCGGACTGCCCAAGGCCGTGCGCCACACGCACCGGTCGATCGGCCACGCCACCCGCGACTGGTGCGCCGCCCTCGGCCTCGGGCCCGACGACCGCTTCCAGGTGGCCACGCCCCCGTCGCACATCCTCGGCCTGCTCAACCTGCTCGCCGCGGCCGAGGCCGGCGCCACCGTGCGCCTGCACCGCCGCTTCGACCTCGACGAGGTCCTGCGCCGCATCGCCGCCGACCGCATCACGCTGGAGATGGCCGTCGCCCCCATCGCCCTGGCCCTCGCCAACCACCCCCGGCTGGAGGAGCACGACCTCTCCTCGCTGCGCTACATCATGTGGGGTGCCACCCCCGTCACCGAGAGCGTCGCCCGCGCCGTCACCGAGCGCACCGGGGTCCGCTGGCTGGCGGCGTACGGCGCCAGCGAGCTGCCGGTGCTCGCCGCCAACCCGGTCGGCGAGCCGTCGGCCTGGCGCCTCGACTCGGCCGGGCTGCCACCCGCCGGCGTCGAGCTGCGCGTGGCCGACCTCGACACCGGCGACGTGCTCGGTCCCGGCGGCACCGGCGAGATCCAGGCCCGCAGCCCGTCGGTCATGGCCGGTTACCTGCCGGGCGAGGCCGACGCCGACGCGTTCGTCGACGGCTGGTACCGCACGGGCGACGTCGGCTGGCTCGAGCCCGAGGGCTGGGTCCACCTCACCGACCGCTCGAAGGAGATGATCAAGGTGAACGGCTTCCAGGTGGCGCCCGCCGAGGTCGAGGCCGTGCTCCACGGCCACCCCGCCGTCGTCGACTGCGCCGTGTTCGGCGTCCCCGACGAGCGGGCGGGCGAGGTCCCCGTCGCCGCCGTCCAGCTCGACCCCGACCGGCCGGTGGCCGACGGCGAGCTCGAAGCGCTGGTCGCCGGCTCGCTGGCGACCTACAAGCAGCTGCGGCGGGTCGTCGAGGTCGACACCATCCCCCGGCTCCCGTCCGGCAAGGTGCTCCGCCGCACGCTGCGCGACGCGTGGGAGGTGGTGTGATGGACGTCCGCCTCTCCCCCGAGCAGCGGGCCCTGCGGGACTCGGCCGCCCAGGTCGTCGACCGGCTGGGCCCGCACGCCGTCGGCGCGCTCGACGACCCCGAGCGGGCCGCCAAGCTGGACGCCGCCGTCGACGCGTCGGGCTGGCGCGAGCTGCGCACGGCCACCGACGACGGTGCGCCCTGGGCCTCGGGCGTCGAGGTCGCCCTCGTGGCCGAGGAGCTGGGCCGCGGCCTCGCCGACGCCCCCTTCCTGGGCCCGACGCTGGCGGCCGAGCTCCGGCGGCTGGCCGGGGCGCCGGCGGCCCCGTCGCCCGAGACCGTCGCGCTGGCCCCCGACCTCACCGCCGTCGCCTGCGGCGCCACCCGCGGCGCCGTGGCCGTCGACACCCGGGGCGCGACGGCGGCGCTGCTGCTCGTGCCGGCGCCCGGCGGCCACACGCTCGGGCAGGTCCCGCTGCCCGCCGGCACCGACCGGGTCGACCTCACCCGCTCGACCGTCGCGCTCGACCCGGCCGCCGCCATCGCCCCCGTCCCCGACCAGGGCCGCATCCTCACCGACGACGCCGAGGCGCGGTGGACGGCGCTGGGGCTCGCCCTGGCGTCCGCCGACCTCGTCGGCACCATGCGCGGCGCCGTGCGGCTCGCCACCGACTACGCCCGGGAGCGCCGGCAGTACGGCCAGCCGATCGGCTCGTTCCAGGCCGTCCAGCACCTGCTGGCCGACGCCTTCGTCGCCGAGGAGGGCGCCCGCAGCGCCGCCCTGCACGCCGCCTGGGCGGTCGACGCCCTGCCGGCCGGCGACGCGCTCGCCGCCGCCGCCGTGGCCAAGGCGTACTGTGCCCGGGCGGCCCGGACGGTCTGCGAGACCGCCATCCAGGTCCACGGCGGCATCGGCAACACCTGGGAGTGCCTGGCCCACGTGTACCTGCGGCGGGCGCTCCTGTCCGCCGACGTCCTCGGGGGCACGGGCACCAACCTCGCCCGGGTCCTCGACCACCACGGGATCGGAGACGCAGATGGACTTCGGTGACTCGCCCGACGAGGCGGCGTTCCGCTCCCGTCTGCGCACCTGGCTCCGCGACAACGACCCCGGCCTGCCGGCGTCCTCGACGTCCGACGACTACTGGGCCGGGCAGGCCGACTGGCACCGGGCGCTCTACGACGCCGGCTTCTTCGGCGTGTCCTGGCCCACCGACATCGGCGGGCGGGCGATGCCGAGCGTCTACGACGTGATCGTCGACGAGGAGATCGCCGCCGCGGGCGCCCCGCCCCGGCCGAGCCTGGGCTACCTGGTGCAGGGCATCCTCGAGCACGGCAACGACGACATCCGGCGGCGGTTCCTGCCCGGCATCGTCAACGGCCGCGACCGGTGGTGCCAGGGGTTCAGCGAGCCCGACGCCGGGTCCGACCTGGCGTCGCTGCGCACCCGGGCCGACCGTGACGGCGACGAGTACGTCATCTCCGGCCACAAGGTGTGGACCAGCTACTCGGACGTCGCCGACTGGTGCCTGGTGCTGGCCCGGACCGACCACGACGTGCCCAAGCACAAGGGCCTGTCGGCCTTCCGGGTGGCGATGCGCCAGCCCGGCATCGAGCAGCGGCCGCTGAAGATGATCAACGGCATCACCACCGAGTTCGGCGAGGTGCTCTTCGACGGCGCCCGCGTCCCGGCGTCCGACATGATCGGCGCCCCGGGCGAGGGCTGGCGGCTGGCGATGACGGTGGTCAGCCACGAGCGCGAGCCCGGCGAGCTGGGCTACGTCGCCCGCTACAAGAAGCTGGTGAAGGAGCTGACCGGCATGGTGCGTGACGAGCCCGATCGCTACGGGCCCGAGCAGCGGCGCGACCTCGGCTGGGCGATCGTCGAGGCCGAGATGCTGCGGCTGCACGTGTGCCGGCGGCTGTCCGACCGCCTCGACGGGATCTCGCACGGCCCCGAGGGCTCGGTCGACAAGCTGCTCATGACCCAGGTCGAGCAGGCGGTCGGCCACGCCGCGCTCGGCGTCGGCGGCGCCGCCCACGGCGACGGCGACGACACGTGGCTGAAGGTGTACCTGTACAGCCGGGCGCAGAGCGTCATGGGGGGCACGTCGCAGATCCAGCGCAACCTCGTGGCCGGCCGCATCCTCGGGTTGCCGTCATGACGGCCTACGACCTCCCCGACGCCCTGCAGGTCGAGGCCGACGGCCCGGTCCGGGTGATCCGGCTCAACCGGCCCGAGCAGCTCAACGCCACGAACCACGAGCTCCACGCCGGCCTCGCCGCGCTGTTCCCGCAGCTCGACGCCGACGACGACGCCCGGGTGGCGGTCCTGACCGGCAACGGCCGGGCGTTCTCCGCCGGCGGCGACTTCGGCTACATCGACGAGCTGGCCACCGACGAGGCGCTCCGGCGCGTGTCCCTCACCCACGGCCGCCAGATCGTGACCGGCATGGTGGCGTGCCGGGTCCCGATCGTGGCCGCGGTCAACGGCCCGGCGGTCGGGCTCGGCTGCAGCCTCGTGGCGCTGTCCGACATCGTGTTCATGGCCGAGAGCGCCCACCTCGCCGACCCCCACGTGCTCGTGGGCCTGGTGGCCGCCGACGGCGGGCCGGTGACGTGGCCCCTGCTCACCAGCCTGCAGCTGGCCAAGGAGTACGCGCTGACCGGCGACCGGATCCCGGCGGCGCGGGCGGCCCAGATCGGGCTCGTCAACCACGTGTGCCCGGACGACGAGGTCGTCGACGCGGCCCTGGCGTGCGCCCGGCGCATCGCCAAGCTGCCCCGGCGGGCCACCGAGGACACCAAGCGCATCCTCAACATGCACCTGGAGCGGGCGGTGCTGGCGACACTCGACTTCGCGCTGACGGCGGAGGACCGGTCGTTCACGTCGCCCGAGCTGCGGGCCAACCTCGACCGGCTGCTGTCCCGCGACACCTGAGACCCGAGGAGGGCGCACATCCGTGGACTTCGAACTCGACGAGGGGCAGCTCGAGCTGCAGGCCGTCGTGCGGGACATCGTCGAGCGGGAGTGCCCGCCCGCGCTCGTGCGGGCCGCGGTCGCCGGCAGCGACGACGGCAGCGGCCTGTGGAAGACGTTCGTCGGGCTCGACTGGCCGAGCCTCACCGTGCCGGCCGAGGACGGCGGCATGGGCATGTCCGCCGTCGAGCTGGTCGTCACCCTCGAGGAGCTCGGCCGGGTGGCCGACCCGACCCCGTTCCTGGCCACGACGAGCCAGTACGTGCCGGTCCTGCGCGAGTGCGCCGGCGACGACCGGCCCCGCCCCCTGCCCCTGCTGGCCGCCGTGTGCGCCGGCGCGACCGGCGCGGCGGCGTTCGCCGCCGACACCGTCCGGGCCCGGCCCGACGGCGACGGCTGGGTCGCTCGACGGGACGGCGCGCCACGTGATCGACGGCGACCGCGCCGACGAGGTCGCGGTCGTCGCCGCCACCGACGAGGGCGTGGGCGTGTTCGTCGTGCCGGCCGGCGACCTCGCCGCCACCCGGGAGCCGACGTTCGACGGCGCGTTCCACCTGGCGGCCGTGGACGTCACCGGGGTGCGGGTGGCCGGCGACCGGGCCTTCACCGGCCCCGGCGTCGGGGACGGGGTGGCCCGGGCCCGGCAGGAGGCCGTGGCCGGGCTGGCCGCCGTCATGGTGGGGGCGTCCCAGCGGCTGCTCGAGATCGTGGTGGCCCACGTCCGGGACCGGAAGCAGTTCGGCGTGCCGATCGGGTCGTTCCAGGCGGTCCGGCACATGGCCGTCGACGTGTACGTCGCGATCGAGCGGGCCCGGGGGCTGTGCCACTTCGCGGCGCAGGCCATCGCCGAGGACGATCCCCGCCGGGCGCTGGCGGCCTCGCTGGCCAAGGCCGCCGCGGGCGACTGCCAGCGCATCGCGGCGCAGCACGGGGTCCAGCTGTTCGGCGGCCTCGGCTTCACGTGGGAGAACGACCTGCAGCTCTACCTGCGGCGGGCCAAGGTGGGCGAGCCGCTGCTGGGGGCGACCGCCGAGCACCGGGCCGCCGCGGCCCGGCTGGTCCTCGCCGGCATCGAGCCCACGGAGGACCGCTTCGACGATGCGACCGAGGCGTTCCGCCGCGAGTTCGTGGCGTGGCTCGACGAGAACGAGCCCGACGAGGCGACGGCGTCGGCCGAGCGGGCGCACTCCAGCGCCGACATCCCGGCGTGGGCCCGCGAGTGGCAGCGCAAGATGTTCGACGCCGGCTGGCTGGTGCCCGGGAACCCGCCCGAGTACGGGGGCCGCAACGCCTCCCTGGTCGAGCAGTTCGTCCACCAGGAGGAGCTGGGGCGCCACCGGATCTACCCGAGCTACAACCCCCAGGGGCTCAGCATCATCGTGCCGTCGATCCTGGCGTTCGGCACCGAGGAGCAGAAGCGCCGGTGGGCGGTGCCGATCCTGCGGGCCGAGATCACCGCGGCGCTGGGCATGAGCGAGCCGGACGCCGGCTCCGACCTGGCCGGCCTGCGGACCCGGGCGGTCCTCGACGGCGACCGGTTCGTCGTGAACGGGCAGAAGGTGTGGACGTCGGGCGCCCACGACGCCGACGTCATCCTGGCCTTCGTCCGCACCGACCCCGACGCCGCCAAGCACCGGGGCATCAGCGTGCTGGTGGTCCCGACCGACAGCCCCGGGCTGACCCGGCGCCCGTTCGGGTCGATCGTGTCGCCCGACGACCTCGACTTCAACGAGGTGTTCTTCGACGACGTCGAGGTGCCGGCCGAGAACCTGATCGGTGACCTCAACGACGGCTGGCGGGTGGCGACGGGCTCGCTCGGGCACGAGCGGGCGATGCTGTGGCTGGGCTCCGCCGAGCGGCTCGACGACCTCGTCGGGCACGGCGGGGCCACGCTGGTCGAGCGGGGCCTGGCCGACGACCCGCTGGTGCTCGACTGGTTCGGCAACCTGGTGGTGGACGCCTACGCGCTGCGCATGCTCGGCTACCGCACGCTGGCCAAGGCCCGCCGCGGCGTCGAGGCGACCGAGCAGTCGATCCTCAAGCTGATGGGCTCCGAGGCGGCGCAGGCCGCGAACCTGCACATGCTGGAGGCCCTCGGCCCCGACGGCCTCGACCCCGACCTCCGCAGCGCCCCGCTCGACCCGCTGCACTCCGAGGCCTACACGGCCAGCTGGTGGGAGCGCTACCTCCGCAGCTTCGCCGGCACCATCGCCGGCGGCACGTCCCAGATCCAGCGCAACATCATCGCCGACCGGGTCCTCGGCCTCCCCCGCTGACCCGGCTGCCCGCCGACTTTCCGCTCAAGCGACGTCGACGAGCCTCACGGTGGCCGTCGTCGGCTCAGGCACCGGCTCGCCATGAGACCGGAGGCTGTCGATGTGCAAGCGGATCGCATCACGGATGCGCTGCTCTGCCTGCTCCACGGAGCGACCCGTCGCGACACAGCCAGGGAGGGCGGGCACGTAGGCCGAGAACGATCCCGGCTCGCCCTCGATGATCACCGCGTATGCGCTCATCGCCCTCGCCTTTCGATCCCTGCCTGCCGAAAGATGCTCCCCAGGGTACCCGGCTTCAGATCGTCGCCCGGCCGACCGGCGATCGTGACGGTTCCCGGCCGGCGAGGGTGCCGGAACTGCCGATGGCTACCCCGCTGGATCCAGGCTGACCCGCCGACATTTCGGCTAGTTCAGATCAGCGCCGCCACCCGGAGGAGCAGCTCGGCGACCGCCCGGGGTTCGGTGATCATGAGGTCGTGGCCGGTGTCGATGTCCCAGAGGCGGCCGGCGTCGCGGGCCGGGGCGATGCGGGCCGGGTCGCGGGTGGCCAGGGTCGACGTGCAGACGATGTGGGTCTGGGGGATCTCCGCCAGCGCGGCCTCGTCGCGCAGCCGCAGCGGTTGCTCGAAGGTGGCGAACGGGTGGGGGGTGAGGCGCTCCGTCATCCAGGCGATCGTGTCCGGGTCGGTCACGCCGTAGTGCGGCAGCGGCTCGGTGCCCGGGAACAGCACCAGCTCCACGCCGTCCACCACCCGGGCCTGGGCGCGGGCCGCCTGCATCAGCGGGGCGGCCAGCTCGGCCAGGGACTCGCCGTCGACCGGCGTGGCCGCGTCGAGGTAGACCAGATGGCCGACCCGGTCGGGGGCGCGGTCGGCGACGCCGGTGATGACCATGCCGCCGTAGCTGTGGCCGACCAGGATCACGTCGCGCAGGTCCTCGTAGTGCAGGACCGCGACGACGTCGGTGATGTGGGTGTCGAGGTCGATGCCCGGGCCGAGCAGGTGGGCCCGCTCCCCGAGGCCGGTCAGCGTCGGGGCGTGGACCTCGTGGCCCGCGGCCCGCAGGAGCCGGGCGACCGGGCCGTAGCACCAGCCGCCGTGGGCGCCGCCGTGGACCAGGACGTAGGTCGCCATCGCCGGCCCCCTCAGGTGCTCAGGATCGAGACGCCGGCCGTGCCCGGGGCGCCGTAGAGCTGGGCGTAGCCGACCCGCGGGGTGCCGGGGACCTGGCGGTCGCCGGCCTGGCCCCGCAGCTGGAGGACCAGCTCGTGCACCTGGCGCAGGCCCGAGGCGCCGACCGGCTCGCCGTTGGCGATCAGCCCGCCGTCGGTGTTGACCGGCAGCGCCCCGCCGATCTCGGTGGCGCCCTCGGCGATCAGCTTCTCCTGCTCGCCGTCGGCGCAGAAGCCGTTCTCGGCCATGTGGATGACCTCGGCGCCGGCGTCGGTGTCCTGGAGCTGGACCACGTCGACGTCCTCGGGCCCGATGCCGGCCTCCTCGTAGGCGGCCCGCGACGCGTACACCGTCGGGGCGTCGTCCTGGTCCACCGCCGCCCACGTGCTGTGGACCTCGTGGGCGCCGTAGCGGCGCGTGCGCAGCGTCGACGCCCGCAGGTAGACGGGCGTCGGACGTGTAGCGGGCGGCGATGTCGGCCCGGCACAGCACCGCGGCGGCCGCGCCCTCGTCGGGCGCGCAGAACATGTACTGGGTCAGCGGGTAGTTGAGCATCCGCGACCCGAGGATGTCCTCCTCCGGGATCGGCTTGCGGCGGAACGCGTTCGGGTTCAGGGCGCCGTTGCGGTACGCCTTGGCCGCCACCCGGGCCAGGGTCTCGTGCGAGATCCCGTGGTCGTGCATGTACCGGTTGATCTTCATCCCGAAGAACTTGGTCGTCAGGAAGTAGCCCATCTCGCCGTACCAGGACGGCGCCCCGTAGTCGACCGGGTCGGCGGTGAACGCCCCGGGATCGTGCTTGTCCATCCCCACCGCCACCCCGATGTCGTACTGGCCCGACCGGATGGCGTCGGCCGTCAGCTGCAGCGCGGTGGCCGCGGTGGCGCACCCGTTGTAGACGTCCATGAACGGGATGCCGGTGAGCCCCAGCAGCCCGATCACCGCGTCGGGGTTGTCGACCTCGTAGCTGCCCCCGAACGCGAACTGGACGTCCGTCCACTGCACGCCGGCGTCGGTGCAGGCGGCCCGCACCGCCTCGGCGGCCATGTCGATGGCGGACTTGCCGGCGAACCGCCCGAACGGGTGCAGCCCGACGCCGATGATCGCGACGTCCTCCATGTCTCGGTCTCCCCTCGATTCACACGGGCTGGAACGCGTAGGTCACGACCTCGGTGCCGTCCTCGTCGATCCGGAACGGCACGATCACCAGCTCGACCTCCATGCCGAACTCGAGCCCGGCCGGGTCGCTCTCGGTCAGGCGGGCCTCGACCCGCACCTCGTCGCCGAGCTGCACCAGCCCGACGCCGTAGGGCCGGAACGTCTCGGGCGTCTCGCCGCTGGCGTAGGGCTCCTTGGGCAGGAAGTCCTGGGTGGTCCACGTCCACAGCGTCCCCCGCCGGGGCAGCAGGTGGCGCTCGAGACCGGCGGTGCCGCACCGCGGGCACGAGGGCTTCTGCGGGAACGTGACCGCGGCGCAGCTCGGGCACCGGCCGCCGATCAGCTGCGGCTCGTCCGCCGGCCAGGTGAACACGTCGGGGGCGAAGGCGACCTGGGTCACGGGGTTCCTCTCCTCTCGTGGGTCAGAGGCAGGCCCAGGTCCATCAACGACTCCTCGTCACAGGGGCGGCAGCGCGGGCAGCGCCCGCCGGTCGAGCAGGTCCTCGCCGAGCTGCCGGGTGAGCGAGCGGCTGTCGCCGAGCAAGCGGTCGAGCACCAGGACCCGGCGGACGTAGCGGTGCAGGTCGTGCTCGGTGGTGAACCCGATGCCGGCCAGCACCTGCTGGCAGTGGCGGGCCACGGTGCGGGCGCTGCGCCCGGCGAGCGCCTTGGCCAGCGCGGCGGCCAGCGGCGGGTCGTCGTCCCCGGCGGCGGCGCCAGCGCGGCGTCGGCGGCCTCGATGGCCACGAAGCTCTCGGCCAGCCGGTGGCGCACGGCCTGGAAGGCGGCGATCGGCCGCCCGAACTGGACCCGCTCGACCGCGTGCTCGCGGGCCAGGTCGAGCATCCGGCGCGACGCGCCGACCAGCTCGTGGGCGAGGGCTCGCTGCCCGGCGGCCACCGCCGCGGCCCACGGCACCGGCGCCCGGTCCGCGGCCTCGGGTACCGCCACGCCGTCGACGGCGACCGCGACGAGGCCGAGGAGCGGGTCGATGCCGTGGACGGCCCGCACGTCGAGGTCCGCGGTGGCGACGACGGCGGCGACGCACCCCTGCCCGTCCCCGGTCACGACGACGGCCCGGTCCCGGTGCGACAGCCCGGACGTGCCCAGCCCCGCGACGGCGACGCCGCCGCCCGCCGGCGTCCCGGGCGGGTCGGTGCGGCCGAGTGCGGGCAGCACGACCCCCAGCCCCGGGTCGGGGTCGAGTCCCAGCGCGGCGACGACCACGTGGTCGAGCGCGGACGACGAGGTCGCGGCGGCGCCCTGCAGCGCGAACAGCGTGGCGACCGCGGTGTCGGGGTCGGCCGTCGAGCGCGTCCCGCCAGCCCAGGTCGTCGAGGGCCGCGTCGAGCGCCGCCCCGGTGTGCCGCGCGGTGGCGTGGCGGAGGCTCTTGGTGAACAGCTCGCGCTCCTCGGCGTCCATCACCGGTCGGCCCCCAGGTCGAGCAGGCGGCGGGCGACGATGTTGCGCTGGATCTCGGCGCTGCCCCCGTAGATCGTGGCCGCCCGCGAGTAGAGGTACTCCGACCGCCACCGCTCGCCGGCGACGTCGTCGCCCAGCAGCACGTCGTCGGCGAGCCCGTCGGCCACGAGGTCGAACACGGCCTGCTCGGCGGTGGCCAGCAGGATCTTGTCGACCGACGTCTCCGGGCCCAGCCGCTCGCCCGCCGCCAGCCGGTGCTGCGTCGCCCGGGACCGGGCCCGCAGGGCGTACAGCTGCTGGAACACCTCGCCCACCTCGGCGGCGGGCACGGCCCCCGGCGGCGCGGCGGCGAGCAGCAGCTCCAGCCGCCGGTACAGGTAGGCGCCCCGGTGCCACAGCGAGGTGCTGCGCTCGTACGGCAGCAGGTCCATCGCCACCGACCAGCCCTGCCCGACGTCGCCGAGGGTGCGGTCGAACGGCACGGCCACGTCGTCGAAGAACACCTCGCAGAACTCGAGGGCGCCGTGCATCGTCTCGATCGGCCGCACCGTGATGCCGGGCGTGTCCATGTCGACGAACAGGGCGGTGATGCCCCGGTGGGCGGACTCGGGCGTGCCGGTGCGCGTCAGCAGCACGCAGCGCTGGGCGAACTGGGCCAGGCTGGTCCACACCTTCTGGCCCGTGACCCGCCACCCGTCGTCGGTGCGCGTCGCCCGGCACGACAGCGAGGCGAGGTTGCTGCCCGTGCCCGGCTCGGAGAAGCCCTGGCACCACGTCTCGTCGCCCCGCAGCAGCCGGGGCACCATCGTGGCGGCCAGCTCGGGCGGCGCGTAGTCGATCATGGTCGGCGCCAGGACCTCGGTCATCGAGTAGATGCCGGGCTCGACCAGGTCGCGGGCGGTCAGCGCCTCGCCGAGGTAGCCGCGCAGCAGCGTCGACCCGCCGAGCCCGCCGACCCGCTCGGGCCAGCCCCAGCGCATCCAGCCGGCGTCGTACGTCAGCCGCTTGACCTTGGACAGCTGGGCCATCTGCCCGTCGAGCGACTCCCGCCCGGCGGGGTCGGGGGCGAGCTCGCCGGCCTCCTCGTCGAGCCAGCCGTCGAGCGCCGCCCGGAACTCGCGCAGGTCCATGCCGGCGGCTATCCCGCCGCCGCGGACGTCGGCTCGGGCCGGGTCGGATCGTGGGGCTTGCCGGCGTCGCGGGCGCCGCTGCGGCGCAGGAACGTCATCGACCGGGTCTGGAGCCGCCAGCCGCGCTCGGTGCGACGGTAGGTGTCGGTGTACCAGCCGATGCGCATGTCGTGGTTCGTCTGGTCGACGAAGCACAGCGGCTGCTCGCCGGTGCCGGTGTCGCCGTCGAGCTCGATCGCCGGCGTGCCGATGAGGAACAGGCCCTTGGGCGCGGCCGCCACCAGCGTCGGGAAGTCGGCGAGCGTGTAGGTCGACCCGAAGGCGCTGTAGGTGCCGTCCGGGGTGAACACGTCGATGACCGCCTCGATGTCGTCCTTCGTCATGCCGACGGCGTAGCGGGCGAGCACCTGCTCGATCTCGATGATGTCGGCCATCTGCGACGGCTCCATGTCAGCTCCCCTCGTAGACGACGTGCACCGTGGCCGAGGTGGGCACGGACTGGCAGGTCAGCACCCAGCCCTCCGCCACCTCGTCGTCGGTCAGGACGTCGTTGACGTACATCTTCACCTCGCCCTCGACCAGCTTGGCCATGCAGGTGGCGCAGTTGCCCGACTCGCACGAGAACGGCGGCGCCATCCCCATCTGGCGGGCGGTCTGCAGGATCGTGGTGCCCGGGTGGTGGTCGACGGTGCCGGTGCGGCCGTCGAGCTCGACCGTGACCCGGGTGACGGTCTCGCCGGCCTCGGCCAGCGTCCGCCGCCGGGGGCGGCTCCACCGGGCTGAACCGCTCGATGTGGATGCGGTCGGCGGCGACGCCCGCGCCAGCAGCGCCTCCTCCACGATGTCCATGAACGGCGCGGGGCCGCAGACGTAGCAGTCGGCGCCGGCGGCGCCCTCGACGAACGGGCCGAGGGCCTCGGCGTCGACGAAGCCCCGCTCGACGTCGAGGTGGTGGATCACCTCGAGCCGGTCGGGGTGGCGCTCGGCGAGGGCGTCGAGCTCGGCGCCGAAGATCACCGCGTCCCGGTCGCGGTTGGCGTAGAGCAGGCGGACCCGGCGCGAGGTCGTGGCCAGCGCCGTCTTGAGCAGCGAGAACACGGGCGTGATCCCGCTGCCGGCGCCGAAGGCGACGACGTCGCCGTCGCCGGGGCCGAGGCAGAAGACGCCGGCGGGCGCGCTGACCTCGACCACGTCGCCGGGGGCGAGCGTGTCGATCATCCAGTTCGACACCACCCCGCCGGGCACCCGCTTGACGGTGACCTGGAGCTCGTCGTCGACCGCGGGCGCCGACGACATCGAGTAGCACCGGTGGTGCGTCTCGCCGTCGACCTCACCCGGAAGGTGAGGAACTGGCCGGCCTCGTAGGCGAAGGCGTCGCGGAGCTCGGCGGGCACGTCCAGCACGAAGGAGCTGGCCTCGGCGGTCTCGCGCACGACGTGGCGGACCCGCAGCGGGTGGAACCCGTGGTCGCGGACGGCGCCCGGCTGGGGAGCCGGTGCTGCCGAGGTCGCCATGACAGGCTACGATAATCTAGTTCTCATAGAGCGGCAACGCTGTTGGCACAACGGGCGACACGCAGTTGGCACAGCGGGCGACATGCGTTGGCGCGACGGGCATCATGCAGTGGCGAGGGGGAGGGGTCCCGTGACACGACCGACGACGATCGGCCGAGGCGCTGGCGCCTGCGGTCGGTGCCGCCGCCCCTGGCCGACCGCTACCGGGCCGAGGGCTGGTGGACCGACGCCACGCTCGGCGGGATGGTGGCCGACGGCCTCGGCCGCCATGGCGACGTGGGGTTCCGGGTGCGCTCGGCCGTGCGGCCGTGGAACGGCACGTTCGCCGACGTCGACCGGGCCGCCCGCTCGCTGGCCGCCGCGCTGGGCGCCCGGGGCGTCGGGCCGGGCAGCGTCGTCGTGTTCCAGCTGCCCAACTGGGTCGAGGCCGGCATCACGTTCTGGGCCGCCGCCTACCTCGGGGCGGTGGTCGTGCCGATCGTCCACTTCTACGGCGCCAAGGAGGTCGACTACATCGTCGGTGCCACCGAGCCCGACGTCGTCGTCACCGCCGACCGGTTCGGCCACGCCGACCACCTGGCCGTGTGGGAGGACGTGCTGGCCCGGCACCCCGTCCCGCTGTGGCTCGTCGTCGGCGACACGCCGGGCGACCCTGCCGGCCGCGGCGACCCCGTTCGCCGACCTGCTCGACGCCGAGCCCCTCGCCGGCCCGGCTGCCGTCGACCCCGATGCGCCCGCGATCGTCGGCTTCACGTCGGGCACCACCCGCGACCCCAAGGGCGTCGTCCACTCGCACCGCACGATCGGCTGCGAGACCCGCCAGCTCGACCACATGTTCCCCACGGGCGGCCCGCCGCAGATCACCGGCGCGCCGGTCGGCCACTTCATCGGCATGCTCAACGCCTTCCTCGTGCCGCTGCTGCGGGACCGGCCGGTCAACCTGGTCGACGTCTGGGACCCGGGCGAGGTGCTGCGCCTGATGCGCGAGGAGGGGCTCGGCATGGGCGGCGGCGCCACCTACTTCCTGACGAGCCTGCTCGACCACCCCGACTTCACCGACGAGCACCTGGCGCTGATGCCCTTCGCCGGCCTCGGCGGGTCGACCGTGCCGGTCGCCGTCACCGAGCGGGCGACCCGGCTCGGCATCAAGGTCTTCCGCTCCTACGGCAGCACCGAGCACCCGTCGATCACCGGCTGCCCGTCGACGACCCCGAGGACAAGCGGCTCACGACCGACGGCCGCCCGCTGCCGGGCGTCGAGATCCGGCTGGAGGACGGCGGCGAGATCGTCAGCCGGGGCCCCGACTGCTGCCTGGGCTACACCGACCCCGAGCTGACCGCCGCGGTGTTCGACGACGAGGGCTGGTACCGCACCGGCGACGTGGGCGTGCTCGACGGCGACGGCTACCTCACGATCACCGACCGGGTGTCCGACATCATCATCCGGGGCGGCGAGAACATCAGCGCCCAGGAGGTCGAGGAGCTGCTGCTCGGCCTCGACGCCATCGCCGAGGTCAGCGTCGTGGCCGCCCCCGACGCCCGCCTCGGCGAGCGCGCCGCCGCGGTGGTGCGCCTGCGGGGCGAGGCCACGGCGCCGTCGCTCGACGAGGTGCGCGACCACCTGGCCGCCGCCGGGCTGGCCCGCCAGAAGTGGCCCGAGTCGCTGCACGTGGTCGACGAGTTCCCCCGCACGCCGTCGGGCAAGGTCCAGAAGTTCCTGCTGCGCCAGCAGCTCCGCGAGGACGCGCTGGAAACCTCATTCTCCGATCATTAGAGTCTTCCTCTGATGGCTGTGATCACCACCGAGAAGCTCGGCGCCACGGTCGGGGCCGAGGTCAAGGACGTCGACCGGGACCGGCTGCTGCACGACGACGACCTGCCCGCGGCGTGCCTCGAGGCGCTCGAGGCCAACGGCGCCCTCGTGTTCCGCGACCTGCACATCGACGACGCCACCCAGGTCGCGTTCAGCAAGAAGCTCGGCCAGGTCGAGGTGTTCGGGAAGGGCGAGCTCCCCGAGATCTTCCGGGTCACGCTCGACCCGGCGAAGAACCCGTCGGCCGGCTACCTCCGGGGCACCTTCGACTGGCACATCGACGGCTGCACCGACGACATCCCGATCATGGCGACGATGCTCAGCGCCCACGCCGTGGCCGAGACCGGGGGCGAGACCGAGTTCGCCAGCACCTACGCCGCCTACGACGACCTCACCGACGACGAGAAGGAGCGGCTGGCGTCCGTGCGGGTCGTCCACACCATCGAGGCGTCGCAGCGGCTGTTCAACCACGACCCGACGCCCGAGGAGCTGGCGCTGTGGCGCACGCGGCCGGCCAAGGAGCACCCGCTCGTGTGGAGGCACCTCGCGGCCGCCGCTCCCTCGTCCTCGGCGCCACGACCGACCACGTCGTCGGCATGAGCCCCGAGGACGGCCGGGCGCTGCTGGACGACCTGCTGGCCCGGTCGACCACGCCCGACCGCGTCTACCGCCACGAGTGGTCGGTCGGCGACGTGGTCATCTGGGACAACCGCGGCGTGCTCCACCGGGCGTGCCCCTACGACCCGACTCGCCCCGCGACATGCACCGCACGACCTTCGCCGGCGACGAGCCGATCCAGTGACGGCGGGCGGGACCGAGCGCACGGCCATCGTCACCGGGGGCGGCTCGGGCATCGGGCTGGCCATCGCCGAGCGGCTGGCCGCCGACGGCCTGGCGGTCGCCGTGCTCGACCGCGACGGCGACGCCGCCGCGGCCGCGGCGGCCAAGATCGCCGCCGCCGGCGGCACGGCCGTCGGCCTGACCGCGGACGTGACCGACCGGGCCACGATCGACGCCGCGGTCGACGAGCTCCGGCCGGGCTCGGCGCGCCCACCGTCCTCGTCAACAGCGCCGGGCTCGACGGCTTCGGCGCGTTCCTCAAGATCACGCCGAGACGTGGAACCGCCTGCTGGAGGTCAACCTCACCGGCACGTTCCACTGCTGCCAGGCGGTCGTGCCCGACATGCTCGCGGCGGGCTGGGGCCGGATCGTGAACATCTCCTCGTCGAGCGCGCAGGGCGGCCAGCCGCTGATGACCCACTACGTGGCGTCCAAGGCGGGCGTGATCGGGTTCACCAAGGCGCTGGCGCTGGAGCTCGGCCCCAAGGGCATCACCGTCAACACGATCCCGCCCGGCTTCATCGACACGCCCATGCTGCGCAGGACCGAGAGCCGGGGGCTCCTCGGCAAGGGCGTCGACCACCACGCGGCGCAGACGCCGGTGCGCCGGGTCGGCCGGCCCGAGGACATCGCCGCCGCGTGCTCGTTCCTCGTGCGGGACGAGGCCAGCTACGTCACCGGCCAGGTCATCGGCGTGAACGGCGGGCGGAACACGTGACCCTGCTTATAAGTGCTCGTTCTCTTCTTACCGTTCGGTAGCGTCCAGCCGAGGGAAATCAGCGACTCTCCGAACGTTGGTATGGCTTCTACCGGGAGTAACCTTCCTCATGGCGCGAAACCCACCGGCGGCCGACGCGTCCGCGACCGAGCGGGCCGGCAGTTGGCGCGAGCTGGCGGTCGCGCGGTCGCTCGACCCGGCACGGGCCCGGGCCGAGCAGCGGGTGCAGCGGTTCCTCGACGCCGCCCTCGAGCTGATGCGCACCGACGGGCCGGGAGTTCACGGTCCAGGACGTGGTCGAGCGGTCCGGCCAGTCGCTGCGCAGCTTCTACCAGTACTTCGCCGGCAAGCACGAGCTGCTGCTCGCCCTGTTCGAGGAGTCGGTGCGCTCGACCGCCGAGCACCTCGAGGAGCTCATCGCGGGCGTGGACGACCCGATGGAGCGGCTGCACCGCTTCGCGGTCGAGCATTACCAGCTGTGCCGGCCGACGCCGAAGACGCGCACGCCCCGCAAGACCGGCCCGACGCCCGCGGCCATGGCCGAGTTCGGCCAGCAGCTGCTGACCGCCCACCCGAGGGAGGCGTCGCGGGCGTTCATCCCGGTCGTGTCGCTCTTCGAGCGGATGATCGACGACGCCGCGGCGGCCGGCGCCATCCGCACCGGGCTGCACCACCGCCGGGTCGCCGGCGTCGTGCTGCAGGCGATCATGTTCAACGCGTTCGCAGCGACGATCAGCGGCTCGTCGATCGGGCCGGACGGCGCGGCCGAGGCGGAGGAGCTGTGGGACCTGCTCATCCGCGGCATCGCCACCCCCTGAGC